>NZ_MRUL01000029.1 GCF_002006995.1 Izhakiella australiensis | reverse complement strand
TCGAGGTAACAGGAGAAAGCTACAGAAAGAAAACGTCGAAAGCAGTAACCCAGCAGTCAGTTAAGAAGTAACTGAAAGGCGGCCAGAATAGTTGACGCGTACCGGCCTGAGTAGTTGACGTCTAATACTCTGACCAGCGGGCAAAACGCAGTTCACTGGAGCGGATGAACAGATGCAGCGTCAGCAGGACTGAAAGCCGGGTCAGTTCCCGTCCCTGATGATAACTTTCAATGCGTTCAAGCATTTCAGGGAGGCGCTCCAGCGGCAGGGCGGGACAGTGGCGTCTGACAGGTGGTATTGTGACGCCCTCAAGGTTTACTGCCGGGTTTGTGTCGATTAACCCCTGATGGACTGCATGACGCATGATGTTATTGAAGTACTGCCGCGTGCGGGAAGCGACCTACAGCAGCCCTTTTTCCTCAATCCCTTTTAGCAGGTCAATAAAATGACGGGGTTTAAGTTCTGATACTGACTTGTGCCCGATAACCGGAAAAACATGATTGTTCAGGCTGGCGAGCAGGCGGTCAGCGGTATTCTGCGACCACTTTTTATTGCTCTTGTGCCACGCCAGCGCCACGTTTTTAAACACTGTTTCCGGTCTGCGTGAGCTGCGCTCAGTGGCCCGCTGCTGTGCCGGGTTAATGTTCAGCGCCAGCATCTTACGGATACCTTCACGTTGCTGTCGCGCATCAGACAGGGAAACGACCGGATAGGGCCCCAGTGCAATGCGGGATTCGTTACCGTTGATTCGATACTTGAGATACCAGTGGCGGGAACCGCCCGGTTTGACAAGAAGATACAGGCCGTGGGAATCGGAGACTTTAAAGGGTTTATCAGAAGGTTTAAAAGTGCGGATTTTCGCGTCGGTAAGGGACATATGGGGGTCACTCCATTATCGAACTAACCTGACCCCAGATTTGACCACCAATTTTTCCCGATGCGGAGGACTAAATCAAAATACATCGGGAAGACTTTTCACGCTAACCTCTTGAATCATCATCAGATAAGGATTCGTAAGGAGACATGAAAATAAAAAATTGGCTCCTCTGACTGGACTCGAACCAGTGACATACGGATTAACAGTCCGCCGTTCTACCGACTGAACTACAGAGGAATCGCTTGATTGCGACGAATACTAATGGCAGCAGAGGGTACTGTCAACAGCTAAAAATACCTTTTTATTCAACCGGCTGGGAAATAACCAGTTGGTCTGTTTTATCTGCGCTTCGCCGCCATTTTTGCGTTCATATTCTTTTAAAATCAATTACCCACACCCAGGGGTTAACCTCCCAGCTGGTACCGCCATACTGCAGCGCCCACTGAGCGCGATAGGCATCTTTCGGCGACTGCGCTTCACTGTGCATGGTGAAGAAGTTATTGAGAAAATGCGCGTCGCTTTGTATGCCTTCAGCCGCGATATCTTGCTCACTGATATGCTGGATTTTTTCCACCCGGATGTCAGTTATTTCCAGATCGATGCGGCTGGCCCAGCGCGGCATATGGATTCCTGCCTGCCAGCCAAACTCGGCAAAGTCCTGATCGTTGCCAAATTCGCTGGTATCGGCACGGTACTGGCAGTAACGCGGCTGGCGGAATTCGTCGGGGCTGGCTTCCCATGCCGCCATGTCCACGGCCGGAATGACCGGGCCACGCCAGGTTTCGCGCACCCAGAGCCGATCGCCCGGCTGGCCATAGGGGCAGTGGTAACGCAGATCTCCCATTCCCAGTACCCGATTTCCCTGCACGTGGTTACTCAGCACGTCAATGCCATAGCAGCCTTCGTGATTATCCTGCCCTGGCGCCAGCGGCATAGATTTCATAATGCGTCTTGTCTGGGTCTGCATGCCCGACATTAACGCTCGCACGCGCTGGTCATTGAACAGAATTGGGCGTTCTTTCATGACAAAACCTCATCTTTTCCCTAAAAGGCGTTACGGAACGTTGCCGTAAAAAAACAATACGATTAATCCTACATTAATGAAAGATATTCCTGTCTCAGGATTTCGGACCAATGATGAAATTTTCTTATTGAATTTGTCGGAAAGCAAGCGGAATAATTCTGTTAAGTTATCGCCCGTGCCGGCAACTTATCGGCCATTAATTTACCGCTGAATGGCCTCTGATAGCCTTGGTATTCATTCTATTGTAATCAGCGTGTTGTGTATTATAAAACGGACAGCGGAGCGATAGCTGTTTCCGCAGCTGGTCCGTTCAGCGGCGCCGCGCCGGTGCGTTAACCGTAAATAAGCGGTGAAGGCAGCAGAGTCTTAATCCGGGCTTATGCATTAGCCTAATAATTATTCGTCTGTATATCACCCGGCTGAACGCCTGACAGCTAATCTGTTGAATTAACAGTGTCTGAACCGTTATAAACCCGTAGGCAGCATGGTATTTCGACGATTTGCCGCCTGCTTTACGGCAACGCGGAGCGGCAGTTTCCTGTTTATTGTACAAATGGAGGAGTCATGTCCCTGGTCGACTGGCAGCAACGTTTTGAGAGCTGGCTGAATGCCAGCTGGCAGAAAGAGGATAAGGCCCATGATGTTGCCCATCTGCGCCGCGTCTGGCAGACGGCACGGCGGATTATGCAGACCATGCCCGCCGACGAGCTGGTCGTGCTGGCCGGCTGCTACTTTCACGATCTGGTAAACCTGGCGAAAAATCATCCGCAGCGCCATCTCGCGTCCACCTATGCCGCGGAGCAGACGCGCCTTGAACTGCGCGATCGCTTTCCGGATTTTCCGGCGGAGAAAATTGAAGCGGTTGCTCACTGTGTGCAGGCGCACAGTTTTAGCGCCGGTATCCACGCTGAGACCATTGAAGCGAAAATTGTGCAGGATGCAGACCGGCTTGAGTCGCTCGGCGCCATTGGACTGGCGCGAACCTTCTATGTGTCCGGTTCACTGGGCCGCGCGCTGTTCAATTCAGAAGACCCCTTTGGCGATGAGCGCGCCCTTAACGACCTCGAATGGGCGCTGGATCATTTTCAGACCAAGCTATTGCGCCTGCCGGATACTATGCACACCGAGGAGGGAAGGCGGATGGCCACCTACAGCGCCCGTTTCCTAGTGACCTATATGGCAAAACTAAGCGCCGAACTGCAGGGCGATTACTGCGGCATTGATGAGAAGGTAATGAAACGGTTCGCGGCAGATGAGTAATATTAAATTTTTATGAACGGATAGTGACTTCACGTCTTTTACGCTACTTTGCTGATTAACCAATATATGGAGCGTAGCGATGGCCGATACCGTAAATTTAACGATTAAGATCAGCCCTGAGTTGAAAGAGCAAATCAAGCTGCTGGCTATCGAGAACCAGACGTCGATGAGCTATGAAATTACCCAGCGCGTCGAGGCCAGCCTGGGCGGCGCAGCGGCGGACAGCCACCGTGCTGAGGCCGATGAAAGCGACGTGCTTAGCGCCACGGAGCTTAAGCAGGTGCGGTCATTGCTGAAAAAGCAGAAGCAAAAAAAGAAAAAATAAGCCTTATTGCGCAACGGCAGACGGCCGGGAATCACTTCCCGGCCGTTTTTTTATGGCTGTAGCACAAACAGACTCACGCTGTGCGACAGGCGTTGTGAATGGGTTATCAGGTTTTCCGCCGCGCTGGCGCTGGCAGCGGTCAGACGCTCGCTGTTGCGCACCTGTTGGTTTAACGCGGCGATTTCCGTCGCGATTGTGTTAACCCGGTTACTTTGCGCGCTGGCGTTTTGCTGCAGACCATCAAGCAGCACCACCACGTCGCTCACCGCCGAGGTAATCCCGGAATACAGCGTTTCCAGCGTCGTCACCTGGCTAAAGCCACTCTCAATGTGCTGGTTGGTGCGGTTTATCAGCTCATCGATATTGCGCGTCGAAGCGGCGCTTTTTTCCGAAAGCAGCCCGATTTCTTTGGCGACAACAGAGAAGCTGCGACCGTAGATGCCCGCGTGGGCGGATTCGATCGCGGCGTTGAGCGCCAGCAGCTTGGTTTGTAGCGACAGGCTGTCGAGCAGGGTAACGATGCCGGCAATTTCACCGGAAGCATCGACGATATTACGCATGCGCTTATCGACTTCGGCGACCATGCCGCCGCAGCGCTGGGTCAGGCTGTCCGCCGCCTGCACCCGGGCGCTGGCGTCCTGGCTGAAAACCACGCTGGCCTCAACCTCCTCGGCAACCCGGTTTAAACGCTGGCTGATATGGTCCAGCGCATTGTTTTGCTGCTGGCTATGGCTGGAAAACTCTTCATTTTGCGTGCTGATTTGCCCGGCGCTGCTCAGCACCGCATTGGCAATGGTATTAATCTCGCCGACGATATTACGTAGCCCGTGCTGCATGGCGTCAATACTGGCCGTCAGCGCTTTTAGCTCCAGCGATTGCAGGCGTGAGGTGACGACCGGATGGGCGATGTTACCGGTGGCAATCTGCGCAGTATGCTTTTTCAGCCGGTTGAGCGGCACGATCACGCCCTGAACCAGCAACCCTCCGGCGATCAGCAGCAGAGTCAGCAACAGCGCGCTGATTGCCAGTACCCGGTTGCGGTTTTGCATCAGCGATTCGAGCATCGCACTGTTAAAGCTTGAGGTGTCGCCACGCGCCTGATTCAGTGTCTGATAATAAGCCTGGTTGAACTGCTGCTGGAACACCTGCATCGGTACCATAAAAAAGGCATCAATATCTTTTGCCCGCAGGCCTTTCAGCTGTTCTTTCAGGCCGTCCATCAGCAGATCAAAGGCCTGCTGTAAGTCGCCATTTTTTGAGGGCTGGTATTGATTGAACAGCGTCCGGGCGCTTTCAATCGAGCTTTCTGCTGAGTCCGCGAGGCTTACCCAGCTGTCCACCGAACCGGTTTGATTATCCTGCATTAAATAAATTGCCGCGCGGTTGCTGTTATCGCTGGCGATGAGCAGTTCCATGCGGGCTTTATCCAGCAACGACTGACGTCCGGTGAGGCTTTGCGAGGTGGCGACGTTGCTTTTGGTCTGTTCAACCAGCCGGGTCAGCAGCACCAGACTTGCGCATTGCAGCAGGCAAAAAATAATTAAAAACAGGATAAAGCCGCCGCGCAGGCTTTGCATTGCCAGCGGCAGACGCCAGCGCATAATCAGCTTAATCGGATTGGAAAATACAGATATCAGGTGAGGACGCGAAGTGAGCTGCGACATAATACATTCCAGAAAAATCGAGCCGGACAAAACCCGTACGCAGTCAGACATCCTGTTCCTTTAGCGGCAAGCAGGACGCCTCTGTACGCGCAGATTATTAACAGGGCTGGATTATTTCTGTTGAATATGACGTTAAGGTTACAGCGCAATGGCTATTGCGCTAATCAGAGGTTTATCTCTCTTTAAAGCAAATTAGGCTTTATCATCGCCGTAATACTGAACGCCCAGCGCAATCAGCGGTCTTCCCTGGGATTTGCGATGCAGGTTGGTATCGCGCAGTGAATAAACGCAGCCGCAGTATTCCTGCTGATAAAAGCGCTCGCGCTTGCTGATTTCAATCATGCGCGCCGAGCCGCCTTTCTTACGCCAGTTGTAATCCCAGTAGACCATATCCGGGTAGGGCGCGACGGCGCGGGCGCCGCAATCATTGATTTGCTGCATATTTTTCCAGCGTGAAATGCCGAGCGAACTGCTGATAACTGAAAAGCCGTGTTCAAACGCGTAGAGGGCGGTGCGTTCAAAGCGCATATCAAAGCACATGGTGCAACGTACGCCGCGTTCCGGCTCGTGTTCCATACCGCGAGCGCGCTCGAACCAGTTATCAGTATCATAATCGGCGTCAACGAAGGGCACGCCGTGCTGCTCGGCAAAGCGGATGTTTTCCTCTTTGCGCAGCAGATACTCTTTTTGCGGATGAATATTGGGATTATAGAAATAGAGCGTGTAATTAATGCCCGACGCCAGCAGCGCCTCCATCACCTCACCCGAACAGGGGGCGCAGCAGGTATGGAGCAGCAGTTTGCCTGCGCCAGCGGGCAGCGTCAGCGTTTCGCGGTTAATGGTCATTATTGGGCACCTTAGCTTTGAATCAGCCACTATTGTAATGCACTTTTCAGGTTCAACAAGCATCGGCCACCTGGCGCCGGGTCAAACTGGTGATAAACTATCACTCACTTTTACCATCAGGATCAATGATGAATCAATTTGACCCGCTGACCACGGCGCTTGCCGGGCAGGCGCGCGAGCATATGCTGCATAAGCGCGCAGAGGATGAGGCGCTACTGGCCCGCGTACTGGAAATTTACGATCAGAAAACCGTTGCCGGTCAGCTGCGGCTGCTGGCGCAGCAGGAATGGACGCGTGAAGCGCTGAATCGCTGGCTAAAAGGAAAATCTTCCCGCGTGCTGAGTGAAGCGGAGGTGGCGCTACTGCGCGCGATGCTGCCTTCACCTCCGGCCTGTCACCCTGACTATGGTTTTCGCTTTATCGATTTATTCGCCGGCATCGGCGGTATTCGCAGCGGCTTTGAGTCGATAGGCGGCCAGTGCGTGTTTACCAGTGAATGGAATAAACATGCCGTGCGCACCTATAAGGCCAACTGGTATTGCGATGAAAAGCAGCACCGTTTTAATCAGGATATCCGCGATATTACCCTGTCCGGCGATGCCGACGTTGATGAACAGCAAGCCTATGCGCATATCGATCGCCAGATCCCGGACCATGATGTGCTGCTGGCCGGCTTTCCCTGCCAGCCGTTTTCGCTGGCCGGCGTGTCGAAGAAGAATGCCCTCGGTCGCGCGCACGGCTTTGAATGCGAAGCGCAGGGCACGCTGTTTTTTGACGTTGCGCGCATTATAGCGGCAAAAAAACCGGCGATTTTTGTGCTGGAGAACGTGAAAAATCTCAAAAGTCATGACAAGGGCAAGACCTTTCGTATCATCATGTCAACGCTCGACGAACTGGGCTATGACGTAGCCGATGCGCAACAGCAGGGCAGCGATGACCCGAAGGTTATAGATGGCAAACACTTTTTACCGCAGCACCGCGAGCGCATCGTGCTGGTGGGGATGCGTCGCGATCTGCAGCTGCCGCCGTTTAGCCTGAAGAATATCGCCGCATGCTATCCGGCTCGCCGGCCGCTGCTGCGCGACCTGCTGGACGATGCGCCGGATGAAAAGTATATCCTGACGCCCACCTTGTGGAAGTACCTCTATAATTATGCCCGTAAGCATCAGGCGAAAGGCAATGGTTTTGGTTACGGCCTGGTGGATCCACAGGTTGAAACCGGCGTGGTGCGTACCCTGTCGGCGCGTTATTACAAAGACGGTTCGGAAATCCTGATCGATCGCGGCTGGGATAAAGCGCTGGGCGAACAGGATTTTAGTGATGGGGCTAACCAGCAGCGCCGTCCGCGTCGCCTGACGCCGCGCGAATGCGCTCGCCTGATGGGCTTTGAAGCGCCCGGCTGTGCGGCTTTTCGCATTCCGGTTTCCGATACTCAGGCTTACCGACAGTTTGGTAATTCGGTGGTGGTGCCGGTCTTTACCGCAGTGGCGGAGTTGCTGCTGCCATGGATTGAACAGGCGGTCAGCCAGCGTAGTGCGAAGGCGGCAGCCTGTGACCTGATAAGTTAACGGGAGGCCAGTTATGGCGGATGTGCATTCGGCAGAGATACGCAGTAAGAACATGCGTGCCATTGGCACCCGCGATACGGCAATAGAGCGGCGTATTGCCAGCTTGCTCGGCGATCTCGGCATGGAATTTTGCGTGCAGGACGCCTCGCTGCCTGGCCGTCCCGATTTTGTGCTGGCGCAGTTTAATGCGGTTATTTTTACCCACGGCTGTTTCTGGCATAAGCATCAATGTCCGCTGTTTAAGCTACCGGCGACGCGCACCGGGTTCTGGCTGAAAAAAATTGACGCCAACGTGGCGCGCGATTGGCGCGATCGCCTGGCGTTAAGCGAACTGGGCTGGCGGGTGCTGGTGGTTTGGGAGTGCGCGCTGCGCGGACGGCAAAAGCTCAGCGATCGGGCGTTGCAGGCTCGCCTTGAGGAATGGGTCTGCGCCGCTGGCAGTAACAGTGAAATCGATCCCGGCGGCATTCATCTGATTGGCAATGACTCTGCGGGTTAGCTATGCAGCAGAGCACAGGTCATGCAAAATGCGCTTTTAATATAACAACTCTGGGTGAGGCGATGGGCAGCGTAAAACTCACGGTTAAACGTCTCTATAAACTGCATCAGGACCGCATGATCAAAACCACCGCGACGGCACGCGTTTACGTGGGGCAGCGGCTGATTGCAACCGAAGAGATTGACGGCATGACGGAAAGTCCGGTCAGTAAATACATTCATCACGATGCCGGTCCGGATTTACCGGTGCGGGTCGAGTGGGAATGTGACGGCATTGCCGATATGACCGCCGTTGGTGTTGAGTCTTGTCCCTGTTGCCATCACGATGACGACTAAAAGGATAATCCGTGGCTGCAAGCAGTTTATTAACCCTACTCGATGATATTGCTACCTTACTCGATGACATTTCGGTGATGGGCAAGGTGGCGGCAAAAAAAACCGCCGGCGTACTGGGCGATGATCTGTCACTTAACGCCCAGCAGGTAAGCGGCGTGAAGGCTGACCGTGAGCTGCCGGTGGTGTGGGGCGTTTTTAAAGGTTCGTTCATTAATAAAGTCATTCTGGTGCCGCTGGCCTTGCTGATCAGCGCCTTTGCGCCCTGGGCTATTACGCCGCTGCTGATGCTGGGCGGCGCCTATCTTTGCTACGAGGGCGCGGAAAAAGTGTTGCACAGCCTGCAGCATGATAAGCAGGCGGAAACGCCGCAGGCTCGTCAGCAGAGGCTGGCACAGGAGGCGCAGCAGGGTGCTAAGGCTTATGAAAAGCGTAAGGTGAAAGGGGCGGTGCGAACCGATTTCATTCTTTCTGCTGAGATTGTCGCCATCACCCTCGGCGTGGTGTCCGCAGCGCCACTCCTCAATCAGGTGATTATTCTGTCGCTGGTGGCCGTGGCGGTGACCGTCGGCGTGTATGGCATCGTAGCGGCGATCGTGAAAATTGACGATTTAGGCCTGTGGCTGCAGCAGCGCGACGCCGCTCCGGCGCGGGGGATTGGGCGACTGTTACTGGTTTTTGCGCCGCTGCTGATGAAGCTGCTGTCGGTGGTGGGTACTCTGGCGATGTTTCTGGTCGGCGGCGGCATTATCAGCCATGGCGTGCCTGCCGTTCATCATCTGATTGCCGGTTGGAGCGAAGGACAGAGCGGGCTGGTTGCCAGCCTGATCGCCAACGGCAGCAGCCTGCTGATTGGGTTGCTGCTGGGTCTGGTGGTATTGTTGGCGGTCAATATGTTTACCCGACTGCGCGGCAACGCCTGATTGCAGCCGAAGTGCGGCATCAGACACGGATTGATTGTGCTCTGACAGTAATTCCACCTGGCACATCGGGCCTGAAATCAGTATAAAGGCGGAAGTAAGCGAAGCAATGGGAGCCCCACCTGATGAAAGACGACGATATTTTTGAATTCGATTTAGACGACGCCGAGCTGGAAAAAGCGCAGGCGCGCGCTGAACAAAAGGCCAGCGAACTGCCAGACGATTTGAGCGACGAAGCCGACTGCGAAGGCTGCAAAATCTGACAGCGCGGCACCAGGCTGGAAAAAACGGACGGCGTCAGCTGTCCGTTTTTTTTACTTTTCGCATATTTATCTGTTTATTTGTATTTAAGGCCGTTTTTTACAACTTAAGTCGCGCGCGGATGAGACAAAACTGCTATACCTTAATCAGATTATCATTCAGCGAGAAAGGGAGGCAGCGATGGATTTTGTAGTCAGCGATGAAGTGCAGCATAAACAGGACGGCCAGCGCATGATTGTCACGGGGCTACTGGCAGGAATGGTTGAGTGCCGCTGGTACGATGGTTTTAGCGTTAAGCGCGAAGCTTTCCGCGCGGATGAGCTGATCGCGTCTGACAACCAGCTGGCGGGTTAGTCCGAAAACCACAGGCCTGCCGTCGCTGACGAACAGCAGGCTTTGCTGGTTATGCTACCCCCGACTTATCTGCTATACCTTCCCTTGGTTATCTTCCTTCACTGCCTGGCAGATACGTGGAAAAATGTCCGGAAAAGCCGAGCGAACCCGATTCCAGCTGGGAATAAAGGGTTTGTCATTCGGCCGCTGAATAAATGATTCACCGGCATCAAGGATAGATTGTGTGAACAGTTCTACCGCCGCTTCCTCGGTATGCTGATCAAAGCTTAGTCCGTTCATCGCTGCCTCATGGTTATAGATCTCCATAATATCCAGCGCATTACGATAGTAAGTGGCTTTCAGCACGCGAAATGAGTCTCTGGTCAGCGGCACGCCCATTGTTGCCAGCTTGCGTAGCAGCGACTGGACAATGTCATTACTCATTCGTTGCAGTCCACCCGAGCCGTCCATTTCCGCCAGTGGCTGATGCTTATGGTCATAATTATCGGCAATTTCGACCTGGCAGGACTGACGGGTGGTATGGTTGCGGTAGATTTCTGATAGCACGCCAATTTCCAGCCCCCAATCACCGGGAATTTTAATACCGTTTAAAACCTGCGTTCGCATGGCAAACTCACCAGAAAGTGGATAGTGAAAGCTGCTGAGATAATCAAGGTATTCCGAATGGCCGTATACCTTCTGTAGCGAACGTAGCAGCGGGCCTACCAGCAGGCGTCCAACGCGACCGTTGAGTTTATTCCCGGCAAACCGGGCATAAAATCCCTTACTGAATTCGTACTGAAAAGCCGGGTTTGCCAGGGGATAAAGCAGGCGTGCCAGCAGGTTACGATCGTATGTGACAACGTCACAGTCATGGAATGCTACGCATTCAGTACGATCCGAGGCAAGGGTGTAACCGCAGCAGAACCAGACGTTACGCCCTTTTCCCGGCTGGGTTGGCGCTAATCCTTTCCCCTCCAGCTCACTGTTAATCGCCTGAAGACGCGGGCCATCATTCCAAAGAATGCGATGGCGCTGCGGCAGGCGTGAAAAAAAATCACGCGCGTACATAAACTGATCGCGGTCAGCCTGATCCAGGCCGATAACAATTTCCTCCAGATAGGGCACCCGGACCAGCTGGTCAATGATGTTATTCAGTGCAGGTCCCTCAAGCTCAGTAAACAGCGAGGGTAAAATTAATCCCATCTTGCGTTTGGCGGCAAACTGCACCATTTGCTGCTCTATGTCCTCATTGCTGCGTCGGGTAAGGTTATGGAAATTGGTGATGACACCATTCTGATAAAAATCACTCATAGCTCCCCCTTGATACGACCAATAACGATGATTAACGTCGCGCAGTGCGACGAAGAGACAAAGAAAAGTTGATGTGTTATTCGGATAAGAAAAAGTCCAGCCCTTCACTCCAGCCCAGCGGACCCTGAGCCGCAGTATGATAAACCTGCTGATCATCGTTGCGATTAAGCTGTACAGGTTTTTTGCTGTGACCTTTAATCACGATGGCGTAATCAACGACCTCCAGCATCCCGGTATCGTTGGGACCATCCCCTAAGCCGAGGGTGATGCGCTGTCCTTCACGATGGGTTGGATAGTTTGCCAGCAGCCAGCGTAGCGCGGTGCCTTTACCGCTCTCCTGCCCCATGACGCTCCAGAAGCGCCCCCCCTGGGTAATCATCAGGCCGGCCAGCGTAAGATGCTGGCAAAATTGCTGGAAGTTCGACTGACTGTCGCGCCAGATCAGTGACTCCGACGCCTGACGAAGGCGGGCGTTGGCTGCATCGCCGGGCGCCAGTCCGGTCCACTGGGCGACCTCATTGGCGGTTACGTCGGCAAAGCCGGTAAACTTATAGCCGTGCTGCTGGCGCAGATGGGCAAGGGTGTAGCAAATGCTGGCGTAGTCAGCGCCGCCGTAGCGGCGTAAAGGTTGCGGAAAGTCGGAGAGGTCTATCTGCGCCAGCGCGCCGTTCTCACTGATAAATGGCATGCCGCTGAGATTAAGCTGTTGCTGCAAGACGATAATTTCGCTGGCGGTTTTACTGCTGCAAATCACTATCGGTAGCTGATGTTGTATAAGTTTATCCAACCACGGCTGAGCCGGCTGCCAGCTATAAGTATGATGGTCCAGTAAAGAACCATCCAGGTCCGTGACGATCAGCAACGAATCGTTAAGCGATGGCATCGGTTACCCCCTTATTTTTCCGCCAAACCTATTGATATATCGAATAAGTATCAACAGTCGTCAGGCATACAGCAGGCTGAAAAAATTAGCCGCAAGGCTAAGAATAATCTTAAACTAAAAAGCGATTTTGGAAGCGTTTTCAGCAGTGAAAAGTCAGATTTGGCAAGGCTCAGGTGACAGTTATTTGTATAGATTTATTTTTATCGGTACAAGTTTTCACGTGGTTATCACTTGTTTTAAAACATGATTGGGGTAGTCTGCAGCGGTTAGAGAATTTCCCCAGGTAATGAATTTACGCTTCATTTTATTTCACCCGGCCACAGGCCGGGTTTTTTTTGCCTGATTTAGCGGTTAACTTCGCTGATGGCATAGTCACGGATATCGAGTTCGAAGGCGTCAGCCAGGTCGGCATAAGAGTCATAAGCTTTGCCATCCACCAGTACTCGGTGCTGATGCTCATTTTCGACAAACTCGCGAACGTCAAATCCTGAACGGGCGTGTACAGCTTCCAGCAGCGCCTCTACATCAATATTCACCTCGCGCTGAACATTGTCGTGATACTCATTCGCTGTGCTCATGGTAATCACCTCGTTAGGTTGTGGTCTTTAAGTATAGCAATGGCGGGGATAGGGCAGAGTAAAGGCGCGCTAAAAAAAAAGCCCGCACGTAGCGGGCAAAATCCTTGTTACTTTTAGGTTGACTGCCCCTTTGGGGTTGGTGCAGTAGACGCAGTATACGTCGACGGGCTGTAAGTAATCCGCCGGACAAATGTTAAGAGAGCGAAAAGAGTCGCCGGGTTGTAAACCCTTTTGAGAGATTTTTCAGTTACACTTAGCGCTGTGCATGCAGCGTAACGGAGAAAGTCAGATGAAAGTGAACGATCGGGTAACGGTTAAAACCGACGGTGGCCCACGCCGCCACGGTACCATTCTGGCGGTGGAGCCTTTCAGCGAAGGCACCATGTTTTTGGTTGCGCTGGAAGATTATCCGATGGGGATTTGGTTTTTTAACGAAACGGCACATCCTGACGGCATTTTTGTTGAGCTGCGCGGCGAGTAAAGGTTTTCAACCGGCTTCAGAATGTCTGCTTGATCAGATCGCTGCAAACAGTTTTAGTGGCCTGGCTTGCCCTCAGGCCCGTTATGACAACCTGAGTAAGTATGGTGGGCAAGGACTATTCCCCGAGGCGCGGAGCAGGGCGTGGGCGCCATCAATACACATTCCGCGCTGTGCGCTATCCCCTGGCGCGCGTGACAGGGCCCAGGACAAAAGGAGCTTAAAGAGGTAACACGAGGGGAAAACAGCGCTGGCTTCATCTCTCAGGAGAGGCCAGCGCTGTTTTTATTCGCAGCGGCGTTGTCAGAAGGTTTCCCAGTTTTCATTGCCGCTGGCGCTGGCCAGCAGTACCGGCTTCTGTACCGTCACCGCTGGCGGCTTCACGCCGGCTGAGACCGCTGGCGCCGCCTTACTCGCGGCCTGAGCCTGAAGCTGGAAGACGGCGACAGCTTGCGTCAGGCGGGATGCTTGATCCTCGAGGGAGGCGGCGGCGGCGGAAGCCTGCTCAACCAGCGCGGCGTTTTGCTGCGTAACGCTATCCATTTCGGTAACGGCCTGGCTGACTTGTGAAATTCCCCGGCTCTGTTCATCGGAGGCTGCCGCAATTTCCGCCATAATATCCGTTACCCGATGCACAGCATCAACAATGCCGGTCATCGTTTCGCCTGCCTGACCAACCTGCTGTGAACCCTGACCGATCAGATTAACCGACTCGGCTATCAGTGACTCAATCTCTTTGGCGGCCTGGGCGCTGCGCTGCGCCAGATTGCGTACTTCGCTGGCAACCACGGCAAATCCCCGTCCTTGCTCTCCGGCCCGGGCCGCTTCGACGGCGGCATTCAGCGCCAGAATATTGGTCTGGAAAGCGATGCTGTTAATTACCGAGGTGATTTCTGAAATCTTTTTCGAGCTGGTGGAAATGCTGTTCATCGTGGCGACCACGCCGTTAACGATTTCCCCGCCGTGTAAGGCTTTGCCGGATGCATCCGCGGCCAGCTGGCTGGCATGATGGGCATTATCCGCGTTTTGTTTCACCGTGGCGGTCAGCTGTTCCATGCTGGCTGCGGTTTGCTGTAGCGCAGCAGCCTGCTGTTCAGTGCGTGAGGAGAGGTCGGTATTGCCGGAAGATATTTCGGTCGACCCCTGATAGATTGCGACCGCGCCTTCGCGCACGGTGCCAACGGTTTTCACCAGCGAATGCTGCATCAGCTGAAGGTTGCTGCCGAGGCTGCCGATTTCACCGCTGCCCCAGCGCTCCTCATGGGTTGTCAGGTCGCCTCTGGCGATTTGTGCGATGCGCTGTACGATCCGCTGCAACGGTGCAATGACAACCTGACGCAGAAATACGAAGGTGATCAGCGTCAGCAGCACCGCTGCGGCGAATGCCGCGCCCATCATTATATAGCCAAGACGCGCCTGGCTTCGTGCCTGGGTGTTAATTTGCTGGGCGCGCAGATCGCGGATGGCCATGCCTTTAGTCAGGATTTCACTATAGCTATCATCCAGCTTGCGGGTAATGTCACTTTCCTGAGAAATAACCCCTTCAAAGCTACCGTTAGCCGCTGCTTTAATCATAGGCATCAGGCCCTGATTGACATAGGCATCAAAGCGCGTCTTCAATTCGCCGTCTAAGGCTGCGTCAGCGCTGGTTTTAATGCGGCGGTTGAGATAGTCGTTAAACGCCTGCTGGGCCATCACAATGCGCTTTTTACTGTCGGCCAGATTAAGGTCGAAGGCATCCATATCGCCGACGCGCGCATTGGCTGCGGCGTGAATGACGTTTAAACGCGCGGTGCGCAAACTCGTGGCGCTATTGGCAATCGCCGTGCGGACCTGGATCTCTTCGGTAACGTCTTTAAGCGCGCTGTTGCTTTGTACCAGGAAATAGCTGGCAAGACCGATACACAGAGCAAACAGTAATAAGATCACGCCAAATATCAGTGCAAAAAGCGGCACCAGTCGGATGTTTTGCCAGAATCCTGCGCGTTGCTGAGTTCCGGGTTTTATCAGTGACGTCATATCCTTTTGTCCCCGTAGAAGTGAGCTATAAGGTTTTCTTCAACATCGGCAGCCAAAAGGAAAAGTTTAGTGATGATAATGAGAGCGGGATCGCAGAATACGAATGACGCGTTAAGGCGAAGATATATGAGGCAGGGAAAAGTAAAAAGCCACAAAAAATAGCATGTTACGGTTTTTTGTGGCCTTATCGATTCGTTAGCGCACGTTAACGTAAATGCCGCTGGTGACATTATCCGTCAGGCGAACAACATGATAAATAATCTGTTTATTATGCGTTTTTATTTTGCGCTTAATATTACCTTTGTGCGAAGAAACCGTCTTGGCTTTTATTCGCATTTTATCGGATATCTGAATAGTATCGTGCCCCGACATCCACATTTTAAGCATATTTGATTCGGTTTGACTTAGCGTTAATGGATGCGAATCAAAACTCGATGGAATACGAGTGGTAATATTAAGTTTTTTATGGAAATAGCTGGAGAGTAAATTATCTATGGTCGCGGGCCTGATGGATTTTGAACTAATAATCAGGTTGTTACGAACATAAAGATACTCTTCAAAATGAATATTAGATATGGACATAAAAATGAAAAATAGCGTGCCAGGATGCTGCATTATAATTGTTCTGATACGTTGGCTGGCATCATTTTCATGAATGAAGCAGTCTTCATTCATGAAAACAACGCCCGGCATCAGGCTGTCACATTTTTGCTGCAGTTGCTCAATACTGCTGACTGAATAGATATTTTTTTTCTTAATGCCCTTACCTGACATATAGTCAGTCAGGCCCAGTCGTGTGTAGTTGCAAAAGTCCATAATAATCGTAGGCATGTCAGCGACCCTCACCTATTTGTTATCCGTGTAAATTAACGATGAATTATGTATATGAAAATGAATTTTTATCTGTCTGCCAGGTGTGCGCTGTATGTGAACAATCGAGCCATTGATTCAACATACGTCATCTGCATCCGTGCTGGCAGCATAGCGCTAAACCAACAGATAACTTCGTCCGGCCACCGGGAACGACGGTGTGTGGATCACAGTCTGTCCATTTGTTTTGCTAGCTATGTCACTATCTCCTGAAAAACAGAAAAGTCTGATAGGATGATTCTTAAAAAAAACTCAACTGATGAATATTTTTTTTGTCACAATTTTCTGTTGCGCATTATTTGAACTAATCACGGGCAAAAAATAGACAAAAGATATAAAGTTGCTTTAAATCAAAGGGATATGTCATTCATCAATGATGAATATGACGTACTTTTAACCGTATTTACGCTATAAACATACCCTAAGTGACAAAAGATAAGAATGATTTTCATTACCTCGCCGCCATATTCAGATAAACCTCAGCCGATATCTCATCAAGCTGGTCTGAAAATTGCCCATATATATTTATGTTGCTTAACTATGTTGGCCGGATTAATCATTAACCCTCCAGTTTACCTGGCGGGAATTTCACTCAGGATAGAAGAGAGTAGGTCAAAGATTTCACTGAACAAATGTTCGCAGAATGGGGCCAGCAGCGGCATCATCATGCTCATGAACACCAAACCCAATGTTAAGGTGACGGGGAAGCCAATAGCAAAAACTGACAGCTGAGGTGAAACCCGGTTTAACAAACCCAGAGCCAGGTTTAACACCAGTAGCAGCGTGATCAGCGGTAGCGCCAGACGCATGCCATTCAGAAAAATCAGCGACGCCGAGCGGGTAAGCGCCAGCCAGGCGTTACCGTTAAAGGTGTCACCGCCAATCGGCAGGGTATGAAACGTATCGGATAGCATCGATATTAGCCACAGATGGCCGTTGAATGACAGGAACAGCAGCATAGCCAGCATATCGAGCAGGCGGGCCAGTACCGGCATGTTCAGCCGGCTTGTTGGATCAAAAAAGGTGGCGAAAGAGAGGCCCATTTGTAGCCCGATAACCTCGCCGGCCATACGTATCGCGGCAAAAGCAAACTGCATGGTAAAGCCGATAGCAACGCCGATGAGGATTTGCTGTATCAGCAGCCAGAAGCCTGTTGCCGAGAAAATGGTGACGTTGGTCGCCGGCAGGTTGGGCACCAGAATCCAGGTGACCATCACGCCGAGGCCGATTTTTACCCGCTTGCTAATCGATTTTTCGCTCAGCAGCGGGGCGGTCATAAACAGCGCCAGCACCCGCGCCAGCGGCCAGAAAAACTGGCTGAGCCAGACCATAAGCTGGCTACTGTCGAAGGTAATCATTTAGCCGATCATATAGGGCAGGTTGCTAAACAGGGTGCGCATATAATCCAGCAGCAGGTTCAGCATCCAGGGGCCAGCGATGACGATAGTGGTAATCACCGCGAGGATCTTGGGAATAAAAGAGAGCGTTTGTTCGTTAATCTGCGTCGCCGCCTGCAAGATACTGATAAGTAGCCCGCTAAACAGCGCAGCCAGCAGCAGCGGTGCGGCGACAGACAGCGCCAGCATCATGGCATCGTGGCCTATTACCATAACTGATTCAGGCGTCATGGCGATCTCCTGCAAAATAGGGATGATTAAGTCGATCGCCTGACGTCCTGTTCGGGATCGGTTCCGGCTGCAACGCGCCGACTATGAATAAAACGATTGTGCCAGCGACCCCACCAGCAGCTGCCAGCCATCAACCAATACAAACAGCATCAGCTTGAACGGTAGCGATACCGTCGCCGGCGGCACCATCATCATCCCCAGCGCCATCAGCACGCTGGCAACCACCAGGTCGATGATCAGGAAGGGGATAAATACGGTAAAACCAATCTGAAAAGCCGTTTTTAATTCACTGGTAACGTAAGCCGGCAGCAGTATGCGCATGGGCACGGCCTCCGGTCCGGCGATTGGCGGCGTATTCGCCAGGCGGGCAAACAGCGCCAGGTCGGCCTCTCGGGTCTGGCGCAACATAAAGGTGCGCAACGGCTCCGCGCCTTTTTGCAGGGCGACGTCCATCGACATCTTGTCCTGGCTGAAAGGCAGGTAAGCATCCTGATAAATTTTATCCAGGGTCGGCGACATAATAAAAAAGGTCAGAAACAGCGCCAGACCGAGCAGCACCTGGTTGGGCGGCGCTGATGGCGTGCCGAGGGCATTGCGCAATAAGCCAAACACGATGATGATGCGGGTGAAGCTGGTCATCATCAGCAAAATAGCCGGTAAAAAGGTCAGTGAGGTGATAAACACCAGCGTCTGCACCGGCAGCGACCAGCTTTGTCCGCCGTTAGCCGTCGGATGGCTTAACAGACCGGGCAGCTGGGCGTGCGCCTGCGGAGCCAGCAACAGCAGCAGGCTAATCAGCGGAAGATAACGCTTCATTGTGGTTTACCTGGGCGTTTTAACAGCGTCTGCAAAGCCTGGCGGAAATCCGCCTGCGGCGCAGCTGGCTGAGGATTTTCATCCGCCGCTTTCGGCGGCAGCGTGTGCAGATGGGTGATTTGCGTCGGCGTGACGCCCAGTACCAGCCTGGCGTCTTCAACATCAACGATCACCACGCGCTCTCGCTGTCCCAGCTGGCAGCTGGCGCTGATATTCAACGACTGGCCGCCGGTTTTACGGTTGGCCAACCCGAAACGTTTTGCCAGCCAGCCGCAGGCCAGAATCAGCAGTAAAATGGCCGCCAGGGTACCGCCGACCTGGGTCAGCACCGAACCGGTAGAAATAGATTGATTCTGCATCAGCGGCTGGCCGCTGTGGCTGGTGATTGTCTGATTTGACGGCATTAGCGGCTCAGGCGACGCATGCGTTCAGATGGCGTAATGATATCGGTAATACGCACGCCGTATTTATCATTGACCACCACCACTTCCCCCTGGGCTATCAGATAGCCGTTAATCAGAATATCCAGCGGCTCGCCGGCAAGGCCGTCCAGCGCGACCACCGAACCCTGCGCCAGACGCAGCAGTTCTTTAATGGTCATCTTAGTGCGGCCCAGTTCTACGGTCATTTTGACCGGAATATCCATGATCAGGTCGATATCCTGCATCGATCCCGAGCTTTCGCTGCTTTCCAGCGTTTTGAATATGCCTTCAGACGATGCGCCTGCCGCCTGTTCGTTCAGTGCGTCAGCCCACAGGTCGTCCGCAGAGATGTCGTCGGACGGCTTTTTGCTGTCACTCATTTGGGCTGTTCCTCGTTCAGCGAATGTAAAATCGGGTTAATCAGATGCTCCACGCGCAGCGCGTACTGACCGTTTAAAGTGCCATACTGGCTGGTCATTACCGGCACGCCATCAACATGCGCGATGATGCGATCTGGCTTTTCGATTGGCAGAATATCACCAGGTTTGAGTTCGAGAATGCGCGATAAGCGCATAGAAACCTCGGCAAAATTGGCGATTAACTCCAGTTCAGAGTGCTGAACCTGCTTCACCAGCGTGCTGCGCCAGCTTTCATCTTCCTGACGTGAGTTTGCCAGGGGCGGATTCACCAGCGTTTCCCGCAGCGGCTCGATCATCGAGAAGGGAATACAGATAGTGAATTCACCCATCAGGTTGCCGATCTCTACCTGAAAGGTGGTGTTAACCACGATATCGTTCGGTGAAGTGGTGATATTGGTAAACTTCACCTGCATTTCTGAACGTACGTACTCGATATCCAGCGGATAAATAGGCTTCCACGCGTCACTGTAGCCTTCCAGCGCCAGTTTTAGCATGCGGCGAATGACGCGCTGTTCGGTATGGGTAAACTCGCGGCCTTCCACTTTGGTCGGAAAGCGTCCGTCACCGCCAAACAGGTTATCAACCGCCACGAAAACCAGGCTGGGTGAAAACACGATCAGTGCGGTGCCGCGCAGCGGCTTAAGATGGATCAGGTTAAGGTTGGTCGGCACCGGCAGGTTGCGGGCAAACTCATGGTACGGCTGGATCTTAATTGCGCCAACGGTAATATCCGGGCTGCGACGCAGCAGGTTAAACAGCGCCATACGATATGAGCGCGCAAAGCGTTCATTAATCAGCTCCAGCGTTTGCAGGCGCTCACGCACCACGCGTCGCTGGGTGTTAGGATCGTAGGGACGGATGTCATTATCACCCGTCCTGGAAGTCTGCTCTTCTGCCGCGCTGTCGCTGTCGCCATTGAGCAGCGCGTCGATTTCCGCCTGTGAAAGAATGCTGTCGCCCATGTAATAATCACCGCAAAATAAAGGCTGTGAACAGTACGTCGGTCACTACCTGAGAAGGTTGTCCTGGCACCAGCGGCGGAGCCAGTACCTCTTTGATCTGCTTAACCAGTTCCTGTTTGCCCTGCTCGTTAGCCAGTGCAGAAGCGTTCTGGCGTGATAACAGCAGTAGCAGCCTGCTACGCACTTCCGGTAAATAGTCGTTTAAGCGCCGGCGCGTTTCTTCGTCGGGCAAACGCAGGGTAAAACCAACGTATAGCACACGATCGGGATCGTTATCAGGATTTATCAGGTTAACTGTGAAGGTATCCAGGGCAAAAAACACCGGCGCCGGAGGCGGCTCGGCTTTTTTCACTTCTGCCGCTTTATCGGTAGCGTCGCCGTGCATTAATTGCCAGACTGCATAACCCGCCACGCCCAAAGCGGCCAGTGTTAATATTATCAACACTGGAATCAGGATCTTACGTTTGCCGCCTTTGGCTTTAGCTTTATCAGTCATAATTACTATAACTTCCTGTGATTATTTCAAGGGCGGTAAACCAATCCGCAGCCTTATGGCTCTTAGTGCAAATTATGCCGCGTCCTGCGTCAGACAATAGGCAGAAAAGACGCGGGTTTTACGGTTAGCTTATGCGTTTGTGACCATCAGGCGAAAATATCAACAGCGCTGGTGCCGCCAGCCCGACTTTGTAAGGAGGCCGGGACGGCTATCGCTACGGCATCGCTGTCATTATCCTGCGTCAGACTAAATGTGTTACCGCGATTATTATTGCGCTGCTCCTGCTGGCCCGCAAAAGACTGGCCCTGCTGGAATGCATCGCTGCTTACATTACTTTGCCCAAGGTTAATGCCGCTTTCTGCAAGGGCATGGCGCAGATGAGGAATAGCGGCCTCAAGTGCGGCACGAACCTGGCTGTGACTCGATACCATATTCAGGTTAGCCTGGTCATTGTGCAGTTGCAGACTAATCTGGATGCTGCCCAGATCTTCGGGGTGCAAATGGAGCTCGGCGCTGTGCTGGCCGTTGCGACTGAACATCAATACCTGCTGACCCAAATGCTGCTGCCATTCCTGACTGCCGAGCTGGGCGCTGAGCTGGGCAGTGGGCGGTGCAGTAACCTGGGTGGTCTGCGTCGGTGTCTGCGTCGCGCTGGCAGCACTCATCACTGCATTACTTATCGTCGCATTTTGCCCGGAACTTGAATTTTCTTTATCGGCAGCCTTAACGCTGTTTAAAACCTGCTCAAAAGCGGCGTTTTTCACCTCGCCGCTCTGGGGGCTAACCGCTGCTGACTTACCTGAGGCGCCAGTGGCTAAGTCGGAACCTACTTTGCTGTCGGCTTTCACCGCGCCGCTATCACTCTCTTTAGTCGTGGCGGAGGACAGCAGGGCGCTGAGCGTGGTTGATTTACCGCCTTTCGCGCCTGTGGCGATGCTGTCGGCCAGGTCGCCGTCATTTTTATTTAGCGTTTCTGCCGGCTGCTGGACATTATGCGGCAGCATGGCAAACAGCGCTTGCAGCGCCTGCATATCATTACTGCTGAGGGCGGATTGCGGCGCGTCAGCTGTCTGTGCCGATGTTTTGTCGTTGTCAGTCGCGGCTTTAGTTTGCAGCAGCGTACTCAGCGCTTCGGGTTTATCCAACTGCGCGAGAAGCTTATTGAGGTCGGCGTTGACTGCGTCTTTAGCGTCGGCGGCGGTTTGCGCTGCGTCAGCCTGAGCCGCTGCAGATTTACCGCCAGCGCTCTGGTTTTTGACCAGTGAAACCAGACGATCACCGAGCATTTGAAAAAATGCCGGAGCGGCATTAGGGTCCTGCGCTGCGCCATCCGCCGCCAGCAGACTCTGATCTGCGGTTGCAGTATCGCCGCTGACTACCGTGCTGCTGGTGTTGCTGCTGCTGGTGGTGGTTACCATCGGCATTGTAATCATTCGCTTTTCCTCAATAATGCCCGCTGGGCAAATTCATCCATCCGTTTCTGATCGAGACGGTTTTCCTGTAACAGTTCGTTGGCGACAGCGCGCGCCTGTAGCGTCTGGTAAGCATGGACGCGCTGTTGCTTATCGCGCCACCAGGCCAGCGCCTTATCCAGACGCGTATTCCACTGCATTAGCTGGGCGCGATGCTGTTCGATAGCTCTTTCCAGCGTCTGAATAAACTGGTGGTAGTTATACCAACGATCGCTGGCCATGCCGTCAACCATACCGTCGTTAAGCTGCATGCGGTATTCGTCCTGATAGTTAAGCAGCATGGTCAACTGGTCTTCAGCCTGCTGGCGCGCCCGGCGTACATCGCCCAGCTGCAGCGCCGCTTTATCAAGCTCCTGCTGCGCCAGATCGCAAAGGGTGGCCATGGTACTGTTGCTTTTCATGATTTATACCTCGCCGGATTCGCCATTAGCCAAACAGTGCCGAGAGATGCAGACTGGCGTCGTCAAACGCGCTGCGTTCGAAAATGCCCTGTTGCAGGAAGCGCTCCATCTCCGGATAGAGTTTGATTGCCTGGTCGAGCTGCGGATCGCTGCCGGCGGCATAGGCGCCGACGCTAACCAGATCGCGGTTACGCTGGTAGCTGGACAGCAGCTGCTTAAACTGGCGTACCTGCGCGTAGTGCTTATCATCGATCAGGTGGGTCATCACGCGGCTGATCGAGGCTTCAATATCAATTGCCGGATAATGGCCTGATTCCGCTAACCGGCGCGACAGCACCACGTGGCCGTCAAGAATGGCGCGCGCCGAGTCGGCGATAGGGTCCTGCTGATCGTCGCCTTCGGTCAGTACGGTATAAAACGCGGTGATAGAGCCGCCGCCGTCAATACCATTACCTGCGCGTTCTACCAGGGCCGGCAGCTTGGCAAATACCGATGGTGGATAGCCTTTGGTTGCCGGCGGTTCGCCGATTGCCAGCGCGATTTCACGCTGGGCCATGGCGTAGCGGGTCAGGGAATCCATAATCAGCAGCACGTGCTGGCCGCGATCGCGGAAATCTTCGGCGATGCGGGTAGCATAGGCGGCGCCCTGCATACGCAGCAGCGGTGACACGTCGGCGGGCGCGGCGATAACCACCGAGCGGGCGCGACCTTCACTGCCAAGGATATTTTCGATAAAGTCTTTTACTTCACGACCACGCTCCCCGATCAGCCCGACAACGATAACGTCGGCTTTGGTATAGCGCGCCATCATTCCCAGCAATACGCTTTTACCGACGCCAGAGCCGGCAAACAGGCCCATACGCTGGCCGCGACCCACGGTCAATAGCGCGTTAATCGCCCGCACGCCGGTATCGAGTACCTCGGTAATCGGCGTGCGCTGCAGCGGGTTGAAAGGCGGGGTAATCAGCGGCGCGCGGTAGCCGGTATCCGGCGACGGCAGGCCGTCAAGCGGGCGACCGCTGCCGTCCAGCACGCGGCCCAGCAGTTCCGGACCAAGCGGCAGCTGTTTGCCGCTGTGCGGATTGTCGCTGTTAACGCGGGCATAGACTCTGGCGCCCGGAAGAATGCCTTCGACTTCTTCCAGCGGCATTAAAAACAGTTTCTGGCCGTTAAAACCGACCACTTCGCTTTCTACTTCGCTGACGTTTTTACCGTCATTGCGTTCAATCACGCAGGTGGCGCCGAGCGGCAGCTGCAGGCCGGTGGCCTCCAGCACCAAACCGGTCGCGCGCGTCAGACGTCCGTAGCGACGTACTGTGGGCAGTTGGGCGATGCGCTGTTCAAACGCATCCAGCGTGCCTAACCAGCTTGCAAGACGGCTAGTCATCAGAGTTCTCCCGGCGCCGCCAGGCGACAAAGTTCGTGCCAGCGCGTGGCGATGCTGGCGTCAAGGTCACCGTCTTCAGCGCTGACTTTGCAGCCGCCGGGATGAATGGTGCCATCGGCCAGCAGGCGCCAGCCGTACAGGCTCAGGGTCGCGCCGAGGCTGTTTTCCACCCGCAGGAAATCATCGGGATGAACCCGCAGCGTAGGCTTGCCGCTGAACATGGGTTCCTGCTGGATCATACTCTGAATCTGGCGCAGCAGGGCGGTGCCATCTACGTGAGGCGGCTGACCAAGCACCTGGCGGGCGGCTTCCAGCGCCAGCTGCATCAGACGCGAAGCGATAACGCTGTCCAGTGCTTCCAGCGTGTGGTGAAACTCGGAAACCAGCTGCTGCATACGCGCCTGTAGCGGTGCCTGCTGCTGCTGCGCTTCGGCTAAACCCTGCTGATAGCCGGCGTCATAGCCAGCCTGTTGGCCTTCGGCGTAGCCTTTTTGCTGGCCTTCAGCGTAGCCAATACCCTGTGCTTCACTGCGCACCTGCATCTGGATCTGCTCCAGATCGCGCTGGCGCTGGTTGATTTCAGCCAGCTGGTTTTCTTCAGTCGACACCGGCAGCGGCAGCTCTTCAATCACCGGGCGGTCAAGCATCGATAAATCTTGTGGCTGCCAGCGTTTCCATGGCAGAGCGCTGTTATCAGACATAGGTTTCCTCGCCGCCGCCAATTGCCATTTCGCCACTTTCGGCCAGACGGCGCACGATTAGCAGAATCGCTTTTTGCTCGCTTTCTACCGCAGACATACGTACCGGACCACGGTTGGCCAGGTCGTCGCGCAGGATATCCGCCGCGCGCTGCGACATGTTGCGCAGGAATTTCTCGCGCAGCGGCTGTTCGGCGCCTTTCAGGGCGATCAGTAGCGACTCGGATTCCACTTCCTGTAGCAAACGCTGGATACTGCGGTCGTCGACTTCCACCAGGTTTTCGAACAGGAACATTTCGTCGATAATTTTTTGTGCCAGCTCGCCGTCGAAGGCGCGAACCGCATCCATAACCGCTTCTTCCTGCTGGCTTTTCATCAGGTTGATAATTTCGGCCGCAGTACGAATACCGCCCATCTTCGCCCGCTTGAGGTTCTGACCATCCAGCAGGTTGTTGAGCACCTCGGTCAGTTCCGCCAGCGCCGCTGGCTGTACGCCGCCGAAGGTGGCAATACGCAGCATGACGTCGTGGCGCAGACGCTCGTCGAACAGCGCCAGAATATCTGCCGCCTGCGCACGCTTCAGATGCACCATGATGGTGGCGATAATCTGTGGATGCTCGTCGCGAATAAGGTCGGCAGCGGACTGCGGTTCCATAAAGTTGAGGGTTTCCATCCCGGTGGTGGTTTCCCGCGTTTCGAGAATATCCTCCAGCAGGCTGGAGGCGCGTTCTTCACCCAGCGCTTTAACCAGCACAGAGCGCAGATAGTCGCTGGAGTTAACGCTCAGGGCGGCAAACTGCTCGGCATCCGTTTCAAACTCGCGCAGTACCTCGGTCAGCTGTTTATGCGACACCTGCGGCATATTAGAGATAGCGGCGCTTAACTGCTGCACTTCACGCTGGCCAAGGTGTTTGAACACCTCGGCGGCGCGATCTTCGCCGATGGTCATTATCAGGACCGCGCTTTTTTGGGTTCCGGTGAGACTCATTGTTCGTCCTTCATCCAGTTACGAATAACCAACGCCACGACGCGCGGGTCGTTCTCAGACATTTCACGGATACGCTGGCTCATCATTTCGGCGCTCATGCGGTTCTGAGACTTACGTTCCCGATCCTGTTCATCTTTCGACAGTGAAACTGCGACGGCATCATCATCTTCCGAGGCATTCTGGCGCATGGCGATAGCTTCGGTGGCCAGGCGATCGTGCTCTGCTTTGCGACGCAGCTGCGGGCGAACCAGCTTGCGATACAGGATCCAGGCCACAATCAGCACCAGTAACCAGCGACCGATTTCCAGCATCTGGTCGATGAAGGCTTGCTGCTGCCAGAACGGCAGGTCGCCGCCGGTGGTTTCCACCTGGTTAAACGGCGAGTTAACTACGTTCAGGCTATCGCCGCGAGCAGCGGTGTAGCCCATGGCTTCACGGCTTAAATCTTCGATTTGCTTAATCTGGGCGTCGCTCAGAGCAACCGGCTTACCGGCAGCATCGTTGCGGTAATTGACAACCACCGCCACTGACAGGCGCTGCACATCACCGACATTCAGCTTGGTGTGACGGATGGTGCGATCAAGCTCATAGTTAACGGTGGCATCTTTACGCGTATTTGACGGCGCATTGCTGCTGGTATTGCTGGTGGTGCTGGTAGTATTTGCCGCACCATTATTGCCATTGCGGTTAGCCGGATTCTGGCCGTTAGCCGCATTATTGTTCGGTGTAGTAATCGGCGCGGTATTTGCCGGCGCTGGCTGGTTAGTCAGCGCGCCCGGCACGCCGCCAGGATACTGGCTGCCAATCTGTTCGCTGTCAGAAGTCTGACGTGAACGTATAGACTGACCGTCCGGATCGTTATTTGGCTTGTACTGTTCGCTGGTCTGTTCGCTGGCGTCGAAATTGATCTGCGCGGTGACCTGGGCGTGAACGTTGCCGCTGCCCATCAGCGGAGAAAGGATATTTTCAATGCGCTGCTGATAGCGAGCTTCAACATCGGCAGTATATTTCAGCTGCGCGTCATTCAGATCGCGGCCGGTGGTATCTGATTTAGTCAGCAGGCGACCGGTCTGATCAACCACGGTGACGTTGCCCGGCGGCAGGCCGGCAACGCTGCTGGAAACCATATGCACCACGGCGGAGATCTGGCCGTCATCCAGCGCGCGTCCCGGTTGCAGCGTCAGGGTAACGGAGGCTGACGGATTTTTTTGCTCACGCACGAACAGCGTTGGTTTTGGCATCGCGAGGTGAACGCGTGCGCTTTTTACCGGGCCGAAGGTTTCAATGGTGCGGGCCAGTTCACCTTCCAGTGCGCGCTGGTAGTTAACCTGCTCGCTAAACTGGCTGATACCAAACTTTTCTTTATCCAGCAGTTCAAAGCCGACGCCGCCGCCTTTCGGCAGCCCCTGCTGAGCCAGACGCATGCGCAGTTCCGGCACTTTATCGGCCGGTACCATAATCGCCCCTGTGTTTTCATCAAGATGATAGGGGACGTTCATCTGCGTCAGTTGGGTAACAATCGCGCCGCCGTCTTCATTCGACAGATTATTATAAAGCACGCGAAAGTCCGGCTGTTTAGCCCAGAGCACCAGCGCGATAACCACGGCAACGGCAGCAGCGCTGGCAACCAGGATGGGGATCCTTGGGTTAGCGCGCAGCTTTGCCAGAAGGTCATTCAGACCTTTTTTCTCTGGCTTATCCTGTGTGACAGTCGCATTCATGATTGTGCCCTGCCTGACAGCTGACCGGATTGATGGATGTAGTGTCGTAACAAAACTGACTCCCTGAACCGTTGGCTAAAGTTAAGTAACCCAACTTTGATAGCTGCCATTATTTTCATAAAAGGCAAATTCGATGGCTGGATAAGCTGTGTTTTTTGCTTTCATTTAGCGCCTTTGTCTTATTGACAATGTGGTAGTTTTAATCACAGCCAAAAAAAACGTTGTCGATCAAAGGGGTAAAACATGGCAATTCAGGGCATTCAGAGCGTATTGCAGCAGATGCAGACGACTGCACTGCAGGCAGCAGGAACAAAAGCAGACGAAAACGCGGCGGCGAGCTCTGATTTTTCCGGCCAGCTCAAGCTGGCGCTGGATAAAATCAGCGATATTCAGAACACCGCCAAAACCCAGTCTCAGGATTTTGAGATGGGCAAGCCCGGCGTGGCGCTTAATGACGTGATGGTTAATATGCAAAAGTCATCTATTGCGATGCAGATGGGCATTCAGGTGCGTAATAAGATGGTTAGCGCTTATAGCGATATCATGAATATGCAGGTTTAAATAATCTAACCGTCTAATATATATAGATATTAGATTTATAACACTTTGGCATGGGGCAGGGATGGGACAAACTCGTTGAGTTTTTCGTTCAAAATGCTCCTTTGTGCTTCGTCGTTTTCGCTCATCCAGGAACCGTATACCTGATAAACCATCTGCGCGTTTGCATGCCCCATCTGACTGGCGATAAAGTTGGGGTTCGCTCCGGCAGATAGTGACCAGCATGCGTATGTGTGACGTGACTGATACGGCTTTCGGTAAGTGATTCCTGATTTCTTAACTGCTGCTCGCCATGTCTGCGGTATGGAAGCTATTGTGTAAAAGTTGTCGCTTGCTCTGTTGGCTGCGTTAACCTTCGGATTGAATACGAAGGTTATCGTCTCTTCACTGCTTCTACCGTATTCGCGTGATAGCAGTTTAATTTTCACGCATTCGCGCATGCGTGTTAGCTCAAGCTGATCTTTGAGTATTTTCACGGCGGCGTCGATGAGAAATATGGTTCTCACGCCAGATGATGTCTTTGGTGGCGTGAAGTCTCCCTGATTGGTCAGATTACGTTTAACCGTTATGGTGCCTTTCACGAGATCGACATCTTCCCATCCGAGTGCGCATAACTCACCGTGTCGCATGCCGCTGTATACCGCCAGTGACCAGAAGTTTTTAATCTGTCGTGTCTGGCAGGCTCCAATCAGCCTGGCGAACTCATCTCGGGTCAGCGGATCAGGTTGAGGCTTATCTTTCTTAAGCGGTGACAACGTGGAGATAACGTTCCTGTCAGCGTAGCCATTTTCATTTGCAAACTTGAACAGTGAAAAGAGGTCAGACATGCAGGTGTTAACGTAGGCTACTGATCGACCTTTGCGATGCATGTTTCTACCCCTACCATAAACATAATCTCCCTTTAGCAATTCCATTCTCAGTCGCTGTACATCCTCTGTTCTAATGGCGCGGATCATTCTGTATCCACCAATAATCCCGATGCAGGTATTCAGTCGCGTTTTATACGATGCCAGCGTATTGCGGCTGATTTCCGTTTCCTTTACCTGCAACCAGCGATTAGCCATTTGCTTTATAGTCAGCTCCTCTGATACTGCACAGAATCTCGACAGGTTCTGTGAGTTGGGAAACGAGCGTTGATAATTGAATGATCCTGTTTTGATTTCATAAACCACGTTGGCACGAAGTTCTCCAGCGGATTTCCTATTCTTCACAGTATCGGGTATACCAAGTGACTCTCTCACTCTCACCCCCTGATACTGGAAGCTGATGCGCAGAAACCCTCCATGGTTCTCTACGCCTTTTGGATAGACAGCCATTTGCGATCCTCACTAAGTGAAAAGGGCGATCAGGTTAAGCTTTTTTGCGCTCCGCCGCATCTGGCTGCTTCTTAGCTTGCGCCTCGATCCACTTATCGATGGCCTCTCGGTTGTACATGCACTGACTGTTGAAACCCGGAACACCTTCCGGTGACATAAGAAGATACTCCCGTCCTTGTAGCCAGGATTTTTCTCTAGCGCGTTTTATTGTGCCTGGGCGCATTCCGGTCACAGCAATTAACACTTGTTCAGACACCCACCTGCTGGGTGTAAGATGTACTACGTTATCCATATATCACCTCATAATTTAGAAAAAAGGGCAGTCACGATCACCACCATGACAGCGGCGATCAGAATGTGTGGTAGGGTTATCATTGGTTATTTCCCTGATGCCAGGTTCTGACAGACACAGTTCAGCCACAGCCAGGCGCGCCCGCGATGTTTTGCAGGTATCAGAGGCGCTATTTTGGTGGCGTGTTTGTCGAGTATCTGGCGGTAGGTTAATTGGTTGGACTTACTGGTTAATTCGGAAATGACTGCGCGGGCTACGCTGTTTATAGCGTTTTCATCCTCCGGCTTCATCGGTCAGCCTTACGCCTGGTTTCTCCCTGACGCATTTAAAATTATCCAGCGATATTTTCTCACCAAATGATTTACCTGCTTCCTTTGCTCTGAATAGCAATTTTTCACACTGTCCCTTCGTTAACTTCTCTTTAGAAAATCGCACCCACTCAGCAGGCATACCACCTGGCTTAATAATCGTTGCAGTTATTTTGTACATAATTATCTCCATACTTCAGAACACTCCAGCGTCACACTACGGCGCTCTAAAATCTGCGCTTTGACGCTTTCGCATTCTGCCAGGGTGTAGATATCATCAGTAACGGGGAGGGGAGTGGAGCCGAGGATTAGGAGTACGTATCCGATTAGCATTTACCCTCCGGTGGCGCTGGCGGGGGCATCCATGATCCATGCAACTTTATCGCTTCTGCCAAATATGCTTCGTGGGCCTCAACTTCTGTATTGAAGTATCCCAAACTTTTTTGCCTTCCTCGGTATTTTATATATGCCTGCCATAAATTTTTTTTCTTTCTTGCGCCCCGCAGCCTAACGCCTGGAGTGGTTTTCCTATTAACACAGTTTTGAGACTGATTTCCTATTCGTAGGTTGGCTCTTGTGTTATTTAGCCCGTTGCCATCTATATGATCAACAATTCTCTCATCAGAAACTTCCATGATATATTGGTGCATTCTTTCTCCTTTGGAGTTTTTTGCATAATATCCATTTCCATCCCTTCTTTTTGTTGCGTGCCATTTTACTTTTGACAACATTTCGTAATCACACTCATCAACAATAGCAACCTGACCCAATGTGAGATTAATTTTCATGATTTGGAGGCTCCGGCAATTTCATCCAGTGGGTGAAATAAGATTTAGCAAATCCACCGTCGTCCTCCGCTGCGTCCCACCATTTGCCATATGCGAAGAAGAAACTTATTTGCATAACTCCACCACCAGGATGGAACACAAGAACTTTCTCACCATCTTCCGGCATCCGCTCGCTGCACTTAATCCATTGCTGAGTTGGCGCTGGTGGGGTGGCGTAGAGTTTTTGCCCCATGTAAAATGCCCCTTCAAATAATTCCCTGACAGCCTTACTGAGAGGTTCATCTCCAACAACTTGGGCGGATGTTACGTAATCGCTCGGTTCGACAATCGCCACAGGCTCAGCCGTCAGCGAGGCGAGGGAGATTTGACGAAGATGCAAATCCATTTTCATTAAAATAGATTCAGGCCACATATCCACACACCTTTCCAAATGTGCAATTTCCTCTTTGCAGTATTCAACCAGCGCCGCTTTTTCTGGTTCAGTCATAATCAACATCCTCGTCGGTTTCTTCCCAGTCGAAACCAGCAGACATAAGCAGTGGATTCATTGCCCGACCAGCCTGCACTGCATACCCCCGCCGCGTCAGCCTGCGAAGCTGTTCCGCTACCTCGAACATCTCGATTCGCTCGTCTCCTAATTCCATGTAACAGGCTGCTGTATGGCATTCCGTCGCCAGTGCCTGAATTTTTGCGAATAACTCCTCAGATTTATTAGTCATTCAGACTTACTCCCGCTGTTGAGGCGCAGCACCTCGTCAACTGCCTCGTTGAACCCGTCAACCTTTCCTTGAAGATATATCTCAGCAGTGCATACTAAGTTTTCAAGCCGTTCTTTTTTACCCGGCACAGCAACCAGGGCGGGCATCGCTGCGTCGAACACCGGCCATGCCTCTGAACCGTCATCGTTTGTGCGTTCTTGTTTGTCGTCGTGAAATTCCAGATACTCCCCGCACGGCAAAGGGTCCTGCATTGTTGGCGGGATTGCGTGCCACGTTAACCAGCCTCGCGGCTTCTGCTCCCGCAGCGCCGCCAGCTCTTTCTCTGCTGTTTCGGCTCGTTGTTCAAGCTCCCTTATCGTCTCCCCCATATGCATATTCGATTTGATATGATTGGATTTTAGGGTGGATACCTCTTCCATTAATTCGAG
>NZ_MRUL01000028.1:3774-32387 GCF_002006995.1 Izhakiella australiensis | reverse complement strand
GGTAATCACGGCACGTCAGGTCGGTATTAAACCCCTTATACGTGACGATTTTTTCTTCGCTCATGTTGTTATCTCTGAATTTAGGCACAAAAAAAGCCGCTCATGGCGACTGGTGAAATAAACCCGCGCGGGTTAGGCAGCCTCTGACGTTGGCAGGCCGATCATCTTATTCAGGTCTTCAACTTTCAGGGCAGGTAACGCCGCATTTACGCTGCCTGCTTTCTCAGGTATAAGCTCCTGACTCTCTGGCCACACATCAATGAGGCGCTTCAGGGTGGTAACAGAGTTGAGGGCTGCCCAAACCGTTTTCTCAATATCCTCTTTGCGCTTGTTGGCTATGGATTGTTCAGCGAGAAGAATATCGAATTTCAGGCTTATTTCATGGTCAGCAGCAAACAGACATTTCTCACGCTCTGGCGTGACAAGCGCAATGCTATCTCCCTTACTATCAACGCCATAACTGACCCGCCCCAGGCGGCGACCACCAATCGCCATATCAATGCCATAGTTTTTATTAGCCGAAACGTAGATGCTGGCACCCAGCTTTCTCGCGTCTGATCCCATCTTCTCCAGCTTCTTCACAATGCAGTCGATTTCCCTGACCTTATCAGTGCCGCCAAAAGCAAACACGCGGGCGTCGAGTGCCAACTGACCTTTTCGCCGGTCGATGGCTTCAAGCTCTGCGATTACACCGGATTTGATAAGAGCATTTTTGGCAATCTGCTCACGAATTACGTTTGTTAATCGAACTGAAATCATATTCATTTCCTCGCCGTTACCAATTACTTATGCCAATAAAAAGGCCGCCGTGGCGACCTCTGATCAACTTTTTACAACAACTCCCTGATACCATCTCGGAAAAATAACTTTCCTTACCTTTATAGTGCCAAGCCGGTAATTGTCGCCGAACAGGCTAATGCCGAAGAATTCAGTCCTGCCGAGGTTTCGTTTAGATACAGTCCTGAGTTGACCTTCATGTTCAACTGTATCTCCGGGTTTAATTTGTGAGATGTGACACTCAACTATGCGCATTGCTCACCTCAAATAAGTGGAATGCTCTTGCCACGTTGTTTCTGCACAGCATGAATCTGGCGGCCGGCTTCGTTGCAGACCTTCATGTGTTTGTTTCGCTCACGCTGCTCCCGGTGCTGGATTATTTGTTCGTGATGCCTGATGGATCTGTCCAACTGCTTAGCGTAATCACTCGCTCCTTCAGTCGCCCTAAGTACGTTAATGCTGCATCCAGTAGCCGCTACTGCGATTTTTCGTGCAAGCGCTTCAGTCTGCCTGCCTGAATCCTGCTGGGCTTTGCGACGCTCTTTATAACGACTTTTGCTGTTGCCCGGCGCTGATTTGCACGAACGTTTGAATGTGATGGTTGCCATAGTTCCCCCTGTAGAAAGCTTTGGTGCTGGATGCCGTGACGCTGGTCTTCACGGTTGCGCTTTTTCACGCTGCAATTCATCCAGCCCAAAACCTTCTCGGATTGGTCCCGCCTGTGAGAGCGGAAGGTCATTTTGTTAAAGAGCGAATCAGCTGACTGTGTAGCGGTGTGTCGTGCTGATGGGATAAGAATACAAGAAAACAAATTATCTTGTAAACACATAAGTTTGTATTTGTTTGTTATTTACATGTTATTGCTTGTTTTTACTATGAATTTATTTTTGTAAACGCCACCCGCACAGGTCAGGCGGTGAGGTGCAGGAGGTGCAGGAGGTGCAGGAGCAACGAAAAAGTGCAGGAGAATGAAAATAGTGCAGGAGTAACCCGGCAGACTACCGGGTTCAGTGCCGGGGTATTGCCGTTCTGTGGCGGGTGAAGAGCGGGGAAGGCGTGGTTATCGCTGAATTACAGGCACAAAAAAGCCCGCTCAGTGGCGGTTGTGATATGCTGATTTGAGCGAAAATTGAGCGGGGTGGGGTATGTATTCGAAAGAATCAGACGAGCTTTACGATGAGATGTGTCGGGTGGTAGGCGACATGGTATTTACGCTGCATGATTTCGGCGTTGAATCAAAGCAGATGGTGATAGCTGACGCGCTGCGTACTGCGCTGGCGTCGAATAATCCTGAGCGATCGGAGTTATTGGTTAAAGCGATGGAGGCTGCGGCGAAGGTGCTGGATAGATAGGTACAAAAAACCCGGCGCGGTGGCCGGGTTTGGTTATGCAGCCAGTCTTTTTATCCATGATTCTCTTTTCGAGAAAGGTAGGACATGGCTAGATTCATGAAACAATAAAGAAAGTTGCTGCATCTGCTCGCCAATCGCTTCACTGTCCACGATGACAAAGCGATTGTTAAGTGTATCGTTGGCGTTCTTTAAATCAATCAGTTTGCCAAGCAATGAGTATGCACTGTTCCAGCTACCGCCATGTTTTACACTGGAAGTGAAGACATACTTTGGATCGGTAGTTTTTACCGTGACTGGGATTGGAATTTGGTGTCCACTCATCCCAGTGACGCTATCTTTAAGTTGCAGCATTCCTTTAGGCAGGGAGTGATACAGAAAATCAATAACAACGCTTTCAAATCTCTCAGCGTGGACAGGTTGATGCCAGTCCACTGACAGCGTAGATGCTAAAATACCTGCTCTAATTATGTCAGCAGTAACGTTGCCAATATTGCTTTCTGTGGCCCATCCGATAATCTCGCCGCGGTCATTTAGTTCAGTTCCTTCCCTATGAAGTAGGGAGCGAATTTCTTCAAACCGTCTTTTTGTGATCGAGATGCCTCGCGCTTCCATATTCATCAATGCGTCGCACCGATCGCTAATCAGGAAGCGTCCGTTTACTTCTCTGACAAACGCGCCAACATGCTCCCCATCGTCACAATAAGTGAATGGGCTGATAATTCTCATGGTTTCGCCAATTGGATGGCATTCGAAACCAAGTTGTGAAATCACCGTTGAGCACATCATAAGCCTAGTCCTATCTGTCCAGATTCATCCTCAAGAGGGATAGGTAATTTACCTGTGTAAGTAACGTTTAACTGTTTGCAAAAGTAGTCCCAGTATCCTACCAGGTCGTGGGGCTTTATGTCATCGATTATAGGGAAGCCAATCTTTTCACTATAATACCCCGCCTCTTCGTAGTACACATGATAGTGAGGCCCGAAGACGCTGTCTTGGTAGTCTGGTCGATCAATTCTGTAATTGTTTTTATGCTTATCAAATGGATACGTATCAACTGCAAAAATTCTCTTTTTGTTGTACAAGGCAACAATGTTTATTTTGGGATAAGACGCTTCAGGAAAAGTGTGGAACTCATGATCCGGTTTCCACTGAATAAGAAATGATAGACCTTGAATGGGGATATCATCTTCATCGAATGGAATAATTTGTAACTGCAGCCACAGGAGAGGCCTGTTAGGCGGCGGTTTAACGCCCCACTTTACACCTGTAAAATCCACCCTTTTTGCGCAATACAAAACATGGTCGACTTCGGCTTGGCTGGGTAGGTAATCATCTGATTTAGCCACAAATTATTCATCCATTATCATTTTTTTATCCTCATCCAAACGTCTCGTCCGGCCACTACCCGAAGAAGCAACCATGAGTATCAGCCCTGATGGCATTCAACGCAGCTTCAAGTGTCGGTATTTCCTCGTAAAGTTCCCACTTCATGTTTCCGCGCATCCAGAAGAGTCGCCAGACTTTTTGTGAGCGAACATATGAAATACGTGCAGATAGAATCAGGCATTTTTCGCCCGGCTTACCCTGCCATACAGGGCGCTCTTCGGCTATCTCTATGGTCTGATCTTTGATGCAGAAAACGATATCAAACTCATTCCTGGCATGTACGGGGGGCCTGATGCTTTCGACAAACTGTTCAACTTCTTTTAGCACAGCATGATATTCAATATCGTTAAAGGCCATCCCTATCTCCTGTTAACTAAAAGTATTGTCAAGCCACTGGGCTTTACCACATAGTCGCAGTCCAGAACATGCGACCCACGATCTCCACGTCAGACAAAACATGCTCTTCAGGCGGATGCTCTTCGTTGTTGAAGCTGCGCAGGCTCACGCGGTCAGGGCCGACACGGTAGAGCATCTTCAGGCGCTTCCAGCCATCCTGATTTACTGCGTAAACCTTTCCGTCAATAATGCGCTTGTCATCGCAGTTAATCGCCACTGTCGCGCCATCCGGTATTAATGGCTCCATGCTGTTCCCACGCGCAGGGAAGCACAGAACGCCACTACCATCAGTCCTGGCACCTATACGGCGCAGCGTAGCCTTAGAGAAGCGTAATTTGAAACCGTTGTAATCCTCATCTCCCACCGATCCATCCCCACATGCAAATTCAATATCACGCAAGAATGGCACTTCAACTTCGTCTTTGCTTAGCGGAGTATCCCGATCCCATACGCTAATTTCGGTCCATTCATCTTCTGGAGGAAGCTCATCTTGCTCGCCTCCAGACATTAGCCATTTCATGCTGCGCTTAAGCGCTGATGACAGTTCAGGCAGGTAGCGAGGGCGTTGTGTTTTGCCATCTTCAAGCTGCTGAATTGCCTGCTGTGTGGTTTTTACCATTACCGCAAGCTCGGCCTGAGTAAGGCCAAGCTCTATGCGCCGCGCTTTTACACGTTCCCCAATGCTCATAACACCCTCATATGTAATCCCTCCATCTTCACAAGAAATAAGGTATTTGACAAACAAGCTTGTTTGACAATAAAATACAAATAAGTTTGTTAGGAGGTTGTATGGAAACTTTATCTGACCGACTCAAACAGAAGCGCGCGGAGCTTAATCTAACCCAAGCTCAATTGGCTGAATTATCTGGCACCAAGCAGCAGACGATCCAGCAAGTTGAATCAGGACTGACCAAGCGACCACGTTTCCTGGTCGAGTTAGCCATAGCACTTAAGTGCGACCCGCACTGGTTGCTTTACGGCGTAAGCAGCGGAAAAGCCGCTTAAGCACCACCCGCTCTTTATCAATCTGACCGCCCCGTCTAACCGCAGGGCAACAAATGTGGCAAACCCCACGGTTTGCTCACGTAACTACATAACACGAAAGGAATATAAGCAATGGAATCAGCAAACTACAGCAAACCAACAGAGAGCGACATTAATCGCACTCAGACAGACCTGTTACTCGCAGTTTCTCAGATGACCGGGCGTGAATTCGCCAAGGGTGTTGGCTGCCACGAATCGAAGATTAGCCGTGTGGACTGGCGCTTTATTGCAGCTGTGATTTGTACGGCTCGCATGGCGTGGGAAGTCAGCCCAATGGGACGGTTAGTGCAGGAAACGATTGAGGCGATCACCGCCAAAGAAAAAGCGCCGAATGCTGGAACATTCGACGCCTGACGTATGGATTAACTGGATCAACATACAGGAGTAATTATGAGTAGTTTATCACTGCATTACAAGGGCAAAGAAAAGAACGGTACCGAGACCACGGTTAAGAAAACGTTTCTGGTACCGCTGGCTGAGCTGTACATCGAGCCAGGTTACAACGTGCGTGAAATCGATCAGGCGCATATCGAAGAGTTCCGCGATGCTTATATCGCCGGTGAGTTTGTGCCGCCTCTGGCGGTGCAGGTTACCGAGAAGGGCATCAAGATCATCGACGGTCACCACCGTTATCACGGCGCGCTGCTGGCCACAGAATCCGGCACCGAAATTCCGCGCCTTGAGTGCAAAGATTTTTCCGGTACCGAAGCTGATCGCATTGCCTTCATGGTTACCAGTAGCCAAGGCAAACCGCTTACTTCACTGGAGCGCGCAGCAGCATATCAGCGCCTTGAGAATCAGGGATGGTCTGTCAGTGAAATCGCCAGCAAGGTGAAGCGCTCTGTTGCGGATGTTGATCACCACCTCCAGCTGCTGACGTGTGGTGATGAGCTGATCGACATGGTTAAGTCTGGCGAAGTTGCCCCAACGACTGCTGTCGCACTGGCACGTGAGCATGGCCCTAACGCAGGAAGCGTTGCATCCGAGCAAATGGCTAAGGCCAAAGCCGCAGGTAAAACAAAACTCTCTCGCAGCGCCGCAATGCCGCAGTTTAGCTCTGCAAAAGTTAGAAAGCTCATTGAGCTGATCGCCAAGAATTGCGAAGCGGAACTGGCCGAGGAAACCTTTGGCATCACTCTCGATTTTGAGACTGGGCTTCAGGCGCTGGAAGTGATGGCAATCATCAGTGAAGCTAAAACCCACTATGGCATTGGGGAGGAATCATGAGTCTCGCCAAGGTCATCTCATTCCCTAAAAAAACCGAGCAAACGGGAGGTCACATGGCCGACCTGACCAACGGGTACACCAAAGTTGCCAACGAGATCCAGAGGCTTAAACCTCGCCTGAGGCTTTCAGGCAGGGAGTGGCAATGTTTCGAGGCGGTGATATGGCTTACCTACGGATGGAATAAAAAACAGGACAGGGTAACCAACACGGTGATCGCCGACTTAACAGGGTTGAGTGATACACACGTATCGGATGCCATAAAATCTCTGGCAGAGAGAAAAATTATATTCAGCCAGAAGCAAGGAATGATGAAAATTGTTGGGGTAAATACTGACATTTCAGCCTGGATATTGGACAAACCGGAATCGGGAACAAAATTCCCGGAATCGGGAAAATCCTTCCCGAAAGCAGGAAAAACCTTCCCGAAAACGGTAGCCACCCAATACAAGAACAAGAACAGTAATAAAAACACTTCGTCAGAGAATTCTAACGAATCCCCTGACAAACCAACCAAACGCCTTCCTTTAGTCAGACCTGATGCAGCCATCCAAAGCGGAGCAAAGTGGGGTACAGCCGATGACCTGCGCGCTGCTGAGTGGATGTTCGACGTGGTGAAATCAATCGAACCATCTGCCAGAAAGCCAGCCTTTGCAGGTTGGGCTAATGACATCCGGCTGATGCGTGAGAAAGACGGGCGTGACCACCGCGATATGTGCAGCCTGTTCCGGTGGGCCAGCCAGGACAGTTTTTGGTGTGGAAACGTGCTGTGTCCTGCGAAGCTTCGCGAGAAATGGTCACAACTTGTAATTAAGCGTGACAAGGCGAAATCCGGCACCAGCAACAAGCAGGCTCTGGACTTCAACAACACTGATTGGGCAAAGGGGTTAGAGGTATGAGAAATATCGTAACAGCCATCCAGCAGCGTGACGGACGTTCGTTGCAGCAGATTTACGGTCAGGATAAGCCAAAACAGCAGGTTACAGAGCAGGCGGTGCAGATATTCAATGAACTTTTTCGGCAACTTAAAGGGGCTTTTCCAGCCTTGATGGCAAATATCAAATCACAAGAGGATCTGAACGAGTTGCGCCGTCAGTGGGTCATGGCTTTTGCCGAAAATGGCATCCATTCGATAGCTCAAGTCAACGCCGGGATGAAGATCGCCAGACAGCAGCCTACTCCGTTCCTGCCGTCACCTGGACAGTTCATAGCCTGGTGCAACGAAGGCGCTTCAACAGCAGCAGGGTTGCCCGACGAGGACGCTCTTTACGCAATGGTCATGACGTACTCAGCAAAGCGCGGATTCTACGATAACGCAGAGGATTACCCGTGGCAGAGCAACGCCGCTTACTGGATGGTGACCGGGCTGTTCAGCATGATGCGCGGTCAAAACCTGACTGAAAAGGAACTACGCGCCAAATGCCGCAGTGAGCTACGCAGCATGACAAGTCGTATTCAGTCAGGTGAAGACATCCCTCCGCCACGCAAAACAATTCCAAAGCTTTACCGGCCTGTAGGTAACGAAAAGGGGCTGGATAAAATCGCGGAAATTCGCCAGAAGTTGGGGATGCGAAAATCATGACACAAACCACACAGAAGGGGTGAGAGATGGAATATCCACACATTATTGAAATCTTTAAAGAAGCAGAAAGGCAGCGCAATGGTCGCAATCCTGAATTTGGTGACAGAATGCGTAATCTCGTCGCCGGTCAGGATAACCCACGTCGCGATGCTTATTTTGTGAAAGTGAAAAAATTAACTGGTCGTTTAAATCCAGGAATCTGGTACACCATGACCGATAGGAATGGCAACGTTTGGGATTCATGCCCCAAAGGTCTTATTTTCATTGATGATTGAGGTTTTCATGACAGACAAAACTGAGCTTGAGCGGCAGGCGTTTGAAGAATTATGCGACCGTTACGGCTACAACACGAAAAGAGAGCATAACCCATTCGATGAATCTCAGTGGTGGTATGAGTCTGATTTGGTTCACAGCATGTGGCATGGCTGGCAGGCCCGCGCCAACCTGGAGAAGAATGATGGATAAATTAAGGGAATCGTTCGAGGTGTGGCTTAGGTCGGAACATTTGTTCAGCGATGAAGAGCTTGAATGGCAGCCTGAAAGAAATTGCTATGCAATATACGGTGTGCATCTTGCCTGGTGTGCGTGGTGGGAAAGCAGAGCGGCGCTGTTTGTCAGTAACCCTGACAATTCTGACATACAGTGCCAGCACTGCGCTGACGAAGCGGATGAACGATGGATAGAAAAAATCAATGAGGCAGGCATATCCGTTAAGGGGGATGAGTGACAGCTAAAACCGTAACTATCTCAAGGCGTGATTATCGCCAAATCTGTAACGCATATATTAACGCGACAAACGCGATGCAGCAGGTGCTGATGATCCACCGTGGTGATAATAAATTTTCAGACAGGGCTGTGTGGGCGGTAGAGGATTTACTACAAACAATATCTCAGCAGCTGAAAGAGGTTATTGATGGAGAAACAAACATTTTTTCTCAGAAATGAGCAGATACGACGAAACCTGATAGACGCAATAAATAAACTCCCTCTTAACGACCACCACCCACTCACTGTACGCATCACTGATTTCGATCGATCCCTACTCCAGAACAGCATGTTCCATGCGCTATGCGGCGACGTGGCTAAACAATCCCTGTGGATGGAGAAACCGCGAAATCTGGTTCAGTGGAAAACCTTGTTTGTGTCTGGCCACGCGGTGGCGACCGGGCTGGGTGCTGATGTTGTGCCGGGTCTGGAAGGGGAATTCTGCAACATCAGGGAGTCGACGGCAAAAATGGGGATCAAGCGCATGACCAGTCTTATCGAATACAGCCAGGCTTGGGCGGTCGGTAATGGCGTGAAACTGCGCGAGGTTCGTTACAGCAACGACTATTTTGGACGGGCAGCATGAAAACAGTTAACGAAGAAATTGCAGATTTATTCTCAAACGGAGGCATTTACCGGATTGAGGAAATAGCAGCCAAAACAGGATTCAGTAAAACAGTTATCAGGAGCGCGTTAAATGAAATGCTAATGACTGCGCAAGCGCAGAAAGTGCAAGACCCGCACCTTGCTTACAGGCACGCTTATTGCAGCCTGGATGCGAGAACTGGGTTCGGCATCAGCCCGAGGCTAAACCGACTCAACGAGTTACTGGCAGGAGTGCGCCATGAAACTGTCTTGGTTCGTACATGAGCCTGTAGATACAGAAACTGCAAACGAACTCCTTTCCCGCTACGCCTCCCGACATATTCAAACCAGAAAGACATTAGCAGCCGATCCGAGATTGTGGCTGGTCAGTGCGCTATTGCCTCATTCTGAATGGGAGCCAAGGCAGGACAGAACCTATCAAAACAGCATGTGGGAGTGACAATGTCAGAGCCTGATTATGGTAATTGCGCAGACTGTGGGATGCCTCTGTCGCCTGACGAAACGCACGTATGCAGTGATTGTGCGGCGTTCTACGAAATGACCGGAGGGGATGATGTCGACGATTAAACCCAAGCGGCGGCGCTGCAAAATTTGCCGGGAGTGGTTCCAGTACCGGGACTTTCGAATATGGTGGTGCTGCCCTGAACACGGAGCCATATACGCAACGCAGAAAAGAGCAGCAGACCAGGAGAAAAAGCGAAAGGAAGAAGCTCAGCAGGAACGACGAAACACCAAAATACGCAAACTGGCAGTAAAACCCCTCAAGTACTTTCACAAGCAAGCCCAGACCGCCTTTAACGAATACATACGCACCAGAGACGCAGCAGACCCTTGTATCAGCTGTGGTCGCTTTCATGATGGCCAATGGCACGCTGGACACTTCAGGACAGTGAAAGCCTCACCAGAAACGCGATATGACGAGGACGGATGCCATAAACAGTGCATGCCATGCAATCACCACCTGTCAGGAAATATCGGCGAGTACAAGCCACGTCTGATAGAAAAAATCGGTCAGGAAGCTTTCGATCGCCTTATGGGGACTCATGAACTGAAGAAGTGGACGCGGGAAGAGTTGCAGGAACTGGCGGCGCATTACCGGCAGAAAACCAGAGAGCTGATTAAACGGCGGGAGGTAGCAGCGTGATACGTGAACTAAATCTCACTAAGGGCCAGCACGACTGGCTTAATAGCTGGCTGGAACTATGGGGCGCGTGGGTCTACTCAGGAAGGCTTGAAAAGCGCCAGAGCAGCGTCATAGCTCAGTACATGGCTACCGTTGATCCTCAGCCAGGTCTAACCCGGCCAATGTGCAATGACGATGACGGAATGTTGATTTCTCAGGTCGTAGATTCCGTCATGTGCATCGACAAAAAAGCCTTTGGCATCCTGCTAAGTTATTACGCTCACGGATCCAGTGAGTATTCAATCGCAGTGTACATGCATAGATGCGCAAGGCCACGCAACATCGGAACGAGAGGTGGAAACAGAATGAAAATACCCTCTCTTGCAACATGCAGGAGAGAGGTTAAGGAAGTTCTCTTGGCCAGCCAGTATTTAATTTATTTCCCGCTGTTAAAAGCGATGAACGAGAGGGTAAAAGTGAATAAAATTAGAAAAATTGCATAGAACGTGTTGACACTAATGAACAAATGAGCAATTATTATCGAATAAGCTGCCGTACGTGTTATTAAGGATACGACGGCGGTTTTTTTATGTCTGCGCAACAGGAAAGCAGCCTGACGGATATCCGCTCGACCGGTTATTCGTGTTGTGAAACAGGCTGCTGTCCGTTGTGTTGATAAGGCGAATTTTGCCACACAGAGAAATTTTAATTTTATTGAGGTGGAAGAAATGGAACCTGTAAAAACTGAGGCTTATTTCTTTAATCCCGGACTGTCTCCTGACGAGCTTGAAGACTGGCTGGGACAGCAGCAGCATGCCATAAAGTGTTACAACAGCCTGATAAGGGAAAAAGCCGAACTTGAAGAACGGCTTTCTTCAGTTAATGCCGCAATCAAAGACCTTTCGCGGACAGTTGATTCAGGAAGGCAGAGTTACCCCTGGTATCCCATTCCTCGTCCATAAAGTCATCAAACGTATATGAGACTGACGGTAGGTTAAGTGAAGCAATAAATTCAGACGCGTAACCCGGAAGTTTGCTAATTTTTAGGTCATCCTGAATAACGAACATGCTGTCGGCCAGACTTAATGATTTTATTTCCTCTGGCTTCCATTTTGTTTTTAAGTGAATCAGATGATCTAGGGCTTTCCGGCCCGCGAGTGGTTCAAAAATCGTTGCATAATCTGACCTGTGCTTATGCAGAACTATTTCCAGTACGAAAATCATCGCCGCCCTGTTTAGCGCCTTATTTCCCTGGCCGTTACCAAATGACAGTTCAGAATGAGAAATTTTACGGACCTCACAAATGTGGGATTTAATAACGTGGTAGAGAGTATCTAATTCCTGCATAAAAGATTCCTTGTCTGGCATGGTTATTTTTGGCGATTTAACGATATCAGATAGAGGATTGCGCCGCCAGACGCTATCTGGCACCTATTTAAGGCACTGCTCATGCGGTGCCTTTTTCATTTCACGCCCTGCCATCGTTTGCCTGAATTTCCCATATGGCAGCGGCGATTTTTCTTCAACGCACAGATAGCCGGACATAGGCCGGAGCAATGATGGATTTAGAATCATATAAAACCGCCGTCATAGGCCTAGGATCAGCTATATGCGCTGGAGCAACCGGATGGCTGGCATTCGGTCGCTACATGATGCGCGTCAGGGCTGGTAACTCAAACGACAATCAGCAGATAAACATGCTGCAATTTTTGAGCGATCAGCTAAAAGAAGCGAAATCAGAAAACGCACATCTTCGTGACGAAATAGAGCATCGTGATCAAACTATTCGCGAGTACTGGAAAACTATTTCAGAAACTGAGTCACGTTTGCAGATAGTTGAAAGTCAGCTGGAAGCACTGAAAGAACAAAACGAAGCGCTAAAAGCAGAAATACAGGAGCTGATCGCATCCAGCACTAATATGGCGTGTCAGCTGGCGAGAATAACAAACGGGCAAGAGGTGCCGGTAAGATGAATATTAAACGGACGCCTGACGAGTTTTTCATTACATGGCGAATGTGGGTGGTAATTTTCGCGACAGCATTCGGTATATACATCGGTGGCGTGACATCGGGTTATATGATTGCTAATGCTCGCCACGAAGCCACGCAGATAAAAGATTTCAAAGCCGTTGATAAAAAGCTTGATCAGTTACCGGCAAAAACCGCTGAGGCTGTTAAGAGGGATGATTTTCAATGAGCCAGATTATCCAGATTCTTAATTTTGAAGAGGGATATCGCGAAAAACCGTATCGCGACACTGAAGGTTACCCAACAGTAGCCTGCGGCGTGAAGATTGGGCCGAAGGGCGCAGACCTCAGCAACTATACGTTTACCGTTCCTCGCACGGTAGGTGATGCGTGGCTGCAAGTCTTTACAGATGCCCTGATTTCAAGTTGCAAAAACAACCCTACTATTTACGCTGCGATGAAGCAGTGCAATCCCGCGCGTGCTGACGTGCTATACAGCATGGCCTATCAGATGGGTGTTGCAGGGCTGGCGGGATTCAAAAACACATTGAGCATGATTGCTGCCGGCAACTTCAGTGGCGCCTCAACTGGCATGCTAAACAGTCAGTGGGCCAGACAAACACCTAAGCGCGCGCAGCGCCATGCTGAAGTGATGCGCTCAGGAAGCTACGACATTTACAAAGGCAAAATCTGATGGATGCCTTAAGTTTGCTGCGAAGCCCGGATGGTAGCGTTTCATTAAGCAGAACCCAGGCTGCACTGGCATTTCTCGTTTGCTGTGGCGTGGTCGGATGGCAGGCATATAAGGGAACGCTGTCAGATGTCACCTTTGGCTTGTTCTTTGGCTTCGCCACTGCTGGATATATCGGCGCTAAAAAAATAGCGACAGACAAAATAACAGCAGAGAAAAAAATAGATGCCGGGGTGAATAAATGAGCATCGAGTTAATCGTTACCGGAATTTTATCGGTAATCGCCGCACTTTTAGCTGCCTTTGGCCTGGGTCATTCAAAGGGAAAAAGCACTGCTGAAGCAAAAGCGGAAAAGCAGCAGACAGAAGAGGCAGCGGCAGCGACAAAAGCCGTTGCAGAACGACGGGTAGAAGCTACAAAAGGGGCCAGCGATGTACAGCAGAATGTTAGTCATCAGTCTGATGACGATGTTGATAGCCAGCTGCGCGACAAATGGACCCGTTAAGCCCGTAGTTGTCGATACTGCATGCGATTGGGTGCGGCCAATATATGTTACCCGTCACGATATAGAAGTTCTGGACGCGCAGACAAAGCGCGACATTCTGGCGCATAACGAAACATGGCAGAAGAACTGCCAGCCGGAAAAGAAAAAGTGAGAGCCACTTTCACAACGACTCTTACAGCAGGCATTCACTTTGCGCCTGTGATAATGTCATGGGTAGAAAAACAGCATCTGCCATTACACTAAAAACGAAGCGTAACTCAATTCCCGCTCGCGGGTTAGATGGGTAGAGTAATACATCAACGCTTTCAGGTTGGCCTGAGAGTGATGGTCTGGATTCAAGATGTTATTGTCCGACTATAGTGCGGGTTCGAGTCCCGCCGCTTCAATCATTTCAAGGTCGCGTGGGCGGCCTTTTATTTTGTAAAATCCCTCAGCGGCAGAGTTTTCTTTATTTTAGCCCTACGGCTGCATACCCACTTTTTAGCAGGAAATTCTAAATGGCACTCACAGACAAACAAGAAATGTTCTGTCGCGAGTACCTCATCGATTTGAACGCCACGCAAGCGGCAATTCGGGCGGGGTACAGCGAAAAGACCGCCCGGAAGATTGGTAGTGAGAACCTCTCAAAACCAGACGTCCAAAATAGAATCGCAGAACTCAAAGTGCAACGCAATGAACAAGTAAACATTGATGCAAGTTATGTGCTACGACGCCTGGTTGAGATTGATCAAATGGACGTGCTCGACATTGTCCGTGATGACCTCTCATTAAAACCAGTAACCGACTGGCCTGCTTCATGGCGGCGATACATCTCCGGGTTCGACCTGGCAGAAATGTTTGAGTACACCGGAGAAGATGGCGGAAAAGAACTGTCCGGAATACTCAAAAAGATCAAATGGCCCGACAAGGTGAAGAACCTCGAACTGCTTGGCAAGCACGTAACCATCCAGGCATTCAAAGACAACGTTAAAAACGAACTGGTTGGCCCCAACGGGTTGCCGCTGGCTGCCCCAACGTTCGTTGTTAGCTTCGGAGCGGATGATGATGACAGCGGAGAAGAAACTTAGCTTCGCGCCCAAGTTCAAACCGCTCTTTAAGGCCATTCGCTACAAGGTGTTTCACGGTGGTCGCGGTGGCGCTAAGTCATGGGGCATTGCCCGCGCACTGGTCATCATGGCTGCATCGAAGCGCCTGCGCATCCTGTGCACTCGCGAGGTGCAGAATTCAATCAAGGATTCAGTGCATAAGCTGCTGAAAGACCAGATTGAGATGCTTGGTCTCAACCCATGGTTCCGCATCACCAACGAGACGATCAGCAGCGCATGCGGTAGTGAGTTCCTTTTCAAGGGGCTGCGCTTCGACCCGCTGGGAATCAAGTCGACAGAGGGTGTGGACATCTGCTGGGTGGAAGAGGCGCAGTCAGTATCTGCTGATTCATGGGACATCCTGATACCGACCATTCGTAAAGAGGGCTCGGAGATATGGGTGTCATTCAACCCCGGCGAAGAGAAAGACCCGACATATCAGCGCTTCGTGCTTAACCCGCCCGATGACAGCATCACGGTTGAGGTTAATTACTACGACAACCCCTACCTGCCTGACACTCTCAGGAAGGAAATGGAGTACTGCAAGCGGGTCGATTACGAAGCGTATGAGCACATCTGGCTGGGCAAGCCTAAATCTATTTCCGAAGCCGTCATATTCAAGCAGCGCTATAAGGTTGAGGCGTTCCCTGATGACCTCTGGCAGCAGGCTGATCGGCTGTTCTTCGGCGCTGACTTCGGTTTCGCGAATGACCCCAGCACGCTGATCCGCATGTTCATGCTCGGCACCCGGCTTTATATCGAATATGAGGCCTACGGTGTCGGCGTTGAACTAGATGAGATGGCGCAGTTTTACGACTCAATCCCCGAGGTGCGCCGCTGGCCGATTAAGGCTGATAACGCGCGCCCTGAGACAATCAGCCACATTGGCAGGCAGGGCTTCAGCATTGATGCGGCCGCCAAGTGGAAAGGCAGCGTGGAAGATGGCATCACCTACCTGAAAGGGTTTGAGGAAATCATCATCCATGAGCGCTGCAAGCACACCGCCGACGAGTTCCGGCTCTATTCCTACAAAGTCGACAAGAAGACCAACGAAATACTCCCGGTCATTGTCGATGCTCATAACCACTGCATAGACGCCATACGCTACGGTCTGGATGGGTACATCACCAGCTCCGACAGCCTTGGCACTTGGGCGCAACTTGGCAGAGGCTGAACATGTCCGAAACACAAAACGTGTCGCAGCCTTTACCGACGCGTGACAGCTACGAAAACTTTATTGCCCGCATGGGCGTTAACGAGTCGAACCAGTCAGGGGCGGGCACCTACCGCAACAACTGGACTTCCCGCAATCGACTGCTGATTGAGCAGGCCTACCGGTCATCATGGCTGGTTGGCGCTGGTGTCGACGCTATCCCCGACGACATGACCCGCAAGGGCGTGACAATCACCTCAAAGCTCGATGATGGGGTGAAAAAGCAGCTCGATAATACTTGGGATGAGATGGCTATCTGGGAGCATCTCAACGATACGCTGAAGTGGGCAAACCTCTACGGCGGTGCGGTTGGCGTCATCCTGATTGACGGCCAGAACTACTCAACGCCACTGCGCATTGAGGCCATCGCCAAGGATTCTTTCAAAGGCATCATGGTTATGGACCGGTGGATGCTCAACGCCACCACCGAGCGCCGCGTCACTGAGTTGGGCCCCGACTTCGGCATGCCTGAGTTTTATCGCGTGGTGACATCAGCCACCGGCATCCCGCCGTGGCGCATTCACCACTCCAGGCTGATTCGCTTCGACGGTGTGACGCTGCCATATCAGCAGCGTCTGACGGAAAACGACTGGGGAATGTCGATTATCGAACGATGCTTCGACCGCCTGCTGGCATTCGACAGCACAACGACCGGCGTGGCTCAGCTTGTGTATAAAGCGCACCTGCGCACCTACAGTATTGAGAACCTTCGCGGCATGCTGGCAATGGGCAAAGACAATCCGGCATTCAAAGGCCTGATGTCGCACATGGACATGATCCGCCAGTACCAGAGCAACGAAGGCATGACGATTATGGACGCCAAGGATAAATTCGAGGCGCATTCCTACTCGTATGCTGGCCTCAGTGATGTGCTGGCGCAATTCGGGCAGCAGGTATCAGGTGCATTTGGCATCCCGCTGGTTCGCCTGTTCGGCCAGTCTCCCGCTGGCTTCTCAACGGGTGACACTGACCTCGCCAACTATTACGACAACGTGTCCACCAAGCAGGAGCGCAAACTGCGTCGCCCTGTTCGCAAACTGTTCGAAGTGCTCCACATGAGCCTTTTCGCCCAGCCGCTGCCGGATGACTTCGCCTTCGAGTTCAACGAGCTGTGGCAGGTATCTGACAAAGAGCGTGCGGAAATCGCTAACACGGTCGTCGATGCCACTACCAAAGCGGTAGACGCTGGCCTGATGACCGATAAAGCCGGGGCGCTGCATCTGCAGGAAACTTCCCGCGTGACGGGCTTTGGCGGAACCATCAGCGACAAGGATATTGATAATGCCAGTGACCTCCCGCCGCCGACAGAGAAAGACCTCGATAACGTCGAAGCCACCGAACCTGAAGCGCGCCGAGAGGCAACTGGGAACACAGCTACGACAGATAGCGCAGGCAGTGGGCGCGATAATCGAGGGTTCGTACGATGGTTCAAACGATAGCGTTACGGACATCATGGACAGGCTGGAGCGTTATGCCGACCTGATTGAGCCATGGTCTGAAGCGGTATCGAAGCGACTCATTGACACGCTGGTTATTTCAGACGATGCCATGTGGCGTGACCGGTCGGAGCGCATCTCTGCCGGTCTGCGCGACCTGATGGATTCCGGCACCGGCGCGGTAACTCGCAGCATCATCGACGAGCAGGTGAAACTTTTCAAATCGCTCCCTCTGCAGGCTGCTGACCGCGTTTACGACATTCACAATCAGGCGATTGAAGCAGTAGTGTCCGGTAAGCGCTCCAGCACGCTAACTGATGAAATCATGCGAACAGGTGAAATCACCGAGGCGCGGGCGCGCACCATTGCCCGTACCGAAGTTGGCCGGGCGTCAACCGCAATCACTCAGGCTCGCTCAGTAGCCATCGGCTCACGCGGCTACATCTGGCGCACTGCTGACGACAGCGACGTGCGCCACTCTCATAAGCAGATGGAAGGCAGGTATGTCGACTGGTCAAATCCGCCCACGCTGGACGGCATGACGGGTCACGCCGGCCAGTTTCCCAACTGCCGCTGCTACTGCGAAGTCGTCGTTCCCGAGGATTAACGATGCAATATTACTTTACCACCCGCCTCGGTAACACTCGTTATGAGATGTCCGACGGCTCTCTGCTGTGCAAAGACGTGCCAATCGCACGCACCGGCACGCAGCTTTACCACGAAAGCGAGCTGGACGGAATTGAAGGCGACGAGGATGGCGAGATTGTCGTTACTCGTGACGCTGACGAGGTATTCCGCCCTGAAACGCTGGCCAGCTTTGAGGGTATGGCGTTCACCCTGGGCCACCCAGACGAGATGATTAACCCCGGCAACTGGAAAGAACACGCGCACGGGCATATTCAGAACGTACGACGCGGTACCGGTGACAAAGCTGATTTCATGCTCGCGGATATTCACATCAAGACTAAAGACGCAATTCAGGCCGTAATTGATGGTCTGCAACAAATATCAATGGGATACGACGCAGACTACGAGCAGACAGCCCCGGGCGTGGCGCGTCAACACTCTATCACAGGTAACCACTGCGCGGGCGTCCCTAAAGGCCGTGCAGGCATTCGCTGTTCAATTGGAGATAGCATATTCATGACAAACAAAAATCAGGGCTGGTTAACCCAGCTAAAGCGGGCAATTAAAACCAGGGACGCCGACGGGCTGGCCGACCTGGTGGAAAACGCGCCGGCGGAACTGGTCGAGCCTAGCCTTGATCTTGCTCGCGCCGCTAACATCACTATCAACCCGGCACAGCCTATGCCGCCCGAGAAAGAGCTTGGCGGGCTGACCACCGACGAAAGTGAAGGCGGTGCGCAGACTACCAGCGAACTGGAGGCGAAAGTTGATGCTCTCGCATTGCTTGTTCAGCAGCTGATCACCCCATCGACAGAGACCACCGATTCCGAAGGTGACGACGATGATGAAAAGGACGAGAAGAAAAAATCGACCACCGATGCTGCATATCATCAGGGTGTGGTGGCGCGTGCTGAGCTCATCCTGCCGGGAGTGAAACTGCCAGAAGGTGGCAAGCTGGCAGCATTCAAGCGTTCCACTATGGACGAGGCGTTCAAAACTCCAGAAGGTCAGGCGCTGCTAGCCCCTCTTGTCGGATCGTCCCCTGACTTCAGCAAGATGCCAAAATCCACGCTGGATGCCGTGTTTGTATCAGCGAGTGAAATCGCCAAAGCGCGCAACAGTGTTCCGGCATCTAATGGTCGCTCAAACTTCTACGACGCCTCAAACAAAAACTCTCCGGCTGCCCTGAACAAGGCATTCGCCGCCCACTGGAAAAAATAAGGGAAAATCATGCCTTCATTACTTCTCCGGATGCCAGTAGGCATCGCTGGGACTATCTCACGCCCTCAGGATCTGACCACTGAGCCGGTGATCTTGGATTCTACAAACACTTTCAGTGCTTATGGTCTTGTCGGTAAAACCAGCGCCGCTGGAAAATTCATTCCAATCGCAGCTTCAGATGCGGCTACCGTAATTACCGGCCTGTATGTGCGCCCATATCCGACAACTTCGACACCTGACATGGTTCGCCAAGTTGGCACCGGTAAAAACTTCACTGGTGATTCGATGAAGCGCGGTTACATGACTGTGAATATCGGTAGCACTGCAGTTGGACTGACCAAAGACGCGCCGGTTTATGTGCGTAACGCTAACCCAAGCAATGCAAGCCCCCTGGGGTCCATTCTGGGCGCGGCAGTTACCGACGAAACCGTAGTGCTACCAAACGCTACTTTCACTGGCGCAGGCGATGCCGATGGCAACGCTGAAATCGCATACAACATCTAAGGGAATCGCTACATATGTTAACTTTTGACCAAGCCACCGTAGACGGTACTGGCGCTTTCCTGGTTGGCGAGCTAGAGCGCCTAGATCAGGAGCTGAATATGCCGCTGGTCGGTTACACGTGGTCGCGTGATATTCAGCTGCGCGAAGACGTATCTATCGCTGACGACATTAGTTCTTTCACCAACTCAACCTTTGCTGCTCCGGGTACACCGAATCCAAACGGTAAAAACTGGATCGGCAAAGACTCAACCGCCATCGCTGGCCCAATGGTAGACATCGCGAAAACCGGCTTCCCTCTTACCCTATGGGGCATGGAGTTGGGCTGGACTGTTGTTGAACTGGCCGCCGCTGCTAAAGTCGGTCGCCCGATTGACACGCAGAAGTACGATGCTATGCAGCTTAAATGGAACATGGACACCGACGAGCAGGTTTATCGCGGTGACAATCAACTTAATGTTCAGGGGCTGACCAACTATGTTGGCGCTGCTCTTACCAATGCAGTTAAGTCATGGGCCACTTCCACCCCTGACGAAATTCGCGCCTCGATTAATAAAGTGCTTTCTGACGCCTGGGCTGCCACTGGTTACACCCTGGTTCCACGCGATCTGCTTCTTCCGCCGGAGCAGTTCGGTCTGTTGTCCAGCATCATCGTTTCCAGTGCCGGCAATCAGTCACTGCTGAGCTATCTGCGAGAAAACACCATCGCTTACCACCAGAATGGCGTGCCGCTGAACATTCGCGCGGTGAAGTGGCTGAAAGGCGCAGGCGTAGGTGGTACCGATCGCATGGTCGCTTACACCAATGACAAAAAATACGTGCGATTTCCGATGGTGCCGCTGCTGAGCGTGCCAGTGCAATATCGCGGCATTTACCAGCTGACAACCTACTACGGCAAGCTTGGCGCAGTCGAATCTCCGTATCCCGAAACCATGGCATACGTGGACGGCATCTAACCAATCCGGCCCCGCAAGGGGCCAACAGGAGTAACAAATGGCTAAGAAGACGATCCGAGTTCATACCCCATTCGATTTCCAGTTTGAAGACGGTACCAGCCAGCGCTTTGAGGCTGGTGAGCATACCGTTGATGACAAGGTTGCTGATCACTGGTTTGTCACCGCGCACTCTGACGTTACCGGGAAGGCCAAGTCCAGCGCCGATACCAAAGAGTTTCAGGCGCAGATTGACAGTCTGACTGCGCAATTGGAAGACAAAGAAAAGTCTATTGGTGACCTGCAGCTGTCGGTGACTGAGAAAGACGAAATCATTGCTGACCTGACCGCGCAGATTGAAGCGATGAAAGCACCTGTAACCGAATCAGCACCGGAAACAGAAGATAATGGCACGAAACGTAAATCTACCAACGGTAAGTGATTTTCGCCGCGACTTCCCACAATACGCTGACACTACCAAATACCCCGACCCAGTAATCCAGTTTCGGCTCAACCTGGCCGACATGCTCATTGATGGCTCTGCTATGGGGGATATTTTCCCCTACCTGGCGGAGCTATTCGTTGCGCATTACATGGTGCTCCGTGCTGCTGATGTGGCAGCCGGCGCGCTCGGTGGTGCGGGCGGCGCGACGAGTGGTGTGGTTGCTTCAAAGTCGGTGGATAAAGTCAGCGTCAGTTACGACAACAGCTCAACGCTCAATGCAGATGCCGGGTTCTGGAACTTCTCGCGCTACGGCGCGGAGTTCTGGCAGATGCTGCAATTATTCGGTTATGGCGGGATTCAGCTATGAAATCAGGCCTGACAGTCAGAGTCGATAAGGCGCAAAGCGTTCTGGACGCTCTTAAAACCCTCGTGAACAAGGATGTTCTGGTGGGTATCCCTGAGTCGAAAGATTCCCGCGATGATGGTGAATTTGGCAATGCAGGTATCGGTTACATCAACGAGAACGGGTCTCCACAGCAAAACATTCCAGCAAGACCCCATCTGAAGCCGGGAGTGCGCTCGGTAGAGCAGGAATATCTGCCACATCTCAAAGCGGCCGCTCAGAAGGCGCTGGAGGGAAATGCAGAGGGGGCGATCACTTCACTGGACAGGGCGGGCACGATAGCGGCCAATGGCGTTAAGCGTTACATCACAATCACCGGGTTCATCCCACTGTCTGATGTGACGCTGGTTCAGCGCCGCAAACGCGGTCGTACCGGCAATAAACCTCTCATCGACACCGGTGAATACCGCCTCTCAATCACGCACATTGTGAGGGATAAAGATGCCGACTCTTGATGTAACTGACGTTCTGCTGTCGCCAGAGTTCCTTGATATGTCGCTTGTAGTTAAGCGCAGTGAGCAGACCGTTGATAATGACGGTTTTGCACAAAACACTGTCACGCAAACCCAGTTCGGCGGGGTGGTGACGGTTGACCGGTCGCTTGAGGCAAAGCGCATGCAGGCCGGGCAGGTTGTCAACGGGGCCATCCTGATTGTGACCACCTACAGGCTGACCAGCGGCAACACTGGCATTGATGCAGATATTGTCGCCTATCGTGGTCGTGACTATCGCGTGACATTTGTCGACCCTTACACCGCCTACGGAGCTGGCTTCGTTCAGGCGCACTGTGAGCTACAGCCATTTGATGGTGGTCCTAATGAGCAATGACAGCACGACAGCCGGTTATCTCACGCCTGTCAGTGACGGGCCAGATTATGACGAGATTCTGGAAAGAGAGCTTAGCCGCTGGGTTAAGGCTCTGTCAGGCTTACCGGATGGTATGGTTAAGTCGCGCTGGACGCCCGTACAGTCTGCTCAGCCCGCTGCAGATGTGAACTGGTGCGGGTTCGGCATTATCGGAATACCCGCCGATGACAATCCGGCATTTATCGATCCACAGGATAATGACTCCGACGCGCAGCTCTGGCGGCATGAGGTCATTGAATGCATGGCAACGTTTTACGGCCCCGGCGGTCAGCGGATTGCCACGCAGTTTCGTGATGGCATGGCGGTTAATCAGAATAATGAAACGCTCAATGCGGTCGGCCTGTCCTTGGCTGATTACAGCCCCATCACTCCATTTCCCGAACTCATCAACAAACAGTGGGTGCGACGGTATGACATTACTGTACGCCTGCGCCGGAAAGTCATTCGCGAATACGGCATCAAAACGCTGCTGGACGCGCCTGTTAAATTCTTTGGAGATTAATCTATGGCACAGGGCTTACCTGTTTCTAACGTGGTGAACGTTGATGTGATCATGTCGCCCAAAGCGGCAACTGGTCGTAACTTTGGTTCGCTGCTCATCCTCGGCAACTCAACCGTTATCCCGCTCACCGAGCGCATCCGCCTGTACTCATCTGCCGCCAGCGTAGGCGTGGATTTTGGCGTTAACAGCGAAGAGTATCAGGCTGCGACTGTTTATTTTTCTCAGTCCCCGGCGCCCACTCAGGTTTATATCGGACGTTGGGCCAAAACGTTGAAGACTGGTGAGGCTGGCAATGTCGAAACGTTGACAGAGGGTGTTAACGCCTGCCTTCAGTATACCAACTGGTACGGAATGGCCGTGACCCATGACGCTGACACGACTGATGCGGATATTATTGCCGTGGCAGCTGCAATTGAATCGGCTGAGGTAAGCCGCATCCTGGCAGTAACGACAGCTGAAGTGGATACGCTGAACGCCAGCGCAACCGACGATATCGCCTATAAACTTAAATCCGCCAAATACGCGCGCACATTTGTACAGTATTCCAGCAGCAGCGATTATGCAGCCGTATCGGCGTTTGGCCGCGCATTTACCGTCAACTTTACGGGCAGCAATACCACCATCACCCTGAAGTTCAAACAGCTTCCTGGCATTACTTACGAAACGCTCACCAGCTCACAGGCAGCGGCCGTTGATGCGAAAAATGCCAACGTTTACGTTTACTACGCGAATGACACGGCCATTCTTCAGCAGGGCATCATGTCCAACGGCGATTTCTTCGACGAACGCCACGGACTGGACTGGCTGCAGAACTACGTGCAGATCAATCTGTTTAACCTGCTTTATACCAGTACAACCAAAATCCCGCAGACTGAGGCCGGGGTGACCCAACTTCTGACCAATGTAGAGCAGTCGATGGACCAGGCGGTAACAAACGGCCTTGTTGCGGCGGGTGTCTGGAATGGTGGGCCAATCGGGCAACTTGCTTCAGGTGACACGCTAACAAAGGGTTATTACGTCTATGCCGCGCCACTTGCTACACAAGCACAGTCAGACCGTGAGGCCCGCAAGGCGCCGCTGATGCAGGTGGCCTGTAAGCTGGCTGGTGCGGTGCATTACGCCGACGTACAGATCAACGTTGTCCGCTGAGGAAAATAATCAATGTCTACATATAGCTTTATGGACGTTTCCGCGTCAATGACCGGCGTCACGGGCATCATCGATCTGGGGTATGGCTCCGCCCTTTCTGATGAGGGCATCACCGTTACCATGACGGAATCGAAAAACACAATGACCACCGGTGCTGACGGAGAAGTCATGCACAGCCTTCACGCCGGGAAAAGCGGCATTATTACCGTTAACCTGCTGAAAACATCCCCGGTGAACAAAAAGCTGTCTCTGGCCTATAACGCGCAGAGTCAGTCATCAGCGACCTGGGGAAATAACGTTATCGTCATCCGCAACCACGCGTCGGGTGATATTACCACGGCCCGCGCTGTGGCATTTCAAAAGCAGCCGGACTGGAATAACCCGAAAGTCGCCGGAATGGTCGCCTGGGTATTCGACTGCGGCAAAATCGATCAGCTGTTGGGGGAGTTTTAACCAATGGAATTTGAGATAAACGGTAACACCTATCGTGCGTCAAAACTGAGCGTTTTCGACCAGCTGAAAGTGTCGCGAAAACTTCTCCCGCTGATGGCCGGAATGATGGCGGATTTCAACGGCGTCAGGGATGTCTCTCAGGGCGGGAATATTTACGAAGCACTCGAAAAAGTGCTTCCGAAAGTGGCTGACGCGCTGGCGGACATGAGTGATGAGGATACGCGGGCAATTATCAACCCGTGCCTGTCAGTCGTCGCGCGACAGAACGGCAACGTATGGTCGCCGGTTTTCACGTCAGGCGAACTGATGTTCGACGACATTAATCTGATGCATATGTTGCAGATCGTGGGTCGCGTGGTGGGCGACAGCCTGGGAAATTTTTTGCCCGCACCCCCAGACAGCGGGACGGTGGGCCATCCGCCAGCGGCCTGACACTTGACAGCCTGCCGGACGGTGAAGACTGCCTTATGCGCCCGGTTGCTGCCGGGTATATCAGCTATTCCGCTCTGAAAGACGGGACAGTAGACCTGTGTGATATAGCGCGCATGAATGACTGGATTGATCTGAACGCGGACAACGATGCCCGCATAGCGCGCTGGAGAGAAGCCAATGAACGCTGAGACTATCAAGGATTTTTTAATAAGCCTCGGTTTTCAGGTTGATGAATCCGGATTGCGTAAGTTTGAAGCGACCCTGACAGGCGTCACAACTCAGGCCGTTAAAATGGGCGTGGCTGTTGAGGCTGCAGCGCTTTCTGTTGTGGCTTTCACAGCGAAAGTCGCCAGCGGTCTCGATAATCTCTACTGGGCCTCGCAGCGCACCGGCGCCACGGTGAGAGGAATACAGGCAATCGGCTATGCTGCATCTCAGGTCGGATCCAGCGTCGAGGCTGCGCGCGGCTCTCTTGAGGGACTTTCAAGGTTTATGCGCAGTAATCCCGGCGCGGAAGGCTTCCTGAACCGTCTGGGTGTACAGACCCGCGACGCCGGTGGGAACATGCGCGACATGGCCGCCATTTTTACAGGTGTGGGCCAGCGACTGAACTCCATGCCCTATTACCGGGCAAACCAGTATGCGCAGATGCTGGGCATTGACGAAAACACGCTGATGGCGATGCGCCGGGGCATGGGCCAATTCAGCGCGCAATACTCACAGATGGCAAAGGCCATCGGCTATAACGCTGATGTTGCTGCGGTAAGCTCAAACAAATTCATGACCTCACTGCGCACATTCGGCCAGATGGCAGGCATGGCGCGGGATAAAATCGGCTCGAATCTGGCTGAGGGGCTGGCTGGTTCAATCGACACGCTGCGCAGGCAGGTGGTTGATAACTTTCCTAAGATAGAGACCGTTATAACCAGTGGCACTAAAGGCTTGCTTTGGCTGGCAGAGGTCATCGGTCGCGTTGTTTACCGGTTGCTACAGGCAGCCGGCGACATCCAGCAGTGGTGGTCCACCCTTGATAAATCCACCCAACGGCTGATTGAAGTTTTCGGCGCACTGGTGGTTGCGTGGCGCGTCCTGAACAGCGCCTTTATGACCTCCCCGGTTGGCCGGATTGTTGTACTTGCCGGTGCTATAGCACTGTTATGGGAGGACTACAAGACCTGGAAAGAAGGCGGCAAATCACTCGTTGACTGGAAGAAATGGGAACCTGAAATCACAAAAGCGATCAACGGCGTTACCCGACTTAAAGACACGGTAATGACGTTACTCGGTATGGATCCCAAAAAATGGTCTGCCAGCTGGGATTTAAGCAATCTCATGCAAAACCTGGGCGATTTGTCCAAAATGCTGGACGGCATCGCCAGGCTGTTGAACGCAATAAAAGACGGCCGGTGGAAAGACGCCTACGCTATCGGACGTGAGCTGATGAGCCAAAGCAGCCACCAGATTTCCCCTGACGACACCAGCCTGGGTACGCAAACGGCATTGAGTTGGGGTAAGGGACTGCATGACTGGGTTTTCGATCACACAGGCTGGCAGATGCCACGTGGGGATGGTTATCAGTCTCCGACATTGCCGAACCGGAATAATAACCCCGGCAATATACGGGATATGAAAAACGGGGGCTTTCGGGTATTCAGCTCGGCTGTAGAGGGCTGGGGCGCAATGAGAAATCAGCTGGAGCGCTATTTTACCGGGAAAACCACGGGTAAATCGCTTAACACCATTGCGGATATAGTTTCCACCTGGGCGCCACCAAATGAAAATAAAACCGATAAATATATTAAAGACATCTCATCGTGGATGGGTGTTTCTCCTGACGCTGCCTTAAACCTCAACAACCCTCAAATAATGGGCGCGCTGATGCAGTCAATGGCCAGAAAAGAGGGGTTTGCAAACTGGAACAGCCCTGATGCCTACCGGGCCGCAGGTGCGACTGTCAGTCAGAAAACGGATATTCATATTCATGGCGTCTCCGACCCGCGCCAGGCTGGTCGTGAAGTTGCTGACAGGCAGACAGCTGTTAACTCACGTCTGACGCAAGTATCCACTACAGGGCCGCGATAATGGACATTGTTTCAACGCTTTTTCACCTGCAAAGCCGGCGGATCGGGATAATCGTGCCCGATGTCGTTATCAGAGAAAAACACAGCGATACTCTTGAGATTACAGAGCATCCCGTTGAAGACAGCGCCCCGGTCGCTGACCACGCATTCAAACGCCCTGCTGAACTCGTAATGGAAGTCGGGTTCGCGGGCGGCGGGTCATTGCTGGATTTCATGGACACTTCATCAGTAGGCCTGTCGGCTGGCCTGAGTCCGCAGGAAACCTATCAGAAGCTGCTTGATCTGCAGGTTAACCGCGTACCTTTCGATGTCATCACAGGAAAGCGAAAATACAGCAACATGCTGATACGCGTTCTGGATGTGACAACAGACAGTACGTCTGAAAATGTGTTAATGGCCGCCCTAACCATCAGGGAAGTGATTATTACGTCAACGCGGAGTATCCATGTTGCTGATAAAAAAGACATGGCTCAGGGCGCCAGCACGTCAGGCGTCCAGAATACCGGCGTTAAAACGGCAAAGCCGGAATCCAATGAATCGCTTTTATTGAAATTAGGGGGACTATTCTGATGCAGGCTGCAGAAATACCGCTGACCCCGGACAACCAGCAATTTTCTATCGGCATTAATGGCGCCAGTTATTCATTTAAAGCTATATGGCGTGATGATGCAGGCTGGGTTATCGACCTTATGGATGGCAATGGCGCCGGAATCATATACGGAATACCCCTGGTAACAGGCGTCAATCTGATGGCGCAGTATAACTACCTCTCATTAGGGTTTGGCCTGGCCGTCGTATGCGATGACCCGTTACAGGATAAGCCGACAAAAACAGGCCTGGGATTAACCAGCCATCTCTATGCCATCACGGAGTAACTATGTCTCAGAACTGGATGCGTCATTTCGAACTGCAGATCCTGTCAGAAAATGGTCAGGGGATAAGCCTGAGCGATTTAAAGGTGACTTTTAACATCGAGTGGACGGATACACGCTGGCCCCGTGTAGGTCTGGTGAAAATTTATAATTTATCCAAAGATACGGCCAGTCGGATCCTCGGAACAGAATTCGCCAAAATTAAAATTATTGCTGGCTACGACGGGCTGGCGCCGGAATATGCTGCAGCTGATGTAGGTGTCGTCAGAAATATCAGCGAGGAAGATGTCGGACACGTAGCCGGAACAAATTACGGGGAAATTTTTAGCGGTGATATCCGGTTTACTGTGACCGGGCGTGATAACCCAACAGATACCTATGTGCTGATACAAGCTATCGACGGTCATCAGGCGTTCTTGTATGCCAGCATGATAACGACGCTCTCAGCAGGGTATACCGTTGCAGATGTGCATGCGGCAGTCCTGGATAGCTGTAAACCGTTTGGAATAACACAGGGTATTACCGGTGAGTTTCCCCCGACGGTTTTTCCGCGTGGACGGTCTTTTTACCATTCAACACGCGACGTGATGGATAACGTTGCTGCGCAGTGCGGTGCCAGCTGGCAATTTGTATCAGGCCAGCTGAATATGATACCCACGAACAAATACATTCACGAGGCAATAGAGCTTAACAGCCGGACGGGCCTGATCGGCATGCCTCAGCAGACAATGGGGGCCGGTGTTAACGTTCGCTGCCTCATCAACCCGAATATCCGCATCAACGGCCTGATCGGGATAAACCAGGCTTCTGTGTACCGCGCCAGCCTGTCAAATGATGAGGTTAAATCGCTTCCTTCACGCGTCAGCGAAACGGATAATAATGGCAACCTTACCGTTAACGGAACACTGCAACAGCCTTCATCTATTGCGACTGATGGCGTTTATATTGTGAAATCCATCGATTATACTGGCGATAC
>NZ_MRUL01000028.1:0-3348 GCF_002006995.1 Izhakiella australiensis | reverse complement strand
GCAATGGATGGTTCCCCGCCAGGACGCTCCCGGCTGGCTCGGTATGGACTACGTTAAGCGCAACGGAAAAGCCATCCTGAACGTCGAGGCCATTCGCAGCAATATGGATCAGCCGCGGCTTTTCGGGACGTATGATTGTGTGAAGGTTAAGTAATTTACGGTTGATGGGATATCATTTCTCATTCCCGTCTATGTGAACTGTGACATCCTTCATTTCAAGGATTTTGAAAAGCTCCTTTTCGTTCAATCCTTTTGCATCGATTAATGAGTCACCCTTACGGAATGTGACAGACTTCCCATTACGCGCACGAATCCAGGCAATAATAATTGCCGCAACTGAATAGCAAACATCTTTATTTTGAATAAATTCAAATATGTAACCTACAATATTATCTCCGCTACTTCCCGTTGCGGAGTCAAAAGCCATAGCCCTAACCCCCATCTTCCTTGATTCCGGGGGGATTATTTTTTCGATATATGGCTTCATCTCAATACCAGCAGACTTTGAGAGGCGTACTGTGAAAACTGAATTAGTCATAACTTTTGGTGGCTCCATCCGTAAGCGCGCTAAGGCCATATGGTCACTTTCAGGCACTGTACTCGCTTTAGTTTTTTATCGACATGCAACAATAACTTTTGAAGATGTAGATCTATCGAATATGGTCAAGAAGGTTTATCACTAAAACGAAAATTTATTAACCCTGATATTTGATCAGTAACCCGCTTAACTGCGGGTTTTTTATGCCTGGAGAAAATATGCCGGTATCCCCTCAATCGCTGGCTGGTGGTGAGCAACAGACGTCGAAATCACTGTCAGACAGCATTTTTTCAATGCTTCGCGTATCTATGCCTGGCGTTATCCAGTCATTCGATCCTGACGCCTGTACCTGCATTGTTCAGCCTGCGCTGAACGGTCAGGCAGCTGACGACCTGGGTAATCTGAAATCGGTTAATCTTCCGTTACTGACGGACGTTCCGGTCATATTCCCTCGCGGTGGCGGCTGTACCATTACTTTTCCGGTCAAGGCTGGTGATGAGTGCCTGCTTGTTTTCAGTGACCGCTGCATCGATTTCTGGTGGCAGAACGGCGGTGTTCAGGAGCCTGTCGATCCACGTCAGCATGATTTGTCAGATGCCTTTGCGCTGGTTGGCCCTCAATCGCAGGCGAAGAAAATTAGCAACATCAGCACGACCACACTACAGATGCGCACCGATGACGGGGCGGCATATATTGAGATAGATCCAAACAGCCATGCGATTAATTTTGTGGCGCCCGGAGGTGTTAACGTGACCACGCCGCTGGCCAATTTCAGTCAGGCTGTGACAGTTAACGGCTTACTGACATGGGTATCAGGAATGGTGGGAAGCATCAGCGGCGGCGTGGCTGCAAAAATTACGGGCGCAATAGAGTTTATTGGTTCGCTGAAGTCGAACGGAAAAGACATCAGCGACCAGCACACGCATGGACAGGTTCAATCTGGTAACGACAATTCGGGAACGGTGAACTGATGCGATACAGACGAGAGGACGCAAACGGGGATTACACTTTCGGTCAGGGTGATGACACCTGGCTGATTAACTCCCCTGAGACTGTGGCGCAGGCAGTTAAAACACGATTCCTGCTCTGGTACGGGCAGTGGTTCCTGGATACTACCGAGGGAACGCCGTGGATGCAATCTGTGCTGGGTAAGCAAAAGCCGGAGGTGTATAACCTGGCGATCCGCCAGCGAATCCTTGATACGCAGGGTGTTAAATCAATTCTTGCCTTCGGTACAACAGTGAATACTTCTTCCCGCCGCGTTATTTTCACGGCGACAATCGACACCATATACGGAACGGCTACCATTACCAGCGAGGCATAAATGGCTCTCAATCTCGACACGCTGGGGTTATCGGCAACGGTAACAGCTCAGGGGATCAGCGCGCCTGATTACCAGACTATCCTCAGCACCATAATCGGCTACTTTCAGCAGATTTACGGCACCGATGCTTATCTGGAGCCAGACAGCAAAGACGGCCAGATGGTCGCGCTGGTAGCGCTGGCGGTGCATGATGCAAACAATACCGCAATCGAGGTTTACAACAGCTTTTCGCCTTCCACCGCCATGAGCTATGCGCTCAGCCGTAACGTAAAAATAAACGGCATTGCGCGCAAAGCCGCTACAAGTTCAACTGTCGATCTGACGTTGACCGGAACAGCCGGCACAACCGTTATTAATGGATCAGTGAGGGATGCCAACGGGGTTATCTGGAACCTTCCGGACAGCGTAAGCATCGGTGTTGATGGCACAATAGTAGCCACGGCCACTTGTTCACGTTCCGGCGCGGTGGCAGCACTGGCAGGAACAGTCAGTCAGATAAATACACCCACGCGTGGCTGGACGTCGGTAACTAACGCCACGGCGGCAACGGTTGGTAGCGCCGCTGAAACAGATGCAGAGTTACGCATCAGGCAGGCGCAGAGCGTAGCGCTGCCGTCGGTCACCCCCTTTGAGGCACTGGATGGCGCAATAGCAAATGTAGAGGGCGTGACGCGTCATAAGCTCTATGAAAATGACACAGGAAGCCCGGACGCAAACGGCCTGCCTGCGCATTCTGTTGCAGCCATTGTCGATGGCGGTGATGTTGCCAGCATTGCGCAGACGATTATCCGTAAGAAAGGCCAGGGCGTTTCAACGTTTGGCAGTACATCAGTTGTTGTTTCTGATTACTGGGGAAACCCCCATACGATTTATTTTTCCCGATCATCACCTGTGCCGGTATACGTTGCAATTGAACTGAAAGTTTTTACCGGATACACAACGCAAATCGGCAATGACATCAAGGCGGCAATAGCGGGCTATATAAACTCGCTTTTGATTGGCGATAACGTTCTTCTTTCCCGCGTATATTCCCCTGCGAACCTCGGCGTGATGAGCGGCGGCGAGAGCCGCTATTACGATATTAACAGCCTTCAGATCGGGCGCTCAGCGGGCAGCGTGGCAGCCGCAAACATCGTTACCAATTATAACGAGGCGGTTACCTGCTCAGTGGACAACATCGATATTACGGTGACGTCATGAGCAAATACACCGATTTGATAACAAACTATCACGCCGGAAAGCCAAAATTCGTTGCGCATGTTGACCTGTCAACGCGGGCGCTTACTGATACGTCAGAAACATTAAATGCGTTGCTCGCTGCTTTTGATATTGATACTGCAGTCGGCACGCAATTGGACATACTCGGAGAGTGGATAGGGCGATCGCGTATTGTCAGTCAGCCGATATCCGGCATTTACTTTTCTTTCGATACTGACGGACTCGGATGGGATCAGGGCGTCTGGCAAGGGCCATACGACCCGGATAA
>NZ_MRUL01000027.1 GCF_002006995.1 Izhakiella australiensis | reverse complement strand
TTCAATTATATCGAGTGTGATTACAATCGCTGGCGTCGCCACAGTGCCTGCGGTGGTATCAGCCCGGAACAGTTCGAAAACCAAATCCTCGCTTAGGGCGTGTCCACATTACGTGGGTAGGATCAAACAGCATCTTACCCGGGTGTCTGCTAAATTAACGCTTTGTTATCCTCTTGCCAGATTCATATTCATCCAGCACCTCAATAGCGTTCGTAATAAGTCATTCTTCTTATTTTTTTAATTAATTATTCTGTATAATATTAAATATTGTTTATTAAAATAATCTTATGGTTGTATGTCGATCTTTCCTTGTTTTTACTACTGTTAATTAGTGGATTCAATAATGACGGCCTTCACAGAAATAACAAACAATTTTTCTTAATGTAGATAATTACGTTCTCCGGTGGTAGATTCCATTCCATTCACTTAGGGTTGTTACTCAATACAGGCAAAACCTAAGCGGCCGAGTTACCTGAAAGGGTAATTCAGCCGCTTAGGTTTTTTTGTTTTAAAAAAGGAGGCGCTAAAATTATTACTTTGCATTAACACCAGGGTAATTATTTCGTAGAAATCAGCGGATGATAACGATGAAAATAAAAAATATAGGCCTTCCCTTGGCGCTACTGTCCGGATGTAGCTTCGCAGCTTGCGGGGCGGTGGCATTACCTTTCAATAGTGATGGATTACTGGAAGACAGCAAGCTGGACATTAGGTTAAAAAATGTCTGGATGCTGAACGGCACCGATGGCCTTTCGCAGATAGGGATGGGCGATCAGGCCGCGTGGGCTCAGGCGGTGCTGGTAGATTATGACAGCGGATGGTGGCGAGATACCCTCGGCTTCGGCGTTTCCTGGTATGACGTCGAAAAGCTTTATGCCAACAACAGTTTTGCCCCCAGAGACCTGGTCCGCGATAATAATGGCCATGCCGAGGGGTTTAATAAATTCGGCCAGTTCTACGCAAAGGCCCGCTGGGGAAATAAACAACGCTATGCCCACGTTAATCTGGGCTGGAAGCAGCTGTATAAGTTCGGAATTCTCAACGTGACGCGCAGTCGCGCGGCTCCCAGCAGTTGGGAGGGGGTCAGCCTGGTAAGTGGCTGGGATCAATTTGTTTTTCGTGCGGCTGTCGTTAATCGTTTCTCAGAGCGTGATGAGCCTGAAATGCGTCACTTTTATACGCTTTCATCACATAAAAAAATACCTTATATCGCCACGAGTGATATTAGCTGGCGTCCCTCAAAGGGTAATTCATTAACTTATGTTGTTGGTGAAAGTAAAGACTATATTATGCGCCACGGTGTTGAAGCGGAAGGTCGTTTAGCTGTAAGCACCGATTCCGATCTGCTATTTCGCGGCGTTTATTACTATAACAAAGGATTGGGCGAGTGGGAGGGAACCCGAGGCTTTTCGCACAGCGCACAGCATATTTATGGTTTAGTAGGATACCGTTATAAAAACGTCGAATCTGGTCTTGGCTGGTCGAAAACTAAAGCCGACCTTGATGATGGACTTGGACGATTTTACTGGCATTTAGGGCGAAATACCCGTGGTGCATTTAACAGTAAGGCCGATGGTCCGGGAAATGATTATATTAACAATGGCGAGCAGATGCTTTATTTGTATAGCCAGTATGCATTCAGCGAAGAATTTTCCGTGGGTACCTACGGCTATTATGGCTGGGATGTTAAATACCATGGGGTTTCATTAAAAGAGTGGGAATATGGCGGCTATTTTCGCTGGACGCCGAAACAAATTAAAGGCTTCTCTTTTGCCGCTGCATTTGGTCCTGCTTACAGCTGGAAGCTGGATAAGGGCAATCCCTGGTTGACGGGGGATAAAAATGGCTACCACCGCTCGCAGGGTATTGGTGGCGGCGTCACCGTAGAGTATCGATTTGGCATACTTTAATTATTTAAACCAGAGGGAAATATGAAAAAATTATTAATTACACTGGCTTTGGCCGGTTGCTTTAGTGCGGGCGTTAATGCGGCAGACCGGCCGATGCGTATTTTGCTGGTCAATGATGATGGCTGCAAATCACCAGGTACTGTCTCTTTGCAGGAAAAGCTGGCAGCCAAAGGTTACGATGTCTGGATGGTGGCGCCGGCCACGAATCAAAGCGGCATTGGCTCAGCAATTACCTTTAAGCCGAATAAAATTTTTGACGTGAAGCAGCTGGTAAAACAGCGTTTCTGTTTCCCCGGCACGCCGGCTGATTCGGTTGATTTCGCGCTGTTAGGGCTTTTGAAAGATAATCCGCCCGACCTGGTCATTTCCGGGGTTAATGATGGCCCCAATACCGGCGCGGCACAGATGAACTCCGGCACTCTGTCCGCCGCGGCGCGCGCGCTGCGTTACGGCTACCCGTCCATTGCCGCCAGCATTGGCTATATCATGACCACAGAAGAGATGAAGGCGGGCTGGCCAAGCACCAAAAAATACTGGCCTGAGTCAGTCAACTATGTGGTGACGCTGGTTGATAAACTGCATGGCAAATGGCAGCCGGGAACGCCGGTGCTACCGGGCGGCATCGGGCTGAGCATCAACTATCCGGCGCTGCCTGAATCTGCGATTAAAGGGATTAAGTACGTGGGTAACGAGCAGCATCCGACGCCACAGTTTTCTTATAAAATATTATCAGACGGGCGGGCTCAGCAAATTATGAGCGAGGCTTCGTCAAAGAAAACTGATAGCGATACCGATAGCGGCTGGCTGGATAAAGGCTATATCACATGGACGGTGTTCGACGGCTCCTGGAATGCGCCTGAGCATGAAGGCGCGCTGCGTAAATTACTGCCATAGCGATGCGCTGAATTTCAGCATGCTGTTACAAGCCATACCTTTAGTGTGGTTATAGAAGTGTGATAGTCTGGCGCAAATGGACTATATGCGTTCGCATACAAAACCTGATTCTTGCGGCGTTGCCGGGATTCAGGTTTTTTTGTTTCCGGGGAAAGGATGAAAATCAGCCAGGTTCTTAATAATAATGTCGTGATGGTGCGCGATGAACACCAGCACGAGCAGGTGGTTATGGGGCGCGGTCTGGCATTTCAGAAACGGCCAGGAGAGCGGCTGGACGAAACTAAAATTGAGAAGGTGTTTCACCTGCAAAGCAGTGCGTTAAGTCGCCGTCTGGGGGAGCTGCTCGGTCAGATCCCGCTGGAGGTGATGACCACTTGCGATCGCATTATTGAGCTGGCCCGCAGCAGGCTGGGCAATCTGCATGAGAGCCTGTATATCACCCTTACCGATCACTGCAACTTCGCCATTGAACGGCACAGCAAAGGCGTTGAAATTAAGAACGTCCTGCTGTGGGAGATAAAGCGTCTTTATCCGCGAGAGTATGCGATCGGGCTGCAGGCGCTGGAGATCATCGCACAGCGGCTTGGCGTGCAGTTAGCAGAGGATGAAGCCGGCTTTATTGCGCTGCATCTGGTTACCGGGCAGCTTAACAGCGAAATGCCGGAGGTTATGCACATTACCCGCGTCATGCAGGAGATCCTGCAGTTGGTTAAATATCAGCTGCAGCTGGAATACGATGAGGAATCGTTAAGCTATCAGCGCTTTGTTATCCATCTGAAGTTCTTTGCTCAGCGTATGCTGACCCGCACCGTGGTGGCCGACGATGATGTCACCTTACACAGCGCGGTTAAGCAATATTATCCCCGGGCCTGGCGCTGCGCCGAAAATATTGCCCGCCATCTCGAGCAGCGTTATCAGCGAAAGCTGACCAGCGAAGAAGTGATGTTTCTTGCCCTCCACATTGAACGCGTAAGAAAAGAGGGGCGCTAATCGCAGCGACGGCAAAGGGCGACAGGCTGGTTTCATCTGTGCCGCTCAGTCTTAACGGGCGCCCAGGTGGTTGAGCAGGCTCTGCATTGTTGACGACAGCTCGTCCCAGTGGCGGTAGCACAGGCATAGCTGACGCTGCGCCCACCGATCCTGTAGCGCTATCTGGCGGAAACCATATTTTCTGCCATAACGAATGGCGACGCTTTGCGGCACGATGCCGAGACCGACGCCGTGGGCCACCATATTGCAGAGGCCTTCGAAGGTTTTCATCCGTACGCGTAGCGCGAGCGGATGCCCGCAGCGCCGGGCGTGATGGTCAATATGTTGCTGCAGGGCGCTTTCCGCCGCCAGACCGACAAATCTTTCGCTAAGCACATCAGCCAGATGGAGCTTATGCCGGGCCGCCATAGAATGAGTACGGGCCGCAATCAGCACCAGATGATCCTGCGCCACCGGCTGTAATTGCAGTGCTTCGCTGTCCACCGCGTCAGACACGATCCCGGCCTGGGCCAGTCCGGCGGCAATCGTGCGTACAATCTCCTGACTGGTGCGCTCTTTAAGGTCGAGGTGCAGCTCTGGCCTGGCCGCCAGCCAGTCGGCGAGGCGCTGCGGGATGAATTCTGTCAGCGCGGCGGTATTGGCATACAGTGACAGGGTGCCGCGTGCGCCGCTGGCAAAGCCTTGCAGCTCCCCGGCCAGCACCGCTCGCTGTTGCAGGATCAGGCGGGCGTGGTGAGCGAGGGCTTCTCCCGCCTCCGTCGTGACCACGCCGCGTGCATGGCGGGTAAGCAGGCTGACGCCGACTTCCGCTTCAAGATTGCGCAGCCGTTCGCTGGCTGAGGCCAGCGCAAGGCCGGCAGCCGCCGCACCAGCGGTAATGCTGCCTGCATCGGTAACGCATAAAAATAAACGCAGGTCGGCGAGGTCAAAATGCATGGGATTAGCTCCATTAAGCCTTCGGCTTAGCCGAAGGCTTGAATGCTAAAACCACATTGTGCAGTCGTCGGCGGTGGGTTTCAATATGACGATGAATGATACGCAGATTCTTCTTCTCACGCTGAGCGTGACTTTTGTGCTGGCTGGGCTGGTTAAAGGTGTCACCGGCATGGGCCTGCCTACCGTCGCCATGGGCTTACTGGGCAGCGTTATGCCGCCTGCGGACGCGGCGGTGATGCTGATAATCCCTTCGCTGGTTACCAATATCTGGCAGTTATTCAGCGCCAGCGCCATCGGCCCGCTGTGGCGCCGCTTACGGACCATGATGCTGGGGATCGTGCTGGGTACGGTAAGCGGGGCAGCACTGCTCACTCGCGTTGATCCACGCTGGTCCGGCCTTGCGCTTGGAAGCGCGCTAATAGGCTATGGTAGCTATGCGTTACTTTCTCCGTCAGTGACGGTGAAATCCGCTGTTGAACCCTGGCTATCACCGGTTATCGGTTTAATTACCGGCGTGATAACCGGTGCTACCGGGGTTTTCGTGATACCGGCGGTGCCCTATTTGCAGGCGCTGAAGCTGGATAAGAATGCTTTAGTACAGGCCTTAGGTTTATCGTTTACCGTTTCGACCCTGTCGCTGGCCGGCGGCCTGTTTAGCCAGCGTGCTTTCGCGGGAGAACTGCTGGCATTGTCGGCTCTGGCGCTGGTTCCCGCGCTGGCTGGCATGGCATTAGGGCAGCGCATACGGGAGCGAATAAGCCCCCGGCGTTTTCGCCAGTGCTTCCTTTTATTTCTGCTGCTGCTGGGTCTGGAGCTGGTGCTGAAAGCCGTCTTCTGAAGTGCCAGCCATGGCTGCGATTATTCCTCATCGCCAGGTTTTCCGGGCTGGCCTTTGAGCGATTTCATTTCATACTGTCCGTTAGGGTCCATCGCTTCGACGGCTTTTTGCAGTTCAGCAAGGGCAAACTTGAGGGAGGCGACTTCCTCCCTCAGATCCTGCACTTCCTGCTCGTGCGTTATCGTCCGGCTGGCTTTAGGGAACGCACTAAAAACATCTTCCTCATGGAACATCCGAACCTGGCGATTATCAACCGTAACCAGCTGATATTTCAGCCGACCGCTGTTGATCGCATTGTAGATGGTTTTACGGCTGACCATCGCTAACTCAATGACATCGCTGATTCGCAGCATCTGTTTCCCTTGCTTTTCCGCCTCACTCATATCAGGGCTATTCTAACGTGTGACGATGGCATCCTTGAATACTTTTGCTATCTCCTCCGGCGCCAGTTTAGCAATATGGTGAACCCGATCCTGTTCTGACAGTAACGCAAACAGCGACTGAATAATGGCTACTTTTTCACAGTTCGGGTCGATGGCCATCATAATGACAATGTCAGGGACCACGACCTCGTCAGGTTCATCAGTGCGGTGAAACGCGACGCCGCACTGGTTGATAGCAATCGCGAAGCCGGTGCGGTGTACATGTTCAAATTCCGTATGCGGAATGGCAATGCTATGGGTTTCCATAAAAATACCGGTAGGGTAAACCCGTTCCCGACCCAGCACGCCGTCAGTAAAGGTGGGTTTTACCAGCCCGTCCGCCTGCAGGCTTGCCGCCAGCTGTTTTAGCATCCCGTCACGGCTGATGGACTGGTTGAACTTAAATACACGCTGTGCGCTGAACATGGTTATTCTCCTTCTGCCTGTGCGGCCTCAGCCTGCAGCGCGTTTTCCCTTTGTAGCTTACGGCGGTTCCATAGCAGCAGTCCCAGCGTACCCAGGCTCAGCATACCCACGCCGATTGCCTTAAAGTAGAAGCTCTGGATAATTACCCACGGCAGCATGGCGCCGGCGTAATCAACGCTGCTGATGCTGGTTGTACCTTGGGGAAGTGAGAATCCGGTGCTGACCGCGGTGCTGGTAACAATCGGCGCCAGGCTGGTGCCAATCAGCAGCGCCAGACTCAGCGTCAGCAGGCCGGTCAGCAGGGTGCGGAACATATCGCCACGGCAAACGGCAGTGACCAGCACAAAGGCGAAAGGTAAACCGGTGAGCGAGGCGAAGGGCAGGAATTGGTTACCGGGTACGATAGCGGCGAGAACCAGCATTATCGGGATCATCAGCATCGATACTGACAGCGTAACCGGGTGGCCGACGCTGACGGCTGAGTCGAGACCAATCGCTATTTTGCCGAAGGAACCGGCCCTTGACTGCGCAATTTCCTGGATGCGTTCACTAATCGGATAAACCCCCTCCATCAGCATTTTCGCCATGCGGGGAATAATGGTCATCACGGCGGCCATCGTAATCGCGGTTTGCAAAATCATCTTAACTTCGATGCCGGCAATGATCCCCAGCAGAGCACCAATAATTGCGCCGAGCGAGGCCGGATCGCCAAGAATAGACAGTCGCTTTTGAATGACCTCGGTATCAATTTTTATATCCCGCACCAGCGGAATGCGATCGACAATGGCATTAACCAGCCAGGCAGCCGGCACAAATGAAACCGAGAAACCGTGCGGCACGGATATTGACGGCAGATTCAGATATTTTTCCACGTCGCCGCTGGTCCGGTCGGCAATAATCATGGTGATTATGCAGTTCAGGGCGGCGGCAAAAATACCCAGCCACAGGTTGTCGGTAATAATTGCCACCAGCGAACCGGTAAAAGCGTGGTGCCAAAGATTCCAGATATCAACGTTAAGCACCCGGGTGGTTTTGGTGTACAGCATTAGCATATTAATCGCGACGCACACCGGAATAACCAGCGCGCCAACGCGGGTGCCCATCGCTACGGCCGCCGCAGCCGGCCAGCCGACATCCAGCACTGAAAAGTTAAGGCCAAAGCGATCGACGATGGCATGGCTGACCGGCGTCAATGAGTCAATCATCAGGTTAACGGTAATGCTCAGACCAATAAAACCAATACCGACCATCAATCCGGCTTTAATCGCTCTTGAAAGCGGGATGCGTAATATTAAGCCGAGGATGATAAATATCAGCGGCATCATTACCGACGCCCCCAGATTGACAATGTAATCGATAATAAACATTGCTTAGCTCCCGGCGAGAATTAACTCTTTGACGTTAGTAAAAACTTTATCTGCACCAATACCGGTCAGCAGCGGCAGCGCATTTACCACCGGCACGTTAAGTGAAACCGGGGAGGTGGAAACGATAAAATCAATATCATCGCGGGTTTTCACCTCCGCAACCGTGCCCTGGGAAATACGCACCTTGCTGAGTAGATCTTCTTTTTTCAGGAAGTCCTGCAGTTTATTTAACGCAACCGTGCTGGTTGCCACGCCAGCGCCGCAACAAATCATAATATGTTTCATTTGTGTACCCCTTGCTGTTTGTTGGGGAGATTAAAGCATGCAAATGAACGGGGAAGTGTGATCTGTGTGTAAAATTACACATTGAATACACAATTGGCGCAAGGCGCATCATATCTAAGACCGATTGAGCGATTACTTTATTTTTAAATCATGAGGTTATTTTTTTGTGCTGAGTTAAGGCGTGTGGCTAACTGTGTAATCTTCACATGGCGCAGCGCGACGGGCCGTGGTGTTTGCCGCGATAATGCGGGCAAAATTGTCCGGGCAGTCTGCAGGCTTCTGCTGGCAATGACCTTGCAGTCGTCGATATCGTCAGATGCGCTGAGGTTGGCTATTCACGGTCGCAGGCGCTATGATGAAATCAATATTGGCCTGACCGAATGCGGGGCTTTTGGTCAGGCCAGAGTCGTTATTCTAAGTGGATATGAAAAGCATGAGACTTTATCAGGAGATTGGTCAACAGCTGCGTGATGCCATTCACCGTGGGACATACCAGCCAGGCGATAAGTTACCTGCGGAGCGCGATATCGCCAGTCAGTTCAACGTCAGCCGTAGCGTCGTCAGAGAGGCGCTTATTCTGCTGGAAGTGGAGCGATGCATTGAAATTCGGAAAGGCTCCGGGGTGTATGTACTTGCCTCTGCGCCGCGCGAATCAGGTGAGTCTCCCTTATCTGATAGCGTTAGCTGCGGGGTATTTGAACTGCTGCAGGCAAGGCAACTGCTGGAAAGCGAGATCGCCTCCTTTGCCGCATTGCAGGCAACAAAAAGTGATATCACCGAGCTGCGCAATGCCATCGAACTGGAGCGGGAGCAGCTTTCCTCAGGCTATATCGCGGATGACACCGATGAGCATTTTCACTACCTCGTGGCATCGGCGACGCAAAACGCCGCGCTGGTGGCGATTGTTCAGGAGAGCTGGAAGCTGCGCAGCCGCTCGGGGATGTGGCAAAACCAGCATCAGGATACCAGTGATTTCAGCGCTCGCTGGCAATGGTTCGAGGATCGCTTGCGCATCTTGCAGGCGATTCAACGCCGGGATGCGAAGGGCGCGAAGAGGGCGATGTGGCAACACCTTGAAAACGTAAAAAATAAACTTTTTAAGCTGGCAGATACCGCAGCTGCGGATTTCGACGGCTATTTGTTTAACTCCTCTCCGCTCGACGCTGACGGCTGAGCCTCTTAGAACTTAATTGGTCAGGCCAAAATAGTGATTCATTATTATTGGCTGGACCAATTTTGTGCAACTCCTCACATAACCGCTTCAGATGACTTTACCCTGCAAGTAAAACGCCACTATGCTTATTTTTATTCCGATCCGGTAAGTAAGGAATTAATTACGCTATTTAACGCGCTCTTAACCGGCGTGAGCGTTCAGGCTACGCGCTAATTTAATTACTTTAATAACCCGCTACCCCATCTGCACAGCGGACGGTATCGCTGTCCCTTAAATATGAGAATACGCTATGGATGATTACAGACTGGCAAAGTTTAATCCGCTAAAAAAAATTATAACGTTTGATGAGTTTCATCGCGGCCATAATGGCTGGCTGGATTTAAGACCTAATTTTGTTAAATCTGATTTTGCGCCACATTCGCAGGAAATTGACCTGATCCATTGGGGGCCGACGATGCTCTCTTCCGCCACCTTTCCGATGATGGGCACCCATGGAGCGATGAGCGGTGGACACTGCCTTAAACTCGCCACCCGCGCTAACAGCGCGCCCATTGATCAGCCGCCGGCGGCGGGAAGCATGGGGCTGGCGATTAAACGCATGGCAGTGCCCGGTAGCCTGCATTTATTACAGCTTGAAGCCTGGTTCACCTATACGCCGGAGCCATCCGTTGCCGGTATCGGCGATCGGGACGTGCGGGCCTTTGGCTGCTTTATCGACCTGCAAAGTCAGGGAAATCGCTGGATGCCGGGCGTGCGCTACGTTAACAGCGCCGACGGAGAATCGATTAAGCGCTGGCAATATTTTCGCGTTAGCGACGGGGTCGATCACCGGCGCTGGAACTATGGCCATGACGGCTGGCATAAGGTTGGCGTTGACGGTCAGTGGTATGGACAACGCCAGGCGGATGGCGGAGGTGATGGTTTTCAGTGGATAGATGATGGACATCAGGAGCTGGTCGCTAACGAGGCCGATGACAAAATTAACTGGATGTATATGCGCCTGACGATTGACGTTTCACGCCGGGAATATGTGGCGTTGCAATGTATGGATAAGGTCATGGATCTGCGTGGCAAGCAGCCCACCATGGCACAGGAATATAAAGGCATTACCGGATTATTAAATCCCGTTTTCTTTATTGAAACCGGCGCTAACCGTCGGGTTTTTCTTTACCTCGATTCCGTGGTTATTTCTACCGATGGTTATATTAACCCTGAAGATAAAGGCATATAAAAATGAAAGAGTTTTATACTTCAGTTATTGAAATGCGTCAGCCCATTGACGGCATTTTTTCCAGTGAACCCTATGAATGCGGCTGGGCGGATGAAGCGCTATTTTTTCTGACGGTACATTCTGAGCAGGCTGATTTTACTCGCATATTGGTCAGGCCAAAAATATCACCCGACGGTATACACTGGCTGGATGCGCCGGGAGACGTTGTATCGGTACAGGGGCCGGGATTGACCGCCATCGCGCAGTCTCATTTTGGCGGCTGGCTGCGCCTTGAGCTGACGCTGGAAGGGGCGGCGCAAACCGCGATGATCACGCTACATCTGGCACTGAAGGGGTAGGCTATGTCTGATGCAAAACGTTCCGCCCTGGCCTCAACCGTGGGCACGGCCCTTGAATGGTATGATTTCGCCCTGTACGGCATGGCCAGCGCGCTCATTTTTCCCCAGGTATTTTTCCCGCAGATGAGCGGCGCATATGGCATTCTGGCTTCTTTCGCCACTTTTGGTGTTGGCTTCTTTGCCCGGCCCTTCGGCGGCCTGATCGTTGGCTCGCTTGGCGATAAGCTGGGGCGCCGTGGAATGCTGTTTTTCACCCTGATATTGATGGCGGCCTCTACCACGCTGATCGGTCTTATTCCGGCCTGGCATACCATCGGGCTGTGGGCGCCGATCCTGCTGGTAATCTGCCGTCTGGGCCAGGGATTCGCTGCCGGTGGTGAATATTCAGGAGCAGTACTCCTCTCGGCCGAGCATGCCGGGCATAAAAACCGTGGGCTGTTCGCGTCGATCCCTGGCGCCGGCAACGCGCTGGGCTCAATTATCGCCAGCCTGGCGATTATCGCCGTTCAACAATTGCCGAAAGAGGACATGATGAGCTGGGGATGGCGGGTTCCATTTATTGCCTCTTTTGCTATTGGCATCGTCGGTATCTGGATCCGTATTGGCGTCGCTGAAAGCCCTGAGTTTAACGCGGCTAAGGCCACGCGGTCGGAAAAACGCATGCCGCTAATGGAGGTTATTCAACGTAAACCGCGCAATTTTTTAGGCGCTTTTTTGCTAAGTATTGGCCCGAACGTCACCTCTTATCTACCTTCGGCTTTTGCCCTGACTTATCTGGTCGCGCAGGTCGGCGTTGATAAAAGCGTTGGCGTAATGGGGGTGATGATCTGTAACTTCATCAAGTTTGTCACTGTTCCCGGCGCCGGCGCGTTGAGCGATAGATATGGCGCCAGAAAGATCTTTATCGCTGGCGCCTGCGGACTGGCGCTGCTGATAGCGCCGTTCTTCATGCTATTAAATACCGGCGAGCAGGGGATGATCTGGCTGGGGATGTTTCTTATTTACTGCCTGTGTAATGACGCCATGCTGGGCGCACAGGCCGCCATGCTTTCGGAGGCGTTCCCCCCGCATATTCGCTATACCGGCATGGCCAGTAGCCGCGAGCTGGCCGGCGCCGTTGCCGGAGGCACTCTGCCGTTTATCGCCGTAGCACTACAAAGCAGCGCTGGCGGCGCCTGGTGGCCTATTGCGGGCTATGCCGTCGTACTGGCGCTGCTGGCAATGCTGGGCGCCTTGTTGTTAAGCGACGGACATCGTGGCCTGAAAGGGCACAGGCCCGACGAAAAAACCGCCGCAGAATACTGAAAGTTCTACACGGCTAAGCCGCCCCGGACCTTTGCACCCCGCCAGACAGCCGCCGATGATACGTTACCGGCGGCTTACTTTGCACCCCGGCAACCCGCCGCTGGTGATACGTTACCGGCGGCTTACTTTGGCAGACTGCATCCGATCGTCGTAGCAACATTCTGCGAGAATCCCGGCGTAACGCGCTGTTGGCACCGCAACCGGCTTAGAGAACGCCTTGCGCCAGCATCGCATCGGCGACCTTAACAAAGCCAGCAATGTTCGCACCGTGGACATAGTGGGTCTGTTTGCCTTCTCCACCGTGCTCAACACAGGCGTGGTGAATATCCAGCATGATATGCTGCAATCGACTGTCCACTTTCTCTGATTTCCAGCCCAGGCGCGCGGCATTCTGCGCCATTTCCAGGCCTGAGGTTGCCACGCCGCCGGCGTTGGCCGCTTTGCCCGGCGCAAACAGTACCCCAGCCTCAAGGAACGCGTCCGTCGCCTGAATAGTTGTCGGCATATTCGCTCCCTCCGCAACCGCTTTCACGCCGTTGGCGATCAGCAGCTGTGCTGCCGGCAGGTCCAGTTCGTTTTGCGTTGCGCACGGCAGGGCAATATCCGCGGGCACGCTCCACGGCTGTTGTCCGGGCAAATAGGTCAGCTGGCGCTCGCGCGCATACTCTTCCACGGTGCCGTAACGCTGGTTCTTGATTTCCGCCAGCTGAGCCAGTTTTTCCGGCGTAAAGCCCGCTTCATCCACCACCGTGCCTGCGGAATCGGAGGCCGTGATCACGCGCGCACCAAGCTCCATTGCTTTCTCAATAGCATATTGCGCCACGTTGCCCGCACCGGAAACCACGACGCGGCTACCTTCAAAACCGAGGCCGTGGCGTTTTAACATCGCATTGGTAAAGTACACCAGGCCATAGCCGGTCGCTTCCGGACGGATTAGGCTGCCGCCAAACGACAGGCCTTTACCGGTAAACACGCAGGCGGTGTTATTGGAGAGTTTCTTCATCATCCCGGCCATAAAGCCGACTTCGCGACCGCCGACGCCGATATCGCCAGCAGGCACGTCAGTGTCCGGACCCAGATGGCGGTATAGTTCCGTCATCAGCGCCTGGCAGAAGCGCATCACCTCCGCATCGCTTTTGCCTTTTGGATTAAAGTCCGAACCGCCTTTAGCACCGCCCATCGGCAGCGTCGTCAGCGCATTTTTGAAGGTCTGTTCAAAGCCGAGGAACTTCAGGATTGAGAGATTGACCGAAGGGTGGAAGCGCATTCCGCCCTTGAAGGGGCCAATCGCAGAATTAAACTGCACGCGCCAGGCGCGGTTTACCTGTACCTGACTGCGGTCGTCAGTCCAGGCAACGCGGAACTGGATGGCGCGCTCGGGTTCAACCAGACGTTCCAGCAGGCCCTGCTGCTGATAGCGAGGATTTTGTTCCAGAAATGGCCACAGTGAGGTAAAGACTTCACGTACCGCCTGCTGAAATTCAATTTGATGTGGATCACGCTGTTGAATGGTGTCCAGAAACGACGCCAGAGAGGTAAAACCTGCCATTAAAAAGTCCTTATGCTCGTCTGATTAACCCCGACAATAAGTAAGTGTTATTTGAACTGTTCGGGAAATGATGATATGGGTTTGATTGACTATATCATCTTTATTTTCTGAAACAATAGTGAATATAAGTTGGAGGCAATGTGATAGTGATAGTTTCTTCTTGGTAGGAAATGAACATTCTATCCATTTTTAATATTAAATTATAACGGTTTTTTATTCATATTAATATGGTGTTTCAACTGATTTAGGATTGTCACAGTAAATAATAGATTGCTGTGTTTAAAGTCGGTGGAAATACGAAATTTCATCGGTCGGTCATTGGTGAAATGATGTTGTTTAATTATGTCAATAGTTTTGGTTGTACGTATTTTTAACTATTTTATTAAGGGTGTGCCGCGTTGGGTGTTTGGAAGTATCAATAATGTTTTTAATGGGTTTTTTTAGCTTGTTTGTGCTTTTTTTATTACGTCATAATTTTCAATGATATTATGATTGCTGTCGTGTCCTGTGTGATGGTTATCTGCAGTGTAAATATTTCGTTGGAAGTTAATGTGATGATTAGAAGTGATTTCAGTTTATTCTTCGTTGCAATTTTTAACCTGTTTTATTTTTTATGTAATGGATAATTGTTAGTTTATTTGAATGGATTACATCTTGATTAATCGGGTTTTTAATATTGTTTTGTGTGGTGGTTTCTATTATTTATTTAGGCAGTAATGTACATTAGTAATATGTACATTACTAAACCACATGATAAGGCGTAACTGCACTACTTTAATTTTTAATGTTGCCTATTCACCTGTGGCGACATCTCATTCTATAACTGACAACATCAATCCCAATTCGTTGCGGATGATGATGTTGTCAAGATGTTATGTTGTAACGTAAATATTTAGGAGCATTCTGTTTTTCAGCCTAACAAAGTCCCTGAATAATGAGTGAAGAGAACTATTCATTTCTGATGATTTGGTGGAAATTATTGGACATTGTGAATTAACACTAATTTTACTAAAAGCTATTTTTATAACCGATTCAGAAGGATGGTGGGAAGTGTTTGGGTTGCCAGGCTGTAAAGTTATCTTGGTGATTTAATTCATTTAAAAACAATAAGTTACTATGCTGATGTTAGTGGTCTTACATAGACGATTATCTGCTACAATTTCCTTGGTTAAAGTGGTGAACTCTGCCTCAGTACGAGCGAAGTTTAAAATCGTCAGGTAAGTTGTATCTGGCAGGGTAATAAGATTAAATGTTAATCGAAAGATTATTACATAACCAGGTGATCTGGATATGTTAAATCACAACATCGATTTCATGATACTTTTCTCAGTAAAAAAGTCAATTAAAACAATAAATTATTATGGGCGTCACAAAACGGAGATCCTTTAGGTTTTTTCTTGTTTCCGGCGGCATTTGGTAAGACAATTGTAACTTGGGAGAAAGCGATACTAGGTTTGGTGTATTGATGCTGTTATATACACTTGATTGTACGCAGTGCACTGGCAGCTGTTGAGTCAGGGGCGGTAGCGTGCATAAAAGTTATTGAATTGCTCGAAGGGGCGCAGTTAACCATAGCTCTGCCGTCCCACTTGTCATTTAGAAAGTATAAACGGAAAAGTTGACGTGAAAATTCTAGTCACAGGCGGTGCAGGTTTTATTGGGTCTGCGGTCGTTCGCTATATTATTAATAATACAAAAGATTTCGTGGTTAATGTTGATAAATTAACCTATGCAGGCAATCTTGAGTCGCTAAAGAGTATCGAACACAGCGAGCGTTATGCATTTGTGCAGGCAGATATTTGTGATGCCAATGAGATGACGCGCATTTTTGCCGAGCATCGCCCTGATGCCATCATGCATTTAGCAGCAGAAAGCCACGTAGACCGTTCAATCACTGGCTCTGCCTCTTTCATTGAGACCAATATTATCGGGACTTATGTCCTGCTTGAAACCTCCCGTAAATATTGGTCAGCGCTTGATGAAAATCACAAGCAAGCATTTCGCTTTCACCATATTTCTACTGATGAAGTCTATGGGGATCTCCCTCATCCTGATGAGGTCCCGGCAGATACTGAGCTCCCTCTATTTCATGAAAATACAGCATATGCTCCTAGCAGCCCCTACTCGTCTTCAAAGGCCTCCAGCGACCATTTAGTACGGGCATGGCGGCGTACCTATGGTCTACCAACCGTTATTACTAATTGCTCAAATAATTATGGTCCTTATCATTTCCCTGAGAAATTAATCCCATTGATTATTCTCAATGCATTGGAAGGAAAGCCCCTACCGGTATATGGCAACGGCGAGCAAATTCGCGACTGGTTGTTTGTTGATGATCATGCCAAAGCTTTATATAAAGTCGTTACTGAGAGTTCGGTAGGTGAAACTTATAATATAGGTGGCCATAATGAGCGTAAGAATATTGATGTTGTTAAAACGATATGTTTAATTCTTGATGAAATTATTGAAGAAAAGCCGAATAATATAAATAGCTTCGCACAATTAATCACTTATGTCGATGATCGACCCGGTCATGACCGGCGTTATGCTATTGATGCCAGTAAAATAAAAAATGAATTAGGCTGGCTCCCACAGGAAACATTTGAGTCGGGAATAAAAAAGACGGTCAGCTGGTATATAAATAATAGAGAATGGTGGCAACGTGTGATCGATGGTTCATATGCGCGCGAACGTCTGGGTCTGATAAAATAAGTTGGAAAAATGAAAGGTATAATTTTAGCAGGCGGGTCTGGCACCCGTCTTTATCCAATAACACGTGGTGTCTCAAAGCAGCTGTTGCCTATTTATGATAAACCAATGATTTATTATCCGCTATCAACATTAATGTTGGCAGGAATTCAGGATATCCTTATCATAACAACACAAGAAGATAACGAAAGTTTTAAACGCTTATTGGGTGATGGCAGTGATTTCGGCATACATTTGACCTATGCAGTGCAGCCAAGCCCTGATGGCTTGGCTCAGGCCTTTTTGATTGGCGAAGACTTTATTGCTGACGATAACGTATGTTTAGTTCTGGGCGATAATATATTCTATGGACAATCGTTCAGAAAAATTCTGCAAAATGCTGTTGAAAGAACGCATGGAGCTACAATTTTTGGTTATCAGGTAAAAGATCCTGAGCGCTTCGGTGTTGTGGAATTTGACGATAAAATGCGAGTTGTCTCAATCGAAGAAAAACCAAAAAAGCCAAAGTCAAATTATGCAGTTACAGGACTATATTTTTATGACAACCGTGTGGTCGAATTTGCAAAGAAAGTTAAACCATCTATACGCGGCGAACTTGAGATAACAGAGCTTAATGAAATGTATCTGAATGATGGGTCTCTGAATGTGGAGCTACTAGGGCGTGGTTTTGCCTGGCTGGATACAGGGACCCATGAAAGTTTAAATGAAGCATCATCTTTTGTTCAAACCATTCAGCATGTACAGGGATTGAAAGTGTCTTGTCTTGAGGAAATTGCACTTCGAAATGGCTGGCTGACTAAAGAGCAGGTACTTAAAAACGCTCTACCGATGGAAAAAAATGAGTACGGAAGATACATTATCGCTTTTGCAAAGGGTGAATGATGGATTCGAATAAAGGTGGAGTCCTCGTTAGCGGTGGTGCCGGTTTCATAGGAAAAGCACTGATCAAAGAAATTTTAAAGAAAAAAATTCCTTTGGTTTCTTTTGATGTTGTCGATAAGCCTGATAGTCTTCCGGAGCAAGGCAGTGGTTTTAATTGGTTTAACTTTAGCTATCTGGACGCAAACAAACGAAGAGATGAAATAAAAACGATAGTCACGGAACATAATATTAAAACAGTCATTCATCTGGCCACGACGATGTTTCCCGCGGACTCCAGAAAAAAAATCATTGAAGACTGTTTTGAAAATGTGTATTCGAACGTTTCCTTTTTTAAGGAATTATATGAGAGTGGTTGTGAGAAAATAATTTTCGCCTCGTCAGGAGGTACTGTCTATGGAAAATCAGAAAGCTCTTTTTCAGAAGAGAGTGAAATCTCACCAGAAATTAGCTACGGATTAAGTAAAGCTACAACTGAAACTTACTTGCGTTTTTTAGCTAACGAATATAATAAAAAAAGTATATCACTGCGTATTTCTAACCCTTACGGTGAAGGGCAGCGTTTCGATGGAAAACAGGGTGTTATTCCTATATTTATAAATAAGATATTCAATGATATTCCGCTCGATATTATTGGATCATTAGATAGCCGAAGAGACTATATTCATATTAGTGATCTTGTTAATGCTTTTATTTGTGCAATTTATTATGAAGGTTTCTATGATACTTTCAATATTGGTTCCGGTGAGTCGGTTGCGCTGAAAGAACTCATTAAAATTATAGAGCTTAAGCTAAATAAAAATTCGCTAATAAATGAAGTGAGCTCTCAAGTTCTAGATAAGAAAGGTGTCACGCTGATTATTCAACGTGCTAAAAATGAACTCAATTGGCTTCCTGCTGTCAAGTTAAATGATGGCATTGAACAGTTGATAGAATCCTTCAGGTGTGCAGACTATGAATAAAGTACTGATTATTGGCAGTGGATTTAGCGGTGCAACTATTGGCCGGATTTTAGCTGAGAACGGTGTAAAAGTTAAAATAATAGATGACAGAAAGCACATAGGTGGCAATTGCTACGACGAACGAGATGAAAAAACAAATATTACCGTACATGTTTATGGGCCACATATCTTTCATACTGACAATAAAGAAGTTTGGGATTTTATAAATAAATTTGGGGCATTTGAATCATATATCACCAGGTTAAAAGCAAATGCAAAAGGAGGAATTTACTCTCTTCCTGTTAATTTACATACAATAAATCAGTACTATCACTCGACAATGTCACCAACGGAAGCAAAAGCACTTATTGCCAGCAAAGGCGACCAAAGCATCATTGAACCTAGATCGTTTGAAGAGCAAGCAATTAAATTTGTTGGAGAAGACCTCTATAAGACTTTCTTTCATGGTTATCCTAAGAAACAATGGGGTATGGAACCAGCTGAAATCCCAGCCTCGGTTTTGAAACGTCTTCCGGTACGATTCAACTACGATGATAACTATTTCTTCCATAAATACCAAGGGATTCCAAGAAATGGCTATACTTCACTTTTTGAAAATATGCTCAATCATCCTAATATAGAATTTGAACTAAATACTAAAGTTGATAGAAAAGATGTTGAAAATTTGATTTTTAACGAAAACTATGAGCATGTGTTTTTTTCAGGCGCCATCGATTACTTTTATAATTATGAATATGGAATGCTTGAATACCGTACATTAAAGTTTGAAAAATTCTACAGTGAGGATGATTACCAGGGATGCGTAGTTATGTCTTATTGTGACGAAGAAGTTCCTTACACTCGTATTACTGAGCATAAGTATTTTACTCCATGGGAAGAGCATTCATCTGGAAGCGTATTATATAAAGAGTATAGTAGCCGATGTACAAAAGAAGATATTCCATATTATCCAGTGCGACTGGTTTCCGGCAATGAAATGTGGAATAAGTATGAAGAAAAGTCAGCTAAAGAAACAAAGATAACTTTTATTGGAAGGTTGGCGACATATCGTTATTTAGATATGGACGTATGTATAAAAGAAGCAATCGAATGTGCGCACGCCTATATCAAGAATAATTAAAAATGATATATACAGTAGTAATGGTGTCCTATAATAGGACTACAAAACTTCAGGAATCTATTAACCGCCTTCTTGCTACAACGCTCGATGAGTTAGTTATAGTGGATAATAACTCGGAGCAGGCAACAAGAAATATTTTGTTAAATATGTCTCACTTTGATGCCCGTATTAGGTTGATTCAACTGAATAAAAACATGGGAGCATCATATGGCTTCAAAGCAGGGTTGAGTTATCTTGAAGATAAATATGAATCGTTCGTGACAACATTCCTGGATGATGATGCATATTTTGACCAGCACTTTCTTGATGCCCTCAATAATGAAGTTAGCCGCTACGGGGATAAATATTCCTTTATAACACCTAAAGTGGTGAACAGGGCTGGTTTAAGGCTTACAATGAATCGCCCCATGACTATAATTCCTAATTCTCTGGGTAAAATGTATAACTATTTAAAAAATAGAAGAAAGTTTGGTGACAAAACTGAAATAGTTGAAGCTGCAAGTTTTATTGGGCTAACCATTGTCAACGAAAGGGAATTCAAAAAATCACTTTTAGTGCCTGTTGATTATTTTATATATTATGATGATTTGACATTTACATATAGACTTTCAAAAATAAAATCCTCTTCAGGTATTTACTTGGGAAATCTGTGTGTAACGCATGATATGGAGAGTGGCATCAGAAAATATGACGTTTTTCGGTTGTCGCATATTTTGCGAAACAGTATTAAATTTAGTAGGGAAACAAATGATACTTATTTCGTATATTCTATTTCCCTTTATGTTTATCACTTTTTGCAATGCCTCAAGAATTTCAACTTAATAATTTATATTAGAGCACTTTTGAGAAAAAGATAGCATGAGCAAATTTTATTTTAGAACTTTTGAGCTGGTTTGGGTAAAAGCAAAGTTAAACCTTAAATCAGAAGCATCAATAAATTATTTAAGCTACGCATGGTGGATTATTGAACCAATCCTTCAGATGGCTATATATTATTTGGTTTTTTCGTTTTTATTAAAACAAGGGGGGCCTGATTATGTACCCTTCTTGCTTACAGGATTAATCCCATGGATATGGTTTGGGCGCAGCGTAAGTCATGCACAAGGCAGTATTATTCAAGGTAAGTATTTGATGAATCAAGTGCATATCCCGAAAATTTTCTTCCCTATGACTTTCGTATTACAAGATGCTATAAAGCAATTGCTAGTGTTCATGCTTTTACTTATTTTTTTATTGCTATATGGCTATGACTATAATTTTGGACTGTTATGGATTATTCCAGTCATATTGATTCAGTTATTACTAATTATTGCGTTTTCTTTGATTGTGTCGTTAATTGTGCCATTTGTTCGTGATTTTTCTTTTGTAATTGAAACTAGTCTGCAAATAATGATGTTCTGCTCCGGGATATTTTTTAACTACAAAGTTATCCCATCTATGGAGACTAAAGTATTCTTTATTAATCCGATGGCTGTGATATTAAGTTCATATAGAGATGTACTGATGTATCACAATGCGCCTGATATTAAATTACTCGGATATGTTATTATTCTCTCCCTGTCGTTAATTTCTATCTCATTATATGCATTCAAAAAATTAGAATTTATTTTTCCAAGAGTGGTGCAGAAATGAGTAATGAAAAAATAATTGAATTAAAAAATGTCGAAGTTACTTACAGGGAAAAAAAGACATTATTTACCTATGATGAATATACTGCACTTAAAAATATTTCTTTCGATCTATATAAAGGCGAAACTTTGGGAATTATTGGAAGAAATGGTGCTGGCAAATCGACATTGCTGAGAGTGCTGGCTGGGATAATTAAGCCGGACTCTGGCGATATTAAAATACATTCAAATAGCATTTCACTTATGGCACTTCAGGCTGGATTTGATCCAAATTTATCTGGTCGTCAGAATACAATATTCAGTGGGATGGTGTTGGGACATCGTCTTTCCTATATAAAAACCATTATCGAAAGCATTAAAAAATATTCTGAATTAAATGATTTTTTTGAAAAGCCAATTAAGAACTACTCTTCTGGTATGTTAGCTCGTCTGGGTTTTTCTATTGCAATGTATACTACACCGGAAGTTCTTCTCATTGATGAGGTGCTTGGGGTTGGAGATGTGACATTTGCGGAGAAAGCAAAGAAAAGTATAAGAGAGAAAATTAAGTCAGACACTACAGTTGTCATCGTCTCACATGATGAAGCCCAATTAAAACAGCTTTCAGACCGTTTAGTCTGCATTGAAAATGGCGTCGTATTATTTGAAGGTCCTAGTGAAAGCGTTTATAACAAGTATAATTTGATAATGAAACTAACAAGCTACGGCCTGCATCTTCATGAATACGTCAATAATAATGTCGTTGCATTTAAGGTTGATAGTGTGAATCCATCGCCTAACTATTCTGACCTTAATTTTATTATGGAAGAAGATATATCAGATGTATATTTCGAGACGAAATCTGGTCATAGTGACAAGGTGATAGTTAAAGATAATGGCTTTTGGATTAGAATGTTTCATGACGATAGCTATCATATCTTTTTGCAAAGAAAGAATGACAACAAAGAAAGTATAAAAATAACAATTGGTTATTGAATTAATTAGGCAGCTAAATAAATTCGATTTCAATTATATATTTTATTCTGAAAATAGGTTCTTATATGAAAAGAGTATTTATATTGGGGGCTACAGGGTATATAGGCTCTCATCTGGCAGCTTTTCTTCGTGATGATTTCGAGGTTGTTACGCTTGGCAGAAAAAATTCTGATGTAATATTTGATCTTGAAAGTAATAATTTTGATGAACTTGTAGATAAAATAAATGCCAACGATACGTTAGTTTTTCTTTCGGCTATTTCTGCACCTGATTTATGCGAAAAAAATTATGAGTATGCATTTGATATTAATGTAAGGAAAACAATCCTATTAACATCAATGCTTCTGGAGAAAAAAGTTAAAGTTATTTTCTCATCGAGTGATGCTGTTTTTGGTAATGCAAAAAATATCTGTGATGAGCGAGATGAAAAGAGACCATTTGGAAAGTATGGTCAAATGAAATCTGAGGTTGAAGATTATTTTCATGATAATAATAATTTCTTTGTAACTAGATTTTCATATGTTTTAGGGAAAGGTGACAAGTTTACTTTAATGATTGATGATTATTATAATAACGGTAAAACGCTTGCTGTCTTCGACGGCTTTGAAAGAAGTGTGATCATGATAAACGATGTTTTAAGCGGTATTAGAAATATTATTACTAATTGGGAAAAAATCAATACCAGAGTAGTGAATTTTTCAGGGAATAGTCTGGTTAGCCGACAAGATATCGTTACGGCGATTGTCAAAGAAAAATATCATAGTTTAAGTTTCAAATTTATTGATGCCCCTGAGTCATTTTGGCAGGGACGTCCTAAAAAAATCCATACTAAGAGCATTTTCTTGGAATCTATTATTAATAGATCTCTTGAGTCATATTTGGCAGTATGTAAGGAGTGATTTTTATGAATAATGTATTAATAACGGGATTTACAGGTCAGGTTGGATCACAATTAGCTGATTATATTATTGATAAAACTGATGATGCTGTTATTGGCATGATGCGCTGGCAGGAGCCAATGGATAACATCTACCATCTGACAGATAGGATCAATAGAAAAGATCGCGTTTTTATTAAATATGCAGACCTTAATGATTATGTCTCTATATATAACTTAATAGAGTCTACGAGACCGAAATTTATTTTTCACTTAGCTGCGCAATCATTCCCGCGGACTTCTTTCGATATTCCCATAGAAACCCTTCAGACGAATATCATTGGCACTGCGAATTTACTTGAATGCGTTAGAAAACTTAAGCAGCAACATGGCTATAATCCTGTTGTACATGTATGTTCTTCAAGTGAAGTATATGGGAGAGCTAAAGTAGGGGAAGCACTTAACGAAGATACTCAGTTTCATGGTGCAAGTCCTTATAGTATTAGTAAAATTGGGACGGATTATCTTGGCCGATTTTATGGAGAAGCTTACGGCATTCGTACCTTTGTTACCCGAATGGGGACACATACAGGTCCACGTAGAAGTGATGTCTTCTTCGAAAGCACCGTTGCGAAACAAATTGCTTTGATTGAAGCAGGACATCAGGAGCCGAAATTAAAAGTTGGAAATCTTGCAAGTGTCCGAACCTTTCAGGATGCACGTGATGCAGTACGCGCTTATTATTTACTAGCCTGCAAAAGTGAGGCTGGGGGGGTTCCTAATGGCGAGGCATTCAATATTGCCGGTGAAGAAGCATTTAAACTGACCGAAGTTATAGAGCTTTTGCTAAGTTTTAGTTCGCGAAATGATATTGAGATTGTAACTGACACGGATCGATTGCGACCAATTGATGCAGATTATCAAATGTTCGATAATACTAAAATAAAGAATTTTATTGACTGGAAACCTGAAATTAAAGCATCTGATATGTTTCGCGACTTACTCCAACACTGGAGATCCGAAATTTCTTCAGGACGTATCCCTTTAAACCGATAACTGAGTGTATAGTCCATGAAAGTCAGAAGCAAAGCTCCTCTTCGTTTAGGTATCGCGGGTGGTGGAACGGATGTCTCCCCCTACAGTGATACTTTTGGTGGTTCTGTTCTTAATGCCACAATCAATATGTATGCCTATTCATACATTGATGATGAAGTTGAAGGAAGTAAGGTCATTTTTGAAGCTGCTGATCTAGGTATAACTGAAGAAATAGATTTAGCAGATGGAGTAACTCTTCAAGGTAAGCTGAAGTTACACAGAGCAGTTTATCTACGTGTTATGAAGGACTACTTTGGCGGTAATCTTAAGCCAGTTAGAATCATTACGCACTCAGATGCTCCGGCTGGTAGTGGTTTGGGTTCGTCTTCCACTGTTGTGGTTTCCATGCTAGAGGGGTTACGTCAGATGTATTCCCTACCTCTGGGCGAATACGACCTGGCACAACTATCTTTCAAGATTGAACGGGTAGATTGTGGCTTATCTGGTGGAAAACAGGACCAGTATGCGGCCACTTTCGGCGGTTTTAATTTCATGGAATTTTATCAAGATAACCGTGTTGTTGTGAACCCCTTAAGGATTCGAAGATATATTATTAATGAACTTGAGTCCTCTATAATTCTTTACTTTACTGGAGCATCAAGAGATTCTGCAAAAATTATTGATGATCAGATAAAATCTTTAGAAGAGGATAAAGAGTCAAAGCTAAATGCTATGCATAAAGTAAAAGAGTCTGCATATAAAATTAAAGAGCATCTGCTTAAATCAGACATCAATGCAATGGCTTCATCATTTCTTGATGCATGGAAAAGTAAGAAAGAAACCTCATCCTCGATATCAAACCCAATGATTGATCGGATCGAAAAGGAAATATTTAATATCGGCGTTAAATCGATGAAGGTTTCAGGTGCCGGTGGTGGAGGTTTTATGATGATATTCGTAGATCCTGAGAAGAAACATAAAATTGAAAGTAAGTTAAAAGAGTTTGGTGGCGAAGTGTTTAAATTTCAGTTTGTTGAAGAGGGTGCGTACTCATGGACAATGTAAATTATATTAAAAGTTATCTTGATAGCAGTATAGCGGTAAAGAAAAGTCTTCGTGGTTCAGATGAGTTGTTAAATACTATATCTTCAGTTTCAAATTTAATTATCGATGCATACAAAAAGGGAAATAAAGTAATCCTTGCTGGTAATGGTGGAAGTGCTGCGGACTCTCAACATATTGCTGCTGAATTTGTTAGCCGTTTCTTTTTTGACCGTCCTGGATTACCAGCTATTGCTTTATCAACTGATACATCAATGCTAACCGCTATTGGCAATGATTATGGGTTTGATAAGTTATTTTCCAGACAACTCCAGGCACAAAGCAAGCCTGGGGATGTTTTTATTGGCATCAGTACATCTGGAAATTCAGAAAACATAATTAAAGCTGTAGAGATTGCCAGCGAATTGGGTGTTACTACGGTCGCTTTATGTGGTGAGGCTGGTCGGTTAAGGTCTATGGTCGATTATCCTGTTAATGTGCCTTCAAAAATAACACCTTATATTCAGGAATGCCACATTTGTATAGGGCATATGATCTGTGCCATTGTAGAAAAGGCAATATTTCAACCAGAAGAAAACTAATTATGTATGATGTTGTCATTTTAGCAGGCGGGTATGGAACTCGCCTTAAAAGCATAAGTGGTGATATTCCGAAACCAATGGTTGATATTTCAGGAAAACCCTTTCTCTATCGCCTTATGGAGTATGTCGAAAGTCAGGGCGTAAAGAGGATAGTGCTATCATTGTCTTATGAAGCAGACTATATAATTAAAAGGGTTACAATGGATAATCCTGTTAAGTGCGAAGTTGACTTTGTTGTCGAAAAAAATCCTCTTGGGACTGGAGGCGGTATTAAATATGCTTGTTCGAAAGTTAACACTGAAAAGTTTATTGTTCTCAATGGTGACACCTATTGCGAATTGAATTATCAAGAGTTCATCAGTGCCTCTTATCACTCGGACTTACTCATTTCTGGTGTGGAGGTCGATGATGTATCCAGATATGGCAGTCTGGACATTGATGAAGACTTCAATGTGAATGCTGTTGTTGAGAAAGGTAAGAAAGGAAAAGGTGTTATCAATAGTGGGATATACATCCTATCTAAAGAAAATATCCAAAACTATCCATTAGATAGTTTTTCTTTTGAACAGGATCTGTTGCCCACGTTTAAAGGGCGATTTAAGGCATTTATAAGTAAAGCATATTTTATTGATATTGGTATTCCAGATGATTATTATCTTGCTTGTGAGAAGTTTAAATGAAAGTAGCTTTCCTGGACAGAGATGGAGTAATAAACAACGAAATTGATTATCTTTTTAAAATAGAGGATTTTAGCTTTACATCAAATTGTATAAAAGGATTACAAAGGATCATTGCTAAGGGTTATGAAATTGTTGTTGTTACTAATCAGGCTGGTATCGCACGAGGGTATTATACTGTCAGCCAATATTATGAGCTGACGGCCTGGTACCGAGCTGAGCTGCGTAGGTATGGCATTAACCTTCTTGATGTTTTTTATTGTCCTCATCATCCCAATGGTGTTGTGCCTGAGTACAGTATTGATTGTGTATGCCGTAAGCCCAATGCTGGTATGCTAGAAGCAGCTGCTAGTAAATACCAGATAGACAAGGACCAGTCTTTCCTTGTTGGCGATAAAGTAAGCGACCTGGAGGCTGGCATTAATTTCGGATTGAATAAAGTGTACTTAGTAGAAACAGGACATCAAATATCCGAAGATGATTATAATCTTTATCAGGTTTATCCTGACCTCTTATCAATTCCATTATGAAAAATGCTATACTTAATTACATCAAAAAAAGTATTATCAGGTTTGCTCGTACTAAACATGGACGGCAACTATGGAAATTATTTGTTTCATTGGTAAATGGTTATCATCTACGACGTCTTTTGGTAAAAGCGTTGGCGATAGACGTTCAGACACACTCAGACGCCTTTACTGTATTCCCTAAAATTAGGACTTCATTATCTGATAAAAATGCTCTCATCATCATGCCTTTTTATGGGAATGATGCTGTTGGAAAAAATATTGATACTAAAATCAATACGTTAAAATCTATGGGGTTTACAATTCACGTAATCGTTTATAATGACTCTCCATGGGATTCTTGCAATCCAACCTGGGACTATACGTATAACATCAAATGTAAAAATGGAAAGTTTGGTACGCTTCGATATGATGTGAATCAGCAGATCATAAATGATGGAAATAGATTAGATGATTGGATTGATGATGAGGTTTGTCAATTTGTAGCCTCTCTTAGCGCAACGAATAATTTTGATGTCGCTATAATAAATTATGTTTTTCTATCTAAACTATGCTTGTATTTAAATAAGAGTGCTATTTCCATCATAGATACGCACGATGTATTCGCTAAACGCAACACGCGAATGACAAAAATAGGTATTAAACAAGATAAATTTTATTTCTCTACTTCAAAAGACGACGAGTCTCGTGGTTTATCTCGCGCTGATTACGTTTTTGCTATTCAGGAGGCTGAAGGTGCCTATTTTAGTGAGTGTGTTACCTCCAAAGTTATAGTTCAGCCTCCAATCTTGGACAAAAATTTTATTGATTTCTCCCCAAAAATGAATAAAAGAACTGTTATTGGTTTTTTAGCTTCTGGACATTATCCAAATGTTGTTGCTATTGAAAAATTCATCGATAGCTTGGCTAAGATTAACCATAATGTTCGTTTGGTTGTAGCTGGAACAATCTGTGGTGTTCTTTCTGAAAGAAAATATCCTGGTTTTGTTCATACGTTAGGGTTTTGTGATAGTTTAGAAGGTTTTTATAGCTCATGTGATTTAGTTATAAATCCTGATGAATTACTGTCAGGGATGAAGGTTAAATGCTTAGAAGCTTTATCTTATGGAATTCCATTGGTAGCAACCAAAGCCGCGATGGAAGGGATTTTGTCTAGCGAGTCATATCATAAGTTTGAAACTGCTGAAGAGTGTGCGGAATTTATTTCAACGCTTAAGAAAGATGAACTTTATGAAATGGCTGAAAAAAGCAAAGATACTTTTATGGAATTCAATAAACGCTATAATTTCGGAAAAACTATACTTCAGGTGCTAAAAGATAATGAGTGAACAAACTTCAAAGATATCGGTTATATTACCTGTCTACGGCGGTGAGAAATATCTGAAACAATGTTTAGATAGCGTTCTAACTCAAACCTATACTAATCTTGAAATTATCATTGTCAATGACGGTAGCCCTGATGGATGTCCTGCTATCATTGACCAGTATGCTAGTAAAGATAAGAGAATTGTAGCAATACATAAAGAAAATCAGGGGTATGGTGCTGCAATAAATTCTGGATTAGAGATAGCTACTGGTGAGTTTGTCGCTGTTATCGAAACAGATGACTGGGTTCAACTCGATATGTTCGAACGCCTGATTATAGCATATGATAAAAAACCAAATCCTATTATAAAAGCAACTTTCTCGAGAATAAGCAATGAAGTTTGCATTAATACTCAGTCTTTGAGCCATATTGCTGAGTTTGACGATGATAACTTAGCTGAGGTTATCCCGGAAACTTCGGTTGAACTTTTTTTGCTTGAATCTTCAATATGGTCTGCATTGTATAAACGTAGTTTTCTGACTGATAATTTTATTAAATTCTACGAAAGCCCTGGAGCATCATATCAGGATATGCCTTTCAAATTTATTTGCTACGCAATTGCAGATAAAGTCACTCTCTTAAATATCTCTGTGTATAATTACAGAGTAATGAACTCTGGATCCTCCAGTGCTAGTGCTGATAGGGCCCTTATATCTTTTAATAATTATGACATTATAAAAAACTATCTCGTAGCATCAGGAAAGTTCCCTTTTTATATTGATCACTTCTATTTTCATCATATGTTTGATTTGGTATTTCATTCGGCAAGACTTAAAGGTCAAGGCTTGAAAGAGTATCGAGATAAAGCTATTGCTATTTTTGAGCAAGCTAAGTCTGAGGGTTTTGAACCACAAAAAAGTGATATTGTTTTTTCTCCAGATACTAATGATTATTATCATAATCATGTTTTGCCTGTTTATAATGAACTTATGAGAAATGGTGTCATTAATCCGGTGTCGAGCAAGAATAAGGTGAGGCGGTTTATTATTAATAAAATTCGCTATCTGGCGAATAAGATATTAATAGAGCCATTACTTTCCTCTTTGTCCTCTAAATTTGATTCCAGTTTCTCATCGATGTCTAATCGCGTTTCTGAAAAGATTGATATTTTAGATTCTAACACGGTAAAATATGATGAGTTAAAACAGATTATAGATGATGTCAATGCATTAAAATCAACCCTTATTGGTAATGATAATTCAAATGGCCAACACAACCGTGGCTTATTAAAGGAAACCGTTTTAGTTCATGTTGCTCCTACTGACCAGTTTTATTACTACATGAAAACATATGCGGAACGGATATCTGAATTAAGGAGCGATTTTAGAAAAGGTTTAGATGAATTTAGTTTGCTTAATGAAAGGAAGCTATTTGGGTTTTATGAAATTTTGCCTTATTTTAAACATACAGGTATTAATTTATCACTTCCACTATCTTTGACTTTATTCACAGATGAGGATAGAGTTGTTTTATCAAACTTTCAATCCATAATTGATGTTGAGAAAAATAATTATAGTCATCTCGATACTACTGAGTTACCTGTCACATTAGCTACAAATTATTATAAATCCGGTCTTAAATATCTTCCTAATGGTCTTACAGAAAAGTTTAAGGGCTCTGTCGCCATTGACTGTGGTGCATGGGTTGGTGATACTTCTATAATGTTTGCCAGTTTTGGTTTTCAGAGTGTTATTGCCTTAGAACCAATTGCTGATAATTATAATTGTATGTTGCGCAATATTGAGCGCAATAAGCAGTATTTGGGTGATATTATTAAGCCATTGAATGTAGCTGTTGGTGATACTGAGGGCCACCTTTCTATGGTTAAAGTTGGCGATGATGGTGTTGGTTCTTGTGTCGTTGATGATGATGCCGCTGATATGAAAGTCAAATCAATCACTATTGATAGCCTTTCGGGCGACGAACGCATAGGAATGATTAAGTTTGATGTTGAAGGCTATGAACTGATGGCCTTGCGGGGTGGGGAAGAGACAATTAGAAAGCACAAACCCGTTCTGCTTATTTCTGTTTATCATTTATGGCTGCAACCGGAGCAAATTTTTGACTGTAAGAAATTTGTGGAAGGTCTAAATCTCGATTATAAATTTAAACTTGTTCATGTTCAGCCTGAGCGAGATTTAATTTATGAATATATGTTAGTTTGTTGGTGAGTGTTTTGGATTGTTTTCAATGTGGATATTAATGATAGTATAAAATAGTTAATCTTTTTTTATATGCGATTAATTTTCTCTTGATATTTAGGCTCGATTGGTGCTAGTTTTATACTATTAATTTATTTACATAATCCAGATATTCAAACCAGCGTTGATAAAAAGAGATATGCTTTATTTTTATGAAAACAAAAATATGTTATTTTATCAATTCAGCATGGTATTTTGAACTTCACTGGATAGAGAGAGCAACGGCAGTACTTAATGCTGGGTATGATGTTTACCTGTTAGCAAAGTTTGATGATGTGTCTATTTATGAACGCTTAACCAAGCTTGGCTTCAAATGTGTAGACACTAAGATTCAGGAGCAAAATTTAAATCCGCTCTCTTTTTTAAGTGATACCGTCAGGTCTTTTAAATTTCTGAAAGAAATCGATCCTGATATAGTGCATAGTATTACTATTAAGCCGGGGTTTATAAGTTGCTTGTGGGTGAGGTTTAATAATAAAAAGTTAGTTTATAGTTTTGTTGGATTAGGTAGAATCTTTGAAAGTAATTTGAAGTTATTTAAATTAATACGTTTTTTCGTGGTCCGTGCGTATAGAATGATTTTTTCCAACCTGAACTGTAAGGTTATTTTTGAGCATGCCGTTGATCGGGATAAAATTATTGATTTAGTCAAAATACCTAAAGAGAAGACGATTATTATTGATGGTGCAGGGATAAATATTGATTATTTTTCTTATGCAATTGAGCCCGTCTTTTCTCATGTAAAAGTCCTTTTTGCTAGTCGCATGCTTTGGAGCAAGGGCTTGGATACTTTGATAAAAGTTAAAGAGATACTTCGCCGCGACAATGTCAACTTCGAACTTCTGGTTGCAGGTATAATGGTCAACAACGATAGGGATGCAATAAAATTATCGCAAATAGAGCTATGGCATAATTGCGGAGATATCACATGGTTGGGACAACGCAATGATGTCAAAGAATTAATAGAAGGAGTGAACATTGTAGCCCTTCCCTCTGTATATGCTGAAGGTATACCTAGAATTATCCTTGAGGCTGGTGCTATTGGGCGAGCTTCAGTTACTTATAACGTCGGTGGTTGTGGTAGTCTGATTATTGATGGATATAATGGATTTATTGTTGAAAAGAATAATATTAAAGAGTTCTCTGATAAACTTTCACGTCTGATTGTTTCTGATGTGGAGCGAAATAAAATGGGGATAAATGCCAGAAAGCGCGTTGTGGAAAGTTATTCCTCTATAGACGTTATTGCGAAAACTATTTCTGTTTATCAGGACCTTTGATTTGAGTTTTAAACTTTATCAGTAAATTAAGTGCTGAGTGTGAGCTTTTCTTGTCAAAACCTTTCGGTATTATTAGTACTTGCTATGCCTCAGAATACCATATGGAAACCACAGCGATATGTGATATAGACAATCGTTAACGGCTTTGTGCTTCTGCACCAGATTGATACGTTGTTCTGGCCGCATCCACCACATTTGACCTGCCCCCAGTATTAGATACAACCGTCAGTTAGTAATGTCGGTTTGTTTACCTTCACATTTTCCATTCCGCCACCGTGCTGCAAACTCTGATGGCGTCTGGTAATTCAGTGATGAATGCGGACGACACTCGTTATAATCCTGCCGCCAGTCATTAATCGTTTTCCTGGCATGAACGATATCGCTGAACCAGTGCTCGTTCAGGCATTCATCCCGAAAGTGGCCATTGGAACTTTCAATAAATCCGTTCTGCGTTGGCTTGCCCGGCTGGATTAAGCGCAACTCAACACCATGTTCAAAGGCCCACTGATCGAGCGCGCGGCAGGTAAATTCCGGGCCCTGATCGGTTCTTATCGTTGCAGGATAGCCACGAAACAGCGCAATGCTGTCCAGAATACGCGTGACCTGAACGCCTGATATCCCAAATGCGACGGTAATTGTCAGACACTCCTTCGTGAAATCATCCACACAGGTCAGGCACTTGATCCTGCGACCGCTGGCCAGTGCGTCCATAACAAAATCCATCGACCAGGTCAGGTTCGGCGCATCCGGGCGCAGAAGCGGAAAGCGTTCGGTCGCCAGCCCTTTACGACGTCGTCTGCGTTTTACGCCCAGCCTGCTCAGATGATAAAGGCGGTACACGCGTTTGTGATTAACATGAAGGCCTTCACGGCGCAGTAACTGCCAGATGCGGCGGTAGCCAAAACGCCTGCGCTCCAGTGCCAGCTCAGTGATGCGCCCTGATAAATGCGCATCTGATCTTACCCACCATTAGTGGACACGCGACTAAGTGAGTAAACTCTCAACCAGAGGTAGCTCACATGACAAAATCCGTATCAACCAGTAAGAACCCCCGTAAGCAGCATTCGCCTGAATTCCGCGA
>NZ_MRUL01000026.1 GCF_002006995.1 Izhakiella australiensis | reverse complement strand
TGCCTGGCGGCACTAGCGCGGTGGTCCCACCTGACCCCATGCCGAACTCAGAAGTGAAACGCCGTAGCGCCGATGGTAGTGTGGGGTCTCCCCATGCGAGAGTAGGGAACTGCCAGGCATCATATAAGACCACCCGGTGACGCGGGATGGGAGAAACACCTGAAGTCGCGCAATAAGCGGCATCAGTACAGAATCGGTGGAGCGGTAGTTCAGTTGGTTAGAATACCTGCCTGTCACGCAGGGGGTCGCGGGTTCGAGCCCCGTCCGTTCCGCCACTTTATACAAGCCCTGACAGAAATGTCAGGGCTTTTTTTTATCTTTGGCGGCGGCGCTTACCGCTTCCAGGGCTGCTTTTCAATGTAATCGTATAAAAAGTCAATAAACACGCGGATACGTGGACTTACTGAACGGTCACTATAATAAACCGCGTGAAAAGGCATCTCCTCTGGCACCGTCCGATCGGGCAGGATCTGGACCAGCGTCCCTTCGGCAATTTCTTTATCCACCATAAACTCAGAAAGGCAGGCGATACCGTTACCGGTCAGGCAGAGCTGCTTTAGGGTTTCTCCGCTGTTCGCTGAGGAGCCTGGTGGGATGGTGAAAAAACGATTATCGGCGGTTTTTACTGGCCAGCGATTAAGGCGTGCCGTTTCGATAAACGCCAGGCAATCATGCGTGCTGAGATCTTCTACTCGCTGTGGCATGCCGCGTTCGGCAATGTACGCCGGCGCAGCAACGATGCGACGATGGCTGATAAACAGCGGCCGGGCACGTAAAGTCGAATCATCCAGATTACCGGCACGAATGGCAATATCGACTTTACGCTCAATCAGATTGATAAAGCTTTCAGAAGAAACCAGAGAAAGCGTCATACCAGGATAACGCGAGAGAAAGGGTTTAATCATCGGCATTAACAAATGCAGAATAACCGGGGTCGAGGCATCAATACGTAAGTCTCCCCGGGGCGAGTGCTGGTCGCCAATGATTTCCTCTTCCGCCTCGCTCATCTCCTGCAATACTTTCTGTACACGGCGGAAGTATCGTTCGCCTTCCTGCGTCAGGCTGAGTTGACGCGTCGTCCGGTTAAGTAAGGATACGCCGAGCTTGGTTTCCAGCTTTTTTACTGCCCGACTGACCACCGAAGTAGCAACATCTAATTGTTCAGCTGCCCGGCTGAAGCTACCGTTTTCAACGACGGTGACAAACAGCAATAGATCATCTGAGGTGGCGCGCACTATTGCTCCTTAAACAAAGATAGATGTTAACTTTTGCTATATAAGTATTAAAACACGTCATGCTACTGCTTGCATGAGCAATTCATGGCGTCATCCGGGACGGCGCATTCGCATTTACTTACGCAGCTTTTCCTGAAAAGCTATGCTGTGAGATTGCAACCCTTGAATAAAATCCTTAACGTAGAAACTTACCGTTGTAAAAGAGGCCAGTAGTAAGTGAATAAAAAGACCTACTCCATGCGTTATACGGCAGGTCAGCCCGCAGAGCGGATCTTCCCGCCTGCGGCACTGTTGCATGTAGGTCAGGCATTATCGCCAGGAGAGCCATTACCAATGCAGCAAACGCTGCGGGTGCTGGTATGGAATATCTTCAAGCAGCAGCGCGCAGACTGGCAGTCAGTGCTGCAAAGCTTTGGTAGAGAGTCCCACCTGGTGCTATTGCAGGAAGCGCAGGCAACCCCTGAGCTGGTGCAGTTTGCTACCGCTAACTATATGGCTGCCGACCAGGTTCCGGCCTTTATGCTGCCGGTACACCCTTCTGGTGTGATGACGCTGGCAGCGGCTCATCCGGTTTACTGCTGCCCATTAATTGAGCGTGAGCCACTTTTACGACTCGCCAAATCTGCGCTTATTACCGCCTACCCGCTGCCCAACGATCAGACGCTGATGGTGGTAAACGTCCACGCGGTTAATTTCAGCCTCGGTATCGATGTATACAGCAAGCAGCTGGGGCCGATCGGCGATCAGGTTATGCATCATAAAGGTCCGGTGATTCTGGCCGGCGATTTTAATGCGTGGAGCCGCCAGCGTATCAATGCGCTGTACCGTTTTGCTCGTGAAATGGGATTAAGAGAAGTGCGTTTTACCGACGATCATCGCCGCAAAGCTTTCGGTCGCCCGCTTGATTTTGTTTTTTACCGGGGAATGAAGGTGGCTGAAGCGGCCGTTCTGGTTACCCGTGCCTCCGATCACAATCCGCTACTAGTCGAATTCTCACCCGGCAAGCCTGAGCTGAATTAACTCGTGCCGGCCTGCCGTTACCGGGCAGGTCAGTCATATCTGCCCTTATTATAAAAGCGTTTTAATTGAAGGAAACAGAGATATGGCAACGCAAAGTCACCACGATAATGTCGATAAACAGTTTGGCGCCCAGGCAAACGCCTACCTGTCCAGTGCGGTACATGCCAGCGGACACGATTTGCTGCGGCTGGCCGAGCGTTTATCAGGAGAAAAAGAGGCCAGGGTACTGGACCTCGGTTGCGGTGCCGGTCATGCCAGCTATGTTGCCGCCCAGCAGGTGAAAGCGGTGGTTGCCTACGATCTGTCGGCGCAGATGTTAGAGGTAGTAAAGAACACCGCGCAGGAGCGTGGTTTCAGCCACCTGACAACCGCTCAGGGTTATGCCGAGGTATTGCCCTTTGAAGACGCTAGTTTCGATATCGTGATTAGCCGTTATTCGGCGCATCACTGGCACGATGTTGGCCGCGCCATGCGTGAAGTCCGTCGCGTTCTGAAACCCCATGGCAAGGTCATATTTATGGATATCAGCTCACCGGGCAATGCGGTTAAAGATGTCTGGCTGTCAACCATCGAAGCGCTGCGTGATACCTCGCATGTGCGTAACTATGCTCCCGGCGAGTGGCTGACGCTGTTTACTGAAGCAGGGCTGACAATCGCTGCACTGCATCAGGGGCGTCTTGAGCTGGAGTTCAGCAGCTGGGTTGCGCGGATGCGTACGCCTGAAGCCATCGTGAATGCTATCCGTGCCTATCAGGATAGTGCGTCAGATGAGGTGAAAGATTACTTTTTACTGCAGTCTGATGGCAGCTTCAGTTCAGATACTATTTTTATTGAAGCGGTAAAAGCCTGATTGGGATAGCCTGGTAAGTGATGTCATAAGAAATTAAGGATGTAAAAAAAGCCAGACTTAGTCTGGCTTTTTTATGTCACAACCGAAGTTAACTTTCGGGAGCCGCGTTACCATTAACATACAGGGTCAGCTTTTCACCCGGCTGGATATTGCCACTGGCTCTGCTGTTCCAACGCATCACGTCTTTGATATTAACCCCATGACGCTTTGCTATGCTGGCGAGGGAATCTCCCCGACGTACCTGATAAGTGATGCTGCTGTTGTCGGCCAGGGAAAGGGCGCTTGCGTTACGACCCACTTTCAGCACCTGACCGGGTTTCAGCATTGCGCTGCGCAGATTGTTGCTGCGTTTCAGCTCGCTGACCGGGACATTCAGTCGTGCAGCGATTGCGGATAAGGTATCGCCTGCGCGGACCTTATAGCTGCCACTGCCACTGTCGTTGTCAGCCAATGCTTTGGTTGGCTGAATGGCGTCGATATCGGCGCTGGCGAGCGACTCGCGCAGCTGATCAACATGCGACTTCGGCACCATAATGTAATGGGGGCCGTTTGGCGCAGTTTCACTGGTTTTGTAGCCGCTATTAAAGTTCTTCAGCTTCGTTAGCGACATACCGGCCATTTCGGCAACCTGAGTCAGTTTGAGCTGCTGGCCGACATCAACCCGCGCCAGGGCGCGACTTTCATCAGCCGTAGGCAAACGCACGCCGTAGCGGCGATTATCCTTAAGGATTTCACTCAGTGCCAGCATCTTAGGCACGTAAATGGTGGTTTCCCGTGGCAGCGACAGATGCCAGAAATCGGTCGGTTTACCGTGCGCTTTGTTGTATTTGATGGCGTTTAGCACGCGCCCTTCGCCGCTGTTATAGGCAGCAACGGTTAGCAGCCAGTCGCCATCAAACATTTTATTCATGCGCTGCATCATATCCAGTGCTACACGGGTCGAAGCAACAATGTCGCGTCGGCCATCGTAATACCGGTTCTGCTTCAAACCGTAATTGCGCCCCGTAGAAGGTACAATCTGCCAAATGCCGGCGGCATTGGAAGCAGAAGTAGCCCTGGGGTTAAAAGCGCTCTCCACTATGGGTAGTAGTACTAGTTCCATCGGCATCTTACGTTTCTTAATCTGCTCGACTATCCAGTACATATACGGCTCTGCCCGTAATGTTACATCGTGGAGATAGCTCTTATTTCTTAAATAATTTACTCGTTGTGCGCGGATCCGGGGGTTATCCGGAACCTTCATCTTCAGCCCATCACGGATTAAGGCCCATAAATCGCTGTCCTTGGTCAGGTTGGTTCCATCATCCTGCCATCGTGGGGACAACATACGATCCTGGGATTGCCCTTTTTCTCCTGGCGAAGACAAACTCTGTGCATGCTGGTCTGGAACGTTGGCGTCATGTCCTGACGCCTGGCACCCAACCAACAAGACCGAGGCGAGAAGTATCGCTTTAGCCTTCATGTGTGTGTCAACAGTTCGCTTAAAAGACGAGCAATAATACGTGGGGTATTAGCACAATACAACCTGTATTATCAAAAATGGTCCTTCTTAGCGCGTAAAACAGCGAAAATTTGCTCAGGTTGACTGTTGGTATACTTAACCTTTAGTTTGTTTTTTAATTCAACGAGTTGTGACATTAAAAAAACATTAATTTGTCGCTCATGTTGCAGGGTTGTTGGTAAAGTTATCTGATTTTCTGCCCGCATTGCTTTAATTTCATCGTAATAGTCAGCTATTTTCTGGTTTTCCGGCCATATTGCTTTAGCAAAGGTCATATTTGACAGCGTGTATTCATGCGCGCAGCAAATTAGCGTTTCGTCCGGAAGTTGGTTAATTGTTTGAAAAGACTGATACATTTGTTTCGGTGTGCCTTCAAACAGCCGGCCGCATCCGCCGGAAAACATGGTATCTCCACAAAAGAGATAAGGATTACTGAAATATGAGATGTGTCCTAAAGTGTGGCCCGGGGTGTGAATAACGCGAAACTCACGATCGCCAAAGGGCACGCTGTCGCCCTCTGCGACAATGTTATCTGCCCCTTTATTCGCCGTTTCTACCGGACCAAAGACGGTTATTTCGGGGTATTTTTGTCGTAGCGCTTTTACGCCGCCAACATGATCGTGATGATGGTGGGTGAGCAGGATAGATTGCGCGACAAGCTGATGTTGCGTCAGGTAGTCAATCACCGGCTCCGCTTCGCCGGGGTCAACAATCAGCGTATTGCCCGCCTCATCATGCAGTAACCAGATGTAGTTGTCTGATAGCGCTGGAACCGGAATAAGATGCATAATCACTTCTCTCAGGCTGAATGAAAATTAATGGTAGAGCATGAAACCCGCTAAGATACGTCAGATCAGTGCAACGCCCAATTCCTGGAACGATATGCTCTGGGGAGAACACTATCGTGATGCACTTGCTATGCATCTCAAGCCCTGTCTGACAAAGCTCTATGGTTTTCACTTTCTGAAGGTTGGTCACCTCAGTGCGGAGCTTGCCACTGACGACTGTCCGATTTCACATCAGGTTAACGTCGCTCTGCAAGGGGATAATATCCAGGTGCAGGCCGATCCGCTGCATCTGCCGTTTGAGAGCAAGTCAGTCGATGCCTGCCTGCTCGCTCACACGCTGTCATGGAGCCACGATCCGCATCGTATCCTGCGCGAGGTCGATCGGGTACTTATTGATGACGGCTGGCTGATTATTACCGGCTTTAATCCCATCAGTATGCTGGGAATGGGGAAGCTTCTGCCGGGATTACACCGGCGTATTCCCTGGAATAGCCGCATGTTCAGCCAGATGCGCTTACTGGACTGGCTTAGTCTGCTTAATTATGAACTGGTGCAACGCGGCGGATTTCAGGTGCTGCCCTGGCGCAAGCAGGGCGGTAAAGTTATCAGCAAGCATCTGCCCGCTCTCGGCTGCCTGACGATTATGGTTGCGCGCAAGCGTACGCTACCGCTAACCATGAATCCGGCGCGCAAAGCATCGGGAAAAACCCAGCTGCGGCCGGTGATTGGCGCAACGCAGCACTATCGCCAGAATGGTAAGGATCAGGCATCGGGGCGATAGCCGGTATCCTCTCCGGTTGGATTAGCGGCCGCATTACGGGCCAGCTCATCACAGCGCTCGTTTTCAGGATGCCCGGCATGGCCTTTAACCCACTCCCATTGAATTTTATGTGAGTGCAGTGCTGCATCAAGCCGTTGCCAGAGGTCGACATTTTTAACCGGTTTTTTTTCCGCCGTTTTCCAGCCGCGTTTTTTCCAGTTATGGATCCAGCTGGTAATCCCCTGGCGAACATACTGGCTGTCGGTGCTGAGAACCACCTGGCAGGGCTCCTTCAGCGCCTCCAGCGCCACTATCGCGGCCATCAGCTCCATGCGATTATTGGTTGTTAGTCGATAACCGGCACTGAAAAGCTTTTCGTGCTGTTGATAGCGTAGAATGGCACCATAACCCCCCGGCCCGGGATTACCGAGGCAGGAGCCGTCGGTGAAAATTTCTACCTGCTTAACCATCTCTGGTAGACTCTCCAATAATAAAACCCCAAGTCTGACATAATGAGCGCTATGAGCACAGCAAATACACGGCAGATTGTTCTTGATACCGAAACCACCGGTATGAACATGATCGGTGTCCATTACGAAGGACACCGGGTCATTGAAATTGGCGCCGTGGAAGTGGTTAATCGCCGCCTGACGGGCAATAACTTTCATATCTATCTGAAGCCCGATCGACTTATCGATCCGGAAGCCTTCGGCGTTCATGGTATTGCCGATGAGTTCCTGCTTGATAAGCCGGTTTTTGCCGATGTGGTTGATGATTTCCTCGAGTATATCCGCGGCGCTGAGCTGGTCATTCACAACGCATCGTTTGATATCGGCTTCCTTGATTACGAACTTTCGCTGCTCAAGCGTGATGACGGAAAGCTTGAAAGCATTTGTCGCGTAACCGATAGCCTGGCGATGGCGCGTAAGCTGTTCCCCGGCAAGCGCAACAGCCTGGATGCACTTTGCAACCGTTACGAAATCGATAACAGCAAGCGAACCCTGCACGGGGCGTTACTTGACTCCGAAATCCTGGCTGAAGTTTTCCTCGCCATGACCGGCGGCCAAACCTCGCTGGCATTCTCGATGGAGGGGGACAATCAGCAGGCAAATCAGGGAGAGACCATCCAGCGCGTTGTACGCCCGCAGTCGGGGCTACGGGTTATTGCTGCTTCCGAGGAAGAGATTGTTGCCCACGAGTCGCGGCTTGATCTGGTAATGAAAAAAGGGGGAAGCTGCCTGTGGCGCGCCTAAACGACGGAAAAGTCGTTATAAAACGCCAGGGCGCTGAAATTTCAGCCGGTTAATCCGTTTCGCAGCAAAAAGCGTTGACGCCAGCGGGGCATGCTTTTAATATTCGCCTCGTTCCCGACGGGGAGCACAGCGCGGAGCGGTAGTTCAGTTGGTTAGAATACCTGCCTGTCACGCAGGGGGTCGCGGGTTCGAGCCCCGTCCGTTCCGCCAAAATTATTCCGGGAGGCTTCAGAGCGTCCTGAGAAGGAAAAGACCGCATCGCTTACCAGGCAATGCGGTTTTTTTTCGCCTTCCGGCAGGGCGTCGACTCTCTGACGACAAGCTGCTGTAAACCTCATCCTGCTTGTCGCGAAATTATCAAAACCTCTCTGTAGCGCAGGTTTATCCCGCTGACGTTAAACGCGCTGTACACGGCGGCGCCGCAGGGTAAAAATAAACGGGCAGACAAAAAATCAGGTTGTGGTTTAGGCCCGGGGCGAGCAAGATGCCGGAAAAACGGGCATAATCTGTCGCTAATCGCCGCTTCCGGTTCCGCCGATCGCAGGGCGCTGAACGGGGGTAAAACAAGTCCGGCTGTCTGTCGCGGTTATCATCAGCGTTGCCCACTGCGCGACGCTAAAATTCCATCAGGTTTTCCCGACGGCTTGTCGGTTATAAGGATCTTCACAATGTCACGGATACGCATTCAGGTTATTAATCCCAATACTTGTCAGGCGATGACGAAAACCATTGGCATGGCTGCTCAGGCGGCGGCCGGGCCGGATAGCGAAATTCTGGCGGTCTGTCCGTCAGAAGGCGTGCCTTCAATTGAGGGCCATTTCGACGAGGCTATCGCGGCGGTTGGCGTGCTTGAGCAGATAAAAATCGGTCGTGAGCAGGGCGTGGACGGTCATATCATCGCCTGTTTTGGCGATCCGGGTCTGATGGCGGCGCGTGAACTGGCCCAGGCGCCGGTGATTGGCATCGCCGAAGCGGCGATGCACATGGCAACGCTGGTATCGACGCGCTTTTCCATCGTCACCACGCTGCCGCGCACGCTGATTATTGCGCGTCATTTGCTACAGCTTTACGGCTTCAGCCATCACTGTGCGGCGCTGCACGCTATCGATCTCCCGGTGCTGACGCTGGAAGATGGTAGCGGCGCAGCCCAGCGCAAAGTACGTGAGCGTTGCATGCAGGCGATCAAAGAAGATGGCTGCGGCGCTATTGTGCTGGGCTGCGGCGGCATGGCCGATTTAGCTCGCGCGCTGACCCTGGAGCTGGGCGTGCCGGTTATCGACGGCGTCAGCGCGGCGGTAAAAATGGTGGAGTCGCTGGCTGAGCTTGGCCTTTCCACCAGCAAGCTTGGCGACCTGGCTTACCCTGAATCTAAGCCGCTGAGCGGCAAATTCCAGGTTTTCAACCCTTAAAGATCATCCTGAAAGCAAGCTAAGCGAACAGACATGTCTCTTTAATCAACACTATCCGCACGCGCAATGGAGTGCCAACAGACGTGCATTGATGCATGGCCAGAGCCAGCCGTAGCGGTCTGAACTAACAGAAAGGAACCATAAATGGATATCACTCACTCTCGCCAAATCAACCCGCCCCAGCGCTTACTGATGGGACCGGGACCGGTAAATGCCGATCCGCGCGTACTGCGGGCAATGTCAAGCCAGCTTATTGGCCAATACGATCCGGCAATGACCCATTATATGAATGAAGTCATGGCGCTTTACCGTGGAGTATTCTGTACCGATAACCGCTGGACAATGCTGATTGACGGCACCTCGCGCGCCGGCATTGAAGCCATTTTGCTGTCGGCTATCCGGCCTGGCGATAAGGTTCTGGTACCGGTTTTTGGCCGTTTTGGCCACCTGCTGTGTGAAATCGCCCGCCGTTGCAGGGCCGAGGTACATACGATTGAAGTGCCGTGGGGGCAGGTGTTTACCCCCGACCAGATTGAAAGCGCGATTAAAACCATTCGCCCGCGTATGCTGCTGACGGTACAGGGCGACACCTCAACCACGATGCTGCAGCCGCTGGCTGAACTTGGTGAAATCTGCCGGCGCTATGACGTGCTGTTTTATACCGATGCAACAGCGTCTATCGGCGGCAACGAGCTGAAAACCGATGTCTGGGGGTTGGATGCGGTCTCTGCGGGGATGCAGAAGTGCCTCGGCGGGCCTTCCGGTACCTCGCCCATTACCCTCAGTGGCAGAATGGAAGCAGAAATACGCCGGCGTAAGTGTGTGGAAGAGGGCATACGCACCAGTGCGCATCGCAACGGCGATGATGAGATGATCTACTCCAACTATTTTGATCTCGGCATGGTGATGGATTACTGGGGGCCGGAGCGCCTCAATCACCATACGGAGGCTACCTCAGCGCTGTTCGGCGCGCGCGAATGCGCCCGTTTGATCCTGCAAGAAGGCGTTGATAACGGCATTGCTCGCCACAAACTTCACGGTGAGGCGCTGCTGAAGGGCATCCAGGCGATGGGGTTAGAAACCTTTGGCGATCTGAACCATAAAATGAATAACGTGCTCGCCGTGCTGATCCCGGCAGGCATTGATGGCGAGCAGGTGCGGGATTTGTTGCTTAACGATTTTGCCATTGAAATCGGTACCTCCTTCGGGCCGCTGCATGGCAAAGTGTGGCGCATTGGCTCTATGGGATATAACGCGCGTAAAGATTGCGTGATGACCACCCTGAGCGCGCTGGAGTCGGTACTGAACTACCTGAAGTTCCGCAGCGTGCAGGGCGCCGCGATGCAGGCGGCCTGGGATCATTACCATCATGAGGGCGCGGTGTGAGCCGGCACAGCGTGGTGAATCGCCAGATTCGCCGACCTGCGGGCTGAGCCGCGCGGGTTTTCGCGCCAGAGGCCAACGGCGCCGGGAGCGCCGTTGGTTGATATTCAGAGCGTAAAGCTGTCGGCGTCGCGCCAGGCGGGGAAGCGGGTGCGATAGTCGCTAAGCGTTTCCAGTGACAGCCCGGCATCAAGCCGTGCTGGCTGGTGCGGCTGCGCGCTGGCGAGAATCTCGCCCTGCGGGCTGATTATCAGGCTGTCTCCGCTGTAGTTTAGCTGGTTGCCGTCGCTGCCTACCCGATTGCAGCCCATGACGTACGCCTGGTTTTCAATCGCGCGTGCCAGCAGCAGCGTCTGCCAGTGGTGAGCGCGGGCGGCAGGCCAGTTGGCCACGTACAGCGCCAGATCGTAGTCACTGCGGTTGCGGGCAAATACCGGAAAGCGCAGGTCGTAGCAGATTTGCGGCAAAATACGCCAGCCGCGCCATTCGATTATTTCCCGCCGTTCGCCGGCCTGATAGTGCTTATGCTCTTCGCCCATGCGAAACAGGTGGCGCTTGTCATAGCGGTGGACCTTACCGCCGGGTTCGACCAGCAGAAAGCGGTTCACGGCGCCTTTTTCCGTCTGAATAGCCGCGCTACCCGCCAGCAGCGCATGGCTGCGCCGGGCGTGGTCTTGCAGCCATTCAATAACCTGCGCTTCAGGCAGCGAATTTTGCGCCGCTTCCATGGCAAAGCCGGTGGTGAACATTTCCGGCAGTACAATCAGGTCGCGCGCGGCGATATCCTTCAGCAGGGTATCAAAGTGGCGCAGGTTGGCTTCGCCATCCATCCACGCCAGCGGTTGTTGCAATAAGGTAACGTTTAGAGTCGACACAGGCGCTCCGCTGCGGCATCCAGCGTGCTTTGCTGTTTGGCAAAGCACAGGCGAATGAGTTTGTGTGGAAAAGCGTCGGCGCAGAACACGGAAAGGGGAATGGCGGCAACCCCGACGTCGGTGGTTAGCCATTCACAGAAGCTGACATCGTCCAGATCCGAGATCGCGCTGTAATCCGCCAGTAAAAAGTAAGTACCTTCACAGGGTAGAAGCTTAAAGCGGCTGGATGCAAGCGAGCGAACAAAATGGTCGCGGCGCGCGCGGTAAAATTCAGGCAGCGTCAGATAGTGCTGCGGCTCGGCGTCAAGCATATCCGCCAGCGCCAGCTGAGCCGGCGTATTTACCGCAAACGTCAGATACTGATGAACTTTACGAATTTCCGCGCTGATTGCCGCTGGCGCAACGCTGTAGCCTACCTTCCAGCCGGTCATATGAAAGGTTTTGCCAAAGGATGACACCACAACGGCCCGCTCGCGTAGCGCCGGGTGCGCCAGCACGCTGTTATGGCCCTGGGGCGCAAAGCAAATGTGCTCATACACTTCATCGCTGAGCACGTAGATTTCCTGCCCGGCAATCGCCTGCCACAGGGCAGCGTAGTCATCGGCCTGCCAGACGGTTGCTGATGGATTGTGCGGCGTATTGAGGATCACCAGCCTTGTGCGTGGCGACAGCAGGGCGCTGAACGCCGCCCAGTCAACGCGAAAGGCGGGCGGTTGCAAGGTCAGACGCTTAATGATACCGCCCGCCAGCTCAATGGCGGGGCCATAGCTGTCGTAGCTCGGATCAAAACAAATGACTTCATCGCCTGGCCGCACCAGTGCGGCAATCGCCGCAAAGAGCGCTTCGGTTGCGCCGGCGGTGACGGTGATCTCACTGTCTTTATCTGGCAGGTAGTCATATAACCGCTGGGTCTTACTGGCAATCGCCGCGCGCAGCGGCGCTACGCCGGTCATCGGGGCGTACTGATTCGCGCCGGAACTAACGTGGTAAGCCAGCCGCTGCTTAAGGTAGTCCGGGCCGTCAAAATCGGGGAATCCTTGCGAAAGATTAATGGCATTGTGCTGCTGTGCCAGCGCGCTCATCCGGGTAAAAATAGTTGTTCCCAGTGCGGGAAGCTTGCTCTGCGGAATCAACGGCGTCTTACTCATGATTATTTCCCTTACTTGCGCGAATAGATGAAAGGCTGTCAGGTTGCCAAATCTTAACATGGTGTTAAGATTTGGCAATCAAGATGCTTAGACGTCCATAATCACAGGCGTTAAACATGGGTACAGCGGCGGAAAATACCATGACAGACGAAACACAACTCACGCAGCTGGTGGCAGCCTGTCACTGGATTGGCGCTAAGGGCTGGGCGCCGGCTACCGGCGGCAATATGTCGCTGCGCCAGGAGGGTCGCTACTGCCTGCTTAGCGAGTCGGGTAAAGACAAGGGCGCGCTGACCGCTGATGACTTTATCCAGGTTGAGATCGCCAGTAATCACGTGCCTTCCGGGCGTAAACCCTCCGCTGAAACCGGCCTGCATACCCTGATTTACCGGCTGTATCCTGAGGCAGGCGCGATTTTGCACACCCATTCGGTCAATGCCACCGTGCTTTCGCGGGTGGAAAAACGGGCTGCTATCCTGTTACAAGGCTACGAAATGCAAAAAACGCTGCGCGAACAGCAGAGCCATCTCGATACCGTCGCAATACCGCTGTTTGATAACGATCAGGACATTAGCGCACTGGCTCAGCGCATTGAGTTTTTCGCTAGCGAAACGCCGATTAAGTGGGGGTTTTTACTGCGAGGGCACGGCCTGACGTGCTGGGGACGCGACGTAGCCGAGGCTAAACGCCATCTTGAAGGTCTGGAATTTCTGTTCCAGTGTGAATTACAACGTCGACAACTGGAGGCAAAATGATCCGCGCTATTGTGACCGATATTGAGGGCACCACCAGCGACATCCGCTTTGTGCATCAGGTGTTGTTTCCCTATGCGCGTAAGCATCTTGAATCATGGCTGGCGCAGCACCAGCATGAGGACGCGGTCGTGCAGTCCTTAAACGATCTGCGCCAGGAAACTGATCAGCCGCAGGCGACGCAGGCCGAGCTGGTTGCCGTGCTGTATCAGTTTATGGATGAAGACCGCAAATCAACCGCGCTGAAAGCGTTGCAGGGCATGATCTGGCGCGATGGCTATCTGAATGGCGACTTCACCGGCCATCTGTATGCGGATGTGCTGCCCGCCCTGCAAGCCTGGCAGCAGCAAGGCATTAAGCTCTGCGTTTATTCCTCCGGCTCGGTCGCGGCACAGAAGCTGCTGTTCGGCTACAGCGATGCCGGCGATCTCACCGGGCTGTTTAGCGGCTGGTTTGATACCCACGTTGGCGCTAAGCGTGACGTTACATCCTACCGGAACATCCAGCAGCAGCTCGGCCTGGCGCCGCAGGAGTTATTGTTTCTTTCTGATATTAATCAGGAGCTGGATGCCGCCCGCTCAGCAGGCTGGCATACGCTGCAACTGATCCGCGATCGGCTGGACACTGACAGCAGCCACCGTCAGGTCGCCAGCTTTGCTGAAATTAACCCGGAGTTTTTGCCAACATGAGCGCATTGACGATTTATTCTGATACCGACACCAGCCAGCCGCAGTGGCACAGCGTTGATGCTGAGGAAATCCGCCGGCAGCTGGCGACAAAAGGGGTTCGCTTTGAGCGCTGGCAGGCGGACCGCGATCTCGGCGCCGCGCCTGACTCCGACACCGTACTGGCGGCCTATCAACATGCTATCGATCGGCTGGTGGCCGAAAAGGGCTACCAGAGCTGGGACGTAATCAGCATGCGCGCCGACAATCCGCAGAAAGAAACGCTGCGCAGCAAGTTTCTTGCCGAACATACCCACGGTGAGGACGAGGTGCGCTTTTTCGTTGAGGGCGCCGGTCTGTTTTGCCTGCATCTTGACGGCGAGGTCTATCAGATCCTGTGCGAAAAAAACGATCTTATATCCGTGCCGGCCGGTACGGCGCACTGGTTTGATATGGGCTCCGAGCCGCACTTCACCGCGATTCGTATTTTCGACAACCAGGAGGGCTGGGTTGCCCGCTTCACCGGCGATAACATCGCCGACGCCTACCCACGGCTGCCCTGAGGCCAGAGGGCGATAATCCGCTACCCTTCGGCAGCCCGAAGACGTCGTCAGCCTGAAACCACCCGCAGCGCCAACGCTGCGGGTTTTCGCCTTCAGCGCGAGGCGGGCTGGAAAATACCGGCCTGCACCTGTTCCGGCGTTACCACTCCGCTGTCCAGCACCCAGCCGCTAATCAGCGGCGCCGGGGTAACGTCAAATGCCGGGTTCCAGACGTCGATATCCTGCGGCGCCCACTGCACCGCGCCGAAGCTGCCAGCAACGCCGGTAATCTCAGCCGCTGCGCGCTGTTCAATCGGTATCGCCGCGCCGTTCGGGCAGTCTGAATCCAGCGTGGTATGTGGCGCTGCAACGTAAAATGGGACGTCGTGATAACGGGCCAGCACCGCCAGGCTGTAAGTGCCTATCTTATTGGCGACGTCTCCGTTCGCCGCAATACGGTCGGCGCCGACCCAGACGGCGTCAACCTGCTTTTGCGCCATCAAGGCTGCCGCCATCGAATCGCAGATCAGCCGGCAGGGGATCCCCAGCTCGCTTAACTCCCAGGCGGTAAGACGGCCTCCCTGTAGCAGCGGACGGGTTTCATCAACCCAGACGTTTTGCACCTTGCCCTGCTGCCAGCCTGCGGCGATCACCCCCAAAGCGGTACCGACACCGGCCGTGGCTAAACCCCCGGTATTGCAATGGGTCAGCAGACGGCTGCCGGGCGTAATTAACGCGCTTCCCGCCCGGGCGATGCTATCGCACAGCGCCCGGTCCTCGGCCACCAGTCGTAGCGCTTCCTCCGCCATGGCGCTGGCATACTGGGGAGCGGCCAGCGCGCGCTTCATGCGATCAAGATTGTTCATCAGGTTAACGGCGGTGGGGCGGGAGGCGCGCAGCAGTTCCAGCGCCTGCGCCAGCTCTGGCTGCGTCATGCCCTGTTCTGCCAGCAGCGCCAGCAGCAGGCTGGCGGAGAGGCCGATAAGCGGCGCTCCGCGCACTCGCAGCGCTTTTATATGCTCAACCAGCGTGGCTGCGTCGGGGGTCGGGCACCAGTTTTTTTGCTGCGGTAGCGCCTGCTGGTCGAGTATCCACAGCTGGTTGTCGCGGATTTGCAGGCTGGTGGTGGTTAAGGTCTGCATAGTTAATTCCGTGTTGCGTTGGTGTGTACTATTGTGCCAGGATGCTTTTCAGCTGTATAGACGTCTGAACGTCTTATAACGATTTTGAAGAGGATCAGCATATGGCGCAATATCGCACTTTCACCGCTGCAGATGCCGTTGAATACGCCCGCCAGCATGCCGGACTGGCCGATGCGCAGTCGCTGGTGGATGCGCAGGAAGTGGGTGATGGCAATCTGAATCTGGTATTTCGCATTTTTGACCGCCAGGGCGTCAGTCGGGTGGTGGTCAAGCAGGCGCTGCCCTATGTTCGCTGCGTAGGCGAATCCTGGCCGCTGACGCTCGATCGCGCCAGACTCGAAGCGGAAACGCTGCTGGTTCACGGACAGCACTGCGGTGAACATACGGTAAAAATTTTGCATTATGATGCGCAGCTGGCGGTGATGGTAATGGAAGACCTCTCCAACCTTCATATCTGGCGCCGCGAACTGGTGCAGGGGCATTATCATCCGCAGGCCGCCGCTCAGCTCGGCCGTTATCTGGCACAAACGCTATTTTATACCTCTGATTTTCACCAGCATCCTCATGAGAAAAAGGCCCAGGTGGCGCGCTTTATTAATCCGCAGATGTGTGAGATCACCGAGGATCTGTTTTTTAACGATCCCTATCAGCAGCATCAGCGGAACAGCTATCCGCCTGCGCTGGAGGCCACCGTCGCGGCACTGCGTGATGATGACCAGCTGAGAACGGCGGTGGCGGCACTTAAACATGCTTTTTTTAGCCACGCGGAAGCCCTGCTGCACGGCGATATTCACAGCGGTTCGATTTTCGTTGGTGACGGACAGCTGAAGGCCATTGACGCCGAATTTGGCTATTACGGGCCGATAGGTTTTGACGTTGGAACGGCTATCGGCAACCTGCTGCTTAACTACTGTGGGCTGCCGGGATTGCTGCCACCGCGCGAGGCGGCGGATGCGCGCGAGCAGCGGTTGCAGGATGTGAAAATCGTCTGGCAGCAATTTGCCGACCAGTTCCTCGCGCTGGTCGCAGAAAAAACCCGCGATTATGCGCTGGCCTGGCCGGGTTACGCGGCGCAATTTCTGCAAAAAGTTCTGGCGGATGCCATTGGCTACTGTGGCACTGAGCTTATCCGGCGCACGGTCGGCATGGCCCACGTCGCCGACCTGGAAGATATTGCTGATGACGCGATGCGCGATGCCTGCATTGAACAGGCGATTAATCTCGGTAAAGTGCTGATCCTCGCCGCGCACCACGTTGAAAATATCGACGCCTTAATTGCCCGCATTCGTCAGAACGGCTGACTTCTGATGCAGGCCGCCAGCTAGCGGCCTGCGCCCACAGAACGCTCTTCGGCCGACTGATTTAGCCGACTAAACGCTTCTCCTGCCTGATGTTGATGGTCAATCCGTCACCGGCCTTCTATGACGATCTTTCTGCCCGATACAACGCCATACTGGCCGCCGGCGATCGCCAGCGGCGGCAAACGCGCGAGCGTGATTGTTGTCGGTAATCTGCATTACGCCGCCTCCAGGCGGCCATATTGAAAAGTGATAGTGTGAAATCGATCGCATCTAAATGGCGAAAAATTTGTCAGATTTAATTAGTCCTAACTTAGGATTAATTAATTTCACCCGGTCGGAGAACCGGGTTGCCCTTCCCACGGAGCTCGCCATAACGCATCCGGCAGCAGCCGGAGTGAATAAATTCTGAAACACGGGGTTGGCAATGAACGCTCTTGATTATCTGGTAATGGCGCTGTACGCGCTGATGATAGTATTTATCACGCTCTGGGCGATGCGCAGGGTCGGCAGTACCAAAGATTTTTTCGCCGCCGGCGGCAAAATGCCCTGGTGGCTTTCCGGCGTGTCTCACCATATGTCGGGCTACAGCGCGGCGGTGTTTGTGGCCTACGCGGCGGTGGCCTATCGCAATGGCATCACCATCTATTTCTGGTGGGCGTTCCCTATTGCCGCTGCGGTTCTGCTGGGAGCCTGGCTGTTTGCACCGCGCTGGGCGCGGCTGCGTATTCATATGAATATTGAATCGCCGATGGAGTATCTGGCCACTCGTTATAACGTGCCAACGCAGCAGGTACTGGCCTGGAGCGGCGTATTCCTTAAGCTTTTCGACGTCGGTGCCAAATGGGCGGCAATTGCATTAATTATTAACGTATTCACCGGGCTGGATTTGGTCGCCGGCATCTGTATTTCCGGCGGTCTGAGCCTGTTTTACACCGTCATGGGCGGCCTGTGGGCCGATGCCTGTAACGACTTCGGCCAGTTTGTGGTGCAGTTCGTCGCGGCGCTGGTGATGGTCGGTGCGGTGGCTATCCATCTGGGCGGTTTCGGTGAGCTGTTCACCATCTGGGATCGGCTGCCGGCGCAGCATACGCAGATCATTCAGGAGCCATACACCCTCGGCTTTATTCTGGCTTATTTTGTTATCTATACCCTGAGCTACAACGGCGGCACCTGGAACCTGGCGCAGCGCTTTATCGCCTCGCCGGGCGGCCGTGAGGCGCGTAAAGCCGCGCTGCTGTCTGCGGTGCTTTATCTGATCTGGCCCGTGATTCTGTTCTGGCCGATGTGGGCGGCGCCGATCCTGTTTCCCAACATTGATGATCCCTCGCGGTCATATTCGGTGATGGCGATGTCGCTGCTGCCCAACGGGCTGATTGGGCTGGTGCTGGTGGCCATGTTTACCCACACCCTGTCGATGACCTCGTCTGACGCCAATGCGATTACCGCCGTGGTCACACGCGACATTTTGCCGGTGCTGTTTCCAAAGCGTTTCAGTCGCGGCAAGTCATCGTTGATCGCTGCACGCATCACCGCCACCCTGTTTATTATCGCCACGCTTATCATTGCGCTTAACGCCAGCCGTTTTGGCGGCGTGCTGTCGCTGCTGATTATCTGGTTCGGCGGCCTGGTGGGTCCAATATCCATTCCGATGCTGCTGGGTTTGCTGCCCTGGTTTCGCAAAAGCCATGCGGCGGCGGCGATCCTCTCCTGGGCGGGCGGCGTCGGCACTTTTATGCTGGTGAAGTTTATTCTTACCGGCGTCAGCACCGCAGTACTGGTTGCCAGTCCGGTACTGGTTTCGCTGGTGATTTTCGCCGTGATGGGCTGGCTTTCACCGGTGCCGGCGCGCCCGGAAGTTGAATCGCTGCTGGCGGCGCTGGAAAACGATCCTCCCGCTGATTTAAATGCCACAATGCGCGCAAAAAGGAGAAAAGCATGAGTGCCGATATAACTACGCTGCGCTATGAGCAGCTAAACGTTGAAGTCTTTCCCGACCGCGCCAGCCTGGGCGCCAGGGCTGGCGAACAGGCTGCGAGCTGGCTGCGACAGCGCCTGAGCCAGCAGCCGCAGGTAACCATTATCTTTGCTGCGGCGCCTTCGCAAAATGAGTTTCTCACCACGCTGGCGGCGGCGTCGGACATTGACTGGGCGCGGGTGCGGGCTTTTCACATGGATGAATACCTCGGGCTGCCGGCGGCGGCTGAACAGCGTTTTGCCCGCTATCTGCAAAGCCATTTATTTGATCTGGTCAAGCCCGGCGAGGTGCATCTGATACCGACCGAGGGCGATGCCGATGAAATTTGCCAGGGCTATATCGCGGCGCTTAACGCTCAGCCGCTGGATATGGTTTGCCTTGGCATCGGTGAAAACGGTCACCTGGCATTTAACGATCCGCCGGTGGCTGATTTTCGCGATCCGCAGGCGATGAAGGTGGTCGAACTGGACGAAGCCTGCCGTCAGCAGCAGGTTAACGACGGCTGCTTCGCCGCTATGGATGCGGTGCCGACGCATGCCCTGACGCTGACGATTCCGACTCTGCTGTCGGCCGAGCGTTTATTCTGCATGGTGCCCGGCGCCACTAAACGGCAGGCCGTGCGCGCCACCTTGCTGGAGCCGGTCAGCACGGCGTGTCCGGCCACGATTCTGCGTCAACACCCTGGCTGTACGCTATATACCGATGCGGCGGCCTTTGCCGGAGTGAAACATGACTGAGCGTATTGAAGGCAGGGATGTCGCCAGCGGCGCGCCAATCGCACTGCATATTGAGAACGGCGCGATTGCGGAAATCGTCGCTATCGAAGAGCGTGAGGCGCTGGCATGGCTGGCGCCGGGGCTGGTGGATTTGCAGGTTAACGGCTATGACGGCGTCGATTTTAATCATTTCCCGTTTACCACCGATGGCGTGCGTCACGTAGTACAGCAGCTCTGGCTGCAGGGCGTAACGCGTTTTTTACCGACAGTTATCACCGCCTCCGATGAAGAAATTACCCAGGCCCTCGGCGCGCTGCGCAGCGCCTGTGAGGCGGATGCGGTGATCAATGCCGCAGTGGCCGGCATTCACCTCGAAGGCCCGTTTTTATCACCGCAGGACGGCCCGCGTGGCGCGCATCCCGCCAGCCATATTCAGCCACCCGACTTTACCACTTTCGCGCGCTGGCAGCGCGCCGCCGGCGGTCGCATCCGCCTGCTGACGCTCTCGCCGGAATGGCCGCAAGCGCCGCAGTTTATTGCCCGCTGTGTCGCCAGCGGGGTGACCGTTTCGATTGGTCATACTGCGGCAACGCCGCAGCAGATTGACCAGGCGGTCGCCGCCGGCGCCTCGCTGTCGACCCACCTTGGCAACGGCGCGCATTTGCAGCTGGCGCGCCACCCCAATTACATCTGGTCGCAGCTGGCCCATGATGGCCTCGCCGCCGGGCTGATTGCCGACGGCGACCATTTGCCGGCCGAAGTGCTGAAGGTTTTTCTGCGTGCGAAGGGCAGCCAGGCATTTCTGGTCAGCGATGTCACCTGTTTTGCCGGTATGGCGCCCGGTACTTACGATTCACCCATTGGCGGCAGGGTTATCCTGAGTGAAAATCGTCGGCTGTCGATGGCGCAGAATCCGGCGCTGTTAGCTGGCTCGGCGCGCGGGCTGCTGGATGGCGTCAGCCATCTTTATCGTCACGGGCTGGCAACCATTTCTGAGGCGGTAGCGATGGCCTCGGCGCGTCCGGCCGCGCTGATGGGCCTGGCGCCGGCGGCGCTACGCGTCGGCGCGCCGGCCGATGTTGTCTCGCTGTTAACCGAAGATTCCGGCGGCCTTCATCTGCAAGCCTGCTGGAAAGGAGGAGAAAAAGTCGCTTGCGCTGCGGGCGCACAGGCTGCCAGACTGGTTGCCACTCCAGGTAACGAGTAACACGCCGCATGTTTAAAGAATCGGGGAAGGGACCGGCGTTGCTGCGCCTGCATAACGAAAAAAGGCTGCTGGCAGCGCTGCGTCAGGTCAGGGAGACCACCCGCCAGGACCTGGCCGAAGCGCTGGCGCTGAGTAAAAATACCGTTTCGCTGATTGTCGATGAGCTGATCGCCCGCGGCTGGGTCAGCGAGCGCGGGGCGCTGGCCGGAAGAAGCGCCGGACGGCCGAAAATCCGCATCGCGCTGGAAGCACAGGTATTAAAAAGCGCCGGCATCATGGTTGAACGCCATCAGCTGCGCTGGATGGTCTGTGATTATTTCTCCCGGCCGCTCGCGCAGGGGCAGGAAACGCTGGAAACCGGCAGCCCGCAGCCGGTGCTTGAGCGTCTTGCGCAGCTGGCGTCGCAGCTGGCGAGCGACCACCCCGGACTGCTGGGGATCGGCTTTGGCTTCCCCGGCATTGTCGATCCGCGCGGCGGCATACTGCACCTTTCTTCCCATCTCGGCTGGCGCAATGTTGACCTGCTTAGCTCGCTTAATCTTTCTGTTCCCGTGGCGGCCATGAACATCGTTAAAGCCGCCGCGCTGCTCTCCTTGCAGCATGACCGACTGCCAGCAGACCGCAGTCGCTTTTACCTGCGCGTCGGCGAAGGCGTCGGCGGCGCGCTGGTTAACGGCAGCGATATTTATACTGGCAACAGCTGGACGGCGGGCGAGGCCGGCCATCTGATGGTCGAGTATGATGGACCGGCCTGTCGCTGCGGTCAGCGCGGCTGCCTGGAGGCGGTAATCAGCGTGCCGGCGATTGAACAGCGGCTGGCGAGCCTGGCGCCGGGATTAAGCTGGCACACGCGGGAGCGCGATCCGCAGCAGGTGGATGAAGTGATGCATCAGGCCGGGACCTGGCTTGGCAGAGCGCTGAGTCAGATTATGCTGCTGCTTAATCCGGCGGTGATTGTGGTGGACGCCCCCTGGAATAAAAGCGCCGCGTTCAGTGACGCGGCGTGCGAGGCAGCAAAAGCGCAGACGTTAAGTTTTACCTGGCAGAATACTCAGCTGCTGTTTATGCAGCAAACCTTCGACCCGGCTCAGGGGCTCGCTCTGGCGATGATCGAACAGAGCGAGCAGTCGGTACTTTAACTTCAGGCGGCTTCAACCTTCGGTGCTTTTTGCGGCTTTTTTACCGGCTGGGTCGCTAACGCTTCCGGTTCAAAATCATCAACGTTGATGCTGCGCAGTCGGCTGGCTTCCGCCCTCGCCAGAATGTCGGCCTCTTGCTGATTAATCAGCTGATTTGCCAGCCATTGCTGACCCAGCTCGTCAAGGCGGGTAAACGGCAGATTCTTCTGCAGCTGCTTGCACAGACGCTGATGGATCGCTTCCGCTTCCATGATATGCGCCAGCGCTTCTTCCATCTGTCCCGCCGGATTGTATTCGCTCGGGGTGAGATATTGCCCACGACCAATGCGGCTGCGGGTAGCAGAAGGCTGCTGAAGGATTTTAGCCAGCTGATGATCAAGCTTGTCTGACGGCGCGCGGCAGTGGCGTCCGGTCGGGAAAATCACCAGGCGCATCAGGCCCGCCATCGCCCGGTTCGGGAAGTTGCGCAGCAGATCGTCAATGGCCGTTTCCGCCTGATACAGCGCATCCTGCACGCTCCAGTGAACCAGCGGCAGATCGGCACTCTGGCGGCCCTCATCGTCATAGCGTTTCAGGGCAGCGGAAGCAATAAACAGCTGGCTCAGCACGTCGCCGAGGCGCGCGGAGATACGCTCACGTCGTTTCAGGCTGCCGCCGAGCGCGGCCATCGAAATATCCGCCATAAAAGCCAGGTTAGCGCTGATACGGTTCAGATGCTGATAGTAACGGCGCGTCGCGTCGCGAGTCGGTGTGCGGCTGGTCAGGCCGGCGGTCAGGCCGAGCCAGAAGCTGCGCACTTTATTGCTGCCAACGTGGCCGATATGACTGAACAGCGCCTGATCAAAGGCTTTAACATCATGATTCTGCGCGGCAGCCATCTCTTTCAGCACGAAAGGATGACAGCGGATCGCGCCCTGACCAAAAATAATCATGCTGCGGGTCAGGATGTTGGCGCCTTCAACGGTAATGGCTATCGGCGCGCCCTGATAGGCACGGGCAAGGAAGTTATTATCGCCCAGCATGATGCCTTTACCGCCAGCGATATCCATCGCATCGATAATTGCCCGCTGGCTGCGGTGGGTACAGTGATGTTTAACGATCGCCGACAGTACCGCCGGTTTTTCGCCGAGCATAATGCCGTAGGTGATCAACGTCGCGGCGGCATCGAGGGCATACGCATTGCCAGCAATGCGCGCCAGCGGCTCTTCAATCCCTTCCATCTTACCGATAGAGATCCTGAACTGGCGGCGGATGTGGGCATAAGCCCCGATCGCCATTGCCACAGATTTCAGGCTGCCGGTGGCGTTGGAGGGCAGGGTGATGCCGCGTCCAACCGAGAGACATTCAACCAGCATACGCCAGCCCTGTCCGGCCATTTTGGGACCGCCGATAATGTAATCAATCGGTACAAAGATGTCCTTACCGCGCGTCGGCCCGTTCTGGAACGGAACGTTCAGCGGAAAGTGGCGCCTGCCAATCTCAACGCCCGGCGTGACCGTCGGGATCAGCGCGCAGGTAATACCCAGCTCCTCAGTTTCACCCAGCAGGTGGTCGGGATCGGAGAGTTTGAACGCCAGGCCCAGCACGGTAGCAATCGGCGCCAGAGTGATGTAGCGCTTATTCCAGGTCAGGCGCATACCCAGTACCTGTTTACCCTGCCAGTCGCCCATACAAACCACCCCGGTATCCGGGATAGCGCCGGCATCGGAACCGGCTTCCGGGCTGGTTAAGGCAAAGCAGGGGATCTCCTGGCCGCGCGCCAGACGAGGCAGATAGTGATCTTTTTGCTCTTCGGTGCCGTAATGCTGCAGCAGCTCGCCCGGACCAAGGGAATTTGGTACGCCAACGGTGATCGCCAGGATACCGGAGACGCCAGCCAGTTTCTGCAATACGCGCGACTGGGCGTAAGCGGAGAATTCCAGGCCGCCATACTCTTTTTTAATGATCATGGCGAAAAAGCGGTGCTCTTTCAGGTACGCCCACAGTTCAGGCGGGAGATCGGCCATTTCGTGAGTAATGGCGAAGTCATTAGCCATGCGGCAGGCTTCTTCCACCGGGCCATCAATAAAGGCTTGCTCTTCCGCTGACAAACGCGGCTGCGGATAGTCGTGCAGGGTTTTCCAGTCGGGATTGCCGCGAAATAGTTCGCCTTCCCACCAGGTGGTGCCTGCGTCAATCGCCTCTTTTTCAGTACGCGACATGGGCGGCATCACTTTCTGGAAGGTATGCATAACCGATTTAGAAAACATCGCCCGGCGCAGGCTGAGCAGGTTGAACGGCAGCAGAATAATAGCCAGCGGCAGCAGCAGCCACGGCGTCCAGAGATGCAGTGCGGCCATCAGCGCCGTCCAGATCAGCAAGGTCGCGCTGCTGAGCGCCAGGGTAACACGGTGATAAAACAACACGCCGATCAACACGATCGTCGCAACAATACTGATAAGCAACATAACCTACTCCCTAAGTCATAAGAGGTCTGACCTGTTGAGTACAGGTTTAGATGAGATCCTTTCCGTTAGCAATATATTTACATGATAATTACAACCTGGCTCACACTCCATTAGTGAGATGAATACATCCGCCAGGCTAGCCGTAGCGCTTTGCGCGCCTCAGGCATTTGGTTACACTGCATATGATATTTCTTGAGAAGGAAGGCCCTCGCTATGTACCAGGATATTATCCGCTCTGAACTGAACGAAGCGGCGGAAACGCTGAACGCGTTTTTAAGTAATGATGCCAATATTCACGCCATTCAACGTGCGGCGGTAATGCTGGCCGATGCATTTAAAGCCGGAGGAAAAGTGCTCTCATGCGGCAACGGCGGCTCCCACTGCGATGCTATGCATTTTGCCGAAGAGCTGACCGGACGCTATCGGGAAAATCGTCCCGGCTATCCGGCAATTGCCATTTCAGATGTCAGCCATCTCTCCTGCGTCAGCAACGACTTTGGCTACGACTATGTCTTCTCACGCTATGTTGAAGCGGTAGGCCGCGGCGGTGACGTCTTACTGGGCCTGTCGACCTCGGGTAATTCGGTCAATATTATCAAGGCGATTGAGGCGGCGAAAAAGCAGGGGATGAAGGTTATTGCGCTGACCGGTAAAGACGGCGGCAAGATGAACGGCCTGGCGGATATTGAAATTCGCGTTCCCCACTTTGGCTACGCCGACCGTATTCAGGAAATTCACATTAAGGTCATACATATTCTGATGTTACTGGTCGAAAAAGAAATGGTTAAATAAGCCTTTCAGGCTGTAAACGGGCCTGAACGCCAGCGGAGCGCAGGCCAGGTGTGGTGCGCCAGGTAGCCGAAGCGTCAGGCTGCTTGCGCTCAGGCTGCCTCCCTGACTGGTTAATTTAGCGATACTCTTTTGCCGGTGGTTTAAGGTGGTAGCATGTGCGAATTGCTTGGGATGAGTGCCAATGTCCCGACGGATATCTGTTTTAGTTTTACCGGGCTGATACAGCGCGGTGGCGGCACCGGGCCGCATAAAGACGGTTGGGGGATCACCTTTTACGAAGGCAAAGGCTGCCGGACGTTTAAGGATCCTCAACCGAGCTTTAATTCGCCGATTGCGCGCCTTGTGCAGGAATACCCGATTAAATCCTGCGCCGTGGTGGCGCATATTCGTCAGGCCAACCGTGGCAAAGTCGCGCTGGAAAACACCCATCCTTTTACCCGCGAACTCTGGGGACGCAACTGGACCTATGCCCACAACGGACAGCTAAAGGGCTATCGTCGGCTGGACACCGGCTATTTCCGTCCGGTGGGAGAAACCGACAGCGAGCACGCTTTTTGCTGGCTGCTGCATCAGCTGGCTACCCGCTACCCACGCACACCGGGCAACTGGCCGGCGGTGTTTCGCTTTGTTGCTCAGCTGGCGCAGCAGCTTTGCAGCAAAGGCGTGTTTAATATGCTGCTGTCAGATGGCAACTTTCTGATGGCCTACTGCTCGACCAATCTTTACTGGATCACGCGCCGCGCGCCGTTTGGTAAAGCGACGCTGTTGGATCAGGATGTGGAGATCGACTTTCAGAAGCAGACCACGCCAAATGACGTGGTCACGGTGATTGCAACTCAGCCGCTAACCGGCAATGAGTCATGGCATCGCATTGCGCCCGGCGAGTGGGCGCTATTCTGCCTGGGTGAGCGCCAGTGCTGAAGCCGGTGCCGGAGAGAACGGCGCGCCTGGGGTACTGCCGTTCAGCACATATTTGCCGTCGCTGACGTTGACTGCAGGCGGCAGATGCGTTTTGACAAACTGCGCATAGGCCGGCTGCAGCTGCTGCCAGAAGCTGTAGTAAATTGAGTTGCGGTGGTGCTGCATATTATTTTCAGTCATGCGGAACGGATAAATGCTGATGTCCACGCGTGGCTGACCGTTGTGCAGCGCCGCAGCGACATAATCATAAATATCCTGGATATAGGCATCGGTCATCGCGTAGCAGCCAACGGAAACGCAGGCGCCGTGAATCATCAGATACTTGCCTTCATAGCCTTTCTCGCGATCGTACTGGTTAGGAAAACCAATATTTATCGCCCGGTAGAAATGGCTGTCCGGCTTCAGCTGCGACAGGCCGACGCTGTAAAATCCTTCCGGACTTTTAAAATCTCCCGGGCGCCGTTTCGGGCCGAGACCGCCAGAGAAATTGCAGATGCGATAGCTGTCGAGCAGGCGATATTCGTTACCGACTTTGCCATACAGTTCAAGGGTGCGTTCTTGCTTAAATATCTGAATATAAACCGGCGTCCCCAGTAGCTGCTTCTTGAGCTCTTTACTGACGGGGGCCAGCGGTGAAGACGGATCGGGGAGGCTGGCCAGACAAATGGCCGGCAGGAAGATCATCGCAAACAGCAATGCGATTTTGCCCATCATATTTCCTTGAAATGCGTATGTAATCGGCGCCGAAAGCGCGCTGCTCTTGCGATATCGGAGTTTTCCGCTACCGCAGCGCAACATTATCATTGTGTGTTTTTTTAGCAAGCAACAGTGCGTCAAAAATTGGCGTAATTTTAATTTTGTGGCTTATTCCCTTAATTGAATGGCCCGGCTTATCGTCAGCATCCTTGCGGCGCCCTTTTTATGCTGTATACTTATCCAGTGGTTGCGGAGGGGGTATGCGTAAAATTATTCACGTCGATATGGACTGCTTTTATGCCGCAGTTGAAATGCGTGACGATCCCAGCCTGCGCGATATTCCGATTGCCATCGGCGGCAGCCGCGAAGCGCGCGGCGTAATCAGCACCGCCAATTATCCGGCGCGTAAATATGGCGTTCACAGCGCTATGTCAACCGCCATGGCGTTAAAGCTCTGCCCCCACCTGAAGCTGATCCCCGGCCGTTTTGACGCCTACAAAGCGGCCAGCAGCCACATCCGTGAAATCTTTACCCGCTATACCTCTCTGGTGGAGCCGCTTTCCCTTGACGAGGCCTATCTCGACGTTAGCGAAAGCCAGCACTGTCAGGGATCGGCCACGCGCATCGCCGATGAAATACGCCAGACCATCTGGCGTGAACTGGAACTGACCGCTTCGGCCGGCATTGCGCCGATTAAGTTTCTGGCAAAAATTGCCTCCGACATGAATAAACCGAACGGGCAATACGTGATTACCCCTCAGCAGGTGTCGGAGTTTCTGCTGGCGCTGCCGCTGGCGAAGATTCCGGGCGTCGGCAAGGTAACGGCAAAAAAACTCGCGGAGATGGGTCTGCATACCTGCGCCGACGTTCAGCGCTCCGATCTGGCGCTGCTGCTGCGCCGCTTTGGCAAGTTTGGTCGCGTGCTTTGGGAGCGCAGCCACGGGGTGGATGAACGCGAAGTGGTCACCGAACGGTTGCGTAAATCCCTTGGCGTCGAGCGTACGCTGGCCGAGGATATTCACAGCTGGGAGGACTGCCTTGAGATTATTGACCAGCTGTATGACGAACTGGCGCGGCGGCTGACGCAAATCAAACCCGATCGGCAGATCGCCCGGCAGGGCGTAAAGCTAAAATTTAACGATTTCCAGCTTACCACCCAGGAACACGTCTGGCCGGAGTTGAATAAAGAGGATTTGATTGCCGTGGCGCGCAAAACCTGGGACCAGCGTCGGGCGGGGCGCGGAGTGCGGCTGGTGGGATTGCACGTAACCCTGCTGAATCCGCAGCTTGAACGTCAGCTACTTCTGGGGCTATAAGCCTGCGGCTTGAGCGATTGGCATAAACCCTGCTGAATCCGCAGATGGAAGGTCAGCGACTTATCGGGGCTATAAGCTTGCGGCTTGAGCGGTTTGCATAAACCTTGCTGAATTCGCAGATGGAAGGTCAGCGACTTATCGAGGCTATAAGTCTGCGCCCATGCCTGCGGCTTGAGCGGTTGTACGTCACGCTGCTGAGCCCAGCCGCCGGGAAAAGAAAGCGCCAGCCGCTCCCCGAGGCGATGCTCAGGAACCGGCCGGCGTTTTTATCTCTGCGCTGGCTATCGCCGGCGGACGACTATTTTGCCGGAATGGCCTTCAGCAGCGCCGTCAGCAGCTGCCAGTAAAGGCCGACGCTGGCGATATGCACCTGCTCATCTGGCGAGTGGGGACCGGTGATGGTTGGGCCAATCGACACCATATCCATATCCGGATAGGGTTTCTTAAACAGACCGCATTCAAGGCCGGCGTGGATCACCTGAATATTGGGCATTTTGTTAAACAGCTTGTGGTAAGTTTCCCGCACCAACTCCATCACCGGTGAATTGGCGTCCGGCTGCCAGCCGGGATAGCCGCCCTTTGGCATGGTCGTGGCACCTGCCAGTTCGCCAAGTGAGGTGAGCATTTCCACAACGTAATCCTTACCGCTGTCGATCAGCGAACGGATCAGGCAGTTAATGCTGGCCTGTTGTTCATCAAAGGTCACTACGCCGATATTCAGCGAGGTTTCCACCACGCCTTTCATCACGTCAGAGTTGCGAATAACGCCGTTTGGCGTGCTGTTCAGCAGCGAAACAAAGCGGTCGCGGCAGCCGTTTTTCAGCGGGCGGGCATTGCTTTCTACGCTTTCAACCAGCACGGTCAGATTTTTATCCAGCGGGCTGGCTTCATTTTTCAACGTGGCAAGATACGCCTGCGCCGCCTCTTTCAATGCCTGATGCTTATCCGCAGCGACCGCCAGCGTGGCGAAGGCTTCGCGTGGGATGGCATTACGCAGTGTGCCGCCGCTCAGATCGAGTAAACGCAAGTCCAGCGAGCGGGCATGGGCAAACAAAAAGCGCGCCAGCAGCTTGTTGGCGTTGCCGAGGCCCATATGAATATCGGCGCCGGAGTGACCGCCGCGCAGCCCTTTTATTGTCAGCTTCACCGTCTGGTAATCTGCCGGCAGCGCTTCACGCTCCAGCTTCAGCGTCGAAGTAAAATCGATGCCGCCGGCGCAGCCCATATAAACTTCGCCTTCCTCTTCAGAGTCGGTGTTAATCAAAATTTCCGCTTGCAGCCAGCCAGGCTGGAGGCCGAAGGCGCCGTCCATGCCGGTCTCTTCGGTCATGGTCAGCAACACTTCCAGCGGGCCATGCTCAACGCTGTCATCAGCCAGCACCGCCAGCGCCGAGGCCATGCCGATACCGTTGTCGGCGCCCAGGGTCGTACCCCGCGCTTTTACCCATTCACCATCAACCCACGGCTGGATCGGGTCTTTGGTGAAATCATGCTGAGTATCGTTATTTTTCTGCGGCACCATATCAAGGTGCGCCTGCAGCGCGACCGGCTTCAGATGCTCCAGGCCGCTGCTGGCAGGTTTGCGGATCAGAATATTGCCGACGGCGTCGCGCTCGGCAAATAACCCTTTCTCCTGCGCCCAGGAAACAATATGCGTCGCCAACGCTTCTTCATGAAAAGAGGGATGGGGGATAGCGCAAATTTTGGCAAAAATGTCCCACAGCGGCTGTGGTGAGAGTTGAGACAATTCAGACACGATCGGTCTCCTGTTTAACCGTTACCCGGCGCCGATGACCAGGCAATCAGCTAGCGTTAATATTTAAATAAAACCTGCCGGCGACGGGCCGGCACCAGGCCGCCAAGAATACCACTGTTTCAGCAGTTGCGCTTGTTTGCGCCAGCGAAAAAAGTCACAGCGTAGCGGGTGTCGTACTGGTTTTTCACCGTTCAGATCACTATAATCTCGCGCAATCTTTCCCACTGTGCTTTGTTAGCCAGTGCTTCTGGTCGGGATCCTTCTATGAGTGAAAAATACGTCGTCACCTGGGATATGCTGCAAATTCATGTCCGCCAACTCGCCCAGCGTTTGCTGCCGGTATCACAATGGAAAGGCATCATTGCCGTCAGCCGTGGCGGACTGGTTCCTGCTTCTCTGCTGGCTCGCGAGCTGAATATTCGCTACGTCGATACGGTATGTATTTCCAGCTACGATCACGATAATCAGCGTGATATGCATATCCTCAAGCGCGCAGAGGGTGACGGCGAAGGCTTCATCGTGGTTGACGATCTGGTCGATACCGGCGGCACCGCCCAGGCGATCCGCGAAATGTATCCCAAAGCGCGTTTTATTACCGTTTTCGCCAAGCCGGCCGGTCGGCCGCTGGTTGACGATTATCAGGTCGATATCCCGCAGAACACCTGGATTGAGCAGCCTTGGGATATGGGCGTGGTTTACGTTCCGCCGATCGTTAAGAGCTGATTGACATCGATCAGGACGTCGCTCGCTTATTGCGTTATGGTTCAGGTTTACTGAACATTGTGTATGAGCGGGCGCCTTGCTTACCGATTCGCGTTTTGCGCCACCAGGTTCGGCAGTCTGTCGGTGTCATACGCTATCCGGGGAGGTCTGATAGTGACGTCAAAAAATCTCAGCGAAGAACTCTTTAAACCCCGCTTTAAGCACCCTGAAACCTCTTCTTTAATCCGCCGCCAGTCCCATCCTCATCCCGGCGCGATCCACACCGCCCTCGACGGGGAAAATCAGCACAGCTGGTATCGCATGATTAACCGCTTGCTGTGGATTTGGCGCGGCATCTCGCCGATTGAACTGAGCGAAGTGCTGGCGCGCATTGCTACCAGCCAGGAAGAGCGTACCCGCGAGCACCAGCTGGACACCGTTATCGGCTACCGTAACGGTAACTGGATATATGAATGGTCGCAGCAGGCCGCGCAGTGGCAGGATAAAGCCCAGCTGCTGGATAATAATCAGGCGGGCGACTGCTGGATGCGGGCGGCGACGCTGTTCAGCCTCGCGGGCTATCCCTATCTGAAAGGCGATCAGCTGGCCGATCAGGCGCAGGTTCTGGCTAATCGGGCCTATGAGCAGGCCGCCCGCTTTTTGCCCGGCGAACTGAAAGAGCTGAGCTTCAATATTCCCGGCGGCACGGCCGTGAACGGTTTTTTACATATGCCGGCCGGTGTCAGCGCGCCTTATCCCACGGTGCTAATCTGCGGCGCGCTTGATGCGTTGCAAAGCGATCATTATCGCTTGTTTCACGATTATCTGGCCCCGCTGGGGCTGGCGATGCTGACCATTGATGTGCCGTCCGTCGGCTTTTCCGCCAGGTGGAAGCTGACCGAAGATGCTAGTTTTCTTCATCAGCAGGTACTCAGGCAGCTTACGGATATCCCCTGGATTGACCATACGCGGGTGGCGGCATTCGGCTACCGGTTTGGCGCCAGCATTGCGGTGCGTCTGGCCTACCTTGAAGCGCCAAGGCTGAAGGGCGTCGCCTGCATGGGGCCGATCGTTCACAGCTTGCTAAGCGACCCCGGTCAGCAGGATGCGATACCGGATATGTATGCCGATTTACTTGCCAGCCGTCTGGGGATGACTTATGCCAGCGATGAAGCGCTGCGTCGCGAGTTAAACTGCTATTCGTTAAAGGTCCAGGGACTGCTGGGACGGCGCTGCGCCACGCCGATGCTGTCCTGTTTCTGGCCCGGCGATCCCTTTAGTCCGGAATCCGAATCGCGACTGATAAGCCAGTCTTCAGCACAGGGGACGCTGCTGAGCATTCCGGCCTCACCGGTGATGCGCAGCTTTCAGCATGCTTTACAGCAAATTTCTGAATGGATAGCGAAGCGCGTCGGCGCCTGAGTTGCTACTATTGATTGGCATTACTCATTGACTCATAACAGGAACGCGCTAAATGACCTTACCAAGTGGACACCTGCGAAGTAAATTTATTAAACAGTTCACCGCGCTGGGGCCCTATATTCGTGAAGGCAAATGCGAAGGCAATCACTTTTTTTTCGACTGTCTGGCCGTATGCGTGAACGTTAAGCCTGCACCGGAAAGCCGTGAGTTCTGGGGCTGGTGGATGGAGCTGGACGCTAAAGAAGATCACTTCACCTACAAATACTACTTTGGCCTGTTCGATAAAGAAGGGCTGTGGCAGGAAACGGCGGTCAAGGGCAAAGACAATAATAAGCGGCTGGAAGAAACGCTACGTGATTTCCATCAGCGTCTGAAAGCTCTGCTGGCGGAGCACAAGCTGGCGCTGAAGCCGGCGGCAGATTTTAACGATAAACCGGTAGCGTTAAGCGCTGAGGCGTAATTCGGCAGAGAGATTGCCACCGGGCAGCGCCGTCAGCGAATAGAAAAGGCTGGAAATTCCAGCCTTGTTTACAGACACATAACGCCAGAGTGAACGCTACGCCCGTGGCAAGGCGCAGCGGGTACATCAGAACTGATAGGTCATGCCAACGGCGACGACGTCGTCGTTATTCAGCGCCAGCTTGTTATCGTCGCTCAGCTGGTTGATTTTGTAGTCAACCATGGCTGACATGTTTTTGTTGAAGTAATAAGTGGCGCCCACATCAATATATTTAACCAGGTCTGCATCGCCAATGCCGCGCTCAATGTCGTGGCCTTTGGTCTGCACGTAGCCGATTGACGGACGCAGGCCGAAGTCGAACTGGTACTGCGCAACCAATTCAATGTTTGTCGCTTTATTCGCCAGGCCGGTGTAGCTGCTGGACGTGCTGTTGGTTACGCCGGCAATGGCATTGGTAGTGGTAAATGGCGTCATGTTGGTCGTCTGGGTATAGATCGCCGCCAGGTAGAGGCCGCCCGCGTCATACTTGATGCCGCCGCCGAAAGCATCGGCTTTATCGCCGTGACCAAAGACCAGCGACTGCTGCTGGGTGGTACGGTCAGAAGAGGTATAAGCACCGCCGACTGACAGGCCGGTATCCAGAATGGCATAGGATAATGAAATGCCGTAACCGTCGCCGTTACCGGTGGTGGTACCGCGGGCGTTAGCCGTATCGGCGCTGTTTTTACCCTGGTACTGCAGAGCGAATTTCAGGCCGGGGATCAGGCCGAAGAAATTGCTGTTGCGGTAGGTTGCCACGCCGGTTGCGCGCTGGGTCATAAAGTTATCCGCGCGGGCCGTGCCGTCGCCGCCGAATTCCGGGAACATATCGGTCCAGCCTTCAACGTCATACAGCACGCCGTAGTTGCGGCCGTAATCAAATGAACCGGCATCGCCAAATTTCAGACCGGCAAAGCCGAGGCGGGTTTTGTTGCCGTTGTTGGCGTCGGAGCCTTCAGAGTTGTTCAGGTTGTACTGATATTCCCACTGGCCGTAACCGGTCATATCATCGTTAATTTTAGTCTGGCCCTTAAAGCCGATACGGGCATAAGACTTGTCGCCATTGCTGCCATTATTGTCGCTGAAGTAGTGCATGGCTTTCAGTTTGCCGTAGAAGTCCAGCTTGTTACCGTCTTTGTTATACACTTCTGCCGCGTTAGCGCCGGCAGATACGGCCAGAGCAGCGACGACGGCTGCCAAAACGCTCTTCTTCATTTGCATTTGCTATCGATCCCAATGAGTAAAATTTTTGCCCTAACAGGCTGTTATACCGGCGGTTTGTGTGTCCTCACCGTCCGGAGTTCTGGCGTATATTACTTATTTTTGATGACGCTTTTATTTCGTAGTTTTACAGGATATGTTTTTTTCGAACTTTTTTTATTCGCGGCTGTCGTCCTATTTTTGTCATTTCCCCTTGCAGTGGTTGGTTTCCTCGGCTACTCCTGATAAAAAGTCTGCTCAATAACTTTTTTAACAACGGCAGGAAAAAATGAGCAGCAGCCAGACTCTGGTAGTCAAACTGGGGACCAGCGTACTGACCGGCGGATCGCGTCGGTTAAATCGGGCCCATATAGTGGAGCTGGTGCGCCAGTGCGCTCAGCTTCACGCCGCCGGCCACCGTATTGTGATTGTCACCTCCGGCGCAATGGCCGCAGGGCGTGAACATCTCGGCTACCCGGAGCTGCCGCCGACCATCGCCTCTAAACAGCTGCTGGCGGCGGTAGGGCAAAGTCGCCTGATCCAACTGTGGGAACAGCTTTTCTCCATCTATGGCATTCACATCGGCCAGATGCTGCTGACGCGCGCCGACCTCGAAGATCGCGAGCGTTTTCTTAACGCCCGCGACACGCTGCGCGCATTGCTTGATAACCATATCGTGCCGGTTATTAACGAAAACGATGCGGTCGCCACCGCTGAAATTAAGGTCGGCGACAACGACAACCTGTCGGCGCTGGCTGCCATCCTTGCCGGCGCGGACAAATTACTGCTGCTCACCGATCAGCCCGGTCTGTTCACCGCCGATCCGCGTAACAACCCACAGGCGCAGCTGATCGCCGACGTACACAGCATTGATGATGCGCTGCGCACCATTGCCGGTGACAGCGTCTCCGGATTAGGCACCGGCGGCATGGCGACCAAACTGCAGGCAGCCGACGTTGCCTGCCGTGCCGGTATCGATACCATTATTGCTGCCGGCAGCAAGGCCGGGGTGATTGCCGAAGTCATCGACGGTACGCCGGTTGGCACCCGCTTTCACGCCATGGAAACCCCGCTGGAAAACCGTAAGCGCTGGATTTTCGGCGCGCCGCCCGCCGGGGAAATCACCGTGGACGACGGTGCCATCAGCGCTATTCTGGAACGGGGCAGCTCGCTGCTGCCAAAGGGGATTCGCACCATCAGCGGCAACTTCTCCCGTGGCGAGGTCATTCGCATCCGCAGCCTGCAAGGACGGGATGTCGCCCACGGCGTATCACGTTACAATAGCGACGCCATGCGAATGATTGCCGGGCATCACTCCCAGCAAATCAGCGATATTCTGGGCTATGAATACGGTCCTGTTGCCGTTCACCGCGACGATATGATCGTCAGTTAAAGGGGCCGAAAATGCTTGAAAAAATGGGGCAGGCTGCGAAAAAAGCGTCTTACCAGATAGTGCAGCTTTCCAGTGCAGAAAAAAATCAGGTGCTGATGACCATTGCCGACCAGCTTGAAGCGGACAGCGCGATTATTCTTAGCGCCAACGAGCAGGATTTGGCGGATGCGCGCCAGAACGGCATGAGTGCTGCGCTGCTTGACCGACTGATGCTCAATCCGGCCCGTTTACAGGGCATCGCCAGCGACGTGCGCCAGGTGTGCCAGCTAGCGGATCCGGTTGGACAGATAATCGACGGAGGCCTGCTCGACAGCGGTCTGCGCATTGAACGCCGCCGCGTGCCACTGGGCGTGGTTGGCGTGATTTATGAAGCGCGACCAAACGTCACCGTCGACGTCGCCTCGCTGTGCCTGAAAACCGGCAATGCTGCTATTCTGCGCGGCGGAAAAGAGACATACCGCACCAATGCCGCCACGGTGCAGGTTATTCAGCGCGCCCTGGAAAAGCATGGCTTACCGAAAAGCGCGATTCAGGCGATCGAAAATCCTGACCGCGAGCTGGTTAATCAGATGCTGAAGCTGGATCGCTACATCGATATGCTGATCCCACGCGGCGGCGCCGGATTACACAAGCTGTGCCGCGAAAACTCGACTATTCCGGTTATCTCCGGGGGCATCGGCGTTTGTCATATTTTTGTTGATGAAAGTATGGAAACCGAGGCGGCGCTGGATATCATCGTCAACGCCAAAAAACAGCGCCCCAGCGCCTGCAACTCGGTGGAAACCCTGCTGGTACACCGCAATATTGCCGGGCGCTTTCTGGTGCCGTTCAGCGCCCGCATGGCGCAGGAAAACATTAAGCTGCACGCAGACGGCAACGCTATCGCGCCACTGCAATCCGGCCCGGCGGCGGTCAGCGCCGTGCAGGACAGCGAATACCGCGACGAATGGCTGTCACTGGACCTCAACGTTAAGCTGGTTGATGACATCGACGAAGCGGTGGCCCATATTCGCGAATACAGCACCCAGCACTCTGATGCTATCCTGACGCGCAGCATCGCCAACGCCGAGCGTTTTGTCAGCCAGGTGGACTCGGCGGCGGTCTTTGTCAACGCCAGCACGCGCTTCACCGATGGCGGCCAGTTCGGCCTTGGCGCCGAGGTTGCCGTCAGTACCCAGAAGCTGCACGCGCGCGGCCCGATGGGGCTGGAAGCGCTGACAACCTACAAATGGGTCGCTTTCGGCCAGGACACGCTGCGCAGCTAAGCGCCATTCACGATCGGGGGCAGGGAAGCGTAACCCTCAGGCGTTATCTGCGGCTAAACGCTTTTCTCCGGTCGGCGAGGGCCGGGGAGCTGCCCGGCACCGACAGGCGTAAAAACAGACAAATATTGCCGGGAAAAAGCGCACTCGCACCAGCCGCTATTGACTCATCCCGGCAATTTTTTTACCGTATTCAGCGTTGTTTCCCCCCGGTACGCCGATATAGCTCAGTTGGTAGAGCAGCGCATTCGTAATGCGAAGGTCGTAGGTTCGACTCCTATTATCGGCACCATCCTACCTATTTTAACGTCTCCCTAAGTCTACTCAAACACCCTTTAAATCCTTATAATACGCCGTTTCACGGCCCTTGTTGTCTCTGCTCGTCTACTCACGTTCACGAAAATCTACGGTGAGTTGGGGGCATCGGTGGGGGCATGTTGTATTCGGTCTAGAGGAGATGCCCCCAAATGAAGCTCAATGCCAGACAGGTCGAGACTGCCAAGCCTAAAGATAAACCCTATAAGTTAGCAGATGGTGGGGGCATGTATCTGGAGGTGTTCCCTAACGGCACCAAAAGCTGGCGCATGAAATACCGTATCGCAGGTAAAGAAAAACGTGTGGTGTTTGGTGTTTACCCGACCATTACCTTAGCTGATGCCAGAAGCAAAAGAGATGATGCTAAAAAGCTGCTGGTTAATGGCGTTGATCCGAGTGCGTTTAAGAAAGAAAGCAAACTAGCCCAAATCGAAGAAGTAAAAAACACCTTTCAGCAAATTGCGCTCGAATGGCACAACATGAAAGTGAAGAAATGGTCTGCGGGATATGCCTCTGACATTCTTGAAGCCTTCAACAAAGATGTCTTCCCGTTCATCGGTCAACGTCCTGTTGCAGACATCAAGCCGTTGGAATTGCTTAACGTGCTTAAAAAGATGGAAGAGCGAGGTGCGACTGAGAAAGCTAAGAAAGTACGTCAGCGGTGTGGTGAAGTGTTTCGCTACGCCATAGTTACAGGCAGAGCCGAGTATAACCCCGCACCAGATCTCACCAGTGCTATGCAGGGGCATGAGTCTAAACATTATCCATTCCTGACCATTGAGGAGCTTCCAGCCTTTTTTAAAGCCCTTGCTGGCTACTCTGGTAGTGAGTTGGTAGTGTTAGCCGCCCGACTAATGATCATCACTGGTGTTCGAACGGGTGAATTACGTGGTGCGTTATGGTCTGAAATTTATACTGATAAAGGGTTATGGGAAATTTCTGCCGAACGCATGAAAATGCGGCGTCCTCATATTGTTCCGTTATCCGTGCAGGCATTGGAAATTATTGAAAAAATCAGGGCAATGACTGGTAATTTTCATCTAATGTTCCCCGGTCGTAATGATCCAAGTAAAACAATGAGCGAAGCCAGTATCAATCAGGTGTTTAAGCGAATTGGCTATACCGGCCGCGTTACGGGGCATGGATTCCGTCATACCATGAGCACCGTTCTTCATGAACAAGGCTACAACACCGCATGGATTGAAACCCAGCTTGCGCATCTTGATAAGAATGCTATCCGTGGTACCTATAACCATGCGCAATATCTTGATGGCAGACGTGAGATGCTGCAATGGTATGCTGACTATATGGATAGCCTTGAGAATGGTGGCAATGTGATGCATGGGACGTTTAATCGACGTGCATAGAGGAAGCTGATGCTGAACTAAGGGCTATGTCTCGGTAGAGCGTAGCTCTTTTTTATGACTGCATTTTTTATAATTATTGCTTCTGGTCGCTCAGATGAGTTCAACTATCCATTTCTGAATGGAATAACAAAGGCACCAAATGGCAATCATGAGAAACTGGTCAACGGAACACACCAAAGAAGTTAAAAAATGGTTGGATATCAATACCTATCGAGGATTTGAAGATCTGACTCTCATACAGCTTTACCATGAGCTGCTTGCAAGGACACTGTTCTTTAAGCCTTATCATGAGGAATTCGAAGCGAAAGCCGTGAACCTCTATATTGACCGAATTTTCAGCGGAAAACCGTTTCTTATTACAGAGCAACATCTCGGATACCTCACGAGAGAGGACACCCTTTACCAACCCCCACATTTCTTTTTGACCACGACAGAACGGCTGGCTCAGCTCAGCATCGTTGGATTACGGAATTCATTATTTTTCTGGGATGGAAGTGATGAGTATTCGGTTAACCGTGAATTTCTCGATAGCCCTGTATCCGAAGCTCTCCCTAAGCTGTTCAGAGATACTGTCATGGTCGAAATAGACCTTGCGAATGGAACTGATGAGGAAATAGCTGAATCTTTGAAAGCCGCGCTACCTCAATGGCGTAAAGTACGGGGCATTGAAGCCGATACATCTGATTCGATCAGGTTTGGCTATGGAACCATCAAGAAAATCATCAACTACAGACTCATACCCATGATTGACATCCTTGTATGGTCTACTCTGCACAAGGTTCGCATATCAGAAGATCGACTTTCACGCCTCCTTTACACCGACGATGATGATGAAGAACAGACCCGCCTCAATCACCAAATTCGGGACACAGACAGACCACTGGCGATAAAAGCAGCCAGTATACCTTTCATCCGTCAGTTCCATCTGTTCATCAACAAAAACAGTCATCTCAAAAACATCAGAGTTTCAGACGTGATGAAAATCGCGGATTCTGATAAAGACTGATATCCATACCCTTGGCGATCTGAAGGTCGCTCTTTTTGCTGGTGATTCAATCGTATATTCATTTCCGTCAACATAGATGAGGGAAATACCATGAATCAGCCATGCACACGTCTTATCCGCCTGTCAGAAGTGATGAATAAAACCGGATTTGGTAAGGCTTGGATTTATCGTCTTATCAGCCAAAATCGGTTTCCACAGCCTGTAAAGATCGGTATTTGATCTTACCCACCATTAGTGGACACGCGACTAAGTGAGTAAACTCTCAACCAGAGGTAGCTCACATGACAAAATCCGTATCAACCAGTAAGAACCCCCGTAAGCAGCATTCGCCTGAATTCCGCG
>NZ_MRUL01000024.1 GCF_002006995.1 Izhakiella australiensis | reverse complement strand
CTGTAACGTCCTGCGCAGCTTATCAGGATATTTGCCCGGATATTTCTCCTGCAGATACTCAAGAACCGTTGCCGGCGAGATTTGCGGCCGGGATTCAAGTAAGGGAAGAATGTCGCTCAGCCAGACATCCTCCAGAGGATCCTGGCGGGTCCGCCAGTGTCGCTCCCCGAACGGTTGCCACTGTCCTTTTTCAATACGCCGGCCTGAACGGACCGAGATGCCCGCAGTAGCCGCAGCGGCTTCCTGGGTAAGACCTTTATTACGTTGAGTCATGTAAAAACTGACCTGCCTGATATTCAGCGCCACAACCTCTCCCGGGTGGGGAAAAAACGGGACGCTAAGGTTACAAACAGGCCAGAGTAATTGTCGCGAATCGGACGGGGTAATTGTCGCCTAATAAAAACAATAAAATTTCAATTTTTTTTAGGGTTTTCGCCTGAAACAATTATCGCTAAGCTAACGGTCGGTAATTTGACGAGGAAACGGCAATGGTAAATGCACTTACCTGGCATGATGTGCTGGCCAGCGAAAAAGAAAAGACCTATTTCATTGAGACCATGAATGCCGTCGCACAGGAACGCGCGAATGGAATGACGGTATACCCTCCCCAGCAAGATGTATTCAATGCTTTTCGCTATACGGAACTCGGCGCGGTAAAAGTCGTTATTCTCGGACAGGACCCTTACCACGGCCCTAACCAGGCCCATGGACTCTCGTTCTCAGTCCGCCCTGGAATTGCGCCGCCACCGTCATTGGTGAATATGTACAAAGAGCTGGAGACGGACATTGCCGATTTTTCACGTCCGGCCCATGGTTATCTGGAAAGCTGGGCGCGTCAGGGGGTGCTGCTGCTGAATACCGTGCTGACCGTCGAGGCCGGTAAGGCCCATTCGCACGCGCGCTTTGGCTGGGAAACCTTTACTGACAAGGTTATCGCTTCCATTAATGAACATCGTGAAGGCGTGGTGTTTTTGCTTTGGGGTTCGCATGCGCAGAAAAAAGGCAGCATGATCGACAGACAGCGCCACCACGTCCTGCAGGCGCCACATCCTTCGCCGCTGTCAGCGCATCGTGGATTTTTGGGCTGTAAGCATTTCTCGCAGGCAAACGCCTGGCTGGAGAAACAGGGGGAAACGCCGATTGACTGGATGCCCCAGTTGCCCGAGGCCTGAAAAAAACCTCCCGACAAAACGACGGGAGGTCGTACTCAGCTTTTTGCTTTTGAGACGGCAACCATCGCCGGACGCAGCAAGCGGCCATTCAGCCTATAGCCGCGCTGCATAACCATAAGCACATGGTTTGGTTCTACTTCATCAGATTCCATCATCGACATCGCCTGATGCACGTCCGGATTGAAAGGAACCTTAACGTCGCCCACGACTTCAACGCCGAATTTACCCACCGCCGATAGCAGTGATTTCAGTGTTAACTCAACGCCTTCGATCATCGCGGCCAGCTCGGGATTTTCTTTATCAGCCACTTCCAGCGCGCGTTCAAGACTGTCAATAACCGGCAGCAGTTCGTTAGAGAACTTTTCCAGCGCAAACTTGTGTGCTTTCTCAACGTCCAGTTCGGCACGACGACGGATATTTTCAATTTCAGCCTGGGCGCGCAGCTGCGCCTCACGAACGCCGCCCTGAGCCTGGCTCAGTTGAGCTTCCAGCTCAGCAATGCGTTCGTCGCGCGGATCCACTTCACTTGCAGTCTCATCGCTTTCTGCGCTTGCGGTTTCCGGCCGGGTTTGTTCCATCTCAATATCATCTGAGACTTGCTCGTTTGGTGTTTTCTGTTCTTTACTACTCATGAATTTCTCCGCGTTTGTGCTCAATTCTCGCTGGTTCGCTTATTATGGGGATCAGAATCGCGGTTTCAAGGGACTCCGTCTCAATGTCGGGTCATTTGTCCAGTAGAGGAATACCAGCCTGATGAATACGCACTTTACCTGCATCGGCATAGTAGGACACCCGCGCCATCCCACGGCGCTCACCACTCATGAAATGCTTTATCGCTGGCTCACCAGCAAAGGCTACGAGGTGATAATTGAGCAGCAAATTGCGCGCGAGCTCAACCTGAGCAATGTCAGAACCGGCTCGTTATCCGAAATTGGTCAACAGGCCGATCTGGCGGTGGTGGTCGGCGGCGATGGTAATATGCTGGGCGCGGCGCGGGTGCTGGCGCGCTACAATATTAAAGTTATCGGCATCAATCGCGGCAATCTTGGTTTTCTGACCGATCTCGATCCGGACAATGCGCAGCAGCAGCTGGCCGATGTACTTGAGGGCGAGTATTTTGTCGAATCACGCTTTCTGCTCGAAGCCCAGGTTTGTCGCAAAGAGAGTGCGCCACGACTTGGCGCCGCCATCAACGAGGTGGTACTGCATCCCGGCAAAGTCGCACATATGATTGAGTTTGAAGTATATATTGATGAAAACTTTGCTTTTTCTCAGCGCTCTGACGGCCTGATAATCTCCACGCCAACCGGCTCTACCGCTTATTCTCTTTCCGCTGGCGGGCCTATCCTGACGCATTCCCTTGATGCTATCGTTTTAGTCCCCATGTTCCCGCATACCCTTTCCGCGCGTCCTCTGGTGATTAATAGCAGCAGCACCATTCGCCTGCGGTTTTCACATATAAGAAGCGACCTGGAAATCAGCTGTGACAGTCAGATTGCCCTGCCGATCCAGGAAGGCGAAGACGTACTGATCCGGCGCAGTGAGGATCGCCTCAACCTTATCCATCCAAAAAATTACAATTATTTCAATACCCTTAGCTCAAAGTTAGGCTGGTCAAAAAAACTGTTTTAATTTTAACCCGCCCTCTTTACTGTATAAAAACACAGGGTATACTGTATGAAAAAGCATACATGTGTTTTTATACAGGAATCACACCATGCTGGCACAACTGACCATCAGTAATTTTGCAATCGTCCGTGAGCTGGATATCGATTTTCAGCAGGGGATGTCCGTCATAACCGGTGAAACAGGCGCAGGTAAATCTATAGCTATCGATGCGCTGGGGCTCTGCCTCGGAGGACGCGCCGAAGCGGACATGGTGCGTCAGGGAGCCAGCCGCGCCGATCTTTGTGCCCGCTTTTTGTTAAAAGACACCCCCTCTGCGCAGCGCTGGCTAAGTGAAAACCAGCTCGATGACGGCAGTGAATGCCTGCTAAGACGCGTCATCAACAGCGACGGACGTTCGCGCGGCTTTATTAACGGCACCGCCGTGCCCTTGTCACAGCTGCGCGAGCTGGGGCAGATGCTGATTCAAATTCACGGGCAGCATATGCACCAGCTATTGCTTAAGCCCGAGTATCAGAAACAGCTGCTGGATGCCTACATCGGTGAATCCGACCTGATGGATGAAATGGCCAGCACCTACCAGACATGGTATCAAAGCTGTCGCGAACTGGCTCAGCACCAGCAGCAAATGCAGGAGCGCGAAGCGCGGCGCGAGCTATTACATTATCAGTTAAAAGAGCTGAATGAGTTTTCACCGCAAAACGGTGAATATGAGCAAATTGACGAAGAGTACAAGCGGCTGGCGAACAGTGGCCAGCTGCTTTCGGTAGGCCAACAAACGCTGCAGCTCATGGCGGAAGGCGATGAAAATACGCTGCAAAGCCTGCTGTATGCTGCCCGCCAGAGCGTAAGCGAGCTGACCGCACTCGATGACAAGCTCAGCGGCGTACTGACTATGCTGGAAGAAGCCGCGATCCAGCTCACTGAGGCGACTGACGAGCTGCGACATTACTGCGACCGCCTCGATCTGGATCCTAATCGCCTGCATGAGCTGGAGCAGCGTCTTTCCCGTTACGTCTTGCTGGCAAGGAAGCATCACGTCACGCCGGCAGAACTGCCCTCCCTGCACCAGCAGCTACTGGCGGAACAAAATGCGCTGGAACAGCAACAGCAAACGCAAAGCGACCTCAGCGAGGCGGTTAACCATTATCATCAGGCAACGCAACGCTGCGCGGCTACTCTCCACCAGCGCCGTCGGCACTATGCCAAAGAGCTGAGCGAGCTGATAAGCGAAAGTATTAATCAGCTCTCCATGCCGCACGGCAAGCTGCAAATTGAGGTAAGCCATAATCCCGAGCGCTTAACCTCAGAGGGCGCCGATCGCATCGATTTTCTGGTATCGACCAATCCGGGCCAGCCATTACAGTCGCTGGCAAAAGTTGCCTCCGGCGGCGAACTGTCTCGCATCGCACTGGCAATTCAGGTTATTACCGCCCGCAAAATGGATGCTCCGGCGTTAATTTTTGATGAAGTCGATGTCGGTATCAGCGGCCCCACCGCCGCCGTAGTAGGCAAAATGCTGCGCCAGCTTGGCGAATCTACCCAGGTGATGTGTGTTACCCATTTACCTCAGGTTGCCGGCTGCGGTCACGTTCACTTTTTCGTCAGTAAGGAAACCGATGGTGAAATGACAGAAACGCATATGCAGATGCTTGATAAAAAGTCTCGCCTGCAGGAGCTTGCCCGCTTGCTGGGAGGCAGTGAAGTCACGCGCAATACTCTGGCGAATGCACGCGAACTGCTGGCTGCATAATGATGCTTTAATAAGCAGACAGCGTGCTTTTTATCGCCCTCATGGCACTTTTTTCCACAGTCAGAGTCTCATGGATACGCTGAAGAGGTTTCCAACTGCCAAAAGGTTTATTATCATCGGCAGCTTATTCGCTGGTTCATTCGCCAGAACACCAGCCTGATGTACCAGGCGCTTTTGCCCAAAAAGGAATGTAATTGATATGCGCTGTAAAACGCTAACTGCTGCTGCGGCGGTACTTCTGATGATGACTGCGGGTTGTTCTACACTGGAACGCGTGGTGTATCGTCCTGATATCAACCAGGGCAACTTCCTGGTCGCGAATGACGTAGCTAAAATTCATACAGGTATGACACAACAGCAGGTAGCCTATACGCTCGGCTCTCCGATGATGCGCGATCCTTTCGGCAGCAGCACCTGGTATTATGTTTTCCGCCAGGAGCCAGGCCACGAGCCGGTTACCCAGCAAACGCTGAAGCTGACTTTTAATAGCAGCGGTATTCTGACCGGCATCGATAACCGACCTCGCCTGACCGGCCAGAAAAGCTGATTCCAACGGTTTTAGCCTCAGGAAAAACGGAAGCCCGGGAGTAGATCGCTTATAGCGACCCGCTCCCCGGGCTTCTGACTATCTGGCAAAACGTCGGATAAGCTAGATATGCAGCTCTTTCAGCTTATCTTTCGGCAGCGCCAGATCTTCATTGTGATTAACGCCAACGTCATGGCTCAGGATATGATTTGCAATATCCTTGGCTTCATCAAGCGAATGCATCTGGTAGGTACCGCACTGATATTCATTCAGCTCCGGTATTTTATTCTGATCGGTTACTTTAAGAACGTCGCGCATCGCGTCTTTCCAGGCGCTGGCAACAAGCTTTTCATCCGGCGTGCCAATCAGGCTCATATAGAAACCCGTACGGCAGCCCATCGGGGAGATATCAATGATCTCCACGCCATTACCGTTCAGGTGATTACGCATAAATCCTGCAAACAGGTGTTCCAGGGTATGAATGCCGCGCTCAGGCAGCACTTCTTTGTTCGGTTTGCAGAAGCGCAAATCAAAAACGGTGATGGTGTCGCCATGAGGAGTTTTCATGGTCTTTGCTACACGCACAGCGGGTGCGGCCATGATGGTATGGTCAACGGTAAAACTGTCCAGCAATGGCATTTGGTCACCTCAGCTAAAAATTATTTATAAAACGGTGAACTTTTACGATCACCGCCAGTCTGACTATATGAAAGACGCGCATTTGTTATCATCATCTCATCCCTGTCAACAGAGATGTTAGTTTGGCCACAGTGATGTGGCCTTTTCTTTTTCTATTTTCTGCTTTCCAGATAGTCTTCAAAGCTAAGTGTATCACTCGCTTCAATGTCTTTCTGCTTCGCCCATGAGTTTTTAGCTTCCTCAGTGAAGCTGTCGGGCGTCAGAATTTCAAACGCCTCTTCCGTTAGCATGTGGCGGTATTGCTCAGCTAAGGCCAGACCCGTCCCGACAATCCCGGTATCTTTCATCGCATGAAGAATGCGCGCTGAATAGGTCAGCTCGGGATCATCAAAGCAGGCCGCCAACAAATCACATACCTGCTGGTAATCATTTGAACCCTGCTGTTCGTCGAGGATGCGGGCGACAGAGCGGAAATCTTCAAACAGCGCTTTGCCCATCTCCGCGAGCGGACGCTGGCTTTCCTCACAGCCGATACTCATCAGCAGGCCCGGTTTGCGCCCTTCAAGGATGACCCGGTTCCAGTTTTTGCGCGTACAGAGCAGCTCTTCACTGCTCATATCCGGCGCGTCAGCCAGCGCACACCAAATCAAAAACAGGTCGAGGAAACGCACCTGATTCGCATCAACGCCAATCGGCGAGAAAGGATTTATGTCTAATGAGCGAACTTCAATATATTCAATGCCGCCGCGCAAAAGCGCATCGGAAGGTGCTTCGCCCGGATGGGTAACTCGCTTTGGCCGTACCGGCGCGTAGAGCTCATTTTCAATCTGCAGTACGTTATCGTTGAGCTGCAACCAGTTGCCCTGCTCGTCTTTAATCCCGATAGCGGCAAATTCATCTGAAGGCGTTTTGATCGCGCGCTTTAGCCCTTCTACATAGGCATCAAGATTGTTAAAGGTAATACCCAGGTTATTTTGTGATTTATTGGTATAGCCCAAATCGCTCAGGCGCAGCGAAGTGGCATAGGGCAAATAAAGCATGCCGTTGTGTTTCTCAAACGGCAGCGTGCTCTCTTTGCCCTGGAGAAAAGACTGGCATACCGCAGGCGATGCACCAAACAGGTAGGGAATTATCCACCCAAAACGATAATAGTTACGAATAACGCGCAGATAGCCGGCGGAAATAGCCTCTTTGCCACTTTCCGCATCTTTTACGCCCGCCCATGCCTGCCAGAATCCGAGCGGCAGCGAAAAATTATAATGCACCCCGGAAATAATTTGCATTAATGCACCATAGCGATGCTGCAATCCGGAACGGTAGAGCGTTTTCATTCGACCAATGTTGGAACTGCCGTACTGCGCCAGCTCAATAGGCTGCCCTTGCTCAATCAGGCAAGGCATGCTGAGGGGCCACATGCGCTCCTCACCCAGCTCACGCGCGACGTGGCGGTGGATATCACGCAGGTAAGCCAGCAAATGATCTACGTCACCGTCAACCGGCGTAATGAACTCCAGCAGCGTTTCAGCAAAATCAGTAGTAATCCATTTGTGCGTCAGCGCCGAGCCGAGGGTCTCAGGATGCCTGGTTGCAGCAAGGTGTCCGTCCGCCTGCACGCGTAAGGTCTCGCGCTCAACGCCTCGCCCAATGCCCTTCAATGCTTCCGGGTTTGCTTTCAGCCAGGAAAGCGCCTGTGATACATCCGGGATCAATGTGACCTCCCGCTCTGTGAGAAATTTATTTTTATTACGCATAATGTTAACCGCAGCATGAGGGTTTAGCGAATTGATGCAGCTATCCCAAGCTCTTTAAACTAATTATTGCGACCATGATTACTGCTGCTGACATCCTGCAGTCGCAATCATCAGGCCGCCGAATATGATACCGCAGCCATATTGTACCTGGCTGCCGTACGGTTGCTGTGCATCAATAGTTTTTGTTACCAGGGCAATTTACACCAGACGAACATCCACCACGTCCATTCCGGCCGCCCGGGCAGCCTGAACGCCAAAATCAGCATCTTCAAATACCACGCAGCGCTCTGGCTGCACGCCCATAAGCTGCGCGCAGCGCAAAAAAGTTTCCGGTTCAGGTTTATGGGTCTTAACATCATCCGCGCCGACGATGACGTCGAAATAGTCATACAAATCCAGACGGCGCAATAAAGCGTCAGCCATTGCATGCTCGCTGCCAGTACCAACGGCCATCGGACGACGGCCTTTGTAGCGCTTAACCACCTCGACCAGAGGAAGCGGCTGAACCGTCTCCATCAGCATACTTTTAACCATATCGGTTTTTTCACGCGCCAGCAGATGAGGATCCTGCTCGACGTTATGCCAGGAGAGAATAGCCTGTGCGACACGCCAGCAAGGCGAACCGTTTAAGCCAACCATCGCCTGTTCGTCAAAACGCATACCGTAGCGGGCCAGCACCACCTGCCATGCTTTACGGTGAGTTGGTTCCGTATCCAGAAGGGTGCCGTCCATATCAAATATCAGGCCTGCGTAGCGATCGTACATCATCCTCTGCTCCCTGCTTAAACGAGAGCATACTTTAACTTACTTGGCCTGTATTGTCGCCGTCGGCATGGATCAGCAAATGCCTTATGCTTAGCATGGGATTTTTTATGCGTAATCAACGTGTCAGGGAGGGAAAATGCCTTAGACAGGAGAAATAAAAAGATGAGAATTAAGAATTTGCCGAGCAGCCTGTAGATAGCTCACTCAGGAAAGTAAACCGGCCGGTCAGGCAGAACTTACTATCAGGTATGGGTAAGGATGGCGCATCCGGGAGGATTCGAACCTCCGACCGCTCGGTTCGTAGCCGAGTACTCTATCCAGCTGAGCTACGGATGCACAACTATTTAACTTCACTGCAAACTGCTTTAACTACCAGAGTATGGCGCATCCGGGAGGATTCGAACCTCCGACCGCTCGGTTCGTAGCCGAGTACTCTATCCAGCTGAGCTACGGATGCATCAAATGGCGGTGAGGGAGGGATTCGAACCCTCGATGCAGCTTTTGACCGCATACTCCCTTAGCAGGGGAGCGCCTTCAGCCTCTCGGCCACCTCACCACACTGACTCTGAAACGTTTCGCGTCTGAACTTGAAACTGTTCATCGGCGTTGCGTGGCGCACATATTACTTTCCCGCACTTATAAGTCAAACATTTTTTCCCCCGGTGAGTTTGATTGCACAAAAGCCACGCAATCAGAATAATTTGCCGACAAAAAGATTGAATAATCAACACTGAACTTACGGGCTGTAGCCTGTCTGCTACCCGCCTGCGCCAGAGAAAAATGTTCGGAAAAGGAAAAAAAGCGAAAACCAGAAGGGATACCGATAAAGCAGCGCCTCGCAATGACTTTGCGAGGCGTGGAATAAGGTTAGTAGCTCGTTTGCTGACTCTTTTCAGCCTGAATACGCTGATAGATCTCTTCGCGGTGAACAGACACTTCTTTTGGCGCATTAACCCCAATGCGCACCTGGTTACCTTTAACGCCCAGGACCGTTACAGTCACCTCATCGCCAATCATGAGGGTTTCACCAACTCGACGAGTTAGAATAAGCATTCTTTGCTCCTTGAAAGATTAATAGAGTCGGGTTTACCGTCTCCCGGCATTATCCATCAAATAACGCTTAATGTAGCTTATGACAAATACACCAAAAGTGCATCCTCACACCAATACATTCTGCTGATACATAGTTTAGCCGAAATACGTAACAACCACCTGACTTTGTTTACGGGTACGCAACAGGCGGCATGCTATAGTAAGCGCCTTATCACGTACCACCCAGTACGTTTCTTATAGTGTTACAGCTTTGCTTTAACCCAGGATTCAACGCTGGCAAGTGCCCCTGACAGCGCCTGAACGTCATTGCCTCCGGCCTGAGCCATATCCGGGCGTCCGCCACCTTTACCGCCGACCCTTTGAGCTAATTCTGAAATTAACTCACCCGCTTTAACGCGATCGGTCAGATCCTTGGTCACCCCAGCGATCAGAGAAACTTTGCCTTCTGAAACTGTTGCCAGCACGATGATTGCCGATTTCAGCTGATTCTTCAGATCGTCGACCATTGTGCGCAGCATTTTCGGATCAGTACCATCCAGCTGGCTCACCAACAATTTTGCGCCGTTAAGATCGATAGCGTTGCTACCAAGTGAAGCACTCTCATGGGCGGCCTGCTGGTCTTTCAGCTGCTGCAGTTCTTTTTCAAGCGAACGCGCATGTTCAATCATCACTTTAACTTTATCAGTCAGATTGCTGCTGTTGGCTTTTAGTAACTGGGCTACATCATGCAGTTGTTCACTCTGCGAATGTACCTGCCTGAGCGCACCTTCGCCGGTAACCGCCTCAATACGACGTACACCAGCCGCGGTACCCTGCTCGCTAACAATACGAAACAGACCGATATCGCCAGTACGGCTGGCATGCGTTCCGCCACAAAGCTCGGTGGAGAAATCACCCATGCTAAGCACCCTGACGCGATCGTCATATTTCTCGCCAAATAGCGCCATCGCCCCCTGCGCTTTGGCATCTTCCAGCGCCATAATATGGGTAGTCACCGCATGATTGCGGCGGATATGTTCGTTAACCATATCTTCAACCCGGCGAATTTCTTCTGGTTTCATCGCTTCGAAATGTGAGAAATCGAAGCGCAGATATTTATCGTTAACCAATGAGCCTTTCTGTGCCACATGCTCGCCCAATTCGTGGCGCAGCGCGGCGTGCAGCAAATGGGTTGCCGAGTGATTAAGACGAATGCGCGCGCGTCGGGCGGCATCGACCTGGGCATCAAGGCGATCGCCAATTTTCAGATGACCGCTGACGAGTTTTCCAATATGGCCAAACGCCTGAGCATATTTCTGGGTATCGCTTACCATAAACTGCGCGTTGCTACCCTGCAAAGTACCGGTATCACCAACCTGGCCGCCTGATTCACCATAAAACGGCGTCTGATCGAGGATTATTACGCCCTGCTGGCCCGCGGAAATCTCTTTTGCTTCGCTGCCATCAACAAAGATGGCTTTGACGGTTGCATTGCCTTCAAGCTGCTCGTAGCCGTTGAAACGAGTCGATTCATCGACCCGAATCACGCTGTTATAATCAACGCCAAACCCACTGGCATCGCGAGCACGCTGGCGCTGTTGCTCCATCGCGCGCTCAAATCCCTCTTCATCAATTTTCAGATTACGCTCACGGCAAACATCCGCCGTCAAATCGGCCGGGAAACCAAAGGTATCGTATAAGCGGAAAACCGTTTCACCATCAAGAACGTTACCTTTCAGCTTCGCCAACTCATCATCCAGCAAAGCAAGGCCACGCTCAAGGGTCTTAGCAAACTGCTCCTCTTCGCTCCTCAGCACCTGTTCTACCTGCGCCTGCTGGCGTTGAAGGTCATCACCCGCACCGCCCATCACGTCAATCAGGGGGGCGACCAGCTTCCAGAAGAACGTGCCTTTTGCGCCCAGCATATTGCCATGGCGCACCGCGCGACGAATGATACGGCGCAGTACGTAACCACGGTTTTCATTGGATGGGATAACGCCATCAGCCACCAGAAACGCACAGGAGCGAATATGGTCGGCCACAACGCGCAAAGATTTATTGGTTAAATCCGAGGTGCCGGTCACCTCAGCAACCGCGTTAATTAGCTTCTGGAACAGATCGATTTCATAGTTAGAATTTACATGCTGCAAGACAGCTGAAATGCGCTCAAGTCCCATGCCGGTATCAACTGAAGGTTTCGGCAAGGGTTGCATCGTACCGTCAGCCTGACGGTTGAACTGCATAAACACGATATTCCAGATTTCGATATAGCGGTCACCGTCTTCTTCCGGGCTGCCCGGAGGACCGCCCCAGATATGGTCGCCGTGATCGTAAAAGATTTCAGAGCATGGGCCGCAAGGTCCGGTGTCACCCATCTGCCAGAAGTTGTCAGATGCATAAGCGGCGCCCTTATTATCGCCAATGCGAATAATGCGCTCGGCGGGTACGCCGATCTCTTTCGCCCAGATATCATAGGCTTCATCATCGGTCTCATAGACCGTCACCCACAGGCGTTCTTTGGGTAAATTAAACCACTGCGGGGCAGTCAACAGTTCCCAGGCAAAGGCAATCGCCTCCTGCTTGAAATAGTCACCGAAACTGAAGTTACCTAACATTTCGAAGAACGTGTGATGGCGCGCGGTATAGCCAACGTTTTCTAAATCATTATGCTTGCCGCCGGCGCGCACGCAGCGTTGCGACGTTGTCGCCCGCGAATAGTTGCGCTTATCCTGGCCAAGAAAAACGTCTTTAAACTGATTCATCCCTGCGTTAGTAAAAAGCAGAGTGGGATCGTTATTAGGTACCAGGGAGCTGCTTGCTACAACCTGATGGCCCTTGCTATGGAAAAAGTCGAGAAACGCCTGACGAATCTCCGCGGTGCTCTTGCTCATAGATGTCCTGAAATCACGCTAATATAGCGTTCGTGGGCCATTGAGTACCCGGGTCTGGCTGTCAGTCCCGCCCGCACGAACAAAAAGTGGTGAATAAGATAAATTTTCTTCAGAGGGAAGTAAAATCTCTTCACGGTCAATTATCAAAATTTCTGAAAATCCCCTGAACATCTTCCATAAAGAACCCTCTTGTCAGCAGGTAACGCTGCACTTTCGCCTTTTCCTTCCATTCCTGCGGCAGCGGCTGACCGAAGCGGCGCCAGGCAAGGTCGGCAGCGCGCTGCGTCCAGTCGATACCGCAATCGGCTAGCGCGGCATCAATGAGCTGGCGATCGATGCCTTTTTGACCAAGCTCCATACGAATACGCTGCGGACCGTATCCTTTGCGTGAGCGTCCGGCAATAAAACGCTCAGTAAAACGGCCATCATCAAGAAAATTATGCTGATAGCACCAGGCAATCACCTGTTCAATTTCCTCATCGCTCGGCCCCGATGCCGCATCTTGCCCGGCGTCGGAGCTCGCACGCTGCGCAGCCAGCGCCATTTTGCGACGCAGTTCTGCTTCACTATGATCGCGCAGCGCCAGCACGCGCATAGCTCTGGCGGTTAACCGATTTAACCGCGTTTTTGCATCAGTTGCTGTCATGATAGCGTTCTACCGTATTACTTTAAATCAGCCAATTCGTACCACACTCCATTGCTTCAGCATAACTTCTGACCGGGAGAATTGACAAAGTTCCATCAGGTGAGTCGTTCGTTCAGGATGTAAGCGGATGAAAAAACTCAGGCGGGTGGTAATGATTAAAAAAGAAAAACGGGTAAGGATTACCCTTACCCGCTGTGACTCTCGCTACTGGCCGTCAGTCGCCAATGACAGTGGCGGCGGCCAGGCCGCATAATTCGCGTATCAGAAGTCTTCCTGGGTTTCTCCGGCGGTATCTTCTTCATACGCTTGCGCAGAAAAATCAGCTTTATCGTCCTGATTATTCAGCAGTAGCTCACGCAATTTTGTTTCAATATCCGCCGCAATAGCCGGGTTATCCTTCAGGAAGTTAATGGCATTTGCTTTACCCTGGCCAATTTTGTCGCCGTTGTAGCTATACCATGCGCCAGCTTTCTCAATAAATTTATGCTTAACGCCCAGGTCGACCACTTCTCCCAGCACGTTGATGCCTTCGCCGTACATGATCTGGAATTCGGCCTGTTTGAAAGGCGCAGCCACTTTGTTTTTTACCACTTTAACGCGGGTTTCACTGCCAACAACCTCATCGCCCTCTTTGATTGCGCCAATACGGCGAATATCGAGACGAACGGATGCATAAAACTTAAGCGCGTTACCGCCGGTAGTGGTTTCCGGGTTACCAAACATGACGCCAATCTTCATGCGGATCTGGTTAATGAAGATTAACAGCGTATTCGACTGTTTCAGGTTGCCGGCCAGCTTACGCATCGCCTGGCTCATCATGCGCGCCGCCAGCCCCATGTGCGAGTCGCCGATCTCACCCTCAATTTCCGCTTTCGGCGTCAGTGCGGCCACGGAGTCAACAATGATGACGTCAACCGCACCGGAACGCGCCAGCGCATCACAGATTTCCAGCGCCTGCTCGCCGGTGTCCGGCTGAGAGCAAAGCAAATTATCAATGTCTACGCCCAGCTTTTTCGCGTACACCGGATCCAGCGCATGCTCCGCATCAATAAACGCACAGGTTTTGCCTTTGCGCTGAGCCGCGGCGATAACCTGCAGCGTCAGCGTGGTTTTACCTGATGATTCCGGACCGTAAATTTCAACGATGCGCCCCATCGGCAGGCCACCGGCGCCCAGTGCGATATCCAGAGACAGTGAACCGGTTGAAATGGTTTCAACGTCCATAGAGCGATCTTCACCCAGGCGCATGATTGAGCCTTTGCCAAACTGTTTCTCGATCTGGCCCAGCGCCGCCGCCAGTGCTTTTTGTTTGTTTTCGTCAATAGCCATTTCAACTCCTAATCATGCAGGGTAAAGCGCACGTAGCGTGCCTTTGCGTCTGTAAAACTAAAACTGACAGTGATTATACTGTATGCTCATACAGTATCAAGTTTATTTTCGAGAAATTGTTTGCGCAGCGTTTCCAGCGCCCAAGCCGTTGCCAGACGGCGCACCTGTTGACGATCGCCGGCAAATTGCTGACGCCAGGCCTCACTTCTTCCGGTACCGGAAGCAAAACCAAACCAGACGGTGCCGACCGGTTTTTGTGGCGTTCCACCGTCAGGTCCGGCGATGCCGCTGACGGAGATGGCATAGTTTGCGCCTGAGACTTTCAGCGCCCCTTCGGCCATCTCAAGCACCACCGCCTCGCTGACTGCGCCATGGGCGTCCAGCGTCGCTTGCCGCACGCCGACCAATTTTTTCTTCGCCTCGTTGCTATAGGTGACAAAACCGTAGCCAAACCAGGCCGAACTCCCCGGAATTGCGGTCAGTGCCTGAGCTATCCCACCGCCAGTGCATGATTCGGCGGTAGTCACGCTGGCATGCTGACGCTGTAATAATCCACCGATTTCCGCGCTAAGCTTGCCAAGCTGTTCGTCAGTCATATGCCCTCACGGTTATTGCTATCAATTAGCGCGCAGAATAACATTTTTGACGCGCAGAAGAGTGCCGGACCTCAGGTTTTGCGAGACGTATTCCAGCCTGAAATATCAGGCTAAAAAACCAGTCACCTGCGCTGCGCCACCATAAAAAGCCGGGGGAAAGCTAACAAGCAGCTACCGTCCTGACGCGCCGGATAAGCAGTACTCAGACGTGCCTGGTAGCTGCTCAGAAACCGCGCCTGCTGCGATGCGTCCAGTCCGGCGAGAAAAGGCCGCAATCCAGTCGCTTTTAGCCAGTCAATAATCGCCGCCGCAGAGGGCATCACGTGATAATAAGTGGTACGCCAGATATCGACATGGCAATCACAGGCGCTGAGTAAATCGTAATAGTTTTCAGCGCTAAGCAGACGCTTACGCTGGGCGGCGGCGGGCGGAATAAGATCGCGCCATTCCCCATCGCTGGCGACTTCACGCATCAAACTATGGCTGGGTTCATCAAGATTATCCGGCATTTGTATTGCCAGTACGCCTGCGGGCGCCAGCTGGCTTACCAGTGCGGGTAGCAGCGTCTCATGACCGCTCAGCCACTGTAATGACGCGTTGGCATAAATAAGGTTTTGCGGTTCAGCTGGCCGCCAGTGATTGATATCTGCCGATGTAAAGCGACACAGCGGCAGGCGGGCCCGGGCCTGCTCAAGCATCGCGGGCGACGAATCAATGCCGGTCACCGTTGCCTGCGGCCAGGCGGTGAAAAGCAGCTCAGTGCTGTTACCCGGCCCGCAGCCGAGATCGCTGATAAAATTAGCGCGGGTAAGAGATACTCGTGCTAACAGTTCATGAGCCGGACGAGTACGTTCTGCTTCAAAACGACGATAAAGTTGCGGATCCCAATCTACCATTACCTACTCCTTGAACGGCCAGCGCGGCGAAACGCTAATCAGTCCACCGTAAGGCCAGATGAAAAGACCATCGCGTCGAAAAATACGACGCTTTATCAGCAATCTTCAGGCAACGTCTGAGACTTGCCGGAAATTAACCGGCTCCGCGCGCCTGACGCACCGCTAATCCTAACTGCCACACAGCCATAGCATAGTGCGTACTGTGGTTATAACGGGTAATAGCATAAAAATTAGGCAGGCCAAACCAGTACTGGTAATAATCACCCATATCCAGTTTAAGCAGGCTGACCTGCTGGACGTCGCCCAGCTGGCCCTGCGGCGTCAAACCGGCGGCAATCAAAGAAGAAGGCAGGTATTTCGTATCATAACCGCTCTGTAGTCCCGGCGCCTGGCCGCTCGCCGGCACGGCTACTGCGGCGCCAGGCGTCCAACCATGGGCGCTGAAGTAATGCGCTACGCTGCCGATGGCATCGACCGGATCCCACAAATTGGCATGCCCATCGTGGTTAAAATCAACCGCATACTGCTGATATGACGACGGCATAAACTGTCCGTAGCCCATTGCGCCGGCAAAAGAGCCGCGCAGGTCGAGTACATTATCGCCCTCTTTGCGCGCCATCAGCATAAAGGTTTCCAGTTCGCTGGCGAAATATTTACCTCGCCGTGGGTAATCAAAGGCCAGCGTCGCCAGCGCGTCAACAATGCGGGTTTTACCCATCACCCGACCCCAGCGCGTCTCAACCCCGATGATCCCCACGATGATCTCCGGTGGTACGCCATACGTCTGCCAGGCGCGGTTCAGAGCATCCTGATACTGGTCCCAGAACGCGACGCCGTTTTGTACATTGCCGGGGGTGATGAATTTTTTACGATAGCGAAGCCATGCGCCGTTTGGCCCGACCGGGCCCTGGTAGATGGGCGCCTGACGATCCATATAATCCAGCACCCAGCCAAGGCGTCTGGTTGCCGATAAGGTGCCTTCCAGCTGCGCCCGATCGAAACCATGCTCATTGACCATCTTTGTGACAAAAGCTTGCGCCGCCGGATTACCGGCAAAATCACCGCTGAGCAGTGAAGTCCCGCTATCCTCGGCAGTCTGCGCGCCCCCTTTAAAAGGATTGCCATAAGCCGGAGGTGCAGCCTGCTTCGGCGCGCTGCTACACGCAGTGAGCAGTGAGATAAGTAAGAGCGGGGTGAACAGCGAGCGCATCAGATGTCCCTGTGCCGGCAAGAAAATTGCCCGTCATAGTAAAACATCAGAACGACTAAAGGAAAGCCAGACGGCGTGAACTTTACAACATTGTTAAATCGGGCTTTAGCGCATAGCAATAAAGCCCGCTTAGCTTATGCCTGAATAACGCGCTGCCGCTGTTCGCCAAGACCTTCAACGCCCAGGCGCATCTGCTGGCCTGCCCGCAGAAAGACCGGCGGCTTCATTCCCAGGCCAACGCCCGGCGGCGTACCGGTAGAAATCACATCGCCCGGCTGCAAGCTCATAAAGTTGCTAAGGTAGCTGATGATTTGCTGCACGGTAAAAATCATGGTGCGGGTATTGCCGTTCTGATAGCGCTGGCCATCGACCTCCAGCCACAAATTGAGATTCTGCGGATCGGCAACTTCATCGGCAGTAACCAGCCAGGGCCCCATGGGACCAAAGGTATCGCAGCCTTTGCCTTTATCCCAGGTTCCGCCGCGTTCACTCTGAAACTCACGCTCGGAGACATCATTAATCACGCAATAACCGGCAACGTGTTGCATCGCTTCCTCAGGCGGTATGTAACTTCCCCCCTGGCCGATCACCACGCCAAGCTCTACCTCCCAGTCGGTTTTCACCGAACCGCGCGGCAGCGCGACCTCATCATTGGGGCCGATAATTGAGCTGGTCCATTTGCTAAATACCACCGGTTCAGCGGGCGGTTCCACCCCGGTTTCCGCGGCGTGATCGGCGTAATTAAGACCGATACAAATAAATTTACCGGGACGAGCGACACAGGGACCAATGCGAGGATCGCCCTCTACCTTTGGCAAGTCATTAAGTTTGAGTTGGCGTAGCAGCGCCAGTGAAGCCGGCTGTAGCGCTTCGCCATTGACGTCTGCAATGACCGATGAAAGGTCGCGCAGTTGGCCCTGGTCATCAAGAATGCCCGGCTTTTCTTTGCCCGCCGGGCCATAACGCAGCAGTTTCATTTTCTCTCCAGATTGTTATTACATTCGTGGAATAAGACGGCCGATGCTGTGCCATCTTTACCAACTATAACCTGCGATGAGAAAAGGCGGGTGACAACGGGCTAAATCACCTTAACTGATTTTTTTAACAAACTCAGATTTCAGCTTCATCGGACCAAAGCCATCAATTTTACAATCGATATTGTGATCGCCTTCTACCAGACGAATCCCTTTTACCCGGGTGCCAATCTTTAGCACAGATGAACTGCCTTTTACTTTTAAATCCTTCACTACGGTAACGCTGTCGCCATCGGCCAGTAAATTGCCGTTGGCATCGCGAACTTCAAGTCCATCACTGACGGCGACGTCAGAGGGCGACCAGACGTGGCCACATTCAGGGCAGTTTAACTGTTCCCCGTCCTGCCAGGCATAAGGGGAAGCACAGTTTGGACACGGTGGTAATTCAGACATCAAATTGTTCCTCTATAACCCCATGAAGTATGGGGTTGGCAGTGTAGCCGATTTTTCGTCAGGTGATAACCACTGAAAATCGCGTTGTCTTCCAGACTGCTTTGCAAACGGCCTGCAACATTACTTTTGGCTGGAATAGTGAGCTGCCCGCAGGCAGGCTGAGGATCAATTTTCACAGGCGGAGTTATGATGGAACATAACCTGGTTTGGTGGCTGACGTTGAGCCTGCTGGCGCTTTGCGCGGGCAGTTTTTTTAATCTGGTGATTTATCGTCTGCCGCTGATGCTATTACATCCGCAAATGAAGCTCAGCCTGACGTCACCGCGCTCTCATTGCCCCCAGTGCAACACAACGCTGACGCTACGCGATCTGATTCCGCTGCTGAGCTGGCTGGCATTACGCGGACGCTGTCGTCATTGCTATGCCCGCATTAGCTGGCGCTATCCGGCGCTGGAGCTGCTCAGCCTGCTGTACGCGCTGCTGGTCGCTGCTATTTTTCAATCGAACTGGCAAATAGGGTTACCTGCCCTGTTGTTTGGCTGGACGCTATTAATACTGACGTTTATCGATATAGATCATCACCTGCTCCCTGACGTTTTAACCCTTTCCCTGCTCTGGGCGGGCTTATTGCGCGCAGCGCTAATCGGGCAAGGGCCATCGCCAGCCGGGGCCATTGTCGCCACAGTCGCGGGTTATTTGCTGTTTCGCCTGCTGGCGGATATCTGGTACTACTGGCGCCATGAGGTCGCGCTGGGCGGCGGCGATATCAAACTATTTGCCGCGTTGGGAGCCTGGCTTGGCCTAAAAGCGCTGCCCGCCACGCTGATGATTGCCAGCGCCGGCGCGCTGATATTCTTGCTGATAAAATCATCTGTTTGCCGCCAACCGCCACCGCGCCGCTTTGCTTTCGGCCCGTGGCTTGCGCTGGGAGGGGTGATGATATTTGTCTGGCAAAACTGCCATTAAGCCCACAGTTATTGCCAGGGCGTCAGTCAACGCTATGGAGTAACAGGCGACAAAAATGCGCCAACGGCTATAGATTTCAAATACCGGGCGGTCAGCGTCAAAAGCCGACCGCCCACCAGAACATCAGAATCAGAACGCTTCCCAGTTTTGCGTTGAGTGACCGACGACCGGCACTGGAGCCAGCGCGACGACTGGTGACAATTTATTGTTTTCCGGTACGCGGCTAACGGGGAGAGCCGCGCTGCCAGGTTCGATGCGAAATACCGATACGGCCTGACGCAGTTGACCAGCCTGGGACTCCAGCGTAGATGCCGCGCCCGCAGACTCTTCAACCAGCGCCGCATTTTGCTGGGTCACGCTATCCATCTGGGATACCGCAAGACTGACCTGCTCAATGCCGCGACGCTGTTCACCTGAAGCGGTAGCAATATCATCCATTATGCTGGTCACTCTGTTGACGGCAGCAACAATTTCCTTCATCGCATCGCCTGCGTCGCTAACCTGCTGCGATCCGGTACCTACCCGGCTGACGGACTTATCAATCAGGTTTTTAATTTCTTTCGCTGCCGTGGCGCTCCGACCGGCCAGCGATCTGACTTCTCCGGCGACAACGGCAAAACCACGCCCCTGTTCACCCGCACGGGCGGCCTCGACAGCCGCATTTAACGCCAGAATATTTGTCTGAAAAGCGATTTCATCAATCACCGCAGTAATTTGGGAAATCTGCTGCGAGCTGTCCGATATCTCCTGCATGGTGGTTACGACGCTGCTGACCACCGAGCCCCCAGATTCGGCAGTCACCGAGGCGGCGCGGGCGAGCTCTGCGGCCTGCTGTGCATTATCGCTGTTCAGCTTAACCGTTGCAGACAGCTGTTCCATGCTAGCCGCCGTTTGCTCCAGAGAAGCCGCCTGCTCTTCAGTACGTGAAGAGAGATCGTTGCCGCCGGCAGAGATTTCGCCAGCCCCGGAGTAAATCGCATCAGCACTTTCGCGCACCGCACTCACGGTGGTTATCAGTGAATTTTGCATGCTTTTTAACATGCTAAGCAGGTGCCCCATTTCACTGCGGCCACCCTCTTGCACCGGACAGGTGAGATCGCCGCCGGTAATGGCTTTGATGTGGCCGGTGATCTGCTTCAGCGGTACAAAAAGGATCTGCCTGATGCCGGTATAAATAATCATGATAAGAACAACCAGAACCAGCGCGATTGCGCTCAAAGTCCATATCATCTGGTTAAAGTTTTTCAGGTTTTCCTCGGATGCCGCCTGCTGCAACTGGTTATTTTTCACCCGCCAGCTATTGTATGTCGCCGCCAGATCGTCCTGAGCTTTTTGCGCATCCAGGTTACCGTAGGCGGCATAATTCCCCTGGCGCAGGAAAGCAATCGAGCTTTTCAGCACCTCAAACATGGCGGAGTAAGTCTGATGGATCTGCTCTTCCCCGGGCGCATCACGCTCGGAATTTTTGGTGATATCCAGGTACTTTTGGAAATTACGGTCAGATTGCTCAAGAGAGGTATTGGCTTTTTGCAGCAGATCATCAAGACCGGATTGAGATGCGGTTGCAGGGTTATTTTGATTTTTAAGAAAGCGTATCGCTGCACGCGTCACCGCAACACGCGTGACTACCAATGATTGAAAACTGTCACTTAACTGCTGTTGCTGTTCGCTAAGCTGCTCATTATTAAGGAAGTTGGTCCTGTCATTATCTACGGCAGTGTAATAAAGACCCGCGATGGAAAACCACAGTAATCCAGATATAAACAGCACTACGGTTATGCCGGTAATAATTTTAGTATTTTTAAACATGGTAGAGTCCGGTTTGGTCAGCTGTGACGAGTTATCGACCTCTGCGGGCAGATCTTTAGAGAATAATTAACGGCATATATCTCTTTTGTAAAAGCGATGTAAACATTAAATAACAATCACTTGCTGTGAATCACGTCAAGACGGCGCCCTCACCCAACAGCTTCACGCTGGCAGCGCGCGCGAAAATTCTTCTGCGCCTCTGTTGACTTATACTGTTATCAGCGTACTTTTCAGGACATGAAAACCATACTAATCATTGTCCCGGATGGCGGGATGCTATTCGAATCCGCCGGCATTGCCGACATTCTGATGCAGGCTAACCGATTACACGGCGGAGACGTAAGCCAGCCGCGCTATAAGGTCAGCCTCGCCACAACGCAGCCACATCAGGTGATCCACGGTCAGTCAGGGTTAAACCTGTTCGCCGACCATCGCCTTGCCGAACTTGATCCTCGCGAAGCGCGGGATACGATTATCATTACAGGTCAGGGTAATAATGAGCAGGAAGGCTGCGCGGTGGTTGACTGGGTGCGCCTTGCGGCGCCTCATACCCGACGGCTGGTTTCCATTTGCGGCGGCGCACTGCTGTTAGCGCAAACCGGGCTGCTTGATGGCCTGCGCGCAACGACTCACTGGAGATTACTGGAAAAGCTGCAATCGCGCTTTCCACAGGTAAAAGTACAGGAGGGCCCGCTGTATATTCAGGACGGTTCAGTATGGACATCAGGCGGCGTCAGCACGGGTTTTGACTTAACGCTCGCCTTGGTGGAAGAGGATTATGGATTTAGCCTCGCCCGTACGGTGGCGCAGGATCTGGTGATGTATCTGCACCGCCCCGGCGGGCAGATGCAGTTCAGTCGCTACCAGCTTTATCAGACCACCGGACATGGCCCAATTAGCGAGCTACTGAGCTGGATCCCGGCGAATCTTGATGCCGACCTCAGCGTTGAAAAACTGGCGCAGCGGGTCGCCATGAGCCCGCGCAATTTCACCCGGGTCTTTACCCGGGAGACCGGCTCGTCCCCGGCTCGCTACGTGGCAGAGTCGCGCCTCTGCGCAGCCCGCAGCCAGCTGGAACAGACGGGCGAAACGTTGGAGAAAATCGCCGCAATAACCGGTTTCGGTTCCAGCATAAATCTGCGTCGTAGCTTTGAGAAACAGCTGCATCTTACGCCGGGGGAATATCGCCAGCGCTTCCATAGCCGCAATATGGCGTAAAGTGATCCTTATTTGTCATTTACGCCAATAGCAAACCAGCCTAGATTAATTTCAGATTCAGCATAGCGGGAGAAAGTTATGGTAACGGTCGGAATTAATGGCTTTGGCAGGATTGGACGCAACGTATTACGCGCCGCACTCGGTAGCCAGGATATAAAAATCGTGGCAATTAATGACCTGACGGACAGCAAAACGCTGGCGCATTTACTGAAATATGACTCGCTGCTGGGCACCTTACCGGCGTCGGTAAAAGCCGTAGAGGGGCAGCTCCAGGTTGATGGTCAGGCAATACGCATTTTTAATGAACGTAATCCGGAGAATATTCCCTGGAGTAGCGTCGGCGCAGAGATTGTTATTGAGGCCACCGGCTTCTTCACCGATAGTGAAAAAGCAGCGGTCCATATTAGCCACGGAGGCGCAAAGCGCGTCATTATTTCCGCACCGGGCAAAAATGAAGATTTGACGGTGGTGATGGGCGTTAACCATCAACGCTACGATCCGCAGCGCCATTTTATTGTCAGCAACGGCAGCTGCACCACCAACGGTCTGGCGCCTGCCGCTCAGGTGCTGCATCAGAATTTCGGCATTAGCCATGGCCTGATGAACACCACCCATGCTTATACCAACAGCCAGGCTCTGCACGATCAGCCGGAAAAAGATCTGCGCGGCGCGCGGGCCGCAGCCCTGTCGATAGTGCCCTATTCCAGCGGCGCGGCAAAAGCACTGGGTAAAGTGATTCCCGAACTGGATGGACGCATGACCGGCTACTCGCTGCGCGTTCCGGTGCCGGTGGTTTCAATAGTCGATTTGACCGTCACGCTGCAAAAAGAGGTTACGGTGGAGCAAGTTAACGCCGCCTTCCGTGAAGCGGCCGCATCTGGTCCGTTAAAGGCGATCCTCGGCTACAGCGATGAGCCGTTGGTCTCCAGCGATTATCAGGGCGACCCGCGCTCTTCAATCATCGATGGGCTATCAACGCTGGTGATTGGCGGCACCATGGTAAAAATCCTCGCCTGGTACGATAACGAATGGGGATTTTCTAACCGCCTGGTGGATCTGGCGCGACTGATGGCGCAAAAAGGTTTGTAGCCTTTCGCCGGCCGAGCAGGTGTAATCGCCGCACCATGCAAATGTGGTGGTTACGCCTGCAAGCCGTGGAGAAGCCGATTGCCGGGCGATTTGGCAGCGCCAAAGGCGTATAAACCGGTCAAATCTGTAACCCATGTGACCGGTTTATATCAGCGGAGCGGCCCGCCCTTAGCCCCGCTGACAGTATGGCAAAGGTTTATCCATCGATCAGGACCGCTTCGCCAGCGCTTTGACTTCCGCCCAGACCCCGTCATCTACCGGGATGCCGTTCGCCATGAAGTTGGCGCGATTGTTGAGCTGCCTTTCGCCCGGATAGCTTACCTGCTGCTGCCCCTCGGCAGGTTCAGACGAATTCACATAGGCAGCCACGCTGGCAGCCATGTCTTCACTAAACGCTTTCCCTCCGAAGTGGCGGGGATCAAACACCATAAATACCTGGCTGGCACCGGTGCAGCTACCGCGCTGGATGCTATCAATCTCATTCGTAGGCGCGCCGCCGGTCAGCAGCGCGGCCATGGCGTCCAGTAAAATCGCCATACCGGAACCTTTCCAGTAACCGGCGGGCAGAATGCGCATGGACTCCTCAATTGGCCCGGGCAGATCGGTCAGGTTACCCGCTTTATCGAAACCGCCAGGGAAAGGCAGTTTCTCTCCTTTAAGACGGGTTACCTGCAGCTTGCCATAAGCATATTGTGACATCGCCATATCCAACACCATGGCGCCGCTTTTCATCGGTACGGCCATAACAAACGGGTTATTCCCCAGGCGAGGCTGCTTTGCCCCCCAGGCGGGCATGCAGGACTCAGTGTTGGTCCAGCAAATTGCCGCATAGCCTTTTTCCACCGCTTTCCAGCCGTACGAACCACCGCGCATCCAGTGGCTGGTATTACGCAGGCCGACCAGACCCATCCCCCCTTCGCTGGCAAGCGCCATCGCCCTTTCAACCGCAAACAGCGCATTAGTAATACCAATGCCCTGTTTACCGTCATAAATTTCCATACTGCCAAGAGCTTTCACTTTCTCAGGGACCGCCGTTATATCGACCCAGCCTTTATTGACATAGTCGACAAAGCGGGCGACCCGATTTAGCCCATGGGAGAAAATGCCGTCACAGCTGGCCTCGGTATGTATGCTGGCGCAGACATCCGCCTGTGATTCATTTAAACCTGCATTTAAAAAAGCCTGCTTAACCGTCTGTTTCATCTCATCGAACATAACTACTGACATGATGCATCCTTATCGTTTAAACGCGAACTTTCCGATCCCCCGGATAACGTATCCTCCTGCCGGGAGACTTTGTTATTTCCCCACAAATACTGGTAATCCCAGCCGGTAAGCATTTCAGTCACTTTCCTGGTTTCAGGAGTAACGTTTTGCTTACTGCCGTTATTTTTCAGCCGGTTTACTTCTGCGATAAGCAGCGCATGATTCTGCTGTGTCAGCCTGAATTTTAGCGAGCAGGCGATGCCGAAGATCAGAAACGCCGTGGAGCCAACGCCGAATACAGCGACAATGCCATGGATGGCTTCCGGACTTTGCAGCGCACTTTTTGCAGCGAATCCGTAGTGCTGTAGGATGATCCCGACCATAAATAAAGCCAGCGCCTGAACAGCCTTACGTACGAAGGTCATTACGCCGGCAAAAATACCTTCCCGGCGCTTGCCGGTAAGCATTTCGTCAATATCAGGAATAAAGCTATAGATGTTCCAGCATACGTAATAGGTGCCGGAGCGTCCGACGCCCATTAATAACGCGGCGACGTAAACCAGCCATGAGCTATAAGGGAGCGAAAACAAATGAATGCTAAGAAACAGCCCGACGCTTAACAGCATAAATCCCTGGGCTATTTTATATGATTTACCGTTACCTAATTTAATACACAGGGTGATAAACAACGCGACGCAGAGAAATTGCACGACCGTCATGAAGGTTAACGCATTCGAGGCGCTTACCGCGCTTTCACCCAGTACGAAAATAATATAATAAGCAAGAATGGCACCCAGTACATCAAGGGCAACGTAGGCCCCGAGATACATACCAACGTGCTGCCTGAATGTTCTTAACTGGAAGGTTGAGATTAATGAGCGAAAAAGATGCGCCATATCCTCGGAGAACTTTTTTTTCGGCGCCGACGGATCGAATGTACCCGGTCTTTCCCACGTAAATAAGTACAGGCACAGGATAACCAGTGCAAAAAGCGCACCGAAAATGATCCCCATATACAGGAAAGAGGACGGATCATCATTGCCTAAAAAACTGATAATTCTGCCGGGTAACCACGCGGCGAGAATGCCGGCTCCGGTGGAGAAAAACATCCTGACCCCCGTCAGCCTGGCGCGCTGTTTAAAATCATTGGTCATTTCCGCAGCCAGGGTTTCATAAGGCACGATGACCAGCGTATAGGCGATATAAAAAAGAATATAGGTTGCCAGGTAATAGAAGAACCCCATGCCATCAACCCACATAATAATATATGTCAGCATCACCAGCGGCCCGCCAAAAAGAAAAAAGAATCCTCGCCGGCCAAATTTCCGTCCAACTTTACTGCGGTAAAAGTTATCGGTGACATAGCCCATAAGCGGATCAAAAAAAGCGTCCAGCAGGCGTGCAATCGCAATAACAGATCCGGCCTGTGCCGGACTTAATCCGGCATAAGTGGTATAAAAAAACATTAACCACAGGCCAAGCACGGCAAAGCTTCCGCCGCCAAAGAAATCACCGCCACCATAAGCCAGCATATTTCTCAGCTTTATAGGCCTGCTTTTATCATGGTTAATCATATCTATATCCTCAGGGATGGATGGCAGCAAACGCATTAAGAAGCGCGTACGGCGTCATCTGTGGCGATATTCCTATCCTTGCCGGAATCCAGCGCTATTTATCCGACGACGCAAAGCCCGCGGTGCGAACGCCAGAGTTTCCTTTTGCCCGCCACTTATATTGACAGATGATTAAAACCTAACCTTACACCTACTACCATACAAGTATCCTAAATCAAAAAAGCGCCTTACCTCACAATAAATAATGCAGAGTCCGCCAGGATCTGAAGCTGCCGCGACATAAAACTGCTTGCTGCCACGGCGAATAAGTAACGCGTTATCTTATTGCTGCCAGATAAACGGCAGCGGATATTGCATCAGACAGGCGGCGCAGGGATAAGATAATTCTTAACGCACAAAATAAGACCGCCTGAGAAATTGCCCGCATTGACCGACGCCTTTTTGATAGACGAATACGGCACCATCGCTTAAGCTCGCCGAAAGCCTTCAATGTCGGTGAGTTCAATGATCAGGAGCGCCCAATGAAAGTGCGTGCAGCAACGTCAGAAGACTGTGAAACCATCAGTAAAATCGCTATCGACACCTTTCATTTGGCCTGCCCCGCCGATACGCCACCTCAGGAACTGGAACATTACATCCAGGGCAACCTGACGCCGGACTGCTTTTATCTCGCGCTGAACACCCACCGCCAGCGGATCCTGGTGGTGGAAACCTCGGGCCGCGTGGCGGGCTTTAGCCTGGTCAATCACGCCGCTGAAGATTTAGGCATCGCCCAGGCCGATAGCATACCGGAGCTGACCCGCTGCTACGTTGCAGCGGCCTATCACGGAAGCGGCGCGGCGCAATATCTGCTGACGGAAACCCTGTCTACAGCGCCGGGCCCAATCAGGCTGACCGTTAACGACCAGAACCGGCGCGCAATACGCTTTTATCAGCGCAATGGCTTTCAGGAGGTTGGCGAAACGACTTTCCGCTGCGGTGACGATATTCACCGCGATTTGGTAATGGTCAGGCGCCAGCAGCCAGAATAATCCGTGCCTGTTGCTGTTGGCAGGGTAATTTCTGCCGTCCCGCTACTGATAAAACCAGCCGTAAAGGCAAACCCGGCATTGTCATTGCCCTTTCCCGGCGGCTAGTTAAACCTTGCCGCAACCGGCGCCACTATTTCAGGCGATCCGTTCAGTTGCAGACATTGCCCGGATGTACTTTTTGTTATCATCACGCTAGCGGACAGTGAAGGAATAATGATGATGATGATTAACATAAGACATGCGCAAGCGCAGGATTACCCGGCATGGTTAACGCTCTGGCAGGGTTATCTGGGGTTTTATCAAAACGACTTAGACGAAAATGTTACCTCAACAACATGGCGCAGAGCGCTTTCTGCCGATTCGAACATACTGTGCCGGCTTGCCGAAACAGAGCGCGGCATTATTGGTTTCGCGATGTGCGTGCTGCATGAAGGAACCTGGTCAACGCAGCCACTATGTTACCTTGAGGATCTGTATGTTCAGCAGGACGCCCGTGGTATTGGCGCAGGAAGAGCGCTGATAGAAGCTATTTGCGCTGAGGCCCGGCAAAAGTCGTGCTCCAGCGTCTACTGGGTGACACGCGAAAATAACCCGGCCCGTAAGCTGTATGACAAGCTGGCGACGCTGGACGATTTTGTCCGCTATAACGTTAAAATATAAGGGTAACTGGCATCGATGTGAGCGGGAAAAAAGTGCCGCTTCGCCGCCTGCGCGCCGGATTGCCGATGCAGGCGCCTTAGTGGACTACCAGCGGATAAAATAACGCCATGCGTCTGTCCCGTTGCGTTGCCTGCTTCTGTGAGGCCGCTCGAATTACTCGCCCTATCACCTTATTCGACGCGTCATGCGGCGGGAACAACCTCAGGTTTTCTGATAGCATGCCAGTAACGCTTTCCAGCGACCAAATAGTCGTCGTCGCGTAGCTCCGCTGGCGAATCTCTGTCAATACGCAGACCCCGGTTTTCTCCGCTAGCGGATTTATTTTGTCCGCAGACATCATCATTTCACTAGCTTTTGATGACAAAGGTTTGCCTGTTGGTCGATCCGTCATATAAGATCCATTTTTATCACTAACCATCTGATTGTTTGGCAATAATGATGAGATCCCGAGCATCTCTGCGAGATTACGGAAAAGAGTATTATAGAACGAATCGCTCATAAAACCGGCCCGGAAAGTAAGTCATTGCTCTTGTGCGAAGATTCCCTGTCCACGGTTCCGTTCACTCAGCTTTGCCATCAAAGATTCATCTGGTGGTGACAAAACCTTACCGATGTTACGCAGTATTGGTAACGGGAGGCTGGTCAGCTCTTCGGGCTGCGGCAGCGCTTTTTCCCGGTTATTGCCAAAAATATAAAAAGGATAAGCTAAACTGCTCGCCTAATCAGACTCCGCAGCACTTTTTAAATTTCTTGCCGCTACCGCAGAGGCACGGCGCATTTCTCTGTACCGGCAGCCCAACCTGATTCTTCTGCTGCAACACCGACATGACGGTTTCTGCCGGGTACCCCGCAGCCAACACATCTGCAAGCAGGTTCATTTCCGGGGTGATATGTTTGAAGAAATGCTTATAACCGGCACAAAGATAATTATGTCCCGGATGACCAGAGGGCGAGACGGCGAAACGGTGCTTTGGACAACCGCCGTGGCAAACCGGACGGTATTCGCATTTCAGGCAGTCCGCTGTCAGCGTCTCCCTTTTCGCTTCGCCAAAGGCTATCGCCTGTTCGCTATGATTTAACGTGTGAATAGTCTGCTGATGAATATTGCCCAGCAGGTGTTCCGGGTAGACAAAATGGTCGCAGTTATACAGATCGCCATTGGACTCCAGCGCAAAGGCGTGACCACAGGTCTCTGAATGTACGCAGAGCACGGGAGGCTGGTTCGTCCAGGCCGCCAGCGCCACATCGAACATCTGTACCGAAACCCGCCCCACATCCCGACGTATCCAGACATCGAAGATCTGATTCAGAAACTCGCCATATTGCCATGAGGGCACGGTCCAGGGAGCCAGCGTTGCAGCACTTTCACCCGGTAATACCAGGTTCAAAACCGAATCATTGGAAGTGCTGAGTCGTTCAACTAAGGGAATAAACTGAATATGGCGGGAACCCGCAGCCAACAGAAACTCATACACTTCCAATGCATGAGCCGCATTGTGTTTTCCCACTACGGTCAGGGTGTTGAATGCTACATGATGTGCTTTCAGCGTTGCCAGCGCGGCCATCACTTTATGGTGCGTCCCTGCTCCGGCACGATTCACCCGGTACGTATCATGCAGCGCCTGTGGCCCATCAATGGATAAGCCGATTAAAAAATGGTGCTCCGAGAAAAAACGGGCCCATTCGTCATTAATCAGCATGCCGTTAGTCTGTAATGCATGCTGGATCTGCCGTCCCTGCCCGTATTTTTCACACAGTGCGACCACATTACGAAAAAAAGGCAGCCCCATGATTGTCGGTTCGCCACCCTGCCAGGCGAACAGTACCTGTTGAGAATCCTGAGCCTCGATGTGCTGGCGGATATAGCGCTCAAGTGTCTCCTCAGACATCCGCCAGTTCTGTTTTCGTTCTGGATACAGCGCCTCTTTTTCCAGATAAAAACAGTAGTGACAGTCAATATTGCAGACGGAACTGGAAGGTTTGGCCATGACATGGCAGCCGTTCAGCGTCATAAGCAGTCTGACTCCTTATTGATTGCAGCTGCAGCGGTGCTGGCAGTGCGTTAATCCCACCCGGCGAACAGGATCTGGTACCGGGCGGGACAGACAGAACTTAATGGTTCTCGCCAAGCCCCATGCGGCGGAAAGCCTCAGGGGGAGCATCATGGGCCTGCATTTCAGCGACCATCAGCGCGGCCATCCGGGTTTCAGTATCGGCATCATGAAGAGCCTTTTTTTGCTCGGGATCGTCTGCGAGATCGTACAGAACGGTGTCGGCCTCAAGCAGAGGATAACGTGACAACATATTGGCTTTCGCCTGTACGAGAACGGGTACCTTGAGAACGGGCAATTCCATGGTGAAATTGAACGGTTCGCGAAGCGTGGCCTCACGCAATTCGATCGGTTCAAAGAAGGTACGCATGTGCATTGGCATCAGGGTGTAGTTATACAGAGTGACGCTGCTATCCGTCTGATAACGAAAATAGGTATAGCGGCCATCTGTGACATTAATCGCCCCACCAAATTGCCCATAAATGCAGGCATCCCTGAGCGCGATATCTTTGTGGAGCAACGGGATTAATGAATGCCCCTGCACTTCCGTCGGAATGTCGGCGTCAAAAAGATCAAGAATAGTTGGCATAATATCTGTTGTCTGCGTCAGTGCCTCACGCCGTTGTCCTGCATATTGCTGAGCACGTGGGTCATGGACGAACAGAGGAATATGGCTGACCTCATCATAAAATGGGGGCCGGTTTTTACCCCAATATTCGTGCTCTCCTAACAATAAACCATGATCCGTTGAAACGATCAGCGCCGTATCTTCCCAAAGATTATTCTCATCGAAATAATCCAGAAGGCGTCCCAAATAGTCATCACACATTTTAACCAAAGCCGTGTAATTCTCCCTGAGCTCACGGCTTTCCGGCCCGGATAAGTCTGCTCGCCCATAAGGCAGCCAGTCCAGAACCGGCCCCTCATAATCGGAGGCAGCACGGTCTTTGTATTTTTCCGGGGAAAAGAAAGGTTCATGTGGGTCAAAGCATTCCAGTTGGAGCATCCAGTTATCAGCACTGGCATTTGCCTTAAGGAAATCAAACGCGGAATTAAAGCATTTGACCAGAGGGAAATCCTCTTCTTGTTTAATGACTTCACGGGAGAGGACATAGGGCAGATTTGCATTCATATCCGTTCTGCCATCAAAGACCAGTGGATGATATTCCTTTTTCAGCCGTTCAATATCTGGTGAGACAATACCCCGCCATTTATCTTTCTCCTGCCCTCGAATAAATTCCCAGGAATTATAGCGGCCATGAAAACCGGTACCGCCATCTTCAAAATAGTGGTAATGGTCGGTAATTAAATGTGTATAGACATTTTTCCTGCGCAAAATTTCAGGGAATGCATTGTCAAATGGCTCAAGCGGCCCCCACGCACGGTGGAGGAAATTCAGCCGCCCCGTCATAATGTCTCTGCGTGCGGGCATACAGGGCATACTGCCGACGTAGTGATTATTAAAGGTCACCGACTTTTTAGCCAGCCGCTCAAAAGCTGGCGTAGGTATCGCTGAAGAGTTATAGGGCGATAGAGCATGACGGTTCAATGAATCGAACAATACAAATACTAATTTCATGACTACTCCTCAATTATTTAAAATAAAAGTGTGAGTACGCATCACATTCTGCTCTTTGCAAGTTCAGCGCGGCTTTCTGGTTGGCCATAACCAATTTTTTCAACTTTACCGACGATAAACAAAAAGGAGAGCGCACCAATAATCCCCATCGCACCAACCAGAATAAGACCAGGCGCAAAGTTATCCTGAGAAATAACGGCACCAATCCCTAACGGAACCAGAATACCGGTTGCAGTACCACATAAGTTAAAGACACCACCGACCAGCCCAATTCGTTCCACGGGGGCGATACTGGATACCAGTGACCAGGTAATCGCTGCCATGCCATTGCCAAAGAACGCTATGGTTAAAAACGCAACAATCAGTGTCGGGCTATCAACATAGTTGGCACCCACGATGGTCGAAGCCAATAACAACCCAAGTACAATCGGTAATTTTCTTGCCGTGCCCAATGACCAGCCTTTACGGATGAGATAGTCAGAAAAGAAGCCGGAGAGGAGCACGCCTGCCCAGGCGGCAAGGAAAGGAACGGCAGCAAGAAAGCCCACTTTAATAAAATCGAGGTGACGATATTTCACCAGATAGGTGGGAAACCAGGTCAAAAAGAACCACGATGTTGCCGTTACACAGGCCTGACCAATGAAGAGCCCAACCAGTTTTCTATTTGATAATAAAGACATGGCATTTCTGAAGGTTAGTTTCTCGCGTACTTTGCTTTTAGTTTCAATTTCACCACCGCCCGCCTTAATATATCCAAGCTCTTCTTTTGAAATATTTTTTGAATCAAGAGGGTCACGATAGCGGGCATAAAAGAATATTCCCCATAAAATTCCCAGCAACCCTATGGTTAAAAACATTCCCCTCCAGCCAACTTGCTCCTGAAGAATAATCAGTACAGGAGTGAGAAAGGCCAAACCAACATACTGCCCTGAGGTATAAAAGCCGACGACAGAAGCGCGCTCCTTTTCCGGGAACCAGCGGGTAATAATACGGTTATTTAACGGGAATGCTGGTACCTCACAGGCACCCAGTAATAACCTCAGGAAGAATAAGCCGGTGATGGTTGTTGCAAGACCGTGCAGGGCAGCAGCGCCAGACCATAACATCACCGCCAGTGCATAGAGATGGCGGGATGAAAAACGGTCAACCATCAGTCCACCGGGAACCTGTAATGGCGCATACGTCCATGCAAATGCCGAGAATAACAGACCCAACTCAAGATTACTTAATCCTAAATCGCTGACAATATGAGGAGCAGCAATCGACATTGAACTTCGGTCAAGATAGTTGATCACTACGGTAAAAAATAAGAGTAGTGCGACTCCAACTCTGACTTTTTTAGCTTTGTCTTTCATTATTTTTTCTCCGGGCGGTGAATTGCAGCATTCTGGTAATATGAGCGCCGCAATTAACTCTGTTAAAGGTGATCATTAAAAAAATCGATACGACACCTACTCGAAGACATAAAATGTATTCGAGAACTGCTTTATCCCCGACACAGTCGTTGATTTTATTTAAGGCTTGAGAAATTAACCCGCCATTTGCCCTGTCACAAACAGAGAATTACCATTCTGCTACCGAGCCATCTTTATGTCGCCAGACTGGGTTACGCCATTCAGGTGCATTAGCCGAGCGTTCAATTACCAGCTTTTCATCCACTTCAACCCCTAGCCCTGGTTTCGTTAAGGGGTTAAACCGCCCATTACGAATGGTGAAGTCTTCTTTGTTTTTAATATAATCCAGAAGTTCCGCGCCCTGATTATAGTGAATACCCATACTTTGCTCCTGAAAAACGGCATTCCACGAAACAAAATCGATATTCAAACATGCAGCCAGCGCGATCGGTCCCAAAGGACAGTGCGGAGCCAGAGAGACATCACAGGCCTCTGCCATTCCGGCAATTTTAAGACACTCGCTAATTCCTCCGGCATGGGACAGGTCAGGTTGTAAAATAGACAGACCACCCGCCTGTAAAACACGTTTAAACTCAAAACGTGAATACATTCTTTCCCCTGCTGCGATTGGAATATGCGTTTTAGCCGCCAGCTTGGGATAATACTCAGCTTGTTCCGCTAACACGGGCTCTTCAATAAAGAGTGGCCGATAAGGTTCCAGCTCGTTAATGAGAATACCGGCCATGGGTGCACTGACCCTGCCGTGAAAATCAAGACCAAACTCAATCTCATTACCAAAGGTTTCGCGAATCTGAGCAACCTTATTGACTGCGGCATCAATCGCACGTGAGTTATCAATAAAACCTAATTCTTCACAACCATTTAATTTAAAAGTATCGAAACCAATCGCTTTCAGCTTGTTTATGCCGTCAATAATATCGCCCGGCCTGTCTCCACCCACCCAGCTGTAGGCCTTCATATTGTCACGTACCAGTCCGCCTAACAGTTGCCATACGGGGACATTCAGACTTTTACCTTTAATGTCCCAGAGTGCCTGATCAATCCCGGCCATCGCACTCATTAGAATGGCACCGCCGCGATAGAAACCGCCCCGATACATGAGCTGCCAAAGATCGTTAATTCGCGCAGGGTCCTGCCCAATCAGATAGTCGCCCAATTCATGAACAGCAGCTTCCACCGTGCGAGCTTTCCCCTCAATAACGGGCTCTCCCCAACCCGTTATCCCTTCATCCGTTTCTATCTTCAGAAACATCCATCGAGGAGGAAGACGATACGTTGTCAGTTTAGTGATTTTCATTACTGGTCCCTTACTATGCTTAAATAAACGCTTATGCTTATTGCGCGATTAATATCTGGTGCGGTACCGCTGGCACGACCGGTTTATCAGTACCGACAGCAAATGATTGTATCGAACTCAAGGCGCCATTATCCCTTCTGCCGCAGCGGAATATTTCACCGGAGAATGTTCTCCAGTACGTTGACGCGAGCCCTGACCGAATTTTTCAAATTAATGACATAACGTATTTCTCTAAAAAAAGACCTTTAGTAAATACGTTTTCTCCATTAATTTTTCACATATTTTCTTAAATCTGATTAACGGCAGTTTTTCATGAAATATTTTTCAACCGTTGAGTTGAGCTTGCAATCATATTCAGTGCTGCGAGCTCTGCCGCATGAGGATCCTGATGCCTGATGGCTTCAAATAAATTTTTATGCTCAATAAGCGTTTTTGGCATATTAGCTTCATCACCCATCCAGGTGCGTTCAAATATAGCCCGCTGCAATGAACTGATTGCCACGCTGAGTTGTTGTAAAACCAGATTATGCGCAGACTCCAGAATAGCCTCATGATAACGTATATCTGCTTCGTTAAAGGCTTCACGATTTTGATTATTGGCTATCATATCATCCAAAGCTGCTTCGATGCGTGCCAGGTCTGTTGAAGAAGCCCGTTCTGCCGCCCATCTGGCGATTACCGGCTCAACAAGGTTACGAACTTCATTCATTGCATTAATTAAATGTGGATCTCTATCATTTTCCAGCACCCACTGAAGAACATCGGAATCCAGGTAATTCCACTGCTCTTTCGCTGTGACAAACGCTCCGCAATGACGTTTAATCTCAATCAGTCTTTTCGCTGCTAACGAGCGGAAAACTTCGCGAATGATATTACGTGAGGTTTCGAACTCTTCACACAACTCTGCCTCCGATGGCAAAGACTGGCCCGGCAAGTACTTGCCATGAGCAATCTGCGTACCCAATGAAACAACAATGCGATCGGCTTTATTCAGAATCATTTCATCTCTCTCCGGTCGACTCCGGGGCACCCGCCCTGCATGACAAGCACGGTGTAAACGTTGTGTGTAGCTGGTTGTAGCTAAATGAGGGCTTATTGTAGTACAACTTTTTTTAGTTGTACTGCATTGTAGATCACAAAATAGACACGTGTTAAATAGGCGTTACGGAGAGGAGTCTTGGATTGTTATCTGGTCAGGACACTTTCATATTTTTGTCAGGCTTGGTATCAAACCGTCGGTGGACTGACACAACGCCCCAAATGCCACTGGCATCAGGCACCAGTAAATCCACGTTGCGGCTTTATTACATATCAAAACTGTCTGGGCGGATGTCAGAATAGACTGGCCCCATAGATCACCAGACACTTCGCCTCTCTTAAAATAAGAGGTAGTCTTAGACCTGCACATGCACCCTTGTTGTCCGGGGACGACGACTAACCGACGTCTGTCGAAGCATTGGTGTATAGGGTCAAATCCAGTCGCTCTGATAACCTGCGAAGGTGACTTCCCCTCTGAACGGCTTCTGCCCTCACCTGAAACCCTTCTTTGAATGATATAGGTCTTCTTTGTGGCGCTGATCTTAACACCAAAGCCAACGGGTGAATCACGGTGACTGTCAGTGATAAGATACGGTTTTCCAGATACATTAGGCACATACATAACTCGTCCATCTGAATCAAACTCGGGTTTTGTCTCTATAGACAACTTGTTGATTACTATGGATTGACTCAGAATCATCTTCACGATTTTTGCCTCATGTATACCAAACTGACATGTTGTATTCTGGATAGGATCCAGAATACATCTGGCATAAAAATTTTCGGATTTAGATGGGTTTAACACGGTTTCATATGGGGCCACTTGAGTACTTCTAAAGCCATAAAAACGAGTAAATTCAATATGAAAGAGTCTGTAGACAAGGACTTTTCCACCCACACCCCGATGATGCAGCAGTCTTTTTCCATCAATCCCTGAATCCCTTGCCACAAGCGGCTTGCGGCTCAGATCCTAAAGCAGCTATAAAAGCCGATTTTCCTATTGTTAAGCTGGATTACGCTCACTACTGCCCCAAAAATGCCCCAAAGTACCGAAGCATCACGATATGAGTTGCCGTCACCAATATAAGCGAAACTTTTATTCAATGCTCGATAACCCCTATAACCCTAATAAGATTTGACAACAGAATAAACCAAGGTTACTATAACCCCATCAAAACAACATAGAGAGCCGGAGGATGGATAGCAGGAATGCAATAGCAATGATAGAAGCCGATGGGTGGTATCTGGTGAGAGTTAAAGGTAGCCATCACCAGTTCAAACACCCAACGAAAAAAGGGCTGGTAACGGTAAAACATCCACAAAAGGATATACCGCTACCAACACTGAAAAGCATCAAAAAACAGGCGGGGCTTTAAGCCCCACCTACTGGAGGTTTAAATGTTATACCCTGTTGCTATTGATAAAGGCGATTCATCCTTCGGCGTTCGTGTACCTGATATTCCAGGCTGCTTCTCTGGCGGCGACAACTATCAGGATGCGATTGAGAGCGTGCGTGAGGCTATCGACGCACATATCGAATTACTGGTGGAAGATGGCGAAGCGGTGCCGGAAGCCACCAACGTGGAAAACTGGCTGGCCGATCCCGATTATGCTGGCGTGGTGTGGGCACTGGTTGATGTGGATGTTACCCGGTTGATGGGGAAAGCGGAAAAAATCAACGTAACACTTCCTTCTTTGCTGATTCGCCGTATCGATCAGTTTGTCGCTGCGCATCCTGAGTACGGTAGCCGTTCCGGCTTCCTGTCCCGTGTGGCGGCTGATAAAGTGATAGGACGAGAAAAACGTTAAGCCTCGTAAGAGGCTTTATTGGTAAACGAAGGATTAACGATATTGAAAACATTATTAAGTATTATAATACCATGCTATAACAGTTACCGGTACATTGAAGAGTGCCTAACATCCATTTTGGACTATATGCCAATAACATGCGAAGTTATTATCGTTAACGATGGTTCAACAGATGATACGCTGGAAAAAATCAAAATAACATCTGAGAAATATTCAACTAAAAGAATAAAAATATTGACACAAGAAAACCTAGGGGTATCCTCCGCTCGGAACACGGGTATTCATTACAGCACGGGGGAATATATTACCTTCCTCGATTCTGATGATTACTACGCCCCATCTTTTTGGGATATTTTTCCGCACATTTTAGAATCTAAGGAATGTGATATTTTCGAATTCAACGCGCTCCAAACCAGCTCAAACAATAAAAAAACAATCAATATTGTAAGTTTTGATGATGAAACGCATTTCAAATGCATGAATCAGAGAACCCCAGCATTCAAAAACTCACAATGGTTTCCATGGGCAAGGGTTTACAAAACTAACCTATTTAAACTTCATAAGATTATTTTCCCTGACAACTGTCATTATGAAGACATGTATACTATCCCACAAATATATTTAGTTGCAAAATCTGTATTTCCAATCAAGAATGACCTGATACATTATCGCACAAATGAAAGCAGCATATCACAGACTTTCCGAAAAAAGGATATATTAGATTTAATCTCAACGCTAGAGAAATATAAAAGCATTAGCATTGTGGAAAAGAAACATCATGATATAAAAAATACTCTTTATCCTGCTGTAAAGAGAGCCTTTGATCTAATCAAAAGCCTGATGATAAAGAACAGAGACTTTGATGTCCGATTTTTTGATATTCTACGAATTCAAAAAACATTGTTACACTTCTCTCGTGAGTTTCCTTCACATAAGAGGCTCGCGATATATTTATTCCCTCTATATTTTAAGTTCATACTGTCTTTTAGAAAAAAATAGGCATCCGAAGATGCCTGAATCTTATGCACTACGATACCAGCCCATAAGTTTTATAAAGGAATTGGTGACCGAAATTGCTGAGCCTGAACCAACATTAGCGGTTGTGCCTGAAACAGAGTGGGTGTGAGCACCGATCCAAACAGTGTGGTTATGTGCACCTATACCGACATTATGCGCATGGGCACCGGATGTTGATGTAGCGCTTCCTCTGATTGTAGTTTCCCAATTACCGCCAATATCCATACCAGAAGCGCCGCGAGGTATCACCTCATTATAGGTGTGCGCATGGTTGCCCTGTACATCAGTTTGTTTAGTTCCATAATCAAAAGTGCTTGTCGTTTTCGTACCATAATCAAAGGTGCTGGTATTAGCCGAAAACGTATGGCCGTGCGCTGGCAGGTTGCCTACAGCCAACGTTACAGAATCGGAGCCGCCCGTTGTCATCACATCGCTGCCGTTGGCGCTGGCCAGACGAACCGTGCGATTCTCCCCAATATATTTCCACGTTGTGCCAGGAAATAGCGTATTCGGGTCTTTATTCTGAGCAAACCACGTCACAATTCCGACAGGATAAAGTGCGTCCACACTAACCTTGCTGGCGAGATCATACGCTGCCTTAACCGCTTTCGGTGTTGCGGCCATCGTTTCATCATTACTGTTGGTTGCGCTGCTTAGTTTGGTAATACCGGCGACCGTGGTTGACGCTGCTGGCACAGTGTTACTGACGTTTTTTGAAAGCGCAGTTATCAGACCCGTTTTAAGCGCGTCCAAATCACCATTATCGGCCACATCGCTGTTATTGATATCCGCAATAAACTGCGCCACCACATGAGCAATCACTGACGCCTGTCGCCAGACGGTATTCAGCTCCTGAGAACGAGCCACACCTGCGCTGAAACCGTTGCTGCGCGAGGTTAATTTCTGATACTCATCCGCAGACAATACGTTAGCGCCATCCGCCGTAGCAAACGGTAAAAAATCATTCTTTGCCATCACTGTTTCCTTAGAGTTTTACTGACCAGCTTCCGGTATCGAAGCCGGAAATAAATGCATTGTTAACGTCCAGACCAAAAATACCGTTATCACCTTCTGAACCGGTGTAGTTATTTACCCTCACCCCTTCCGGCTTGATATTGAGGTAGCCCTGCTTAATCACCGCTTTTATTACCTCCGGCACCACACCGCCCGTCAGATAAACATCCATCGACATATTCTGATTGTCGGTGAAGAAGATTTTTACGGATTCATCGGGGATAACGCCCTGGTAAATATCGGCCAGCATTTCGCAGGTGCCGTCCCAGTGATTAGCGCGAATTTTTGCCCGTAATATAGACCGGTAGGTATCATCGTCGAGTTCGGTAAAACCACTGTCCGCATCAAAGCGCCTTTTCCAGCTTCCCTGGTCAAAGCCCACCCCTTCCGTATCGAGCGCAAAATAAACGCCGGTTATCGGCGTTTTGACGTAGCGTGACAGGCCGATCCATTCCCCCACGGCATCAAGCTGCGGCCCGTTACCGTGGTCAATGCTGAACAGCGCGTTCAGTTGCCCTGCCTGCGTGGCAATGTCGGTAAACGGGCGGGTGATAAGACTGATATGCCTGAAGAATTTATCTGCGGTCAGATGTGCAGGCGTAATGTAGTCGGTATAGTCTCTCATGACGTTACCACCAGTCGAACATCATCCGCCGTACAGCTAACCGCCTCGTTGAAGGCCACCAGCAGATTTTCTTCACTGACAGCATCCGCAGAGCGACCGATTTTTATCGCGGTAATATCGTAGGTCTGCCCTTCCTCATCACCGGGCAGGTTGGCGGGGGAATACAGCCGGGTCAGGTACAGCTTGTCGCCTATCAGTTGCGCATTAATGTACGCCGCGACAGCAGAACGGATTTTATCGCCAGTGAGCGTTGTGTACCCGGTAAATGCCGTCAGGTCGATCTCAACGGATACGCGCACTTCTTTCGGACGGGAAAAGCTGATCTTACGTGGCATCCCGTAACTGTCGGTCACCTGTGCTGCCGTATCGCCAAAAGTGCCAGCCCCCGGCGTCTTTTTTAAAGCAATCGCACGGGCAATGGCGTTCACATCACCACCATCAACGATCATGGCGATAGAATGGGACGGAATGCCATTTTTATCCGTCTCGCTGGTGTCGTTCTCAAAGCCACGCTGACGCACCACGCCGGAAAGCAGTGCCACCGCGCCCTGAATGCCGTCAAGCACAGTGCGCGAGGGCAGTGCAACAGACTTCTTCTGGCGACTGCGTAACTGGTTATCAGCGAGATCGACCGAGCCATCTTTCAGAGCGGTATAGGGGATGTAACCGGCATCCACCGGATCCATCAGGTAGTTCTCGCCATCAGGAAGACTGTCGAGGACTAAACCTGCTGCGGGGGTGCTGTCACGGCGTCTTGGGGTGCGTGAAAAAAATTTCCCAGCGAATCCCCGATAACCTGAGCAACGATGTTCAACATGCTAATCAGGTCGATATCGTCAAACATCAGTTCACCCTGACGAAAAACCGGCATCCATTTATTACCGTTCTGCCGGGAAACCACGGAAAGACACGGGTGGAGGATGGCATCACAATCGCTGTCACTCATTCCCGCCACCGCATCAGCAATGGCAGGCAACAACGTTTCAATGGCGGTTTCGCCACTGCGCAGCTTCTGCAATTCACCCACCATGCCGGATAATACCGGCAACAGTTTTCTTGCCACTTTCAGTTGATCAAACACGCTGAGTTTTCCGGCGCGGTAGGTATTACCGTTCAGTTCAATATCCACGGTGATTTCTCCGTATAATTGGTTGCGGACAGCCTTAGCGTTATCCTTCTGGCTCTCACACCGAAGGACTAAGGAGGTCCGCATGTCTGAAAAACTTAACGCAAGAGAACTGGCGATAAATTATCTCCAGTATGTTTCGGCAAATTCAGGAAAAGTTCTGAATGAAGCTGAATACCTGCGTAAATTGATTGAAACTGAGAATACTTTTCAGAAGTATCTTGATGAGGGCTTACCTGATCCTCTTGAGGTCTGGTCTAAGCTTTAGTTTTCAGCAGGGATGACATAACGTTTATCACCGTTTCGGCGGTGATTTTTGCCCGTTCCCTGACAATCTCTGCGGATAATCCCCGCATAACACTGTCCTCCGTTACTCTTGTAACGGCGGGCAGTACATCATTAAGCACGGTTCGCGCAATATCGGCATCCACTTCAACGCCGCCAATACAACAGGTTTTCTTTTCCATCGTTTAAAATTCTCCCAGCAGTTCATCGATTTTGATGCAGTCAAACACCCAGGCCACCGTGTTGCCGTCTTTGGCATTCTGCCAGTCGGGTATTTTCTGAAACGCACCGCCGCGAGCCGTAGCGATATCGCCTGACGCATGGTTGCGGATCACAAACACATTGTTGCCCCATAGCGCTGACGACTGACTTTGTGCGTTGTAGGCGATCATCAGCTTTTTGTTAACGGGAGAAGTTTTAAGCAGGTTAATCGTGACAGTGCCCGATTTCCCGGCGTGCAGGCTGTGCATACCTTCACCGTCTGCGCCAATAGTCATGGTGTTCTTCGCCTCTGTCATGGCGACCACGATCCCCTCATCGGAGTTTGCCGAACCATAACCGAGGTCAATTACACCGGTCGGCCCCGTCATTGAGGCCGACACATCCATAAAACTGTAAGTTGCCATTTTTTCCCCTTAGCGAACGACTGTGATCAGTACATCAGCAAAATGCACGGCACCGGCGAGTTTGCAGGCGACCTGAATCGGCGGCGCTTTGCGTTTCTCGCGATCTGCCTGCGCCTGTTCTGCCATTGGCTGGATCCAGGCGTAATACCCTTTGGTCAGCGTATCGCCCGGAGACAGTTGCCCTATCACACCGCCATTCCAGACGCCGGGGGCGATCAGACCGTTATTCACCGCCTGTTCCATCGACTGCTCTACGCTGGCCAACAGCCGCGTCCCTCCCGGATCGGTTTGCGGTACTTTGGTTGTACTGGTGTAAAGCAGGTTATAGAGATTGTTCTGAACATAGTTTTGCAGCCAGTCGAGGCCGTGGCGCTCATCAAAAAAATCGCCATTGGTCATCACGCCTTCCTGCAAAATGGCCGTTTCGTTGTCATAACGAACAAAAACGTTACAGTTTTTTGCCGCCAGCGCATCCGCCTGGGACGTTCGCAGCAGTTCCGCTGTAATGCCCGGCTCCTGCTTAAATTTCAGCGTGATAGTGGTATTGTTACCGCCAAAGTTCACCGTAAAAGCGCGACCAAATGCCGAAGCAGCGGCCCAGGGGGATGAGGTGGAGTATTGTGTGAAAACACGACCGTAATTGCCTTTTTTCAGCGCCGAGGCAATATCGTCCGTTCTGGTGGCGTCGATAGCCGCCGTATCCTGCGTGGTTAAACCGAAAATACGCGATGTGCTGCTGGCACCGATAAAGGCAGCAATGGAGGTGGCATCATCCGCCGACAGGTCAGCGGCAACGATAAGACCATACCAGGCGCTGGAAAAATCGGCCAGTGTCGCTACCGCCTGCACCGCTGTTTCCCCGTCCATACCCGCTACAGGTGACGCGCCCGCCGCCTGTGACAGCAGTGTTAACGCGGTCAGATCGGTACCGCTGTCCGGCGCGGTAGCGTAACCCACCGTGCTGTTCTTACCTGCTGTAGATGACACCACCATAAACCGGCTGTTGTTCGCATCCCACAGGACGGTAGCGGTGCTGATTTTTTCCGCAATACGCTGTGCAACACCGTTCAGGTTAGTCTCTTTCGATAAATCGACGCCAGTAACATTTACCGCTTTCCCGTTGACGGTGATTTTCATAGCGCCATCGGTAACACCGGTGAAGTTACTGATTTTCGCCTGTTCTGAGGTCAGTATCGCGCCGCGCAGCATTCCCGCAGAGGCTTCACTGACCCAGCGCCCGATAAAGAGATCAACCGGACGGGGGGATTGTTGATAATAAAGTGCCGCTGCCTGATATTCCGGCGCGTCAGTGCCAAAATCGGTAGCCACTTCTTCAACAGACGAATACGCCCGCAGGCGCTCCAGGGGATCAATAACAGACGATGCCCCAATTATCAGTAGAGCACCAAAATTCCGTGCGCTTGCCGCACGCGGCGACATATCGACAGTGACATTAACCACTCTCGATACAGGTAAGCCCTGTGACATAATTTATTCTCCGGAAAAGGAGACCGGTATATCGGTCGGTGATTCAGCAACCAGCGATTTAATGTTGTATTCGCGCACAACCTTACGGCGCAGGCGCACGGTAAAATCGTACCGGCGTACCCACTGATTGTTGATGAGTTCGGGAAAAGGGATAATGTGGCTGTAACCCGCGAGCGACAGCCCCTGAGTGTTCAGTTCCGCGTTGTTCTGACTAACGGCGATCCCGTCACGAAAACGGGTCGCATACTGCTGCCCTGCGGGGCCGTAAAAGGAAGCTAGGCATTCAATGGTCTCATGCCGCCAGAGTTCAGTATTATCTTCGGTCTGGTTAACAAATGCCGGATTATCATCGACCGACATATCCACCACACCGAAAGCGCACCAGTTAGTCTCTGGCGGCAATAGTGCGGGCTGTTTTGGTTGCCAGCGGGGACGAACCACAGACTCAGGAAGGCCGGAAACACCGCGTAGCCATCGGCTGAGAAGCCTGTCCAGTTCTTCACCATAAACGGGTGATTCCCTGACAGGTGTCAGCCAGCCACGCTCCTGGCTTGTGTTATTGCTCAACCGGTATTCCTCCATCAAATGGCAGCAATTCACAGTGCGCCTGAACAAAACCCGCACCATACGCGGTATAAGGATCGACAAAGGACACCCGGTAATCACGGTTCTGATACGTGACAATATCAGCATCACGTCCCGTTTCGCCGTTACTCAGGCGTTCAGTCGTCACCACCAGTATCGCCCCGCCAATAGCCTGCCCTGCCTGCATTCGGCGGTTTTCCAGTGAGCGATCAACCGTCACCACACCCGAAAAGCCCGATTTTTCTTCCACGCTGATCGTGATGCCGTCTGCATCCGTCTGTTGAAACCGCCGCGTAACCAGCAGACGGGTATCACAGAAGTCGGGATCAAACAGCACGTCTGTTACATCAAGATTTGGCATTTTTATCCCTCACAATGTACGTGATAGAGCGACGATACTGTCCGGTATCGATAAGTGGGCGGGCCGTGGCATTATCAGGTGCGTTACCCGCCGCGCGGCTTTTAAGTTCCGCTTTGGCACCTTTCCTCCCCCTTCGTGCGCGGGCAGCTACCGTACTGTCCGCCAGCGGAGCAAAATCAGAGGCGGTAATAAAACGCCTTACGCCATCCGCTGCTGTTGCCCCGGCCTGATTAAGAAGTCTGTCCGCGCCAGAGATATTGCCATCAAGTGTAAAAAGCGCTGCCTGTTTAAGCATGGGCAGCGTTTTATCCTGTACCGATTTAACACCGGGTTGCAGATGTGGTCTGGCCGGAATATTTTGCGCAGGAGAGCCGTTTTCATTGATATAACCAATGCCAGCATTGCCGAAAGGCGCATCATCCCGCGCGGAGTCTTCAGCAGGAATGCCAATCAGTACATCCCTGTTACCGATAGTCTTCAGTGCATCTAAAACAGATTGCGCCTTATCAACTCTCATCGTGACGCCGCTTTTCATAGCTGGATACCCCCCGCGCCGAACATCATAATTAACTGCCAGAACTCAGTCCCGTAACGGGTATAGTTCCAGAAGCCAGCGTCAGGGTTTAACGTGGCTCCAGTGTCATAGCTGACGCTGACTTTATCGACAGATTTAGATGAAGCCACACCACCCGATGCGCCCCCGGCACCGCCCGTAGCCATCGCTCGGCTGTCAGCCGCCCACAGCACCATGTAGTGCGCAACAAAAAGCTCAACAAAGTAAGGAAACAGATCATTACCCGTGACTTTCTCGCTGAGCAGCACATCAGCCAGGTTCAGGCGAAACTGTATTTGAGCATCGGGGTATCGGGTGGTATCGGAAAACTGCGGGAAAGCGGTACGAAAATCACTTACTGTTGGAAGGTTTTGGTTTTTTGCCATCGCCATCACCTCCGGCAAGCAGTTCCGCTATCTGCTGATTCAGCGCTTCAGTTTGCGCTTTTTGCTCGTCCACCTGTGAAGTCAGATCACGGATGGTCGAGTCACGTTCTGCAATCTGGTTTTTCAGGGCTTCAATTTGTGCCTGATATTCGTCGCTGTTATCCGGCACGGCAATATCGTTTATTTCCGCGTGCGCCTGGGTAAACCAGTGTTCTGCTACTGGCGCGGGTACGTTATGCCGCCCACGGGGAAAATCCTGTACTGTTCCATCGCCAAGCGTCAGGCTGAACGGCGTGTGTACAGTAATCGCAATCAACTTTTCTTTGGTCATTTAAGCTGCTCCTGAATATGTTTCAAAATGATTAGCTGATACCCAGCAGCGTTTTCACGGCAGCAGCATCTGCTGCTACCAGGATCTTTTTCCCGATATCAGTAGCATCGCTTATGTCGGTAGATTTTGGCGCATAATTACCTGCTTTGGCATCCGTTGCGGCGGTACCGACTTTAAGATTCGATGTACCCGCCCCAATTGCTGTCCTGCCTGCTGCGGAATCCGCCGCTTTCATCAACGCCTTGCCGGTATCCGTTGCCCCTTCAAGCGTATCGACACTTGCAGAACCACCATCCCCACCACCAGTACCTTTTACAACCACTTGCATTATTTGAAACGATCGGCTCAGGTTAGGAGTCACCAGTAGAGGTTGTCCAAAAGGTTGCCAGCCATCTTTGATACGTTGAGCCATCTGAGTCTGTAGGTCGCTACCGCTATCAGCAACGACTGTTGCGTAGTCTGTGAAAGACATATGAATCCCTCGTTATCTAAACAGAATATTGTTCCCCGCCAGTCAGGCGGGGCCGTTCCGGTTATCAGATACCATCACAATAAGACAGCGTTTCGCGGTACACAGGCTCGACGGCACCCAGCTTGCCGTAGTAGGTCACAATCTGGTAAATGCCACGATACTGCACAGGAATGCTCTGCAACGGCACCAGCGGGAAACGCACATATTTTTTATCATTGGTGTAAGCCACCATGCGATCTTTGCCGGAGACACCGCGACCTTTCAGCCATTTCACCGCGCGAATATCCAGCGGCACACCATTCTGGTGATAGGAAATGGTGTTGGTTTTCAGGTAGGTCAGCAGTGACTGATTACCGGCAGAGGACACAATGACTGATGACAAATAGGCAAACTGCTCAGGTGGCAGCAGTAAATCAGTCGGCACAACTGAATAGGCGGAGGCTTTCCAGGCGTTGGTAAGCAGCGTGTTAATACTGTCCCGGATCTCGTCGGGGGTTGACTGCGCCCAGGGCTTAACCGCGTTACTCACTGGCACCCTGTCAAGATTCAGTAGCCCTTTAACGCTGAGGCTGGTATCACCGATATAAACCTGCTCGTCGGCGTCCATATTCCACTTAAGCTGCATACCATCATATTTCTGCGCGTCAATTGGGCGACCAACCTGCTGCGCGGCCTGTAATTCAATGACCGTCCAGCCAAGCTCCATTCCCCACAGAGAAAGCGGGTTGCCATCTTTATCAATATTGACGTTTACCCCGGCAATCGCCGTGGAATCCTTGCCGATCCAGTTTTTGCCGTTAGGATTGGCACCACTCCCCGCCGCACCAAAGCTGGTGTTAGTCCAGCTTGAAATATCATCAGCAATTGAAACATCTTCACGGAACTGAACATCGCGCGAGTAGGTATAACCCACCAGCGGTAAATTCAGGGTCTGGTCCAGACGCTCCAGTTCCCCCACAAGAAATGCACCGGTAGGCTGGCCCATCCCAACGCGGGCCATAAAATTATCATAGCTGTCAGCGGTGATCTGCCCCACACGCTCAGCCGGATTTCTGTTTTTTCGTGCCATTATTGTCCCCGTTACAGCCGCATCCAGGCATCAAGAGAAGAGTCAACCGGCGCAAACGCCATGATGAACGCATCCGCAATATTGGGTGACGGCACATCGCGTTTTTTTAAATCGTCTTTACTCTCCACCTTCACCCGCCCGTTGCGGTCAAAATCGCGTTTGGGTGTCGAAAGCTCGAATTTCAGCTTGTCCAGAAAAGGACAATCTTTATCGATACTGATTAGCTGATCGTCGGTAAAACTTTCCCGCTTCTCTTTACCGTTCACGACATTAAAAGTATTGCGGAACCGATCTGCCACCAGCCACCACGCCTGTGCTTTCAGGTTGGCGAAAAAATCTTTATTGGTGATACCAGGCTGATATTCATTATCCGGCTCATGTACATCACTACCGGCATTAAACTTCTGATACCTTCGCCGTAGCACCTTGGACAATCAGGGTTTGGGTCAGCATTCTCGATGAAACCCAGCCCGCCATACTCTGGCTCGGGCTTTCCATCTTTCATGTTTTTTTCAGCCGCACGGTCAAATTCCTGAATATCCCGCCACTGATACAGGTGGTACTCACCCCAGCAGTAACGACAGTTAAGACGGCGATATTGCGTCAGCGCGTTAGGGTCGGCTTTTGTGATCGCCACTAACTGATCGACAATTTCATCCAGGTCAGCGGTGTAGCGCTTTCTCATCCGGTTTTTTAGTTCGCGGATAGCGCGGGCAATATTGGGTTTTCTATACAAACGACTCGCTTCAACGTAAGCCGTTTTTTTGTTGTCGCTGTAACCGGCAAAACGGTATCCCCCGATCCTACTGTTGGTCCTGACACAACCCCAAGCAAAGAGCGCCTCTTTTTCGGTTAAGCCGAACTCATCAGGATCAAGCGCCAGATCGATATCGTCATGGTGCATTATCCCAACGGTTGAAACTTGCTCACTTTTAGGCGACCGTTCACCCATGTTCTGTGATTGTTTTGGGGCTGATTTTTTTTGGGGCATAATTTTTTTTGCCCCGTTTTTTTGCCCCGCTTTTGTCCCTGCCCCTTTTGCCCTTATCCAGCCCTTTTTACCAGCCATGTAGCGCAGGGCTTTTATCGTGATTCCGTACTTATCCGCCAAAGCCTGGAGGGAAAGCACACCAGCACAGAAATCACGCTCGATTGCTTTCTCATCCGGCTTGCTCATCAGCCCCAGTCCTGTTGTTGCTTCAGCCCGGCAATTATCGTCAGGCAGTGGCCAGTTTTAGCTGACCACTGACTGTCAAAATGGCAGTTAATTGCCAGAGTCTAACGTGGATAATATATGCCCGAATACTTCCTGTGAGCTCAGTAAGTCATTATGTTTCATTGAAGAAACTTCAATATTATCTGCACCGGAAAGCTTCGTGCTTGTAGGAGGAGAAATCTGCTCATCTCCCGGAGACCAGATGGTTGTGTACTTCGTTGGGGCAGGTGTTTCTGTATCCTCATTCAGATGTGATATAACCCAGGAATCTGGAGTCATATCTTTACATCCCTGGTCCCATATAGCACACAGATAGCCGAGAGCTGTTCCGTGATTTGGTCCAGCCAACGAAATCCAGTTACGCACGATATCTTTACCACCATCAAACTTAATATACCAGCGGCTGGGAAGTGAACCCAGAGAATGGGCTACAATATCAACGTTTTTTTCGCCGGTTTGCTGAAGCACACCTTTGACATACTCTTTGAACTTAGCAGAGAGGACTTCATTGGTTGACTGCGTGGTGTCATAATTCCATCCAAATAACATATTTTCAGAATAACCGTTATTTATCAGGAATTGTTTTAACTCCCCCCATACTCCGGAATCAGTATTTCGGCCATGAACAAGCACAACGGGTGGTTTTTTCAATGAAAAATCAGACATAACTTTATTCCTTTCGGATTAATTTAAAAAAACACTAAGCACACACTTTAATTAGCTGAAATGCTTACCAGGTCATTAGTTAATTAACTTACATTTGATTTACTTATCCACACGATAAAAAAATCATTTAACAGGGGTAGACTGAAAAGTGTACTTCTTACGGTAATAATATTTTTTTCAGCGCGCCTCTCCCGGCGCTGGATGATGGATTGTTAATGTCACCAGTAATTACATGACCAGCAACCCTCTCACTGCTGATTGAACAACCACTAAGGAGGCAGGCTACATTGTCAGGTAAAAGAACATCGCTGTATATGGTCGCGCCAGCGCCTCCCTCTCCTTTAAAGCACTTAAGTGTTGTTAATTTAACATCCACATTATTTTTTTCCAGCGCTGAAACTAATTCCTCAGCCTGATTATAAAGTACAATACCGTCGTACTTGGCGTGGATAACTTCGACATGCTTCAGGCCTGCAGCTTTAAGGTCCTCAGCACGCAGAGCCGGAGATCGCCGAACATATTCCTGATGTTTTTCAATAGGAGTGCCACCTGCATCATCTTCGATTTCCTCTCGCGTCCCCGGCACAAACAATGCAGCTTCAGCATAAAGCTCAATCAGATTCGTCACACCGGATGCACTGACCCAGTATTCAAATCGTCTGTTGCCAGGTAGCGTATAATGTTTACTCTCACCAATCGCCGTACCTGCAATAGCACCTCCCATAGAAGCACTGTAAAGGTAAATTTTTTCAACGCTGGGGTATTGCTTCAGAATAGCTGTTGATGCATAAATCACATCCTCCGCGCCGGCCAGTACAGGAAATTTATCATCATTACGGTAAGTAACAGCCAGCGTCATAGTATTAACATCGGTGAACTCCGGAATATATTTGTCAAATACATGCATATTTTCCGTATGACCATGGCAAAAAATAATAAGACGACCAGGCTTGGAGTCTTTCACATAACCGACCAGTGCTGGCAATTCTGTACCATCTGCTGTGGGATATTTTATTTCCTGAGGAGTAACTTCCATATCCTTGTTTTCTTTTTCCAGACTGTCATTAATTTTCATAACCAGGTCAATAACATCAGTATCCTCATTAATTGCATCAATGTATACAATATTTGGGAAGCAGGTCTTATTACACGCTGGTAGCAACTTTGCATTCAGGGAAGCATTCGCGTTTTCAGCTAGATCAAGGATACTCTTCCCCAGACCTGTTGCACAGGTAGTAATCTGACTGGCTGACTGAGTCAGTGTCCAGGACAGCAGAAAATAACTGCCTTCTGGTGAAGTTTTCTCCTTACGCATCTTATCCAGCTGGTCTTTTATCATTACATCCAGATCATTCGTATTTGCGTAGGAATTGTACACAGGAAAACAGGTGGCAGGATAAACCCCCTCACCAATGAATTCATCACTTTTTATATTTTCCCCCGAAGGTTCCACCACAATAATGACCGCAGCCTCACCATCACCGATATAGTCATTGAGTGTCAGTTTTGTGATATCATCACCTGTGACTGATTTCAGATGAGAAATATTACTTTTCATATAACTGAGCAAATCGCCCCATTGCTCCTGAGTAAACGGGGAATATTTGCTATTACCAACGTCAGTGTCAAGGTCATGAGATAAGTGCAAAATAATCAGTTCTGCATTTTCCTTCGTATACTCATTTATGTCGTTAATAACTGACTCAATGGATTGTCCATTTGCGCCCTGCCAGCTTTTAATCAAACCTGCATCAATTTCTGTGTAGTGACCGGTAAAAAAATTTCCACCACTGACAACCGGGCGGATATCAAAATACCTTGAACCAAGTTGTAACTGGCCTGATATCTGTTTTTTTTGAGTCACTGTATTGCAGGGGGAAGCAAAAGGTGTTCCTGAGGTAAAAACTCCCATGCCAGCATCATGTGTTCCTAGCATACAGATTTCTCTGAGTGTTTTATTCCCAATATCAGAAATATTATTACTCATCCAGGCTGAATCATTTAAATTCATTTACATATTCTCCGTATTACTCATACAAGATTAGCTTTATGAATATAAAGCCGCGTTTTTATCAACGTCACGTTGATAGTTATTAATGACACTGTGTACTGACGTAATTCTGCAGGAAGCGTAATTTCGTTTGGTCACTGATTACTCCTGACCGGATATCGAGAACAGCCTGTCCAGTTTCTCTGCTGACTTCGATGGTGCTTCCATTACCCATGCCGGTATTAGGCGACAATTACCCCGTCCGATTCGCGACAATTACTCTGGCCTGTTTGTAACCTTAGCGTCCCGTTTTTTCCCCACCCGGGAGAGGTTGTGGCGCTGAATATCAGGCAGGTCAGTTTTTACATGACTCAACGTAATAAAGGTCTTACCCAGGAAGCCGCTGCGGCTACTGCGGGCATCTCGGTCCGTTCAGGCCGGCGTATTGAAAAAGGACAGTGGCAACCGTTCGGGGAGCGACACTGGCGGACCCGCCAGGATCCTCTGGAGGATGTCTGGCTGAGCGACATTCTTCCCTTACTTGAATCCCGGCCGCAAATCTCGCCGGCAACGGTTCTTGAGTATCTGCAGGAGAAATATCCGGGCAAATATCCTGATAAGCTGCGCAGGACGTTACAG
>NZ_MRUL01000023.1 GCF_002006995.1 Izhakiella australiensis | reverse complement strand
CGCAGTGGCAATGGTTTTATAATCACGAACGTCCGAATATGGCGCTGAATGGCTACACGCCAATGCAGCATATTCAACGTATGACCTGATTCTACTTATCACCTCCGTTAAAAATGGGGGGATTACCAGTTGATGACCTGTTATAAATATATTTACCTGTGTATCTGACATTTATCAAAACAGAATGAACACGACTCCTGTTCCAGTGACTACCATCACGGTATCTATACCCTTCCCTGTTAAGATTAACAGATATTAAATATTCATTTAATCCCCTAAAAACAAACATATCGAATATTTTTCTAACGATTTTTATTTCTTCTTTCTTACCGGGTGAAAGTACAACCCGATCAGTTGTTAAACTTTTTCGCTCTCCCGATCTAAGTTTCATTTTAAATTGATTATTGTTATCGACAAGAGTTCGTTCCAATCCATATCCCGGCGGACCGCCTTGATAATATCCTCTGTTCACAAGGTTAATATGACCAGCTAAAACCTTCTGTGATAGATTTTTGCTGTAAGAACCCGCTGCATACATAAGCATTAATAAAAAGAAGGGGCTTTCAATTACATTCTCTGGAATATTATCAGCACAGAAGATAACTTTTACACCCTGTTTTTCGAAAAGATATTTATAAAAAAAACCCTCTGAGGGATCTTCAAAACGGCCAAACCTACTCACATCGTATACAAGGATTGCTTCAATACTGATTCTCTTGAGTATCACATCGTCCATTAGCCTGTTGAAGTCATGCCTACCCGAAACTGTGACTCCACTCTTACCAGCATCATCGTAGGTGTGAACAACTTCATAATTATGCTTACTGGCATATTCCTTGATGAACTGAGCTTGATTGTCCAGAGAGAACTCTTGGTTGAGTGTAGACATCCTAAGGTATTGAGCCGCTCTTCTAATCCCTTGATTTTCAATGATTTCGTTTTTCATTGCTAAACCTTATGAGATCACAATGGATTTTAATTGATTAAAAATTGATCAATTTTACAAGTTATGCAACCCTTTTCCCAAAGTAAACCTCACACAGGCCATACAGATGATGTGCCGTAAATGAATCAGATGAAATTCGATTAAACCTGTCAAAACAGCCTATGAAATGCTTTTAATGGGGGTTCTGCACGCTCTTCGACGAAACCCCTAACCAATCGAACTGATCTCAGATTGGATGTTTAAACCTTTAGACTTCGGCCTGAACTGAGATGGTTGGTTCAATCGTAATTCTTTAACCAAGGTCATCCAAACCAACTTCTGTCTGTAGGTTATGAAAATTTATGCGGGGATGGGTATAAGGCTTTACCAACTTGCTTTTTTTGAGAAAAAGACGAGATTCACTCTACTTCACTTTCCATTTCAAGCCGTTTAGAATTAAACGAGCCAGCTAAATTTCATGGACCAGTAATGTATAAATTTACCTGTAATAACAAGGAGTTCAGTTTACAGAAATGACGATATTTAAAGATTTGGATCTACCTTCACAAGTAAGAATCTGGTCTGAAAATTAATATCATAAGGAAGTTATTATGTCAGCTATTGTGTTCCCAGCCACACTTTATCAGACTAAGCATCAGTTCAATGACCACAGCTCTGATGATATGCAATGTGGCGATCTTACTGAAAAACAGCTTAGAAGCGATTTAGGTCTTGATGATGTATCTAATATTGTCGATCCGTGGACTGGAGAGGAAGTCTCAATATTTAGTTCCTTCCGTAAATCACAACCAAAATCAAAAACGGAAATTGCTCAAATTCTTTTCGATGAGTTTCTTCGGTCTTCATTGCCTACACATTATTTAGGACAACATAATTTATTTAATAATCTTGTAAAACATTTTTATCATGGTAATGGAAAAAGTTATTCCAGCCCTTTTCTTGATAGTGCATATAAAAGTTTAATTTTAAACGAACAATCCTCTCCATCATCTTCACTAAAAATAATCCAGTCTTTTCTCGACAAGGTTGCCATTGATGTAAAAAATGGCTTATCTGATGCCGACAAAAATTCAATAACTAAAGCAATAGGAAATTCAATACTTCCTAAGTTCAACAGATGGGCAGATAGCTTCAATGGGTTAGGAATGTCTATACATGACATATATGCCACAAAGATTCAACTCACTAAACTTGATATCACTGAGAGTGGTTATGTAGCGAAAGTAACTTTTACAGGACAAGACCATTTTGGTCTCGACAAAACTGACATTATGAATATGAAGTTTCACTATATTAGGGCATTTCGCATCTGGTTTGTGCTCCAACGATGGGAAAAATTTGCATTTAAACCTTTTTTTACAAATATGAAAGCCGAGTTTGAAATTAGTAGTCGGAGGAATGGATGAAAGCCAGAAAAATTATAATATTTATATTATCAGCTATTATTCTTGTGTTTTTTTATTTGAATTTTTTTAATTCTACTAAGATCCTTGCCGTTCACGGAGCTGGCTCTAATAAAGAGTTTTTAGTTAAAAACATGCCTTTCAGTGATAGTAGTAAAATTGAGTGGTGGGATAATAATGGAACTAAAACTCTCTCATCCGCTGAAACTTACTTTGTTTCAATCTGGAAGTTTGACGGAAAATATCAAAAGCTTGCTCCTAAAAATTCAGGTATTTTTCCAGATCATGATACTGATTATTTACTATGCTTCGATGACATGAATACAGAAGAAAATTGTATTGACAAGTCTGACTGGATCATGGACATAACCAAGACAAAGGATGGCTATACCTATTACCGGATAGGAACCGAATCTTACTATCGGAAACCTTCTGGTGAACTCATGCAAGGTGAAAGATCAAAGACAACCATTCAATGACAGATGTAATCGTAACAGTGGCAAGCTGAACAGCTTGCCACTGTTATAAATGGGGAGTTGAATGGGGAGTAAAATGGTAACCCCGTCACAGATCAACTCATTAAGATCATGATGAATATCATTTATTTTACTTTAATCAACATTCAGATTCAGAATATCGAGTAACCCCGACTTCAGCCCCTCAAAAGACAAAATGCCCTGAAAAGGGCATTTTGGTCTGACTTCACATCTTTGACAAATCATGCACTGCTGGCAGAGTCCGCTTAAAGGCCGCCGCAGCTCCCTGGCCGGTGTGGTTTCGAAAATTGCGAAACCAGCGTAGCGAAATGAATGATGGCCTGCTGTTTGACCTGCACCGTATCTTAATGTCGCGTCCTGTCATTTCTGGCAGGCCGCGTTATGACGGCAGAAACAAAACATACTCTTACCCTGAACGTGCCGCCTCCGAAAGAAAATAGCGACCAATAAAAAATATACACGGCGTTTTTAAGGAGACCTTAATGAAAAACAGTCTGGAAGATCATTCACCGGCAAATCCTATCAATCATCCTACCTCTACAGGACGAAATATCCGCTGGTACGTTTTTACGGGGATCTTCGCCATTGTGGTGGTGAACTTCATCGATCGTACGGCGTTATCGATTGCGATGCCGACTATTGCCAATGAGTTTGCATTGAGTCCCGTTATGCAGGGGCTTATTCTCAGCGCATTTTTCTGGAGCTACGCGCTGCTGCAAATTCCAGGTGGATGGCTGCTCGACCGGTACGGTGCGCGGGCAACTATTACCGCCTCTACCGTAGGCTGGGGCCTGTTCCAGACCATCGCTGCGGCAACGACGGGCGGTGTCTCACTGCTGCTTTGCCGTATCGGCCTGGGTGCCTTCGAGGCACCGCTGTTTCCGGCGGGCGCCAAGTTGAATGCGGCATGGCTTCCTCCCCATGAGCGCGGACGCGGGGCGGTGATTATGGATTGCGGCGCCCCCCTTGGCGCGGCAATCGGCGGCATCGTCATCGCCGGGCTGATCGCCGCGTTTGACTCATGGCGCATTGCGTTTGCGGTTGCCGGCGTCGCGACAATTCTATTGGGCTATGCCGCCTGGCGGTTATTAAGGGACACCCCGGCCCTGCACGGCCAGGTTTCCGCGGCTGAGCTGGCCATCATCGAGCAGTCGGCGGATAACGAAACCCACCAAAGCAGCGCCGCCGCCCAACCGGCGATGAAGCTCAGAAGCATAATCGCCATCGTGGTCGGCCGGATGAGCTGGGCGATGATCAACTTCGGCTTGCTCACCTGGGGACCGAGTTACCTGGCACAGGCGCGGCACCTTAACCTGAAAGAGCTCGGCGGCGCGACCTTCGTGATGTTCGGCGCGGGCATGCTCGGTTCCCTGTGCAGCGGGTTTCTGGCTGACGCATTGCAAGCGCGCGGCGTCCGGCGCCCCATTGCCTATAAAAGCCTTTTGGGCATCAGCGGCGCAGGTCTGGCCCTGGCCTTCGTCATGCTGCCTCAGGTGTCTGATGTGGTCGCCGCAGTCGCGCTTCTGACGGTCACCCAGTTTTTCCTGTGGTTTGGCAGTCTTTACTGGAGCTTACCGGCATTGCTGGCGCCAAAAGAGCGGGTCGGCCTTGTCGGCAGCATGATGAACTTCGCCGGCAGCGCAAGCGGCATCGCCATTCCGATAATCGCTGGCTATATTCTGCAACAAACCGGCACTTACGAAGCGGTAATAATGTTTTTTGCTGCCTGTGCCGCCGTATACATGCTGTCTACGCTGACGATTGCAATCAAAGATTAATGGGTGATGTCTATGCGTCATAACGAGAGCGTTAAAGGGCTTAGCTGCTGGGATGGACCAATCATTGATGCGCACCAGCATTTTTGGGAGCCGGAAAAAAACCGTTATCCTTGGCTGGAAAAAGGCGTTTCCATCCCGTTCCGCTACGGAAACTATGACGCCATCAAGCCGGCGTATCTGCCGGCTGATTATTTGCAGGATACCGATCACCATAACGTTGTAGCCACCGTTTACATGGAGGCGGAGTGGGACCCTAACGACCCGATTGGCGAGACGCGCTATGTCCACCAGCTGTCCGCAGAAAGCGGCTTTCCCGCTGCGATGATCGCCCAGGCATGGCTCGACCGCGCCGACGTCGATGAGGTATTACGCGCGCAGGCTGCCTTTCCCCTGGTTCGCAGCGTCAGGCACAAGCCCGGCGGCACCAGCAGTCCGCAAGGGGCGCAAAGCCATAAATCGCTAATGAGCGATGATAAATGGCGCAGCGGATACGCAAAGCTTAGCGAACTTGGCCTGCATTTCGATCTGCAAACCGCCTGGTGGCATCTCGATGAGGCAAGGCAGCTGGCCAGGGACTTTCCGGATACGCTGATAATCCTCAATCACACGGGTTTGCCGTCTGACCGGACTGAAGCCGGTCTCGCCGGCTGGGCACAGGCAATGCGGCGCTTTGCGCAACTGCCCAACGTCGCAGTAAAAATTTCAGGATTGGGTTTGCCCGGCAGGCGCTGGTGCATCGACGACAATGGCTGGATTATCAAAGAGACAATCGATATTTTTGGCGTAAGCCGATGTATGTTTGCCAGTAACTTCCCGGTCGATAGCCTGTGCGGATCCTATAAAGAAATCTTTGACGGTTTTAAGCTGGTTGCTGCACGCCATTTCAGCGTCGCCGAACAGGAAGCCCTGTTTTACAGCAATGCAAAGTCAGTTTACCGGCTGAAGGTATAGCTGGCTTTCCCCCTTTTCCCCGCGCAACAGCCTGAGCGCCGCCGGCGGTTTTTGCTCTACGCATCAAAACCGTCGGCCTGAGTTACACAACGTCCTCTGCCCGTTACCGGGGCGGCCGATAATCTCCCTCAACCTCCATTCTCACGACCTTTTCTCATAGGGTTCGCTCTGGCCGTAAAGATGACCCCACATGTCGTGTAGATCACAAATTGTGATGAAAATGTTTTGGTTCTGTGTCCCTGAGTGATAAAAAATTATCACCGTAATAAATTTTTCCTATTACGATAATACTGACTGTTACGGATATTCTCTTTTACTCAGAACTGACCTCCACCACAGGAATTCAAAATGCGAAATAAAAACCTGGCAGGCGCTAAATCACTGACGCTGCTTGCAGCCGTCGTTTGCGGGCTTTGTTCTTTTTCAGCGGCAGCTGCTGATAATAATCTGCCTGATAACCGCGCCCTGTTGCAGGGGGTTCAGCCTGATAATGCGCTGGTAGCGACGCTGCCGGCAAAGATCAGAGAAAGCGGTAAGATAACCGTGGGCACTTTCACGCCAGCAGCCCCTGGCAATTTCTATGCAGAAGATGGCACCACCATCATTGGCTATGAACCTGATTTAATTAAAGCGGTGCTGGCGAAGCTGAAATTGCAGCCGGCCTTTGTCAGCATGGATTTCAGCGCGCTGATAACCAGCCTGAAATCAAAGCGCATTAACATCACCATGGCGCAGATGAATGACACCGCCGAACGGCAAAAAGCGATCGATTTTATCGATTATCTGTTCACCGGCATTACCGTCATCGTTAAGAAAGGAAACCCCGCCGCTATTAAGGGTGGCGACGATCTTTGCGGTCATAAAGTTGCCGTGGTAACCGGCACAACGCAGCATGAGTTTGCCGAAAAGGCCAGCGCAGACTGTAAACAACAAAACAAAGCGCCGATTTCACTGATTGTCACCGACAGCGACCCGCAGAACCTTATCCAGCTGCGTAGCGGCCGCATTGACGCCATTATTAACGACCTGCCAACCGCGTCCTATATTTCCCGCACCACCGGCAAGGGTAATGAATTTGAAGTGGTAAAAGGCAAGATTATCAATGGCGCGCCTTTTGGTATCGGTATTAATAAAGACGATACGGCGCTGCGCGATGCGCTGCAAAAAGCGTTGCAGGAAATCATTGATGATGGCACCTATCAGAAAATCCTCACCAGCTGGGGTCTGACTAACGGCGCGCTGAAAACTGCAACCGTAAATGGTGGTAAATAAGATGTCGCAGAATTATAGCGGCGACGCCTGTCTGCCTCAGGTCAGACGGCGTCACTGGGGGCGCTGGATAACGGCAATCATCATGATGCTGCTGCTGTTTGCCCTGTTCGCCGGTCTGGCGCAGGGCAATATCTCCTATAAAGATATACCGCAGTTTCTGGTCTCCGACGTGATGCTGGAGGGATTAAAAAACACCCTGCTGCTGGCGCTGGCAGCTCAGGTGATGGGCATCGTTATCGGCATTATCATCGCGCTGATGAAGATCTCGCAAAACGGGGTGTTACGCGCATTTGCCAGCGGGTACATCTGGATTTTTCGCGGGCTGCCGGTGCTGCTACAGCTGCTGCTCTGGTACAACATGGCGCTGATCTTCCCCAATATCACGCTGCACATTCCGCTGATTGACTTCACGCTGATTAACGTACAAACCAACGACGTGATGACCGCCTTCGTTGCCGCGTTTCTCGGTCTGGGGCTGAATGAATCAGCCTATATGGCTGAGATTGTGCGGGCAGGATTAAAAAGCGTCGATAAAGGGCAGATTGAAGCGGCGCAGTCTATCGGTGAAACGCCGGGGAAATGCATGCGACGCATCATTTTACCGCAGGCGATGCGCGTGGTGATTCCGCCGACCGGCAATGACTTTATTAATATGCTCAAAGGCACCTCAATCGTCTCGGTGATTGGATTTGTTGAGCTGATTCGCGCCGCCAATAATATCTCCTCACGTAATTTGCAGGTAATGGAAACGCTGATGGCCGCTGCCATCTGGTACATGCTGCTGGTGAGCATTGCCAGTATTGGACAGTATTACCTTGAGCGGCACTTTGACCAGTCAGGCAATGTTAGCTCCCGTCCGGGATTATTACAGCGTATTGGCAGCAATCTGGTTATCAGACCCTTTGCGCGGAGAATGCAATCATGACCCATGCCGCCTCCCCGGCCCGCTCTGACCTTCCGCTGGTAAAGGTGAAAAGCTTACGTAAAAGTTATGGCGACCACGTGGTATTGGATAACGTCAATTTCGAGGTAGAGTCCGGCAAGGTTGTTTGCATTATTGGCCCGTCAGGCTCCGGCAAATCGACCTTTCTGCGCTGCCTGAATCATCTGGAAAAGCCGGACTCCGGTGAAATCTGGATAGACGGGCAGCCAATGGGGTTTCAGCTTAAAAATCAGCGCCTGTATGAGCTGCCAGAACACAAAATAGCTCAGCAGCGTGCGCGTATGGGCATGGTTTTCCAGCATTTTAATCTGTTCCCCCACCTGAGCGTACTGGACAACATTACCGAAGGCCCGGTGCAGGTTCAGCGGGTTGCAAAAGCCCAGGCAAGGCAGCGCGCTATGCAGTTGCTGGAGCGCGTAGGTCTGGCGGATAAAGCCCATCAGTATCCCAGTCAGCTGTCCGGCGGTCAGCGACAGCGCGTTGCTATCGCCCGCGCGGTGGCGATGAACCCCCTGTTTGTACTTTTCGACGAGCCAACCTCCGCGCTCGACCCGGAGCTGGTAGGGGAAGTGCTCAGCGTGATGGCCGATCTTGCCCGCGAAGGCATGACGATGCTGGTCGTCACCCACGAAATGACCTTTGCCCGTGAAGTTGCCGATCAGGTGGTATTTATGGCGGATGGCGGCATTGTGGAAACCGGCACGCCGGAGGCCATTTTTACCCGACCAACCCAGCAGAGGACGCAGCAGTTCTTGCAGCGCGTACTGAAAAATGGCCACTGATATGGATAGCTACCTCAATACCTTTGTCGAAGCACAGGGTTACCTGAATTTCGCCAGCTTTGGCCCGGTATCATCACGGGTTATGGAAGAAAAAAATCGCCTGGAAAGCCTCGCCGCAATGGGCATGCCGGGCGCGCAGGATGAGCTGAATAAAAGTAAACCTGCGGTACTGAAAAGCCTCGCCAATCTGAGCGGCTTTGATCAGAGCGCCATCTCGCTGGTAAACAATACCTCTGGCGGCCTGTTGCAGGTCGCATTAGGGCTGCGCGGCGGCGAACTGCTGGTCAGCAGAGGTGAATTTCCCGCCAACCTCTATCCGTGGCGACGGGCAGCCGCCCTGCAGCGCTTGCGCTGCCGTGAAATTGGCGAGCCCGGCGTGGCGGTTACGCCGCAACTCATCGCGGCGCATCTGACGCCGCAGGTTTCGGCGGTGGCAGTCAGCGCCGTCGACTTCCGTACCGGCTATCGCGTCGATCTGTCTGCTATCCGCGAGGTGATTGGCGATCGCCTGCTGATTGTTGACGGCATCCAGGGGTTCGGCATTACCACCATGGACTGGACCCAGGCCGACGCCCTGGTCGTTGGCGGGCAAAAATGGCTGCGCTGCGGCTGGAACACCGGCTTTATCGCGCTTTCCAGTCGGGGATTAGAACGGATCGCGCCTGTGATCAGCAACTGGGCGGGCGTTATCGATCCCTACGATTATGATGGCCTTGAGCACCCCTCCCTCCCCGGAGCGGAAGCATTCGGCATTACCAATCTATCGCCGGTTGCTCTGGGCGGCTTCGCTGCCGGCCTCGCGCTGGTAGAACAGGCCGGCGTCGCGAATATTGAGCAGCGGATTCAGCAAAAAGTTGCCGGCTTTGTTCGCGACGCGCAAGAGCACAATTTAAACCTGCTCTCTGACGTCAGGCCCGGCAAACATGCTGGCATCGTGGTGGTCGATGGTGCCGGCTATGATACCGCCGCCCTGCAGGCCCGGCTTAGCCAGCATGGTTTTACGGTTACCTTGCATCAGGGCGGGCGTATCAGAGTTTCAATTCATGCCACCACGCGGGCGGAATCACTGTCGCAACTGGCGGCACTTTTAGGAGAACGGATGTGACAGCAGAAAAAATCAGTACCCCGGAAGCACCGGCGGCAATCGGACCCTATTCACAGGGAATTGAAATTAACGGGCTAATCTTTGTTTCGGGCCAGCTGCCAATTGATCCCCAGCAGGGGAGCATCGTGGCTCAGGATATTGAATCGCAAACCCGCCAGTCTATAAAGAATTGTCTGGCCATATTGAAGTCGCAAAAATTAACCGCGCGCAACGTAATTAAAACAACGGTTTTTTTACAAAACATTAATGACTTTGAAAAGGTAAATGCCATATATGCTGAAACCTTTGGTTCAGATATTTCGCCTGCGCGAAGTCTGGTCCAGGTCGCCGCGTTACCGAAACAAGCCTTAATTGAAATTGAGTGTATTGCTGCGAGGTAGCAACTTTTAGCCACGCCAGGGAAATTAAACTTATAACTATTATTTAATAATAAAAAACCTGAACTTTATACTACGGGTTTGTCTGTTGATTGGTTAAAAAACCGATGTCATCAGGACATCGGTTTTTTATTATGGCTTTAACTGACTCAGATAACGATAGATGGTGGATTCTGCGCATGCCAGCGCCTCGGCGGCTTTCGGCACAGCCCCCTTCAGACGGAAAAGGCCGGTATCATTCAGCCTGGCAACCACCGCCAGCTTTTCCTGATACGTCATGCGCTCAGGCGATTGCGGCAGATGATCTTTAATCACCTCCAGCGACAGTTCATCGCTGCTGGCAACAAACCGCTCGGAAAGATTAAGGTTCTCCATCAGCGGCTGCGTTTCGGTTAACGTCTGTAACAAATCCCTTGCCTGAATAAGCAGTTCATTATCAATATTGATACAAAGCAGGCCGGCAATATTGTTCTTTTCATCGCGGATAAAAAAGGTTGAAGACTTTTGCGCTCTTCCCTGGCGGGAGAGGGTGTGATAATTACACAGCCAGGGCATTTTTTGATATTCCGGGTTCTGCATAATCCGCAGCACTAAATCCGTGGCCGGACCGCCGACTTTTCTGCCGCTAATATTCGCGTTCGCAATCGCCACGATAGAATGATTGAGGTCGGCAATATCATGTAGTACCACCTCTGAATCTGCACCCAGCAGCGCCCCCAGAAAGTCAACAATAGGAATATAGGGTATTAAAGCTGGGTGTGTTATTTTTCTTGCCACAGCGTTCCCGACCTTTTAGCAATAAATACAAGTTCAGGTATGACACCACATCGCCGATAAGTTAGCAAGATAGCCGTGTTTAAAACGCCAACGATATCATTTGCTTATTAATAATTGAAATTTCAACCGCTAAATAACGCAGCGCAGCTAATCGGCCGGACCGGCGATCGGCGCAATGGCGCGCGGATTACTGATAGCGAATTTCGCCAAAGTAGTCCGACAGCACGCAGTAACGGCAGTATTCAAACGGTTCACGCCCGTCGCTAAGGAAGGTCTGCCTGGCAACCGACAGCAGCGGCGTGGCAGCAGAGATGTGCAGCAGATCGCACAGCTCCGGGGACGGCAAAATGGCATCGATCTTCTCAACCGCCGAGCCTATCGCCACCTGATAGCGGGTTCTTAGCAGCTCATAAAGGGATTTATTTTCCAGATCCTGCTCTTGCAGCGTCAGTCCGGGAAAGCAGGAAAGGTTGATGTAGATTTTTTCATGGTTGAACGGCTTGCCCTTGGCGCTGCGCACGCGGGAAATAAACAGATATTTGTTTTTTGCCGGCAGATTTAATCCGTCGAGCAGCGCATCGCGCGCGCCGCGCGCGGTAATTTCCAGAATGTGGTTTTCTACCTGAATTTGCGAATGGCTGAGATCGGAGGTAATACCGCGAAAAGTATGGCCAAAGTTCACCCCTTCCGGCAGCGCATTAACCACCGAACCCGTGCCGCGCTGCGAGGCGATAATGCCGCTTTCAACCAGCTCATTCCAGGCCTGTTTGACCACAATTAATGAAACGTCAAACTCATGGGCAATCTGCTTTTGCGTCGGAAGACGATCGCCAACGCGCCAGCTGCCGTTCAGAATCTTTTGGCAAATAAGCATATAAAGCTGCCTGTAGAGCGGCGTATAGCTCGCCTTGTCGACTACCAACGTTGCACCTCTCAAACAAACCGACGGCGGGAAAGCGACTCCCGCCGCCGCCCGGCTCACGTCACTATCTGACTCGCCAGCGCTTCCAGCGAGAAATTATTCATGCGGTTCAGCGTGGCGAGATAATCCGCCGGGAACGCCGCCGCGCCGTGCCTGGCGCCCGCAATAGCGCCCGCCATTGCCGCAATGGTATCGGTGTCATTACCGATATTAACGGCAGAAATAATAGCATCAACCGGGCTGTCAGCGCAGCAGGCAAACAAACCAAAGGCGGCGGGAACCGCTTCGCTGACGTGCAGCCCCGTCCCGATCAGGTCGCTTAATTCAACTATCGCCGTTTGCCAACTGCGATGGCGCTTACCGATTGCAACAGCCAGCTCAATGCGCCGCCCGACCGATGGACCGGCAATTTCTTGCGCGCCCTGGGCGTCGGCCAGCGCGAGGCCTTTATCCGCGCCGTAAATCCCCGCAGCAATAATCGACTCGGTGCTGGCGGATTGACTGAAAGCTTCGCTGACTGCGGCAGCCACCGCCGCCGAGCCCGACATGGCCAGTAAATTATTATGGGTAAAGCGGGCAATATCCAGCGCGCACTGGATTGCGTCGTCGAGGTTATCGGGATGGAGCAACGCTGCCGGCCATATTTTCATTGCTGAGCCGTTAGTTGCCGCGGCGTTGCCGCCGTTAATAATCTGCACCGACTGCTTGTCGCCCTCCAGCTCACCTTGCAGCGACTCTCGGGTATCATTAAAAATGGCTTTCATCGCCGCCCGCGTTGTCGGGCCGGTAAAGTTGGCATAAAACGGATACTCCAGCCAGCGCTGAAAGGCCTGCTTCATTGCCGCAGGCGTCGCCTGCCCGCCGTGAGCCAGCATCGCCTCCATGATGTATCTGGCCTGGATGAAATCATCGGTACACATCCCCGCCTCGTTGCAGCGGCCAAACGTGTCCGCGGGCGGCTTTTGAAACGTGGTCACCCAGCCACCAAACAGCGCCTGAATTTGCCGCTGGGTACGCACTTCCGTCGCCGCGCCCATTGCGTCGCCTGCGGCGGCGCCAATCAAACAGCCCAGAGTTTTATCGTAATGAGTCATTTAGTGTCTCCCTGTTATGGTTTCAGCGCCAGACGCGGCGGTCTGCGCTGCATGAAAAGCGGCCAGCGCTTGCGCATCAGGTAGCGCCGTCATTGCGCCACGGCGGGTTACCGCCGCCGCGCCGCAATAGTTGGCGCTATTGATTGCCCGATCAAGTGGGCTGCTCCGCCACGCCTGCAGCCGCGCCAGTTCGCTAAGCAGGCCGCCAACGAAAGCATCGCCCGCACCCGTGGTATCAACAACGCGGGCGCTAACCGCAGGAAAGTGCTGTTCAACGCCCTGATTAATCAGATAAGCGCCCTGCGCGCCCAGTGAGATAACGCTAACCGGACAGCCCAGATCGCGCACATAGCTGCGGGCATCGCGCCAGTCAGAGGTTGCCGTCAGCTGACAAAGCTCATCGGCGGAGATTTTGCAGATATCTGCCAGCGCGATTGCCTGCTCGATCTGCGGCTTTATTTCGGACCTGTCCGGCCACATCGCCTCGCGCAGGTTAACGTCGAAGAGCACAAAGCCGCCGGCGCTGCGAATACGCCCGGCACCGGTCAGGCAGGCAGTACGTGAAGGCTCGCGCGTCAGGCCAATTGAATTGAAGTAAAACCATTCGCCGGCGCTGAAAGCCGGTAAATCATCGCAACAAACAAAGCTGTCTGCGCCGGGCGTCACCAGGTAACTGAACGTGCGTTCACCATCGTCCGCCAGTTCGACCATCAGCACCGCCGTTTTCAGCTGCGGATCGAGTTTAAGCTGCGCAATATCCACCCCTTCGCGCCGCAGAATCTGCGCCAGAAAGTGGCCAACGGGATCCAATCCCAGCCGGCCGATAAACGCGCAGCGGGCATCAAGCCGCGCCAGACTGACGGCAACGTTCGCCGAGGCGCCGCCCGGACATTTCAGGTAACGACCCGCCTCATCCGGTACCAGGTCGACGGAGGCATCGCCTATCACCCATATTTTGTTGCCGTTCATCTCAACCTCTCTGTACCAATGCGGCCCTGAGCTGCGCATAATAGTGGTTGTTAATCACGTAGCGTTTCATCAGCAGGCCGATAATCAGGTGGAACAGCGCCGGGATGATGGTCATCATCAGCGCAATACCACTTAACGCCGTTGCCGTTTGCTGCACGTCCGGCTGATAGCCAAAGCGACTCAGCAGGAAACCTAACAGCCCGCCGGCAATGCCCATGCCGAATTTCTGGAAAAATAAGATGCCGCCAAAGGCCAGGCCCGAAACGCGCTTGCCGGTTTTATTTTCGCCATAATCAACGGCTTCAGCGATCGAGGACCAGAATATCGGCATCTGCATATCGCAAAAGTAATTAATCAGGAAATAGAATATAAACGCCATCCAGACGTTATCCTGACCAACCATAAAGTACATCAGGATACTTAATACAAAGGTAATCAGCTGGCTGTAGCGAAATAGTTTTATCTTATCGAAATAGCGCGTAATGAAGGTTGTTGAGATCATCGCCAGAATAGAGGCGACGACGCCGGTGGTAAGAAAGGGTGAAATCAGCGCATCACCACCGTTAAGATAATACTTAGCATAATAGGCTGATACAGAACCGCGAATAACATAGCCACACATCAGTAGCATAATCGTTATCCCCAGTAGCAACCACTGATCGTTACGCATCAATAGCTTAAATTGCTCGCGCAAACGTAAGGTAGAAAGCTCCGGCCTGCTGCGTTCACGGGTAGTGAAAAAACAGAAAATAAACAGCAGCGCGCCCATTGCGCCCATCACCCCCATCGACAGCTGATAGCCCCAGGCTTTATTGCCATTACCCAGCCATACCGCCATCATCGGCACCACGATGGTTACCAGGAACGCCGCGATTTTGGTCATCACAAAGCGGTAGCCGTTGGCACTCAGACGCTCCTGCGGATCGTCGGTAATCACGCCGATAAGTGAAATATAGGGGATGGTAATTGCGGTATAAATCACCGTCATAAGAATATAGGTGAAATAGGCCCAGCCAAGCTTAAGCAGATAAGTCGTATCGGGCGTAATAAACATCAAATAAACGGCAAAACCGAAGGGAATAGCAAACCATAATAACCATGGACGATAGCGTCCCCAGCGGGTATTCACCTTCTCGGTATAAATCCCCATTAGCGGATCGATGATCGCATCGAGCGTGCGGACGACGACAAATAAAATGCCGACATCAGATGCATGTAAACCATAAATATCCGTATAGAACCAGGCGAGGATAAGCTGCATGGCAATTATAATTATATTCACTGCCATATCACCCGCACCGAAGCCTATTTTTTCGATAGCTGATAATTTCATGCGCATACCTTTTATAAGTGGAATCATTTTGGTATTGCCGCTTTTAACAATCTGACCCTGATACAAGTCGGCGAGTTTCCCTGAAATCCCGGTACCTGCAAACTATAGAACGCGCGATAAAAATATAAAGGTATATCATTATACTTTTTGATCGCTATCACAGAATAACGCCCGCGTGCCAGAGCACCTCGTCTGACAATCTCTGCGCCCTTTCTCGAGGGAATGTCATTATCTTATTGTTTTTAATGATTATATTTGACGAAATTTTCTGATGGCGATGATAACAAGGCACCAGACCAACGGTTAAAAGTGAATCTGGCTCTCATTTTGTAAAAGCGCAGATTGACGCAGCCTGGTGATGCGATGATAGTCAACTTGCATACAAGAAGCTTGCATTCAAGTTAGCAACCACTAAAAATCACCTGGCTACAGGAATCACACTATGCAATCCCTTGATAGCTCCATTGAAAAACAGGTCATACGCAAGCTCACGCTGCGCCTGATACCCCTGCTGATATTTTGCTACTTCGTCGCGGTTATCGATCGTTCCAACATGGGCGTGGCGGCACTGACAATGAACCAGGATTTAGGGCTAAGCTTGAGCGCCTTCGGCCTGGCGGCGGGGCTATTTTTTGCGCCTTATGTCCTGCTGGAATTACCTTCAAACCTGGCGCTGGCCCGGTTTGGCGCCCGCTTATGGATAGCGCGAATTATGTTCACCTGGGGCCTGATCTCTGGGGCCCATGCCCTGGTCTGGAATGCAGAAAGCCTGTACGTGGCGCGCGCACTGCTTGGCGCCGCCGAAGCCGGCTTTTTCCCGGGCGTCGTATTTTATCTGACGCTCTGGTTCCCGGCGGCATGGCGTGGACGCGTTATCTCCATGTTTATGGCCGGCATTCCTATTGCTCTGGTTGTCGGCACCCCGCTCTCCACGCTGTTACTGGAACTGGATGGCTGGCTGGGCATGCGCGGCTGGCAGCTAATGTACATCATTGAGGCGATACCCGCGTTGGTGTTGGCGCTGCTCATTCCGTTCCTTTTACCCAGTTCGCCACAGCAAGCCAGGTTCCTGAATGCGGAAGAAAAACGCTGGCTAGTCAATAAACTTGAGGATGAGAAACGTCAAATCGCGCCAGCCTCCGGGAAAAATGGCCTGTTAAAAGCGCTTTTAAACCCGCAGGTTTTGCTGTTTGCCCTGGCCTACTATGGCCTGACGAACCTCAACGGTGCAATCAGCACCTTCCTGCCGTTACTACTGCGCGAGACCGGCCTGAGCAACCTGCAAACCGGCTTTGTTGCCATGATCCCCTACCTGTTTGGCCTTATCGGCATGATCTATCTCGGCCGACGGGCAGATAGCCAAAAAGGTCGCCTGGCAACCAATTATCTGGCGCTGACTATTTCCATGGTGGGGCTAATCGGCGTCGCCTTTTTCAACGACCCGCTGATTAAAATGCTTTTTCTCTGCGGCAGCGCCATCGGCGTTTTTGGCGCTATGCCGGTTTTCTGGGGCTTGCCTACGCAGTTCCTCACCGGCACCGCGGCGGCGGGGGGGATTGCACTGATCAACGCGCTCGGCAACCTTTCCAGCATTGTTAATCCCTACGTTATCGGAAGAATTCACGATACAACGGGCAGCTTCAACGGCGGGCTTTACTGGCTGTCAGCAATGGCGCTGCTCTCCATCCTTATCCTTACGCTGATTTACCGCCTCTGGCCGCAGAAAAAACAGCAGATGCAGCTGGACCAGTCAGGAGAATTACAACCATGAAGATCACCGCAGTACGTTTACGCCAGGTTCAGGGCGTCATGCCAACCCTGAGCGCCATCTGGGAAGACCGGCTGGCAAGGCCACTGGATATCTACCCTGAATATCGCTGGATGGATGATTTTGAAGGTGGAACGCAACATGCCGACGGCTTTGAAATCTCGACCGTGTTTTTAGAAATCGACAGCGATGAGGGCATCAGCGGCCTGGCCGGTCCGATACCGGTTGCCGTCGCTTCAATTGTCGCCTCAAGCCTGCGTCGGCTGCTGATTGGCCGCGATCCGCTGGCCAGCGAAAAACTGTGGGATCAGATGCACCGCGCCCTGGTTCACGGCCGTCAGGGCGATGCCATGCTGGCAATCAGCGCAGTGGACTGCGCGCTGTGGGATCTGCGCGGCAAATGGATGAGCCAGCCGGTCTATCGGCTGCTCGGCGGCCCGACGCGCGATGAAATCCCGGCTTATGCTTCAATGCTGGGCTTTTCGGTTCGCGATTACGGTTTGGTACATGAACGCGCTCAGCAGTATAAAGCGCTGGGCTACCAGGGGCAGAAATGGTTTTTCCGCCATGGCGCGATGAACGGCCGCGAAGGGCTGCGTGAAAATATTCGCCTGGTGGAAACGCTGCGCAACGCCGTCGGCGAAGATTACGATCTGATGTTTGACTGCTGGCAGTCAATGGACGTCACCTATACCCTGGAGCTGGCCGACAGAATAAAAGATTTCCGCCCGCGCTGGCTGGAAGAGTGCGTAATGGCCGATCGTATTGAAAGCCACGGGCGCATTAAACAAAAGATCACCATTCCCCTTGCCGGCGGCGAACATGAATACACCCGCTGGGGATTCAGGCGCTTTTTTGATGCCCAGGTTCTGGACGTCGTGCAGCCGGATATCTACTGGTGCGGCGGCCTGTCAGAAACGCTCAAAATAGCGGCTTATGCCAGCGCCCATGACTTACAAATCATTCCGCACGGCCATTCAAGCGCGGCAACGGCGCATTTCTCCGCCACTCAGTCGCCCATTCACACCCCCTATCAGGAATATTTAGTTAAATGGAACAGCATCCATCAGTATTTCCTTCAGCAGCCGGTTGACGTGCAAAACGGCGTGATTCATTTAAGCAACCAGCCGGGCATGGGAATGGCGTTAGCGACAGATCGCATCGCCCACCAGAGAGAGCTGTTTGCTGCCGACAGCTAGGGATTTGGTTGGATAGAATTCAGTAAGGGGTTCGCTTTGTACCCGGCAGCGCCAGCGACCGGGTACAAAAGAACTTGAATGTAAGAAGCAAGGATGTAAGTATTTTTCCTGATAAGGGAGTCCACGCCCCACACTTTTTCATCCCGCGCACGGAGTAAGCTATGGCAAAAGCAAGCCACACGGATGGCTGGTCTATGAAGCAGATTTCACGGCCGAAATCGCTGAATTTGCTGGTAGCAGAACAGATACGTGAACTGATTGTCAGCGGCGTCATTGAGCTGGGCGCGCTGATTTCAGAAAACGATGTCGCCAATAAACTCAATGTCAGCCGCACACCGGTTCGCGAGGCGCTGCAAAAGCTGGAGATTGAACGCCTGGTGCAAATTATCCCTCAGCGCGGCACCTTTGTTTTCCAGTTCAACGAGCAGGAGTTAGAACAAACCTGCAAAATGCGCGAAATACTGGAGGTCGGAGCATTAAGCATCTGCCTGCAAAAAGATCGACGCGGCCTGCTTGTCGCCTTAGACGGCAAGCTGGAGCAAGGGGAAGCGGCGCTGAAGAGCGATTCGCGCGCCTTCCATGAGGCCGATGCAGCTTTTCATACCACGCTGGTTGAAACCAGTAAAAATCAGGATCTTATCGACGCCTATCACAATATTATTAACCGCATTCGCTCGCTACTTAACCGCTTAGCCCGCACGCCCGCCGAGCTGTCAGGTTCTCATCAGGATCATATGAAGCTGGTTGAACTGATTCGAAATGGCGAAGATAGCGAGGCGAAAGCCATGCTTGGCTGGCACGTGAACGGCCTGCTGCGCATGTATCAGAATAAAGAGGGTGCCCGCCAGCCGTAGCCGTCGGACACATAACCCGGAATCTCAGGCGCCAGCATTCCGGGTTACAACCCTCTTTTCACTCCTGACCCGCATGGTCACGCTCGCCAAAGCCATCGGCGAAGGCCGTCCGTAGCGCCTTGATGAAATCAGCTTCATCCGGACCTTCGCAAATTAACTCAATTTCGCTATGGCCTTTCACCCCCGCGCCCAGAATGCTCATCATACCTTTGATGGGAATGGTCCGGTCATTATTAACCAGCGTCAGCGACGACTGATATTGCTTGACGATCTTCGCCAGCGACGCCGCCGGCCTGGCATGCAGTCCGGTGCTATTTACCACCCTAACCTTTTCTCTAATCATAATTCAGCGCCTGCCGTTACTCAGGATACCTGGCGAAGATGATGATGGTCCTTATTCATCATCAGAATTTTACTGTAAACATCGTCCTCCACCGCGCGTTTGGCATTATTCATGACGCGCGCGAGGTTGGCTTCGTTACGATTGTTCTCCCAGGCCTGACCGACCGAGGTAATAAAGGCTTTGCGCAGGTCGCTGGCGATGTTCACTTTAACCACCCTGTAGTTCACAAAGCTGCGCAGAGTCGCTTCGTCGATGCCGGAACCGCCGTGGATAACCAGCGGCACCGGAGAAACCTCCGCGATACGCTGCAGCAGCGGAATATCAATGCGTGGCTTATCCTCCAGCCCGTGAACGTTGCCGACGGAAACCGCCAGCATGTCGCAGCCGGTTTGTTCAACAAAAGCCCGCACTTTCTCCGGTTCGGTTTTGCAATCGGCTTCGCTAACGTGATCGTCCTCTTTGCCGAGAATAGCGCCCAGCTCCGCCTCAACCGGAATCCCGAAGGATTTACAAAAATCGACCGCTTCCTGAGTAAATGCAATGTTCTCTTCATAGGAGAACGCCGCGCCGTCGATCATGACCGAAGTGAAGCCGGCGCGTACCGCCTGCTTAACGTCATCCAGCGATTTACCGTGATCAAGATGCAAACTGACCGGAACGTCCATTTTCGCGGCATGGCGTTTTACCATTTCATAGATATAGTCATAGCCGGAGAGCTGAGCATTGGTCGGCGCAATCTGGATAAAATTGGGTAACCCTGAACGTTCAATCGCGTTGAGGATCGACAGTGTCGTTTCCAGATTAGTGGTGTTGAATGCACCTGCCAGCACGCGCTTATGCTGAATGCGATCGAGCAGGATTTTGCCATTAACTAAGGGCATGGACTTTTCCTCTGTGTCAGTTGCAGTTAACTGCGTGAAGTAGCATGGCGGCCAGCCATGCGGAAAATAGCCAACCGTATTCGCAGCAGATTCAGGTGCGTTATCAGGGCGGCGCCCCTTCGGCTAGCACGCCTTCCTGCTGCAGTTTGAAACGATAAAAGGCCAGCCAGCGCTGCTGATAACGACGCAGCGCTGCGCTGCGCTTCTCGTCAGGCTGATAGCGTGCGGCCGCCGCCGTCGGCAGAGTCAGTTCAGGGCAGGCGGTTAGCAGCGCGCCAACTGAGACGGCCTCCTCAAGGGCAATAGCCTCAAACGGCCGCGCCAGCAGGTCGGCTTTAAGCTGTAACCACAGCGGGTTCTCGCAGGCAGGGCCGATAACTTTTACCGGCTGCTGGTTGGCAACGCTAAAGCAGGCGAAGCAGTGGGCGAACTCCAGTGCCAGCCCCAGCGACACGCTGGCAACCAGCTGCGTTGCCGGCAGCGTGTCGGCCAATCCGTACAATAAGCCCCGGGTATGGCGACTTTTATAGGGCGAGCCGGAGCCGCGCAGATGGGGAATAAATAGCGGGATCTCCTCCATCTGCCAGCTGCCGCTAAGGTAGTGCTGGTAGCTCTCCTCCAGCGCATCAGCAATTTCCTTTGCACTAAAGCGAAAGGTTCCTTTCATCCACTCCAGCGCAAAGCCGCTGACCGGCAGCGAAGCGAACAGGGTATAGCGGTCGGGCTGTGAATAGCGGCCGTTTGCCAGCTTATCCTTTTGCGCCTGGGGGCTGAGCAGCGGCTGGTCGTTGAGTAACAATATGCCTTCGCTGGTGCCGGTCGAGTTGATCACTTCACCGGGATTCATTCGCAGCGCGCGGGCGCCAACCATGTGATCGTGTCCGGCCAGCGTGACGCTAACCGGATGCGCGAAGCCGAGCTGACGGCGCATCTGATCCGTCAGCCAGCCGGCAATCTCACCCGGCGCCAGCAGCGGTGCAAAAACGTCAATCGGAATGTTGAACAGCCCGGCCGCCTCGCGCGACCAACACCCCTGACGTAAGTCCAGACAAAGCGTGCGGCTGGCGAGCGTCATCTCGGTTTTTTTCTCGCCGGTCAGGCGCCACAGCAACACCTCCGGCGCGTGCAGCCAGCGAATATCATCACGATCGCGCAGCGCAAAGTTATCTAACAGCCAGCGCATCTTGAACGCTGAATAATTGCTGTGCAAAGGCAGCCCGCTGATGGCATACAGCCGCGCACGTTCCGCGTCGTTGAAGGCGGGCAGATACTCTTCGCCACGGCGGTCATACCAGGCCAGCATCGGCGTTAGGATCTTATCGTTATCATCAATAAAGACGCCTGACTCGCCGAAGCTGGCAATGCTGATACAAGACACCGGCAGCGGAGAAGACGCTGCCAGCCGGGCTATCGCCGCCATCACCTCCTGCCACAGCTGCTCAATATCAAAATCAACTGCGCCTGGCGTTGGAAAGCACTTTGGCGTAGCAAACTTAATGCTGCCTAACCGGGTTGCATCCTGGCAGGAAAAGCAGCTCACTTTGCAGTTAGTGGTGCCCATATCAATGACGATAGCCGCACTGGAATCAGGCATACAGCGTTCTCCTGGTCAGGCGGAAGATGCCATATAAAACCAGACCGATGACCGGTATCAGACCGATGGCAATCAGGTTGCCGTTAAAAATTTCCAGCAGCCAGAACCGGAAAGGATTGCCACCGTCGAGGAAGCTGGAGACCTGTCCGCTGGAGCCTTCGGCAAACTTGAAGTTAACGTCTTTCGCCATATTGGTAATAAAAGGCGCGATTCTGGTGGCAATCCACAGATCGGCGACGATCACCGGAATGGCGGCGATGACCGTCCGGAAAATATTGCCGCGGCTGGCCAGCGTAATCATTGAAGCCATCACCGCAAGGTTCGCCAGATCGCCCAGCGGCAATACCTGATTCCCGGGCAGAACGAAGGCAATGAACACCGATATCGGCGTCAGCAGCAGCGCCGTAGAGATAATGGCCGGGTTGCCCACCGCGACGGCAATATCCAGACCAATGTAGAGATCATCGCGTCCCGGATATTTGGCGTTAAGGTATTTCTTAATGGCCTCTGACAGCGGCAGCAGCCCTTCCATCAGAATGCGAACCATACGCGGCAGAATAAACATCACCCCACCTATGCTGATGCCCAGCAGCAGTATATGCTTGAAGTCATAGCCGGCAATTAACCCCAGCAATACGCCAAGAATGGTCCCTACCATCATCGGCTCGCCAAAAATGCCCAGTTTCTTCTGAACGGTTTCCGGGTTGATGTTAATGCGGTTCAGACCGGGGATATGTTCGATAATCTTGTCCACCAGCAAACCAAACGGGAAGAACACCACCGAGGAAAGCGTGGGCAGAGAAATTCCCTCCAGGCCAAAATATTTTTGCACCAGCGGCGCAGACCAGTCGGCCAGTTTCAGCACCACGATAGCGGCAACCGCCGCAGCCAGCAGACCAAAAATAAAGCTGCCGGTGCTGTAATAAACCAGCGTTCCCGCCAGGGCAAAATGCCAGTAATTCCACATATCAACATCAACGGTGCGGGTTTTATTAAACGCCAGCAGCGCCACGTTAATAAGAATGGTAAGTGGAATGACAAAGGGCGCGATCGGCGACCCCCAGGTGATGGCTGACAGCGGCGGCCAGCCAAGATCAACCACCGGCAGGTTGATACCGGTTCGTTCAACCATTGCCTGCGCTGCCGGCCCGACGTTGCTGGTCAAAATATCGAAAATGGCGTATATACCGACAAATCCGATACCGACGGTCAACGATGAACGCAGCGCTTTGGCCGGCTTAACCTTAAAACACAGCGCCAGAATAAACAGCACCAGCGGTAATAATACCGTCGGGCCAAAGCCTAAAATATATTGCACTACGGTATAGAGGGTATGAGCTATCTCATTCATGGCAAACCCCTTGTTCAGACGTAACGAATCCTGGCGTCAGCGCCCGAAATTATTAATCGGAAAAGGTTAATTTATTTTTATTTTCTTTTAAGAATAGAAACGATATTTTCCAGAACCTGCTCTTCACCCACCCCGGTAATAATTGGCAAACCGTTTACAACCGGCACGTCAAGTTCATAAGGAACTTTGGTCGTTGAAACCACCAGCGCTATACCGTCAGTATTTCCGGGCAAAGAAGCAACATTAGTTTGGGAGTAATTAACGTTCAGCCCCTGTTCCTTACAATACTCCATTACCTTTTCAGTCACCGCCGTTGAGGTGGCGATTCCGGTAGCACACACGAACAATATAGTCTGACTCATAACTCACCTCGCTCGTTCATTTTTTCAGATATAGACTGATAAATCGTCTTTTCGTCCATTGTCAGCAGCGACTGCAAATAATCGCCATCCTGAATCATCTCCATAATCCAGCCCAGTACGTTAAGCTGCTTATTACTTTCCCCCAGCGCCAGCAGGAAGATAATACGTACCGCAACCGGCTCCGGCTCGCCGCCCATATCAGCAAAAACTACCGGCTCAGGCAGAATGCCCAGCGCGAAAGCGTTTCGATGTACATGCCGATGGTCGGTATGTGGGATTGCCACCCCGACCGGCCTGGTAGGCAGGCCCGTCGGAAACGTTTTCTCGCGCGCCAGAACATGGCTGGCAAAATCGTCTACCACGCAGCCATTAGCAATAAGCGGCGCTGCCAGTCGATGAATTAATGACTCTGAATCTGACCCTGCTGGCAAGCGCTGAATATATTCTTTTTTAAACTCTATATCCTGCATCATAGACCTCGTTTATTCGCCCGATTCTCTGCGCTGTAAAATAGTGCCGAGATAATACTTATTCCCTTTAAGCCAGACATTGCCAAACTCAACCGGCATATCACGCGAGAAAAAAACCAGCTGCTCAAGATGCAAAACAGGTGCATCTTCGCTGATATCGAGAAAGTGCCCACGCTCATTACCAATTAAACGTGCGGCATAACGACTTTCTGAAAATCTAATTTTCTTTTCAGATAATCGCTCGATCGTAGGAAAAAGGTTTTCCTGATTAAAGTCGATCTCTGTAATACCCGGGCAAAGTTCAATATTAATACGGTGCTCGATCAGCATAACTTTTTCATCGTCAATAAAACGCAGACGCTCAAGATAGAGAATATCCTGCCCCGGTTTTATCTGTAATTTTTCCGCCACAAAGCGATTGGCGGCTTCGATCCTTGAAGTAATAACGCGGGTGGTAAAAGGTATCTTCTGACTCTCAAGCGACTCGGCAAAGGAAAGCAATCCTTCTCCCAGCGGATAGGCAACGTTTTCTTTCTTCACGAACGTGCCTTTTCCCTGCACCTGAACCAGCATGCCCTCTTTAACCAGCTGCGCCACGGCTTTCTTAACCGTGCCGCGACTCACCTCCAGCATATCCATGATCTGAAATTCTGAAGGGATGCGGTCGTCCTCTACCAACTCCCCGGTATAAATACTTTCTCGGATCCATTCCGCCACCTGCTGATACAGCGGAATCTGCGAGCTTTTCATTAATGGTTTCAAAGTGCGCACCTGAACATCCTGAGTCGTCTATAGACAACTATGTACAACCTAATCGTTATACTAGGCAAATCCGCCGTGAAGGTGATCGAGAGCGCTCACATTTTGCGGTATCGAATCCGGATCAAAATAACGTGATTAATCTCGCAAAAAATATTTAATCACCCTGGCTGTTACGTAACGTCATCCCCGGTCAACCCACAGCGCAAGCTGGCTCCCCCTCCTCTCTGCTACGGCAGGAGCTGATCTTGCGCAATAAGTCTCAATTTAATCTGCAATAGACTGATTCTAAAAAAAGAAATGGGATCCCGATCACTTTCAATCGACGTGCTTCAGGATATCTTTCATGCGCTTTTACGGGATTAAAAATCAAATAATTAGAAATTAATAAAATATTATTTTTCCCTAACAACACTTAACATTATTTATATCCAGATATGATGGATAGCAGAGATTTCAGGAGAAACGTATGGATACTACGCAAACGCATCCGATTGAGGTCAGCACACGCCGGGGAACATGGCGCAGAACCGACACCATCTGGATGCTAGGTCTGTATGGAACGGCAATCGGAGCAGGCGTGCTGTTTCTGCCGATTCAAGCGGGCCTGGGCGGTATGATTCCACTGATTGTCATGGCGATCATCGCCTTTCCGATGACCTATTATTCTCATCGTGGACTGACCCGCTTCGTCCTTTCAGGTAAAAATTCCGGGGACGATATTACTGAAGTCGTTGAAGAGCACTTTGGCAGCGGCATGGGTAAGGTCATCACGCTGCTTTACTTCTTTGCCATTTACCCGATTTTGTTGACCTACAGCGTGGCGATTACCAACACCGTTGAAAGCTTTATCACCCATCAGATGCATATGCCGGCACCGCCGCGCGCCCTGCTGGCGCTGATTCTGATTGTCGGCCTGATGACCATCGTGCGCCTTGGCGAACAGATGATAGTTAAGGCAATGAGTTTGCTGGTCTTTCCGTTCGTGATAGCGCTGACGCTGCTGGCGCTCTATTTGATCCCCCACTGGAACTTAAGCGCGCTGCAAACGGTATCGTTTAGCACGCCACAGGCGGGCGGCGGTCTGTGGAAAACGCTGTGGCTGACCATTCCGGTAATGGTGTTCTCATTTAACCATTCACCGATCATCTCTTCCTTTTCGGTCGCTAAACGCAATGAATACGGCGAGCAAGCGGAGCAGAAATGCAGCCGCATCCTGATGTTTGCCCACATCATGATGGTCTTCACCGTTATGCTGTTTGTTTTTAGCTGCGTATTTTGCCTGTCGCCCGCCGATCTGGCGCAGGCTAAAGCGCAGAATATTACCATCCTTTCCTACCTGGCTAATCACTTCCATGCGCCTTTCATCGCCTGGGTCGCGCCGTTTATCGCGATGATAGCTATCTCAAAATCATTTCTTGGCCACTACCTTGGGGCGCGGGAAGGTTTTAACGGCGTAGTGAATAAAATGCTGCACAGCCGGGGGAAACACATTGAGCACAGCAAGCTGAATCGCCTGACGGCTTTATTCATGCTGCTCACCACCTGGCTGGTGGCGACGTTGAATCCTAACGTACTGACTATCATTGAAACGCTGGGCGGACCGGTGATTGCGATGATCCTGTTTTTGATGCCGATGTACGCCATTGCGAAAGTGCCCGCGATGCGTAAATACAGCGGCCACATCAGCAACGCCTTCGTGGTGCTGATAGGCCTGATCGCAATTTCCGCGATTTCCTATTCGCTGTTTATCTGAGTGGTCGGACGCAGATAGCGCTGGGGAGACACCCCCAGCCGCTTTTTGAACATAGCGATAAACGCGCTGGGAGTTTTATAACCCATTTCCAGCGCCAGCGAGGCAATAGTCGCCCCGCGCGCCAAATGAAAAATAGCTTCAACCAGCCGCAGCTGCTGACGCCATTCTGAGAAGCTCATCCGGGTCTCTTCACGAAATAATCGTGCCAGCGTTCGCTCGCTGGCCCCTACCGTTTTACTCCACCACGCCAGGGTTTCACCGTGCGCGGGCGATGCACAAAGGGCGTCGCACAACAGGCGCGTACGGCGATCCTGCGGCAGCGTCAGATGGCAGAGCGTTAAAGCAGGCAGGCGCTGTAGCTCGCTGAGGATCAGCTTCGATAGCAGCTCGTGGCGCTGCGGATCATTTCCGCCACCCAGCCGGGCCTCAACCAGCTCATTGAGCAACGGCGTAGCTTGCAGCCCCTTAAATTCGCTGCCAAAGCGCCGGGACGCCTCGGCGGTAAGGTAAATATTGTGCGTCATCAGCGGTACGATTGCCTGCAGCTCATGCACCGCCCCACCGGGAATCCACAGCGCCTGGCCCGGTACCAGCGCCCAAAGCTGATGCGCCGCACGCACCCGGGCAACGCCGCATGCGAGTATGATCAGCTGTCCCTGCTGGTGAGCATGCATGGGTTCCTGGCCCTCCTGCGAATAACGCAGAGTTCGAATAGCATCAATCATGGTTTGCGTTCCCGCTGTCGGTAAGGTGTTGCAGATACTGTTCGGCTTGTCGCCCGCCCGTCCGATGCCAGCCATTTACGCCATTTATTTCGCTGACGGCCAATCTGCCTCCGAATAGAGACAAAATACCATCAAATATCGTCATTCTGACACAGAACCGCTTTCCTCAAAAAGAGCAATGATTATCATTTTTATCCCATTGTTTGAATAATAAAAAAATGGGATCGCCGTACCACTGCTGCCTCCCCCGTTGATGCGTGGCCGCCGTACAGGCCGACGGATTAAACACAATAAAAAGGTTAAATTATGAAGTTATTGTTTACGCTGGCAAAAGGGATCTACGGCTGGTTATTACTGGCAGTGTGTGCGGGGCTGATAAGCGGATTGAGTAATGCATCGCTGCTGGCATTAATCAACAGCAGCATCCATCTGCCCGACGATGCGGATCTGCTGCGCCCCGGCGGTCAGTTTCTTTTACTCATGCTGGCAATGCTATCTGGCCGCCTGATTTCCCAGACCACCTTTATGTATCTCGGTCAGCGGCTCAAAGCTACGTTGCGCAGTCAAGTTACCCATAACAGCAGCGAGGCGGCGTGGCGGGATATGGAGAAAACCGGGGTATCACGCGTGCTGGCGGTGGTGACGCAGGATCTGGATACGTTGGTGGTTCTGTTTGTTAACCTGCCTAATCTGCTCATTTACAGCGCGGTAATCGGCGGCAGCCTCATCTACCTGGGTTTTCTTTCCTTGCCGGTGCTGGCGATGGCGATTGTCGCCATGCTACTGGGCGGACTGGGCTACCATTTTACCCACCGCCAGGCGATTGCCCTGCTGCACAGTTCGCGTAACCGCGAAGCAACGCTGATTGAGCAGATTAAAAATTTATTTGATGGCGGACGGGAATACAAACTTAATCCACACCGCCGCCGGCGCTTTGTACAGGGAGCGCTCGCCGAAAATATCGAACAGGTGCGCGTTGAACGCACTCGCGGTTATGTGCTGTTTGCATGGGCGGCGGTCTGGGGCAGCTTGCTGTTCTTTCTCTTCATCGGCAGCGTACTTTTTCTGCTGCGTGGTTATATCAGCCTCGACCCGGCAGTGCTGACAGGTTATACGCTGGTGTTCCTCTACATGATCGTGCCGGTAGAGGGCCTTCTTGGCGCATTGCCAACCATCGGCAGCGCGCGCATAGCCCTACAGCGCATTGAGGAGATCCGCCGGTCGCTGACCCCGGAAGCTTTGCGCAGCCTGACGGCACCGCCGGCGCTGGAAAGCCTCGAGCTGTGCAACGTCCTCTATCACTATCGCGGTGAAGATGATAAACCCTTTGTTCTCGGGCCGCTGAACGTGAGTTTTCAGCCCGGAGAGTTAGTGTTCATCACCGGAGGCAACGGCAGCGGAAAAACCACCTTCGCCCATCTGCTCGTTGGGCTATATCCGCCGGACGCCGGTGAGATCATACTTAATGGCAGCAAAATAGCGCCACAGGACTGGGAAGTTTATCGCCAGCACTTCTCCGCGATTTTCAACGATTTCTTCCTGTTTGATGAAATCGAGGACCCCAGCGAAGCCGTCATTAAGAAAGCCGACAGTCTGCTTCAACGCCTGCGTCTGGATCAAAAAGTCAGCCTGCGCGACGGGCGCTTTTCCACCATCGCCCTCTCGCAGGGGCAGCGTAAAAGACTGGCATTACTGCTGGTATGGCTGGAGTCGCGGCCGTTTTGCCTGTTTGATGAGTGGGCCGCCGATCAGGACCCTGAATTTAAGGCATTCTTCTATACGACGCTGTTGCCGATGCTGAAAGCGGAAGGAAAAACGGTGGTGGTAATAACCCATGACGACCGCTACTTTCAGCTGGCCGACCGGCTGTTGAAGCTTGAAATGGGCCAGTGGGTACCGCTACCGAGCAGGCAATAGCGAGAGACTGGCCGCTAAAAATCAGCAGGCTAAATCAGCAGCTTCTGACGCAACGCCAGCGGTAAACGTGGATCGCTACAGCGCTCTGCGCTGCTGGCAACCATTTGCGCCCGCATGTGCTCGGCAACATCAGCGGGCGCAGTATCTGGTTCGCCTGCGGCAAATGGCGGCGCGGGCGAGTACTCTAACCCCAGCTGAATGCGCTGAGCCATCTCTTCGCCATAGATTTCAGCAATCACCACCAGCGCAAAATCGATACCCGCTGTTACGCCCGCGCCGGTAATGATATTGCCATCTTTCACAACGCGTCCGGCGTCCGGGATTGCGCCAAAACAAGCCAGTCTTTCACGCCATGCCCAGTGACTGGTGGCACGCTTATTTTCCAGCAGCCCTGCCGCTGCGAGGATCAGCGAGCCGGTACAAACGGAAGTGATATAGCGCGCACTTTTGCTCAGCCGGATAAGCTGCGCCATAAAAACCTCACTGGCAATGGCCAGCAGGCAGCCGTTCCCGCCAGGAACGCACAGTAAATCACAATCGTTAACAGCGCTCAGATCATGTAATCCGCTAAATACCATGCCGCTGGCCTCAATCGACGCGCCTCCCTCAGAGGCGACAATTACCTCGGCATCAGGCAGGCGGCTGAAAAACTGGTGGGGGCCGGTAAAATCAAGCTGAGTAACACCCGGATAAATCGGGATCACAATCTTCATACTCTCTCCTGGCGGCCGGTAAATATGCCGCAAAAGTTTGCCGCGGATTAGTTGGTCTGCTGATTTAAAGGAGACATCCCCTTCTGCCGGATAATACTGGCAACATGCGCAGAAGAAAGGTAATGAATAAAGTCGCGCGCCTGTGAAGGATGTGCGCTGTTATCCAGCGGAATAGCCGAATACAGCGTCGTTTTTTGCAGCGAGTCGGGAATCAAACCAACCACCGTAATCCCCTTCACCACCTGCAGCTCCGAAAGCTGTTGGAAACCGACGTCTGCTTTACCGCTGGCAACAATTTTCCCTACCGGCGTTGCCGGTATCATTTCCGATTTAGCCGCCATTTGCCGTTCAATGCCAAGCTTTTTATACAGACTTTCAGAAACGTAGCGACCACTGGCGCTATCGGAATAAGCAACATGATGCGCCTTTAAGAGCACCGCTTTTAGCTTATCTGGCGTAGAGATATCAGGCTTTTTCTTTCCGGCTGGTATTGCCAGCGCAACGTATGAATTCGCCAACGGAACGCGATTGTTGAGGCTGACCCATTTATGCTCGACCAGCGGCTTAATACCGTCGTCAACCATCACCAGCACGTCAGCCTGCTGGTGATGGGCAAGGCGCTGAGGAATACTCTGCGGCGTACTGCCCATTGAGGGAGCAGACTCTATCTGTAAGCGCACCCCACTACGCTGCTGCCAGGCGGGCGCCAGCTGCTGCAGTACGCCCATTAACCCGCCGGAACAGAAGACGGTCAGCGTGGTTTCCCGCGCTGCTGACAGGGAGGAAAAGAGCATTAGTACTAACGTTAATGCGTATTTAAACCGGCGTTCGCTAAGCTGTTTTTTCATCGATGTTTACTCTTGTAGGGACAGAAAAATTTTATTCTTGCGCGTCAATCAGCTTAGCCTGAACGCGCAGCGGCAAATAAAAATTATGCCAGGAGCGCCAGTTTTTCCGACAGGCAGAACGGTTTTTTTATTTATTCTTATGTCTGAAAAACCATACCAAAGGCTAAAATCGCTATTCTGTAATAAGCAAAAGTTATCTGAGTGGCTACAAATTAAAAAATATCAGTCGCCTGATTCAGGCGAAATCAGTACGCTGCACGCCGGTTCGCAGGAGTCATTATGTTACTGACCGTTTTATATATTATTGGAATAACCGCTGAAGCCATGACCGGCGCGCTGGCGGCCGGACGCCGTAAAATGGATATGTTCGGCGTCATTATCATTGCCTCAGTCACCGCCATCGGCGGCGGTTCGGTGCGCGATATCCTGCTGGGTCACTACCCACTCAGTTGGGTAAAGCACCCGCAATATATTCTGATCGTTGCTGCCGCAGCGGTAATTACCACTCTGGCGGCGCCGCTGATGCCCCATCTGCGCAAAGTATTTTTAGTGCTGGATGCGCTTGGCCTGGTGGTATTTTCCATTATCGGCGCTCAGGTAGCGCTGGATATGGGTCATGCGGCGCTGATTGCGGCGATCAGCGCGGTCATTACCGGGGTGTTTGGCGGCGTACTGCGTGACATGTTCTGCAACCGAATCCCGCTGGTGTTTCAAAAAGAACTGTATGCCGGCATCGCCTTCGCCGCCGGCTGGCTTTATATCCTGCTGCTGAAAACCCCGCTGCCAAATGAATGGGTAGTGGTTATTACCTTGCTGGCAGGCTTTCTGGCCCGTCTGATCGCCCTGCGCTTTCGCCTTGGCCTGCCGGTCTTCAACTATCCGCACCCCGACCATTGATCCACCGCTCGGGGCTGGTCGGCGCCGGTACGCCTTGCGCCAGTAAAAATGTAATCAGCTGTCGGACGGTTTCATCGGCAAACCAGTTGCTGATGCGCCGGGCCAATACCGGACCGACACCGGGCAACGTTCGCCACTCTGCTGGCGTCTTTGCCATCAGCGCCGACCAGCTACTTTCATGCAATGCCTTCAGTGCCCGCTGCGGCAGCGGTATCCCCAGAGCCTTAATCCAGCGCTGCAGCGGCTGCCGGCGTGTCAGATTAAAGCGATGCCAAAGCCAGGACGCCCGGAATGGCGAGATACCAGGCAGCATAGCAATTTGCGCTTCACTGAGCCCCAGCCAGCTGAACAGATGCGTAACGCCACCTGACTGAATCAGCTGCTGCCAGTAGCGCTGGCTTAACCCATTAATATCAAGCACGCCGCGGCTACCCAGCCAGTCGAGGCGCGCCAGCAGCTGCGCCTCACAGCCGGCGGTCAGCATCAGGCAGCTGCGCGCATTAAACCGGCTTTCATCCGGCGGCGTTGGGTAAACTCGCGCCTGAGTACGCCAGACGACGCGGTCGAAGCGCGGGATCCCCAGTCCGGCCAGCGAGACGCTGACCTGATCGCCTGCGACGATATCGGCTTTACGCCAGCGCGCGAGCGTTCCCAGGCTGACGTGGCGCAGCTGCTTATCATCCAGGTTTTGCGGCCGAAGCCGCAGCACGACGGCAATTCTGCCGGTTCGCCCAAGACTGAACTCGACGGCTTCGACTTCCGCGACGGTTTGCGGCGGCTGATATTTCCATGCCACTGCCCAGTCGCCGCGACCTGGCCGCCAGTCAGCCCCTGCCAGCGTCGGTTCGCGATGAACAACAATGCCATCGCTGGCAAAAGGCAGCGGCGCGCGATACCAGCGCTGACGCCAGGCGGCAACCTCCGCGACGCCAGAAACAGCCTGCGTCCACTGTGATGACAGCGGAAATCCCAACGCTGCAAGCCGCTTCTGCCGCGCCGGCATGGTCAGCGGCCCATCCGGCCAGGCCCAGACGAACAGCCCGATATGAGACAGCAGCGGACCGGGATGCTTGCGCCTTAACGCACCGGCGACCTGCGCCCGGGCGTTTACGCTACCCTGTACAGCCTGCCGGTGATTTTTCATACGCAAAAATAGCTCGCCCTGGAGCACCAGGCTAAGCGGTTCCGGCAGTGAGGCGGGAATGGCAGGAATGGCGCTGGCTCGCGCCGTCCAATCCTCTCCCTGAACGCCATCTCCGCGGCTAATCAACTGCTGTAGCATTCCCCGGCGATAAACCAGCGTCACCGCAATACCGTCCACTTTTGGCTGTACCCAGTAGGGGCCGGACGATTGTTGCATCCAGCGCGCCAGCTCCGCTTCTCCCGGCAGTTTACGCACGCCGACATGCGCAACGGGATGCGCCATTCGGCCACGGGCGACGCCGATCGCAGCAGGCGATCGGTGATGCGACTGAAAACAGTGGCGCCAACGTGCCAGCCGCTCGCGGAGCGCATCGTATTCGTAATCTTCTACCGGGCTTTTGCCGTCGCGATAATACGCGCGATCCCAGATGCTTAGTTGGCGATTCAGCGCGTCAATTTCCTTTTCTGCCCGACCGCTGGACCAGACCGGGCACTGCGCTGCGACCGTCCCACTGAAAATCAGTGCCATTATTGCTGCCGCTCTCCGTTGCATTACTACGCGCCTCCCTGCCGAATCTCTGGCGACTTTAGCCCGTCATTCATTGGGCGGCGACAGCCGGATAGTCACCCTGCGCGCCGGGCCGCACGCTGATGCTGCAACCCATTAAAATTGTCCTTCATTTTGCGGCAGACCTTCCGCCGCCAAAGAAAATCGCGTCCTGCCGCTGGGAAACGCTGCATCGCGGGCGTCAGCCGTGTATACTGAGCACGAACCAGACTTCGCTAATTGGCATATCACTAACGCACATGGCCCAAGGCACGCTTTATATCGTTTCCGCTCCCAGCGGGGCAGGAAAATCCAGCCTGATTCAGGCACTGTTGAAAACGCAGCCGCTGTACGATACCCAGGTTTCTGTTTCTCATACCACCCGGGGTATGCGTCCGGGCGAACAGCATGGCGAGCATTATTTTTTCGTTTCCCATGATGAATTTCGTGCCATGATCGAGCGGGACGCTTTCCTTGAGCATGCGGAAGTTTTTGGTAACTATTACGGCACTTCGCGCGAGGCGATTGAGCAGGTATTAGCTACCGGAGTCGATATTTTCCTTGATATCGACTGGCAGGGCGCCCAGCAAATTCGCCGGAAAATGCCCGGCGCGCGCAGCATCTTTGTTTTGCCGCCGTCACGCGAAGAGCTGGACCGTCGCCTGCGAGGCCGTGGTCAGGACAGCGAAGAGGTTATCGCTAAGCGTATGGCGCAAGCCGTTGCCGAAATGAACCACTACGCTGAGTATGATTATTTAATTGTTAACGATGATTTTGATCTGGCGTTATCCGATCTGAAAACCATCATCCGCGCAGAACGTCTGCGGATGGGGCGTCAGAAAGCCCGCCATGATGGATTAATCAGCAAACTATTGGCAGACTGAAGCCACTTCAGTATGATGCCCAGTCTTTTCGTCACCCGTGGAGTAGCACACATATGGCACGCGTAACCGTACAGGACGCAGTAGAAAAAATTGGTAACCGCTTTGACCTGGTTCTGGTCGCGGCTCGTCGCGCACGCCAGATGCAGACGTATGGCAAAGACCCGCTGGTTCCGGAAGAAAACGATAAGCCAACCGTCATTGCCCTGCGCGAAATTGAAGAGGGTCTGATCACCAGTCGTATTCTCGACGTGCGTGAGCGTCAGGAACAGCAAGAGCAAGAAGCCGCAGAACTGCAGGCTGTTACCGCGATTGCAGAAGGCCGTCGTTAATTATTTCGCAGGTCGCCCTTGTATCTGTTTGAAAGTCTCAATCAGCTGATTGAAAAATACCTGCCTGAGGAGCAAATCAAGCGCCTCAAGCAGGCTTATCTTGTTGCACGTGATGCCCACGAGGGTCAGACACGTACCAGCGGTGAGCCCTATATCACCCATCCTGTCGCCGTTGCCTGCATTCTGGCCGAGATGAAGCTCGATCACGAAACGCTGATCGCCGCGCTGCTGCACGATGTTATCGAAGACACGCCGGCAACCTATCAGGATCTCGAACAGCTTTTTGGTAAAAGCGTTGCTGAGCTGGTAGAAGGCGTTTCTAAACTCGATAAGCTTAATTTCCGCGATAAGAAAGAAGCCCAGGCGGAAAACTTCCGTAAAATGATCATGGCAATGGTGCAGGATATCCGCGTCATTTTGATCAAGCTCGCCGACAGAACGCATAATATGCGCACGCTGGGTGCGCTACGTCCGGATAAACGCCGCCGCATCGCTCGCGAAACGCTGGAAATTTACAGCCCGCTGGCCCATAGACTGGGTATTCATCACCTGAAAACCGAGCTGGAAGAGCTGGGTTTTGAAGCGCTCCATCCCAACCGTTACCGGGTGATTAAAGAGGTGGTGAAAGCCGCCCGCGGCAACCGTAAAGAGATGATTCAGAAAATCCTTTCGGAAATCGATGGTCGCTTGCAGGAAGCGGGTATTGCCTGCCGCGTTTCGGGACGAGAAAAACACCTCTACTCGATTTACTGCAAAATGCACCTCAAAGAGCAGCGTTTTCATTCCATCATGGATATTTACGCTTTTCGCGTCATCGTACGTGATGTTGATACCTGCTACCGCGTGATGGGCCAGATGCACAGCCTGTATAAACCGCGCCCCGGTCGGGTTAAAGACTATATTGCCATTCCCAAAGCTAACGGATATCAGTCACTGCATACCTCGATGATCGGCCCCCATGGCGTGCCGGTTGAGGTGCAGATTCGCACCGAAGATATGGATCAGATGGCTGAAATGGGGGTTGCCGCGCACTGGGCCTATAAAGAGCAGGGCGAAACCAGCACTACGGCGCAGATCCGCGCGCAGCGCTGGATGCAGAGCCTGCTTGAGCTCCAGCAGAGCGCCGGGAGTTCATTTGAATTTATTGAGAGCGTAAAATCCGATCTGTTTCCCGATGAGATTTACGTTTTCACCCCGGAAGGACGCATCGTTGAACTGCCGGCCGATGCCACGCCGGTCGATTTTGCCTACGCGGTGCATACCGACATTGGTCACGCCTGCGTTGGCGCTCGCGTCGATCGCCAGCCCTATCCGCTTTCTCAGCCGCTGACCAGCGGACAAACCATCGAAATAATCACCGCCCCGGGCGCGCGTCCTAACGCCGCCTGGCTGAATTTCGTGGTCAGCTCGCGTGCGCGTTCAAAAATTCGCCAGATGCTGAAAAACCTCAAGCGCGAAGACTCCGTTAACCTTGGCCGTCGCTTGCTTAATCACGCCCTCGGCGGCAGTCGTAAGCTTGCTGAAATTCCACCAGAACATATTCAGAAAGAGCTGGAGCGCATGCGCCTGACCAGCCTCGACGATCTGCTGGCGGAAATTGGCCTCGGCAACGCCATGAGCGTGGTGGTGGCGAAGAATCTGCAGCAGGGAGAGCCTACTATCCCTGCGCCGAATACCGCCGCGCGCAGCAAGCTACCGATTAAAGGCGCAGACGGCGTGCTGATCACCTTCGCTAAATGCTGCCGTCCTATCCCCGGCGATCCTATCGTGGCGCATGTTAGCCCCGGCAAAGGACTGGTGGTACACCACGAATCCTGCCGGAATATCCGCGGCTATCAAAAAGAGCCGGAAAAATTTATGGCGGTCGAATGGGATACGGTGACCGACCAGGAATTCGTGGCGGAAATTAAAGTGGATATGTTCAATCATCAGGGAGCACTGGCTAACCTGACTGCGGCGATTAATACTGCCGGTTCGAACATTCAGAGCCTGAATACCGAAGAAAAAGATGGCCGCGTTTACAGCGCTTATATTCGCCTGACCGCACGCGATCGCATCCATCTGGCTAACATCATGCGCAAAATTCGCGTTATGCCAGATGTGATCAAGGTCCATCGCAACCGTAATTAGCATGAACAGCCAACGCCACGCCCGTATCCGCGCCATGCTCGCCAGCCGTCAGCACGATTTGACGGTCTGCATGGAGCAGGTCCATAAGCCCCACAACGTTTCGGCGGTGATCCGTACCGCTGACGCCGTCGGCGTTCATGAAGTTCACGCCGTCTGGCCCGGCCATCGTATGCGAACTATGGTGTCCACTGCCGCAGGCAGCAATAGCTGGGTTCAGGTAAAAACCCATCGCACTATTACCGATGCGGTGGCGCACCTCAAAGGCCGCCGGATGCAGATTCTCGCCACTCATCTGTCTGACGAGGCGGTCGATTTTCGCGAAATCGACTATACCCTGCCAACCTGTATTCTGATGGGGCAGGAGAAAACCGGTATTACCGAAACGGCGCTGGCACTGGCCGACCGGCAGATTATTATTCCCATGGTTGGCATGGTGCAGTCGCTCAACGTTTCGGTCGCCAGCGCGCTGATCCTGTATGAAGCGCAGCGCCAGCGCCAGATTGCCGGTATGTATCAGCGCCAGCAAAGCACCCTTGACGTCAGCGAGCAGCAGCGCCTGATGTTTGAAGGCGGCTATCCGGTACTGGCGCGGGTGGCACGACAGAAGGGATTGCCCAGGCCGGTTATCGGCGAGGAAGGCGAAGTCATTGCCGACCCTGAGTGGTGGGCCACAATGCAGTCGTCGGTGCCGCGATGAAAGGCCGCCTGCTGGATGCCATACCGCTAAGCACGCTTTCCGGGGTCGGTGCCAGCCAGGCCGGAAAGCTGACCAAACTCGGCCTGCATAACGTGCAGGATCTGTTGCTGCATCTGCCGCTGCGCTATGAAGATCGCACCCATCTGTATGCCATTAATGACCTGCTGCCCGGCGTATATGCCACGGTAGAAGGCGAGGTGCTGCGCACCGATGTCACCTTCGGACGCCGTCGGATGCTGACCTGCCAGATTAGCGACGGCAGCGGCGTGCTGACGCTGCGCTTTTTCAATTTTAATGCCGGTATGAAAAACAGCCTGGCGACCGGCAGTCGGGTCACCGCTTACGGTGAAATACGCCGCGGTCAGCGCGGCGCAGAAATTATTCATCCGGAATACAAGGTGCAGGGTGAGCACAGCGCTACCGTACTACAGGAAACCCTGACGCCGGTTTATTCCACCACCGAAGGCGTACGTCAGGCAACGCTGCGTAATCTTACCGATCAGGCGCTGAAGCTGTTGGACACCTGCCCTGTTGCTGAACTGCTGCCGCCCGAGCTGAGCCACGGCATGATAAGCCTGTCCGACGCACTGCGCATGCTGCATCGGCCGCCGCCGGATATGGCGCTGGCCGATCTTGATAGTGGCAACCACCCCGCGCAGCGCCGCCTGATAATGGAAGAGCTGTTGGCGCACAACCTCAGTATGCTGGCGGTACGCGCCGGCGCTCAGCGTCACCGCGCTTTAGCGTTGACCCTGCTGCCTGCACTGCGCGAGCAGCTACTGGCGGCGTTACCGTTTAAACCCACCGCGGCGCAGGATCGCGTGGTGGATGAAATTGATATTGACCTTGCCCATGACTATCCGATGATGCGCCTGGTACAGGGCGATGTCGGCTCAGGGAAAACCCTGGTAGCAGCGCTGGCAGCGCTGGCGGTGATTGCTCACGGTAAACAGGTTGCACTGATGGCGCCGACGGAGCTGCTGGCAGAGCAGCACGCTAACAATTTTCGCCAGTGGTTTGCTCCGCTGGGGATTGAGGTGGGCTGGCTGGCCGGCAAACAGAAAGGGAAAGCGCGCACCGCCCAGCAGGAAGCGATTGCCAGCGGCCAGGTGGCGATGGTGGTAGGAACCCACGCCCTTTTCCAGGAGCAGGTGCAGTTTAGCGGCCTGGCGCTGGTGATTATCGATGAGCAGCACCGGTTTGGCGTGCATCAGCGACTGGCGCTCTGGGAAAAGGGCGAAGAGCAAGGCTTTCATCCGCATCAGCTGATCATGACCGCAACGCCGATACCTCGCACCCTGGCAATGACCGCCTACGCCGATCTCGATACCTCAGTGATTGATGAGCTGCCGCCTGGCAGAACACCGGTCACCACCGTTGCAATCCCGGATACCCGACGCGGGGATATCATCGACCGCGTACAAAAAGCCTGCCAGCAGGAGGGCCGCCAGGCTTACTGGGTCTGTACGCTGATTGAAGAGTCAGATCTACTGGAGGCCCAGGCGGCGGAGGCCACCTGGCAGGAACTGCAGCTGGCGCTACCGGAGCTCGCCATCGGACTGGTACACGGCCGCATGAAACCCCAGGAAAAGCAGGCGATAATGCAGGCATTCAAGCAGGGAGAATTGCAGCTGCTGGTCGCAACCACGGTTATCGAAGTGGGCGTCGATGTGCCTAACGCCAGCCTGATGATCATTGAAAACCCGGAGCGCCTCGGACTGGCGCAGCTGCACCAGCTGCGCGGGCGCGTCGGCCGTGGCGCGGTTGCTTCACACTGCGTACTGCTTTATAAAGCACCGCTCAGCAAAACCGCGCAAAAACGCCTGCAGGTACTGCGTGACAGCAATGACGGCTTCGTTATCGCCCAGCGCGATCTGGAAATTCGCGGTCCCGGTGAGCTTCTTGGCACCCGTCAGACCGGCAACGCAGAGTTTCGGGTAGCCGACCTGCTGCGCGACCAGGCGATCATCCCCGAAGTTCAGCGTATCGCCCGCCATATCCACCAACGCTACCCGCAACAGGCCCAGGCGCTGATCGAACGCTGGCTGCCGGAAACCGTGCGTTATACCAATGCCTAATCCTCTTCCCGTCCGCTGAAGGCCTGGGCGAACCTTTCCACCAGCCGGGTGAGTTCAGCTCGATCCGCAGCTTGCCAGTCACTAAAAACTTGCTGATAGAGCCGATTGCGCGCGGCATCAACGCGATCGGTCATCTTTTTACCCTGCGGGCTGATAACCGCCTCATGGACGCGCTTATCCTTTTGCCCCTTCTGCCGTACTGCCAGCCCTAATTCCACCAGCTTAGCGACCTGCCGACTGACGGTGGTGTAGTCACGGCCAACCCGATCGGCCAGCTCAACCACGCCCACCGGACCAAAGCGATCGATACTCACTAACAGCGGAAAGAGTGCCCTGTCCAGCGGGATACCTGCCTGTTTTATCAATACTTCATCGCGCTGCGGACGATTAAACGCGCCGACAATGTTCAGTAAGGCGTTATGCAGCGCATCGAATTCGCCGGAATTAGGTGTATTTTGCATATTTATATTGACTGCCGATAAACACAAGAATAATGTGTGCATTGTACACACAAATAACAAATTGAGAAGGTCTCTTTTATGAAAGCAGCTATTGTAACCACCGCTGGCCAGCCACCGGTTTACGGTGACTTCCAGGTACCGCAGGCAAAGCCCGGGCAACAGATTATTCAGGTTGAAGCTTCTGCCATCAGCCAGGTAGTAAAAGGCCGGGTTGCGGGAAAACATTACAGCGCCTCATCCACTTTTCCCTATGTTGCCGGCATTGATGGCATTGGACGCTTAAGCAACGGTGAGCGCGTATACTTCGTCCTGCCGGATGCCCCGTGGGGCGGAATGGCAGAGCTAACTCTGGTTTCTACCGAACACTGCGTAACGATTCCCGATACGCTGGATGCCGTCAACGCAGCGGCCAGCGCTAATCCGGGTATGTCCTCCTGGGCAGCGCTGACCCGCCGCGCGCAGCTGAACGCCGGTGAGACCGTGTTAATTAATGGCGCGACCGGTACCTCCGGCACGCTGGCGGTTGCTATCGCCCGCCATCTCGGCGCCGGAAAAATTATCGTCACCGGACGTAATCAGCAGGCGCTGGCGACGCTGCTGACTCAAGGCGCTGATATTGCCATTGAGCTTAACGATCTGGCTACGGCGCTGCCGCCACTGTTTAAGCAGGGCGTCGACGTCGTACTGGATTATCTCTGGGGCGATAGCGCGCTTGGCATTCTCAACGCCGCTGTCGCCGGCGGCAGTAAACCGGTGCGCTTTGTGCAAATCGGCTCGCTGAGCGGTCAGCAGATCCCGCTACACAGCCATCTGCTGCGCTCCTCGGCGCTGAAGTTGATGGGCAGCGGCATTGGTAGCCTGTCCGTTGAGCAGCTGACGGCCAGCGTCGGCGAACTGCTAAACGCCATGCCGCAGGCCGGTTTCAGCGTCCCCTGTCAGCCGCGTCCGCTACAGGAAGTTACCAGCGCCTGGCTAAGCGATGACAGCCGCTGCCGTACGGTATTTACGCTCTGAATAAAAAGCCCGGACGACCCATAGCAAACGATTGCTTTTAACCGACATAGGTTTAAAATCGCCACTTTGTTGTTATGGGAAGTCTCTTTATGTCCGCCAATACCACCGAGGATAGCCTGCCGCAGGAAGCGTCAACGCCGTCGCGCAGCGAACTGATTTATCGCCTTGAGGATCGTCCACCGCTGCCGCAAACCCTGTTTGCCGCGCTGCAGCATTTACTGGCAATGTTTGTGGCCGTGATTACGCCCGCCCTGCTGATTTGCCAGGCGCTGGGCCTGCCGGCGGCGGATACCCGCCATATTATCAGCATGTCGCTATTTGCTTCCGGGGTCGCGTCCATTTTGCAGATCAAGACCTGGGGTCCGGTTGGCTCCGGGCTGCTATCAATCCAGGGTACCAGCTTCAACTTTGTCACGCCGTTGATTATGGGCGGTACGGCATTGAAAAACGGCGGCGCAGACGTCCCCGCTATGATGGCGGCGCTATTTGGCACTCTGATGCTGGCCTCCTGTACCGAAATGCTGCTGTCGCGCGTGCTGCATCTGGCGCGCCGTATCATTACGCCACTGGTATCCGGCATCGTAGTAATGATTATCGGCCTGTCGCTGATTCAGGTGGGTCTGACATCGATTGGCGGAGGCTTTGCCGCAATGGGCGATCACAGCTTTGGCGCCCCTAAAAACCTGCTGCTGGCCGGCGCGGTGCTGGTGGTTATCATTTTGCTTAACCGCCAGCGCAATCCCTACCTGCGCGTTGCTTCGCTGGTGATTGCGATGGCGGTAGGCTATCTGCTTGCCTGGGCAATGGATATGTTGCCGCAGAGCGCACCAGTCGACCACACGCTGATTGCTATACCGCGCCCTTTTTATTATGGCCTGAGCATTGACTGGAATCTGCTAATCCCATTAATGCTGGTGTTTATGGTGACCTCGCTGGAAACCATCGGTGACATTACCGCCACCAGCGATGTTTCTGAGCAGCCGGTCAGCGGGCCGCTTTATATGAAGCGCCTGAAAGGCGGCGTGCTGGCAAACGGCCTTAATTCGTTTGTCTCGGCGCTGTTCAACACCTTCCCTAACTCCTGCTTCGGTCAGAATAATGGCGTTATTCAACTTACAGGCGTAGCCAGCCGCTACGTCGGATTTGTCGTAGCCCTGATGCTGATTGTTCTCGGACTGTTTCCGGCGGTAGCGGGTTTTGTGCAGCATATTCCGGAGCCGGTACTGGGCGGCGCCACCATTGTGATGTTTGGCACCATTGCTGCTTCCGGCGTACGCATTGTTTCACGCGAGCCGCTCAACCGCCGGGCCATTATGATCATCGCGCTTTCCATGGCGGTGGGCATGGGCGTATCACAACAGCCGCTGATCCTGCAATTTGCCCCCGACTGGCTGAAAACGCTGCTGTCATCGGGCATCGCTGCCGGAGGCATTACCGCCATCGTGCTGAATTTACTGTTTCCGCAGGAGAAGTAAGCCGCCTTCTTGCTGGCCAGGCCCAAGCCTGGCTTGAATTCCCTTTAGCTAAACCCTCTCTAAAAATTGCTCACTACAAATCGTACCGTAAAAATAGTTTAATAAACCCTATTATGCTCTTTAGTGGAAATCAGTCATAAAGATTAAATAACATAATAATACAAAAATATCACATTAAAACATCAATTAACTAACCATATAAAATTCACCCTTCACTCGCGAAATATTAATTACATCCAATTGCAGGATAAAAACCACATCGCAGATGTTGAAATTTTAAATCCATTAATATAAATTACATGGAGATACATCATGAAATAATAGCAAACATTTAATTCCTATAATATATTTACTGGATGCATTTAGTAAGATAATGAGGTAATATATGCTGCAAATCTTTAAATGCCTTACCATTACAAAAGTAAAAATGCAAAATATATATTTTAACTTCACCAACTTAAAAGCAAGTAATAATTTATGCTAGATATTATCATAGGTAATTATATAAAATTCAACGACGATGAGCTAAAGAAGTTTTTTAGAATAAGGAAAAAAATTTTCAAAGATGAACTAAATTGGCTGGTAAAATGTAAAAAAGGCATGGAATTTGATGATTTTGATAATAATAATGCATTTTATTTGATTGGAGAATTCAAAAATGAAGTAGTTTGCGGCTGTAGATTCATAGATATGAAAAAACGTAACATGTGCACTGATGTGTTTTATAAGTATTTTGATAGCATAGTTATTAAAGAAGGAAACTACATTGAATTAACCCGATTATTTACTGATAAAGAAAAAATAAAAAATTTTGGATTAAAAAAAACCATTATTAACCTGATACTATTCATTGAGATTTTAAAATTTTCCAGTAAGTTAGGGTATGAAGGTATTTATGCTGTTGCCTCTGAGCAACTCTTAAATTGCCTTATAACATCCGGCTGGGATATAAAAATCCAAAAAAGAGGGAAATCTGAAAAAAATGAGTATATCTATCTGATAATAATGCCAACGCTAGCGTGTAACTTATCTAGTTTGGAGCATGAGTTAAAAAAGGAAACAACAGCAATTAATTATAAACTTGAATATAAAGTCAGCAATAGATAAGATCTCACATGCATTTCACATGAAAAATTAAAATTACTAATTAAGTGCTATGGTCTCCTGGATTTTCACACCTTAGCGCGTCAGTAAAAATCATAAGCAATCTGGAACCCTGACCAACTTAAGCTCTGAAGCCAATCTAATAGCATGCTTAGCATTTACAGCTTCAAGTTTCCTTACAATATTACCCATGTGAAACTTGACTGTTCTTTCTTGAACTCCAACTATTAAAGCGATCTCCTTGTAAGTTTTCCCTTTGCTTGCCCAATACAGAACTCTATTTTCTTTACTTGTTATTGAAATACTAGTTTTAACATCGCCCTCAAATGTATTGTAAAGATTAAGCATTTTTTGATGCGCTCTTATCAAAAGCAAACTCATCTTCTCTCTATCTTTATCAGCTGTTATTTCTTTTTGGTATCCTGAGGCATCAAAAACAGATAGCAAAACAAGATTATTTTTATGGTCATGCAAAATAAATGTATGACCACTGTTAATATCATACTTTTTTGCATGTAGCATAACTCTTGGCAAGGCAAGCTTTGATAAAATAACAATTTCCTCATCCCAAGAAAAATCTTCAACTCTAGTTAATGACTTTATTACAACGGGATCAACCATTTGATGGTTAAACTTTGTATACAGTTTAAACCATTCAGGATGATTATTTATGATGGAAATATCATTTAAATTCTTTTTATTTATTATAAAATATCCAAACCTAAGATATTGAGTTTCTAATAATTCTTTTTCAAGGAAATTTTTAATATTTTTATTAATCTCTTCATTCTTAAAAAAATTGTCGGCCACCTCTTTATCTCCCTGAATAATCTCTACGCTATAAACATCCCATATTAGGCTTATTTCAAGCATGAGTTTAATCACGCATCGTGTCAAATATTATCCGTTAGCAGACGCTGTCATTATCACCCGTCGCACCGCCACCATGCTGCCACAATCAGGGTTGTGTCACCCTGACGTTCAGGTATGCTGAAGCCTGGGTGCTTTCTCTACGCCTGATTTCAGCTTACTGCCATTGAGCATCAATAAAAAATCAGGCATAACAGAGCCTTGTCTGAGTTTCGAAGGGAAGGACACATGAAATTCTTTGGAAAAGCGTTACTGACGCTGCTGATACTGTTTTTGCTGGTGCTGCTGGCGCTGTATATCCTGCTGCAAACCCGCTGGGGCGCAAGTTGGATCGGCCGTACCATTAGCAACAACACCAGTTACCAGCTAAGTTTGAGTAAGATGGAGCATAACTTTTCCTCGCCTTCCCATCTGCTGCTCGACGATGTGACCTTCGGGCGCAAAGGACAAACGCCGACGCTGGTAGCGAAACAGGTTGATCTCGGGCTTGGCTTGATTCAGTTCAGCAATCCTTTGCACTTCGCGGCAATTCGTCTCGATCAGGGCTCACTGAATATCAGCGAAAAAAGCGCCACTTTGCCACTCAGCGCCGAACAGCTTCAGCTGACGCAGATGGCGGTAAACAGCCCACAGTTTGTTTTACCACTCAAGGCTGAAAAAGTAACAGGCGCGGTTTCACCGTGGCACCCCAGGGCGGGCAACTTTATCGGCGACGATGCCAACTTTCAGTTCAGCGCCGGCTCTCTGAATCTGGCGGGCATTGATGGCACTAACCTGCTGGTGCAGGGCAAGCTGGCAAACAACCGCTTGATACTCAGCAATGTCGGTGCCGACGTTGCTCGCGGCAGCCTCACCGGCAGCGCCGAGCGCGATGCGGAGGGCAACTGGAACGTTTCCCGCCTGCAGCTAAGCAGCCTGCGTTTCCAGACGACCCGCAGCCTGAGCGCATTTTTCGCGCCGATTTTTGCGCTGCCTTCATTACATATCGACCGTCTTGACGTCACCGGCGCCCGCTTGCAGGGGCCGAACTGGGCGGCCAGCGACCTTAATTTTTCGCTTAAAGACCTGACGCTACATAACGGTGACTGGCAGAGCGATGATGGCTCGCTGTCGCTTAATGCCAGTAGCTTTGTGAAAGGAGGATTGTTACTTAACGATCCGATCATCAATATGACCTTTTCACCGCAGGGCATTAACCTGACGCAGTTTAGCTCGCGCTGGGTGAACGGCCTGATTCGCGCAGCAGGCAGCTGGAGCCGCAGTGATAAGAAGCTGACGCTGAATGATTTAGCTTTTGCCGGACTGGAATACACCCTGCCGGTTGATTGGCGGGAAATCTGGATGAAACCGCTACCTTCATGGCTGGAAAGCGTTGAAATCAGCCATTTCAGCGCCAACAACAACCTGATTATTGATATCAATCCGGACTTCCCATTCCAGATGACCGCGCTGGAAGGCAATGGCAATAGCCTGCTGCTGGCGAAAGATCGTCAGTGGGGGATCTGGGGCGGCACGCTCAGCTTCAACGCGGCAGAGGCCACCTTTAACCGGGTTGATATTCGCCACCCTTCCATCGCGCTAACGGCTAACGACAGTCAGATTAACGTAACTGAAATGAGCGCCTTTGCGCAGAAGGGCTTGCTGGAAGCGAAAGCTATTCTGACCCAGACGCCGCAGCGCCAGCTGTCACTACGCCTTAGCGGTCGCGGCGTACCGCTGGATGAACTGGTTAACTGGGGCTGGCCAGCGCTTCCTCTGCGGGGTGATGGCAACCTGAGCCTCGATTTGAGCGCCAGCCTGGCAGCAGGTGAGCCACTTTCGCAAAGCGCCAGCGGCACCTTGTCAGCCAGCCAGGATGATAAAACCATCAACCAGACCATGAGCAAAGGCGTGGTACGCGCCCAGTAGATCTATATGAGGAGTTAAAGGCCGGAGTCTGGCGTTGCTACGCGCGCGGATGCGGTGAAATCACCGCATCCGCAGATTGACCGGCTAATCGCCAGCCGTGACGGCGATTACTGGATCGGCGGCTCCAGCGGATCGTCAGGGTCGGCTGGCAGAACCAGATAAACGCCTTCGAACACGGCACCACATTCATCGTTGCCGTACAGCTCCACTTCCAGCTGAACCCTGGCTTTACGTCCGCGTGCCAGTCGGTCAAGATCGCCACTTAACGAGCCGAGGTCGGCTATTGCGCCAGGGCGCCCGCTAATGGGCTTACTGTAGCGGATATGCGCATCAGCCAGAATAATGGTTCCCCCAAGATGTCGCTCGCGCAGCAGTAACCAAATCAATCCCCAGCCGGTCAACGTCGCCAGCGAAAACTGGCTGCCGGCAAAAAGCGTATGATGAGGATTCTGGTTGCCGGTTTCAGGCATGGTGGTAACAAACTTCTGCCCGGTGTACTGCAGAATACGTACGCCCATTTTTTCACTCAGAGGAATATGGTCGTACCAGGCTTGCTGCAGCTGTCCGCACCAGTCGCCGCGATGCAGGATATCATCCAGCGTCACCACCGGTTTCACCATCAAAAAATGGCGCACCGGCGTGGTCTGCGGCGCGGTAATTTCACCTTCGTTGATATAACCCAGCTTGGCAAAAAACTCGACGGCATCTTCACGTGCGCTGCAGGTTACTCGCTTGACGCCTTCCTGGCGGGCAACCGACTCCAGGGTCATGGCAACCAGGGTACCAAGCCCCTTACCCTGCACCGATGGATGAACCGCCAGAAAGCGAATTGAGGCTTCATTATCGCCATTAATATACAGGCGGCCAATCGCAACCGGCTCATTATGCTCATCGACCACCATCTGATGATGCGCCAGCGCATCCCAGGCCTCCCGTTCGGAGCCTCTTGGCTGGCGTAGCGGCTTGCGTAACATTTCCCAGCGGAACTGATAATAAGCCTCCAGTTCTTCCGCCGTTTCGGGCACACGAAGATGGTACATAAAATGTTTCTCTCTGTCTGAGCCTGCCAGGTTTTTTACCTGCCCTGCGGCTAACTGCCTCACACCTGCAACCAGAAGGTAACCGGCCCATCATTAACCAACGCAACCTGCATATCAGCGGCGAAACGCCCGGTTTCAGTGCCGATTCCACGCTGACGGCAGCAGGCGACAAAATAGTTATACAGTCGCTCCGCTTCGGTCGGTTCAGCACCGCCGGAAAAACTCGGGCGCATACCTTTTTGGGTATCGGCAGCTAACGTGAACTGAGATACAACCAGCACCGAACCGCCGGCCTGCTGCACGTTAAGATTCATTTTTTCGTTTTCATCGCTAAAGATACGATAGCCCAGGACTCGCTCACACAAACGCTCAGCCTTCTGTTCGCTATCGCCCTTCTCAACGCCGAGCAGGATCAGCAAGCCGGATGCTATTTTGCCAAGGGTCTCTCCGTCGACCGTCACGCTCGCGCTACGCGTGCGCTGAATTAATGCAATCATAATTATTTTCCCTGCTTAGTGCCTGTCCCATCAGGCTATTTTATTTGCCATTTTGGCCCTGAACAGTGCTCAAATCCCCACGTACTGCGTGGCGCTTCAGCCGGCTGATAATTTCCCGGTGAAAATGCCCAACGCAAGGCGATAAAACCCCGGAGCGCTAAGTTCACGCGAAATGGCGGGGGAAGTTATTATTGGAACGCCATAAGTTAAAGGACATAAAAATCATCGCGCGGTTGTCTGCTGCGGCGCGCTGCTGTCGCGCGCCGCAGCAGAGATGTTTACAGGCGACTGGCTAAATAATCGGGTATAACGCTGGCATCGGTGACATGCACAACGTTGATACCGAGCTTGCGCGCGCCTTCAATATTGTCAGCATTGTCATCAAAAAAGATCGTCTGGTCGGGCGTAAAGCCTTCTTCATCCAGCACTTGCTGATAGATACGCGCTTCCGGTTTACGCATCCCCATTTCCTGCGAAAGATAAATTTTATCTGCCGCCTGCTGCACTTCCGGATACTCAGTGGGCCAGAAACCGCAGTGTAGCTGGTTAGTATTCGACAGCACCACCACTCGCTCACCGCGCTGACGCAGCTGATTCATTAGCGAGATAACCTCAGGACGCACCCCAACAAAAATGGCCTGCCAGCCTGCGGTAAACTGCTCAAAACTTAGCGCCAGTCCCAGCTGCTGGCCAAGCTCGGCGGCAAACTGTTCATCGCTAATCTCTCCCCGCTCGTGCTGATGAAAACTCTCCTCCATTGAGAAACGCTTTTGCAGCAAAGCCAGCGGCACCCGGCCAAGGTCACTCCAGACTCCCAGCACGCGGTTGAAGTCAATATCAACAATGACATTACCTAAATCAAAGATATACAGCATAGTCATACCCTTTTGCGTTCCTGTGACTATTCACTCTAGCGGTAAAATGAAGGGCTGAACAGAGCGCAAAGTTAAATATGACGCATGTAAAAAGGGCCGGTAAAAACCGGCCCCCTGTGCGTGATTGACAACAAATCAGGCTTCTTTGCTGCCGCGCATGGCGCGCTTACGATCGTTTTCGGTCAGATGGCGCTTACGGATGCGAATTGAGGCAGGGGTAACTTCCACCAGCTCGTCGTCATCAATAAATTCCAGCGCCTGCTCAAGGCTCATTCTTACCGGCGGAACCAGAATAACCGCTTCATCCGTACCAGAAGCACGCATGTTAGTCAGTTTTTTACCGGTCAGGCAGTTAACGGTCAAATCGTTAGAACGGCTGTGAATACCAATAATCTGGCCTTCATAAACTTCCGCACCGTGACCAAGGAACAGCTTGCCGCGATCCTGCAGGCTGAACAGCGCAAATGCCACCGCTTTACCCTGACCGTTGGAGATCAGCACGCCGTTAAGACGCTGGCCAACTTCACCGGCACGTATGTCGTCGTAGTGGCTAAAGGTGGAGTACAGCAAACCGGTACCAGAGGTCATAGTCATGAACTCATTACGGAAGCCGATTAAGCCACGGCTGGGAATAACGTAGTCCAGGCGAACGCGGCCTTTGCCGTCCGGGTTCATGTTCTTCAGGTCGCCTTTACGCTCGCCCAGCGCCTGCATTACCGAGCCCTGGTGCTGCTCTTCAACGTCCAGCGTGACGTTTTCAAACGGCTCCTGCTTGCGGCCGTCAATTTCGCGGAAGATAACCTTCGGACGGGATACCGCCAGCTCGAAGCCTTCACGACGCATGTTTTCGATCAACACCGAAAGGTGCAGCTCGCCGCGACCAGAAACGCGGAATGCATCTGCATCGTCAGTTTCTTCCACGCGCAGCGCCACGTTATGTACCAGCTCTTTATTCAGACGCTCAAGGATCTGACGCGAGGTAACATATTTACCTTCTTTACCGCAGAACGGTGAGGTATTAACGCAGAAGTACATGGAAACGGTCGGCTCATCGACGCTCAGCGCGGTCAGCGCTTCAACATTCTGCGGATCGCAGATGGTGTCGGAGATATTCAGCTCGCCCAAACCGGTAATAGCGACAATATCGCCCGCCTCAGCCAGATCGGTGTCAATACGCTCAAGACCCAGATGGCCCAGCACTTTACCGACCTTGCCATTACGGGTTTTACCTTCGCGGTCGATAACCGTAACCTGTTGGTTAGGCTTAACTTTACCGCGTTTGATACGCCCGATACCGATAACGCCCAGATAATTGTTATAGTCCAGCTGGGAGATCTGCATTTGCAGCGACCCATCCAGATCGACATCCGGTGCCGGAACATGGTCAACAATCGCCTGATAGAGCGCGGTCATATCGCTGCCCATATCGGTATGATCGGTACCGGCAATGCCTTGCAGAGCAGAGGCATAAATAATCGGGAAGTCCAGCTGCTCGTCGGTGGCATCCAGATTAACGAACAGATCGAAAACCTGATCGACAACCCAGTCAGGACGCGCGCCGGGACGGTCAACTTTGTTGACCACGACGATCGGCTTGAGGCCGTAGGCAAATGCCTTTTTGGTGACGAAACGGGTCTGCGGCATTGGACCGTCCATTGCGTCAACAACCAGCAAAACGGAGTCAACCATCGACATTACGCGCTCAACCTCGCCGCCAAAGTCGGCGTGCCCGGGGGTATCAACGATGTTGATGCGGTAGTCATTCCACTTGATGGCAGTATTTTTAGCGAGAATGGTAATACCACGCTCTTTCTCCAAATCGTTGGAGTCCATTACGCGTTCGGTTGCTTCAGTACGGGCATCAAAAGTACCGGACTGCTGCAGCAACTTATCGACCAGAGTGGTTTTTCCATGGTCAACGTGCGCAATAATGGCGATGTTACGCAATTTTTCGATCACAACTTTGCCTCAGGCATTAGAAATAGCGCGTTATTGTACACGGATTAAGCGGAATACTGAACGGAGATCACAAAATTCATCTAACAATTCCTGCCTGCCCCATGACGCGCCATGGAACCTGCTGAAATCGATACTCCATACTTCTTTTTGCACCAACGTAGTGCACACCCCGCACCAGACGCACTATTTTAGTGCTACAGTTCAATCCTGGTGCAGTCGGCGACTCACGGGAGCGCGCATCATAGCGCTTTTTGCACCAAATAAAAAAGTTGGCATAGATTTCGCTTTAACCTGTTTAAGCAAAAAACATCTGTTTCCACAACGGTTGATAGCTTGTCAGAGATCCTTACTATCTTTATTGGGCACAGAATCGCTATGTGCAAAGTATAAAAGGCTCTCTTACTACGACAATGAAAAATCCAGGAGATTATAAGTATGTCCGCTGAAAACGTTCTGTCGATGATGAACGAGCACGAAGTCAAGTTTGTCGACCTGCGTTTTACCGATACCAAAGGTAAAGAGCAGCACGTAACCATTCCTGCTCACCAGGTGAATGCCGACTTCTTCGAAGAAGGCAAAATGTTTGACGGTTCGTCCATCGGCGGCTGGAAAGGCATTAATGAGTCCGATATGGTTCTGATGCCTGACGCAACGACTGCGGTCCTGGATCCTTTCTTTGAAGATTCAACCTTAATTATCCGCTGTGACATTCTTGAGCCAGGCACCATGCAGGGCTACGACCGCGACCCACGCTCCATCGCTAAGCGCGCTGAAGATTTTCTGCGCTCTTCTGGCATTGCCGATACCGTGCTTTTCGGACCTGAGCCTGAATTCTTTATTTTTGATGATGTGCGTTTCGGCAGCAGCACCGCTGGCTCTCACGTTACCATTGATGATATCGAAGCCGCCTGGAACACCGGTAAAGAATATGAAGGCGGCAACAAAGGCCACCGCCCGTCGCTTAAAGGCGGTTACTTCCCGGTTCCCCCGGTTGACTCAGCACAGGATATACGCTCAGCCATGTCTCTGACTATGGAGCAGATGGGCCTGGTGGTTGAAGCGCATCACCATGAAGTGGCGACAGCCGGCCAGAACGAAGTGGCCACTCGCTTTAACACCATGGTGAAAAAAGCGGACGAAATTCAGATCTACAAATACGTAGTGCATAACGTTGCCCACGCCTACGGTAAAACCGCAACCTTTATGCCTAAGCCGATGTTCGGCGATAACGGTTCCGGCATGCACTGCCATATGTCGCTGGCAAAAGATGGCAACAACCTGTTCTCCGGCGATAAATACGGCGGCCTGTCAGAAACTGCGCTGTTCTATATCGGCGGCATCATTAAACATGCGAAAGCCATTAACGCGCTGACCAACCCGACCACCAACTCTTACAAGCGTCTGGTGCCTGGCTATGAAGCGCCGGTAATGCTGGCTTATTCAGCCCGTAACCGCTCGGCTTCTATCCGTATTCCCGTCGTTGCCAGCCCGAAAGCTCGCCGTATTGAAGCGCGCTTCCCGGATCCGGCAGCTAACCCGTACCTGGCATTTGCCGCGCTGTTGATGGCTGGCCTCGACGGCATCATCAATAAAATCCATCCTGGCGATGCGATGGACAAAAACCTTTACGATCTGCCGCCGGAAGAAGAGGCCGAAATTCCAAAAGTGGCCGGCTCGCTGGAAGAGGCGCTGAACTGCCTGAACGAAGACCGCGAATTCCTGACCCGCGGCGGCGTGTTCACCGACGACACCATTGATGCTTATATCGAACTGCGCAAAACGGACATTGATCGCGTTCGCATGACGCCGCACCCGGTTGAGTTTGAACTGTACTACAGCGTCTGATTGAGTAAGTTTTTAGATTCCACAAGCGTTGCGATCTTCAATCGACCCGCTGGTCGTCAGATTAGCAAGAAGACCGCCAGCGAGGTTGTGATGCAAAAGGCGTGGAAGATTTTTTGTTGCCGTGGAAACTTTCAGCCCATCTTCGGATGGGCTTTTTTCTCCGCGAATTCATCATCAGAGATGATGATATTTGGGTAAAACCACTATAATGCACTAAAACAGTGCAGGGAAAGACTGAATGGCAACTGGCACGCAGCCCGATGCTGGGCAGATTCTCAACTCTCTTATTAACAGCATTTTGCTGCTCGACGACGATCTGGTGATTCACTACGCCAATCCGGCTGCACAGCAATTGCTGGCGCAAAGCTCGCGCAAGCTCTTTGGCACCCCGCTGCCGGAGCTAACGGGTTATTTATCCCTGAATATCGACGTGATGCGAGAAAGCCTGGCCGCCGGTCAGGGCTTTACCGATAGCGAAGTAACGCTGGTGGTCGACAGCCGCGCGCACATTATGTCGTTAACCGCCCAGCGCCTGCCCGATGGCCTGATCCTGCTGGAAATGGCGCCGATGGATAACCAACGGCGCCTGAGTCAGGAACAGATACAACACGCCCAGCAGGTTGCCGCCCGCGATCTGGTGCGCGGGCTGGCCCATGAAATTAAAAATCCGCTTGGTGGGCTGCGCGGCGCGGCGCAGCTACTGGCAAAGGCGTTGCCGGATCGAGCGCTAACTGAATATACCCAGGTCATTATTGAACAGGCGGACCGGCTGAGAAACCTGGTTGACCGATTGCTTGGACCGCAGCAGCCGGGAATGCACGTAACCCAGAGCATCCATCAGGTTGCAGAGCGGGTAGTTAATCTGGTCTCGATGGAATTGCCTGACAATATCACCCTGGTACGCGATTACGATCCCAGCCTGCCGGAGCTGCCCCACGATCCGGACCAGATTGAGCAGGTCGTTTTAAATATTGTGCGTAACGCCATGCAAGCGCTGGGTGAAGCCGGTGGCACCATCACGCTGCGTACCCGTACCGCATTCCAGCTAACGCTGCACGGCGTGCGCTATCGTCTGGTGGCACGGATTGATGTTGTTGATGATGGGCCGGGCATTCCAGCGCAGCTACAGGATACGTTGTTTTATCCGATGGTCAGCGGCCGCGAAGGCGGGACCGGACTTGGCCTGTCTATTGCCCGTAGCCTTATCGATCAGCATTCAGGAAAAATTGAATTTAACAGCTGGCCTGGCAATACCGAATTCTCCATTTATCTGCCGATTCGTAAATAGAGGTCTCTATGCAACGAGGGATAGTCTGGATCGTCGATGACGATAGCTCCATCCGCTGGGTGCTTGAGCGTGCGCTCACCGGAGCCGGTTTAAACTGCGCGACCTATGAAAGCGCAAATGAAGTGCTGGATGCGCTGGCAAGCAAGACCCCGGACGTTTTACTGTCGGATATTCGCATGCCGGGTATGGACGGCCTGGCGTTGCTGAAGCAAATAAAACAGCGTCATCCGATGCTGCCGGTCATCATTATGACCGCCCATTCCGACCTTGATGCGGCAGTGAGCGCCTATCAGCAAGGGGCATTTGATTACCTGCCAAAACCCTTTGATATTGACGAGGCCGTGGCGCTGGTCGAGCGCGCTATCAGCCATTATCAGGAACAGCAGCAGCCGCGTAACCAGCCGGTAAACGGCCCGACGGCCGATATCATCGGCGAAGCGCCGGCGATGCAGGATGTGTTCCGTATTATTGGACGGCTATCGCGCTCTTCAATTAGCGTACTAATTAACGGCGAGTCCGGCACCGGTAAGGAGCTGGTGGCGCACGCGCTGCACCGCCACAGCCCGCGCGCGAAGTCGCCGTTTATCGCCCTGAATATGGCGGCCATCCCCAAAGATCTTATTGAGTCCGAACTGTTTGGCCACGAGAAAGGGGCTTTTACCGGCGCCAACCAAATCCGTCAGGGCCGTTTTGAGCAGGCTGATGGCGGCACGCTGTTTCTTGATGAAATCGGTGACATGCCGCTCGACGTGCAGACCCGCCTGCTGCGGGTGCTGGCTGACGGCCAGTTTTATCGCGTCGGCGGCTACGCGCCGGTAAAAGTAGACGTGCGTATCATTGCCGCAACCCACCAGAACCTGGAATTGCGCGTTCAGGAAGGGAAGTTTCGCGAGGATCTCTTTCACCGCTTAAACGTAATCCGTATCCATTTGCCGCCACTGCGTGAGCGCCGTGAAGATATTCCCCGCCTGGCGCGCTATTTTCTCCAGATTGCCGCTCAGGAATTAGGGGTAGAGGCCAAAATCCTCCATCCGGAAACCGAGGTCGCTCTGACACGACTGCACTGGTCCGGTAACGTGCGCCAGCTGGAAAATACCTGTCGCTGGCTGACGGTAATGGCCGCCGGCCAGGAGGTGCTGATTCAGGATCTGCCCGGCGAGCTGTTTGAAAGCGCCACGCCGGACAGTCCGGTGCAATCGCTACCGGATAGCTGGGCGACACTGCTGGCCCAGTGGGCCGATCGGGCATTGCGTTCCGGTCATCAAAACCTGCTATCTGAAGCGCAGCCGGAGATGGAGCGCACGCTGCTAACCACCGCGCTGCGCCATACCCAGGGTCATAAGCAGGAAGCCGCAAGGCTGCTTGGCTGGGGGAGAAATACCTTAACCCGTAAGCTGAAAGAACTTGGTATGGAATAGGGGCATATACCTCAATTGCACAAGGATGTTTTCATCAAATTGCAATTATTTCGCGCTTTACATAGCGGCAACGTTGAGTATCATTCCCGACGGCTTTCGGGGGAATAACTATGTTTGAAACTATTTTTCATCTTCTGTCACAGGCATCGCAGCATACCCATACGCCGCAGACTGCTTTTGTCGCGATCCTGTGCGCGGCGATGTTCAGCTTTTTTAGCTGAAATGCAAAACGCCCGGTTAAATACGCCGGGCGCTTCGTTTACTTTTAACGTTATCAGACGTCAGATTACCCGCGAATACTGGCGCTGCTGCAGCTTACGCTGTAGCCAGCGATCGAAGCACATACAGATATTGCGGATCAGCAATCGCCCTTTCGCCGTTACCGTCAGCCCCAGCACCGAACGCTCAACCAGACCATCAGCGACCATTGGCGCCAGCCTTGCCAGTTCCTCGGCAAAGTAGCTTTCCGCATCAATGCCCCAGAGCTGGTTAAGCTGGCTAAAATCGAGAGAGAAGTTACAAATCAGCGATTTGATCACCTCGCGACGCAGGCGATCGTCGTCGTTAAGATCCAGACCACGGCAGATGGCGCTGCCTTGCGTCTCGACCAGCGCCGCCCACTGGCGCAGCTCTTTATCATTCTGACCGTAGCTGTCGCCAATCATACTAATGGCGGAAACCCCCATCCCCAGCAGATCGCAGTCACCCTGAGTCGTATATCCCTGAAAGTTACGATGCAGCTCACCGCGGCGCTGCGCCTGCGCCAGCTCATCGCCAGGCAACGCAAAGTGGTCCATACCGATAAACTGGTAGCCCGCCCCGCAGAGCGTCTTAATCGTTTGCTGTAAAATCGCCAGCTTATCGCCGGCGGATGGTAGCTCCGCCTCACGAATCTTACGCTGGGCGGCAAATAGTGACGGCAGGTGAGCATAATTAAATACGCTCAGCCGATCCGGATGGAGCGCCAGCACGCGTTGCAGGGTAAAAGCAAAGCTCTCCGGCGTTTGCATCGGCAGCCCGTAAATTAAGTCAATGCTGGTCGAGCTGAACCCCGTAAGTCGGGCGCGCTCGACTAAAGAGAAGATAAACGCTTCATCCTGCACCCGGTTTACCCGTTCCTGCACCGTCTTATTAAAATCCTGAACGCCCATGCTAAGGCGGTTAAAACCCTGCTCGCGCAGATGGTCAATCATCTCCAGCGGGATTTCGCGGGGGTCGATTTCAATGGAGATCTCCGCGTCGCTGGCAAAATCAAACTCAGCGCGCAGCAGCGACATCAGGCGCTGTATCTGGTCGGCGGTTAAAAAGGTTGGCGTACCGCCGCCCCAGTGCATCTGGGTAACCTTACGCTGACGGAACAACGCTGCGCGCGCTTTAATTTCTTTGAATAACGTTTGTAGATAAGCCTCAGCTTTGTGCTGCTGGCGAGTAATCTGCTTATTACAGCCGCAAAAATAGCAAAGCCGGTGACAAAACGGGATATGCAAATAGAGGGACAGCGGCCGCGCAGGATAGCGATTTGCCGCCACGCGAAAAGCGGGCTCTTGCCAGCTGTCATTAAAATCCAGCGCCGTCGGATAGGATGTATAGCGCGGCCCTGAGGCGTTATATTTTTCGATCAGCGCCTGATCCCATTCAATCTCCGGCGTGCTCATGGCGTTTCTCCCTCTGGCGTGGTTCACGAAGATGCAAGCCTGACCCTCGTTTGAGATGCTGCGATGAGGTGCGAAGACGCAGGCGTGTTTTCAGGCGCATCAGTCGGAAAAGTTTAACTAATAGCCAGCCGAGGTAACACGCCAGAATTATACCGATTATTGATCCAGGCCAAAAAATCATCAGATATCACCGTAAAGCACGCCGCAGCTATCTTGCGCTGGATCACGCTTAAGCCATCAGGAGTGTCCGCCTTTCAGTAACCGGTACATATCTTCTTCCGCGCTCTCATCTTGATCGCCGTCATCCAGAGCAATGCCCAGCTGCTCCATCAGGGTGTCGATGCGATCTAACGTCTGGTCCAGCCAGACCTGATCTTCACCGCTGAGCGAGTCGCCATTCTCCAGCCGATCGAGCAGCGTATCCAGGCGCTCGTCATTTTCCAGCATTGCCAGCTCTTCTTGCGGTGGCATCGTGGCTTTTGGCGGCGCCTCCGGCAGCACCGATTTACCCGCTGGATTGCTCCTGGTAGCCTGAGCGCCAGATCCGAGCGGAACCGGCGTTTTACTGCCGATGCGCGGATCTTTTGGCTTAGCGCCGCTTGTCCCTTTTTGTGACTGCACATCCGGATTGCCGCGGCTACCCGCAGCGTTACCGCGATGCTTCTTGTCGCGCTTACGATCGCGCGCTTCCTGGTTCAGCGTTTCACGCGTCTTACGTTTGGTTTTATTGCCTGAAGAAGTGCGTGCGGGTTGCTTCATGATATTTGTCTCAGCGATAGTTTCCTCAAGGGATTGCCGCGGAATCTAGCAGAAAGTGCATAAAGAAAAAAGGCGGCAGGTCACCCTGTCGCCTTTTTTCGCACCTTCCGCAGAAGGGCTGACCTTGTCAGCATCCATGTTAGCATACAACGTCCCGGTTTATCCGTTTGCCTGTCGCTCTCCTGAGCTGCGTCCTTTCCTTATGTTTCCTCCGGAAACTTGTCCCTTCCCTGCTCTTCATCATCCTGAAGCTCCCTGAGCGCATCCTCCTGATGGTGTTCTTCCAGAGCACGAGATTAAATGTAGACTAACCAGTCAAAGTCTCAAGATAGTAACTTGCGAAATTTTTATTCAATTATGCATAAATGTTATACTTGATTGTTTTTTAAAATTTTTTATAGTCTGCCCAGGATAAAAATACAGTTTAAGCTTGCATATTTTATGGCAAATATCTCACAAGAAACTGTCAACGTGAGTTAAGAAGAACTTCTCAAGCTTTCCCGGTATAATTCCCGCAAAGTCTAATCTGGAGTATCAATTGTGTCAGCCTGGAATTATCACGTTACCCGATTTGTCACCAGCGCGCCGGATATTCGCCATCTTCCTTCCGATACCGGAACAGAAGTGGCCTTTGCCGGGCGATCTAACGCCGGCAAATCAAGCGCACTAAATACTCTGACCAATCAAAAAAGCCTTGCCCGCACCAGTAAAACACCGGGGCGCACGCAGCTTATCAACCTGTTTGAAGTTACCGAAGGTAAACGGCTGGTCGACTTGCCAGGGTACGGCTATGCGGAAGTGCCTGAAGAGATGAAGCTCAAATGGCAGCGCGCGCTGGGTGAATACCTGGAAAAACGGGCCTGCCTGCGGGGCCTGGTCGTATTGATGGACATTCGTCATCCAATGAAAGATCTGGATCAGCAGATGATTGAATGGGCCGTAGATAGCGAAATACCGGTGCTGGTGCTGCTGACCAAAGCGGATAAGCTGGCGTCAGGGGCGCGTAAAAACCAGCTGAATATGGTAAGAGAAGCGGCGCTGGCTTTTATGGGCGATGTGCAGATTGAGATGTTTTCGTCACTGAAGAAAATCGGGGTAGATAAGCTGCGTCTCAAGCTTGATAGCTGGTTTGCCGCCGCAGATGACGATCGCCCTGCCGCAGAGTAACCCTTCCTGTAACCATGCTCAAAAATATCAGCGAGCATGGCTTTCCAGCCAATAAAAAACGCCCCAGTTACCTAAGCAACTGGGGCGGCTAATATTCAGCCAAATCCGATTACGTGAAGTAAAAGGTCTGAAAGATAGAACATCTTACCTCTGTACCCTACGCGATTAACTTTACCCGATTTTTTCTGACCGACAAAGCATTTTTTGTAGTTTATTTTCATCAATTACGGCTAATTACCAGACCCAACTCACAATATGACGCCGTAGTTGTAGCTAAATTACCAAAAAACTGCTGTTTCATTAACCAGTTAGTTAACCCGACTTCGCGGCCCACTGATGGGCACCAGCTGAGGCATTGCCGCCAGGCTCTGCTCAGTTGCTCAGTGGGCTTTATCCCAGTTCTCTCCCGTGCCGATATCCACCTGCAGCGGCACATCAAGCTTCATACTTGACTCCATCAGGCGGCGAATCTGCACTGAAGATGCTTCAATTTCGCCCTGTTGAACTTCAAACACCAGCTCATCGTGTACCTGCATGATCATCTTCACCGCTGGCTTTTCCTGCAACAGCCAGTCGTCAACGGCAATCATTGCGCGTTTAATAATGTCGGCAGCAGTACCCTGCATTGGAGCGTTAATGGCCGCGCGCTCGGCAGCCTTGCGACGTATTGCGTTGCCTGATGTGATATCCGGCAGGTAGAGACGCCGCCCTTCAAGGGTTTCCACATAGCCTTTCTCCGCCGCCAACGCACGCGTGCTTTCCATATAGTTCAGCACGCCGGGATAGCGGTCAAAATAAAGGTCCATATACTTTTTCGCTTCCCCGGCGCCAATGTTCAGCTGCCGGGAGAGACCAAAGGCGCTCATTCCGTAAATCAAACCAAAGTTAATCGCCTTAGCGCTGCGACGCTGCTCCCCGCTCACCTTATCCAGCGCAACGCCAAACACCTCCGAGGCGGTTGCTCTGTGAATATCCTGTCCCTCGGCAAACGCGCTGAGTAACCCCTTATCCTGGGACAGATGGGCCATTATCCGCAGTTCTATCTGCGAATAGTCTGCCGCGAGGATGCGATGTCCCTGCGGTGCGATAAAGGCCTGACGGATGCGACGACCTTCATCGTTACGCACCGGAATATTTTGCAGATTAGGATCGGTCGAGGAGAGTCTTCCGGTCGCGGTAACCGCCTGATGATACGAGGTATGAACACGGCCGGACTGCGGATTAATCATCAGTGGAAGTTTGTCAGTATAGGTGGATTTCAGCTTTGACAGACCACGATGCTCCAGAATAACTTTCGGCAGTGGATGGTTAAGAGCCAGCTCCGCCAGCACTTCTTCACTGGTCGAAGGCGCGCCGCCCGGCGTTTTTTTAGTGGGTTTAATGCCCTGCTTTTCAAACAAAATCGCTTGCAGCTGCTTAGGCGATGACAGGTTAAAAGGTTCGCCGGCCAGCTCATGGGCCTGCTGTTCAAGCTCTGCCAGTCGGCTGGTTAGCTCTTTTGAATGCTCAGACAATATCTTCTGATCGATAAGCACGCCGTTTCGCTCAATGCGCGAAAGCACGTTAAGCAGCGGCATTTCGATAGTTTCAAAAACATTTTTTGGCCCGCTCTCTTCTTTCAGCGCAGGCCACATCTTCAGATGCAGTTGCAAGGTTACGTCGGCATCTTCCGCGGCATAATGCGCTGCTTGTTCGAGCGCTATCTGGTTAAAGGTCAGCTGGTTTTTACCTTTCCCGGCAATGTCTTCAAAGCTGACGGTTTTATGATTCAACCAGCGTAGCGCCAGGCTGTCCATATCATGCCTGCCGCCTACGCTGTTGAGCATATAAGACTCCAGCATGGTATCGTATTCAATGCCGGATAGCTGAATGCCATAATTCTCCAGCACGCCGCGATCGTATTTCAGGTTCTGCCCGATTTTTCCCGGCTTTTTCCCTTCCAGCAGCGGCTTTAGCTTCGCCAACACGTCATCGCGGTCCAGCTGCGGCGGCGCATCAAGGTAGTCATGAGCAACGGGAAGATAAGCCGCTTCCCCTGGCGCAACGGCAAAAGATAAACCAACGATTTTGGCGCTTAGCGTATCCAGCGAGTCAGTTTCCAGATCGAAAGAAAAAACCTCGCAGCTGCTTAATTTCTTCAGCCAGACAGCAAAGGTTTCTTCATCCAGAATAGTGACGTAACCATCGGATGAGAGCACGCTGGCAGCCTCTTCTGCAGGCTCTGCAGCCTGCTGCTGCCCGGCAATCTCTTTTTGTTTCGCCGTATTGCTTTTCCTGCCCTGGAGCCATACACCTTCCTGAATATCGCTCAGCCAGCGCTTAAACTCATAGTGGCCAAACAGTTTCACCAGCGCTTCCACATCGGGTGGATTGACCGTAAGTTCATCCGGCGTCAGCTCAAGCTCAACGTCAGTTTTAATCGTAGCCAGCTGATAAGAAAGGAACGCGACGTCTTTATTTTGTTCAAGCTTTGCGCCCATCGTTTTAGCGCCGCGAAAGCCAAGATCGGCGACTTTATCCAGAGCGGCATACAGCGCCTCGAGACCGCCAAGCCCGTTAAGCAATGCCTGAGCGGTCTTTTCCCCAACCCCCGGGACGCCGGGAATATTGTCAGAGGAATCGCCCATCAGAGCCAGAAAATCAATGATCAGCTCAGGTGGAATACCGTATTTTTCAACCACTTCCTCCGGGCCGAGAATGGCGTTGTTCATGGTATTAATCAGCGTGATATGCGGCGTTACCAACTGCGCCATATCTTTATCGCCTGTGCTGATTAACACCGGGCGCCCCTGCTTTTCCGCCTGCTGCGCCAGGGTGCCGATTACATCATCCGCCTCAACGCCACTGACTGCCAACAAGGGCAACCCCATCGCTCTGACCATGTCATGCAAAGGCGCTATCTGCGCTCGTAGATCGTCAGGCATCGGCGGGCGATGAGATTTGTAATGCTCAAACAGTTCATCGCGGAAGGTTTTTCCTTTGGCGTCAAAGACCACGGCCACATGCGAAGGCTGATACTGCTGAAGCAGACTGCGCAGCATATTGAGTACGCCGTACATCGCGCCGGTCGGCTCGCCTGCGCTGTTGGTTAACGGTGGAAAAGCATGAAAGGCACGGTACAGGTAGGATGAACCGTCGACCAGAATAAGCGGATTTTCTGCGATTTTAGCCATTGTTATAGCATCTTCAGTCGTTGTCTAATTTACCACTAAGGATGCCACAGCTCGCCGCTAAAGACGACGTAACCCGCTTAATTAACCCTGAACTAATAATGCATTTGCGGCGGATCACGTAAGATCGTCCTGTGGATAACTTTGTGCGTAAAATTGCTAAGCTATTTAAATCTGAGAGATATTTATTAGATAAATATGCATAAATTGTTATAAATCAATAAATTGAAGTGATACGGCAATTGGTTTATCGACGTTAAGAGCATGATGCCAGTGTGGATATAAATTATTTTCTTAGCCTTCTACCCCCACAGATTTCCCTGAATATTGAATGATCTTCGGAATTTTCAGCAGTAATCCGGCTTCGTTTACCCCTAAAATAAAAAAACTGCGCCCCCAATTGCCAGAAGCCTGGCATGTGGGGACACAGTTGATCATACCTACAGATTTTATGCCTGGATTACTGTTTCTTTAACAAGAAGTTAATCAAATTAGCATAGTCCTGTACGTAATTTTCCTGAGAGGATGTATCCAGCCCGCCGTTGTTGACCATATATTTGCCGTTAACAAATATAGCCGGCACGCCGCGCAGGTTCAGGTCAGCTGCCGCTTTTTGCTGCTGAGCAACCAGCGCTTTGACTGCAAAGCTATTCCAGGCGGCATCATAATCTTCCGAGGTAATGCCCGCGGCTTTGATAAAGGCCGCTTTCAGGCTGGCAGCATCGGTGATGGTTTGATCTTTCTGAATGCCATCAAACAGAGGCGCGGTAACCTTATCTTCCACGCCTAAAGCCATAGCAACAGCCCATGCATGGGTTACGACCGGACCTAAATCACCGCCGAGGAAATCAACGTGGTATCTGGTCAGCTTGACGTCTGCGGGAAGGCTTTTTGCTACCGCTTCATTTACGTGCCATATGCGTTCAAACTGATAGCAATGCGGGCAGAAGAAGGAGAAAAACTCCAGTACGTGGGGCTCACCAGCAACGGGCTTATCCAGCATGACATATTGCTTGCCTTCGCTATAGGGTGCTGCAGATACGCTAAAAGCCAGGACCAGGCCCGCCAGCGCAAACAAAATCTTTTTCATGGAAAAATGCTCTCCTCATATTATCCCGATCGGTTAACAGATATTACCTGCTAAAAATCCGGTATCAGCCGTACAGGTGGTTCCCGTAGCAGCCTTTCCTGTTCAGTAAATAGTGCAATTTGTCGGCGCCAGAAATCCTCTTCCGTCATCCAGGGAAAGCTCCCGGGAAAAGCAGGATCCTGCCAACGGCGTGCAACCCACGCCAGATAATAAACCATACGCATGGCGCGTAAAGGTTCAACCAGTGTTAATTCGTTAACGTCGAACTCACTAAACTCCTGATAGGCTTCAAGCAGTACCTCCCACTGGAGACGCTGTTCCTGCTTATCGCCGTTGATTAGCATCCAGAGATCCTGAATCGCCGGCCCCGTACGGGCATCATCCAGATCGACAAATAGCGGCCCATCCCGCCAAAGAATATTGCCCGGATGACAATCACCGTGGAGGCGTAACGGCCGCCACTGAGTATGCCAGCACTTTTGTAAAGTTACGATCAGCCGCTCCAGAGCCGCAGAAAAAGAAATTCTCAGCCCCTTAGGAATCAGTTCACACTGCGTAAGATGCTGCTGGGGCTCATAAATATACTCCTGCAGATCAATTTGCGGGCGAACCTGAAAGGCAGCCTTTCCTGCGCTCTGGTGCAGTCGCCCTAAATAGCGCCCGACCCATTCCAGCTGATCAAGATTATCGGTTTCATACTGCCGGCCCCCCATACTGGGGAAAACCGCAAACATAAAGCCATTTTGAGTTAATAACGTGCTGTTGTTTAACGTGATCGGAGCGGCAACCGGCACCTCATCGTTTTGCAAATCGCAGGCAAACCGATGTTCCTCAAGAATTTGTGCCGCGCTCCAACGCTGCGGGCGATAGAATTTAACGACAAAGCGCTGCTTATCTTCATCGCTGAACTGATAAACGCGGTTTTCATAGCTGTTCAGCGCCGTCAGTCCCGACTCAACGCGAATACCGCTGTTCCACAGTGCATCGAGAATGGCGTCAGGCTCCAACGTGGAGAAATTAAAAGCGGGTTCAGTCATCCTGCATGTCCAGCTTTGAGAAAATTATCGATGCACAGCATAGCATTAAAGCGGCGTTAATGTGGCCGCGCTACTCTTTGATAATGCCGCGAGCTCGTAACAGGGCCGTTTTAAAATCGTCTTCATAATCTTTTTGTAAGCCTGGGATCATGCTGTCTTTGCTGGAGTTACGCATTTTCAAATGGTAAATCAATACGTCATCACTCAGCTCTGCTAATGGTGCATTAAAGCCTGCTTCCTGCGCCAGTTTCTGTAAAAATTGCATCAGATTAAGATCCGGCTCGCTTTGCCAGGCTGGCTGAAGAAGTTCAATCAGTTCATTGAGTCGATGATTTTTCATGATACTTTCCTGGGACATGATGTTAGACAATGCGGGCAGTCAGCCCGGTAAGAGGATATATGCGTAGCGACATTTTGCCCATTACCGGCGCACTTTTGGCTGGAGGCCAGGGCAGCCGTATGGGAGGGAAAGATAAAGGCTTACTGTTATTACAAGATATCCCTCTTTATCAGCATGTTCTGCGCAATTTGCAGCCTCAGTTCGACAGTGTAGTGATAAATGCAAATCGAAATATTGATCGCTATGCCGAAAGCGGGCTGCCGGTTATTACTGATAGCTTACATGGCTTCCCTGGTCCTCTGGCAGGCATGCTGGCAGTGCTCAGCGTAGTGACCACCCCCTGGGTAGCATTCGCCCCCTGTGACACGCCCTGGTTACCAATAGATTGGGCTGGCAGGCTCTGGCGGCAAAAAGGCGCTGCGCCAGCCGTCTGGGTAAAGAGCCGTGAGCGCGACCATCCGGCGCTGGCGATATTAAGCACGGCTTTATGTCCGGATTTACAAGTCTATCTTGCCGGCGGCAAACGTCGTTTAATGCAGTTTCTGACGGAGGCCGGCGGCCATGGGGTATTACTGGAAGATGAAGAGCGCTGTTTTGCCAACATAAATACCCCGGCGGATTTGCCCGAAGGGTAATACGCGCCGGGGAGGCTCCGCCGCAGACGCAAAAAAGCCCCGCGCTTTCGCACGGGGCTTCTTCTTTATATGATGCCTGGCAGTTCCCTACTCTCGCATGGGGAGACCCCACACTACCATCGGCGCTACG
>NZ_MRUL01000022.1 GCF_002006995.1 Izhakiella australiensis | reverse complement strand
CGCGGAATTCAGGCGAATGCTGCTTACGGGGGTTCTTACTGGTTGATACGGATTTTGTCATGTGAGCTACCTCTGGTTGAGAGTTTACTCACTTAGTCGCGTGTCCACTAATGGTGGGTAAGATCAAACAGCGTTAATGTCGTTTTGCGGACGCGACAGGCTTGCAGTGTTAAGAGGCATGGCATTCATTATTGACGATGGAGAGACCATAAAAGGAGACGCGCTTAGCGATGTTATTGTGAGGGAATTGGTGACGCATTCTCTTATTGCGCACCGGGGTTGGGGGGCGGCTGTTTGAATATAGGTAAATACAGTTAGGTAATCTGTCTGGTTCCTATGCAAAACCACTCACAATTTCACCTTCATTTCACCTTGTTAAATTTCTGTAAAGCAAAAAAGCAGCCATAAGTGGCTGCTTTTTTTAGGGAAATTTGGTCGGCACGAGAGGATTTGAACCTCCGACCCCTGACACCCCATGACAGTGCGCTACCAGGCTGCGCTACGTGCCGAACGTGGAGGCCTATACTACTGATTTCGGCCCTGATTGCAAGGGCTAACGCGTTGACTGCTCTGTATTTATACAGAATTCAGGTCGTCAGCAGTATTAATCAGCAATAAAGCGTTTTTCCTCCGTCAGCACCTGCAACAGCAGGGCTAACTGAGGCTTATGATCTTTCAATTTATTTCCGCGCTTATCCCAGGCATCGTAGCTGCCGTTATTATCCAGCGCAATGGTGACGTCTGGCGTGGTAATCACCAGGCGGCGATCCTCGCTGCCAGCAACCCAGTTGCGAGAGCGCTGGGCGGCAAACAGATCTTCACCCTGAGAATAATCGTTCGGGTTGAGCGAAACGTGCAGCAAACGCTGCATCAGCGTCATCATAATATCCTGGTGCTCGGTCAGGCGGGTAACCGTCTGCGCTGGGGTATGAGGCCAGTGTATTACCAGCGGCACCTGCAGCAGGGCACGATTGCCGGGGTTATTTTCCCCCTGCATTGCCAGACCGTGACGGCCCGTTATCACCACGACGGTATTCTCCAGCAGCTGCTTTTGCTGCAAGGTGGTCAGGATTTGCTGAATCTGATCGTCCACGTTGCCGATGGTATGCGAGTAATAGCGGATCGCGGCTTTATCACTGCTGCTGTCATCGCCGGTTGCATCAAACGCCACGTAGGAAAACCAGGGCGCGCTGCCGGGCTTCAGACCGCTAAGCCAGTTCTGCCATTGGGTTGTCGTCGCGCCATTGCTCTGGCTGGTGGCCGTGGGCAGCGTGAAGTCAGCCAGCAGCGCCTGACGATAAAGCGGCGAGGTAAAGCCGTCACTGTCGAACAAGCCAAACTGATAGCCCTGATGGCTCAGTGCGCTCATCAGCGCAGATGGCGTCCGCGAAGCCAGTATGCTGTCCATATAGCTGGGCGAAATGCCATAAAACAGGCCAAACAGACCGCTGTCGCTGTCGCTACCGGAGCTGAAGTGCTGGGTGAACTGTAAGTTCTGCCCGGCAAAGCGGCTTAGCTGCGGCATGTCTTTGTTAAAGCTGGCCGCGTTAAGTCCGTCAACGGTGATCACCAGAAGATTTTGCCGGGTGCCGGCATCCCGGTAGGTCAGATTGTTGAGCGGGTAATCGACGCAAACCGCTTCTGGGTTACCCTGCTGAATTAAACGGCGCTGGAACTCTCTGGCATCCAGCATTCCGTGGCGCTCCAGGAAGCGACGGGCGGTCATCGGATAAGAGAGGGGCAGGTTGGAGCGCTGCATAGTAATCGGACGATAAAAGTTAGCATCGGCCCAGATATACATTACGTGGCTAACCACAAATGCGCAGATAAACAGCATTGCCAGCGGCCTGCCAAAATGGCGCCGGTTCAGACTACGCAGCTTTTGCCAGCTCCAGGTAGCGAACAGCATTTCGACCAGGAGTATCACCGGAACGCCAATAAACATCAGCTGCCAGTCGCGCGCCAGTTCACTCTGGTCGGGGTTAACCACCAGCTCCCAGACCACCGGATTAAGATGGAGGTGGAAACGGTTGTAAACTGCGCTGTCGACCAGCAGCAGCGTGAGGCCGGAGGTCGCCAGCACCACGGACAGAAAGCGCATTAGCCGCTGCGACATCACGATGAACGTCAGCGGAAAAATGATAAGCAGATAAGCGGCAAAAACAATAAAACTGAAGTGGCCAATCCAGCTGGAGATAGCGTAAATGCGTCCGGCCAGCGAGGCAGGCCAGTCGGAAAGCGCCAGGTAACGGCTACCTAAAATAAACGCGCAGATGATATTGAAGAGGGCAAACCAGTGTCCCCAGCTTATCATTTGCGAAATTTTTTCCAGATAGCGCTGTCGGTTCGTTACCATGATTCCGTTACGGTTGCCTGTTAGTGCGCTTTGTCTTCGCGAACGGAGGATTGCAGCGCCTCGGCGAAGGAGCGGGCCAGGGCACGTCGCTGCGCTGGCGGTATATCGGTATTAATCAGGTTTGTCACCATGTTTCCCAGTACCATCAGGGAAAGATCGGTCGGCGTCTGGTTCTGTTCCAGAACCTGAACCAGTTCTGCGAGGATTTTCTCCACGCGTTCGTCGCTGTATCGGGATGATTGTGGCATAACGATGAATAAGCAAGTGTTCCACTAAGTTTAAGGGGGCCATCTTATAGTAAATTCACGATTTATTCTGCTCTTTTATCGCAATGGCATCGTTAAGCCAGCACAATAATGTCGTTGCTTAATGTATTGATTGCCGGCCTGAGCTTTGATTGAATACGCCCCTTATGGTCTTTGGAGAGTTTATCATGAGTCTGGATATCAACCAGATTGCTCTGCATCAGCTAATTAAGCGTGATGAGCAGATGCTGGAGCTGGTACTGCGCGATTCTTTGCTGCCTGCCACAGAGGCGGTGAGCGAAATGATGGAAGAGCTGCACCGGGTGTACAGCGCAAAAAATAAAGCTTACGGCCTGTTTAATGAAGACAGCGAGCTGGCAGAAGCATTACGCCTTTGCCGCAAAGGTGAAAATGATTTTCTGGCTTTCAGCCGCGCGGCAACGGGCAGACTGCGTGATGAACTTGGTAAATATCCTTTCGCTGAAGGCGGCATCGTCCTGTTCAGCCATTACCGCTATCTTGCCGTTGAATATCTGCTCGTGGCGGTGCTTAGCAGCCAGAGCAGTATGCGCGTTAATGAGGAACTGGATATCAGCTCCACCCACTATCTGGACATCAATCATGCCGATATCGTTGCGCGTATTGATCTCACCGAATGGGAAACAAACCCGGAATCGACCCGCTATCTGACCTTCCTGCGTGGGCGGGTAGGGCGGAAAGTCGCCGATTTCTTTATGGATTTTCTCGGCGCCAGCGTCGGTCTCGACACGAAAGCACAAAACCGCGGCTTGTTGCAGGCGGTGGACGATTATTGCGCCGATGCCAGCCTCGATAAAAATGAGCGTCAGAGCTACCGCCAGCAGGTTTACAGCTACTGTAACGACCAGCTGCAGGCCGGTGAGGAGATTGCGCTTTCCGATCTCTCGCAGGAGCTTGCGCCGCTGGGAGAAAAGAGCTTTGAAGAATTTACCCAGCAGCAAGGCTATGAGCTTGAAGAGCATTTTCCTGCCGATCGCAGTACGCTACGCCAGCTGACTAAATATGCCGGTAGCGGCGGTGGCTTAACGCTTAATTTTGACGCCATGCTGCTTGGCGAGCGTATTTTTTGGGATCCAATGACTGACACGCTGACGATTAAAGGCACGCCGCCTAATTTGCGCGATCAGCTGCAGCGCGCCACTGGCAGTAAGTAGGCAGGCTGACCGCAGACAATAAAAACGCCGCGATTGCGGCGTTTTTATTACTCATTGCTGAGACGATTAAGCGCGAACGAAGTCAATGTGATTTACTTTCGGCTTAAACGGATGGCGCTGTACCGCCTGGATTTTAACTTTGCTTTCTTTTCCGTCGACAACCAGCGTCAGAACTTCGCTATAGAATTCTGGCTTGGTCTGCAGGTTCATAACGGTGTCATGATCCAGCTCGATGGAAAGCGCAGCTTCTTTACCACCGTAAACGATCGCGGGGAATTTGTTAGCTGCGCGCAGGCGGCGGCTCGCACCCTTACCCTGCTCTTTACGTACTTCTGCATTTAGTGTGAACATAATCATTCTCTTCAAATTAAACGCCTGTTGCAGGCGACCCAGCAACAGGTTGAGGTTCTGCTTTTAGCTAAGCAAAAGCGCGGCGAATTATAGCGATGTTTAGCGCCTGCGGCAACGTAATTAGCGTAATTCGTTAGCGCGCCGGTAGCGTCCCTGGTAATCAAACAGCTTTTCCCGCACCTGCCAAAACTTTCCGCGCATCCGCGCAACGACGAAGTCCGGATGACGTAATAGCGGCTGCAGCGCCACGACGTCAGCTGCATTTTTCCAGCCCAGCGCCACGCCGGGGGCGCGCTGATGCGGGCGCATAAATAGCAGTTCAAAAGCGCCTTGCTGAGCCGGGGTGCGTAAACGAAAGCGTTCGCTGACGCTGCTGCCGTCTTCATCATAGTAAGTGGCTTTCAGCCATTCGCCCTTGTCGTCGCTACCGGCGCTGAGCTGCATGCCGCCGCAGCGTATAACGAGGGCGTCTTTTAACTTCAGCGCTGCTTTTAACATATCGTCGGCGTCGACCAGGATGGCGTCGCAGCTATGGCAGCGTCGGGCGGCGATATCGTTTTCCGCGCCGCAGTCGGCACAGTGTTTAAAGCGAAAGCGAAAGTCACACTGCGCACGGTTGCCTTCGTCATCTTCTAATACGCCCTGACAGCGGCGCCCAAAATGCTCGATTAGCGTACCGTCAGCGGTGGTTTTTCCCCAGAAGGTGTTGGCAAAGCCGCAGGCCGGGCAGAATACCTGCACCGGTTGGTTATCGCTGGCACCTTTAGGCGAACCAATCTCCGGGGTAAAAATATCATGAGGATTGCCCGCGTAATCAAGAATCAGGCAGCTGCTTTTTCCCGGACTCAGGCGCAGGCCCCGGCCGACTATTTGTTGGTAAAGGCTGACCGATTCGGTCGGGCGCAATATGGCAATAACATCGACATGCGGCGCATCAAAGCCAGTGGTTAAAACCGCGACGTTGACCAGATAGCGAATCCGACGCTGTTTGAAGTCGCTAATCAGCTGGTCGCGCTCTTTGGCAGGCGTAGCTGCGCTAATGAAGGCCTTACTTTTCGGCAGGTAGCCGAGCACTTCTTTGGCATGTTCTACCGTGGCGGCAAAAATCATCACGCCCTGTCTTTCCGCGCTGAGTTCAACGATCTGCTGAACAATCTGTGGCGTCACCCTTTGCTGTTTTTTTAATTCGCGGTTTAACTCGGGTTCGCTGAATAGACCATCGGGCCGTGCGGCCAGTCGGCTGAAGTCATACTGCACGATCGGCATATCCAGCCTTTCCGGTGGCACGAGGAAGCCATGCTTTATCATATAGCGCAGCGGTAATTCGTAAATGCAATCACGAAACAAAGCGCTGTGATCGCCTTTGATCATGCCATGGTAGTGATACTGATAAATCCATCCCTGGCCGAGTCGGTAGGGCGTTGCCGTCAATCCCAGCAGGCGTAGCTCTGGGTTGTGGCCGCGCAGATGGTTGATAATCAGCTGATACTGGTTCTGCTCGCTGGCGCCGATACGGTGGCATTCATCAACGATAACCAGCGAGAAGGCGCTGTCGAACTGCGCCAGATTGCGCGCCACGGACTGGACGCTACCAAAAACCACTTTGCCATCGCTCTCTTTTCTGGCCAGCCCGGCGGCAAAAATATCGGCCTCAAGTCCCCAGGCGCAGTATTTAGCATGATTTTGTTCGACCAGTTCTTTGACGTGAGCCAGCACCAGCACGCGACCGCGAGCCAGACGAGCCAGGCCGGCAATCACCAGGCTTTTTCCCGCGCCGGTAGGCAGCACGATCAGCGCCGGCTCTTTGCTGTGGCGAAAGTGGCGCAGCGTTGCGTCGATAGCTTCTTGCTGATAAGGACGTAAGGTAAAAGACATAACAACAGTTAATGGCGACAAAACAGAATTATGCCATGAATTAGCAGCATAATGGATATACCCTCTGTGACTGAAGGGTAAGAGTGGTTATACTAAAAATGTAACTGGTAACGGGCGCTGCGCCGCCGGCGGAGCCCGACGATAATATAATGCTAAACGCCGGCCGTCGTTCCGGTGCCAGCGAATACAAGCTATCGCCGCCCCGTTTATACTTTTATGCAGACCGTTTTCGGCCCCATTCAGGATGTTGCGCGACCGCGCGATCGTCTTAAAACACCGCCAACTGATTAGCGGTATCCAAAAAGGCAGTACAAAATTTAATGCGACTTGATAAGTTTTTATCTCAGCAGCTGGAGATCAGCCGTGCCATTGCCGGGCGCGAACTACGGGCCCGGCGTGTAACCGTCGATGGCGAAATGGTCCGCGACGGTGCGTTTAAATTGCTTCCTGAGCATCAGGTTGAGTATGACGGCAACGTGCTGCAGCAGCAGAGTGGCCCGCGCTACTTTATGCTTAATAAACCCGAAGGGTACGTCTGTTCTACAGACGATCCCGATCATCCAACGGTGATATTTTTTCTGCAGGAGCCAGCCGCCTGGAAGCTTCATGCCGCAGGTCGGCTGGATATTGACACCACAGGGCTGGTACTGATGACCGATGATGGGCAGTGGTCGCATCGCATCACCTCGCCCCGTCATCACTGTGAAAAAACCTATCTGGTCACGCTGACTTCAGCGCTAAGCGGTGATGAAGAGGCAAAATTTGCCGCAGGAATTCAGCTACATGGTGAAAAAAATCAGACTAAACCGGCCCGACTCGAGGTGGTGTCAGAACTGCAGGTCAGATTGACTATCAGTGAAGGTCGCTATCACCAGGTCAAAAGAATGTTTGCTGCGGTTGGCAACCATGTTGCCGCGCTGCATCGCGAGCGCATCGGCGACATTATGCTGGATGAGACACTGGCGCCCGGCGAATATCGTGCGCTGACCGGGGAAGAGATTGCCAGCGTAGGGCTGGCACGCTAAGGGCACATAAACATCATCGTCATCAGGGGTAATCTGGCTGTGGGCAAGGAAAAAAATTCGTCGTTAGGGCTGGTGGTGATATGTGGTCTGCTGGCTATGCTGATGCCGCTTTCCATTGATATGTACTTACCAGCGCTGCCGCAGATAGCCGCGCAGTTTGGCGTCGAGGCCGGCAGCGTGCAGATGACTCTTAATGCGTACATTTTAGGGTTCGCTCTTGGTCAGCTGCTGTACGGCCCCCTGGCCGATAGCTACGGTCGTAAGCCGGTGATTGCCATCGGTACGCTGATTTTTGCCCTGGCGGCGGCGGCCTGCGCGCTGTCACAATCCATTGATACCCTGATCAATATGCGTTTCCTGCACGGCCTGTCGGCGGCGGCGGGCAGCGTGGTGATTAGCGCCCTGATGCGTGACAGCTACTCCCGGGAGGAGTTTTCGCGCATGATGTCATTCGTCATGCTGGTGACAACCGTCGCGCCTTTGCTGGCGCCGATAGTGGGCGGCTGGATGCTGATGCTATGGAGCTGGCACGCTATTTTCTGGACCATCTCCGCTGCGGCGATCGTTACCACGCTGCTGGTGGTCACTCAGATCAAAGAAACGCTGCCAAAGGAAAAACGCCAGCGTCTGCATTTACGCACCACCCTTGGCAATTTTCTCTCGCTTTTTCGCCATAAGCGCGTTTTCAGCTATATGCTGGCGAGCGGCTTTTCCTTCGCCGGTCTGTTCTCATTTTTGAATGCCGGTCCCTTTGTTTATATTGAGCTTAACCACATCTCGCCGCAGAATTTTGGCTATTACTTTGCCTTAAACGTGGTGTTCCTGTTCCTGATGACGCTGATTAACAGCCGTTCAGTGCGGCGTTTCGGGCCGCTCGCCATGTTCCGGTTTGGTCTGATAATCCAGTTTGTTATGGGGCTATGGATGGTGATTGTCAGCGCGTTCGATCTTGGATTTCTGCCGCTGGTATTTGGCGTTGCTATGTTTATCGGCTGCGTGGCGATGGTGTCATCAAATGCAATGGCCGTTATTCTTGAAGAATTCCCTCATATGGCAGGAACGGCCTCGTCGCTGGCCGGTACGCTGCGTTTTGGCGTTGGTGCATTAGCCGGAGCGCTGCTTTCTTCCTTCTCATTTAGCAGTGCATGGCCAATGGTCAGCGCTATCTTTCTCTGCGCCAGCGTCTCACTGCTGCTTTTCTTCTATGCTTCACGCCCGCGTAAAAACCGCGCTAGCTGATAGTGTCAGACGCCTGATCTGCGGTGATTTACTGCCAGTAATTAATTGACCCTGCCGTTGCTTCGTTTCATTAATGTAAATGCAATGATGCAAAAAAGTGGCAATTTGTGCTGAAAAAAGGTTGTTATAATTTAGTTAAAAGAGTACATATAACAAAAAATGAGAGCTATCTCTCATAACCGTTTTGCCGCCGCAAAGCTGTACTGTGCGTTAAGCTAGCGTACGCTGCCGTTTTTTATCTCTCTGACTGGCAGCATCTGGCGTAAAAGGCGCATCTTTGGCGCGGCTATTTATGTAAATGGAATGTTTTAAAAGGACAGCTCTGGGAGCAACGCGCCGTGAATACGTTACAGCATTCTGTGGTTCATCGTTTACCGCAGTCTTACCGCTGGTCTGCCGGTCTGAACGGCATCGCCGTTGAGCCATTAACTATCGGCGGCCTGCAAGGCGAAGACGATCTGATTGGTCTGCGGCTGTTGAGCCATAACGGCGAACCGGCATGGAATGTCATGCGTCACCTGCAGGCTACGCTGGCGGAAATTCAGCTGGTGTGCTCGGTGCTGGAGTGGGAAGGGGAGCCTTGCCTGTTTGTTCAGCGTAACGATGAGCATGCAACGACCTGCAGATTAAAAAACTACGGCGTCGGCATTGCCGAGACTTTTTCAGGCCAGCCCTGATGCTGTGCCGGTTGCCTTTGGTGTTATTACCTCGGGATGATAACCATACGGGCCGCTATTTACCCTGAGTGGGCATATTGCCGCGTCAGTTAGCGACTTTCGCCGGGAGCTATGGCGAGGGCTTGCTGGAGGGCGTCGTATGGGGCATGAGTATCTGATAATTTTCACTTAGCTGCGCGACGGTGCAAGGCTTGCTAAAAAGATAGCCCTGCATATAGGTGACGCCGCGCTCAAGTAGCCATACAGCCTGATCGCTGGTCTCGACGCCTTCGGCAACGGTATTCATATTCAGCTTGCGCGCCAGATTAAGCACCGCATCCAGCACCGGCGAGGTAACGGTTTCCATGCCGATGCTTTGCACAAATCCGCGATCAATTTTAAGATAGTCAAATTTGAATTTTTCAAGATAAATCAAGGCACTATGCCCGGTTCCAAAGTCATCGATAGCGATTTCAATCCCCTGGCGGTGGATCCAGGTAAACATCTCTTCGGCGTTATCTTCCGACACCATCGAGCGTTCGGTAATTTCAAAAATATATTTAAAATGATGGGTGGGCATCGCATCCAGCCAGTGACGTACGTCCTGACAAAAGCTGCTGGCGGTAAGATGGGTCGGTGATAAATTAATGCTCAGTTTGCTGCCGGAAGGAACCACGTGACGTAATTTTTCGGCATCTCTGGCAATCAGCTTAAAGAGATGACGGGTCAGCGGGACGATCAGGTTTTGACCTTCGGCAAAGCTGATAAAGGAGTCCGGCGGAATGCGTCCTTCCGTCGGATGGGTCCAGCGCATCAGCGCTTCCATTCCATAGATCCGCCCGCTGGCGGCTTCAATTATTGGCTGGTACTCAACGTGAAACTCGCCGCGCTTAATACCCAGCAAAATCTCTTTACCCGGCTGCAGGCGCAGCGTCATCACCAGAAACCAGACGGAGCTCATCAACAGCGAAAGCAGGAGCGCTGAGACCAGAATCAGATGAATGTCCCGGCTGGGCATCGCTTCGCCATAGATATCAAAAGTCACCGGATAGCCAGGTACCGCCACCCGGCGCAAAGGCGTGCCGGGTAGTTTTACCTTATCAATAATATTGTCATTCCAGGTGGTGATGGCCTTATTTCCCGCAATAATCGCCATGCTGTCAATTTGTTGGGCGCGCGCGGCTAAGAGTAAATACGGCGTAAGATTAATATTCAGCGTTGCCAGAACGCCGCTTTGCGGTATATGGGAATTTTTTAACCAGAACACGATGGCGGGTTTATCTTTAACCATCGGCGTTTGCGCAATAAGCCGGATATCGATGTTGTTATCGGGATTCGTTTCCGGCGAGATTTCATTAATGTTGAGCCACATATTGCCGGTTGCCGATGAGCAAAATGCGGCATTGTTTCTCACCAGCAGAATCGCCCGGATATTTGCGCCAAAAGCAGCGCGTTGTGTTAAATCGCTGCTGATGCGTCCGCAGCTGGATTGCGTAAAGTCTTGCAGGGGCTTAACGGTTTTTTCCAGGCTGTCGAAAATATTATTAAGATAGTGCTGAGAGCTCAGGGCCAGCTGATCGTAGCCGTTAGAACGGCGGTGCCAGGTGAAAGTTAGCGCCAGTAAGGTAAAAAGCAGAAAAAATACTAACCCAAATACCGCGCTGGTAACGGCGATTTTTCGCGGGTTAGTAACATGCTTTGTCACCATGGTTGACAGTGGCATGGCGCTTTCTCCTGAGTGCAGCAGCATACTTTCCGGGGAAGGTATCAGAAAATAGTACGACAGGATGGCAGGATATAACGGCGGGGGAGCGCTGTCTCCATATTATTTTGATTAACAACCCTTTTTTCATCAGCGTTGCCAGTAAACTCTGCTGATAAATTGCAACAGGACGTCGTTTTGTTTTGCGCTGATTGCGCCGCGATGGCTGCGAGGAATCGTCAGCGTTTCATCCGCTATCGGGCATAAAAAAACGCTGCCGGAAGGCAGCGTTTCTGTTTTGCAATTCAGAAGGGATTATCAGCTTTGCGTGCGACTTAATACGCGTCTGGCTTCGCGGTAGCGATTTTTCCAGTAGCTGTCGTTCATGCTGGAGATCATGACGCCACTGCTGGTCGACGCATGAACGAAATTATCATTTCCCAGATAGATACCGACGTGGCGTCCCGTTGAGCCTGCGCGAAACAGTACTAAGTCTCCGGGGCGCAATTTACTGCGCTGAATGCTGCGTCCGGAACCGCGCTGTTCGGATGTTGAGCGAGGTAAGCTCAGCCCAAACTGATCGCGGAAGGTCGTCTGCACAAAAGCAGAGCAGTCGATGCCACGTTTACTGTCACCGCCAAGCCGGTAACGAACACCTTTCCAGCTGGCGTACTGGTCCATTAAACGGGATTTAATATCCACATTCTGAACCATCTTTTCAAATTCATCCTGAGACGCTTGCAGTAAAAAACTATCCTGGTTTTTAACTGCATGAGTATCAGTCTGTGCGTTATATCCTGAGTGAGATGTGCTGCATGCTGAAAGTAACGTCGCCAGCGCAACGGCGGGGAGCGCCCGCAATACGTATCTCAGAATTGGTTGAGACTTGACCATTATGTTTGTTATCCCTTGAAGTCCTTAACGACGTTGTCGTTAGCTGAATTGCAAAACAGATTGAGATTAATCAGACCAGGTCCGTAAGACAATTCCTGAATTATTAAAATGTGTCTAACTACACAAATTTAATCAAGACAGCAGGGAATAATTCTGACGCTTTACCTGTCAGTGAAGGAGGTTAACTGATTCGAAGCCTTATGGCGAGGGGTTTTGCAGACTTTTTTATAGGTTTTTATAATGTTTCATACCATTGCTGATGTTGACTGCTTTTTGCACGACCACTGTTTGTTAACGCTATGCGCTAAGTCAAATTCACTGAGGATTTAGGCCGGACGGGTAAAAACTCAGAATATTCAGTATGGACTGTGCATTTTTTGACATGCGCGATCAATTAATTGACCTGTTTTTTACTTTTCTGGTTCATTTAATTAACCAGCTAATAATAATTCTACTAACTGGCGTGTTTTTAATTAATGGTCATTTGTCGTCTGAAATTTATACGGCTGATAGCGATAAACCAGCTTTAGCAACCAATCGCTGGCCGGGGTAAGCAACCACCAGCTCAGGCAAACCAGCACCACCGACATTGACCCCACTGCGATATCGCTAAACCAGTGCGCGCCGATCATTAGCCGCGGCAGGCCAAAAACTAACACGATAACGGCGCTGATGGCAAAAGCACGCAGGCCGAAGTAGCGCCACATAAAGCAGGCAAAAATGATCAGCATCATGCCGTGGTCGCCTGGAAAACTATCGGCTGAAGAATCCTTCGCCGGAATGCCGGTGAGTTCGGCTGCGTGATTAACGTGGGCAAAGAATTTGGTCGGGCTGGGGCGACTGTCAGGCAGCAAGTGACCAAGCTGATTGAGTACCACGGCAGTTATCAGCATCGTAATGCCAATTGCAAACATACGACGACGCCCTTGCGCGGTTTGCTGGCGCCAGTAGCTGTAATACAAGCCGCCCATTGCCAGCAGCGATACCACGTCAAAAGCGCGAAAGTTGGTTATGGCGATGGTCCACAGCAGCGGTTTATTGCTCGTCAGCCGGTCGTTAAACCAGAAAAAGATATCTTTATCGAGCGTAAACCAGGCGCCGTGTCCGGCGGGTAGATGCCAGGACAAATAAAGAACGATGCCTGTGACGTTCAGCAGCAGTATGAGTGGCAGGTGTTTTTTCAGCATGACAATAAAAGAATTTTTAGAATAATTCTTTTAATTATGCCTTTATTGTTAAGCGAATATTCAGCAATTTGTGTTGTAGGGCATTCCAGTCAGCGGGTTGATCATTGATAAGCTCAATGCGGCTGTCAGGCGGCGCTGTGGGGTGCATCTCAATATGAAAGTCCTCCCCCTGACGATTGATATAAACCGCCCCCTGACCGAGCCTGATTACCCCTTTTACCCGGCTGACCGGGGCATGACGCGCCCATTCGAGAATGGCGATAGTTTCAAATACCGTTTCGCTATCAAATACCCAGCCACAGGAAAAGTACCCCTGACCTTCATTCAGTGCGCGTCGCCAGCGTCCGGCGCCGGCAAGCTGCAATGACGACAGTAAAGAAAGCGGCTGTTTGACCGGATGATGATGGGCTGCATCAGCAAGCGGACGCAGATTACGTCGAGGTTTATCCAGCAACGCGCGGTCTATTTGCCCGCGAGTCGTTGTTATCACCAGACGGCCTTCGGCTTCGGTCTGACGCCAGTTTTCCAGCGCGCTTTCATCTTCCGGCTGCCAGCAATCTTTTTTATTGGCGATAATGATATCCGCTGCTAATAATTGATTACGGAAATTCTCGTTTTCTTTTACTCGCGGTTGCCTGAGCTGACGCGGATCGAGCAGGCAAAAAGTTGCCTGAAGCGTCAGCCAGGGCTGATAGAGCGGGTCGCTCAGCATGCTGAGGATCTGCTTTGGATGACCCAGGCCGGTTGGTTCAATCAACAATCTGTCCGGTTTAACCTGTTTGAGTAAGGTATTCAAACCGACCTGCATCGGCAGGCCGTTCACACAACACATACAGCCCCCGGAGATCTCTTTCAGCACGGCCCCTCGCTCAGCAAGCAGAGAGCCGTCAATACCGATTTCACCAAACTCGTTGACAAGGACAGCCCACTTTTCATTGTCAGGTTTAGTCGCGAGCAGATGGAGCAGCGTGGTGGTTTTGCCACAGCCAAGGAAGCCGGTAATGAGATTGACCCGCGTCATAAAAAAATCTCCTCAACATTAAAGCGTTTCGCTGATATGCCGATAACCGATCCGTAGCCTGATGAGGAACCGATCATGAAGCTCATAGCAAAAAGCATGCTGTTTTGCTCACTCAACCTACTTGCCTCAAACGTGGTTTTAGCCGACTCGCGTGAAATAGGCCAGGGTGTCATTCACTTCACGGGTTCAATCGTTGAATCTGTTTGCGAATTCAGTAATACCGACAGCCACATTTCCAGTCGCTGCATGCGTGATGGTAAAATGGTGGTTCGCAGCACAACCGTTGCTGCAGCCAATAAAACAATTCCCGCGGAAATCGGTAAGGTAGAAACCACCTGGCTTAACCCAGAGCACAACCTGGGGGTCATGGTCGTTAGCTATAATTAATCCTGGTATAAAAAAAGCGGTAAGTTGCATTACCGCTTTTTGTTATCTTATAACATTATTCGTTTGCAACTCAAGCCGTCAGTCGGCACGTCCCATATAGCGACGCTCAGGAATATGAATGCGAATTTTATCGCCGTTGCTAAGGTATTCCGGCACCTGAACCACCAACCCGGTACTCATACTTGCCGGTTTGGTGCGCGCGCTGGCCGAGGCACCCTTAATGCCCGGAGAGGTGTCAGTAATTTCCATGTCCACCGTTTGCGGCAGCTCCAGCGCCAGTATCTGCCCGTCCATAGTTAAAACCTGGATGCCCGGAATACCGCCTTCAGGAATAAACAGCAGTTCGTCTTCGATCTGCTGTTTTTTAAAGTGGTAGGGGGTGTAATCTTCGTCATCCATAAACACATATTCATCACCGTCTATATATGAGAAAGTGACCGCCCGGCGGCTGAGTAAAATGGTATCGAGGATATCATCGCCTTTGAAACGCTCTTCGACCTTCAGGCCGGTACGCACGTCAGTAAAGCGCATTTTATAAAGGGTTGCCGCGCCGCGCGCGCTGGGGCTTTGTATGTCGATATCTTTCACCAGCAGTAGCTTGCCGTTGTAGCTTATCGCCATACCTTTTTTAATTTCGTTTGCTTTTGCCATCTGGCAACTCTCCATCGAATTGGTCAGTGCCAGGTTACCCGCGCCCTTAACATCAGGCAAGCGAAACAAAGCGCAGAGGAAAATTATTGCGCAGGTTGCTGCTGGCGGTTCTTCATTAATGCTTACTACTATTATTGTCAGTATCCTGACGGAGGCTAGCGATGGAATGTCGACCTGACTGCGGTGCTTGCTGTACCGCTCCTTCCATATCTTCACCGATTCCCGGGATGCCTGCGGGTAAGCCCGCCAATACCCCCTGCGTTCAGCTCGACGACCAGCAGCGCTGTCGCATTTTCACGTCGCCGCTGCGACCCAAAGTCTGCGCCAGCCTGCAGCCTGCGCGGGAGATGTGTGGCGAAAATCGCCAGCAGGCGATGACCTGGCTGATTGCGCTTGAGCGATGCACCGCGCCCTGATCAGGGATTGCGGATAGACCACAGGCAGCCCAGCGTGACCGCCGCCATCGCCAGTGTCAGCAGGAAAACGCTATGATAGCCCCACAGCTGAGCGGCGCCGCCGGAAATCAATCCGGCAACCAGCCAGCCAACGCGGCTGGTATTGGTAAATAAGGTCGTTGCGGCGCCGGCCTGACCCGGCATTAAATCCTGGAAGTACAGCATGCCGGTTGCCGCCACCAGGCCGATAAACAGTGCGTTAAAAAACTGCAGCGCCAGCAGCATTCCCGGTGAGGTGATAAATAAGGTGCCGGCATAGAACAGTACTGCTGACGCTGCGCTGATGCGCAGCAGACGGCGCTTGCTGAAGCGGGCGGCGTAGTAACCGGCTATCAGCATCACCGGAATTTCCAGCCCGGCTGCGAGACCGATCATTTCACCCGCCAGTTTTTCATTCAGCTGCAGTTCATGGACGATGTATAACGGCATGGTTATCAGATAGCAGCTATTGGCGCACCACATCAGGGTACAGGCAACAAAAAGCAGCAGTGTGTCGCGCCGGTTTCGCCGCGGCGCCTGGAGTTTATCAATAGTGACGGCCTGCGTTTTGCGCATCGTCGGCAGTAAAAAATGCACCAGCAGGGCACAGGCGGCGAAGGCGACCGCTGCGCAGGTATACATGGCTTTAAAACCAAAGCCGACTGCCAGCGCAAAGGCGAGTGGCGGACCGATAACCCAGGCCAGCGAGATCTGCGCCCGCATCACCGAGCTGAACATCGCCGCCTCACGACCAGTTTTATCGGCATGCTCACGCGCCAGCGCAAACATTTGCGGGTTGGCGGTGGTGCCGAAACCTGCCAGCAAGGTTCCCACAATAATCAGCAGCAAATAGCTGTGGCTCCAGGCGAACAGCAGGGCGCCTGCCGCGCCGAGGACACAGCATTGCAAAATGAGGGTTTTACGGTCGCCGCGGCGATCGGAAAAGGTGGCGAGAAGTTGGCTGACGACAATGCCTGCCAGGGCATTAACGGTAAAAAATAGTCCTACCAGCATCGGGCTGGCATGAATTTCACCGGAAAGATAGAGACTCAACGTTGGGGTTTGCAGTGCGCCGGCAACACCCGAAAAAAAAGCCACCAGCAAAAAAGCGCTGGCTTGCAGATTAGGTAAACGGCGTATCAGTACGCCAGGCGTAAACATAGTTATAACTTCAGCGAAAAAAAGGACGGCGGAATTTTACTACGGCTGTCGTTAATTAACAGCGCTGAGCGGCGTTAAATTTATCTGCCGCCGTCATATCGCACTATTTGTCCAGCTGCAGCTGTAAGGGGTTTCAGCTTTTTTCTTCACCGGGCGTCAGCGCTTCAGCAGCGCGTCAGCTTGCTTGCATCACGGCGGCTATTTTCCGGCTCTCGCGCCTTAGAACTGTGCGTGCCATCAAATATTTCTCATCCAGTTTCCAGTAAAACTTGCTATCAGCGGCGATTCATAACAAATTCATTGAAACGTTTCAGCTCTGCTTTCGCTTTGTTGTACTACGTCAGGAAGCGCGTTAATCCGGCCTTTTGGCTGAAACGATTCAAACATGGTGGAGAGGAGAACTATGTTCCAGCTTGATCTCAGCGCGGTTCACATTGCTGCCGCAGCCAGTAATAAAGAGCAGGCTATTCAGCAGGTTGCCGATGCGTTGGTTAGCGCAGGCAATGTGGCTGAAGGCTATATCGACGGTATGCTGGCACGTGAACAGCAAACCTCAACGTATCTGGGTAACGGCATCGCCATCCCTCATGGCACGACGGACACCCGTGACAAAGTGCTAAAAACCGGAGTACAGGTTTTTCAGTTCCCACAGGGCATTGAGTGGGGCGGGCAGCAGAACGCGTTTATCGTTATTGGCATCGCGGCGAAATCCGATGAGCATCTGGCGCTTTTACGCCAGTTAACCCACGTACTGAGCGATGAAAGCGTCGCGGAGCAGTTACGTAAAACGGACTCTGCTGAAGAGTTACGGGCGCTGCTGATGGGTGAAAAGCAGCCGACGGAATTCCGCTTCGATGCATCGCTGATCGCAACGGAAGTCGCTGCCGATGACTTAATCACTCTGCAAGCGCTGAATGCCGGCCGCCTGCAAAAGGCCGGCGCCGTAGACGCCACGTTTATCAGCCAGGCTGTTGGCAGTACGCCGCTTAACCTCGGACAGGGAATTTGGCTTAATGACAGCGTCAGCGGGAATGTGAGCAGTGCAGTGGCAATCAGCCGCGCAGCCGCCCCATTCGAGGTCGATGGCGAAAAAGCCGCGCTGCTGATTACCGTTGCCGTTACCGACGATGCGCCGCTGAAAGTGCTGAACCATCTGAGTGAACTGCTGATGCAACAGCAGGGCGATCAGCTGTTGCAGGCGGATGCGGCAGAGATGCTGGCGCTGCTCACCGGCAGCGCGGGCCAGCATCAGCAGGCGCTGACTGCCGATTTTATCATTCGCAATGAACATGGCTTACACGCCCGTCCCGGCACCGCGCTGGTAAGCGTTATCAAACAGTTTAATTGTGAGGTCACCGTTACCAATCTGGATGGCAGTGGCAAACCGGCTAACGGACGCAGCCTGATGAAAGTTGTCGCACTTGGCGTGAAAAAAGGGCACCGCTTACGCTTCAGCGCCAGCGGCGATGATGCCCGTCAGGCACTGAGCGCGATTGAAGAAGCAATCAATAATGGCCTCGGCGAGGGAGCAGCATGAGCAGACGCGTAGCCACAATTACCCTCAATCCCGCCTATGACCTGGTGGGCTACTGTGCCGACATTGAGCGTGGAGAAGTCAACCTGGTGAAAACCACCGGGCTGCACGCCGCAGGCAAGGGAATAAACGTTGCAAAGGTATTAAAAGACTTAGGTATTGATGTCACCGTCGGCGGATTCCTCGGGCGGGAAAATCAGGACGGATTTCAGCAGCTATTTAGCGAGTTAGGCATTGCTAACCGCTTTCAGGTCGTCGCTGGCCGCACTCGCATCAACGTCAAGCTGACCGAAAAAGATGGCGAGGTGACCGACCTTAACTTTTCTGGTTTTGATGTCAGCGCACAGGATTGGGATCGCTTTACCAGCGATTCGCTGGGCTGGCTTGGTCAGTTCGATATGGTGTGCGTCAGCGGCAGCCTGCCTGCCGGCGTCAGCCCCGATGCGTTCACTCACTGGATGACGCAGCTGCGGTCACATTGTCCGTGCATCATTTTCGACAGCAGCCGCGAAGCGCTGGTCGCCGGTCTGAAAGCGGCGCCGTGGTTAGTGAAACCTAATCGTCGAGAGCTGGAAGCATGGGCGGGGCGCAAGCTGCCGACGCTGCACGATGTCATCGACGCCGCGCATCAGCTGCGCGAACAAGGCATTGCCCACGTGGTGATATCACTCGGCGCGGAAGGCGCGCTGTGGGTTAACGCTTCCGGTGAATGGATCGCTAAGCCACCGGTCTGCGAAGTGGTTAGCACCGTCGGCGCTGGCGACTCAATGGTCGGCGGTCTGATTTATGGCTTGTTAATGCGCGAATCCAGTGAACACACGCTGCGTCTTGCGACGGCGGTGGCCGCGCTGGCCGTCAGTCAGAGCAATGTCGGCATCACCGACCGTCCTCAGCTAGCCGCAATGATGGCGCGCGTTGAGCTGAAACCCGTTAACTGACAGCAGGAGAGATATGATGAAAACGCTGCTGATACTTGATTCTCAATTGGGCCAGGCCACAGGCTACCTGGCTAAACAGCTTGCCAGCGGCGCAGCCGCACAAGCAGGCATAGCGCTGACGGAAGAGGTCAGTGAAGCACAACAGGTGATCGTGGTTGGCAAGCAAGTCCCCGATCTTGCGGGGCTGGAAGGGAAACCGCTTTACCTGGTCGACGTGGAAAAATTGCTGCGCCAGCCTCAAGCCGAGCTGGCGAAGGCGCAGCAGGAGGCGAAGCCCTGGCAACCACCTGCAGCGGTTGCCGCCAGCAGCAGCGCGGTAAAACGCGTGGTGGCCGTGACCGCCTGTCCTACCGGGGTCGCGCATACCTTTATGGCCGCTGAAGCGATTGAAACAGAAGCGAAAAAGCGCGGCTGGTGGTACAAAGTAGAAACCCGGGGCTCGGTTGGCGCTGGTAATGCTATTACGCCGGAAGAGGTAGCTCAGGCGGATTTGGTGATCGTCGCGGCGGATATTGAAGTCGATCTGGAAAAGTTTTCCGGTAAACCGATGTATCGTACCAGTACCGGTATGGCGCTGAAAAAAACGGCGCAGGTGTTTGATTCAGCGCAGCGTGAAGCAACGCCCTGGCAGGCTCAGGGTGGCGCGGGCGCGAATCAGGGCGGAGAAAAAACGCAAAAATCCGGCCCTTACCGCCACCTGCTGACCGGCGTATCTTACATGCTGCCGATGGTGGTTGCCGGCGGGCTTTGCATCGCGCTGTCGTTTGCTTTCGGTATTACCGCTTTTGAAAAGCCCGGCACGCTGGCGGCTGCGCTAATGGAAATCGGCGGCAATAGCGCCTTCAAGCTGATGGTGCCGGTGCTTGCCGGGTTTATCGCATTTTCCATCGCCGATCGCCCCGGCTTAACCCCTGGCCTGATTGGCGGCCTGCTGGCTACCACCATAAACGCGGGTTTCCTCGGCGGCATTATTGCCGGTTTTATTGCCGGCTACACGGCGAAATTACTCAGCAGCAAGCTTAAACTGCCGCAGAGTATGGAGGCGCTGAAGCCCATACTGATTATTCCGCTGGTAGCCAGTCTAATTACCGGGATGCTGATGATTTACGTGGTGGGCAAGCCCGTCGCTGGGATCATGACCGGTTTGACCCATTGGCTGGCGGATATGGGGACGGCCAATGCGGTATTACTGGGCGCCGTTCTTGGTGGCATGATGTGTACCGATATGGGCGGTCCGGTTAACAAAGTTGCCTATGCCTTTGGCGTTGGTCTGCTGAGTTCACATACCTATGGCCCGATGGCCGCGATTATGGCCGCAGGCATGGTGCCGCCGCTGGCGATGGGACTGGCAACGCTGATCGTACGCAGTAAATTTAATAAGAATCAGCAGGAGGGCGGCAAAGCGTCCCTGGTGCTGGGGCTGTGCTTTATTACTGAAGGCGCTATTCCGTTTGCCGCGCGCGATCCGATGCGGGTTCTGCCGTGCTGTATCCTTGGCGGCGCGATAACCGGCGCTATCTCTATGTACGTCGGCGCCCGGCTGATGGCGCCCCATGGCGGCCTGTTCGTACTGCTTATTCCCGGCGCAATAACGCCTGTGGTTGGCTACCTGATTTCGATTATTGTCGGCACGCTGGTGGCGGGGCTGGGATATGCGCTGCTTAAGCGCCCGGAAGCTGAAGCGGCGGTGGCGCCCGCCGCCGTGCAGGGGCAGTAAGCTAATCAGCGGAGGCTCTCGTCAGGGAGTCTCCGCTTGCTGATGCCTGGACGATACGGCGAAACCTCCACGTTGCCAGCGCGCTGAAGGCGCCATTGATCAGTTTTGCTGCTGACCTTTTAGCCAGGCAATCTCATCTTTCCAGATGTCCGGATTAACGGTTTCCAGAATTAACGGAATACCGTCAAAGCGCGCATCTTTCATTATCCAGCTGAACGCCGCTTCGCCTATATTACCCACCCCGAGGCTGTCATGGCGATCGACCCGGCTGTCAAAGGCGCTTTTGGCATCGTTCAGGTGCATGCCGCGCAGGTAGTTAAAGCCAACCTGTTCTTCAAAGGCGGCGAAGGTTGCCGCACAGGCATCTTCGCTGCGTAAATCATAGCCGGCAGCGAAGGCGTGGCAGGTATCAATGCAGACGCCGACGCGAGATTTATCTTCGACGTGCTCGATGATGGTCGCCAGATGCTGGAAATCAAAGCCCAGATTGCTGCCCTGGCCGGCGGTATTTTCAATAACTGCGGTCACGCCCTGGGTTTTATCCAGCACGATATTGATTGATTCGGCGATGCGCTTGAGACAGTCTTCTTCAGCTATCTGATGCAGATGGCTGCCGGGATGAAAGTTAAGCAGGCTCAGACCCAGCTGCTGGCAGCGCTGCATTTCATCAAGAAAAGCCTCGCGTGATTTTTCCAGCGCCTCGCTGACGGGGTGGCCAAGATTTATCAGATAGCTGTCGTGGGGAAGTATCTGGGCGCTGGTAAAATGGTATTTCTCGCACGCCGCGCGAAAGGCGCTGATGCTTTCATCACTTAAAGGCGCGGCGCGCCACTGGCGCTGATTCTTTGTGAACAGGGCGAAGGCGGTTGCTTCCAGCTCATGTGCGCGAATGACCGCCTGATCTACGCCGCCTGCGGCACTGACGTGGGCGCCAATATATTTCATGCCTGTTCTCCTGTTGCTGGCCGTTTAGCAAGTAAACCGCCATCATAACTGAAGAACTTAGTGCAACAAATGCATTATCAGCAGGTTAATCGCGCCGCCGCCGACAATCAGCCAGATAAACAGCATCAGCCCCAGCAGCAGCGGGCGCAGACCGGCCTTACGCAGCTGGCTGATATGCGTGGTCAGTCCCAACGCGGCCATTGCCATTGCCAGCAGCAGGTCATCGACTTTGTCGATGTTTTTAATCAGCGCCGGCGCCAGCAGATGAAATGAGTTGAACAGCGCTACCAGCACAAAAATCAGGGCAAACCAGGGGAAGGTAATGCGCTGCTTATCTCCTGCGCTCACCGGCGCGCTGCGTCTGACCCACATACCCAGCAGCACTAAAAAGGGCGCCAGCATCATTACTCGCAGCATTTTTGCAATGACCGCGGTATTTTCCGTCTCGGGGCTGACGGCGTGGCCGGCAGCGACCACCTGAGCGACTTCATGCATGGTCGAACCGGTGTAAATGCCGTATTGCGCCGCGTTCATGGCCGGTATCAGGTGAGCAAATTCGCGCCACATCAGCGGATAGAGAAAAATGCCGATGGTGCCGAAAATGACCACCGTGGCCACCGCCACGGCCACCTTTGACGATTCGGCTTTAATGACCGGCTCGGTAGCCAGCACCGCTGCCGCGCCGCAGATGCTGCTGCCTGCACCAATCAGCCAGGCGGTTTCCCGATCCAGCCCAAGTAAACGCCGCCCCAGCCAGCAGGCCAGAAAAAAAGTGCTGCTCAGGGTGAGGATATCAATCAGAATGCCGCTGGCGCCGACATCAAGGATCTGCTGGAAGGTCAGGCGGAAACCATAAAGAATAATACCGGCGCGCAGTAATATCTGCTTAGAGAACAACACGCCGCCATCACAATGTTTGTGCAGGGAAGGGTAGAACGTATTGCCTGCGATGATGCCAGCGATAATCGCCAGCGTCAGCGCGCCAAGCCCTAAGCTGGCCACTGACGGTTGCCTGCCGAGCCAGATAGCCACTGCGGCGATTAATGCGGTTACTATCAGGCCGGGAATAAAATGCCCCACGCCACGATGATGTCTGGTCAGGCTGATATCTGCCATCGCTTATCTCCTCTGTTATCAGGGCGATAATGCGCTGTGCTGGTTTAAAAGAAAAATTGATTATATAGTTATAACCAATCGGAATATCTTGTTAAGCATGGTGTAAGCCAGATGGCGCAGGGGGGATCCCCGTGCGGCTGCGGGCCACAGCCGACTCTTCAATGCTACTGAGGCGGGAATCAGGACATATGCATATCACGTTGCGCCAGCTGGAAGTCTTTTGCGAGGTGCTGAAAAGCAGCTCCACTACCCAGGCTTCTCAAATGCTCTCACTTTCCCAGTCAGCGGTTAGCGCGGCGCTTGCCGACCTTGAAGGGCAGCTCGGGGTGCAGCTTTTCGACCGTGTCGGTAAGCGGCTGGTGATTAATGAATATGGCCGCTTGCTGTACCCGCGGGCGGTGGCGCTGCTGGAGCAAACCAGCGAAATAGAGCAACTTTTCCGTGAAGATCAGGGAGCGCTGCGGCTGTATGCCAGCAGCACCATCGGCAATTACATATTGCCAGCGATGCTGGCGGAATATCGCCGTGAGCATCCTAATCTGCCCCTTGAGCTGAGCGTCGGTAATAGTCAGGACGTGATCAACGCGGTCGTCGATTTCCGCGTTGATATTGGTCTGATTGAAGGCCCCTGCCACATGCCAGAGCTGATTTCCCAACCCTGGCTTGAGGATGTGCTGGTGGTGTTTGCCGCGCCGGAGTCGCCGTTATTGCGGGAGCCGGCAACCTTAGCCTCGCTGGCGACTGCCCCCTGGATTTTGCGGGAGAAAGGCTCCGGCACGCGCGAAATTGTTGATTATCTGCTGCTCTCGCATCTGCCGCAGTTTCAGATGGCGATGGAGCTGGGCAATTCAGAGGCGATTAAGCACGCCGTCCGGCACGGGATGGGGATTAGCTGTTTGTCACGCCGTGTTATTGCGGAACAGCTGGCAAGCGGCACGCTGGTTGAGATTCCGTTGCCGGCGCCGCTGACGCAGCTCAAGCGCACCTTGTATCGCATCCACCACCGGCAGAAGCACCTGTCGACGGCGCTGGAGCGTTTTCTCAGCTACACTCCTGAAGCATAAGCCGCTTTTTGCCACGCAAAGATCTTATAACTGTTTGCCGATCATGAAGCTATCTAATAACCCGGTGTTAGTGCTATGCCAGCCGGGGCGCTTTGATACAATCGCGCCCTATTTTTTACTTTGAACAGCGTTTTTATATGGTTGAAAATACAAATACAACAGAATCGACAACGTTACGTCGCGAACTTAAAGCCCGCCATCTGACCATGATCGCCATTGGCGGATCTATCGGCACGGGCTTATTTGTCGCCTCCGGGGCAACCATTTCGCAGGCAGGTCCGGGTGGTGCCTTACTGTCTTACGCGCTGATTGGACTGATGGTCTATTGCCTGATGACCAGCCTCGGCGAACTTGCGGCATTTATGCCGGTATCCGGTTCGTTTTCCACCTATGGCGCAATGTATGTGGAAGAGGGCTTTGGCTTCGCGCTGGGCTGGAACTACTGGTACAACTGGGCGGTGACGATTGCGGTGGATTTGGTTGCTTCACAGCTGGTGATGAGCTACTGGTTTCCGGATAGTCCTGGTTGGATCTGGAGTGCGCTGTTTCTCGGTTTGATGTTCCTGCTGAACTACATTTCGGTGAAAGGTTTCGGCGAAGCCGAATACTGGTTTTCTCTGATTAAAGTCGCCACGGTGGTGATCTTTATCGTGGTCGGCACGCTGATGATTTGGGGTATTTTACACGGCGCTGAAAACGCAGGCTGGCATAACTGGCAGGTCGGCGACGCCCCCTTTGTCGGTGGTTTCGCTTCCATGATCGGCGTGGCGATGATCGTTGGTTTCTCTTTTCAGGGAACCGAACTGATCGGCATCGCGGCCGGTGAGTCTGAAGATCCGGCGAAAAATATTCCCCGTGCGGTTCGCCAGGTATTCTGGCGCATTTTGCTGTTTTATATTTTCGCCATTCTGATTATCAGCCTGATCATTCCGTATACCGACCCCAGTCTGCTGCGCAACGATGTGAAAGATATCAGCGTCAGTCCGTTCACCCTGGTATTCCGCCATGCCGGATTGCTGTCCGCCGCAGCGGTGATGAATGCGGTTATCCTGACCGCCGTGCTGTCGGCGGGTAACTCCGGCATGTATGCCTCCACGCGTATGCTCTATACCCTGGCGAAGGAAGGAAAAGCGCCGCGCATCTTTGCCCGGCTGTCGGCGGGGGGCGTGCCACGCAACGCGTTGTATGCCACAACAGTGGTCGCCGGGCTGTGCTTTTTTAGCTCAATGTTTGGCAATCAGACCGTTTACCTCTGGCTGTTAAATACCTCCGGCATGACGGGCTTCATTGCCTGGTTGGGGATTGCTATCAGCCATTACCGCTTCCGTAACGGCTATGTGGCACAGGGCCACGATCTGGCCGCTCTGCCATACCGTTCGTCTCTCTTTCCGCTGGGGCCTGTCTTTGCCTTTGTGTTGTGTTTAGCCATCACCCTTGGTCAGAACTATGAGGCGTTTCTTCAGGAGCGCATCGACTGGTACGGAGTGGCTGCAACCTACATCGGCATTCCACTGTTTCTGGTGATATGGTTCGGCTACAAGCTGGTACGCAAAACACACTTTATTAAGTACAGCGAAATGGAATTTCCCGGCATCAGTAAAAAAAGCTGATTGCATGCGTTGAAAAGCATCCTGATGGATGCTTTTTTTATCGTTACCTGTCCGCGCTAACTTTTACAATTACCGTCCTGATAATCTGGCAGCGACACCGCTGTCCGGGTGATACTATCCGCCGGCACTATTTTGCTGGCCGCTGTCCGTATGACAAGCCAGGTGAATATAATCAGATTTCCCTGGCGTCCGGAAACCCCGGCGTTCAGTTAATTACAGGCGAATGAACCATGGGCTTCAGGCCATCTGCCGCGCTGCTGCAAACCGGAACCTCAACTGACGAAATCAGCCGCTATCATCAATTGTTGCGTCGACGTCTTGGCCTGATGCTGCTTTTGTTGCTGGCGATCCTGGCTTCGATGGCGCTGGATTTCATCCTTGGCCCTGCGGGACTGACGTTTCACGCTCTGGCCGATACGCTGTTTAATCCGGCGCAGGCCGATCCCAGCGCCAGGCTGATCGTGTGGGATATTCGTCTGCCCTACGCGTTAATGGCGGTTGTGGTAGGTATGGCGCTGGGGCTGGCAGGTGCCGAGATGCAAACCATTCTGAATAATCCGCTCGCCAGCCCCTTTACCCTGGGCGTGTCTTCCGCGGCGGCCTTCGGCGCCGCGCTGGCTATCGTTGCGGGTATTACGCTTCCTGGTATACCCGATCGCTGGGTTATTTCAGTCAACGCCTTTTTATTTGCTCTGCTTGCCGCCGTGATGCTCGATGCCGTAACCCGCTGGACGCGAGTGGCGACCGCCGGGGTGGTGCTGTTCGGCATTGCGCTGGTTTTTACCTTTAATGCGCTGGTCTCAATGATGCAGTTCATTGCAAATGAAGACACCCTGCAAGGCCTGGTGTTCTGGACCATGGGCAGCCTGGCGCGGGCGTCGTGGCAAAAGCTGGCGGTGCTGGCCATGGCGCTGGCCATTCTGATGCCGTGGAGCATGCTTAATGCCTGGAAGCTTACCGCGCTGCGCCTCGGTGAGGATCGCGCTGCCAGCTTTGGCATAAACGTGCGCCGGCTGCGACTGGGGACTTTACTGCGCATCAGTATCCTGTCGGCGCTGGCGGTGGCCTTTGTCGGCCCGGTCGGCTTTATTGGCCTGGTTGCTCCCCATATTGCTCGCCTGCTGTTTGGCGAAGACCACCGCTATTACTTGCCTGCCAGCGCGCTGACTGGCGCACTGGTGCTTTCACTGGCATCGGTGGCGGCAAAAAACCTGCTTCCCGGCGTGATTATGCCGGTGGGCATCGTCACCTCGCTGATAGGTATTCCTTTCTTTCTGGCTATTATTTTGCGTTACAGGGCAAGCATATGACCCAGGGGCTCAGGGTTTGCAATTTCAGCACCGGCTATGCAAAGCGTCAGGTAATCGACAACCTGACGGTGCCTGCGCTGCCGCGTGGCAAAATCACCGTTCTGCTGGGACCAAATGGCTGTGGAAAATCGACCCTGCTGCGCGCGCTGGCCGGACTGAATCGCGCGCAGGGGCAGCTGTGGCTAAACGGCGAGGAGCTGCAGGCGCAGTCTTTTGCCCGTCGCAGCGAGCGCGTGGTTTATTTACCGCAGTCGCTGCCAGCCGGGGTACATTTGCACGTGCTGGAGTCGGTTCTGGTTGCCCGCCAGGCCTCGGCGGGTAAGGCGAGCAGCGCTGCAGAAGCCGAAGTGATGGCGCTGCTTGAACAACTGGGCATTGCTCATCTGGCGCTGAGCTACCTGGACCAGTTATCCGGCGGGCAGAAGCAGCTGGTGGGGCTGGCGCAGTCATTAATTCGCCGGCCAGAATTATTGCTGCTGGATGAACCGCTAAGCGCGCTGGATCTGAATTATCAGTTTCACGTCATGGACCTGGTTACGCGCGAAACCCGCCAGCGTAATATCGTTACCGTGGTGGTGGTGCACGATATCAATATCGCCCTGCGCCACGGTGAGCACGTGCTGATGCTGCTCAACGGCGAGCTGATCGATAGCGGCGAACCCGGGCAGGTTATCACTGCGAAAAATCTTGCACGCACCTACGGCGTTAACAGCCGGATTGAATGCTGTAGTCGGGGAATACCACAGGTGTTTATCGATGGGCTGGTTGAACGCCCCGGCTGATTGCCAGCCGGGGCGTTTATGTCGCTATCGCGCCGTGACGGCTGGGCTGACGTCTGCGCGATAGCGTGAACCAGCGCCTGGCAGCGGGCGCCGTTTCAGTCAAACAGATATTGCGCGTGAAAGCGCAGGTGGTCTTCCACTACGCTGCTGATAAAGAAATAGCTGTGGTCGTAACCGGGCTGAACGCGCAGAGTCAGTGGAAAATTCTTTTCACTGGCGATAGCTTCCAGTCGCTCCGGCTGTAGCTGATCAGCGAGAAACTGATCGCTGTCGCCCTGATCGATCAGTATTGGCAGCTGATGTTCAGCCCGCAGCAGCAGGTTACAGCTGTCATACTGATACCATTGCGTTTCATCCTCTCCCAGATAGGCCCGGAATGCTTTTTGGCCCCAGGGGACTTCGCAAGGGTTAACGATAGGCGCAAAGGCTGAAGCCGACGTGAACTGGCCTGGATTACGCAACGCCAGCATTAACGCTCCGTGGCCGCCCATCGAATGCCCCATAATCGCCTGGCGCTCACCGACGCCAAAATTATCCCGGATCAGCTGCGGCAGCTCGGACTGAATGTAATCATACATCCTGAAATGTGCGTTCCAGGGAGCCTGGGTCGCATTAAGATAAAACCCTGCGCCCTGACCGAGATCGTAACCTTCATCGTCAACAATCCCCTCGCCGCGCGGGCTGGTATCCGGCATTACCAGCAGGATACCCAGCTGCTGGGCGACGCGCTGAGCGCCGCTTTTGCTACTGAAGTTCTCATCTGTACAGGTCAGGCCCGCCAGACAATAAAGCGCCGGTGGCGGCTTGGCGCCGCGCGGTTCCGGCAGAAAGATACTGAAAGTCATCGGACAGTTCAGGCTGGCAGAATAGTGGCGATAGCGCTGCTGCCAGCCGCCAAACAGACGGTGATCTTCCAGTAATTCCAGGGTGCTCATGATTGCTCCTGATTATCTGTAATGGATCACGGTGCGAATAGATTTCCCTTCATGCATCAGCTCAAATGCCTGATTAATCTCGTCCAACGTCAGGTTATGCGTAATAAAATCGTTCAGGGCGAACTTACCGTCGAGATAATCCTGCACGATGCCAGGCAGCTGGCTGCGGCCTTTTACGCCGCCAAAGGCGGAGCCGCGCCAGACGCGTCCGGTAACCAGCTGGAAAGGGCGGGTGGCAATCTCTTCACCTGAACCGGCAACGCCGATAATGACCGACTCACCCCAGCCTTTATGGCAGCACTCCAGCGCGGAGCGCATCACGTTGACGTTGCCGATACATTCGAAAGAAAAATCGACGCCGCCGTCGGTCAGTTCAACGATAACCTCCTGAATCGGCTTGTCGTAATCTTTTGGGTTAATCAGGTCGGTGGCACCGAGCTTACGTGCCAGATCGAATTTACTGGTATTAATATCGATACCGATAATACGCCCGGCCTTGGCCATTTTCGCGCCGATTATCGCCGACAGGCCGATGCCGCCGAGTCCGAAGATCGCCACGGTATCGCCCGGCTTAACTTTGGCGGTATTGATAACCGCGCCCATGCCGGTAGTGACCCCGCAGCCCAGCAGGCAAACCTCTTCCAGCGGCGCTTCTTTACTGATTTTTGCCAGTGAGATTTCGGGCACAACGGTATATTCCGAGAAGGTCGAGGTGCCCATATAATGGAAAATGGGCTTGCCGTCTTTAAAAAAGCGCGTAGTGCCATCCGGCATTAACCCTTTGCCCTGGGTGGTGCGGATCGCCTGGCAGAGATTGGTTTTACCGGATAAACAGAACTTACATTTACCGCATTCCGGCGTATACAGCGGAATAACATGATCGCCGACCTCAACGCTGGTAACGCCTTCTCCGACCGCTTCGACAACCCCGCCGCCTTCATGGCCGAGAATCGCCGGGAAAACGCCTTCAGGATCTTTACCCGATAGCGTGTAGGCGTCAGTATGGCAAACGCCGGTTGCTACGATGCGCACCAGCACTTCGCCTTTTTGCGGTGGCATCAGGTCAACTTCTTCAATTTTTAGCGGCTCGCCCGCCGCCCAGGCGACGGCGGCGCGGGTTTTGATCATTTCCATCTCTCTTCTCCAGTATTCGTATTGCGGTGGTCAGTGACGACAATAAACTAGCTGAGGTCGACGAAAGACTCGTCGGCTTCTTCTGCGGTTTGCTGGTCAAAAAGCTCGATAATCAGAAACTTCAGCGCCTTTACATTGGGGGTGAAAGCTTCACGGCGCCAGATAAGCCAGGTAATGCCCTGGCGGATCTCCTCAGGCAGCGGGTGCGTTTTTACCCGTTCGCTGCCGGGCAATTGCTGTAATACGCTGGCGGGAATAATTGCCAGTCCGGCCCCGCTGGCGACGCAGGCCAGCAGCGCGTGATAGGAATGTATTTCCATTATCGTGCCATGCTGTACATTGGCGTGTTTAAACCAGTTTTCCAGCTGTTTGCGGTAAGAGCAGCCCTGACGAAAGGAAAATAGCGTCTGATTCGCCGCACCGGCAGGGCTTTTAATATCAGGAAAGCCGGCACAGGAGATCAGTACCAGCTCCTCATTGAACGCCACGCAGCTGTGAAGTTCATCAGCGTCCACCGGGCCGTGAACCAGCGCTGCGGCCAGGGTACCGACCCGTACCCGTTCGGTAATTTCTTCAGACGTCCCGGTAATTAACGACAGGTTTACTTGCGGGTAGCGCTGATGATAGGTCGCAAGGAGCGTGGGAAGGCGGGTGGCGGCGGTACTCTCCATCGAGCCGAGGGCAAACTGGCCGCTGGGATCGCCGCTATGGGCCATATTCAGCGCTTCATCGCTTAACGCCAGAATGCGCCGGGCATAGTTAAGGAAATTATAGCCAACCGGCGATAGCCTGATGCGCTGCTTTTCACGGATAAATAAGTCGGCGCCAAGCTCCTGCTCCAGCTGGCGCAGGCGCGTTGTCAGATTAGACGGGACGCGATGCAGCGCTTGTGCAGCTCGCGCCAGCGAGCCGGTCTCCGCGACCGTACAGAACATACGTAGTTGTATCAGATCCATGTGTTCTTTTATCGTGATTAAGTTGCTTAGAATTATTCACTTTGTGTGAGCATATCTTTGTTAGATGATGGTCGCAAGCCGAAAACGGCAAACAATAAAAAAGTCTTACAACATTGTAGTCGAGGAGTGAATATGGCACTGCGGGTAGCAATCAGCGCGTTTCTCACCCTGGTGGTGGCAATGGGGATCGGCCGTTTTGCTTTTACGCCGCAGGTACCCTTAATGATTAATCAGCATCAGCTAACGCTTACCAGCGCGGCGCTGGTGGCGGCACTTAACTACCTGGGGTATCTGTGTGGTTCATGGAACGCAATGCGCGCCACGCGCTGGGTTGAGGGGCGTCTTAAGGCTGGCCTGTGGGGGGCAGTGCTGTTGACGTTGCTCTCGGCGCTGGCCGGTGGTCCGCTGCTGCATAGCCTTATCCGCTTTGTTATTGGCTGGGCAAGCGGCTGGGCGATGGTGCTGGTTGCCGCCTGGAGTAATGAGCAACTGATTAAAGCCCGGCGTCCGGGACTGAGCGCGGCGGTATTTGCCGGACCAGGAACCGGCATCTTTCTTAGCGGTATCCTGGCGGTGTTGCTGCATCACTGGCAGGTTAACGCCGGTTGGGCATGGTGTGCCTACGGCATACTGGCGCTGCTGTTGGCGCTTAGCATCAGCCATAATCTGCCTGGCAAAGGGGAATTGCACCGGCCGGAAAGCGCGCCTGCGCCGCTGAAGCTGACGCCGGAATTAAAACGGCTGGTGTGGAGTTACAGCCTCGCCGGCTTTGGCTATATCTTACCCGCCACTTTTCTCTCGCAGATGGCGGCATCGCGCTTTCCCCACAGTTTATTTGCCCAATACGTCTGGCCGGTATTCGGCGGCGCGGCGGTACTGGGGATTGTGCTTGGCATCATTACCCGCCATCTTTCAACCACTAACCGGCGATTGGCGCTGGCGCTTTGGGCGCAGGCGTTGGGGGTATTTTGTCCGGAAATATTATCCGGTATCGACGGCCTGATCCTCGGCGCGGTACTGGTGGGCGGCGGCTTCCTCTGCGTGGTACAGCTTTCGCTACAGGTTGGCCGCGAGCTGGCGCCGCTGCATACCCGCTATCTGGCAGGACTGTTAACCACCGGGTATGCCGTTGGTCAGCTGGTGGGGCCGATGCTATCAGCGCTATCGACGTTACTGACTCACCGCCTGGAGCCTGCGCTGTACGTAGCTGGCGTTACGCTGATCGTGGCGGGCATGTTGGTGTGGCCTGCGCGACGCGACGGCAAATGAAACCATTTCATGGCGGTTTAAATCTGTTTCACTGGATCGCAGCCGTGATGTGTTCCAGAATAGCCATCAGAATGTAAGCCGGGATATTCCCGGCGCGAGTCCCTGCTGGAGAAATACCCTTTATGACGACGTTAAGTCAGGAAGCCAGGCTTGTTCATGATGCTCTGGTAACCCGTGGCCTGGAAACCCCGTTGCGTACGCCGGTCCGTCAACTGGATGATGACACGCGCAAGGCGCTGATTGCGGGCCACATGACTGAAATTATGCAGCTGCTCAATCTCGATCTTGAAGATGACAGTCTGGCGGAAACGCCCCATCGCATTGCGAAAATGTACGTTAACGAAGTATTTTCCGGCCTGGATTACGCTAATTTTCCGAAAATCACCCTGATCGAAAACAAGATGAAGGTTGATGAAATGGTGACGGTGCGCGATATCACGCTGACCAGCACCTGTGAACACCATTTTGTGATCATCGACGGTAAGGCCACGGTGGCTTATATTCCGAAAGATAAGGTCATCGGCCTGTCGAAAATCAACCGAATCGTGCAGTTTTTCGCCCAGCGTCCGCAGGTGCAGGAGCGTCTGACCCAGCAAATTCTGGTGGCTCTGCAGACGCTGCTTGGCACCAACAATGTCGCGGTATCAATCGACGCGGTACACTATTGCGTTAAAGCGCGCGGCATTCGCGATGCCACCAGCGCGACCACCACCACCTCGCTGGGCGGCCTGTTTAAATCGAGCCAGAATACCCGCCAGGAGTTTCTGCGCGCGGTTCGTCATAGCTAAGGGCATCTGAAGGGCGTAGCCATTCGTCCTTGAAGGGATCACCATGCAACGCAATATGGCCATTGATTTTATCCGCGGCTGCGCGGTGATGGGAATTTTGCTGCTTAATATCGTCTCTTTTGGTCTGCCGCGTGCGGCTTACCTTAACCCTGCCTGGTCTGGCAGCGTTTCCTTTGCCGATGCGCTCAGCTGGGCGCTGATGGATTTGCTGGCACAACTAAAATTTCTCTCGCTGTTTGCGCTGCTGTTTGGTGCCGGGTTGGTGATGCTACTACCGCGCGGCAAAAGATGGATTCAGGCGCGCCTGACGCTGCTGGTACTGCTGGGATTTATCCATGCGGTATTTTTCTGGCAGGGCGATATTCTGCTTGATTATGGCCTGATGGGACTCATCAGCTGGCGCATGATCCGCGATGCGCATTCAAACGGTATGCTGCTGCGTACCGGCATTCTGCTCTATCTGACCGGCAGCTTAATGCTGCTGCTATTCGGGTTTATCAGCCATTCAGCGCCGGGTAATAGCTGGCTGCCGGGCGCCGCCGATGTGCAGTATGAAACATACTGGCATCTGCAAGGCGGTATGGCGGCAATTGATAGCCGACTGGACGCATTGGGCGACGGCCTGCTTGCGCTCGGCGCTCAGTATGGCTGGCAGCTTGCCGGTTTAATGCTAATCGGCGCAGCGCTAATGCGCAGCGGCTGGTTACAAGGCCAGTTCAGCCCGGCTCATTATCGGCGTATCGCCTGGATATTTATCGTTACTGGCGGCCTGATCGATCTGATCGGCATCCTCTTACAGTGGCGCACTGGCTGGGATTTTCGCTGGACGGCTTTTTTCCTGCAGCTTCCGCGGGAATTAAGCGCGCCGCTTCAGGCAGTTGGCTATGCGGCGCTGGTGTTTGCTTGCTGGCCGCGCTGGTCGCAATATCGCCTGACGCGACTGATCTCTCAGGTCGGACGCATGGCGCTGAGTAATTATCTGCTGCAAACCCTGATTTGCACCACGCTATTTAATACCTTCGGTCTGTTTATGAAACTCGACCGCATTCAGCTGCTATGTCTGGTGCCTGCCATCTGGTTGGTTAACCTGCTGTTTTCCCATTTCTGGCTGCGGCATTTTCGTCAGGGACCGCTGGAAAACCTGTGGCGAACCCTGACCCGACGCACTGTCGGCTCGATGAAGCCAGATTAATGACCGGCATCACAAAGGTTAACGAATTGTATGTAACCGCTTTCATCAGTGTGACCTGATTCACGCTGTTGAGTTGAATCTGCTGACAGAATAGCCGCCAGTTATCCTTGGTTTCAGGTGCAGCTATGCTGAAGAACGCTTTTTCAGGTGATGTTATATGATCACAATACGCGATGTTGCCCGTGCAGCAGGGGTGTCCGTGGCAACGGTTTCCAGGGTGCTCAATCAGAGTAACGTCGTGTCGCAGGAAACCCGCGAAGCGGTGATGCGCGCAGTGGACTCCATGGGTTACCGGCCAAACGCTAACGCTCAGGCGCTGGCCTCGCAGGTAAGCGATACCATCGGCGTCGTGGTGATGGATGTTTCCGATCCTTTCTTTGGCGCGCTGGTTAAAGCGGTTGATACTGTCGCCCAACGCCTTAATAAACATGTGCTTATTAACAATTCCTACCATCAGGCCGAGAAAGAGCGCCATGCCATTGAGGTGCTAATCCGCCAGCGTTGTAACGCGTTGATTGTTCATGCAAAAGCGCTGTGTGATGCCGAACTTGCTGATTTTATGGCGCAGATTCCGGGCATGGTGCTGGTGAACCGCCTGCTGCCGGGATATGCCCATCGCTGCGTGTTTCTGGATAACGTCAGCGGCGCCTTGATGGCGACGCGGATGCTACAGCAGCAAGGGCATCAGCGGATTGGCTATCTGAACTCTGTACATGGCATTGAAGATGCTGAGCAGCGGCGCACGGGCTGGCGCCAGGCGCTGAAAGAGCAGGGCAAGGCGCCGCCTGAAAGCTGGGTTGCCAACGGCGAACCTGATTTACAAGGCGGTGAGGCCGCAATGGTTGAGCTGCTAAGCCGCAATCTGCATTTGACCGCGGTATTTGCCTATAACGACAGCATGGCGGCCGGCGCGCTGACCGCGTTAAAAGATAACGGCATTGCCGTACCGCAGCAGGTATCGGTGATCGGTTTTGACGATATTCCTATTTCACGCTATACCGACCCACAATTAACGACAGTGCGCTATCCCGTTGTTTCTATGGCAAAAATTGCCACAGAGCTGGCGATTAAAGGCGCTGCCGGCGAGCTTGATCCGCAGGCGGAACATGGCTTTATGCCAACCCTGGTACGGCGTCATTCCGTTGCACCGCGGCAAAGTGTGGCCCCGGTCACTAACCCAAGCGATTTAGCGATGTAACCGTTTTCAATCTGTGAGTGGATTCACAGTTAATTAACATCGCCTTATCTATGATGGCAGCGTCCTGCAGGGGTTGAAACATTATGTAACTCGGTAGATTGCCGATAGGCTGCGATGTAGCAACTCTGCGAAGCATTTCGTAACACAGCATTCTGGAAACGTTATTGTACATGGAAGTCTGGTTTTGTTTAACAATCCGTCGGCTTTGCGCAACGTTATGACTAACAATGCCCTCGCCGCATACGAAGCAAAATAAAGGATCTGAACGTCAGCCCGGAGGTTAACATCCGGCCGACGCTGAGAAAGACCCTGCAAAAACCGGAGATACCATGAAGAAGAAGGTTTTCACCCTCACTGCCCTGGTGGCGAGCATGATGTTTGGCGCAGCGGCACACGCAGCGGATACTAAAATTGGCGTAACCATCTACAAATACGATGATAACTTTATGTCGATGGTCCGCAAAGATATCGAGAAAGACGCGAAGGATACCGGCGGCGTCGCGCTGCTGATGAATGACTCGCAGAACGATCAGTCCAAACAGAACGACCAGATTGATGTGTTGATTGCTAAAGGCGTGAAGGCGCTGGCAATTAACCTGGTGGACCCGGCGGCAGCTGGCGTGGTGATCAGCAAAGCGAAATCGGCTGATATTCCGGTGGTTTTCTTCAACAAAGAGCCAAATGCAAAAGCGCTGGCCAGCTATGACAAAGCTTATTATGTTGGTACCGATTCTAAAGAGTCTGGCGTTATTCAGGGCCAGCTGATTGAGAAACATTGGAAAGCTACGCCAGCCTGGGATCTGAACAAAGATGGCGTGATTCAGTTCGTACTGCTGAAAGGCGAACCTGGCCACCCGGATGCTGAAGCGCGCACCAAATATGTTATCGAAACGCTGAACAAAGACGGTATTAAAACCAAGCAGCTGGCAATGGATACCGCCATGTGGGATACCGCTCAGGCTAAAGATAAAACCGACGCCTGGCTGTCCGGCCCGAATGCCAACAAAATTGAAGTGGTGATTTCTAACAACGATGCGATGGCAATGGGCGCGATCGAAGCGCTGAAAGCGCATAACAAAAAGTCAATCCCGGTATTCGGTGTTGATGCCCTGCCTGAAGCTCTGGCACAGATCAAAGCCGGCAACATGGCTGGTACGGTACTGAACGATGCGAAAAACCAGGCGAAAGCCACGCTGCTGATGGCGAAAAACCTGGCAGATGGCAAAGCAGCTACCGACGGCACTGATTTTAAACTTGAAAACAAAATCGTCCGTATTCCTTACGTAGCCGTTGATAAAGATAACCTTTCTCAGTTTACGAAATAAGGTCTCCTGTTACAGGGCGCGCTGATGCGCGCCCTTTTTCAGGATACGGGGTGATCCTTCACCCAATATTTGATTCAGCCAGGTAGAATTATGGCCAGCGAAAAGACACCTCAGCGAGAATATTTGCTGGAAATGACTGATATATCTAAATCATTTCCCGGCGTAAAAGCGTTAGACCAGGTTAATTTAAAAGTGCGTCCGCACTCTATTCACGCCTTGATGGGGGAGAACGGAGCCGGTAAATCAACATTGTTGAAATGCCTGTTCGGTATTTATAAAAAGGACTCGGGGAGTATCCTTTTTCAGGGTAATGAGATCGATTTTAAAAGCTCCAAAGAAGCGCTGGAAAATGGCGTCTCAATGGTGCATCAGGAATTAAACTTAGTATTGCAACGTACTGTAATGGATAACATGTGGTTGGGTCGTTATCCGCGCAAAGGCATTTTTGTCGATCAGGCTAAAATGTATCGCGATACTAAAGCCATATTCGACGAGCTGGATATTGATATCGATCCCAGCGATAAGGTGGCGAATTTATCGGTTTCACAAATGCAGATGGTGGAAATTGCCAAAGCTTTTTCTTATGACGCTAAAATCGTCATTATGGACGAACCGACGTCGTCCCTGACGGAAAAAGAAGTCAACCATTTGTTCACTATTATCCGCAAGCTGAAAGAGCGCGGCTGCGGTATTGTTTATATTTCACATAAGATGGAGGAAATCTTCCAGCTGTGTGATGAAATAACTATCCTGCGCGACGGCCAGTGGATTATTACCCAGCCGCTGGAAGGGCTGGATATGGATAAGATTATCGCCATGATGGTCGGGCGTTCTCTCAGCCAGCGTTTCCCGGATAAAAGCAACGTACCGGGTGAGGTTATTCTTGAGGTGCGTAACATCACCTCGCTACGCCAGCCGTCAATCCGCGATATCTCCTTTGATTTGCACCAGGGGGAAATCCTTGGCATCGCCGGTCTGGTTGGCGCCAAGCGTACCGACATTGTTGAAACGTTATTCGGCATTCGTGAAAAGTCCGGCGGCACCATTCGCCTGCACGGCAAGCCGATTAATAACCATTCGGCAAACGAAGCAATTAATAATGGCTTTGCTCTGGTAACTGAAGAACGTCGTTCAACCGGGATTTATGCCTTCCTTGATATCGGTTTTAACTCACTTATTTCTAATATCCGTAAATATAAAAACAGTGCGGGCCTGCTTGATAATAAACGCATGAAAAGTGATACCCAATGGGTTATCGACGCTATGCGGGTAAAAACGCCGGGCCATCGCACGCAAATTGGTTCGCTCTCGGGTGGGAACCAGCAAAAAGTTATTATTGGTCGCTGGTTGTTAACTCAGCCGGAAATTTTAATGCTGGACGAACCGACGCGTGGTATTGACGTAGGCGCTAAGTTTGAAATTTACCAGCTAATTGCTGAGCTGGCGAAAAAAGGCAAAGGCATCATCATTATTTCTTCTGAAATGCCAGAGCTGATTGGTATTACCGACCGCATCCTGGTTATGAGCAATGGCCAGGTGGCGGGGATTGTTGATACCAAGACGGCAACCCAAAACGAAATTTTAAGATTGGCATCACTGCACCTGTAATGAGGTAAGGGCTAACAATATGAATGCTGTAAATAAGAAAAATGCGCTCACCTGGCTAAAAGAGGGTGGCATATATGTTGTGTTGCTGGTGCTACTGGCGATTATTATTTTTGAAGATCCTACTTTTCTGAGCTTAATTAACCTGAGTAATATTCTTACTCAGTCCTCCGTGCGTATCATTATCGCGCTCGGTGTTGCCGGATTGATTGTTACTCAGGGGACAGACCTGTCTGCCGGACGCCAGGTTGGCCTGGCGGCAGTGGTTGCGGCAACGCTGCTGCAAGCAATGGATAACGCCAATAAGGTGTTTCCTCATCTGGAAACCATGCCGATCGCGCTGGTTATCCTGATTGTCTGCGCCATTGGCGCGATTATTGGCCTGGTTAACGGTCTGATTATCGCCTATCTCAAAGTGACGCCATTTATCACCACCCTTGGCACCATGATTATCGTCTACGGCATCAACTCGCTGTATTACGACTATGTTGGCGCGTCACCGATTGCCGGTTTTGATGACAAGTTCTCAACGTTTGCCCAGGGCTTTTTACGCTTTGGCGATTTCAAACTGTCTTACATTACCTTCTACGCCATCATCGCCATCGCAATCGTCTGGATCCTGTGGAATAAAACCCGCTTTGGCAAAAACATTTTTGCCATCGGCGGCAACCCGGAAGCGGCAAAGGTATCCGGCGTTAACGTTCCCTTTAACCTGATCCTGATTTATATGCTTTCCGGCGTGTTCTACGCCTTCGGCGGGATGCTGGAAGCCGGCCGTATCGGCTCTGCAACCAACAACCTTGGCTTTATGTACGAACTTGATGCCATTGCTGCCTGCGTGGTAGGCGGCGTCTCCTTTGCTGGCGGCGTAGGTACCGTCGCCGGTGTGGTGACCGGGGTGCTCATTTTTACCGTCATCAACTACGGTCTGACCTATATCGGTATCAACCCTTACTGGCAGTACATTATTAAAGGCGGAATTATTATCTTCGCTGTGGCGCTCGATTCATTGAAATATGCCCGTAAGAAGTAACCTCGCGTGAATAAAACAGGGACCGAAAGGTCCCTTTTTTATTGCTTTCCCGCCGCAGGGAGGGCAAAGGATTACCATACGTTATGGCCCTTTGAACCCGGACTGCGGGAGATTTCCACTCTGCCAGTCCGGCTGATTTCTCCACCTAAGGTGAGGTATTACGTTCGCCTGTAAGGTGGGCGTTTATTTCACCAGCGGTGGAGTATTCCGTTCGCCTGCCAGGCAGGTGGCTTATTTGCCCGCCGCTGCGGGCGACCGGCAAGGTGCCATCAAACGTCATGGCCCCTTGACCCCGGACTTCCGGCAGTTTCTGCGTGGCTGCGCCCTTCCCTCACGCATGTAGCCCGCCGTACGGGCCGTTCGCGATGCGTTCCCGACGCAGCGCTTACTGTCGCCGCATCCCTGCGGCTCCCCCTGGCGGGCTTCATTCGCTCGGCGCAGAAAAGCCTGTTAGTGCAGGTTTGCGGGAAACGACATCCGGTTTTTAATCGATAACACCGTGGGCATAGATTTGCTGAAGGCGGCATCCGTTTTAATCGATGAAGGCTTTGGGTGCGGGTTTTTGACGACAGTGATTATCTTCTGCTTAAAAGCTAAGGTGAGGTTGCAGGTGTTTAACCCGGCGCAGACTTGCTTTTATCTTTTCACTAAAAGCGATGAAGAAGTTTACGGGGGAGGAGAAGGTCTGGCTGATTTCAGCAGGCTCGCGGTCAGGGATGGCCGTGCGCCAGGCCACACGGAGTGCTTGTGCCGGTGCAGAAAGCAGCCGGGCCTTCTGTGACCGGAGTGCCGGGCTTGCAGCAATCAAGGTCTGCCGTCCGCTGGCAGGCCACACGGACGTGCTTGTGCTGGTGCGGAAAGCAGGCGGGCCTTCTGTGACCGGGGTGCCGGGCTTGCAGCAATGAAGGTCTGTCGTTTGCCAGCCAGACGGGTGTAGGCTGATTTCTCCACCTTAGGCGGGTTGTTCCGTTCGCCTGCCAGGCTGGTGGTTTATTTGCCCGCTGCTGCGGGCGATGGCTATTCGATTTCCGGCGTTCTGTTCTCAGGAAGCTGCTCCGGCGTTACCGCCGGATAGCCCTGGGCGTTTTCCGGAACCGGATGGATAGCCGGGATCGGTATCAGTGGGCCGAGGAAGCGCGGCTGACGATGCATAATATAAAGATCCGCCAGCGCGCCCAGCCTGGCGCCCACCTCGCGCAGGCGGACGTTGAGCATATTCTTGGGCGAAGGAACGGCGTAGCACTGTGCCTGAATTCCCATATTTAAGGCGATAAACAGCGCCCGCTCACAGTGAAAGCGCTGGGTAATAATAATGAAGTCATTGGTATCAAATACCCTACGCGTGCGTACGATGGAATCCAGTGTGCGAAAGCCGGCATAGTCGAGCACGATATCGGCGGGATCAACCCCTGCGGCTATCAAATCGCGTCGCATGGTCATCGGTTCGTTATAGCTTTGCAGCGCATTGTCGCCGCTCAGCAGCAGATAGTTTACTTTGCCGCTGTTATAGGCGTTGAGCGCGCCCTGCATGCGATAGAGATAATATTGATTAATAACGCCGGTACGGTAGTACTTGGCGGTGCCCAGTACGACGCCGACCTGGCGGTGCGGCAGTGACTGTAGATCTTCATAAACGTAGGGGGCAGTGCGCCAGCTTACCCAGCGATCTAAAAAAAACGCCGCCACAACAACCAGGGCTATGAGGCAGATTAGTCCATAAATCAGGCGTTTCAGCATGCGTTCCGGTGCTCGCGTGGTAAAAATCAGGTCATTCAGGCTACTTTACCGCGTCCGGTGAAGCAAGTTACAAGCTACCTTCTGACGGCTTTTGCCACAAAATTCCGGGCGCAAAATGCGCCCGGATGAACGACAGTCAGATGGAAGTTCGACGATACGAACGATATTGCGGTAGCCAGAAGTTATCGGCAATTGCGCGTGACAGCACATCTTCTGAGGTAACCACTGCCACGCCGGCCAGCTGCGCGGCTTTGCCAACCTCCATGGCGATAATTTTTGACACGCCCTGGATGTCTTTCACCTCCGGAAGTACCGGCCCGCGGCCATCATTCACCAGCGGCGAACAGTCAGCCAGCGTCCGGCTGGCCGCCATCAGCATACTGTCAGTAACGCGGGTCGCCCGCGAGGCAATCGCGCCAAGGCCGATGCCGGGAAAAATGTAAGAGTTGTTGCACTGGGCAATCGGATAGCGTTTTTCCTTCCACAGAACCGGGGCAAACGGGCTACCGGTGGCAACCAGCGCCGCGCCGTCGGTCCAGCGAATGATATCCTGCGGCGTTGCCTCGACCCGTGAGGTGGGATTAGACAGCGGCATCACGATAGGACGCGGGCAGTTTTTATGCATTTCGCGAATGATTTCTTCGGTGAACAGCCCTGGCTGACCAGAAACGCCGATTAAAATATCCGGCTTCACGTTGCGCACCACATCCATCAGCGAAAGGGCATCGCTTTGCGTATCCCAGTGAGCAAGCTTGCCCTTATTTTGCGCCAGCTTGCTCTGGAAGTTGAGTAAATTGGGCTGATTGGTCGTTAGCAGGCCGTAGCGGTCGACCATGTAAACTCTGGCGCGCGCTTCTTCGTCGCTCAGACCTTCTGATTTCATCTGTGCGATGATCGACTCGGCGATGCCGCAGCCGGCTGAGCCACCGCCAAGGAAAACCACTTTTTGCTCGCTCAGCTGGCTGCCGGCAGCGCGGCTGGCGGCGATCAGACAGCCCAGGGTTACCGCCGCGGTTCCCTGAATATCATCGTTAAAGCAGCAGATTTCATCGCGATAGCGTTCAAGCAGCGGCATTGCGTTCTTTTGAGCGAAGTCTTCAAATTGCAGCAGAACCTGCGGCCAGCGGCTTTTTACCGCCTGGATAAATTCGTCAACGAAGCGGTCATACTCTTCGCCGGTAATACGCGGATGACGCCAGCCCATATAGAGCGGGTCATTAAGCAACTGCGGATTATTGGTGCCGACATCCAGCACCACCGGCAGGGTGTAAGCCGGGCTGATGCCGCCGCAGGCGGTGTACAGCGACAGTTTACCGATCGGAATTCCCATACCGCCGATGCCCTGATCGCCGAGGCCGAGAATGCGCTCGCCGTCGGTTACCACAATCACTTTTACATTCTGTTTGGTGGCATTTTGCAGCATGTCTTCAATGCTGGCGCGATTGGGGTAGGAGATAAACAACCCGCGTGCGCGGCGATAGATCTCAGAGAAATGCTCACAGGCGGCGCCCACGGTCGGGGTGTAGATAATCGGCATCATCTCTTCAAGATGATTGTCCAGCAGGCGGTAAAACAGAGTCTCGTTGGTATCCTGAATATTGCGCAGGTAAACGTGCTTGTCGTTATCGTTCTTGAACTCCTGAAACTGGCGCCATGCGCGTTCAGCCTGTTCTTCGATGGTTTCGACCGTTTCCGGCAACAGGCCGTTCAGATTAAAATCATTACGTTCTTCGATGGAGAAAGCACTGCCTTTATTCAGCAATGGAAACTCCAGCAGGATAGGGCCAGCGTAGGGTATATAGAGCGAACGCTTACTTTCGTATTCGAGTTCCATGTGATGTTAACTCTTCTGTTCTGAGAAAGTTTTGAATTTCAATCCTATGAAAAAACAGAGCAAAGTACAGCTTTTGTTAACCGGAGCTAACAAAAGCAAGTAAAAAAAATCATGATGATTAAAATTTAATCGTCATGGGGATGAATGACGCTAAGGTTGTTGCAGCCCAGCGCGGCAAGAGTAGCCGCCGTTGCCTGCTGCTGACACAAAACCGCGGCGTCTTTTTCCACCAGTACGGCTCGGTTAATTTCCAGCGGCGACTCGCCGGCCATGTTCAACATAATTAGCGCGGCCTGCAGGGGCGGCAGGCTGGGGTTGAACGCGGCGTTTTCAGCATAGCTGCCGCTAAACTGACGCCCGCTTGCCGTTTCCAACGCGATGCCGCTCCAGGCTTCAGTATAAGGCGCATGGCTGCGATTAGCGGCCCTGAGCGCCAGCTGCGCCAGCGCATCCCCCTGAACCTGCATGTGGTGATCGACCGGGTCCATCAACAGGCTGGTGATATTCAGATCGCGCGGGCCAAAGGCGTCCGGCAGGTAGCTGCCGAGGGTGGCGGGCTGGCGTCCTGGCAGGTGGATACCCAGAGTGATGCCACTGTTCAGTTCATTCATAAATTGCCGACAGTGGCCGCAGGGCGTGTAATTTACCGTGATATCCAGCAGCACCGTTTCGCCGCTCATCCAGGCATGGGTCACCGCGCTTTGCTCCGCATGCACCGTTTGCTGCATGGTCGCGCCGCTGAATTCCATATTGGCACCAAACCAGAATCGTCCGCTGGCGCCGCGGGCGATGGCGCCGACGTTGAATTTTGACAGCGGCGTCCACGCGCAGGCAGCCGCCAGCGGCAGCAGAGCAAAGGCCAGCTGCTGCTGGTCCATCTGCGTTTTAGTACACAGCGTGCTGATTTGTTCAGCGGAAAAGCTGGCGCGAAAGTCAGCAGCGGAAAGCAGAGGCGTAACGGCTGAACGCAGGTTGTCCGGCAGGGACGCCAGCGCGTGATTAAAACGTGTGTGCATGGTGGTAAACCTCTCTCACCGGATGGGCGCTCGATTTTAGCGGCGAAGCAAACGGTTATATGTGATATGTGTCACCTAACCAGTGCAATAGCTGAAACAATGCGAATTTTTGTGCGAGATCACGCAAATTCATAGCAGGGCGATCAGTAGCGGAAAAATAAACGGCGCCAGCAGAGAAGTAATAATGCCGCAGATAACCAGAGCCAGAGAGCTGAACGCGCCTTCCTGAAAATCAATCTCAGCGCAGCGTGCCGTGCCGAGCGCGTGGGAGGCATTACCGATGGCCAGACCACGGGCGGCTTTGCCTTTGACCCGGAGCAGGTTGAGGATCATATGACCAAATATCGCGCCGAGCGCGCCAGCTAATAATACGCATATTGCACTGATCGCCGGAATGCCGCCGAGGGTGCCGGATACCGCCATGGCAATTGGCGTGGTTACTGATTTTGGCAAAATGGTCGCGGCAATTTCTCTTGAGGCACCCATCCATAAGGCGATAGCTGTGCCGCTGACCATCGCCGTCATTGAGCCAATAAAACAGACGCTGATTATCGTCTTCCAGCGGGCGCGAATCTGATGCATCTGCTCATAAAGCGGTAGCGCCAGCGCGACCACGGAGGGCTGCAGCAGCTGGTTAAGGATTGCGCTGCCCTGAAAATAACGGGCATAGGGCATATGGGTAAGCACCAGCAGCGGGATTATCACTGCGACCGCAACCAGCAGCGGATTTAACAGCGGCATTTTTAATCGCGCAGACAGGCGACGGGCAAACAGGAAAACCACGACGGTTAAAGGCAGTGACCACCAGATATCGCTCATGGTTTTGATTCCTCCTGCGCGGCTTTGCCGTCGCGCTGAAAATGATGCGCGCAAAGCCCGACGGTCACCAGCACGATGAGTGTGCTGATAAGGCAGGAAACGACGATCGGTCCGAACTGCGCTTGTAGCAGGTCGGTATAATTCATCACGCCGACGCTGATCGGGACAAACAGCAGGGCCATGTAGCGAATCAGCAAATGGCAGCCCGGCTTAACCCAGTCCGGCGGCAAAATTTGCGTCGCCAGCAGCGCAAACAGTATCAGCATGCCGAGTATGCTGCCCGGGATAGTGACGGGAAGCAGCGCGGCAACGCCATTGCCGGCATAAAGGCAAAGGTAAATAATCAGAAACGCGCGCAGATAGCGCCAGAGTTGTTTCATTACTACGACCTGCTTTCATCGCCGGGCTCTGCGGTTACAGAGTGCCTGGGCTGAACCGCCTGCGGCGATGAGGTTAAAAGGGGGCGGCAGATACCGCCCCGGGACTGTTAGCCTATTTTACCTGCATTCCAGGCTGAGCGCCGCTGTCGGGGCTGAGCAGGAAGATATCTTTTCCGCCGGGGCCGGCCGCCATGACCATGCCCTCGGAGACGCCGAAGCGCATTTTACGCGGCGCCAGGTTAGCGACCATAATCGTCAGCCGCCCTACCAGCAGCGATGGATCGGGGTAGGCCGCACGAATACCGGAGAAAATCTGCCGGGTTTCGCCGCCTAAATCCAGCTGCAGACGCAATAGCTTATCGGAGCCTTCAACGAACTCCGCCTGTTGAATAAGCGCAATACGCATATCCACTTTGGCGAAGTCGTCAAAGGTGATGGTTTCCTGAATGGGTTGCTCGGCCAGCGCACCGGTCAGCGCCGGTTTCGCCGCAGCGGCAGCCTCTCCTTTAGAAGCATCGACCATCGCACTGACCTTGTCCATTTCGATGCGGCTGTAAAGGGCTTTAAAGGGCGCGATGGTATGGTTAAGCAGCGGCTGCTGAATGCTGTCCCAGCTCAGCTCGGTTTGCAGGAAGGCTTCCGTACGCTCGCTTAGCGAAGGCAGTACTGGCTTCAGCCAGCTCATCAGCACCCGAAACAGGTTGATCCCCATGGTGCAGATAGCTTGCAGATCGGCATCGCGGCCTTCCTGCTTAGCCACCACCCACGGAGCCTGCTCATCGACATAGCGGTTAGCCAGGTCGGCCAGCGCCATGATCTCGCGAACGGCGCGACTAAATTCGCGCGCGTGCCACGCATCGCCGATGCTTTGCGCGGCATCGGTAAAGGTTTTATACAGCGCCGGGTCGGCGAGGTGTGCTGAAAGCTGACCGTTAAAACGTTTGTTGATGAAGCCCGCATTACGCGATGCGAGATTGACCACTTTATTGACGATGTCGGCATTCACGCGCTGAACGAAATCCTCAAGGCTGAGGTCGATGTCGTCAATGCGGGAAGATAGCTTCGCCGCGTAGTAATAGCGCAGGCTGTCGGCATCAAGGTGGTTAAGCCAGGTGCTGGCTTTAATAAAGGTGCCACGGGATTTAGACATTTTTGCGCCGTTGACCGTAACGTAGCCATGCACAAACAGATTATCCGGTTTGCGAAAGCCGCTTCCTTCCAGCATTGCCGGCCAGAACAGGCTGTGGAAATAGACGATATCTTTTCCGATAAAGTGATAAAGCTCGGTGGTGGCGTCTTTTTTCCAGAACTCATCAAAGTCGATATCGCCGCGCTTATCGCACAGATTTTTAAACGAGCCCATATAGCCGATCGGCGCATCCAGCCAGACGTAAAAATATTTGCCCGGCGCGTCGGGGATTTCAAAGCCGAAATAGGGCGCATCGCGTGAGATATCCCACTGCTGCAATCCTGATTCAAACCACTCCTGCATTTTATTGGCCACCTGCTCCTGCAGCGCGCCGGATCGGGTCCAGCTTTTGAGCATGTCGCTAAAGGCCGGCAGATCGAAGAAGAAATGCTCTGAGTCACGCATAACCGGCGTGGCGCCGGAAACCACCGACTTCGGTTCGATAAGCTCGGTCGGGCTATAGGTTGCTCCGCAAACCTCGCAGTTGTCGCCGTACTGATCGGCGGCTTTGCACTTCGGACAAGTGCCTTTAACAAAACGGTCAGGTAAAAACATCCCTTTTTCCGGATCGTAAAGTTGAGAAATGGTGCGGTTCTTAATAAAACCGTTGTCCTTCAGGCGCCGGTAAATCAGCGTTGACAGCTCGCGGTTCTCCTCGCCATGGGTGGAGTGATAGTTGTCGTAGCTAATGTTAAAGCCGGCGAAGTCCGTCTGATGCTCCTGACTCATTTCGGCGATCATCTGCTCCGGGGGGATCCCCAGCTGCTGCGCTTTTAGCATGATAGGCGTGCCGTGGGCATCGTCCGCGCAGATGAAGTACACCTGATGGCCGCGCATTCGCTGGTAACGCACCCATATATCTGCCTGGATATGCTCAAGCATGTGGCCGAGATGTATGGAGCCATTAGCGTACGGCAGGGCGCACGTTACCATTATTTTTTTCGCGACTTGAGTCATAGTGAGACTTGCTATTCCTGAATGAAAAAGGGGCCTTGATGTTACCTGAAACCGCGCCCCGGCGTAAACAGAACCCGAATGTGATGGCGATTGTTGACGGGAATTTTTGCAGCGTCGCCGCAGCGTATAGCCACATCTGGTATGCTTAACCTTATCTGTCCGTTGCATGAACGATGAGAATAATCAAAGGAGTCGGGATGGGTTCACAATCCCCCAGTCAGCAATCACCGGAAGCGCTGCGCGCACTGGTCGTGGGTACGCTGGCAGCATTTGAGCATCCAACGCTTGAACGAAATTTAACTGCGCTGAAAGCGCTGCACCACTGCGCATTAATCGATGATACCCTGTATCTGGAACTGGTCATGCCGTTTGCCTGGCAGCAGGGATTTGAGCAGTTACAAGAGCAGGTCAGCGGCGAGCTGCTGCGCCTGACGGGCGCGCAGGCGATCGGCTGGAAGCTACATCACCAGATAGCCACGCTGAAGCGGGTTAAAAGTCAGCCGGGTATTAACGGCATTAAAAATATTATTGCCGTCAGCTCGGGTAAAGGCGGCGTAGGTAAATCCAGCACGGCGGTTAACCTTGCGCTGGCGCTGGCGGCGGAAGGCGCCAGAGTTGGCGTTCTGGACGCTGATATCTATGGGCCTTCGGTTCCCTCCATGCTCGGTTCGGATGGTGAAAGGCCAACCTCGCCGGATGGAACCCATATGGCGCCGATTATGGCTCACGGTCTGGCGACCAATTCGATTGGCTATCTGGTGACGGACGATAACGCCATGGTGTGGCGCGGGCCGATGGCCAGCAAAGCGCTGTTGCAGCTGCTCAATGAAACCTTGTGGCCTGACGTTGATTATCTGGTGCTGGATATGCCGCCGGGCACGGGTGATATCCAGCTCACGCTGGCGCAAAATGTCCCGGTAACCGGCGCGCTGGTGGTGACTACCCCGCAGGATATTGCGCTGATTGATGCGCGCAAAGGCATCGTGATGTTCAATAAAGTCAATGTTCCGGTACTGGGCATCGTCGAAAATATGAGTATGCATATTTGCAGTCAGTGCGGTCATCAGGAGCCCATTTTTGGCAGCGGCGGAGCGGAAGGTCTGGTGGAGCAATACCATACCCAGTTGCTAAGCCAGCTGCCGTTACACATTACCTTGCGTGAAGATCTTGACTGTGGACAGCCAACAGTGATCCGCCGACCTGACAGCGAGTTTACCGCTTTGTATCGTCAGCTGGCCGGTCGGGTGGCGGCGCAGCTCTACTGGCGCGGTGAGGTCATTCCCGATGATATCGCCTTCAGGGCGGTATAACAGCGCAGGCCGCAGCTGACGGCGGCCTGATCTATTTCTTCAGATGCATCAGCACGTATTTTCCCTGTTCACTTTCTCCATGAGACACCATTTGCCAGCCGCGCTGTATATAAAACGCCTGTGCGGCGGTATTGGCAGACAGACATTTCAGCGCGCCGGTTGACGTAAAGCTTGCTTCAACTTCATCCAGCAGCGCATTGCCAATCCCACGCCGCTGCCAGGCGGGATCGATATACAGGCTATGCAGAAAGTTATCGCTTACGCTAACTGCGGCAAAACCCACCCGGTGCCCCTGTTCAATCGCCACCCATACGCGTTCGCCGATAATAATCCGGTCAAAATCCTCCAGCCGCCAGGAACCCGGGTCCAGCCAGTGCCAGTTTGCCTTGCGCGAGGCTAAATACAGCGTACGCAGAAATGGGCGATCGCCCTCGGTGAAAGGCCGAATTTCCATTATTGATACTCCCTGCGGGAATCAGTTACCGGATTTAAGTTTAGTGCGCTGCGGTTAAGGCAGCGAAAAGGCCTGTGTTAGCCGGTTCACCCGCGGGCGTTGTGTCCAGGGCTGCGCTCGCCGCTGGGGCAGAAATAGCGCCTGCTGCCGGGCGAAACGTCGGCCTGAGCGTGAAGAACCGGCCCGTTCGACGGGCTTTGTTCGTCGGCGCTAAATCACCAGGATGTTTGCTGCAACGGCGCCGACTCTGCCTTAAAACAGGTTAATTTATTTCACCTAAGCTGGCCCTAAAGAGCCCTGCAGCGCGACCGATAATCATCAGTATGGTGAAAATAACACTTTATTAACAGGCCGGGCCTTGTTTCAGTTCAGTGCTGCGCATAGCAGCAGCGGCAAGTGCTAACGGCAATGATGATGGCTGAGTGAGGGGATAGCGATGAAAATAAGAAATCTCGGGGTAGGTACCCGACTTGGCAGCGGTTTTTTTCTGGTGCTGACGCTGGTAACCGGAATGGCAGCTATCGGTATATTCAGAATCAGTACCATTATGCATGAAACGGAACGCGTAACCGGTTATTACCTCGTCAACGAGCGGTTGGCCAGCGAATGGCTGTCAATTATTGACGCCAACGCCGCGTTGGGGCTATCGGTGATGGCAACCAAAAATGACGGCATCAAAAGCTTCGCCAGCGGCCGGATGAAGAAAAACTCTGAGCGCGCCAGCCAGCTGCAAAAGCAGCTCGACAGCAGTGTATCCTCCGAGCGCGGCCGCCAGCTGTTAAGTGCAATCGCTGAAAAAAGAACTGCGTACGTTACGCTGCGCGCTGAAATTATGCAGGCCAGCGAACAGGGCAATGAGGCCAGCGTTAACGAAGCGATTAAAACCCGGATGCTGCCATCAATGGGTGCGTATTCCGACAGCGTCAAGGCGTTTGTCGAGTACGAAAGGTTTATGACCGATAACTGCGGCGACACGATTCAGAATAACGGCATGTCGGCGATTCGCTTCCTGATTTTTCTGGGCATTTTTGCTATCGCCGCGGGCGGCATGTTGGCCTGGCTGATTACCCGTAGCATTACTCGTCCGCTGCAGGCTGCGGTACAGGTGGCCCGTGAGGTGGCATCCGGTAACCTCGCAATTAACGTGGTTGTCGATTCACGCGATCAGCTTGGCCAGCTGATGCTCTCCCTGCGCGAAATGACCGGAAACTTGCGTAACACCGTGCAAAAAGTGCGCCAGGGTGCTGACAGCATTACGCTGGCGGCCGCTGAGATCAGCAGTGGCAACACCGACCTTGCCAGCCGGACGGAAGAGCAGGCCGCCAGCATCGTACAGACCGCAGCTACGATGGAAGAATTTACCTCAACTATCGACAACACCGCCGCTAACACCGAGAGAGCCAAGCAATATGTCAGCGCGACCTCTTCCGTGGTGACGCAAAACGGTGCGGTGATGACCGCTGTTTCTGCGCGTATGCAGGAGATTTATCAGTCTTCTTCTAAAATGTCGGACATTATTCAGGTCATCGACGGCATCGCTTTTCAGACCAATATCCTGGCGCTGAACGCGGCGGTAGAAGCTGCGCGCGCGGGAGAGTCCGGCCGCGGCTTTGCTGTTGTTGCCGGTGAGGTGCGCACGCTGGCGCAGCGTAGCGCCTCGGCGGCACGGGAAATAAAGGTGCTGATTGATGACACCGTTGCGCGTATCGCTTCCGGGCGCAGCCTGGTTGAGCAGGCCGATGGCGGCATGGGCGAAGTGATCAATAACGTGCAGCATATGACGCAGCTGATTGACGAAATTGCCCAAGCCAGCCGTGAGCAGAGCGATGGCATCGCGCAAATTAATATCGCAATGGGGCAAATTGATACCACCACGCAGCAGAATGCTTCCCTGGTTGAGGAGTCCGCCGCCGCCGCCGCATCAATGCAGGAGCAATCGCTGAATCTGCAAAGCATCGTTAGCGTATTTCGTCTTGATGAGGCAGGTCGGGAACATGATCAGCCTGCGCTGTCCCGAACCGTACAGCCAGCACTTTTATAAGCGTTTGCCTGTATTTTCAGAAAAGGGGCGCTCATCGGCGCGGCAGGGACGCTGCGCCAGGCCAGGCTTAACAGCGCGACGTTAGCGCTCGGTCAGCTCAAGTATCTGCGCGCTTTGCGGTCTTTTACAGCGTCGGCACTGGTTGTAAAGGAGAAAGTTTTTTTCTGCCTGCATGCGGATACAGTCGCGAGCGGTATTTAATTGGCGCTCCAGCTGGCGATTATGTTGTTCCAGTTGTTTAATTCTTAATCGTAACGTATGACAGCGTAATAATAGTGGCAGCACCTTGATCTCCCAGAATAGAGCGGCGAAAAAAGCAAGTGCGAAAAGTGGCAAAAAGCGCCAACATTAAGCGCTGTTTTGCCCCGCAGCCGCTTGATAAGGATCAACCTATTGGCGGCAACCCACTATTTGACGAGGATTGATCTGACACGGCGGTCAGCATTTATTGCGTCGTTAGCCGGGGAATAAATGCTGAGCGCGCGCGACCTTAAAACACCAGCGAGTAGTTCAGGCCAAAAGTACGGCCGCGTCCTTTATAGGTGTAGAGGTCAGCAGCACCATAGGTCGGACTATAGAGACCGGGCGCGCGTTGACCCCAGACGGTGGCGTAATCTTTATCCAGCAGGTTTTCAATGCTGAAGCTGAGCTTACCGACAGGGAATTGGTAGCTGCTGAGGAAATCGACAGTGCCATAACCGTCGATTTTATTGCCCGCGGCGTCAGAGACATCGAAAGTTTGCGTACCCTGTAATCGCAGTGCCCAATTATCTGGCGCCCAGCTTAGCCAGGCGCTGGCTTTGGACGGGCTGGCACTGTCGACGCTAAGCTTGCGCCAGTTGCCGTTCTGTCGGGTTTCCGATTTGATGAGATTAAAATTCGCGCCGGTGCTCCAGTCGCTGTCAGTGAAGAAATAATCGACCTGGCCCTCCACGCCATAAATACGCCGCTTATCGTTTTCCAGACTGATAGTCATATCGTTCTTGTTAATATTAATCGTCCGGTCAGACTGCGAATAATAGGTTGCCAGCTGGCTGCGCAAACTGTCGCCCGTATAGCGCCAGCCAATTTCATAGGCGTCGACCTTAATACCATCCAGCTTTGAATCATTGACGTTAACGCTGTTTATTAACCGGTATTGCCCGTTAACCAGCTGATAGTTTCCTGCGCCGTAATATTTAGCCAGGTCGGGTATCTCGAAGCCCTGTGAGAAGTTGAACCAGAGCTGCTGCCTGTCGCTGATATGTCCGACGATACCGGCGTTAAACAGCAGGTTGTTGTAATTGGTTTTGCCGCCGGGGACCGCCTCTGCCGAACGTGCTGTTCCGTTGGCGATAGCCTGTTGCTGGGGATAACCGACAAAGTCGTCGACGGTGTTTTCGGTGTACTGATAGCGCACGCCGGCACTCAGGGTAACCGCGCTGATGTCGTAGCTGGTTTGCAGGAAGGGCGCAAAGTTAGTAATGCTGTAATCGGGATAGCGACCAACATTATAGGCATTATCCAGCACCATACCGCCACTGGCGGCCGCGCGCTCAAGGTTGAAGAACTGCTGATTAGCGGTAAAGGTTTCGTGATCAACATCCAGCCCCCATGTCAGGTTAAGCGCGTCCAGCGGTTTACTGTTGACGGTGAATTTGCCGCCGTAAAAATCGGTTTTTTGCTGCGAAGCGCCGATGCTGGTCACCGCGTTACGCGACAGCGTAGGGAAGGGGTAAAATGTCAGGCTCTCATCGCGGTAATAGACCTGGGCCACCAGATCCTGTCCCCAGAAATCGCTGTTTGAATAAGTGAGGTTAATCAGATGACGCTCGGTTCCCGGCAGGCGATCGGAGTCAAGGTTGCCCTTGTTATAGGCGCTGGCGTTGCCGGTAACCGCCGAGAAGTTTTCACCCAAAAATAAGCCGTGCCGACCATCGGACTGGCTTTTGTAATACTGCGAGGTCAGCGCAATTTGCTGATGCTCGTCGATTTTCAGGCTCCCGGTTGCCATCACATCGAGGCGATCGGAATACTGCAATCCGGTCTGCGTATTATCAATAATGGTTTCGTCGCCATTGCCGTCATACCAGCCGCCGTAGCGTTGCCAGGCGACGGAGAGTCGCCCTGATGCATTGTTATTACCGCCGCTTACTGCGGCCGCAACGTTCTCGTCGCGATCGCTGCGGCTATTGAAGCCGCTTTTAACGCCGGTTTGCAGTTCGACCTGTTTTTCCACCTGGCCTTTTTTCGTCACGATATTAATTAAGCCGCCGGTGCTGCCGCCGCCATACAACGAGGTTGCGCCGGAGAGCACCTCAATGCGCTCAATGTTAAAGGGATCGATGGCGTCCAGCTGGCGGCTATCGCTGCGCGATGAGTTCAGGCGCACGCCATCAACCATTACCATCATTGAGCGGCCGCGCATATTCATGCCGTAGTTTGTTCGCCCCTGACTGCTGACATCCATTCCTGGGATCAGCTGCGCTAACACTTCTTTAAGCTCCTTTCCTCCCTGAACCTGCTGTTCAATCTCTGCCTGTTCAATAATCCAGGTGGTTTGCGCCATATCCTCAACGCTGCGCTGGGCGCGGCTGGCGCTGACCACTAACTGATGCTCCTTTTGTTCCTCAGCCCAGGCACTGGCCGGAAGTATTGCAAGTAAACAAGGATTTAAAACCCAGAGATAGCGTTGCTTCATTCTTTTTATTCCTGATGGTCTTGATAGAAATCGTCGTTATGGCGTCAATCATTGGGCCGGTTAGCCGTGGCGCAAACGCTCTGGCGGTGTTAAGTAGATTCAGTGTTGTTTTGCGACATGCCCGGCGCTATCGCCAGAGTTGCGGGCAGGTACCGCAACGGCGCAGCAGAGCAGCCGTATCGTTATGGGTGATAATGATTATCGATATAATAATGATTGTTGTTACATATTCAATCTTTTTAGAAATATTTTGTTTCATCATGTCGATGATTTAATTGCATATATTTCCATGTGTTTCGTGTTGTTTTAGATGGTGTGGCAAGGGGCAGGGGCTAGCCGGGGGAGTGCAAGCAGAGCAGAAAAACCAGGTTGTTTTGCCAGCAATGCGCTATGCCGGGTCGATTACCACAGCATAGCGCAGGCAAGATCTCACTCCAGAGCAGCGTCGGACCAGGCGCCATTAACCAGGCGGGTGATGTGCAACGGATTGGCGTTTTTTAACGGGTCCGGCAGCAGCGCATCGGGATAGTTCTGGTAACACACCGGGCGCAAGAAGCGATCGATTGCCAGGGTTCCAACTGAGGTACCGCGTGCGTCGGAGGTTGCCGGGTAGGGGCCGCCATGGACCATCGCATCGCTAACTTCCACGCCGGTGGGATAGCCATTGATCAGCAGGCGTCCCGCTTTTTGTTCCAGCAGCGGCACCAGCGTGGAGAAATGATGCAGATCTTCAGGCTCGCCAATTAACGTTGCCGTCAACTGCCCGCGCAGCCCACCCAGAGCCTGAGTCAGCTGCTGTTGGTCATCGACTTCGATAGCAATGGTAACCGGTCCGAAAACTTCCTCCTGCAACAGCGCATCGCCATCGATCAGCAGGCTGGCCTGTGCTTTAAATAGCTGTGGATATGCCTGGTCCCCCTTTTGCGGCGCTCCGGCAAGATGGCTGAGTGCCGGATGATGATGAAGTTGGTTCAGACCTTTTTCGTAGCTGCTTAATACCCCTTTATTCAGCATTGTCTGCGGCGCGCTTTGTGCTATATAGCTGGCCATGGTCTGCAGAAACTGACTGAACGCCGCTGAGCGGATGGCAATGAAAATACCTGGATTTGTGCAAAACTGTCCGCAACCCATCACCACCGATTCGCTGAGCTCACGGGCAATTTGCTCGCCGCGATTTTGCAGCGCGTCGGGTAGTAAAATCATCGGATTGATGCTGCTCATCTCAGCAAATACCGGGATCGGCTGCGGCCTGGCCGCGGCCATATCACACAGCGCCCGACCGCCTTTTAACGAACCGGTGAAGCCGACAGCCTGGATCGCCGGGTGACGAACCACCACCTCGCCAATACCGGCGCCGAAAATCATATTGAATACGCCAGCTGGCATTGCGCTTTTGCTGACCGCCCGGCTAATGGCAAGCGCGACGCATTCGGCGGTTGCCATATGGCCGCTGTGGGCTTTCATTACGACCGGGCAGCCGGCGGCAAGGGCGGCGGCGGTATCTCCCCCGGCGGTTGAAAACGCCAGCGGAAAATTGCTGGCGCCGAAAACGGCGACCGGGCCGACGCCGCGTTTCATCTGACGCAAATCCGGCCGGGGCAGGGGTTTACGATCGTTTAATGCCAGGTCGATGCGGGCGCCCAGGTAATCGCCACGGCGCAGCACGCTGGCAAACAGGCGCATCTGGCCGCTGGTTCTGGCTCTTTCGCCGCGAATGCGCCCTTCTGGTAGCGCCGTTTCACGCATAACCAGCCGGATGAATTCATCATCCAGCGCATCCAGTTCATCGGCAATATTATCCAGAAAACGCGCGCGCTGATGCGGCGGAGTTGCCTGGTAGGCGTCAAATGCCTGGCCGGCGGCAACGCAGGCGGCAGCGGCCTCTTCGCTGCTGGCCTGATGAAAACTCCAGGGTAACGCTTCACCGCTGTGGGCATCATAGCTGACCAGCATCTCACGGCTTTCGCCGCTGCGTTCGCCATGAATAAAGTTTTGTCCGGTAAGATTCATTTTTTCCTCGCCTCTGCTCTGATAAGTCAGCTGGTCGCAGTTAGCTCAACGATACCCAGATAGTTTTCAGCTGCGTGTATTGATCGAATGCTTCAATGCCTTTGTCATAGCCGCCGAAACCAGAGGTTTTGTAGCCGCCGAAAGGCGTGGTGATATCGCCCTCGCCATAGCCATTGACCGCGACGGTGCCGGCTTGAATCTGGCGCGCCATACGTATGGCCACATTGATATCGTTTGAAAATAGCGTAGCGGCCAGCCCGTAAGTCGAGTCGTTAGCCAGCGTAATCGCCTCGTCTTCGCTGTCAAAGCTGATGATGGCGACCACCGGTCCGAAAATTTCCTGCCGCGCCAGCGCCATGTCAGGCATGACGTCATCAATAATTGTGGCTTCCACGAACCAGCCGCCGCTCTCTTTGAGTGCCTGACTGCCGCCGGTGACGACGCGAGCGCCGGCTTTTTTCGCCGCATCAATGGCTTCCAGAACGCGCGTTAACGCCGGGGCTTCGATAAGCGGCCCCAGCTTGCTGCTGCGGTCGGTTGGCGGGCCGACTTTCCATACTTCAGCCGCTTTTATCAGTGCCTCAATAAAGGGTTTTTTAATCGCTGAATGCACCAGAATACGCGAGCCGCAGGTGCAGTTTTGCCCCATGTTCCAGAAAGCGGCATTCGCCAGGTTTTCAGCAACCTCATCGAGCCGTTCGGCCATATCCGGCATCACGATTTGCGGGCTTTTTCCGCCACACTCCAGCACCACTTTTTTCAGGTTGCTATCGGCGGCGTAGCGCAGAAACTGCCGGCCAATTTCCGTGGAGCCGGTAAAGGTCAGCATATCGACGTCCTGATGCAGCCCCAATGCCTTGCCGGTAATGTGTCCATGGCCTGGCACCACGTTAAATATGCCCGCCGGGATCCCGGCCTGATGGGCCAGCTCGGCGATGCGCAGCGCAGACAGCGAGGCCAGCTCCGCAGGCTTAACGACGATGGCATTGCCCGCGGCCAGCGCCGGGGCAATTTTCCATGAAAGCGTTCCCGCCGGAAAATTCCACGGCAGCACCATGCCGACTACGCCTACCGCCTCACGCACGATAATGCCCAGATTTTCGCTGCCCGAAGGGGAGACCTTGCCGAAAACCTTATCGATAGCTTCGGCGTACCAGCGAATATTATTGGCAACGTCGGGCAGATCTAAATTTTCGCAGTCCCACAGCGGCTTGCCGGCGTCAATGCAATCAAGCAACGCCAGCTCGGCGGCGTTAGCATCAATAAGATCGGCGAATTTCAGCAGGATATGTTTACGCTCACGCGGTGCCAGCTGGCTCCAGACGCCGCTATTAAAGGCCGCGCGCGCTGCGCTGACCGCCCGATCAACGTCGGAGGGCGAGCAAAAGGCTATCTGGTTTAGCAGCTTGCCGGTTGCCGGATTAAAATTATCGAAAACCGCCTGATTTTCAGCATCAATAAACTCACCGTTAATAAAAGCGCGGGTACGAACTGTTTCGGGTAACGCGGTCATAAAAACTCCAGCCAGTTAAGTTATAAAACCTTGCCAAGGAATGCTTTGGCGCGGGCATGCTGCGTGTGGTTAAAAAAGCGATCGGGGTTGCCTTGTTCAACGATGACGCCGTTATCCATAAACACCACCTGATCGCTGACTTCGCGGGCGAATCCCAGCTCGTGCGTAACGACGACCATCGTCATGCCCTCATCGGCCAGTTCACGCATTACGGTAAGCACTTCGCCAACCAGTTCGGGGTCCAGCGCGCTGGTGGGTTCATCAAACAGCATCAGGCGTGGCTTCATCGCCAGCGCTCTGGCAATGGCAACCCGCTGTTGTTGGCCGCCAGAAAGGGTGCGGGGGTAAGCATCGGCTTTCGCGGCCAGCCCGACTTTTGACAGCAGATGCCTGGCGTGCTCGATGGCTTCGCGGCGATTGATTTTGCGTACCCCGACCGGGGCTTCAATAATGTTTTGCAGTACCGACATATGAGGAAACAGGTTAAATCCCTGAAAAACCATGCCGATATCGGCGCGCTGGCGTGCTATTTCTGCCTTTTTCATCTCATAAAGCTTGCCGTTGTGTTCGCGGTAGCCAACCAGGCTGCCTCCGACCTGCAGCAGGCCTTTATCAATGCGTTCAAGGTGATTCATACAGCGTAGCAAGGTACTTTTTCCGGAGCCGGACGGGCCGAGGATGCAGCACACCTTGCCGTATTCGATAGTCAGGTCGATACCTTTTAACACCGCCAGATGACCGAAGGCTTTCTCGACGCCACGGGCAACCACCGCGTGCTGACCGGCCGCTGGCTGAGATGGGGTAACCGTCATATTAAGCGCTCCTCTCTGTTTCATTACTTTCTTCGCGCGCAGAGCTGGACGCGACCTGAGAATGGCGATCGCCCCGGCCAAAATGGCGCTCAAGGAAGTGCTGGAAAAGCGTCAGAATGGTGGTCAACGCCAGATACCATAAAGAGGCGACGATAAGCAGCGGGATGGTCTGGAAATTGGCGGTATAAATCAGCTGGGCGGAGTAGAGCAGTTCTTCAAGCGCGATGACGCTTACCAGCGAGGTGGTTTTCAGCATGCCGATCAGCTGATTGCCCGTTGGCGGGATAATCATCTTCATCGCCTGCGGCAAAATAACGCGAAACATGACGCGAAAGCCTGACATGCCAAGGGCTTCCGCCGCCTCACGCTGGCCGGTCGGTACCGAATTAAGCCCGGATCGCACAATCTCCGACATGTAGGCGCCTTCATTAAGTCCAAGTCCGAGTAGCGCGGCAACGTAAACGGTTATGTAGGTATTGGCGTCGAAGGTTCCGAGATTCGGGCCGATGGGAAAACCGAGCGTTATCTGCGGATAAAGCGCCGACAGATTGAACCAGAAAATGAGCTGCACCAGCAATGGCGTGCCGCGAAACATCCATAAATAGATGTTGGCTATGGTCTCCAGCACCGGGTTTTTCGACATGCGCATCAGCGCCAGCGTGGTACCCAGTATGATACCGATACTCATCGCAGCCAGCGTCAGCCAGATGGTGGTAAGCAATCCGGAAAGAATCGAAGGGTCGAACAGATACTTCGCCACCTCCGTCCACTGAAATCGCGGGTTGGTTACCATCGACATAATAAGTCCGCCGGCAACCAGTATGATGATGGCAGCGGCAACCCAACGCCCGTGATGTCTCAGCGGAATAACTGGCATCTTCTCTATTTCTCGCATATCTCTTGCTACCTGACGATTTAACAATTGTGTCTGTGCCACGTTTGTTCCCCTGACAGTCTTGAAACTCGATATGGATGCTGGTAAGAGTTTATAGTAATCGATAACCGATAGCCGGTTACATCATGTTTGTTTCAATTTTGTGAGTCAAGTCGAAAACAGACGCTCACCCGGAGGAAAAACTTATGACCCGTCACGCATGGCAAAACTGGGGAGGCAACCAGCGCTTTACGTCAGCTGGCATAGCGCGCCCGCTCAATGAGCAGCAGGCAATAACCACTATTCGTCAGGCAGTAAGCCAGCGTCAGCCGCTACGCGTCGCGGGCAGCGGTCACTCGTTTACGCCGGTGGTCGAAACGCCTGGAATGCTGCTGGACCTGTCGGCGCTAAGTGGAGTCATTAACGTCGATAAGTCCAGTGGCTGCGCAGAAGTCTGGGGAGGAACGCGGATTGCCGATCTTGGCGAACCCTTGTGGCAGGCAGGACTATCGATCGCCAATCAGGGGGATATTGACGTTCAGACCATCGCCGGTGCGATTGCCACCGGAACGAAAGGCTCCGGTACGCAGTTTGGCTCGTTGTCATCACGGGTAACCAGCCTGCGCATTGTTAATGGCCTCGGCGAGGTGGTGGATATTGATCGCTCGCAGCCAGAGTGGCTTTATGCCGGTCAGGTGGCGGTTGGCATGCTTGGTCCGGTGTTGCGCGTTGGTTTGCAGCTGGTCGAACGATATAAACTGCGGGAGGAAAATATCATTCTGCCGCTGTCGGAGGTGCTGCGTCAGTGGGATTATTTGCTGGCTGAGTATCGCCATTTTTCCTTCTGGTGGATGCCTGCGGCTCGCTCTGCACAGCTGTACAAGCTTGGCGAGGTGCCGGCCGACCACTGTTTTGTCAAACTGCTGCGCGAGCTGCCGGACGATGGTCGTGATGAGCCGACCGGCCAGATGAATAACCGTACCGACCGGGCCTACCGTATTTATCCTGATGGCACCACGGTGGCAGAATTTCATGAACTGGAATATATGGTCAGCGCCGCAGACGCCCGCGCAGCGATGGCCGCTATCTGCACCCTGATGAAACAGCGATTTCCCGATCAGATTTCGCCGCTGCAGGTGCGTTGGCAACAGGCCGATCGCGGCTTTTTGTCGGCGCAGAACGGCCGGGATAGCGTGTCGCTTTCGGTTTCCGGCGAAATTGGCCGGGATTACCAGCATTTTTTACGCGCAGTCGATGCCGAGCTGCGTCCGTTCAATGCGCGTCCTCACTGGGGAAAACTCCATTTTCTCGATCGACAGCGGGTCGAGGCGCTATACCCTGACTATCACCGCTTTCAACGTATTCGCCGTGAAAACGATCCTGATAATTTGTTTTTGAATCCGCACCTGGCAGCGCTGTTTCGCGAGTGAGGCATTTTCAGCTTACGCGAGGGTGAATAAAACCTGATTGACAGCTTAAGCGTGCAATGTAATATATTACCCATTACCAATCACTACGGATGTGCCGACAATGAAAATTGCTGCAATTGAGGTTTTTGGTTATCAGCTGACCTACGCCCATGGCGAATACGTTATGTCGGGCGGCCGCGCGGCCCAGAGTCAGGCATCAACGCTGGTGCGTATTCGCACGGATGATGGCCAGGAAGGGTGGGGAGAAAGCAGCACGCTGGGCGGCACTTACCTGCCGGCATTTGCTGAGGGAATTCGGGCCGGAATACAGGTGATGGCGCCAGCGCTGCTTGGGCTGGACCCGCGAAACCTCTCTGTTATTCATCAGCGGATGAATGCGCTATTGCTTGACCAGCAGGGCGCGAAAAGCGCCATCGATATCGCCTGTTGGGATCTGCTGGGTAAGGCGGCGGGATTACCGATCGCCATGCTGACCGGCGGGATAGCCCAGGCGGATTTTCCGCTGTATGAAGCCGTTCCGCTGGCTGCGCCTGAGGCGATGGCTGAATTCGTACGGTTGCGCAGCCTGTCCGGTATTAATCGTTTCCAGTTGAAAGTCGGCAACGACCCGTTTGAAGACGCGCTGCGTACGCGCCGGGTGATTGAAGCCTGCCCGGCTGATGCGGTGATTGTCGCTGACGCTAACGGTGGCTGGAATCTGCAGGCGGCGATGAAAGCCGTAAGTGAAATGGCAGGGCTTAACGTGCTGGTTGAGCAGCCGTGCCGCGATACCGCAGATTGTGCGCTGGTGCAGCGCATGAGCTCGCTGCCGCTGTCGATGGATGAGTCGGTGACTAACGCAGCGGAGCTTTACCGGGCTAAATACGAGGCGAATGCCTGTTCGGTCAATATCAAACTTGCCCGCGTAGGGGGCATAAGCGGTGCCATCCGCATGCGCGATCTTGCCCAGGATTTAGGCATGACCATCTGTATTGAAGACGTCTGGGGCGGTGATGTAACCAGCGCGGCGGTGGCGCATGTCGCTGCCAGCACCCGGCCGGATGCGTTACTGCATGCCTCATTCTTTAACGACTGGACGCGTGAACACGTGGCGGGCTATCAGCCGCGCTCGGTGCAGGGACGTGGCAAAGCGCCAATGGCGCCGGGGCTTGGCATTGCGGTTGATGCTGGCGCTCTCGACGCGCCGTTGTTTCAGGTCGCGGGCTGATGAGCGCGCCATTCAGGCTGCCAGCGGCGGTTGATGCCTGGCTGGAAAAAGAACAGCGCCAGGCGATCGGCGTTGTTGATAGCCATACCGGCGGTAATCCAACGCGCATTGTGCTGTCCGGTATTACCCTGCCGCAGGAAGCGCGCACGGTTGACAGCGCCCGCAGCTGGCTGCGCGATCATGCCGATCACTGGCGGCGCCGGCTGGTTCACGAACCGCGCGGCGGCGGCCTGACCTGCGCGGTTTTACCGGTTTACGGCAAGCAGGATGGCTGCGATATCGGCGCGGTTTTCCTTGAGCCTGGCGCTTATCCGCCAATGTGCGGTCACTGCACGATTGGCTTTGCCAGCGTCATTATTGAGCTTGGTTTATTGCCTGAGCTGCCGCTGCAAGCGGATGGTAGCGTTGAATTCAACATTCGCACGCCTGCCGGCGCTATTGGTATCGAAGCGCGTCGTCAAAATGGCCAGCTGGTTGATATCACCATGATCAACGTCGAATCCTACTGCATCAGCCGCAGTCAATGCCTGGTGGAGGGACGCGCCATGGATGTTGAGCTGCTGTACGGCGGCGATTATTACATTTCAGTTGATGCCGAGCGGATAGGACTGTCGTTGCAGCGGGACAATGCCAGCGAGATTGTGCGTCTTGCCCGACAGATAAGATCAGCCTATACCCGCGACGGCGTGCGCGATCCGGCCAATGGCGAACGGCTCGATGTTTACCAGGTGTTATTTTATCAGCATCACCCGGCAGAACCCGGACGGGCGAAGATTGTGGTTGTGGCCCCGCCGGGGGTTATCGATCGTTCACCCTGCGGCACTGGCAGCAGTGCTTTTTATGCCCGTCTGGTCACCATGGGCCTGCTCAAGCCGGATGATGTACTGACGACCTCCAGCATTATTGATTCGACTTTTACCGTTACGGCCCGGCGGGTTCGTTCTGAAGGTTCGCGACTGATGATAACGCCAGCGTTAACCGGGCGAGCCCGTATCAATGGTTTTCTGCTAATCGCCGCTGATGCCGGTGACGAACTGGCAGATGGTTTTGCACCGCTTTAACTTACGGAGACTTTATTATGACGCTTAAAGGTGTACTTTCCGCAATTGTTACCCCCTTCACGGCGGACGGTGAAAAAATTGATGAAAAGGCGCTGCGCGCGCTGGTGGAGCAGGGGATTAAGGACGGCGTTGACGGTTTTGTGCCTGCGGGCGGCACGGGCGAATTCGCTACCTTGTCTCATCAGGAACGTTTGCAGTTAGTTGAAATTGTGGTCGATCAGACCGCCGGTCGGGCGGCGGTGCTGGCGCATACCGGGGCAACCTCAACGCGTGAAGCGGTGGCGTTTTCTCAGCACGCTGAGCGGATCGGTGCGACGGCAGTGATGCTGGCTACGCCTTATTATGAGCCTATCGGCTTTGATGAAGCCTGGCGTTATTATGCTGGCGTGGCGGATGCTATTTCGCTGCCCATTTGCGCCTATAATTTCCCGCCTGCTACCGGCCTGCATCTTGACGTTGATTTTTTAGTTAAGCTGGCACGTGAAATTCCGCAGGTGAAATATGTTAAAGACTCTTCTGCCAATATTTTGCAGATGAATACCCTGTTGGCCGAACACGCGCAGGATATAACCTTGCTTAACGGCGAGGATGTACTGATGCTGCCAGCGTTACTATTAAAGGCGCCGGGTATGGTAATGGGTATTGCTAACTTTATGACGCCGGCATTACTGCAATTACAGCAGGCGAGTGAGCAGGGGGACGCGCAAAAAATTGCTGATATCTGGCGGCAGATTAATCCATTAATTCGCCTGCTCGCCAGCGGCCGTTATAACAGCGGCGTGAAGGCCGCCTGTGAGATCCTCGGGCTGCGCGTCGGTCCGGTGCGGGAACCCATCCCACAGTATACGGCGAGCCAAAAAGAGCAGCTTAAAAATGTGCTTAATAAATTGGATGCCTCTTTGTTAACTTCAGCTGCCAAAAATAACGGTTAATAGATCAATATTTTTATTATGTAGTTACTATTTTTTGTTAATAACCCCGCCGGCGAAAAAATAATTTAGCGGACGGGGTGTAATCATATCTGGTCGTTGTTTACCTGTGACCATTGTCAGGCCTTTTGCGCTGTTCGCAATGAAATAAAGTGATTTTCACATTATTTCAGGTGTTCTGTTTCCTGGAGATAAATATGAAATCGGATATATTTTCTGGTGTCATTCCGGCGTTAATGACGCCATGTAAAGACGATCGTACTCCTGACTTTGATGCGCTGGTAAAGAAAGCTCAACAGCTTATCGCAGCAGGAATGTCCTCAGTTGTTTATTGCGGTTCGATGGGGGACTGGCCGTTGCTGACTGATGCTCAGCGCATGGAAGGCGTCGAGCGGCTGGTCACTGCCGGAATTCCGGTGATCGTTGGCACCGGAGCAGTCAATACGGCAACTGCTGTCGCTCATGCGGCCCATGCGCAAAAGGTTGGCGCTAAAGGGCTGATGGTGATTCCTCGCGTGCTATCGCGCGGGACGGTGATCAGTGCGCAAAAAGCGCATTTTAAAGCCATTCTTGACGCGGCCTCCGATCTGCCGGCGGTGATTTATAACAGCCCGTATTATGGCTTTGCCACGCGTGCCGATCTTTTCTTCGCGCTGCGCGCTGAGCATCCTAACCTGATTGGCTTTAAAGAGTTTGGCGGCGATGCTGATTTACGCTACGCCGCAGAAAATATCACCAGCAAGGATGATGATGTCACCCTGATGATTGGCGTGGATACCGCCGTTTTCCATGGCTTTGTTAACTGTGGGGCGGTTGGCGCGATTACCGGTATCGGCAATGTGCTGCCAAAAGAAGTGCTACACCTTTGCAATCTTGCCAAAGCCGCCGCTACAGGTAATGGGGATGCTCGCCAGCGGGCCCTTGAACTTGAGCAGGCGCTGGCGGTGCTGTCATCGTTTGATGCCGGCCCCGATCTGGTGCTCTATTTTAAGCATATGATGGTGCTGCAAGGGGACAGTGAATACCGGCTGCATTTTAATCATAGCGATGCATTGAGTGAAAGCCAGCGCGGCTACGTGGAGAAACAGCTCGGCCTGTTTAAAAGCTGGTATGCCACATGGTGTCAGCATCCAGGCGCAGTGCAGGAGTTCAAAGCCTGATTCAATACCAGAGATAATTGGTAAACGCGTGTTTAACGCCGCCAGTTTTGCTGGCGGCGTTAATTTATTGCTGGTTAAAAAGCGATTCCAGCCGGCTGGTCGGCGCCTGGGAAAGTCGCTGAACCGCCAAACTCCAGATAGATTTTTACCAGATTATTTAACTGGTCAAAGCGATTTTCATCGAGTAACAGCTCGGCCTGGCGGCGTTTATCCTGGGCATCAAGCCAGAACGAAATCCGCACCGCGCCCTGCCGGTAACGCACTTCATTTAGCTTCTCTGATTTTTTCGCCAGTTCCAGACCATCACGCAGGCGCGTCTCTTGTTCAAGCAGTTGATGACGCAAAGAAAGCGCATCCTCTATACTGCTCATCGCCTTGTAAAGTGCCTGTTTAAACGCCAGCACCCGCTGTTCGTAGTCGTTGCGCGCAATCTTCACGTCCACGCCTCTTGCTCTCCAGTCCAGGAACGGCAGCGTCAGGTTTGCGCCAACGGTGCCGACAGGATTGTGCAGGAAGGCAATGAGCGTGCTGCTGCTTGTGCCAAGCGAGCCGGTCAGACTGAACGCCGGATAAAATTCGCTGCGCCGGATATCAACCGTGGTCAGCGCTTCACGCACCCGCCACTCTTTGGCGCTGATATCCGGTCGGTGCCGCAGCGCGTTGACCGGAATATTCACATTGACCTGCGGCAGCGGTCCCGTCGGTAACGCTTTTGGTTCGACAATCGGGCTGCCCGGCGCGGTGCCAAGCAGAACGGCCTGCTGGTTAAGCGCCTTTAAACGTTCATTCTGCAACGCGGTCAGTCTGTTCTCCTGGGATAGCATGCCCTGCTGAGCGTCCACCACATCCAGCAAGGAAGCGCCGCCCGCTGCGTAGCGAGCATTAGCCAGACGCAGCGTCTCTTTTGCGTAATCGATACTCTGTTGAAGGACAGACAGCTGTTGGTTAATTAAGCCGATGCGCCAATAGTTATTACTGGCATCTGAGAGTAGCGTCAGGCGGGCAGCACGCAAATCCTCTTCTGAGGCCTCACGCGCCCACGCTTTCGCGTCACGTTGGCGCGCTATCTTGCCCCACAGATCCAGCTCATAACGGGTATCGAGATTGGCGTCGCTGCCACTGCGCCAGCCAGCTGAGCCGTCCAGTTGCTTTTTGCTATTCACGCCGAGCGACCCTTTAAGTCCCGGATCGTTCGCGATGCCAACCCGCTCCTCGTCAAGCCGGGCGCGATACACGCGCAGCACCGCCCCAGCCACGTCGTTATTGCGCGCTATAACCTGCCGCAGCCAACCATCGAGTCGTGGGTCGTTAAACGCTTGCCAGTCAAACGGCGCCGTCTCTCCGGCAGCAGCACCCTGATACCAGCTTGCAGGGTATTTCACCTCAGGAGTTTGGTAATCGCTTTTCAGGAAGTTTGCGCAGCCGGCGCTAAGCAGGGCTGCAAGGCATACAACTAAAGGGGATAATGTTTTCATGGGTTACTCGCTGGCCAGTGAAACGACCGGGTCCATCCTTGCCGCCTTGCGAGCGGGGAGATAACCAAAGATCATGCCGATTAACGTTGAGCTGAAGAATGCAGCAGCCGCGGCCTGCCACGAATAAATAGCGGTAAACATGCTGCCCGCCAGTGCGGTAAACAACGCGCCGGCGGCGTACGATAGCGCAATACCCAACGCGCCGCCGATAAGACACACCAGCACGGCCTCAATCATGAATTGCTGCATGATATCGCTGCGCCGCGCGCCTACCGCCATACGCACGCCAATTTCATGGGTACGTTCGGTCACCGACACCAGCATAATGTTCATCACCCCAATACTGCCGATCATCAGCGAGATGCAGGCCACCATCAGAATCAGAATACTGAAGGTCAGTGAGGTCCGTTCGACAGATTTTCGAATCTGTTCGAAATTATAGAGCTGGAAATCTTTCACTCCGTGGCGTTGGGTCAATAGCTGAGAAATAGCGCTTACCGCCGCCTCGTTAGCAACATTGTCCTTAAGCCGGACGCTGATGCTGGTCAGCACCGGTTTTCCTACCATTCGGTACATCACCGTGCTGTAAGGCATCCAGACGGTAATGCGGTTTGGCGCATAGCTACGGTTATTGCTTTTAGCTATACCGACGACCCGCGCAGGCACCGAGCCAAGAAAGACGATTTGACCCAACGCCTGTAATCCCGCATCGTCAAATAGCGCCTTGCGGGCGTTTTCATCAATGATCACTTCCTGCTGGGCATTTCGGTCGTCCCGGAAGGTTGCTCCCTGCAAAAGCTCAATACCGTTAACGCGAAAATGATCGCGCCCAACGCCGTTGATCGTAGCGGTGGCGGATTTGCCGAGAAAACGAATGTTGTCTGAGGCGTTAACTTCGGGGCTGACGCTGTCAACAAACCCCTGCTTTGCTAACGCCTCTGCATCTGCCGGAACCAGCGTACGGATGCTTTCGGCGCTGTCATCAAAAAAATCCCTCCCCGGAAAAATGCTCACCACGTTGGTTCCCAGCTGTTTAATATTCTCCAGGGTTCGCTGCTTGGCACCTTCACCCAGTGCCACGACCGTCACAACGGCGGCGATGCCAAAGATAATGCCCGTCATGGTTAACGTCGTGCGCAGGCGGTGCGCATTCATCGCTTTTAGCGCCATTTGCAGGGATTCACGGGTGCGGTCGAACAGACTCTGCCAGCGGCTTTGCTGAACGCTGTCAGGCGGAGCGAGGGCAACCCCGGAGGTAGCGCAACTACCGGTATCAGAGATTATTTCGCCGTCACGCAGCTCAATAATACGGTTTGCGTACTGCGCGACCTTCATATCGTGAGTCACGATAACCACGGTGTGACCACGCTGATTCAGTTCGCTGAGTATTGCCAGCACCTCCTGACCGGACTGCGTATCCAGCGCGCCGGTCGGCTCATCCGCAAGGATGATTTCGCCACCGTTGATCAGCGAGCGGGCAATACTTACCCGCTGCTGCTGACCGCCGGAAAGTTCTCCCGGCTTATGGTGTTCGCGGCCTTCCAGCCCAAGCCTGCCGAGCAGTGAAGCGGCTCGCAGACGGCGCTTGTCACGCTCGCTATTGGCATAAATCGCCGGAATTTCGACGTTACCTAACGCGCTAAGGTCGGGCATTAAATGGTAACGCTGGAAGATAAAGCCGATATGCTCGCGGCGGGTCCTTGCCAACTCATCTGGTGAAAGCCGGGCAGCATTCTGGCCGCGGATGTAGTAGTCGCCGCAATCCGGGACGTCGAGACAGCCCATAATATTCATCAGCGTTGACTTACCTGAACCGGAGGCCCCGATGATCGCGACCAGCTCTCCGGCCGCGATAGTCAGATCAATCTCTTTCAACACGGTAAGCGCCTGTCCACCGTTGGTATAGGTGCGGCTGATGCCCTTCAGCTGTATGATATTACTCAAAGTACAAACCCTTCCCCTGGCGCTTTCTCACCCGGCTGCGACAGCACAACATTTTCCCCGACTTTTACACCGTCAAGGATCTGAATATCCACGCTGTTGGTAATACCGGTTTTGACCTCGCGGGTTTCCAGCGTGTTATCACTGAGCAACACCTGTACCTGTTGCTTGTTGCCATCGACTTTGTGCACCGCCTGAATCGGCACCAGCAGCGTGTTTTTTGCCTCGCCGGCCAACAGGGTAACTTGTGCTGTCATGGCGATACGCAGCCGGTTATCCGGGTTCGGAACGTCCAGCAGCGCATTGTAGTACACCGAAGCGTTTGACGTACCTGAACCCGAGGCCGAATTGTTGCTGGCAAGGGCATCGTCTTTCATAACCGACTCCGGTGCCAGTTCAACGGTACGTAGCGTGGCGTCATAATGCTTATCAGGATCCGAGAAAATGGTGAATCTGGCCTTTTGCCCCGGCGAAACGCGCGTGATATCCGCCTCAGAGATCTGGGCTTTAATGGTCATCACGTCCAGGCGGGCGAGTTTGATAATGGTCGGCGCACTTTGGCTGGCGTTCACCGTCTGGCCCTGTTGGGTGACCACGGCAATAACCGTGCCGTCCATTGGAGCAACAACCTTTGTATAACCCAGATCGACCTTTTTTTTATCGACATCAATCTGTGCCTGGACCAGTTTGGCATTCAATGACAGCAATTCCGCGCGAGTGGTGGCCAGCGTGGCTTCGGCAGTTTCAAAGTCTTCCCGCGAACTCGCATCCTCTCGCAGCATCTGGCGCTGACGCTTAAAACGCAGTTCGGCCTGCTTCAATAGCGCCTGCCTGGCCTGACGTTCCGCTTTAACCACGTTGAGTGCAGCTTCTGCGTTGCGCAAGTCATTACGCTGTGGCACGTCATCAATATCGGCAATTGACTGCCCTTTGGTAACGCGGTCGGCTAACTTAACTTTCAGCGACTTAACCTGGCCAGAAACCTGTGCGCCAACGTTTTGTGGGGGGGAAATCATTTCTGCACTGATCGGATATTTTCATGAGGGCCGCAAACTCAACAGCGGCGTGGCTTGTGAAGGATTTAGTGATTTTGCACTCTGGCGAGAAAATGACTCAAAATTGATTT
>NZ_MRUL01000021.1 GCF_002006995.1 Izhakiella australiensis | reverse complement strand
TGTTCAATTATATCGAGTGTGATTACAATCGCTGGCGTCGCCACAGTGCCTGCGGTGGTATCAGCCCGGAACAGTTCGAAAACCAAATCCTCGCTTAGGGCGTGTCCACATTACGTGGGTAGGATCAGTTTTACCCTGTCGCACGCTGCGGCTTTTGTCTGAATTCTGAGCCGCCTTATCGAGAGCATCGAGAACCTTCTCAGCAGCTTTCCCCCTGCAAAAGGTGGGTTATATCAGCGCCCACCTCGTAATACACCTCTCCTACTTTCTCTGACATTACGATCTCCAGGCAATAAAAAACCCCGCCGTGGCGAGGTCGTAATTGGTATTTATCTCAGGCTTTAAGCTTTTTTAGTTCTTCTTCAAGAAGCAACTCAAATCTACGTCCCATTTCTTCAGGCATTGATGATTTAATCGAACTTATCACTGATGCTTTGGTGACCATTATGGCGGGCAGTGAATGATTTGGCATTTCCAATTCAAATTTTTTAGCCAGGTCTTCAACAGATATCTCGTCAAGTATTAGCTCATTTTTTAATCCATACTTAACAAATTCAGAATCTGATATTTCGTCTTTTTCTTTGGTTGGCGTGAGTTCACAACCACAGTGCTTACACTTAATAGCTTCTTGCCGAACGGGTTCAGCGCAGAATGCGCAAGGCACATAGCCATTTTCACTGCTTTGCACTTCTGAATTTGCTTTCATCCCACCAAATATTGTCATCAATAGGCCGCATAATACGATAAAACCGCCAATCATTATGTGGTTCTGCTTGTCAGCCATGAGTCCTAAATTATTTACTCTCCCTATATAATCTATGGAGATGCTTGTATCTATATTAAGAGCAACGATGATCCAAATGACGCCAACCGATAACACAATCCAGCCAATATTCCTCATATCCCTATCCTCATCAGTAAGCTGTGGTCATATAGTAAAGACGGGCTGATGCAAAGGGAAGCAAGAAAGTCCGCCGCAGTGTTAGTAATTATTTTGCTTTAGCCAATCGCCGTACATTCCTGGCAAGGTAGTTATCAGCTACCTTATCATACCATCCCAAGTTAAATCCTTATTATTCAGGTAGTTATCTACTGGTCACTGCTGAAACTCGGTCATGGTGAGTTGCTCTGCTTCTGCCCGGCTCAGGCTGAAATGATTTATGGCCGCATTGATGTATTCGAACGTATTAAATAAGGAGGGGCGTTTATCGCCTCTCTTTTAAGCGCTTACAGGTACCGACAAAAACCCAAAAAAGTATAGATATAAAAATATAAACCCCGCGTACAAACCAATATAGAAAAAAGTCAGAAAATAATCATTTTTCGATATAAACCGAAGCAATCTACCTGATGTCGTCAATTCGTGATTGCAGAATAAAAATGTATACACAATCACCAGACACAAAATAGAATACAGAAGAAAAAGTCTTATTATAAAATAAGTTGACTTATTATTTTTTATAGTCATTAGTCTGAGTGATGATAAAAAAACACAATAATGGGGATGTTTTTGTATAAACATCCATTACTTTGCTTAGTAATGGGTTCTTAGCAGACAGCACAGCCGGCAGGTTACGCGTACTGGTTGATATGGCGTTAAGAAACGGGGAGATAGGATCGTACAAATATAGAATGAAGATTCCTGGCAGATAAAAATTCCTTTTAGCAATACTCACCTATTGTTTCCATGTTGGATATAGCAACCTGAGGTTCAAAAGAAGAAAATAGTGATTCTTTTTCCATTATCAAAATCAGTAGCTAGCCAATTTTTTATTTTTATCGACTATAAGAAAATTCCCAGTCAAAAGCGTTATTTTAGCAATTGTCATCAAACCGTCACATAACCATCATCTGATTACCTTAGAATAATCTGGCTGTTAGCTAACATACAGGTAATTCCATGGCCATAGTAAAGGCAAAAAGCGCAGGTGATGCTGAAAAGCTGCTGCTCTCAGGCGCCAAAAAGGTCGAGCTGGCTTATGATATTGGCTCCGATGATTTTTTCCGACTGGCGAGCCACTGGTGTGAAAGAGGCGCAAAAATTTCCCGCAGCAATCGCTATTTCGTTGTATCCCTGAAAGGGCTTTCGATTCCCCCGAATGACTAACTGAGTACCTCGCGCCACTGGCCTGCCTGTTGCAGACTGCCTGGCGCTGGTATACTCAGGCCATCATTTTTCACGGCCTGATTATCGTGTCCGACAACCTCGTATGGCGCCCCGCGCCCTGCCCATTTCTTTCCCCACTGCAGGTGATGCCGGCACCGGATCATCCCGGCCTGTTATTGGCTGAACAACGCTTTGAACTTAGCAAGTTCCGGCCGGCATTGTTTGGTCAGCTAGCGATCCTCCCCGGCGCATCGGTTATGGGCAGCGCCCCTAAACGCCAGGCCGAATTCCTCGCCAGCCGCTATGCCACGCAACGTGTTCTGGAAAAATGGGGTTATGCGGATTATCAATTAGCGAATGATGCAGAAGGCGTGCCGCTGTGGCCGCAGGGATTACGTGGTTCGCTTTCTCATAGCCATCAGCGGGTAGTTATTGCCCTCTGTGAGGATAATACTGGCTATCTGCCAGGAGTCGACAGCGAAACGCTGCTGACGCCTGAACGGGCAAAGCGACTGCAAAACGCCATTATCACTGCGGATGAATTAACGCTGCTGGAAAACAGCTGTTTGCCTTTTGCGACCGCGCTGACTATGGCGTTTTCAGTTAAGGAAAGCCTGTATAAGGCGCTTTTTCCCTGGTGCCGTCAGCCAATGGGCTTTCACAGCGCGACGCTGGTCGCCATCAATAGCGATGGCTCGCAAGTCACGCTAGGCCTCAGTAAATCCTTGAACGGCGGCCCGGCGGCAGGTAGCTGCTACCATGCCCGCTGCTGGTATAGTCCTGGCGAAGTAATGACGCTGGTCGTTACGCATCCGGTAAAATGATCACGGGCTGATGCGCTCAGCATCAGTACGCTGCACCGCGTCCAGCGAGGCCTGTGCGCGCTCCTCACCGGTAAGTTCATACAGCTGACCGGCGCGCATCTCCAGCAGCCGGTCGGCATGAATGAAATAATGGTCGTCGTGACTAATGGCCAGTACCGTTTTTCCCTCGGCCTTCAGCTGCGGCAGCAGTTCGCGATAGAAAATGCGGCGAAAATGCGGGTCCTGATCGGCAGCCCATTCATCAAGCAATAAAATGTCACGCTGTTCGGCAACGGCCAGCAGGAGCGCCAGTCGCTTCGTTTGCCCTTTAGACAGCTTGAGGTTGAGCACTCTGTTATCTTCCAGCTGCAGCTTATGTTCCATTTTCAACCGGCTAAGCCAGCTTTTCACCAGCGCAGGATCTGCGGCCAGCCCATCGTTGCCGAGCAAACGGTCGAACAGGTACACGTCGGTAAACACCGCAGAGAACAACTGGCGGTAGCCCTCACGCCCTTCAGCCTGTACCGGCTGACCGTCCAGTAGAATCTGACCAGAGACCGGGTGGTAAAGGCCAGTTAGCAGCATCGCCAGGGTTGATTTTCCACTGCCGTTGCCGCCGATCAAAAAGACCAGTTCGCCGCGCTTCAGCGTCAAATTGAGCGGGCCGACCGCAAAGCCTTCATCACCATAGTGGAACACCAGGTCGCGCAGCTCCAGCGTTTGCCAGCTGTGCGCAGCAGGCTGACGGGAGAAGGTCTCCTCCCAAGGGGAAAGTTTAAAAGTATTAAGCTTATTAAATGCCACCTGTGCGCTAAGCAACGTCGGCAGCGCGCCCACGGCGGACAGCAGCGGCGTGCGTAAAAATAGCAGCGTCAGTGAATAAGTCGCGGCAACCGCAGTGTCGGCCCAGCCCAGACCGTTCGCCAGCCAGAAAGCCAACCCAATTGCACCGAGCATCATGATATTTGACCAGTTGACGGCACTCAGGTGAAAAGTATCGGCCCGGACAATATGGTGGCGATAATCCTTCGCATCGGTTTGATAAACCTGATGGTAGATTTGCTCTGCCCGCTGGCGATTCAACGTCAGCTCTTTGCGTCCTTCAATCACCGTCTGATAATCCGCATACAGCCGGTCTTCAATTTCGCGCAGCGATGCTATATGGCGATAAACCCGCCTGACCAGCATCCAGCCACCGACCAGGGTAATCGCAACCCATACCGAGGTGACGGCCAGCATTGGAGGGGAAAGCCAGCCAAGATAAACGGCGGAGCCGACGGTCAGGATAATACCCTGGATAAGTTCAGGCAGACGGACGAAGGCGATAGTGATATTGCGAATATCGCTGGTAAGGCCGGCAAGCAGCTGCGCCTGGCCTATTTGCTCAATACGCGCCACCTGAGTATCAAGGATGCGTTTAATAAATTCACCGCGCAGGCGATAAACAAAATGATGGCCAAGCTGCGTCAGCGCCAGCTGTGAAGCCAGCGTAACGGCAAGCAGCAGCAGCAGTAAAGCAAGAAACTCAGGCAGCACGCTGAATGAGGCGTTGATCGCCACTATCAGCTCACGGTTGATAAACGCGATCATGCCAATACCCAAACCCGCGCTAAGCAAACTAAGCAAAATGACACTGATAAATGGCCAGCGGTACTGTTTAAAGACCACGAGCAATAACGCCATAACAACTTCCTGGGAGTAATAAGTTGCCAGCAGTTTAATGACAACCTAAGCGATAGCAATAATTATTCTCAAATTGCGCCTGCGCGTTAAAAAGCCCGGCGAAACGTCAGGTTATAGCGAAAAGCACCGCACTGCGGATGGATCCCCGCCTTCAGCGGCAAAATACCATGATAGCGCAGGCGCGACGGCCCGCCCCATACCACCACGTCGCCGTGTTCCAGCAAAATACGCTGCGTCGCGGCATCACGTTCAAAACCACCGAACTGAAATATGGCAGGCAAACCAAGAGAAACCGACACGATCGGCTGGCGCAGGTCTTTCTCGTCTTTATCCTGATGCAACGTCAGCTTTGCTCCTGGCTCATAGCGATTAATCAAACAGGCGTCTGGATTGAAACCGCTGAAACCCGCCTCTTTGGCTGCCGCGACGGCCAGCGAACGAAACAACGCCGGCATCGGCGGCCAGCGGCTGCCGCTTTCCTCATCCTCGCGGCTGTACTGATAACCTCTGGCATTAGTTGACCAGCCAAAATCACCGCAGTTTGTCATCGCCACCGACATACGATGGCCCCCCGGCGTAATGCGGTGATAAAAGGGATTCAGCGCCGCGATGTTCTCAATTTCAGCGAGCAACGCATCCGCCTGAGCCAGCGCGTATCGTCGCAGCACCTGCGCCCCTTCCGCCAGGGGTTCTGACCAGGGTGCTTCGCCGCTAAACAGGTCGAGCATCGTTAACCTCCGTTACTGGCCATCGTCCTGCTGACGCAGAAACGATGAAAACTGTGGCGACATCCAGGTAGTGAATCCCTTATCGGTTTTCATTATCAGAAATACCGCCAGCTTTTCACGTAATGCCAGCGCCTGTGCGCGCTGCTCTCCGAGAACCATCAGTCCGGTATCCCAGCCGTCAGCCTCCATGGCACTGGTCGCGATCACCGTCGCGGATACCAGCCGGTGCTGCACCGGACGCCCGGTCACCGGATCGATAATATGCGAGATGCGTTTACCATCAAGTTCATAATAGTTGCGATAGCTTCCGGAGGTGCTGATACCGTGCCCCTGTAAATCAACGATGGCTTCAACCGCATTCTGCTGATCGGTGGGTTTCTGAATCGCTACGCGCCAGGGCTGGCCCTGGGCATTTTGGCCACGTGACAATACTGCGCCGCCGACTGAAACCAGATAATTAGTTATACCCTGCTTTTCCAGCAGGCGGGCCAGGTGGTCAGTCGCATAGCCCTCGCCTATGGTTGAAAGATCAACGTATAAAGCGGGTAAATCTTTCTGGATAAAAGCGCCATCTGCCCGCTCAATAACCTGCAGGTGCTGCAGGCCGGTGCGGGCGCGGGCAGCGTCAATCTGCGCCTGGTCCGGGGTTTTCACCGGCTGCTTTTCCGGCCCGAAACCCCATAGGTTTACCAGCGGCCCGACGGTGATATCCATCGCTCCCGCCGTTTTACGCCCGATGCGCAATGCGCTGGTAATGATATCCGCCATATCATCACTCACCGGTTGTGCAGAGGTGCCCTGATACTGATTAAAACGCGATAATACCGAGTCAGGTTTCCAGGTTGAAAGCGTATGGTCATCTTCATCCAGTTGGCGTTGAATCGCCTGCTGCAAAGCAGCTTTACGCTTACTATCGACGCCAGCCAGGCTTACCCGCCAGACGGTACCCATCGTTTTTCCTTGTAAAACCAGACCAGTTTGTTGCTGGATATGCTGGCTGTTGTCGCAGCCTGAAAGTACGAGAAACGACCAAAAACCAATAAAATAAGCGACTTTCTTTTTCATTCCTGCGGGTTATACCTGATTATTAAATGGAACTATCTCATTGTTAATAAAGAAAATTAGAGATAATTCCGAGTTGAACATTCCGTCAATTCCAGCCAATCTATTGCCTGACACAATTCTAAAGCTATCCATTATCGTAACTGAAATTAACAGGAGGATTTCATGGCTTTCTATCTGCTCCTGGTGGCATTAATCGCCGTAGTTGTTTACTCAGGGCTAAAACATTATCACCACACCAACAGCAAAGGGTTTCACCGCCATCCGCTGCGTACGCTGCGTCATCGTCATCGCTAAACCAACATCCTGTTATAGTCAGCTATGCTATAACAGGATGCTGTGTTTGCCAGCGTAACCCGCTGGCTGCACCGAGACAAATCACTCTTTTATAAACCCAGCGCGGACAGCCCCGGATGGTCATCGGGACTGCGGCCGTACGGCCAGTGAAACAGGCGCTGCTGTTCGCTGATACTTAGATCATTGATGCTGGCATAGCGCTCAGACATCAATCCCTCGCGATTAAAGCGCCAGTTTTCATTTCCATAACTTCGATACCAGCTGCCATTGCTATCCTGCCATTCATAAGCAAAGCGCACGGCGATAACGTCCTGTTGCCAGGCCCACAGCTCTTTAATCAGCCGGTAATTTTGCTCCTTTACCCATTTACGCTGCAAGAACTGCTCCACGGCCTGACGGCCATTAATAAATTCACTGCGGTTACGCCAGCGCGTATCTAACGTGTAGACCTGTGCTACGCGCGCCGGATCGCGTGAATTCCAGGCATCCTCCGCCATGCGTACTTTTTGCGTGGCGCTGGCGAAATCAAACGGCGGAACTAAAGACATAAAGAATACCTCAGCATGTAGACAGGATTGTCTACATCCATCATAATCATATGTAGACAAATCTGTCTACATCCATTTGCGGGAGGATCCGGTGCTACCTGATGTGCAATTTGATCCGGCTGCCCCGGCACGGGAACGGATACTGTTCCAGGCTGGCAGCCTTTTTTATCAACAGGGAATACGCGCTACGGGGATCGATCGGATCATCGCCGAGGCCAGCGTGACAAAAGTCACCTTCTACCGCCATTTTCCTGCCAAGCAATCGCTGGTCGTCGCCTTTCTTGAGCAACGACATCAATGTTGGTCAGCAGCATTTTCCTCACTGCTGGGCCAGAAGGTAGCCGAAGGTTTGAGCTTAGACCGTGCTTTACCGGCGACTCTCGCGAGCTGGTTCAGCGAGAAAGATTTCCGTGGCTGCGCTTTTATCAATACCGCCGCCGAGCTGAGTGACGACAATCCGCAATGTATGGAGGTCGTTAAGGCCCATAAACGCGCGATGCGTGATGAAATAGCGACAAAGCTAACCCGGCAGCAGCTGTGGGCGCTAAATGCGATCTGTATGCTGGTCGAAGGGGCAATCGTGCAGGTACAAACTGGCTGGAACAGCAAAGACGTCATAAAGAGCCTGCAGCAGGCTCTGAGGGTATTACTACCGGCGTAGCGCATGCTACGCCGGTAAATATTAGAACTGGTAAACCAGGCCCAGACCTACAACGTTGTCGGTATTGATACCGGCGCTGCGGGTGAAATCGTTGTCTTTCATCAGGTTAATCTGATAATCAACGTAGGTGGACATGTTTTTGTTGAAGTAGTAAGTGGCACCGACATCAACGTATTTTTTCAGGTTCTGGCTGCCGTAACCTTCGATGTCTTTACCGCGAGAAGAGAGGAAGGCCAGAGACGGACGCAGACCGAAGTCGAACTGATACTGCGCAACCAGTTCCCAGTTATCAGCAGTATTAGCGTAGCCGTAAGTAGAACCGGAGCTGTCACCGAAGCGAGTCGCGTTATTAGAACGGGTATACTGCGCCGCCAGGTAGATGTTATTGGCGTCGTATTTCAGGCCACCGGTATAAGCTTCGGCTTTATCACCATGACCGAGTACGCCCGGTGCATTCTGCGCATTGGTACGATCAGACTGGAACATAGCGGCACCAAGGCTAACGCCTGCGCCGAGATCGTAAGTGGTGCTCAGACCCCAGCCGTCGCCGTTTGAGTTCAGCACATCACGGCCGCCCTCGCCTGCCGGGCTGTCATTTTTGCCCTGGTACTGCACGGCAAAGTTCCAGCCATCAACCAGACCGAAGAAGTTATTGTTACGGTAGGTCGCCATGCCGTTACCACGCTGGAACATGAACTGATCCGCACCGTAGGTATCGCCGCCGAACTCAGGCAGCACGTCGGTCCAGGCGGCTACGTCGTAGATCACGCCATAGTTACGGCCGTAGTCGAATGAACCGGCATCACCAAAGCGCAGGCCGGCGAAGCCAACGCGGGTAGCGTTACCGCGGTTAGAGTCGCTGCCTTCTGAATTATTCAGATTATACTGGTATTCCCATTGGCCATAGCCGGTAAGCTGATCGGAAATCTGGGTTTCGCCTTTTAAGCCGAAACGCATGTATGACTTATCACCATCAGATCCGTCATTTTTGGAGAAATAGTGCAGGCCGTCGACTTTACCGTAAAGATCTAATTTATTGCCATCTTTATTGTAAACTTCCGCTGCGCTTGCGCTACCTGCCGCTACCAAAAGCGCTGGAACCATCAGGGACAGAATACGGATTTTCATTTTATTACCCTCTAGTTATGTGCCTTAATTGCCACTGCAAGCCGAATACTGAATACTCGACCGGCGGATTCATGTTAATACCAGAGCAGTAATAATCTACCGAGTAATTGCTACTAAATTTCCAAATATGTTTCATTAAGGGCAAAAGGTATTTCTAAATGTAAAATTTGCGGAACTTTCAAGCAGCACATTTTGATAAAAAATATAGATCATATAAAAAGCATTACACAACAATCCTTATAATTCAAATAATTACAAAAAATGACATTATGGCGCACTGAATGATAAAACGATTGCCGTGTTAACTAATAAAATTCATCCCGCTATCATCATTTTTTTAGTTATTACCTTCATTCACCCCGAATGAGTTGTTTTACCCTTATTAGTCGCCGGGCCTTCGTGCCCGGCATTTTTTTATGCCAACTCGTTTTGTCAAAAATCGTCAATTTAGTTAAGCTTATCTAAATCCACAGACCATTCCCATTCACTTTCGGCCTGAAAAATAACCATAAAAAAATTATAAATATGCAAACAGTAAGCACTATTTTTTATTAACAGATGAACTGCCTGAGCCGTTGCCAGCGGCAAGAATATTGCCCTTCATATTCAGATCCGCGGCTGATTATTAGCACTAAATGCTAATTTATTTTCAGTGGCGTTTACGCCAGTTAACTAATCTACTAATGGCTATGAATAATATTAAGATGTTTGTTGCGCACCCCAGGCAACGTGGTGAATCCTGTACGGCTCTCCCGGTGATGATGAGGGATTTTTTAACCAAAACATGCTAAAAAGATAGCCAGAAAATCAGACCGGCCGGATTGGCGATTTCAACCATGACAAGCAGAAAATATACAGGTATTCTGACAAATCCTGCTCTGGCGGGAGTTGGTGTGAAAGCGTTCGCTCAGACGGCAGCCTTTGCCGGCATTATCGTTTTGTTATTGGTTCCGGCGACAAGCGCCCGATTCGTTACTTATTAATTTGCCTCTGCAGAGACACTATGCTGCCTTACAAGTTTTCATTTACCTCAGGCAATGTGACACGATTCTTCGTGCTTTTCATTCTGGTGTTGCTACTGGCTTTAGGCTTTATGGTAAACAGCACGGTCAATACCTGGCTGACGGCCAAACGCTATGCCATGGCTGATATCGCACATGCGATGCAAAAACGCATTGATACCTACCGTTTCGCCACCTGGCAGATTTATGAAAATCTGGCCGCCAGCGCCGCAGGCGCCACCCCCGGTAACCTGCAGGAAACTCGCCTGAGGCCGGATGTTTACTATCTTGAAAAGACCCGCCGCAAAACTGAAGCCCTGATTTTCGGCTCTCACGACAGCAACACGCTCGATATGACGCAGCGGATGTCAAACTACCTTGATACGCTGTGGGGGGCGGAAAACAGCACCTGGTCGATGTATTTTCTTAACGGCCAGGACAACAGCCTGATTCTTATCTCTACCCTGCCATTGAAAGATATGGCAACCCGTTATAAAGAAAGCGCAATCAATAATCTGGTGGATGCCCGCCGCGCGGAGATGTTGCAACAGGCTACGGCGCTGGATGAGCGGGAAAGCTTTTCGCCGCTGCGGCGCTTTACCTGGCAAAACGACCATTATTTTACCCTGCGCACCACCTTTAACCAGCCGGGCCATCTTGCGACGGTAGTTGCATTTGACTTACCCATTAACGATCTGATCCCCGTGAATATGCCGCTGGAAAACTTCCAGCTGAAGCAAGACAGCACGGTTGCCAATGAAGGCGACGACTCAGACAATGATGAAGTTGCCAGTAATACCCGAATCACTTTCACTAACCCTAACGTTGAGATCACTGCATCGCTCGCCAGCACGCCGTTGCAGCTGATTTATCGGGTATCGATCACTAGCCTGATCATCGACACTTTGCGCAATCTGCTTTGGCCGCTACTGGCTGATTTTACCCTGCTGATACTTTCGCTTGGCGGCCTGTTTCTCCTGCGCCAGCAGTCATTACGGCCCAGTGAAAATCAGAGCGCTGAACTTGATTCGCTGCGTATGCTAAATGAAGAAATCGTCAGCAGCCTGCCGCTGGGTCTGCTGGTGTATGATTTTTCCGCTAACCGAACCATTATCAGCAACAAAATCGCGGAACACCTGCTGCCGCATCTAAACCTGCAGAAAATCATCAACATGTCGGATCAACATCAGGGCGTGCTGCAGGCGACGGTCAATAACGAAGTGTATGAAATCCGCCATGCGCGCAGCATGATCGCTCCCCAGACGCAGCTATTTTTAATGCGCGATCAGGACCGCGAACTGCTGGTTAATAAAAAATTGCAGCGGGCTCAGCAAATACTGGATAAGAATCATCAGACCCGCCAGCAGCTGCTGCAAAACCTCGGGCACTCTTTGCAAAAACCGCTGAAGCAGGTCATTGAAAAACTGCAATCTATTGAGGCAACGCGTCTTGAAGAAACCCTGCCGGAGGCGATCGAGTCTTCGCAAGCGCTGAGCCGGCTGGTTGATGATATCGTGCTGCTCAACCGGCTTGAAATTCATGATTGGGCGCCGGATGCCGCCTCGTTCAACCTGCAGCACCTGCTGGATGAACTGACGCTGGAAGTGCTGCCCTCAGTCGGTCGCAAAGGTTTACAGCTAATTGTTGATAACCAACTGTCCAGCGATGAAATGCGCTTCGGTGACGCTCAGGCTATCCAAAAGGTTTTATCGACGCTGCTGCACTACGCCGTTACCACCACCGCCTGGGGTAAGGTTAGCATGCGGATAGCCTCGCCGACTGAGCGCTCCGATCAGCTGGCAATCCAGATCGTTGATACCGGTTCCGGCCTGAAAAGTGATGAAACCGGCAACGCTGATTTTCCTTTCCTTGGCGAAACCAGTGCCGATCGTTTTGGCGAAGCGTCTGGAATGGCCTTCTTTCTCTGCAAGCAGCTGTGTAAGCAGCTGGGCGGCAACCTGGAAATCCACGCCCGTCCGGAAATCGGCACGCGTTATAACATCCAGATTCATGCGCCTCAGGAACCGCAGCAGGAACAGGAGCAGGAAGAAAAATTGCTGGATGGCGTGACAGCGCTGATTGAAATCGCCGTGGAGGATGTGCGTAAAATTGTCGTCCGACTGCTGGAAAACTGGGGCGCTATTTGTCTGACACCCGATGAGAGATTTTCCAATCAGAGTCACGATGTGCTCATCACCGATGACCCGGCAAACCTGGCGCAGTGGTCACTGCTTTTGGCCGATAATGAACCCGGTTTCACGCCGCTTGGTCACGGGCAATTCCGCGTTAATTTTAATATTGTCGGTGCCATGCAGGATGCGCTGCTGCAATTGATTGAACAGCAGCTCTCAGCCGGTGATTTAGCGGAACAGGAAGAGGAATCACCACAGATCGCCAGCGGATATTTCCAACTATTTGTTGACACAGTACCAGATGATGTAAAGAGACTGTATAATGAGGCGGCGGACGAGGACTACAGTTCGCTTGCTCAAACCGCACATCGTTTGAAAGGTGTATTTGCCATGTTAAATTTAACGCCGGGCAAGCAACTTTGTGAAACTTTAGAACAGCACATCAAAGTATGTGATAATTCACACATTGAAAATACCACCAGTCAAATTGACCAGTACGTCAATGAACTGCTGCAGCAGGGTAACCAATAATATGAATAATCTGAACGTAATTATCGCCGATGACCATCCCATTGTCCTGTTCGGTATCCGTAAGTCACTGGAGCAAATCGAATGGGTCAATGTAGTAGGTGAGTTTGAGGACTCCACAGCTCTGATTAACAGCTTATCCAAGCTCGATGCCAACGTACTGATCACCGATCTTTCCATGCCGGGAGATAAATACGGTGACGGAATTACGCTGATCAAATACATCAAGCGTCACTACCCTGACCTGTCGATTATTGTTCTGACCATGAATAATAATCCGGCAATCCTTAGCTCGGTTCTGGATCTGGATATTGAAGGAATCGTATTAAAACAGGGTGCGCCTACCGACCTGCCAAAAGCGTTGGCTGCATTGCAGAAAGGCAAAAAATACACCCCTGACAGCGTCGCTAAGCTGCTGGAGAAAATCAGCGCCGGCGGCTATGGTGACAAGCGCTTGTCGCCAAAAGAGAGCGAAGTCTTACGTCTGTTTGCGGAAGGTTTCCTGGTAACAGAAATCGCCAGGAAGCTAAATCGCAGCATTAAAACCATCAGCAGCCAGAAAAAATCAGCGATGATGAAGCTGGGTGTTGATAATGACATCGCCTTGCTCAACTATCTGTCTTCGGTGAATACCGCTCAGCCAGATAAAGATTAAACGCCGCTTTCATGCTAATAAGGCCGGGCGATGCCCGGCTTTTTACTGCCCGCCGATCAGCGGGAAACCTTACCGTTGCGCGCCCGACTACTCCGCACCTGACCGGCATAGTAAGCCAGCGATTGACGCAGTGTATCCAGCGTTACGGGTTTTGAAAGACAGCTATCCATACCCGCCTCAATGCATCGCTGCTTCTCTTCAGCCAACGCATTCGCCGTCACGCCGACGATAGGAAATGCCTTACCCATCTCGCGCAAACGCTGGGTCAGACGGTAACCATCCATATTGGGCATATTGACGTCGGTAAGTACGATATCGATTTCTGAACGACCGATAACGTTCAACGCATCAACCCCGTCCTGGGCAGTTTTTACCTGATATCCAAGGGTACCCAGCTGCTCAGAAAGCAGCATCCGGTTAATCGGATGATCGTCTACGATCAGTATCAAAATATCATCGTTTGAATCTGACTGTACCGATGCCGGCAGCTGCGCATCCACATCAGTTGCGTCAGGCTCAACGCAGTATATTTTTTCCAGCAGCGTTGGCAGCTCATGGGGCGTTACGGTGCTGATAATCCAGCGTCCCGGCGAGCGTTCGAAAGGCGCGTCAATATGACGACTGTCAAAAATGATGCTGGCCCGCGCCGCAGGTTCGACATTCTGCAGATAATCGGTAACCACAACGTCTTCAGCATTCCAGCAGGGCGTGTCGCTACGATGAACCTCAATACCATGCGCATCAAGAAGGCGGGTAAGATAAGCCGCCAGGGCGTCGTTACGCATCACCAGCCAACAGCGCTGGCCTGCAAGCGCCTGACTTAGTGACGTCTCAACGACCTTGCCGTTGTAAAGTGGAATACGCACGATGAACTGGCTCCCCATACCGGGTTCGGAATCCACTTCAATATCGCCATCCATCATGTTTATCAGCTTTTCGCAGATAGCCAGCCCCAGTCCGGTGCCCTGAAAATTACGCTGCACGCCGGTTCCCACCTGGAAAAAGGGATCGAACAGACGCGTGACCTCCCTGGCCGGTATGCCAACGCCGGTATCACGTACGCGAATGGCAAGGTAACCATCGCGTACCAGCGCATGTAAGGTTATACCGCCGGTATGGGTAAATTTAATGGCATTATTCAGCAGATTTGAAATTACCTGCTGTAAGCGCATCGGATCGCCGTCCATGGTGGCGGGCACATCGCTCTCTATCAATACATAAAGCGCCAGGTGCTTTTTAACAATCAATGACAGATAGTTAGCGGTGATATGGGTAAGAATTTCTACCGGCGAGAACTCCCGCGGTTCAATACGCAACTGCTCAGATTCTATTTTGGAAAAATCAAGAATATCGCTGATGATTTTCAGCAGCAGATTAGAAGAGTTGTCCATCGCAGTTACCAGAGTATCAACCCCTTTCGGCAATGCTTTGGTTTGCAACAAATCAAGGTTACCGATAATACCATACAGCGGCGTACGCAGTTCATGGCTGACGGTAGCAAGAAACATCGACTTGGACTGGCTGGCCTGTTCTGCCGCCTGCGCCATTTCATGTAACGACTGTTCCATTTGAACACGGGCGCTAACATCAACCAGCACGCAGATCGCCACGTTTTCGTTGCGATAGCGTGTATGAACGAAACTAATTTGCAGGTTGGTATTGCTGCCGGTAAGTACATCGACAAAGTTCACCTGCTGACCATTGATCATCTCCGTCAGGCGTTGACGATCTTCCTGGGTCAGCATGTTGAGATAATTATGCGCCAGCTCGTTACTAAGAATATTGGTGCCGTCGCTGATGCGCAGAATACAGATGCCAACGGGCGCGGATGCGACAATTTTTCGGTTAAATTGCTCATGTTCTTCAAGGCGGTGGGCATTATCCTCTGCCGGCAGAAACATGCGCCGTTCGAACAGCCAGGCGAGGGTGAACAGAATTAACGCGCTCACGAGATTAAGCAATATCGCATTAATCACCATCATCTTCAGCTGTTCAACTAATACCGAACTCGGTACCGAATAAACGATGCTCAGATTAGAAGGTGCCAGTGCACGCTTTAACACCAGCTGGTCATAACTATCGATGTAGCCGAACCAGCTGTGGTCGGCGGGTAAATCATTCTGATTAACCGGGATATTACGGGACGAACTCAGCAGCGGCTGATTATTCTGGTCCACCAGCGTCGCCACCACCGGCATACCGCCTGGCGTAATAAAATCCTCCAGACGCAGATTTTGCTCAACTCCGAGTAGCGCCGCGACTTTATTGGCCAGATAGACCGGCGTCATCATATAAAAGGAGCCAACGCCCTGCTGCCCGCCTGGCGAAATCCACACCATGCTATTCTTACGCTCAGCGTCGCTGCCATTACGATAGCGTAGAATATGATCCTGCAGCGATTTGAAGGTCTTTTCCTGATCAAACGCGGTATTACCGACATTGTAATCGGCCAGGCACTGGCTATCACTGCTGGTAAAAAACACCCGATTTAATTCATAAGATGTTGTGAAATTGGATTTCCAGTGCTGTAAAAAATAGCTAAGTGAATCCAGCGAGTTATGCCAGGTGCTACTCATTACATTGCAATCGGCGCTGGAGTCGAGCGGATAAAACTCCAGCAGGTTAGTGTTTTTGTCTGCCAGTACGCCGTTCACCATATCCAGGCCGTTAGCAGAACTGCTAAGACGATTCTCTGCAATAAATTTTAGCTGGCGCGTAACGTTGGCTGAGTCGCGCACGAACGATGCCGCCTGCTCATAGTTAACCGTAAACTCCTGGCGAATCGCCGCTTCACGCTGATGCAGTACGTTAATAATGTACAGCGTGGTCAGCAGTGCGCCCAACAGCCATAACAATAGCGCCAATGCCCGCGACAAATAGCGGGAAATGCGGAGTGTAGTACGGAAAGAAACTAGATATTTCAAAGAATGCTCACTGCAATGTGCGGGACAGGAAGACAGGTGTTATGAATGGAAATACACTAGCTTTATCCGTTGGAAAAAGCCAGTAACAGACGGCAAAAAGCACCTGGCTGACCGTGAATTTGGCGAGTTAAGCGCAGAAAGTAAAAGTCGCCAGGGATAAAGTGCAAACGGGAAGGAATTAGCTGACAGCGACCGCCTGGCCGCTGTCACTTTGCAAGTTTATTTAACCGGAATTTGCTGCGTTATGCAGTGGATATTACCGCCCCCCAGCAAAATCTCACGTGCCGGCACCCCGGTAATCAGATATCCCGGATAGAGGTCTTTCAACATGGCCGCGACGTCAGCATCAAATTTGGCGTCAAGCAACGGATAGACTATCTGCTCATTGGTAATAAGATAGTTGGCATAGGATGCTGCCAGGCGCTCTCCCGATTCACGCTGCATTCCTTCAGATACGTCAATACCATCAGCCTCCTCCTGAGAAATATAGAGCGGTCCGGGAAGCGGAATTTTATGCACTTTAATTTTACGTCCCTTAGCATCGGATTGACTCGCCAAAAAATCCAGCGCTTTTCTGGAAATATCATGCTGCGGGTCCGATGGATTATCGCACCACGTCAGAACCACTTCGCCGGGCCTGACAATATGAATTAGATTGTCCACGTGACCGTTGGTTTCATCATTAAACAGGCCGTTGGGGATCCAGATAACTTTATCCACCGCCAGGTATTCACAGAGTACAGCCTCGATGGCATCGCGGTTCATGTGCGGATTGCGGCTGGGATGTAGTAAGCACTCTTCCGTCACGAACAGCGTTCCCTCGCCGTCGCTATGAATGGAGCCACCTTCCAGTACAATCGGCGCGCGATAGCTATCAAACCTGCCGACTTCACAGACCTTTTGCGCAACGCGATCATCTTGATCCCAGGGAAAATAGAGGCCATCCGTCAACCCGCCCCAGGCATTGAAATGCCAGTCAACGCCGCGCCGCTCTCCGTCATCATTAATCACAAAAGTAGGACCAATATCACGCATCCATGCGTCGTTGCTGCTCATTTCCAACAGGCGAATATTTTCCGGCAGCAGCTCACGCGCGTGACCAAACTGGGCTGCGCTCACCACCATGGTTACCGGCGTGGTTTGCGCTATCGCTTTTGCTACCTCAACAAAGGTTTTCTGCGCCGGTTTCGCGCCGTTTCGCCAGTTGTCACAGCGTTCAGGCCATACCATTAATATTTCCTGATGCGGCTCATGCTCACCGGGCATTCTGAAGCCGTCCCGACGTGGTGTTGAATTAATTCTTTTACTCATGAGAAATTCCTTTTCATATATGTTTGTGCTGAGAGTAAGGAGTATGGGAGCTCCCGCCCTCATTTTTATGCATTACAGCAAGGTGCAGCAAGAATTCACCGATCAAAATGGTCGCGACAACCCCTGCCAGAACCGGTCCACTGTAGGCCCAATCCAGCTGCCAGCTAATCAATGCAGGGAAAATAAATATCACCACGGCCTGCAGGATAATCAGAAAGCAAATGCTGCTGAGCACCCACTGCACCAGAGCATTTCCCGGTACTTTAAAAGGGCGAGGCGTCGCTGGATCGCTGATGCGAAGCTTGATAAAGGCAGGAAACATAAACAAATAAGGCAGCAGAAATATACAGCTGGAGAAAGCAAAAACCGACCAGAACAGCTCGTCGCTGTCTTGAGCAAAGAGAGCATAGGCCGCAATAACCAGCGTCGAAATGATACCGGTAAGCATGTTAGCCCCGACCGGCGTGCCGTGTTTGTCTGACATTTTAGCAAATACCGCGGGCAGTTCCCCCTCCCCAGCAGCTTCGGCCGCCGCGCGACTGGCCCCCATAGTCCAGGTCACCATATTGCCGAGAAACGTCAGCAATGCCATGGTCCCTACCAGATAAACCATTGCAGAACCCAGAACGGAATTACCGAATAGCTTATGCAGCGTGTCGACAATTCCGCCGACCAGGCTAATATTTTCCACCGGCAGCGCCATCAGGATGCCGACGGTGCCAAATACATACAAAAATGCCGTAATGCCTGCGGCAAGGAAAATAGATTTCGGCATGTCATTAACGTCTTTCATCTCTCGGGTCATCGTCGCAACCAGCTCAAACCCCATCAGGTTGAATACCAGAGCCGGCAGGAATGATACGCCCGTATCCAGGCGGGGCAGGATAGCCGAGAAGCTGAACTCGTTGGCGACGCCATGTCTGAATGCATAAATACAACCGCAAACGCCCAATACGCCAATTACCGAAACTTTAAGAATAGCCCCAACGTTTGATACCCATACGCCAACGTCAACCGATACATTACATATCCAGACGGTCAACCACGTGAGGGCAATACATAAAATAATCAACCACAGCAGCGGCAATTCAGGAAAGAAAAGATTAGCAAACATGCCTGCACACATAATATAAACCGCAGGCATCCACAAACCCACGTTCACCCAATAGAACCAGGTTGTACGCACGGCCCAACGATAGTTGAACGCTTTTTTCACCCAATCATATATTCCCCCCTCCCCCGGATAGGTTGTACCCAGCTCTGAGGTAATAAGCCCGTAAGGTATAACAAAAACAATCAATGTTACCAGCCACCAGCCAATTGCGCTGACGCCTATAGAGGCCGAAGCGGTCAAAGTATCAATAACTATAACTGCGCAAAGGCTAAACAGCGCAAGGCTGCCGACCCCGAGTTTCCTACCAGAAACTTGCGTATCCATGGGTTATCTCCGTTAATAATTATCATGTATTTTAGATTGTTAACCGGCTAATACTCCCTGCCAATATAGGTTTATTGCTTCACCGGCGAGAAAACCAGAATCAATTATCGAAAAATAACCACACCCGGATATAAAATTCGTGAACAAGGCCGTAAATATCCGAAAGTAATTTTAGCGACCAGATATCATTGATTCTGGTCAAATCTAAACCCACGTCCCTCGCGCTACTTTTAATAAAACAAATCATAGAGAGCTAAAGGAAAAAATATGAACGAGGAAAAACCCGTACTGGTCGTTGCCGTAGGAGGCAATGCTTTATTACAGCGCGGTGAGCTGATGAGCTATGAGAATCAGAAAAAAAATATAGACATCACCGCACGTTCTTTGGCTGAGCTTAATAAGTCCTGGAAGGTCGTCATTGTCCATGGTAATGGACCGCAGGTTGGTCTGCTGGCGCTTCAGGGTTTGTCTTATCGCGATGTTCCGCCTTATCCTATGGATGTACTGGGCGCGGAAACGCAGGGAATGATTGGTTATATGTTAGCGCAGTCATTGCACCAATATATTCCCGAGATGACAGTCAGCACCCTGTTAACCCAGGTCATCGTCGATCGGAACGACGCCGCATTTAAAGATGCAAATAAATTTATCGGACCGGTTTATAGTGAGCAGATTGCCAAAGAAAGAGCGCAGGAATTTGGCTGGCAGATCAAACCCGATGGCGAATACTGGCGCCGCGTTGTTCCCTCGCCAGCGCCGCAATATATTGTCGAAATTGATAGCATTCATGCGCTACTAGCCGCCGGTCACATGGTCATCTGCTGCGGTGGCGGTGGATGCCCGACGGTGGCTCAAGCGCAGGGGCTTGAAGGGATTGAGGCCGTCATTGATAAAGATCTTTCAGCCGCGACGCTCGCTAAGCAGCTAAATGCCAGTCATCTTTTGATTTTGACTGATGGTGATAACGTATGCGTTAACTGGGGAAAACGCGATGAAAAACCCCTGCATGATATTAGCGTCGAACAGATTGAAAAGTACGAATTTGCTGCCGGCTCAATGGGCCCGAAAGTCACCGCGTGTTGTGATTTTGCCCGCCAGACATCGGGGATCGGACATATTGGTTCACTGCATAAAGCGGCGCTGATTATGGCAGGCAAATCAGGCACACATATTCACCTGTAACAGAAGCTAAAATGAGAAAAGAACCCACAGAACATCGTCTGCAAAGAATTCGTGAGGCAGCAGTGCAGCTTGCCTCACAACGCAGCGTAAATATGATATCGATTTACGATGTCGCTCGTGAGGCTGCCATTGCAGCCTCCACCGTTTATCATCATTACCCGAATATTGAAGCATTGATCTGTGAATTAATGAATGATGTTTTTCGTGATTTTTCCGAAATTCTGCAACATGCGGTTGATGACAGCCAGGTAAAACACTGGACTGATATCAACCGTATGATTGAGAAAAGCTTCGTCAACTATTATCGTAATACGCCTCTGGTTCAACATATCCTTTTAGGGCAGCATACCTATTCCTCGATTCGTCATGCCGATGCGCAAAACGACTTGCTACTGGGTAAGCAGGTTGAGGATATATATCAACGTTATTTCATACTGCCGGCGCTGCCACAAGATGTGAATATATTTTCTATTGCATTGCAGGTTGCGGATAAAGTCTATTCTATGAACTATCGGGAAGGCGGCGAAATTGCGCCCGAAATGGCACGCGAGGCGATTATTATTACTGAAGCTTATTTAGGTTCTTACCTCCCTAAAAACCTGGCTCGCGTTATATAAGTCGTCACTTCACCCGATAAAATTCCCGTACAGCATTTAATCCTGCCGCATCAAATCATCTTAACACTGATGTTAACTGAAATAAAATCTTCACTACCCTATTCAACCTCATCAAACCAGAGCCAGTTCCGGCTCATCTTCATTTTTCTTTATGATAAAAACTAACACATCAGCGTTTTATTCCCTCATTAAAACTCACTATCGAAAAACAGCCCCAGAACGACAGAATAACAGGCATGATGTCATGATTATTATTGATTTAAGGAAATAAAAACCGATTTCTGATTCTGATTGAAGAAAAATAAATTCAGCCTGTCAATAATACTCTCCGTAACCTTTATATATGCCTCGCTGGCATCTTATTTTAGACAACAAAGGAGCTGTTTATGAGATTACCATCATCCAGCGCTACTGATTTGCATAAACCAACCCTGCGCCACTTCCTTAATACTCAGGATTTTAGTAAACAGGAACTGTGCGATATTCTGCAACTGATGACGCTGCTAAAACAGGCGCGACGCGATAACGCCGTGCCGCCACTGTTTAAAAATAAATCCGTCGCGATGATCTTCGAGCAACCGTCTACCCGCACGCGAGTCTCATTTGAAACTGCCGCAACCATTCTGGGCGGCCACGCGCTATTTCTTTCACCAAAAGATATTCATCTGGGCGCCAAAGAGTCACTGGAGGACACCGCGCGGGTTCTGTCTCGCATGTGCGATGTCATTATGGCGCGCGTCAATCATCATGAAACGGTGGCAGGTCTGGCGGAACACTCTACGGTGCCGGTAATTAACGGCCTGTGTGACTGGCTGCATCCAACGCAGATTATGGCTGACCTGTTTACCATGCAGGAACATCTGCCAGAAGGTAAAACGCTCAGCGACCTGACCGTCGCCTTCGTGGGCGATGCAACCAACGTTGCCTCATCGCTGATGTTCGCCTGCACCCAGTTTGGCATGACCTTTAAGCATATCTGCCCCGAACGCTTTAAAGCGCCGCAGAAGTGGATTGATATCGCGCTGAATAACTGCGAAACCTCCGGTGGTAAACTGGTGATTACCGATGATACCAATGCCGTTAAAAATTGTGATGTTGTTGTCGCGGATAGCTTCTACTGGTTTGGCCAGGAGGATGAAAAAGATATTCGCTTATCCACTTTTATTCCGGACTATGTCGTCACGGAAGAAATGATGCACAAAGCCGGCCCCAATGCGCTTTTCATGCACTGCCTGCCAGCAAACGATCAGCGTGAATGCACCCGTGAGGTTATGGAGTCAGCCAATTCGATCATCTTTGACGAAGCGGAAAACCGCCTGACCGCGCAAATGGCCCTGCTGGTCTACTTTAGCCATAAAGATATCGCGATCCCTTCACAGGAGCGCAAAATTGAGCATTATTACCGGCTGCACTCATTTTTAGGCGAGCTGTAGCCATTTAAGGTTCAGACTTAAATAAAAAAGAGAGGAGCCGTTAAGCTCCTCTCTTTTTTCAGGCCGTCAACACAAAGACTTATTCGTCGTCTGCGGCTGGCTCATCATCGCTGTCAGCTTCAGGGGCGATTTCATCCTCGCCCTCTGCGATGCTGCCGTCAATGGAATCCAGCTCTTCGTCTTCCACCGGCTCTGCTACGCGCTGCAGGCCCACTACGTTTTCATCTTCAGCGGTGCGGATCAGAATAACGCCCTGGGTGTTACGACCAACCACGCTAACCTCAGACACCCGGGTACGCACCAGCGTACCAGCATCGGTGATCATCATGATTTGATCGCTGTCGACCACCTGTACGGCGCCCACCACCGGTCCGTTACGCTCGGTCACTTTGATCGAGATAACGCCCTGGGTTGCACGCGATTTGGTGGGGTATTCGTCGTTTCCGGTACGCTTACCATAACCATTCTGGGTCACGGTCAGGATGGCGCCCTCGTCACGCGGTACGATTAACGATACCACGCGATCGCCTTCGGCCAGCCTGATACCGCGCACGCCGGAAGCGGTACGGCCCATCGGACGCACTGCCTGCTCGCTAAAGCGCACCACTTTACCACCGGCCGAGAACAGCATCGCCTCATCCTGACCGTTGGTGAGCGCCACGCCGATCAGCTCATCGTCTTCACGCAGATTAACCGCAATGATACCGGCACTGCGCGGGCGACTAAACTCATTGAGCGCGGTTTTCTTCACCGTACCATTGGCGGTCGCCATAAATACGTTCCAGCCTTCGGCATACTCCCGAACCGGCAGGATGGCGGTAATACGCTCGTTGGCTTCCAGCGGCAGCAGGTTGATAATTGGGCGACCGCGCGCGCCGCGACTGGCTTCCGGCAATTGGTAAACCTTCATCCAGTAGAGTCGGCCACGGCTGGAGAAGCAGAGAATGGTGTCGTGGGTATTCGCCACCAGCAGCCGGTCGATAAAGTCTTCGTCTTTAATTCTTGCGGCGCTGCGTCCCTTGCCGCCACGACGCTGCGCTTCATAGTCGCTCAGCGGCTGATATTTCACATATCCCTGATGCGACAGCGTGACCACCACGTCTTCCTGGTTGATCAGATCTTCGATATTGATATCCGCGCTGTTCGCGGTAATCTCGGTACGACGCTGGTCGCCGAACTGCTCGCGCATGGCCTCCAGCTCTTCGCGAATCACTTCCATCAGGCGCTCTGCGCTTTCCAGAATGCGCAACAGCTCGGCGATCTGCTCCAGCAGCTCTTTATACTCATCCAGCAGCTTCTCGTGCTCAAGGCCCGTCAGCTTCTGTAAACGCAGGTCCAGAATGGCCTGAGCCTGCTGTTCGGTCAGGTAATACTGACCGTCGCGAATGCCATACTGCTCTTCCAACCACTCCGGACGTGCGGCGTCATCGCCAGCGCGTTCAAGCATTGCCGCGACGTTACCCAGGGCCCACGACTGCGCCATCAGGCCCGCTTTAGCTTCAGCCGGCGTCGGCGCACGGCGAATAAGCTCAATAATGGGATCGATATTCGCCAGCGCAACCGCCAGTCCTTCAAGGATATGGGCGCGGTCGCGCGCTTTGCGCAGTTCAAAAATGGTGCGGCGGGTAACGACTTCACGACGGTGGCGCACGAAGGCTTCAAGTATGCCCTTGAGCGTCATAATTTTCGGCTGCCCCTGATGCAGAGCAACCATATTAATACCAAAAGAGATCTGCAGCTGAGTCAGCGAGTAAAGGTTGTTGAGCACAACCTCGCCAACCGCATCACGCTTCACCTCGATAACGATACGCATACCATCTTTATCGGATTCATCACGCAGCGCGCTGATGCCTTCAACGCGTTTATCCTTCACCAGCTCGGCGATCTTTTCGATAAGACGCGCTTTGTTAACCTGGTAAGGGATTTCGTGGATGATGATGGTTTCACGACCGCTTTTAGCGTCAGTCTCCACTTCACCGCGAGCGCGGATATAAATCTTACCGCGTCCGGTACGGTAGGCCTCTTCAATCCCACGACGACCGTTGATAATCGCGGCGGTTGGGAAATCGGGTCCGGGAATATGCTCCATCAGACCTTCAACCGAAATGTCTTCGTCATCAATGTAAGCCAGGCAGCCATTGATCACTTCGGTGAGGTTATGAGGAGGAATGTTGGTTGCCATACCTACCGCGATCCCTGAAGCGCCATTGATCAGCAGGTTCGGGATTTTGGTCGGCATCACTTCGGGGATCTGCTCGGTACCGTCGTAGTTTGCGACAAAATCGACGGTTTCTTTTTCCAGATCCGCCTGCAGCTCATGGGCGATTTTCGCCATGCGAACTTCGGTATAACGCATGGCCGCGGCGGAGTCGCCGTCGATTGAACCGAAGTTACCCTGGCCATCGACCAGCATGTAGCGCAGTGAGAAGGGTTGAGCCATACGGACAATGGTGTCATAAACAGCAGAATCACCGTGGGGGTGATATTTACCGATGACATCACCAACGACGCGGGCCGATTTTTTGTAAGCCTTATTCCAGTCGTTACCTAATACATTCATCGCGAACAGTACGCGACGATGCACCGGCTTCAGTCCGTCACGGACATCCGGCAGCGCGCGGCCAACGATAACCGACATCGCGTAATCCAGATAAGAGTTCTTTAACTCTTCTTCAATATTGACCGGTGTGATTTCTCTGGCCAGGTCGCTCATGTAGGCGCTTTCCTTCTAAATTATTCCCGGATTCAAAGGTGCAAAATAATATCACATAGTGCTCTGCGGGTGAATGAAAAGCGTGGTGCAAAAGCGGAAATAGCGCTTTTTTGCCGTCCTGCCCATTTAATGCAGAACGCGATATACTCGCGCAAAATTACGTGGAGTGGTAAGCCTATGAGTACGCAACAGCAAGCCAGTTTGAAAAATGTTGATAGTCAGGAGATCGCTAAATTTGAAGCGCTGGCTTCACGCTGGTGGGACACCGAGGGCGAGTTCAAGCCGCTGCACCGGATTAACCCGCTGCGGCTGGGTTACATTGCCAGCCGCGCTAACGGTCTGTTTGGTAAAACGGTGCTCGACGTCGGCTGCGGCGGCGGTATTTTAAGCGAAAGCATGGCGCGCGAGGGCGCGAAGGTTACCGGTCTGGACATGGGCGGCGAGCCGCTGGCGGTGGCGCGGCTGCACGCTTTAGAGAGCGGCCTTGAGCTCAGCTATGTCCAGCAAACCGTTGAGGATCACGCCGAACAGTATGCCGGCCACTACGACGTAGTAACCTGCATGGAAATGCTGGAACACGTTCCCGATCCCGCCTCGGTGGTTGCGGCCTGCGCACGGCTGGTAAAACCGGGCGGTGAAGTCTTCTTTTCCACCATTAACCGCAACAGCAAAGCCTGGCTGATGGCCATCATTGGCGCGGAATATGTGCTGCGAATGGTGCCGCGCGGCACTCATGACGTGAAAAAATTTATTCGCCCTGCCGAACTGTTGCGCTGGGTCGATGAAACTTTGCTACGCGAACGCCACATTATCGGACTGCATTTTAATCCGTTTGCCAATAAGTTCTACCTCGGTCGCAATGTCGACGTGAACTACATGCTCCATGCCCAGCGTCCCCAGGATAGCTAAACGGGCGCATCGTCGCCGAAGACCTTCGGCGACGTCAAAACAACCATAATAAATTGTTAGCACCAGCCTGGCTGACAGATCGTTTTACTGTTTTACAGGCCAGCGACAACCGATCAGACTGCCTGTAATTTTTAAACGCGGCGCACATCCAGCAACAGGTTAGTTGTGGCGAAAAATAAGCCAGTCGTTAACTGCATGCACAAGAAACCAGCGCTCGATCAAATTTTAAAAGATTGATAATCGCGCTTGACAGTAATCACAACCCTTTGGCTATGCGGTATTGAGTTAATTCGGAATTGCTAACCTCAAAATTTTCTAAAAATCAAGGCTTGTAGCCGTCGGGGAAATTACTAAAATACTCACCATCTAGTGATTCATTCATCCAGTACCCCCTATATATAGTGTTTATTCACAGAGTTACCCACACCGTAACGGTGTGTGAATAAACCGGGGATACTTTCTTATTACGGACAGGGTAAAACGCGACATGAATCAGAGTCTGCTTGTCACTAAACGCGATGGCCGCACCGAACGTATTAATCTCGATAAAATCCACCGCGTCCTTGACTGGGCTGCCGAGGGACTGAACAACGTATCCGTTTCACAGGTTGAGCTGCGTTCCCATATCCAGTTCTATGAAGGAATCAAAACGGCGGATATCCATGAAACCATCATCAAGTCAGCCGCCGACCTGATTTCCCGCGACGCGCCGGATTATCAGTATCTCGCCGCCCGCCTTGCCATCTTCCATCTGCGTAAAAAAGCCTACGGACAGTTTGAACCGCCGGCGCTGTACGACCAGGTGGTGCGTATGGTGGAGCTGGGCAAATACGATCGCCATCTGCTGGAAGACTACAGTAAAGAAGAGTTCGAGCAGATGGACGGCTTTATTGACCACTGGCGCGATATGAACTTCTCCTATGCGGCAGTGAAGCAGCTGGAAGGTAAATATCTGGTCCAGAACCGGGTCAGCGGCGAAATATACGAAAGCGCGCAGTTCCTTTACATCCTGGTGGCGGCCTGCCTGTTCTCCGGCTATCCGCGCGAAACCCGTCTGGATTACGTCAAACGTTTCTATGATGCCGTCTCTACCTTTAAAATTTCACTGCCTACGCCTATCATGTCAGGTGTGCGCACGCCAACCCGCCAGTTCAGCTCCTGCGTTCTGATCGAGTGCGGCGATAGCCTTGATTCAATTAATGCCACTTCCAGCGCCATTGTGAAATACGTTTCCCAACGCGCCGGTATCGGCATCAACGCCGGACGCATCCGTGCGCTGGGTAGCCCGATCCGCGGTGGCGAAGCGTTCCATACCGGCTGTATTCCGTTCTATAAGCACTTCCAGACGGCGGTTAAATCCTGCTCACAGGGCGGCGTGCGTGGCGGTGCGGCCACCCTGTTCTACCCGATGTGGCATCTGGAAGTTGAAAGCCTGCTGGTGCTGAAAAACAACCGTGGGGTGGAAGGCAACCGCGTGCGCCACATGGATTACGGCGTGCAGATCAATAAGCTCATGTATCAACGCCTGCTGAAAGGCCAGGATATCACGCTATTCAGCCCGTCCGATGTGCCCGGCCTGTACGACGCGTTCTTTGCCGATCAGGAAGAGTTTGAGCGCCTTTACACCCGTTACGAGCAGGACAACAGCATTCGTAAACAGCGCCTGCGCGCGGTGGATCTGTTCTCGCTGATGATGCAGGAACGCGCCTCGACCGGCCGTATCTACATTCAGAACGTCGACCATTGCAACACCCACAGCCCGTTCGATCCCACCATCGCGCCGGTACGTCAGTCCAATCTCTGCCTTGAAATCGCACTGCCGACTAAGCCGCTGGAAGATGTGAACGACGAAAATGGCGAAATCGCGCTCTGCACCCTTTCGGCTTTTAACCTCGGCGCCATCGACGGCCTTGACGATCTGGAAGAGCTGGCAACGCTTGCGGTACGCGCTCTTGATGCCCTGCTCGACTATCAGGACTACCCTATTCCAGCGGCGCAGCGCGGCGCTATGGGTCGCCGTACGTTGGGCATCGGGGTGATTAACTTCGCCTACTATCTGGCAAAACACGGCGTCCGTTATTCTGATGGCAGCGCCAACAACCTGACCCATAAGACCTTTGAAGCTATTCAGTTTTATCTGCTGAAAGCCTCCAACGAGCTGGCGAAAGAGCAAGGCGCCTGCCCGTGGTTTAGCGAAACCACCTATGCGCAGGGTATTCTGCCAATTGATACCTATAAGAAAGATTTGGATGCCATCAGCAACGAGCCACTGCACCTTGACTGGGAAACGCTGCGCGAGCAGATTAAAACCCACGGTCTGCGCAACTCGACGCTTTCCGCGCTGATGCCGTCCGAAACGTCATCGCAGATTTCAAATGCCACTAACGGCATTGAGCCGCCCCGTGGCCATATCAGTATTAAAGCATCGAAAGACGGCATCCTGCGCCAGGTTGTGCCTGAGTACGAGCGTCTGAAGCAACAGTATGAGCTGCTGTGGGAAATGCCTTCCAATGATGGCTACCTGCAGCTGGTTGGAATAATGCAGAAGTTTATCGATCAGGCGATTTCGTCTAATACCAACTACGATCCCTCGCGCTTCCCGAACGGCAAAGTGCCGATGAAACAGCTGCTGAAGGATCTGCTCACCGCCTATAAATTTGGCGTAAAAACCTTGTACTACCAGAACACCCGCGATGGCGCGGAAGACGCTCAGGATGATCTGGCCCCCTCGATTCAGGATGATGGCTGCGAAAGCGGCGCATGTAAGATTTAAAGCCGGACGGGAGAGTCTTTCTCCCGTCTTTCTGACCTTATGGTATGGCGGATTCGCTCCGCCCCTTACTGCTGGACAACACAATGGCTTACACCACATTTTCTCAGAACAAAAACAATCAGCTGGACGAACCGATGTTTTTTGGCCAGCCGGTCAACGTCGCTCGCTACGACCAACAGAAATACGATATTTTCGAAAAATTAATCGAAAAGCAGCTCTCCTTTTTCTGGCGCCCGGAAGAAGTTGATGTTTCACGCGACCGCATCGATTATCAAAGCCTGCCGGAACATGAAAAACACATTTTTATCAGCAACCTGAAATACCAGACGCTGCTGGACTCCATCCAGGGTCGTAGCCCTAACGTTGCCCTGCTGCCGCTGATTTCCATTCCGGAGCTGGAAACCTGGGTCGAAACCTGGGCGTTTTCAGAAACAATTCACTCCCGCTCTTATACCCATATCATCCGTAATATTGTTAACGATCCGGCGCTGGTTTTTGATGACATCGTCACCAACGATCAGATTCTGGCCCGCGCGCAGGATATCTCGAAGTATTACGACGATCTGATCGAAATGACCAGCTACTGGCACCTGCTGGGAGAAGGCGCTCATCAGGTTGGCAACAAAACGGTCAACGTCTCCTTATATGAGCTGAAAAAGCAGCTTTATATCTGCCTGATGAGCGTAAATGCGCTGGAAGCGATTCGCTTCTATGTCAGCTTTGCCTGCTCATTCGCTTTCGCCGAACGCGAACTAATGGAAGGCAACGCCAAGATTATTCGCCTGATCGCCCGCGATGAAGCACTGCACCTGACCGGCACCCAGCATATGCTTAACCTGATGCGCAGCGGTGAAGACGACCCGGAAATGGCGCAGATTGCTCAGGAGTGCCGCCAGACCTGTTACGACCTGTTTAAAGATGCCGCGAATCAGGAAAAAGAGTGGGCGGAATATCTGTTCCGCGACGGTTCTATGATCGGGCTGAACAAAGATATCCTCTGCCAGTATATCGAATACATCACCAATATTCGTATGCATGCAGTGGGTCTCGAGCTGCCGTTCGAAACCCGCTCCAATCCTATTCCGTGGATAAACAGCTGGCTGGTGTCCGATAACGTTCAGGTTGCGCCGCAGGAAGTCGAAGTCAGCTCTTACCTGGTTGGACAGATTGACTCAGAGGTCAACGACGACGACTTCAACGATTTCCAGCTCTGATCATGGCAGACATTATGGTGGAACCGACAATTACGCTGCGCTCAACGGGCGCGCGTATCCCCTGCAAGGAACAGCATGGTTCGCTACTTGATGCCCTTGAATCTCATAAGGTGTGCGTTGAGTACCAGTGCCGGGAAGGCTACTGCGGTTCGTGCCGGACGCGTCTGCTAAAAGGTGAAGTCTGCTATGCCAGCAAGCCGCTGGCCTTTATTCAGCCGGATGAAATACTGCCTTGCTGCTGCCAGGCCAAAGGCGATATCGAAATCGATATGTGACCTTGCCGGGCCGTAACCGCCCGACAAGAATTACAGCTGTTTTTCCTCAACCACCTCAACCCAGCCGTAACCGCCGGTTGCCGGCTTACCCTGCAGCCAGCGGCGCAGCATATTCATGGCGGTCATGGCGACGGTTTCCTGACGAATACGCAGGCTGTGTCGCTGCAGATTAAGCTTTACCCGCTGGAAAAAACAGCCCTGCGGCGTGCGCAAAACGAAGGGAATCGTTTCATCATCCAGCTGTGAACCGACCACCAGAGCCAGCGCACAATCCTGACAGCGCTCAGCCATCGCTTGCGGCGTCTCATGCAGCACGGGCAGCACTTCGCCATAGCCGAGCGGCGCGCCGGCAGAGGTAAGATGCCAGCTCAGCAGGCCGCCGGTGTAATTTTCGCTGATGCCCAGCGTCAGTCCACGCGCGTTAAGCTCGTCGGCAAGTTGCACTGGCAGCGGCTCAGTTCCTTCAAAAATCAGGCTGTCGCCGGCGATTTTGCGCACTTCAGGCCAGACCATTTCCATTTGCGCGCGTATTTCCGCCGGGCCGGTCAGCTTAAGCTCAATGATCGGCATAGAAGAGCGGTAGCCCATCACGGCCCCCTGCGGCAGCGTCAGGGCTTCCAGTTCGCTGGCCAGTGAGCTTTCACCACGGCCAAAAGTCGTCAGCCGCAGGCAAATCGGTCCCGGCGCAGGGGCAAAACGGGCTTTAATTCGCGGTACGATCTGCTGTTCAACCATCAGCTTAAATTCAGAGGGTACGCCCGGCGTAAAGAAAATCCAGCAGCGATTTAGCTGCATGGCGAAACCGCAAGCGGTGCCAACGGGATTATCCAGCATCTCGGCATTTTGCGGAATTTCAGCCTGCTTGCGATTACTGGGCGCCATCACCCGGCCGCGCTCGGCGAACCAGCTCTCCATGGTGGCCAGCCACTGCGAATTCATTTCCAGTTTGACGCCAGCCGCGGTGGCCGCCGCCAGCGAGCTAAGATCGTCACTGGTTGGCCCCAGGCCGCCGTTAACGATCAGGACGTCGGCGATCTGACTACGCTGCTGCAGGGCGGCAACCAGCTCTTCCAGCTTATCGCCCACGGTCATACGGCTGGTCATTGGCAACCCTTCGGCAAAGAGTACCTCCGCCAGCCATGCTGCGTTGGTATCGACAATCTGCCCGTGTAATACCTCATCGCCGGTAGCCAGCATTTCAACTCTGATCATTTTCGCTCCGTCCGCTGTCGTTGAGCTATCCATTGTGTTGGGGTCAATAAGGAAATTCAACTGGTTATGGCAGGGCAAAACAAAACGGGAGCACCAGGCTCCCGTCAGATAACATCATAACTTGCTTAGCGCCGGGACAGTAATAATCCCAGTACCAGCCCGACGGTAGCGCCGACGCCAATGCCGTGCCAGGGTTTTTCATGCACATAGTCATCGGCACGGTAAACGGCCTGTTTGGCACGGACATAATAGGTATCGGAGGCGTTGCTTATCCGATCTTTTACCTCATTCAGCGTGCTTTCAGCTTTTTTCTTCAGCTCAATATATTTCTCGTCAGCCGGGTCACCGGATGAGGCCAGAACTTCTTCCAGCGTCTCAGTCAGCAGCGCCAGATCGTCATCCAGGCGAGTTTCAAACGGCTCAGCAGATGTTGCCATATATTCCTCCGTGCTTGTTGATATCTCTTCCCCCTCCCCTTTAATGCCGGAGCATGAAAGCTGACGGGCCAGTTATTAACTATAGACAATTATTCCCCTCCTGCGCTGACCTCAGGCCAGGAATGCGCCGATTCGTCCTCTCTGCGTCAGGCTCTGAAGCTGTCAGTCGCCCGGAACCGGTCCCGAATCACCGCCAGAGATGGAAAAAAACTTCGCTTCTTTGATTTATCTGATAAATTTCCACTGTACTGAATTTTTAAACTGACGCGATGTCGTAACTGCGGTAGCCTGGTTCGTCCGGCTACAACTGTAATGTGCCGCACATGACAGTCACTCCAATCCTCGTTCAGCAAAGGGAAATACTTCTGGCATGAATCGTAGAATGTTTATGAAAGCGTCCATGGCCTTCGCAACCCTTAGCGGTATGTCTGGCCTGTCCACGCTGTTCGCGCGCTCCGCGTGGGCGGATGCCGATATCGCCGACGGCACGGCGAAACAATTTGACTTTGACGTTCTGAAAAAACATGCCGCTAGCCTCGCCAAAAAACCCTACGGCGGGGCCCCGGCGCCATTACCTGCAACGCTCGCAAATCTGACGCCACAAGCCTATAACGAAATCGCCTACGACCCGGGTCACTCTCTGTGGCACAACATTGATGGTCGTAAGATGGACGTGCAGTTTTTCCACGTCGGTATGGGATTTAAGCGCCGTATCCGCATGTTTTCAGTCGACCCGGCAAATCGCGAAGCGCGTGAAATTCACTTTCGCCCGGAATTGTTTAATTACAATGACGCCCACGTCGACGCCAAACAGCTTGAAGGCAAAACCGATCTGGGCTTTGCCGGATTCCGCGCATTTAAAGCGCCGGAGCTTGGCAGCCGCGATATCGTCTCCTTTTTGGGCGCCAGCTATTTCCGCGCCGTTGATAATACCTACCAGTATGGTCTGTCAGCTCGCGGCGTTGCGATTAACACTTTCAGCAACGGTCAGGAAGAGTTCCCGGATTTTACCGCCTTCTGGTTTGAAACGCCGAAAGCCGGAGACACCACCTTTACCGTCTACGCGCTGCTGGACGGGCCAAGCTGTACCGGCGCCTTCAGATTCATTATCCACTGTGAGGAAAAACAGGTGGTGATGGAAATCGAAAACAATCTGTATGCCCGCAAAGATATCAAGCAGCTGGGTATCGCGCCGATGACCACCATGTTCAGCTGCGGAACCAACGATCGCAGAGTGTGTGACACGATTCATCCGCAAATCCATGATTCCGATCGTCTTGAAATGTGGACAGGCAAAGGCGAATGGATCTGCCGTCCGTTGAATAATCCCCAGCGCCTGACCTACAACTCTTTTGAAGATGAAAATCCGAAGGGCTTCGGCATGCTGCAGACGGATCATAACTTTGATGATTATCAGGACGTCATCGGCTGGTATAACAAACGTCCGAGCCTGTGGGTTGAACCCATCGGCAAATGGGGCAAAGGGGCGATCGACATGATGGAGATCCCCACCACCGGCGAGACCCTGGATAATATTGTTTGCTTCTGGCAGCCTGCTGAAGCGATCGCCGCCGGCAGCGAGCATAGCTTCTCCTACAAGCTTTACTGGAGCAGCCTGCCGCCGGTACAGAGCAATCTGGCGCGCGTTTACGCTACGCGCACCGGCATGGGTGGCTTTCCTGAAGGCTGGGCGCCCGGTGAACACTATCCCGAAGTGTGGGCGCGCCGCTTCGCCGTTGACTTTGTCGGCGGCGACCTGAAGGATGCCGCGCCGAAAGGCATCACGCCGGTGATTGATGTCAGCTCCGGGACCATCAAGCAGGTGGAGATCCTGTATGTCGAGCCCTTCAACGGCTACCGCATTCTGTTTGACTGGTATCCCAACAGCCCTTCAACCGAAGCGGTAAACATGCGCCTCTATCTGCGCACCGGCAGCCAGACATTGAGCGAAACCTGGCTATATCAGTACATTCCGCCGCCGCCGGATCAACGCAAATACATCGACGATCGGCAAATGCACGCCTGATAAACCACACGCCCTCCCCTCGGAGGGCGTTTTTTTAGCGGTTCTGCATATCAATATGCGGGATGCCATCTTCCAGATAAACCTCACTGACCGCCTGAAAGCCAAAATGGCCGTAGAAGTGCTGCAGGTGCGCCTGCGCCGAAAGAAACACCGTGCGCTGTGCCCAGTGTTTCTGGCAGCTGTCCATGGCCTGAGCCATCAGCTGCTGGCCCAGGCGTAATCCCCGTAACGACGGTGACACGATAACCCGGCCAATTTTTACCGGTTTATTCTGCCCTTCCGGTGCCAGTATGCGCGCGCAGGCAACAATATTCCCCTCCAGCGTGCCGAGGATATGGCGGTTGTCCCCCTGCAGATCCAGATTATCAATATCCAGATACGGGCAGTTTTGCTCAACGATAAACACTTGATTGCGTAACGCCAGCAGCGCATAAAGCTGATGGGTCGTGAATTCGCGGTGATGAAGATCCTGCCACTCCAGATTCATAAATAACGCTCCTACAGGCCGACTGGCCTTGCTCAGCATCCAAAACCACAGCTTACAATGAAATCCATCCGATACACTACGCCAGCCGCCTGCGACACACGGCCAGGCTGGGGCAAAAAAAACGGGCGCCTGAGCGCCCGTTCAGATTTTTTCACCGATTACATCAGCGGCTGCGCCATCTGGACCAGCGTAATCAACGGCTGCGGATAAACCCCCAGCGCCAACACCAGAATCGCGGAGATCAGCACCACCACGCCGCCGGCGGTAAAGGCCCAGTTAGCCGGCGTGTCACGCTGCATCAGCTCAGGCGGGTTCAGGTACAGGCTGACCGTCACGCGCAGATAGTAATAAAGGCCAATTGCGCTGCCCACCACAACGGCACCGGTCAGCCACCACAGATGCGCGTTCACGCCGACCGCCAGCACGTAGAACTTACCGATAAAGCCAAGCGTCATCGGAATACCGGCCAGTGACAGCATCATTACGGTCATTACCGCAGCCAGAATTGGACGGTGCCAGAACAGGCCGCGATAGGAGTAAAGCGATTCGGCGTCCGGGCCACGATACGGGCTGGACATCAGGCTGACGACGCCAAACGAGCCGAGGCTGCTGAACAGATAGCCAGCCAGATAGACGCCGACGGTTTCCAGCGGCAGCTGATGGCTCTGCACGGCAATTAACGCCACCAGCAGATAGCCCAGGTGCGCAATAGACGAATAGCCCAGCAGACGCTTAATGTTGCTCTGAGAGATCGCCATAATGTTGCCGAACAAAATAGAGGCAAAGGCGATAATTGCCAGCACCACGCGTACCGATTCATTATCGGTAACTGGCGCATAGAGAAACAAACGCATTACCACGCCAAAGATGGCGATTTTACTGGCGGTCGCAAGAAAAGTTGAAACCGGCGCGGGCGCCCCCTGATAAACGTCCGGCGTCCAGAGATGAAACGGCACCAGCGACAGCTTAAAGCCCAGTCCGACAATCATCATGCCGACGCCCGCCAACAGCAGCGGCTGCGAGATCATGCCATCATTCAGGCTATGACCGAGGCCGGCAAAGCTCAGATTGCCAGAATTGGCGTAGATCAGCGCGATGCCAAACAGCAGGAACGAGGAGGCGGCTGCCGACAGGATAGTATATTTAATACTGGCTTCCAGCGAACGTTTTTGGCGAAAAGCATAGCCGGTCAGGCCAAACAGCGGCAGCGAGATCAGCTCAATGCCGAGGAACAGCGAGGCAAGATGATTCGCGCTGGCCAGCAGTAGCCCGCCCAGGGCCGCAATCAGTACCAGCAGGTAAAACTCTTCCTTATTATCAGGAAAGCCCGCCAGCCACGGATAAGCGAAGGTACAGGTTGCCAGGCTGGCTAACAGCACCAGACCGGTGTAAAGCATCGAGTAGCCATCAACCCGCAGCAGCGGGGTAACGTCCATTGGCCCGACATGCCCGACAAACCAAAGAGACAGCAGCGCAAGGTTCAGGCCAATAACGGTCAGGGTTGCATTGACGAAATGGTTGCGTCGCCACGCAATGGAGAGCATCACCATCACCACCGTCAATCCGACGATTAACATCGGTAGCAGCGCGATCAGTTGTTGAGATGTTATTGTCATGGCGAATTACGGCCTTGTAGTTGAAATTGAAGCGTTAAACCACTGCTGAATATTGCTCATCGCGGCATGGGAGGTATCCATGATCGGCTGCGGATAAACCCCCAGCAGCAGCAGCAGAACGACCAGCACCATGATCATGGTAAATTCGCGCGTCGTCATTCCCTTGAGCGGCGTGTCCGACTTCGGCGTGCCGTAGTAGGCGCGCTGCATCATCACCAGCGAATAGACGGAAGCAAACACCAGGCCGAAGGTGGCAATCACGATAATAACCGGCACCACGTGATAGCTGCCGGTCAGGATCATAAACTCACCGACGAAGTTACCCGTCCCCGGCATACCAAGGTTCGCCACGGCAAAGAACAAAGACAGGCCCGGAATCCATTTAATGCGTTTCCACAAGCCGCCCATCTGACGCATATCACGCGTATGCAAACGTTCATACAGCTGACCGCAGAGAATAAACAGCGCGGCGGCGGAAAGGCCGTGGGCAATCATCTGCACTACCGCCCCCTGAAACGCCAGCTGGCTGCCTGTATAGATAGCAATCAACACGAAGCCCATGTGGGAAACGGAGGTGTAGGCTATCAAGCGTTTGATGTCGGTTTGCGAGAACGCCATCCAGGCGCCGTAGAATATGCCGATCAGCGCCAGCACCATCACCACCGGCGCGAACTCTGCCGAGGCGTTCGGGAACAGCGGCAGGCTGAAGCGCAGCAGGCCATAGGCGGCGGTTTTAAGCAGGATCCCTGCAAGGTCAACGGAACCGGCGGTAGGCGCCTGGCTATGTGCATCCGGCAGCCAACCATGCAGCGGAACCACCGGCATTTTGACGGCGAAGGCAATGAAAAAGCCCAGCATCAGCATAAACTCAACGCTGTGCGACATTGGCGTTTTCAGCAGATCCTGATAATTAAAGGTCCAGACGCCAGTGGCATTGTAATGCACAAATACCAGCGCCAGGATCGAGATCAGCATCACCAGACCGCTGGCCTGGGTGTAGATGAAAAATTTGGTTGCGGCATAGATGCGGGTTTTGCCATCGGTGGAACTGTGTCCCCAGAGCGCGATGAGGAAGTACATCGGCACCAGCATCATCTCCCAGAAGAAGAAGAACAGGAACATGTCGATAGCAAGGAACACGCCGATAACACCGCCGAGGATCCATAGCAGGTTCAGATAAAAGAACCCCTGACGGTCCTGAATTTCCTGCCACGAACAGAGAATCGCCATCACGCCCAGTAGACCGGTTAGCACGATCATCAGCAGCGAAAGGCCATCCAGCGCCAGGTGGAAGCTAATACCAAAACGTGGGATCCAGGACAGCAGGAATTCAGACTGCCATTGCGGAATGCCCGCAGGCTGAATGAGGGAATAGCCGCCCTGCAGCCAAAGCTGCAGCGACAAAGCCAGCGTCAGTCCCATCGCGATAAGCGCGATCCAGCGGGGTAATCTGATGCTGAAGCGCTCACATTGCCAGCTCAGGAAACCGCCGATAAAGGGGATGAGGATTAGCCAGGGTAATAACATGGCAGTTTATGTCCCTTTCTTTAAATTCTGGCGAGCGGTATTAAAACCCGGTGCGCCAGAATATTTTCTTTTAAATTCTCAAGGGATGGAGAACAACTCCATCCCGCCACTCACTTAGATCACCAGCAGCAACGCCAGCACAACTACCGCACCGATGCTCATTGAGGCGGCATACCAGCGCAGCTGGCCATTTTCGCTGAGCACCAGACCCTTATTGGCTATACGCGTGAACAGTGCAGGAATGTTCATCAGCGCATCCAGCGGATCGCGCGCCAGCAGTCGGGCAACAGCTTTGTACGGCTTGACGAAGACCAGATCATACAGCCAGTCGAAGCCCCAGGCGGCGAACCACCATGCTGCAAAGAAACGTCCCGGCGCGCTTTGCGCAATGCGGGTTACCAGCGTGCGTTTACCCAGCCACAGAGCGGCGGCAATCAGGATACCGATGATCGCTACCGAGCCTGAGGCAATTTCCAGCGTGGTTTTGCCCGCTTCACCGAAATGGTTTTCAGGCAGTACACCAGCCAGCGGCGGGGTAATCAGCGCGCCAACAAAGGTGGAAAGCACCAGCAGCACGATTAACGGCAGGTGGTGAGTGATGCCTTTACCCGCATGAGCGTGGATCTGCTCTTTACCGTGGAAGACGATAAAGATCATGCGGAAGGTATAAATTGACGTCAAGAAGGCGCCCACCAGACCTGCGGTCATCAGGTTGATATGACCGTTGGCCAGCGCGCCGAACAGAATTTCATCTTTACTGTAGAAGCCGGCGGTAATCAGCGGCAGTGCGGCTAGCGCTGCGCCGCCGACTAAGAAGCAGGTGTACACCAACGGAATACTCTTACGCAGGCCGCCCATTTTAAAGATGTTCTGCTCGTGATGGCAGGCAAGGATAACCGAACCGGAAGACAGGAACAGCAGCGCCTTGAAGAATGCGTGCGTCATCAGGTGGAAAATCGCCGCATCCCAGGCCTGAACGCCCAGCGCCAGGAACATGTAGCCAATCTGGCTCATGGTGGAGTAGGCCAGCACGCGCTTGATGTCGGTTTGCACCAGCGCGGCAAATCCGGCCAGCACCAGCGTGATGGCGCCCACGATACCGACCAGATGCAGCACTTCCGGCGTCAGCAGGAACAAACCGTGGCTGCGGGCGATCAGATAAACGCCAGCGGTCACCATGGTCGCCGCGTGGATCAGTGCAGAAACCGGTGTCGGGCCGGCCATCGCATCAGCAAGCCAGGTCTGTAACGGCAGCTGAGCCGATTTACCTACCGCGCCGCCCAGCAGCATCAGCGTAGCCCACTGCAGCATATGGTTGTCGGCGGCGAAGTGCGCCGGCGCCAGCTGCACCATCTCGTGGAAGTTCAGCGTGCCAAGCTCGTTGTAAAGGATAAACAGCGCAAAGGCGAGGAATACGTCGCCAACGCGGGTAATGATAAAGGCCTTCATCGCCGCTGCGCCGTTCTTCGGATCGGTATAATAAAAACCGATCAGCAGATAAGAACACAGCCCTACCCCTTCCCAGCCGAGATACATCAGCATCAGGTTATCGGCCAGCACCAGAACCACCATGCTGGCGATAAACAGATTGGTATAGGCAAAGAAGCGTGAGTAGCCTTCTTCTCCGCGCATATACCAGGAAGCAAACATATGGATAAGGAAACCAACGCCGGTGACCACTGACAGCATGGTCAGCGACAGCCCGTCCAGCGTCAGATTGACCTTGATATCAAACTGACCGACGTGCATCCAGGTCCACAGCGCCTGAGTAAACGGCTGCTGGCCGTGACTGAAGAAATCCAGCCCCACATAAAGGGTTACCAGCGCCGCCAGTCCGACGGAGCCCATGCCGATAGCGGCGGACAGATTCTCAGACCAGCGTCCGCGTGAAAACGCCAGTAGTAAAAAGCCGATCAGCGGGAAGAGTATGGTTAAGTAAAGAAGGTTCATCCGCGCATCTCGCTCACAGTATCAATGTTCAGGTTCTGACGACGACGATGCAGCTGCAGCAGCAGCGCCAGGCCGATACTGGCTTCAGCCGCCGCCAGGCTTATCGCCAGAATATACATTACCTGACCATCCGCCTGTCCCCAGTAGCTGCCTGCGACCACCAGGGCCAGCGCTGCGGCGTTGATCATAATCTCAAGGCTTATCAACATAAACAGCAGGTTGCGGCGGATAACCAGACCGGTCAAACCAAGTACAAACAGTATGGCAGCCAGAATGAGTCCGTGTTGCAGAGGGATCATGCGTGCTCCTCCTTTTTACTTTTTCCATCGCCCTGACGATTAGCCAGCACGTCACCTGCGCGATCTTCGCGCCCGACGTGGAACGCCACCACCAGGCCCGCCAGCAGCAGCATAGAAGCCAGTTCAACCGCCAGTACATAGGGACCAAACAGGCTGATGCCTACGGTTTTAGCATCAATCATTTTGCCGTCGATGCCCTGATCGTTAAGGGTGTGAATCGCATAAACCATCACGCACAGCAGAATGAACGACAGCGCGGCCGGGCCAAGCCAGACGGAAGGCTGAAGCCAGCGGCGCTCCTGCTCCTGGGTAGAATCACCGAGGTTGAGCATCATCACGACGAACACGAACAGCACCATAATAGCGCCGGCATAGACGATAATTTCCAGCGCACCGGCAAACACCGCGCCCAGCGCAAAAAATACGCCCGCTACCGCCAGTAGCGAAATAATCAGATACAGCAGCGCGTGAACCGGATTGGTGCCGACAATCACCCGGAGGGTTGCCAGAACCGCAATGACGCCGCAAATATAAAACGCAAATTCCATCTCTGGCTCCTTAGGGTAACAAGCCTTTGACGTCGATAGGCCGGGCTTCGTTTTCTGCGTCGCCTTTATCTTTGCCTTCGATCGCCATGCCAGCCATACGGTAGAAGTTATATTCCGGATATTTACCCGGCCCTGAAATCAGCAGGTCTTCTTTCTCGTACACCAGATCCTGACGCTTAAACTCACCCAGTTCGAAGTCCGGCGTCAGCTGGATGGCGGTAGTCGGACAGGCTTCTTCACACAAACCGCAAAAGATGCAACGCGAGAAGTTAATGCGGAAAAATTCCGGATACCAGCGACCGTCCTGCATCTCGGCCTTCTGCAACGAGATACAGCCAACCGGACAGGCGACCGCACAGAGGTTACAGGCCACACAGCGCTCTGCGCCGTCCGGGTCACGGGTCAGCACGATGCGACCGCGATAGCGCGGCGGCAGATACACCGGCTCTTCCGGATACATCTGGGTTTCACGCTTAGCAAATGCGTGCATCCCGATCATCCAGATACTGCGTACCGTGGTGCCAAAACCAACGACAATATCTTTTAATGTCATATTGTTAACCCCTTACTGCGCGTTGTACAGAATCACTGCGGCAGTCGCCAGCAGGTTCAACAGCGTCAACGGCAGACATACTTTCCAGCCGAAGGACATTACCTGGTCATAGCGCGGACGCGGCAGCGCAGCGCGAATCAAAATGAACATCATCATGAAGAAGGCCGTTTTGATTGCAAACCAGATAAATGGCGGTAGCCAGGGACCGTGCCATCCTCCGAAGAATAAAGTGACCATCAGCGCGGAAACCGTGGTAATACCGATATACTCTCCGACGAAGAATAAGCCAAATTTCATACCGGCATATTCAATGTGGTAACCATCGGCAAGCTCTTGCTCAGCTTCGGGCTGATCAAAAGGATGACGGTGACAGACGGCAACGCCCGCGATAGCAAAGGTCACAAAACCAAAGAATTGCGGGATAATATTCCACAGATGCGCCTGGCTGTTGACGATATCGATCATATTGAACGATCCCGCCTGCGCCACTACGCCCATCAATGACAGCCCGAGGAACACCTCATAGCTCAGCGTCTGGGCAGAGGCACGCATCGCCCCCAGCAGTGAATATTTGTTGTTACTGGACCAGCCGGCAAACAGCACCGCATACACCGCCAGACCTGCCATCATCAGGAAGAACAGGATGCCGATATTAAGGTCAGAGGCAGCCCATGTCGGACTGACCGGGACAATCACAAATGCCATCAGCATGGAGGTAAATGCGATCATCGGCGCCAGGGTGAAAATAGCCCGATCGGTAAACGGTGGGATCCAGTCCTCTTTGAAGAACATTTTGATCATGTCCGCGGCCAGCTGCAGCGAGCCGCCCCAGCCTACGCGGTTAGGTCCGTAACGATTCTGGAACAGTCCCAGCAGGCGACGTTCGGCGAAGCTCATAAAAGCACCGCAGCCCACGACAACCAGCAGAATGACGATCGCTTTCAGGATGCCGAGTAGCACGGCAATAACTTCCGGTGTCAGCCAACTCATTGTGCAGCCTCCTGCAGCGTTTCAATATGCTGTCCTGACAGGAAAGGCGGAATGCCGGGGAAGCCGAGCGGCAAACCAACCTGCCCCGCTTTTAGCGCGCTGGACAGGCGGATCGGCAGGCGCAGCGTTTCACCAGCGCACTGCAGCTCAACGGTAGTCCCGGCGTTGACGCCAAGCTTAGCGGCATCTTCCTGACTCACGATGGCGCAGGCCTGCGGCATACGCTGTTGGATAACAGGCGAACGCTGAGTCATCTCCTCGCTACCAAACAGGTTAAAGTAAGGCGCCACGGTCCAGCCTTCCTCAGCCTGCCAAGCGGCGGGGATCACCTCGAACCAGGCCAGATGCGCCTCACCGGCTTCAAACAGCCGCACGCCGGGGTCACCGTTACGCAGCTTGCCGCCCACTTCGTCCTGGAACTTGTTCCAGGCCTGCGGTGAGTTCCAGCCTGGAGCCCAGGCAAATGGGATCTGCGAGCGCGCCGCGCCCGGCTGGTTGTTACCTTCCATCGAGAAGGCGAACATGGTGTCGTTATCTTGCGGCTGGCGCGGTTCGTGTACGTTAATGTTGGCGCGCGCTGCGGTACGGCCGCTGGAGCGGTGCGGCGAACGCGCCAGTTTCTGTCCGCGTATGCGGAAGCTGGCATCCGGCGCGGCATCTTTAATGCCCGCCAGCTGCGGCAGCTTCGCCACCACGGCATCAATAACGTGATCCAGCTGAGTCCAGTCGGGATGACGGCTATTAACCATGCTTTCCAGCGAATGCAGCCAACGCCAGCTTTCCAGCATCACCACGCTATCATCGTAATAAGCCGGATCGTACACCTGGAAGAAGCGCTGAGCGCGGCCTTCCTGATTGATTAGCGTACCGTCGCTTTCCGCAAAGCTGGCGGTAGAAAGCAGCATGCCCGCTTTTTCCGTCGTGGCCGTGCGCTGATGATCAATCACGATAATATGTTCGCTACGGCTCAGCGCCGCATCGACAGTCGCTTTTGGCGCGTGGCGATAGAGATCATTCTCCATAATCACCACCGCATCGGCGGCGCCGCTGGTCAGATCGGCCAGCGCATCATCAAGGGTTTTACCGCCCATAACGCCAAGTCCGATGCTGTTTGCCGCGCCGGCCAGCAGGGTAATGCCGACTTCGGCACCGCGATTTTTCAACGCCTTAGCCACGTTGGCCGCCGCCTGAATCATCGCCGTGCTGCCAGAATGGGTGCCGGAAATGATCAACGGTTTTTTCGCGCCGGCCAGCGCCTGAACGATAACGTCAATTTTACCCGCCAGGGTGCTATCGAGATCGCTAACCGCCGGCGCGCTGTCATCCAGCGCGTGGGCGACAGCAAAGCCAAGACGCGCCTGATCGGCTACCGGTGCGCGGTAGCTCCACGCGGCGATATCATCCAGCCGGGTTTCGTCAACGCTGGTCGTGAACAGCGGGTGTTTGGCATGCTGACCAATGTTGAGGATAGCGGCGATCTGCCAGTCCGCGACTTTCTGCGCGGCGGCCATCTCACGGGCCTTGCCTTTCACGGCCTGGCGTACTGACAGTGCAACGCGCGCGCCGGTTTGGGTTAAATCTTCCCCCAGCACCAGCACCGCATCGTAGCTTTCAATGTCACGTAGCGCCGGCGTATGGATGCCGCTTTCACGCAAAATATCCAGCATCAGCGTCAGACGCTGCTGCTCGTCGGCAGGCATACCGGTATAGAAGTTTTCCGCCCCAACCAACTCACGCAAGGCAAAATTGCTTTCGACGCTGGCGCGCGGTGAGCCGATGCCGATGGTGCGTTTGGACTGACGCAGAATATCCGCCGCGCCGCCCAATGCCTGATCGGCGTTCAGCTTGATTAAGTCGTGACCGCGACGCTGCTCAGGCTGACGTGGACGATCCTTGCGATTAACGTAGCCGTAGCCGAAACGACCACGGTCACACAGGAAGTAATGGTTTACCGTGCCGTTATAACGGTTTTCAATGCGGCGCAGTTCACCATAGCGCTCGCCGGGGCTGGTATTACAGCCGACGCTGCACTGGTGGCAGATGCTCGGCGCAAACTGCATATCCCACTTGCGGTTGTAACGCTCGGAGTGGGTTTTATCGGTAAACACGCCGGTCGGGCAAATTTCAACCAGGTTGCCGGAAAATTCGCTTTCCAGTACGCCATCTTCGGCGCGGCCGAAATAGACGTTATCGTGGGCGCCATAAACGCCCAGATCTTTACCGTCCGCATAATCTTTGTAGTAACGAACGCAGCGATAGCAGGCGATGCAGCGGTTCATCTCGTGGGAAATGAACGGGCCGAGATCCTGATTGCGGTGGGTACGTTTGGTGAAGCGATAGCGACGGAAGCTGTGCCCCGTCATCACCGTCATATCCTGCAGGTGGCAGTTGCCGCCCTCCTCGCACACCGGACAATCGTGCGGGTGGTTGGTCATCAGCCATTCAACGACGCTTTCACGAAACTCGCGCGCTTCACCATCATCAATAGAAATGAAGGTGCCATCGGAAGCGGGCGTCATGCAGGACATCACCAGCCTTCCGCGGGTGTCTTCGGCATTTTGAAATTGCTTCACCGCACACTGACGGCAGGCGCCTACGCTGCCAAGCGCCGGGTGCCAGCAAAAGTAAGGAATATCGAGGCCCAACGACAGGCAAGCCTGAAGCAGGTTATCTGCGCCGTCGACCTCATATTCTTTACCGTCTACATGGATTGTAGCCATAGTGAACATGCTTCCATAAGTCTCGTCATTGACGAGCGTTAAACACAATTCTTCTTTCTCCAGCCTCTTTCGCACAGCTGCTGCGTTGGCTGCTTTCAGTCCCACCGGTCACATACTTTTGTATGCTCCCGGCGCGGCCTTCATTTGCCGCCTTGCCCCTGCCCGAAAGCGTTTGGAGAAAGGCTGAGTCCGTTTCGCGCCGCTGCGGCCCTGGCTGCTTTCAGTCCCACCGGTCACATACTTTTGTATGCTCCCGGCGCGGCCTTCATTTGCCGCCTTGCCCCTGCCCGAAAGCGTTTGGAGAAAGGCTGAGTCCGTTTCGCACCGCTGCGGCCCTGGCTGCTTTCAGTCCCACCGGTCACATACTCTTGTATGCTCCCGGCGCGGCCTTCATTTGCCGCGTGGATGTTTTCAGTCCTGCCGGTCACATCGCGTTACAGCCGGCTTCGCTCTGAGGCAAAAAAGTCTGGAGCTTATAAATTATTACCAGCGAGCCTTAAGCAGGTTAGGCTGAATGCCATTGATGGCACGCACGTTGCCAAACACCTGCGGCGCAATGCCGGCTTCAAACTCTTCACGAAAATATTTTATCGCGCTCTGCAGCGGCTCTACGGCACCTGGCGCGTGGGCGCAAAAAGTTTTACCCGGACCTAGCTGGCGGCACAGTTGCTGCAGGGTTTCAATATCTCCCGGCTGCCCCTCTTTACGCTCAAGGGCGCGTAATATTTTCACACTCCACGGCAGGCCGTCACGGCATGGCGTACACCATCCGCATGATTCGCGGGCGAAGAACTCTTCCAGGTTACGCACCAGCGAAACCATATTAATTTCGTTATCGACCGCCATCGCCAGCGCAGTACCCAGGCGGCTGCCTGCTTTGCCGATGCTGGCAAACTCCATCGGCAGATCCAGGTGCTGGTCGGTCAGAAAGTCAGTTCCCGCACCGCCCGGCTGCCAGGCTTTGAAAGTAAGTCCGTCGCGCATACCGCCGGCATAATCTTCCAGAATTTCACGCGCCGTGATGCCAAACGGTAGCTCCCACACGCCCGGATTTTTCACCCGGCCGGAAAAGCCCATCATCTTGGTACCGGTATCGTCACTTTTTGAAATGCCTTTATACCAGTCCACGCCGTTGGCAATGATCGCCGGCACGTTGGATAACGTTTCAACGTTATTAACGCAGGTCGGCTTGCCCCAGGCCCCTGCGCTGGCGGGAAAAGGCGGCTTGGAACGCGGGTTGGCGCGGCGGCCTTCCAGCGAGTTAATCAGCGCGGTTTCTTCACCGCAGATATAGCGACCGGCGCCGGTATGAACGATCAGCTCGAAGTCGAATCCGCTGCCCAGGATATTTTTACCCAGCAGGCCGGCTTCGGTGGCTTCGGCGATAGCACGGCGCAGATTGACCGCCGCTTCGATATATTCACCGCGCAGGAAGATATAGCCACGATAGGTTTTCAGCGCAAAGGCCGCGATCAGCATGCCTTCAACCAGCTGGTGCGGCATCTGCTCCATCAACAGGCGATCTTTATAGGTACCCGGCTCCATTTCATCAGCGTTACACAGCAGATAACGGATATTCATCGATTCGTCTTTCGGCATCAGGCTCCACTTCAGACCGGTGGAGAATCCCGCGCCGCCGCGCCCTTTCAGGCCAGAATCTTTTACCTGGTTGACGATCTCGTCGGGGGTCATGCTTTTCAGCGCTTTTTCCGCGCCAGCATAGCCGTTCTTACTGCGATACTCATCAAGCCAGACCGCCTGCTTATCATCGCGCAGACGCCAGGTCAGCGGATGCATCTCAGCAGTACGAATAATTTCTTTCACACTCATTGATACTGCTCCAGTAATCCAGGAATACCTTCCGGCGTGAGATGAACGTGGGTATCCTCATCCACCATCATGGTTGGCCCCTTGTCACAGTTGCCGAGGCAGCAGGTAGGCAGCAGCGTAAAGCGTCCGTCAGAGGTCGTCTGGCCCGGCTTGATATTCAGCTGTTGTTCAAGCGCAGCCTGAATTCCCTGAAAACCAGTAATGTGGCACACCACGCTATCGCAATAGCGAATAACATGGCGGCCAACTGGCTGACGGAAAATCTGGCTGTAAAAAGTCGCTACGCCTTCCACGTCGCTGGCAGGAATGCCCAGCACGTCGGCGATGGCGCTGATGGCGCCGTCCGGCACCCAGCCGCGCTGCTTCTGCACTATTTTCAGCGCTTCAATGGAAGCAGCTCGCGCATCTTCATAGTGGTGTTTTTCATGCTCAATCGCGTCACGTTCGCTGGCACTCAGCACAAAATCCGCAGTCGGGTCGATCGTTTCGATCTCAATTCTTTGATCGTGCATTATTAGCGGTCCACATCTGACATAACAAAATCGATACTGCCGAGGTACACGATAAGATCGGATACCAGACAGCCCCGGATCACCGAAGGTATCTGCTGTAGGTGCGGGAAGCTCGGCGTACGTACGCGGGTACGGTAGCTCATGGTGCTCCCATCACTGGTCAAATAGTAGCTATTGATCCCTTTGGTTGCCTCGATCATCTGGAATGATTCGTTAGCCGGCATCACCGGTCCCCATGAAACCTGCAGGAAGTGGGTGATCAGCGTTTCAATATGCTGCAGCGTGCGCTCTTTTGGCGGCGGCGTAGTCAGCGGATGATCGGCCTTAAACGGCCCTTCCGGCATGTTGTTCAGGCACTGTTCGAGAATGCGCAAGCTCTGACGCATCTCTTCCATTTTCAGCATTACGCGGCTGTAAGCATCACTGATACCGTCGCCGGTCGGGATCTCAAACTCGAAGTTTTCATAGCCAGAGTAAGGGCGCCATTTACGCACGTCAAAATCAAGGCCGGTAGCACGCAGGCCAGCGCCGGTTGTGCCCCACTCCAGCGCTTCTTTCATATTGTAGGCGGCGACGCCTTTAGAGCGTCCAATCAATACGGTATTTTTCAGCGCGGCGGTTTCGTACTCTTTCAGACGTTTCGGCAACCAGTTGAGGAACTCACGCAGCAGGCGCTCCCACCCTTTAGGCAGGTCGTGCGCGACGCCGCCAATGCGGAACCAGGCGGGGTGCATACGGAAACCAGTAATCGCCTCGACGACATCATAAATTTTCTGACGATCGGTAAAGGCGAAGAACACCGGGGTCATTGCCCCAACGTCCTGGATAAAGGTAGAGATGTACAGCAGGTGGCTGTTGATGCGGAACAGCTCAGACAGCATAACGCGGATAACGTTAACGCGGTCGGGCACGGTAATACCGGCCAGCTTTTCCACCGCCAGCACATAAGGCATCTCGTTAACGCAGCCGCCGAGATATTCAATACGGTCGGTGTACGGAATGTAGCTATGCCATGACTGACGTTCGCCCATTTTTTCCGCGCCGCGATGGTGATAGCCCACGTCCGGCACGCAATCAACGATCTCTTCGCCATCGAGTTGCAGAATAATGCGGAACGCACCGTGCGCAGAGGGGTGGTTTGGCCCGAGGTTGAGGAACATATAGTCCTCGTTCTGCGAGCTGCGCTTCATGCCCCACTCTTCTGGTTTGAAGGCCATCGCCTCCATTTCCAGGTCTTCTTTCTGCTTAGTCAGCAGATAAGGGTCAAATTCGGTTGCCCGCGCCGGGTAGTCTTTACGCAGCGGGTGCCCTTCCCAGTAGTGCGGCATCATAATACGGCTCAGGTGCGGGTGGCCGTTAAAGGTGATACCGAACATTTCCCAGGTTTCACGCTCATACCAGTTAGCGTTAGGGTAAATTTTAGTCAGCGTCGCAAGGTGTAAATCATTTTCCGACAGCGCGACCTTCAGCATGATGTCGCGATTACGCTCAATCGAAAGCAGATGATAGAAAACGGAAAAATCCGCAGCGGGTAACCCGGCGCGGTTGGTACGCAGACGCTCATCCATGCCATGCAGGTCGTACAGCATGACGTACGGTTTTGGTAATTTACGCAGAAACTCCGCGATTTCCAGCAGTTGCTCACGCTTGATCCAGACGACCGGAACGCCAGTACGCGTCGGTTGAATGGTAAAGGCTTCCGGCCCAAAACGGTTACGCAGCTCGCCGATCACCGGGTCATCCTGGTGATCGCGTGTTTGCCATGCTGGCTGAGCGAGATCTTGCGTGGTCAAATCAGTCATAATTTTTTCACCATGCTGGCCTGATCAATTCAGGCACTCAGTGTTGGCGTAAGGAAACTAATCTGCGCTTTACATTGTGTGTTTATTTGCGCTGATAACGTTCAATTCACTTCTGTTTAGATTTCGTCCGGCGTACGCAGGTTGGTTACGGCAATGCGTTCGCCACGCTTTCTTTCACGCTCGGACTGCATATTGGCGCGATATACACCCTGGTCGCCTACCACCCAGGATAACGGACGACGCTCTTTACCAATGGATTCACGCAGCAACAGCAGCGCCTGCATATAAGCTTCCGGACGCGGCGGGCAGCCGGGAATATACACATCTACCGGCAGGAATTTGTCTACGCCCTGCACGACGGAATAGATATCGTACATACCGCCTGAGTTAGCGCAGGCGCCCATCGAGATAACCCACTTAGGCTCCAGCATCTGATCGTAGAGGCGCTGCACTACCGGCGCCATCTTGGTAAAGCAGGTGCCGGCGACCACCATAAAGTCAGCCTGACGCGGTGAGGCACGCATTACCTCGGCGCCGAAACGCGCCACGTCATGCACTGCGGTAAACGAGGTGGTCATTTCCACATAACAACAAGAAAGGCCGAAGTTATACGGCCAGAGAGAGTTTTTGCGTCCCCAGTTCACCATGTCGTGCAGGGCATGTTCGAGCTTGCCCATGTAGACGCTGCGGTGAACGTGTTGCTCCAGTGGGTCGGCGACGATTTCCTGCTTCTGCAAAGGATAGCGGTCGTTGCCGTTGCCCTCACCGTTCGGGTCTATGCGGGTGAGCGTATAGTCCATCTGAATGCCTCGCTGTTACTGCGTATGATGGTTGGTGTGGGAGAGATCGGTTTTTTCTGGCATCCGACGTGAACGAACGGGCGTCCAGTCAAGCGCGCCAATACGGGCCAGATAGAACAGACCAGCTAACAGCACCAAAATGAAAATAGCGGCTTCTGCAAAGCCGACCCAGCCGCTTTCACGGATAGAGGTCGACCAGGCGTATAAATAGAGGGCCTCAACGTCGAAAATGACGAAGAACATGGCAACCAGGTAAAATTGCGCGGAAAGGCGCAGCCTGGCAGTACCAACCGGATTGGCGCCAGATTCGAAAGGTGTGTTTTTGTTTCTTCCTCTTGCTCGCCCGCCGAGAAACCAGGCTCCGGCTAACATCAGGCAACACAGGCCAACAGAAGCGATAACAAATACAGCGAATGCCCAGTGATGAGCGACGACTTCAGTGGTTGTAGACATACTCATTGCTTACTCATCAAAAGTGACGTTTAGCGTCAAGCCCTGGTAAATGGCGTTTCGCTTGCCACAACGATTCAAGGGAAGGAAAAAACCTTATAAACTGTGCTGGTAAATATCCAGTAGCCAGCAATTTTATGGGGTTTTTTACCCTTTTCTATAATCTTTTGTCAACTTTGACAAAAGCATCCACACGCTAATTTACATACGCACCGGGTTATTAACATATGGTGCGAAGAGATCAGGCTTAATCGAGTCAGTGGTAAAGTATAGAAAAGATCCCGACAAATGGCGCAGAAGCACAATCCGTGCAGGGACCTCGCCCATTTTGACAGAAAGCTTGTGCTTTTCCTGTACATTACTGGGGATATTTTTTTGATCCAGAGCACATTTTCAACGTTTGCGATAAAAAAATCAGCAACTCCGTTTTGCTTAGCATCATGCACGTGCAGAGGTGTTGGTTTTTTTACGGGGCTGACGAAGGGATCGTTTTGTAGAGAAAAGCAAACTAAATATAATTATAACTCGCTGCTTAAATGAGACTTTATCATTATAACCCTATAAAAAAGCCCTCATATTGATAAATTTCTATGAGGGCCGTTTAAAAGGCATAATAAGCGCGAATTAAAGCCATGCTTTAACCCGACCTTGTTACATCACTCTTCATCATCAGCGTAAACAGCGCCGTCCTGACTACCTTCCATGCTGTAAGGACTGCCGTTCGACTCCATCGCATTAAAAATAGCCAAAGCCAGCTCGTTTTCACTGTCCGGGTTGCGACACAGCAGGTATTCGGTATCCGGCAGCACTGGCAGACCTTCCGCCGCGCCCATAACCCGCAGCTCAGGGCTCATCATCTCAACCGGTCGGGCAGTAACACCCAGACCCGCTTTTACCGCGGCACGCACTGCCGCCAGGGTGGAGGCGACGTAAGAAATACGCCAGGGGATGCCGGCTTCGTTGAGGTGATCAATCGCCATATCACGATACGGACTTGGCTCATCCAGCAGCACCAGCGGAATCGCTTCGCCTGGCTGGAAAATATAATCCGCCGCGCAGTACCACAGGGTCGGCGACGTGCGCAGCACTTGCCAGGCAAAATTCATGGGACTGGACGTTGTGACGACCAGGTCAACTTCACCCTGGTTGAGCATTTCCATCATAAAAGGATTGCGTTTGACCCGCACGTCGATCGCCAGTTTGGGATAAACAGACGTCACGCGGTTAAGCAGAAATGGCAAAATGGTATCGGAAGTATCATCAGAAGCGCCGATCGTCAGCACGCCCTGAATATTGCTGTACATCAGAGAAGTACAGGCTTCATCGTTGAAGCGCAAAATTTTACGCGCATAGCCTAACAGTTGAATGCCATGCTCCGTAAGAAGCTTATTCCGTCCATGTCTGGCGAATAACTCTTTCCCAACCAGCTGCTCCAGACGCTGCATTTGCTGACTGACAGCCGACTGAGTACGGCAAACCGCAGCCGCAGCCGCCGCAAAAGTATTTAAATCCGCCACGGCCACAAACGTGCGCAGCAGGTCGAGGTCGAGATTCAGTATCGGACGATTTGCACTAGTCATTTTTTTGTTCACTTATAAGAATTTACAAACAGCTACCCTGGTGTGTCATCCGCAAAATATGCAGCGAATGACGAGTACGTAATGGCTACAATGTTGGATAATAAAACTTATCCAATGCATCACGTTTCGCGTTGACAGAAGAGGCACAGTGGCGAGGCGCGCTCACAAAGGGTCTGGCACAGTCCCGCCAAATTATCGTTCTGTCTGATACATTACTAATGCTTGCGGCCTGAACCCATAAGCTGCAGGAAGCCGCATCATAGTGACTAATTTATCCACAGATGCCTTTATGTCAGCTTGCTGTGGTACCCGTAGTGTTAAACAACTAAAAAATTGAATTACCAGAACGCTGTAATTACAGCAGTTAATATTAAGCATCCATGAACAGTATAGGTGTGAAAAAGATATATTTTACCCACCTGAAGAGGTTCCGGTTTACGGTAAACCTCTTCTGCTAGCTATCCTGACATACTGTAGCTTGCTTTTTAAGCCCCCTATGCGTAAATCTTTTCACTAAAGTAAGATTTCATCGGCACAGCTTGCGGAACGCTTTTTTTGTCCGTTGAAATTTATCGATTTGCACACACATTAAACAATAATTACATTTTTCAGTATCTGCCGACGTTTTTCCGGTTGAAGTTAAAAACGTGACCAGACGCAACATTCCCGGACTTATCTTAAGCCGTGTTTTACTGTTTCAGATTTCATCAATCCATAATTTTTTAACCAATATAAATGGCCTACCTTTACTTAGCGTTATCATCAGCATCAAGCAACAGCTTCAATTATCCGGAATCACTACTAAACAATAAAAAATCAACATTCTCTCCTGCAAATTTCTTTGATGTCATGATGGATAACCAGGACAGAGGCTTCTTTTTTACAAACGTATCAAAGCCAGCTTACAGCCTTCAAAAGCGACGGCGAGAGGAGTACATTGAGCGGGGTACATTTTCCACGGCAGGAACGGAGTACTGCCAGCAAAGGCGAACACAATGATTGCGATAGAAAAATCAACGAAGCTGGACAACGTTTGTTATGACATTCGCGGCCCGGTCCTGAAAGAAGCAAAGCGTCTCGAAGAAGAAGGCAATAAGGTTCTCAAGCTTAACATTGGCAACCCGGCACCTTTTGGTTTTGAAGCCCCCGATGAAATTCTGGTCGACGTGATTCGCAATCTTCCCAGCGCGCAGGGCTATTGCGACTCCAAAGGCCTTTATTCGGCGCGTAAAGCCATCGTCCAGCATTATCAGGCGCGTGGAATGCGTGACATGACCGTTGAAGACGTCTATATCGGTAATGGCGTTTCCGAGCTGATCGTACAGTCTATGCAGGCGCTGCTTAACAGCGGTGATGAAATGCTGGTGCCGGCGCCGGATTACCCGCTCTGGACCGCTGCCATTTCGCTTTCGAGCGGCAAGGCCGTGCATTATATTTGTGATGAAACTGCCGGCTGGTTTCCCGACCTGGACGACATTCGCAGTAAGATAACCCCACGCACCCGCGGTATTGTCATTATTAACCCCAACAATCCGACCGGCGCCGTGTACAGCAAAGAATTGCTGATGGAAATCGTTACCCTGGCCCGCGAGCATAACCTGATCATCTTTGCCGACGAGATCTACGATAAAATTCTTTATGATGCTGCGCGCCATCATTCAATCGCCGCACTGGCGCCCGATCTGCTGACCGTAACCTTTAATGGATTATCCAAAACCTATCGCGTCGCCGGATTTCGCCAGGGGTGGATGGTACTTAACGGTCCGAAAAAACACGCTAAGGGCTATATTGAAGGGCTGGAAATGCTGGCATCAATGCGCTTGTGTGCCAACGTACCGGCACAGCATGCTATCCAGACGGCAATCGGCGGTTATCAAAGCATCAGTGAATTCATTGTTCCCGGTGGCAGGTTATACGAGCAGCGCCAGCGCGCATGGGAGCTGATTAATGAAATTCCCGGCGTCAGCTGCGTTAAACCCGATGGCGCGCTGTATATGTTCCCGCGCATCGATGCCAAAAAATTTAATCTTCATGACGATCAGAAAATGGTGCTGGATTTCCTGCTACAGCAAAAAGTGTTGCTGGTGCAGGGAACGGCATTTAACTGGCCGTGGCCTGACCATGTCCGTATCGTTACGCTGCCTCACGTTGACGAGCTGGAAATGGCCGTCACAAAGTTTGGTCGTTTTCTCGAAACTTATCGCCAGTAAACACTGACAGAACCGGTTTTTGGGCGGCCTGCGCCGCTCAAAAGCCTTACCGGGACGCTGACCATGACGCAAAGCCATTTTTTCGCCCACCTTTCACGGCTTAAATTGATTAATCGCTGGCCGCTGATGCGCAACGTGCGCACTGAGAACGTATCTGAACACAGCCTGCAGGTCGCAATGGTGGCCCACGCGCTGGCCATCATTAAAAATCAGAAGTTTGGCGGCGAGCTTAATACCGACAAAGTTGCCATGCTGGCGCTTTATCATGATGCCAGCGAAGTGTTGACCGGGGATTTACCCACGCCGGTTAAGTACTACAATGCGCAGATCGCCCACGAGTACAAAAAAATCGAAAAGATCGCCCAGCAAAAGCTGATTGAGATGCTGCCGGTTGAACTACAGGATGCCTACCGACCGCTGCTGGACGATCATCTTCACAGCCCGGCGGAAGCGGCCATCGTCAAGCAGGCCGACGCGCTCTGTGCCTATCTGAAATGCCTCGAAGAGCTATCCGCCGGAAATAACGAATTTCTACTGGCTAAGAGCCGCCTGGAGAAAACGCTCCGGCAGCGCAGCAGCGAGGAAATGAGCTGGTTCGTTGAGGTATTTGTACCCAGCTTCAGCCTGTCACTGGATGAAATTTCGCAGGATACGCCGCTGTAAAAGTAAAACGGCCAGCAGTGCTGGCCGTTTTACTGATTAGTGGCGGCGATGAACGCTTACCCAGCCTTCACCGTCTTTACTGATAACCATCTCCTCAAGGGAGTTCAGCACCATTGCTACGGCGTCCAGGCGCGGCGCATCCGCAGGAGGACTCACCGCGACGACATGGCAGCCGGCAGCCAGGCCGGACAGAATACCGGCATTGGCATCTTCAACCACCACGCATTCCTCAGGTTCCAGTCCCAGCAGCTGCGCGCCCAACATATACGGGTCCGGTTCGGGCTTGCCGCGCTCTACCCTCTCTGCGGTAATGAAAATATCCGGGGTCGCCAGCCCAGCTACCCGATGGCGAGCGGAAGCGACCGGCATACTGCCGGAAGTCACAATCGCCCATGGGATGTGCAGTTCATCCAGCGTCGCCAGCAACTGGCGCGCGCCAGGCAACGCCGTAATACCCTCGGTATCTTCCGCCTCGCGCTTTTCCAGCAGCAAAAACTCCTGCTGAATCTTCTCCTCACTGGCGCCCTGCAGAAAGTGTCGTACAGACGTAATGGCCTGTTTTCCGTGTACGAAGTCCAGAATAGTTTCGGCATCAAAACCGTGGCGCGCACCCCATTCAGTCCATGCGCGTTCAACCACCGACAGCGAGTCCACCAGCGTGCCATCTAAATCAAATAAAAAACCTCTGCACTTCACGATAATTTCCTTCTCAGGCATTGAGAACTTGCACGATCTCATTAGCGCTTAAATGATATTGTCGTGGACAAGTTTGCCATATACTGAGCATCCGTTGATACTTTTCCCACATCGGCGTTTGCGCATTAAACCCGTGTTGACTGGCGTCAAAATCAGGATAGCTGCCTTCGCTTTCAACCAGAAAACGCACGTATCCCAGCAGCTGCCCTTCGGTTGCCGCATCAAAACCAAGGAAATTCAGCCGACGCTCATCAATCCCGCTTTTCTCTTTCAGGTTATTCCAGGATACCTGAAGCGCGTGGTACATCTCCATGGTCTGGATAACTTTGTAGCAGGCGTCTTCGCTCATCAAGGCGCCAAAGTCACGTTCCAGTTCGCCCATTTGTAAACCATAGCCGCGCTCAACAATAGTACGTAGCCGACGATAGTGCTTCTCCTGCGCTGGCTCCAGCAGAGCCAGAAGCCGATACTGGTTGGAGATAATTAATCGCTGAGCATTAGATATATCCATGATGCGCTCCTGTGAGGTCATGAAAGGTGATGATCTGACAACGCCAGCAGCATGCCACAGAGATAAAGAAGCAAGAAACGTAAGGATGCCTGAATTTGACGTAGCGCAGGAAGAGCGGAAATATTGTTTCCTGCGCCAGAAGTATTGGGATCAAAGATCGTCGAGAAAGGTTTTATCCAGCTGGCGGAAAGCGCGCTTGAGAACGTCAGCAAGCGCCTGATAGGTCGGACGGCCTTCAACCGGGGCCAGTGCCTGACCGGACTCAGCCAGCTTGTCACGCACCTCGTTAAACCAGTGCAGCAAAGCTGGCGGTAAAGGCGTTACCGAGCGTTTTCCTAACCACCACAGCCCCTGTACAGGCAAGCTGCAGGCAAACAGCGCAGTCGCTACGGCCGGCCCTAATTGCCCGCCTAAAGCCACCTGCCAGCAAAGCACAAAAGCGGCCAGCGGAGGCATGAATCTGATGGCGAAACGCGTTACTCTGATGACGCGATTTTCCGGAAACACTGGCGCCAGCTGTTTCTCGATGGGCCAGGTTTTCATATAGTGCTGGCCGCGCTGGAACAGCTTAAACCCGCTGACCAAATCTGAATCATTCGCCATGGCTAACCTCAACTTCTACTTTAAAATTTAAAAAATAATCGCAATAACACAACGTTACAGTACAACTTTCAAAATATTTTGTCTTTGCGGGTGACCCCGGTTATCCTGAGCGCGCTTTCATTATGATAAATGAGTATCGTCTTTGATTCTGTAGTCGGCCAGCTGTTAGCACCTGCCTTTCAAAAAAATAAGCATTTTTTGCATTATTTTTTTAAAAAAATCCCGATTTTTATCGGTAGCATGACGCCAGTCATGAATGTAACAGCTTTCATGCGCTACGCTGATAACCTGATTGACTTTTTTTTCGCCACTTTTGATAAATAGGTACTTCCATGTCGAGTAAGTTAGTATTGGTTCTGAACTGCGGTAGTTCATCACTCAAGTTCGCGATCATCAATCCCGCTGACGGTGAAGAATTCCTTTCCGGCCTGGCCGAATGTTTCCATTTGCCTGAAGCGCGTATTAAATGGAAAATCGACGGCGGTAAACAGGAAGCCCCCCTCGGTGCTGGCGCAGCTCACAGCGAGGCGCTTGACTTCATCAGTCAGCATATTTTGGCACAAAAACCTGAACTTTTGGCGCAAATTGCTGCGATAGGTCATCGTATTGTTCACGGCGGCGAAGCATTAACTCAATCTGTCGTTATCTCCGACCAGGTGGTGCAGGCGATAAAAGACGCCTCTTCCTTTGCGCCATTGCACAATCCGGCACACCTTATTGGTATCGGCGAAGCGATGAAAAACTTTCCACATCTTTCTGATAAGAATGTGGCAGTTTTCGATACCGCTTTCCATCAGAGTATGCCTGAAGAATCTTACCTGTACGCTCTGCCTTACAAACTTTACAAAGAACATGGCGTTCGACGCTATGGCGCACACGGTACCAGCCACTATTATGTCACCCAGCAGGCTGCTGGCTATCTGAATAAACCAGTAGAAACGCTGAATCTGATCACTTGCCATCTGGGCAACGGCGGCTCGGTTTCCGCTATTCGCAACGGCCAGTGCGTCGATACCTCAATGGGACTCACCCCGCTTGAAGGTCTGGTGATGGGTACCCGCAGCGGCGACATCGATCCGGCAATTATATTTTTCCTGCACGACACCCTGGGCATGAGCGTCGATGCCATTAACAAGCTGCTGACCAAAGAGTCCGGCCTGCTTGGACTGACGGAAACCACCAGCGATTGTCGTTACGTTGAAGACAATTACACGCAAAAAGAAGATGCCCGGCGCGCGATGGACGTTTATTGCCACCGCCTGGCGAAATATATCGGCTCCTACAGCGCGCTGATGGAAGGTCGCCTTGATGCGGTTATCTTCACCGGCGGCATCGGCGAAAATGCCGCGATGGTGCGTGAGCTAACGCTGGCAAAACTTGGCCTGCTGGGCTTTGAAGTCGACCATGAACGTAACCTGGCAGCGCGTTTTGGCAACGCCGGGTTTATTAACAAAGAAGGCAGCCGCCCTGCCGTCGTTATCCCAACCAACGAAGAGCTTGTTATCGCTCAGGACGCAGCGCGCCTGACCGCATAAGCATTTCTGCCGCCAGCAGCCGCTGGCGGCGCTGTTTCAGACACTCAGTAAATTGCCTGAGAGGTTTATTGTGTCACGTACAATAATGTTAATACCCACCGGCACCAGTACCGGTCTCACCAGCGTCAGTCTCGGCGTTATCCGCGCGATGGAGCGTAAAGGCGTGCGCCTGAGCGTGTTCAAACCTATCGCACAGCCGCGCAGCGGCGCGGATCATCCCGATCAGACCACCACCATTATCCGTAAAAACTCCTCCATTCCTGCTGCCGACCCGCTGACTATCAGCCACGTTGAATCACTGCTGAGCACCAACCAGCAGGATGTACTGATGGAAGAGATCATCGCCCGTTTTCACGAAAATACCCGCGATGCTGAGGTGGTGCTGCTTGAAGGTCTGGTGCCCACCCGCAAACATCAGTTCGCTTCTGCGCTTAACTATGAGATTGCCAAAACGCTCAACGCTGAGATTGTTTTCGTGATGTCGCTGGGCAATGATTCACCGGCTGAGCTGATGGAGCGCATCAAACTGACGCAAAGCAGCTTTGGCGGAAGCAAGAATAAAAATATCACCGGCGTGATAATCAATAAGCTGAACGCGCCGGTGGACGATCAGGGGCGCACGCGCCCGGATCTGTCGGAAATTTTTGACGATTCCACCAAAGCCAGCGTTGCTAACGTCGATCCTAAAGTGCTTTTTGCCAACAGCCCGCTGCCGGTTCTTGGCTGCGTGCCCTGGAGTTTCGATCTGATCGCAACGCGCGCGATCGATATGTGCCGCCATCTTAACGCCCGGGTAATCAACGAAGGTGATATCGCCACCCGCCGCGTACGTTCAGTCACTTTCTGCGCGCGCAGCCTGCAGCATATGCTGGAGCATTTCCGTCCAGGTTCACTGCTGGTAACCTCTGCCGATCGCCCTGACGTACTGGTCGCAGCCTGCCTTGCGGCGATGAACGGGCTGGAAATCGGCGCCGTTTTGCTGACCGGCGGCTATGAAATTGATGAACGCATCCGCAAACTTTGCGAACGCGCCTTCCAGACCGGCCTGCCGGTATTTATGGTAGAGACCAACACCTGGCAGACTTCGCTAAGCCTGCAAAGTTTTAATCTGGAAGTTCCCGCTGACGATACCCAGCGCGTGGAAAAAATTCAGGAATACGTCGCCAGCTTTATTAATCCTGGTTGGATTGAATCACTGACTGCGGAGTCTGAGCGCAGCCGCCGCCTGTCACCACCGGCATTCCGCTATCAGCTCACCGAGCTGGCGCGTAAGGCTGGCAAGCGCATCGTACTGCCAGAAGGCGACGAGCCTCGCACCGTTAAAGCCGCCGCTATCTGCGCCGAACGCGGTATTGCGACCTGCGTGTTACTGGGTAACCCGCAAGAGATCCAGCGCGTGGCCGCAGCGCAAGGCGTGACCCTCGGCAAAGGCGTGGAAATAATCGATCCCCACGTCGCCCGTGATAACTACGTTGCGCGCATGGTTGAACTGCGTAAAGGTAAAGGTCTGACCGAAGTTGTCGCCCGCGAACAGTTAGAAGACAACGTGGTACTGGGAACGATGATGCTGGAGGGCGCTGAAGTCGACGGACTGGTTTCCGGTGCAGTGCATACTACCGCCAACACCATTCGTCCGCCGCTACAGCTGATTAAAACCGCGCCGAACAGCTCGCTGGTTTCTTCCGTATTCTTTATGCTGCTGCCGGAACAGGTTCTGGTATACGGCGACTGCGCCATTAACCCCGATCCGAATCCAGAGCAGCTGGCCGAAATCGCCATTCAGTCTGCCGATTCCGCCACCGCCTTCGGCATTGAGCCGCGCGTAGCGATGATTTCATACTCTACGGGCAACTCCGGTGCGGGTAGCGACGTTGAGAAAGTGCGCGAGGCTACCCGTCTGGCTCAGGAGAAACGCCCGGACTTAATCATCGATGGTCCGCTGCAGTACGATGCAGCCATTATGGCTGATGTTGCCCAATCCAAAGCGCCGAACTCACCGGTTGCTGGTCGCGCAACCGTATTCATCTTCCCGGACCTGAATACCGGTAACACCACTTACAAAGCGGTGCAGCGTTCCGCCGACTTGATTTCCATCGGGCCGATGCTGCAAGGGATGCGTAAGCCGGTTAACGATCTGTCGCGCGGCGCGCTGGTTGACGATATCGTCTATACCATTGCGCTGACGGCAATTCAGGCTCAGCAGGCAGAAGATCAGCACGATTAATCAGCCGCGCACCACGGTTGACAACAAAACGGGACCTGCGGTCCCGTTTTTTATAGCTTGCGTAGCGGCGTTATCCCACCTGCTGCTGACTAAGCCTTTCGGCTTCGCTATAGCGACTGATCCACAATGACAGAGCCTTGAGCGAGTCAGGCGTGAATTCATCGCAGCGTGCGGTAATTTCTTCCGGGGTCATCCAGTAAACGTCTTCAACTTCCTCTTCCTGCATGGCAAAAGGTCCATGTGAAACGCAGCTGAATAATCCCCCCCAGACGCGGCAGTGCTCATCTTCAAAATAGAACACGCCATGCTCAGCGAAAGGCACGTCGGCAATGCCCAGCTCTTCTTCCGCTTCACGGCGGGCCGAATCCAGCAATATCTCACCGCTTTGCACTACGCCACCGGCGGTAGCATCCAGCATGCCAGGCATAAAGTCTTTGGTCTCAGTACGACGCTGAACCAAAATTTTTCCCATTCCATCATGCACTACGATGTAGGTTGCACGATGGCGCAGGCACTGTGCCCGCATCTGGGCACGGCTGGACTGTGCGATTACGTTGTTGTTCTCATCAACGACATCCACCCATTCTCCGCCTTGCTGTTGCTCCACCATCTGTTACCCTTATTATTCAGTCTTAACTGTGCCTCGCCTGCGGCGCGGCGGTTGACCCTGGCCCGGTTATTTTCCCGGTCTGCCGGCACATAGCTGCACGAGCCACCACAGCCTACTGGCTACGCTGAGCGTAAGCAACCCGTACAACCGATGGAAAATTACTGCGAACGGGACGATTCAGCCAGCCATAGCTGCACCGATGCCCGCTGCCACTGAAAATGCGCATATTCAGCCAGCGGCTCAGGCACCGAATCGCCATGCAATACCAGTCGATTTAGCATGATAGCCAGATCGGTATCGGCCAGCGACCACTCGCCAAACAGATTTTGCTGCCCGGCCGGCAGCAAGCGCCCGGCAGCGGCGATCAGCTTTTGCGCCGCTTGCTGGCCTGCGGCATCGAGAGGCGCAAAGCGTTCTCCGGCAAACAGGACCTCCGTCGGCCGTTGCTGGCGCAGCGCCTGGAGGTCGCTACGCAGCCACGCCTGAACCTCACGCGCTCTGGCGCGCTTCTCAAGGGCCCGGGGATAGAGGCGCTCATATTCCGGTGGTGCAAAGCGTTCTTCAAGATATTCGGCAATAGCCGAAGATTCAGAAAGGCGAAAATCATCAATTTCCAGCGTAGGCACCCGACGCGTCAGGGAAATATCAGCGTAATTGCCACTTTGCTGCTGGTGTCGGGACAGATCGACACGCTTAACTGAGAACGGCACGCCTTTTTCAGATAGTGCCACATATACCGACATTACATAGGGACTAAAATAACAGCCATCGGACCACAGCGTCACAGTTGGGTAGTTCATCCTGATTTCTCATCAGCAAAGCGACTTTAGGTACTCTCTGTTTACAGATTTTCTGCCGCGATGGCAATAATTGTTAGGGATATGATTGGATGGCTTTCCAGAAAAATTCCCTCTTTTAACCGTCATAAAGTTGCTCTATATTTTTTAATACGGCAGTCTCAACGGACTGGATTAATGGATAACCTCATGATCGAACTGTATTATTCCGCAACGCCAAATGGACAAAAAATTGTGCTTTTTTTAGAAGAGGCGGCGCTGCCTTATCGGTTGCAACCGATTGATCTCACTAAAGGCGAGCAGTTCAGTACGGAATTTCTCAGTATTGCCCCCAATAATAAAATTCCGGCGATTGTCGACTATCAACCGGTAGACGGCGGCAAACCGGTAGCCCTGTTCGAATCAGGCGCCATTTTGATTTATCTGGCAGAGAAAACCGGTAAATTCCTCAGCGCAGAATGGCGCGAACGCGCTATCACCCTGCAATGGCTATTCTGGCAAACCTCCGGGCTTGGCCCGACGGGGGGACAAAACTACCATTTTAACCATGTGGCAGCCCAAACCATTCCCTACGCTATCGAACGCTTTCAGGTTGAAACCCAGCGGCTGTACAAGGTACTTAACCACCAGCTTGAGCAAACGCCCTGGGTTGCGGGCGATCATTACAGTATCGCCGATATTGCCATCTGGCCCTGGATAAACGCTCACGAGCATCAGCGCATTGATCTGGCCAACTATCCGGCCATCCATAACTGGTTCACCCGCATTCAAATCCGCCCGGCAACCCAGCGAGTTATCAAACTGGCAGCGGGAAACTAGCGAGCAGCGCACCGGATTGCGCCCTTTCTCACAGCAGATCGCGCCACTTATTCTATGCTGATAAAAAGAAAACAGCGGCGTTTCAATCTGTTTGAAAAGGAGAGTAATCGTGCATATTCTGCTCACCGGCGGTACCGGGCTGATCGGCAGCCATCTTATTCCCGCCCTGCTGGTTCGCCAGCATCAGGTCAGCGTGGTCACGCGGGACGTCGCCAGCGCACGCGAGCGTCTGGATAGTCGCGTTAATTTATGGTCCGGCCTTCAGCAGCAAACCTCGCTGAATGGCATTGATGTGGTAATCAATCTGGCGGGCGAGCCCATTGCCGACAAGCGCTGGTCCGAAACGCAAAAACAGCGCCTGTGCGACAGCCGCTGGCAAATAACGGCGCGCATTGCCGAACTGATTAAAGCCAGCGCAGCGCCGCCTCAGCTGCTAATCTCAGGTTCAGCAACCGGTTTTTATGGCAATACCGGCGATCTGGTGCTTACCGAAGACGATCCCGGTCATCGCGAATTCACCCATACGCTGTGCACGCGCTGGGAAGAGCTGGCGCTGGAAGCAGAGAGTCCACACACTCGCGTCTGCCTGCTACGCACCGGCGTTGTGCTGGCAAAATCCGGCGGCGCGCTGAGTAAGATGAAGCTGCCCTTTAAACTGGGGCTGGGCGGCCCGCTCGGCGACGGGCGGCAATATTTACCCTGGATCCATATCGACGACATGGTAGAAGCAATACTGTGGCTGATAGAACATCCCGAACTGAGCGGTCCGGTAAATATGGTGGCGCCCTATGCGGTGAGGAATGAGCAGTTTTCAGCCGTGCTCGGCGAGGTGATGCATCGCCCGGCGCTGATGCGCACCCCGGCTGCGGCAATCCGCCTGATTATGGGAGAATCCTCAGTGCTGGTGCTGGGCGGCCAGCACGTGCTGCCGAAAAAACTCGGCGACTCCGGCTTTCTGTTCCGCTTTCGCGAGCTGGAGCCGGCGCTGGCCGACGTGGTATGAATAAACCAGCGGCGGTGCTTAACCGCCCGCCGGATTTGATAAGTGCATTATTTCAGCGCCCCGGAGAGAAACTGCTGCAGGCGGGTGCTCTTCGGGTTGCCGAAAACCTCATCAGGTTTACCTTCCTCTTCAATTTTGCCCTGATGGAGAAAAATCACGTGACTGGAAACGTGGCGAGCAAACTCCATTTCATGGGTAACAACCACCATGGTTTTGCCTTCTTCAGCCAGCTTCTGAATAATGCGCAGCACCTCGCCAACCAGTTCAGGGTCAAGCGCTGACGTCGGCTCGTCAAACAGCAGAACCTCTGGCTCCATAGCCAGCGCTCGCGCAATAGAAACGCGCTGCTGCTGCCCGCCGGAGAGATTAACCGGATATTTAGCACGCGCGCGCTCGTCTATCCCCACCTTATCCAGATAGCGCACCGCACGCTCATGGGCCTGCTGCTTGCTCAGCCCCAGCACCTGGATCGGCGCTTCCATAACGTTCTCCAGCACCGTCATGTGACTCCACAAATTGAAGTGCTGAAACACCATCGTCAGTCGGGTGCGCAGCGAGCGCAGCTGCTCTTTATTCGCCACCTTAAGCTGGCCGTCGGTATCACGTACCAGATTGATATTCTCTTTATTTACCGCAATGGCCCCTTCGCTGGGTTTTTCGAGAAAATTAATGCAGCGTAAAAAGGTACTTTTACCCGAACCAGACGAGCCGATAATGCTGATGACATCGCCGGCATTTGCCCGCAGCGATACGCCTTTTAACACCTCATGTTCGCCATAACGCTTGTGGAGATCGGTTACCTGTAATTTATTCTCAGACATAATTCAGCTCAGTGGGACGATGAGGGTTTAACGTGTTGCAGCCAGCGTTTTTCCGCTTTGCGGAACAGGCTTATCAACACATAAGAGATGATCAGATACAGCACGGCGGCAATGCCAAAGGCGGTAAACGGCTGATAAGTCGCGGAGTTGATGTCGCGCGCGACTTTCAGCAAATCAGGGACCGTCGCGGTGAACGCCAGCGCGGTAGAATGCAGCATCAAAATAACTTCGTTGCTGTAGGCTGGCAGCGCGCTGCGCAAAGCCGATGGCAAAATAATGCAGCGATAGAGCTTAAAGGTTGAGAAGCCATAGGCGCGCGCCGCTTCAATTTCTCCGTGGGCTACGCCGCGAATGGCGCCGGCGAAAATTTCCGTGGTATAGGCGCAGGTATTCAGCGTCAGCGCCAGCACGGTGCAATTCAGACCGCTACGGAAAAAAGCGTTCAGCAGCTCGCTCCCCTTTACCACTTCCAGGGTATACATGCCGGAATAAAAAACCAACAGCTGAACGTAGAGCGGCGTACCGCGAAACACATAGGTAAACAGCCAGACAGGCAGTCGCAGCGCTTTATAGGGCGAAACACGGGCTATCGCCAGCAGCACGGCCATACAGCCGCCCATCACCACGGAAAGGACCAGCAGCCACAGCGTAATCGCGACGCCGGAGAAACGATACCCATCGGTCCATAGCAGGGCTTTCCAGTATTCCTGAATGATATCAATCATAAGTCAGCCCTTCTTACGCCAACCGAATAGCGTTTTTCCAGCCACAACAGCACGCCGTTCGAAATAGTGGTAAATACCAGATAAATCACGCCGGCCACAATAGCGAAATAAAACGGCTGCCAGGTACTTTTCCCCGCCAGCTGCGTCGCTTTAACGACGTCTTCCAGGCCCAGCAATGAAACCAGCGCGGTCGCTTTCAGAATAACTTGCCAGTTATTGCCGATACCCGGCAGCGCAAAGCGCATCATGGCTGGAAACAGAATGCGGCGAAAGGTCTGGGAGCCGGTGAAGCCGAAGGCGACGGCAGCTTCAATATGCCCTCTCGGCACCGCCAGATAGGCGCCGCGAAAGGTTTCGGTAAAGTAGGCGCCGTAGATAAAACCGAGGGTGATGATACCGGCCACCATCGGGTCGATATCAAACTGATTCATACCGAGCAGGTCGGTCAGATTATTAAGCGCAATTTGCAGACCATAGAAGATAAGCAGCATCAGTACCAGGTCCGGCACGCCGCGGATCAGGGTAGTGTAAGCTTCAAAAATCAGCCTAAAAAAGCGGTTAGAGGAAAGCTTGGCGCCGGCGCCAATCAACCCAATAATGACGGCCAGAACTACCGAGCTCAACGCCAGTTCGAGGGTGACCGTCGCCCCTTTCAAAATAACTTCAGAATAGCCATACAGCATAAAGTAATCCTGTCTTGTCCGATCTTTCCCGCGTTTTGCCGTCGACAGCAAAACAGAGCCCCTGACGGGGCTCCTTATGACAGGTGTTGCTTAATCGCCGTACACGTTAAAATCGAAATATTTTTTCGCCAGCTTATCGTAGGTGCCGTCTTTACGCATCGATTCGAAGGCTTTATCAATCGCAGCCTTCAGGTCGGTGCTCTGCTTCGGCAGGCCCATACCGGTACCGATACCGAAAATTTTGTCATCTTTTACCGCCGGGCCGGCAAACGTATAGTCTTTGCCGATCGGCTGCTTAAGGAAACCTTCGCTGGCCGCGACTTCATCCTGGAACGCTGCGTCGATACGACCGGCAGTCAAATCCTGATACACCAGGTCCTGGTTCGCATAAGGAGTAACAGTCACGCCCTTTGGCCGCCAGTTCTGATTGGCATAGGTTTCCTGGGTAGTGCCCTGCAGCAGGCCGATAGTTTTACCCTTCAGCGATTCCAGCGTTGGCTGAATTTTTGAACCTTTCGGCGCGATCAGACGCGCATTGGCGGCGTACAGCTTATCCGAAAAGGCTATCTCTTCCTGACGCTTAGCGGTAATGGACAGTGAAGAAATGATGGCATCGATTTTCTTGGCTTTCAAAGAGGGAATGAGCGCATCGAAGTCGCTTTCAACAAAGGTACACTTGGCCTGAATGCGTTTACAGATTTCATTAGCCAGATCGATATCGAAACCGACTAATTGTCCCTGCGCATTTTTTGATTCAAACGGCGCATAGGTCGGGTCGGTGCCAATACGTAGCGTTTTCGGCACGGCGGCCAGCGCGCTTCCAACACTGGATACAGCCAGCAGCACAGAAAGAGCTAAGACCTGCTTTTTCATAGTTAACCCTCAATAAAGTGATTTTTATTATTTACTACCCTGTGGTGCCTGATAATTTGCAGTTTTCATGCCATAAATTACGGCAGCCCTTAATTTTGTTAAGAATTCCGCCACCGGCGCCCGCCGGGCACAGGTACAGAGCTTGCGCAAAATTTATAACAGGTTTGTCACCGGGAAGCGGCAAGAATGTTGCATTCTGGTGCATCTGATGCGCGAAATGCGATTCAGCACAATAATAAGCACCATAATGGTGCATCACTGCGGTGGGTTTGCACCTTTCCAGCGCATGAATAAATCATCTGGCAGGTCAATATCAAACTGGTCGATGACGCGGTTCACTGTCTGATCGACGATATCCATCACCGCTGCAGGTCGGTGATAAAAAGCCGGAACCGGCGGCATCACCACTGCGCCCATCTCCGCTGCTGAAGTCATCATCCGCAGATGACCCAGATGCAGAGGCGTTTCGCGCACGCAGAGCACCAGCCGACGGCGCTCTTTCAGTATTACGTCAGCCGCGCGGGTTAGCAGGTTATCGGTATAGCCGTGAACGATGCCGGAAAGGGTTTTGATTGAGCAAGGCAGGATCGCCATGCCGTGAGTTTTAAAAGAGCCAGAAGAGATGCTGGCGGCAATGTTGCGCCCGTCATGGACAACGTCGGCCATCGACTGCAGGTCGCGCAGACTGAAATCGGTTTCCAGCGTCAGCGTCTGCCGCGCTGCGTTGCTCATGACCAGATGCGTTTCCACGCCATCTACCTGCTGCAAGACCTGCAACATTCTGACGCCATAGATGGCTCCGCTGGCACCTGAGATACCAATAATCAGTCGCTTCATTGCCTATCCTTAAAAACAAACGGGCCGGAATAATTTCCGGCCCAGTGTAGCTGATTTGTGAGCGTAAAGACCAATCAGCCTTCGTTATGCATCTCAAGGCTCTCGACTTCGTTCTGACGCGCCATCGCTTTGGCGTCATCATTACGCAGCGACTGGAGATACTCAAGGTATCGCTGGTCGACGTCTTTGGTGACATAAACGCCGTTGAATACCGAACATTCAAACTGAGCAATATCCGGATTTTCTTCACGCACCGCCTCGATCAGGTCGCTGAGATCCTGAAAAATCAGGGCATCAGCTTTGATAAGCTGGCGAATTTCTTCCACTTCGCGGCCGTGGGCAATCAACTCAGTGGCGCTTGGCATATCAATACCATAGACGTTCGGAAAGCGTATTTCCGGCGCCGCAGAGGCAAGATAAACCTTCTTCGCTCCCGCTTCGCGCGCCATCTCAATAATTTGCTCCGAAGTGGTGCCACGCACGATGGAGTCATCCACCAGCAGCACGTTTTTATCACGGAATTCGGCGCGGTTGGCATTCAGCTTACGCCGCACTGCGCTGCGGCGCATCTGCTGGCCTGGCATGATAAAGGTGCGCCCTACGTAGCGGTTTTTGACAAAACCCTGGCGGTATGGCTTATCCAGAATACCGGCAATTTCCAGCGCGATATCAGTCGACGTTTCCGGAATGGGGATCACCACATCGATATCAAGATCTTCCCATTCGCGGGCAATCTTTGCCCCCAGCTTGGTCCCCATACGCACCCGGGCGCTGTAAACCGAAATTTTATCGATAAATGAGTCCGGCCGGGCAAAATAAACATACTCGAACAGGCAAGGATTGCTGCGCGGATTTTCGGCGCACTGACGGGTAAACAGCTGGCCTTTTTCGGTAACATACACCGCCTCGCCCGGTGCGACGTCACGCAGGAACTCAAAGCCGAGCGTATCCAGCGCAACGCTCTCTGACGCCACCATATATTCGGTGCGCCCATCGCTCAGTACGCGCTTACCCAGCACCAGCGGGCGGATACCGTTTGGATCGCGGAAGGCGACCAGTCCGTGACCAATGATCATGGCGACGCAGGCATAGGCGCCGCGCACTTTGTTATGCACCGCTGCAATAGCGGCAAAAATGTTATCAGCTTCCAGAGGATGCTGAAAACGATCCAGCTCCTCGGCAAAAATATTCAGCAAAATTTCCGAATCGGAAGTGGTATTAACGTGGCGGCGCCCGCTTTCAAACAGGTAGCTACGTAATTGATGCGCATTGGTAAGATTACCATTATGCGCCAGGGTAATTCCGTACGGAGAGTTGACGTAAAAAGGCTGGGCTTCCGAAGCGCTGGAGCTGCCAGCGGTGGGATAGCGAACGTGACCGATACCCATGTTACCCTGCAAACGCTGCATATGGCGCGCTTCGAACACATCATTTACCAACCCGTTCGCTTTGCGCAGTCGGAAGCAATTAGTGGCATCAATGGTGACGATGCCTGCGGCATCCTGGCCACGGTGCTGAAGCACCGTTAACGCGTCATAAATCGACTGGTTTACCGGCATAAAACCGGTGATCCCGACAATACCACACATGCTGTTATTTCCTCATAGCCGCTGCCCCAGCGCGATTACTGCGGCATAAAACTCGACGTGCTCTTCAGATAGTCAAAAAACCACCTGATGATGGAGCTGAATTCCGGGATAAGCTGTGACTGCTGCCAGTCCGGACTCTTTGAAAATCCGGTAAATGTATCAAGGAAAAATAAAATCGCTGCCACAATCAATACGCCACGCAGCGCCCCGAAACAGACTCCCAGCACTCTGTCCGTTCCGGACAGGCCCGTTTTTTCCACCAGCGATCCGATAACGTAGTTCACAATCGCCCCCACCACCAGGGTGGCAATAAACAGGACGGCGATGGCAATACCATTGCGAACCAGCTCATCTTCAAAACCGGTAAACCAGACTGCAAGGTAAGGGTAGTAATGACTGGCAACAAAAAAAGCACAGCCCCAGGTAACCAAGGACAAAGCCTCGCGAACAAAGCCGCGAATCAGGCTAATCAGTGCTGAAAAACTAATAATGCCAATGATGGCGTAATCAATCCAGATCATGAACTATTCCAGCGACAAGGCCCCTGCATCCAGTTCGGGGCGCATTCTAACAGAAAAAGAAAACGTTTGCGTAGGGTTTTGCAGCTTAAGAAAAAAGAAAAGCATGTCGATTAAGAAAAGCGTTAATTTACAATAAATTAACATATATTCACGCCTTAAATTGACGCTGAATGCAGAGACTCAGGCGGGTAAGGCACCTGAGTCTCTGCAACCGGTTAGCGAGCGCTGTAGGGCTTCACTACGCCCCCTAACCCGCTGATGCTTTTCAATTCGCTTACGGCGGACTGCATTTTCGCCTTATTCGCATCCGGCCCGACGTAGATACGGGTAATCTGCCCCTGCACCGGCGTCGCCGGGATGGTATAAGCACGATAGCCGGACAGCCGCAGATGGGCGACGATTTCGTTTACTCTGCCAGCGTTTTTCAACGCGCCAAGCTGTACTACCCATGCCTGACCCGTCGGCGCTTTTTCCTGCTGCGCTGGCGCCTGTTCCTGTGCTTTCGGCGCTTCAACCGGTTTGGGCTTTGGCGTTTCCTGTGGTTTTGGCTGCGGCGGCTTAGGCTGCGGTTTTTCAACCGACTTAGGCGGAGCCTGTTTTACCGGCGGCGGGGCGACAACCGTTGGCTGAGAGGGCTCCGCAGGCGCGCTACCGCCCGTATCAGCGTTATTATTGTCGGCAGCGGCGGCGTCAGCGGTATCGCTGTTCGCCGCGCTACCCGCGCCCGCCGGCGGCTGCGCCGGCAAGGATTGAGTAACCGGCGGCACCATGTCAGTGTCCTGCTGGTCACCCGGTTTTGGTACCAGAGGAATGGCCGCAAAATCCTCTTTATAGTGCTTTTTTTTACCATCCAGCAGGCCGGGCAGAATAATGACGCCGAGCGCCACAATAATCACCGTGCCTACCAGGCGGTTTTGAAACTTACTGGCCACGACCCTTCTCCGTTTCCATTGTGTCCATTACTTCAGCTACGGTGTGAAACGAGCCACAAACCAGCACGATATCCCGATCCGTCGCCTGCGTCATCGCCTGTTGCCAGGCAATCGTAACAGAATCATAACTTTTTGCCTGCGGCAGATGGGCGCTAAGCTGCTGCGCGCTGGCGCCGCGCGGTCCGGGTAGCGGCGCACAGTACCAGCAGTCAACAACCGGTTTCAGCGCCGCCAGCGTACCGGCAATATCTTTATCATGCAGCATACCGACGACGGCATGCACCTTACCCTGCGGGTTAAGCTGGCTAATCTGGCCGGCCAGGTAGCTTGCTGCATGGGGGTTGTGCGCGACGTCAAGAATCAGCCGCGGCGATAGCTGCACGGTCTGAAAGCGGCCCGGCAGCACGGCCATGGCAAGATTTTCGCGGATGATCTTCTGCGGGACGGCAAGCCCTGAAGCCTGCAGCGCCGCCAGCGCTGTCGCCGCATTCGCCAGTGGCACCTGCGGCAGCGGCAAACCAGTGAGCGCCAGCTGGTTATAACGAAAACTCCAGCTGCCAGCGTCAGGCTGTAAAGACCAGTCACGATCGCGACACAACAGCTGTGCGCCAGTCTCTTTTGCTACCTCGGCAATGCTGGCAGGCATCGCGGGATCGCCAACCACCGCCGGCTTGCCGGCGCGGAAAATACCGGCTTTTTCTCGTCCGATACTTTCACGATCCGCCCCAAGCCAATCGGTATGGTCCAGCGCAATGCTAGTAACGACGGCCACGTCGGCATCAATAATGTTGGTCGCATCCAGCCGGCCACCCAGCCCGACTTCCAGAATGACCACGTCGAGCTGCGCGGCACGAAACAGCCACAGCGCCGACAGCGTGCCGTATTCAAAATAGCTTAATGAAGTAGCGCCCCGCCCTGCTTCAATAGCAGCAAAAGAGGCGGTATGCGCGGATTCAGCAAGCTCCTGCCCCTGGATGCGCACCCGCTCGGTATAACGAACCAGATGCGGCGAACTGTAAACGCCAACGCTGAAGCCCGCCGCCATCAGCAACGTTTCCAGCATCCGACAGGTGGTGCCTTTGCCGTTAGTGCCGGCAACGGTAAAAACAAAGGGAGCAGGTTTAAGCAGATCAAGGTCGCGGGCAACCTGATGCACTCGCGTGAGGCCGAGTTCAATCGCCTTGCTATGAAGGTTTTCCAGATAATAAAGCCACGTTGCGAGGGGCGACGTGGCTTCAGGGATTTGAAGGTTGTCCATGGATACCGTTATTTATTGACGATACGTTGCGGGAGGGAGCGCCTCCCGATTATCTGTCAGGCTTCCTGGTGTTCAGCGTCGCTTTCTGCCTGAATTGACGCTTCCTCCGGCGCTGGCAGGTTCATCATTTTTGCCAGAATACTAGCCAGTCTGAAGCGAAGGTCCGGGCGGCGAATAATCATGTCAATCGCCCCTTTTTCAATCAGGAACTCGCTGCGCTGAAAACCGGCAGGTAGCTTTTCACGCACGGTTTGTTCGATAACGCGCGGGCCGGCAAAGCCGATTAGCGCTTTCGGCTCCGCCACGTTCAGGTCACCCAACATAGCGAAACTGGCGGATACGCCGCCCATTGTCGGATCGGTGAGCACAGAAATATAAGGCAAACCGCGCTCGCGCATTTTAGCTAACGCCGCGCTGGTTTTTGCCATCTGCATCAGCGACATCAACGCTTCCTGCATACGCGCACCGCCGGAAGCGGAAAAGCAGATAAACGGGCAGTTATCTTCCAGCGCCTGTTCGACCGCGCGCACGAAGCGTGCGCCCACCACTGACCCCATGGAGCCGCCCATAAAAGAAAACTCAAACGCGGCGGCAACGACCGGCTTAGCGTAAAGCTCACCTTTCATTACGATCAGCGCATCTTTTTCATCAGTTTCTTTTTGCGCGGCGGCCAGGCGATCTTTGTACTTTTTAGAATCACGGAACTTAAGGACGTCTTTCGGCTCCAGCTCGCTGCCTAACTCCAGCAGCGTACCCTCATCTAACAGGCTGTGCAGACGCGCGCGCGCATGCATGCGCATGTGATGGTCGCACTTAGGACAGACCTCAAGGTTGCGCTCCAGTTCGGCGCGATAGAGCACCTGAACGCAGCTATCGCATTTGGTCCATACCCCTTCAGGAATACTCGCTTTACGCGTCGGGGTGGTGCTCTTACTGAGAATTCGTTCAATCCAGCTCATTGATGATAAATAATCCGGTTTGTTGTGTAAAATCAGGCGGTTGCCTTGATTTATAGCCCACAAATTAGACGATATTAGACCACATATAACAACATTTCGCTACATATACATCAATAGGATAGGTGCTCATTTCGAATGAATTTAGCATTAAAACGGAGCACCTTCTCTCTCATGCCAATAATAGAATGCGTCACTACTCCCCGTACAACAACCTCGCTAAGCGCTTCTCCTTCTATCGTCTCTCCGTCATCAGTAATGAATGTCATGCCTCCCAACACAGTAAAACTGTCGCAGCCACAAAATGAGAGACGGGATATTCAAGCTTCAGATCGCTATTGTTGTACGTCCGCACCAGCCAGTAGCCACCGTCCCTAAGGCGTTTGGCTAAACACTGGAGAGGATATGCAATAACCTGAATATCGGCGTAGCGGGAACCAGTTAACTCCTGGCCGCCGCTGATCACCCGATGAGACAGGCTTTCTTAAAGAACTCGCAGCAACCCTCCCACTCAAGCTAATAGCCCTGAAATTCAACCGCTCATACGAATCTGTACGCCAGCGTGCAAATCGCAGCCGGATACGTTTTATGGAGGAGCGCAGTAAAATTAGCAATGGTACTAAGCTAAATTCCGACACATAAAAGACTGGACGTAAAAACAGTACTTTACTTTTCATTATCTGGTGGTTGGAGTAAGGTGGATGGTGTTAATTCAATGTTAACTTACCAAACTAAAAGGGGATTTACGATGTCTCATACCGACCAGGAATTTGAAGACCTCCAGGATCAGAATACGTTGTATCGCTCTGCGATTCTGGATACCACCGAAATGATCGGGCTTGGTATCGAAATCCTGACCAAGGTTGTAGTAGCAAGTAATGCTGGAACTCCTGGCTCCCTCTCCCCACACGATCAGTATCAGGCTAAGCAGACCCTGATGTATCTGAAAAAGTGCAGAGACGACAACGCCATGTTCCGTCAACCCGGCGACCCGGAGCCGCGTACGTTTGAGCAATACGAACACCCGTAACGGGTAATGCAGCGATTAAATAGCCGCCTTCGGGGTTCACTGCATTCCCGGGCGGTTTTTTATTGCCCCTTATTAGGCGACAATTACCCCGTCCGATTCGCGACAATTACTCTGGCCTGTTTGTAACCTTAGCGTCCCGTTTTTTCCCCACCCGGGAGAGGTTGTGGCGCTGAATATCAGGCAGGTCAGTTTTTACATGACTCAACGTAATAAAGGTCTTACCCAGGAAGCCGCTGCGGCTACTGCGGGCATCTCGGTCCGTTCAGGCCGGCGTATTGAAAAAGGACAGTGGCAACCGTTCGGGGAGCGACACTGGCGGACCCGCCAGGATCCTCTGGAGGATGTCTGGCTGAGCGACATTCTTCCCTTACTTGAATCCCGGCCGCAAATCTCGCCGGCAACGGTTCTTGAGTATCTGCAGGAGAAATATCCGGGCAAATATCCTGATAAGCTGCGCAGGACGTTACAG
>NZ_MRUL01000020.1 GCF_002006995.1 Izhakiella australiensis | reverse complement strand
TCCAGCAGCGGGACAAGACGAATAACCCACCGGTGAAGCGTGGAATGGTCGACGGTGATACCGCGCTCAGCCATCATCTCCTCCAGGTTGCGCAGGCTCAGGGAATAAGTCAGATACCAGCGGACACGCTGAGCAATAACGTCAACGGGATAATGCAGGCGTTTAAAGGATTTTTGGATCAGAGACATGGCCGGACAACATTGCAAAAAAAAACAGTATGTTACCCGACCATTTCTTAATGCGACAGAACCCTGGCGCGTGACAGGCCGCCGGCCAGATTGCTCAGCGGGAAAAAAACTTTGGTCGCCACGACGATTTCATCACGCCGGGCGTACTCCCTCAGTGCACGTCCGGTAATTTCCTCGCTGCTGCCGTCGGAGTAGCTGTTGGCGGTGTCAAAAAAATTAATGCCGGCTTCCAGCGCCTGTTTGATCAGCGGGCGGCTGCTCTCTTCGGGCAGCGTCCAGGCGTGACGCCCGCGATCGGGCTGGCCGAAGGTCATACAGCCGAGGCACAGGCGGGAAACGGTAAGATCGGTATTGCCAAAGCGCGTAGTTTTCATTGTAGCGCCTGCTATGCTTAAGGATTCAGCCATTCTTAAGCATAGCAGGCGCAGACGACGCGTTTTTACTCTGGCTGCGCAGGGAGATGAATATCTCCCTGCAATATTACTGGGCCAGCCAGCTGGCTATCTGCTGCTGGATACCCTCTGCATCCAGCTGATAATCCTGACGGATTTCTTCCTGGGTGCCCTGCGGGATAAACTCATCCGGCAGGCCGAGATTAAGCACCGGCAGCGGCTTGCGTTTCGCCATCAGCAGTTCATTAACGCCGCTGCCCGCACCGCCTTTTATCGCGCCTTCTTCGAGGGTGATCAGCGCGTCATGGTTGGCGGCCATTTCCAGCACCAGCGCTTCATCCAGCGGCTTAACAAAACGCATGTCAACCAGCGTAGCATTCAGCTTTTCCGCCACGATGCTGGCGTCGGCCATTAGCGTGCCAAAGTTGAGGATAGCCAGCTTCTCGCCGCGGCGTTTTATCACGCCTTTGCCCAGCGGCAGAGTGTTCAACGGCTGAAGCTCGGCACCGGTGCCGCTACCGCGCGGATAGCGCACCGCGCAGGGACCCTGGCGGTAATGGTAGCCGGTGTAAAGCATCAGACGGCATTCGTTTTCGTCGCTCGGCGTCATGATAACCATATTGGGAATGCAGCGCAGAAAGGCGAGATCAAATGCGCCCTGGTGGGTCTGTCCATCCGCGCCAACGATGCCGCCGCGATCGATGGCAAACATCACTGGCAGCTTTTGGATCGCAACATCGTGTATCAGCTGGTCGTAGGCGCGTTGCAGGAAGGTGGAGTAAATGGCAACCACCGGGTGATAACCACCAATCGCCAGTCCCGCCGCGAAGGTAACCGCATGCTGTTCGGCGATGGCCACGTCAAAATAGCGCTGCGGATAGTCGCGTGAAAAGCCCACCATGCCGGAGCCTTCGCGCATGGCCGGCGTGACGGCCATCAGGCTGGGTTCACTGGCGGCCATTTCGCACAGCCAGTCGCCGAATATTTTTGAGTAGGTCGGCAGGCCCGGCTTGCTTTTCGGTAGCAGGCCGCTGGCCGGATCAAACTTAGGCACCGCATGCCAGGTAATCGGATCTTTTTCCGCCGGGGCATAACCCTTGCCTTTTTTGGTCATGATATGCAGGAACTGCGGACCTTTAAGGTGGCGCATATTGCTCAGGGTATGCACCAGGGTCAGTACGTCATGACCATCGATCGGGCCGATATAGTTAAAGCCCAGTTCTTCAAACAGCGTGCCCGGCACCACCATGCCTTTAAGATGTTCTTCGGTGCGCTTGACCAGCTCTTTAATGGGCGGCAGGCCAGTGAGCACCTTTTTTCCGCTTTCACGCAGCCGCGAATAAATCTTACCGGAGAGAATTTGCGCCAGGCGATTATTCAGCGCGCCGACGTTCTCGGAAATCGACATCTCGTTATCGTTGAGTATCACCAGCAGGTCAGCGCTGATATCGCCGGCGTGATTCATTGCCTCAAAAGCCATACCGGCGGTAATTGCGCCATCGCCGATGATGCAGGCGGTGCGGCGACCTTTGCCTTCTTTCTCCGCCGCGACCGCCAGGCCGAGGCCGGCGCTGATTGAGGTGGACGAGTGGCCAACGCTCAGCACGTCATATTCGCTTTCATCGCGCCAGGGGAACGGGTGCAGGCCATTTTTCTGCCGGATGGTGCCGATACGGTCGCGCCGCCCGGTGAGGATCTTATGAGGATAGGCCTGATGCCCGACGTCCCATACCAGATGATCAAAGGGCGTGTTGTAAACGTAATGCAGGGCTACGGTTAGCTCAACGACGCCCAGTCCGGAGGCAAAGTGACCGCTGGAGCGACTGACGCTGTCGAGTAAATACTGGCGAAGCTCATCGCAGAGTTTTGGCAGGCTTTCTTTAGGCAGCAAACGTAATTCTTGCACCGTGCTTGCCAGCGCAAGCGTCGGATATTTAGCAGTATCAAAACTCATAGAGACTCATTATTATTTATCGCGTTCAATAATAAAACTGGCCAGCGCCCGCAGCGGCGCTGTGTTCAGCGACTGTGCGGCAAGCGTATCAAGCGCATGCAGAGATTCCTGATACAGATCCCACGCTTTTGCTCTGGCGCTGTCAAGGCCCATCAGGGCAGGATAGGTGCTCTTCCCTAAATCCTGATCGGCGCCCTGGCGCTTACCCAGCACTGCGGTGTCGCCGATAACGTCCAGAATGTCATCCTGCACCTGGAAAGCCAGTCCGATAGCGTTGGCGTAGCGATCCAGCGCGGGCAGCGCCGCTTTGCCGGCATCGCCGGCGCACAGGGCGCCGAGTCTTACGGCGGCGCCGATCAGCGCGCCGGTTTTATGGCGATGAATCTGCTCCAGCGCACTGAGTGAAACCTGTTTGCCTTCGGCGGCGAGATCTAACGCCTGGCCGCCACACATACCGGCGACGCCGCTGGCGCGGGCCAGTTCAGAAAGCATCGCAATGCGCGCCTCGCTGCTGACGCCGGGCAGCGGGCTGTCTGCCAGAATGGAAAATGCCAGCGTTTGCAGCGCATCTCCGGCCAGAATGGCGGTATCTTCACCGTACTTGATATGACAGGTCGGCTGTCCGCGCCGTAGCTGGTCGTCATCCATCGCCGGCAGGTCATCGTGAATCAAAGAATAAGCATGAATGCATTCTACCGCCGCCGCCGGCGCGTCGAGGCTCTGCGGATCGGCGCCCAGCATGCCGCCGGTTGCGTAAACCAGAAAGGGGCGCAGGCGCTTGCCGCCCAGCAGCGCGCCGTACTTCATGGCGTCGACCAGTGGATGATTTTGCAGCGGCAGCTCGTCAAGATAGCGGTTTAACGCGGCATTAATACGCGCATGATGGGCGTTGATTAAATCGTTAAACTCCATCTACTCAGCATCCGGCGTAAACGGGGTGAGCGGCGCGTCGCGATCGTCGCTTAACAAAATGTGTACGCGCTGTTCCGCCTGCTGAAGCTGCTGTTGACCGGCGCGGGCCAGCTGCACGCCGTGTTCAAATTCATTTAACGCCTCTTCCAGCGGCAGCTCGCCACTCTCCAGACGGGAAACAATCTGCTCCAGCTGTTGCAGAGCATTTTCAAAACTGACGGGCTGTTCGGCTTTTTTTGGCATAATGGCTTATCTGGCTCAGTCGTTGTTTTCATCCGGGAAAGGCTCATGGTAGCCGACCCCAAATGATTAGCAAAATAATGATTGATGTAACAGATGAATAAGCAGCGCTGTCACAAAAGTGGTATACTCCCGGCCCTTGGATGCAAAGGGCCGCGAGCTGCTTTGCAATACGCCGATTTTATCAGTTAAGTGGCAATAATTTTAGCCTCTAATCACCAGACGAACCTGCGCTGCTATGAAGTTTATCATCAAGCTCTTTCCAGAAATCACTATTAAAAGCCAGTCAGTACGCCTGCGCTTTATTAAGATCCTCACCGGCAACATTCGCAACGTGTTGAAAAAATTCGATGAAGACGTTGCCGTGGTGCGCCACTGGGATCATATCACCGTGCGGGTAAAGACGCCGGGCCAGGAAGATGCGGTGCGTGACGCGCTCACGCGGATCCCCGGCATTCACCATATTCTGGCGGTTGAGGATCGCGAATTCAGCGATGTGCACCATATATTCGAGCAGGCGCTGGTTCAGTATCGCGAGGCGATTGCCGGTAAATCTTTCTGCGTGCGGGTTAAGCGTCGCGGTAAGCATGATTTCAGCTCGCAGGACGTCGAACGCTACGTCGGCGGTGGTCTGAACCAGCACGTTGAGAGCGCCAGGGTAAACCTCAGCGCGCCTGAAATCACCGTTAACCTGGAAATTGAGGATCAGCGGCTGCTGCTGGTTACCGCCCGCTATCCCGGCATCGGGGGTTTCCCCATCGGCACCCAGGAAGACGTGCTATCGCTGATCTCCGGCGGCTTCGACTCCGGCGTATCAAGCTATATGCTGATGCGCCGCGGCTGTCGCGTCCATTATTGCTTTTTCAACCTGGGCGGCGCGGCGCATGAAATTGGCGTACGCCAGGTGGCGCACTATCTGTGGACGCGCTTTGGCAGTTCTCATCGGGTACGCTTTGTGGCCATCAATTTTGAGCCGGTGGTGGGTGAAATCCTCGAGAAAGTGGATGATGGCCAGATGGGCGTGGTGTTAAAACGCATGATGGTGCGTGCGGCTTCAAAGGTCGCTGAGCGCTATGGCGTGCAGGCGCTGGTCACCGGCGAAGCGCTGGGGCAGGTTTCCAGCCAGACGCTGACCAATCTGCGCTTAATTGATAACGCTTCCGATACCCTGATTCTGCGTCCGCTGATCTCCCATGACAAAGAGCACATTATCAATCTGGCGCGTGAGATCGGCACCGAGGACTTCGCCCGTACTATGCCGGAATACTGCGGCGTTATTTCCAAAAGTCCGACGGTGAAGGCGGTGAAGGCGAAGATTGAGGCCGAAGAGGCAAGGTTCGACTTTAGCATTCTCGATGAGGTGGTGGAGAATGCCACCAATGTCGATATCCGCGAGATTGCAGGCCAGGCTGCCGAAGAGGTAACTGAGGTAGAAACCGTTGCTTCTTTTGGCCCTCAGGACGCGGTGCTGGACATCCGCTCGCCCGATGAACAGGATGATAAGCCGCTGCAGCTGACCGGCGTTGAAGTTAAAACCCTGCCATTTTACAAGCTGAGCAGCCAGTTTGGCGATCTTGACCAGAATAAAACCTGGCTGCTTTACTGCGAGCGCGGCGTGATGAGCCGCCTGCAGGCGCTCTATTTGCAGGAGCAGGGATTTAAAAACGTCAAAGTTTACCGGCCTTAATGCGGGCGCATAATAAAACCCGCGGCGTAAATTAATCCTGGTAGTTATAAATACCGGCGGCCAGCACCAGCTGCGCCGCCACTTCTGCGGCCTGCTGTTTTCCCACCAGTAAATCTATCAGCTTCAGGGCGAAATCCATGGCGGTTCCCGGTCCCTGGCTGGTGAGCAGATTAACGCGTGGATCCCAGACTACGCGTTTTTCCATCCATTTATCCGCAGGGATCGTTTCTTTCAGGCCGGGGAATCCGGTCATATTGCCGAGCGGAAAGAGGTCATGCGGGATCAGAACGGTGCCGGGCGCGGCGCAGATCGCCGCGACGATACGGCCAGACAGGTGGAACTGGCGTACGGTTTCAACCAGCAGCGGGCTGTCGCGAAATGCCTGTGCGCCCTGCAGACCGCCGGGCAGCACAATGGCATCAAAGGCGCCGTCCGCAACGTCGACCAGAGGCACGTCGGCCAGCAGCCGCACGCCGCGCGAGCAGCGGATTTCCAGCGAGCCATCGTCGGCGACGCTGGCGGTGGTAACGCTGATGCCTGCTCGTACCAGTAAATCGATGGCGGTTACCGCTTCGGTTTCTTCACTGCCAGGCGCGAGACAGACCAGTACCGAGGCTTTCGTGCTCATAAGATTGCTCCTTACGCTTAATCAAATCATACAGGCGCCCGTTCTCTGGCAGCGCAATGCCCTGAGCGCGGGCGCGTCGAATCGCATAGCCGTTAATATAATCAATTTCAGTACGTCGCTGTGCGCGTACGTCCTGCAGCATTGACGACAGGTTATCAGTGGTGCTTTCAACGATCTGCATAACGTAGCTATACAGATTTTCTTTTGAGCTATGAAAGCCCTCGCGCTCCATAATTAACGCCATCTCCGCACACAAGCGTTGAATTTCAGCCGCATGATCGGCCAGCGCGCCGTTGCGGCAATCATACTCGACGCTCAGCGGGTTGATCACGCAGTTAACCGCCAGCTTTTGCCAGGCCGCGGCCGCCACGTTGTTATGCCAGGCGACGTCCGGCAGCGCCTGGTGCAGCGGTTCTGCCAAATCGCTCAGGCGGGCGGCCTCGATAGAGGTCGGGCCAATATGGGTTATGCCGCTGGCGACGTGAACGATGACATTACCGTCGCGGGTGGCGGCATGCGTGGTCACGCCTTGCAAAATTGGCTGCGGCAGGCCTCTTAGTTCTTCCAGAGTGCCCAGCCCGTTATGCAGCAGCAGGACAGGGCAGGCCGGGGCGATCAGCGACTCCAGATTCTTTAGCGCCGGGGCAACCTGCCATGCTTTAAGCGTGACGATGAGCAAATTGCTCTCATTGAGAAAGCGCGGGTCGTTGGCGATGTAAGTTTTGTTGCTGACGCTGCCATCCAGCTCAACCACGTTAGCTGAACAATAAGGCTGCGCTACGCGTAGCCAGCCTTGTACCTCGTGTCCCTGACGTTCAAGCGCGGTCAGCCAGAGCTGACCTAAAGCACCGCATCCCAGTACGGTAATTTTCATTTTTCCTCCCCCTATACGGGTTGGATTTACAACATCTTTAATTGTATACCAGCAATTTCACTTACTGAGCGCATGGCGGTATTATGCATGCCACTTTATATTCAGGAGAACAACATATGCCATCTTTCGACATCGTTTCCGAAGTTGACATGCAGGAAGTGCGTAATGCGGTTGAAAATGCTAACCGCGAGCTGTCTACCCGCTTTGATTTTCGCAACGTGGAAGCCAGCTTCGAATTTAAAGAAAAAGAGAAGAGCGTGCGCATCTCCAGCGAATCGGATTTTCAGGTTAAGCAGCTGGTCGACATCCTGCGCGAAAAGCTGCTCAAGCGCGGCATTGAAAACGCGGCGCTGGAAGTACCGGAAAACATCGAGCACAGCGGTAAAACCTGGAGCGTTGATGTAAAAATGAAGCAGGGAATCGAGAGCGACGTGGCGAAAAAGCTGGTTAAGCTTATCAAAGATAGCAAGCTTAAGCTGCAAACCCAGATACAGGGCGAGGAGGTGCGGGTCACCGGCAAATCACGTGACGATTTGCAAAGTGCGATGGCGCTGGTGCGCAACGGCAATCTGAGCCAGGCGTTTCAGTTTAAAAACTTCCGCGATTAACTCTCTCAGCGCGGCGTAGTACGCTGCGCTTTCGCCGCCCGGCGATAGAGTGTGCTGCGCGCCACTCCCAGCGCGGCAGCCGCTTTGCTGACGTTCCCCTGATAATGGCGCAGCGTTTCTTCAATATAATTCGCACTGTTTTGCTCCAGTGCGCCATTGTTCTTTGTCACCGGCGGCGGCAGATACTCTGCGGGCAGGTGGTTGATGCCGAGCGTTTCGCCTTCATCTGCCAGCGCCAGCAGGACCTTCAGCAAGCTGCGCAGCTGGCGTATGTTGCCGGGCCAGGGATGCTGGCTGAGGGTTTCCAGCAGCGGCGGCGACAGGTTAATGCCGCGTGCGGGGGCGCCAAGATCCCGCCATAGCTGATTAATAAAGCCTGGCAGCTGTTGCCACTGGCGCAGCGGCGGGATGGCAAACGTAAACTCCTGTAGCCGGTACAGCAGATCTTCACGAAATTCGCCTTTCGCCACCCGCTCATGCAGATTGCGATGGGTGGCGCAGATCACCGCAAACTGTACCGGCCAGCTGCGGGTTTCACCGAGCGGCGACACCTCTTTCTCTTGCAGCACACGCAGTAAGCGCGTTTGCAGTGCCAGCGGCATATCGCCAATCTCATCAAGGAACAGTACGCCGCCATCGGCTTCGCGGATTTTCCCGATATAGCCTTGCTTGCTGGCGCCGGTGAAGGCGCCGGGCTGATAGCCGAAAAGCTCTGATTCAATCAGCGATTCGGGTAGCGCCGCGCAGTTAATCGCCACAAAGCGCCCTTTACTCCAGCGACTTTGCTTATACAGCGCCCGGCTCAGGTACTCTTTGCCACAGCCGGTCTCGCCCGTCATGCAAAGAGAAACGCCGGCATTGAGCAAGCGTAGTATCCGCTGGCCTTCTCCCTGTAAATGGACGGGCAGACCGCTGTTGCTGCACGGTGCTGGCGTCACCGGATGATAGCGGCGCTGCGGCGCTTGCAGGGTAAACCAGTAGCGCTGCTGCGTCAGCGTTTCAAGCTGCTGCGGCTGCGGCGTATGATGCTGTGGCTGCGCGGGAAACAGATGCTGAAATCTCAGCAGTCCGAACTGCGCTGCGGTAATGTTCAGTGTGCGCATGGCCAGCCGGTTAGCGGCGGTAAGAACGTTGTCAGCAAATACCAGCAGCATCTCGTCGCCTTCTCCGGCAGGCTGGCGCTGCGGATGCAGGCTGAGTAACCACTGGTTTTGATTCAGACTGTGTTTAACCCAGCGGTGCTCAATTTGCCGTACCGCTTCCTCAACCCACTGGCGCGTATTGAGATGAGGAAAGCGTGCCGGACCAGATATATCCAGTACGCCCGCCACGCGGCCTTCCGGCGATTGTAGCGGCATGGCAGCGCAATACAGATCCTGATTATGCGTCAGAAAGTGCTGCTGACCTTTGATCTCGCAGCTGCCATCGATCGCCAGCGCGGTGCCAATAGCATTCGTTCCCCGGCCACATTCGCTCCACAGGTTACCCGGCGCCAGAGCAAAGCGCTGCGCTTTGTGCATCGCATCAATATTACCGAATGTTTGTAGCACTAATCCGTCAGGATCGGAGAGGATTACCACCGACTGGCTGTCGGCAACCCGCCGCGCCAGCTGGCTAGCGACCGGCACGGCTATCTGCTGCAGCATTTGATTATGGGCCAGTATGTCATTCAGATAGCCGTGCGGCATATGTGGAAAATCGCTATCGCTGCGATCGAGGCCATAGCGCTGGCTGCGTAGCTAGGAATCGTTAAGCAGCTGAGCGATATCGTCGCTCTGGCTGGTAAGCGTTGCCGCGCCCGTGCTGGTCACTTTACCTGACATGTCTGACCCCGATGCAATAATTTGTGTTGCAACAGTGTAGCTTTGAAGTTTCTTTATTGTTGCGATTCGCAACACAGTTAAGAGATTGGCCGGCAAACCCTGGCTGAGTGATGAAAATTGATTTGATTATAATTAATTGATTTTAATGTTTAATTTAATAAAAAATTATCAACTTTCCTCCCCTGGCACGAAGCGTGCTCTGAATAAAGACGCAGCACCTTACCCGTCTTGTGAAAGCGTCAGGTGCTGCCGTTCAGCCACTTACTAAGGAGTCAGCGATGCGTTATGCACATCCGGGTAGCCAGGGGTGTTTAGTCTCTTTTCGCTCTACGTATGGTAATTACATTAACGGGTCTTTTTGCGAACCGGTGGGCGGGCAATATTTTACCGACACCACGCCAATCACCGGTGCTGTCGTGGCGCAATTTCCACGCTCAGATGAACGTGATATCAATAAGGCGCTGGATGCAGCCCATGCTGCCGCGGAAAAGTGGGGCAAAACCAGCGTCCAGGAGCGCAGTAATGTACTGCTGGCGGTTGCCGACCGGATTGAAGCGAATCTTGAGATGCTGTCGGTTACCGAAAGCTGGGACAACGGTAAGCCCATTCGCGAAACACTGAACGCCGATCTGCCGCTGGCGATAGATCATTTCCGCTATTTTGCCGGCTGCCTGCGTGCGCAGGAGGGCAGCGCTGCCGAAATTGATGCTAACACCGTTGCCTACCATATTTATGAGCCGCTGGGCGTGGTCGGACAGATTATTCCCTGGAACTTCCCTCTGCTGATGGCGGCATGGAAACTAGCGCCGGCGCTGGCGGCGGGTAATTGCGTGGTACTGAAGCCCGCAGAACAAACCCCGCTCAGCATTTGCGTATTGCTGGAGCTGATCGGCGATTTAATCCCGCCGGGCGTGCTGAACGTGGTGCATGGTTTTGGTAAAGAAGCGGGCGAAGCGCTGGCAACCAGCAAGCGCATTGCCAAAATTGCCTTTACCGGTTCAACCGCAGTGGGACGCCATATCCTGGCCTGCGCGGCAGAAAGCATTATCCCCTCTACCGTTGAGCTGGGAGGGAAGTCTCCTAACATCTATTTTGAAGATATTATGCACGCCGAGCCGGAGTTTATTGATAAGGCGGTGGAAGGTCTGGTTCTGGGCTTTTTTAATCAGGGGGAAGTCTGCACCTGTCCTTCGCGCGCGCTGATTCAGGAGTCGATGTATCAGCCCTTTATGGAAAAAGTGATGGCGCGGGTTGCCACCATCAAGCGCGGCGATCCGCTCGATACTGAAACCATGATTGGCGCCCAGGCCTCGCAGCAGCAGTTTGATAAGATCATGTCTTATATCAATATCGCCAGGGAGGAGGGCGGTGAGATTCTGGCGGGAGGCGAGTCGGTAAAACTGGCGAATAGCCTGGCGGAGGGTTTTTATATCCAGCCGACGTTGATTAAGGGGCATAATAAAATGCGTAGCTTCCAGGAGGAAGTGTTTGGCCCGGTAATTGGCGTACTGACGTTCAAGGATGAGGCCGATGCGCTGGAGCTGGCTAACCAGACCGATTACGGTCTTGGCGCCGGCGTCTGGACCCGTGACACCAACCGGGCCTGGCGCATGGGGCGGGCGATTAAAGCGGGGCGCGTCTGGACCAACTGCTATCACGTTTATCCGGCCCATGCCGCCTTTGGCGGTTATAAGCAGTCTGGCGTCGGACGTGAAACGCACAAAATGGCGCTGGCGCAATACCAGCAGGTGAAGAACCTGCTGGTGAGCTACGATATTTCACCGGTAGGACTGTTTTAAGCCGGCTTTACCCGCCGCTATCCATTGCAGGGCAGGGGATAGCGGCGCTTAGCTACTGGCAACCAGCGCTTCAAGTTCAGGTCTGCTGGTGACCTTACTGTCAATTTTCACGTAGGCGCTTTTCTCGGCGGCAACGATAAATACCGCTGAAACACCGGGCTGCGCCTTGAGACGCTGTTCCAGTCGATCAAAATCCACCGCATCTTTAAGTACAATGCGCAGGCTGCTGACGTAGGGCGGCTCATGCATGGTGATACTGACCAGCAGCCAGGCGGTGGCAATCATGGTGCCGACCAGAAATACTGTCTGCGCATCGAAATTACCGAACACCCAGCCGCCGAGGCTGCCGCCAATAGCGACGCCGATAAACTGACTGGTGGAATAAAGCCCCATTGCCGTGCCTTTGTAGCCGGCGGGCGATTCTTTGCTCACCAGTGACGGCAAAATGGCCTCCATCAGGTTAAAGCCGATAAAGAACAGCTGCACGCCGGTGACCAGCGTCCAGAAGTGGCTACCCGCTCCCCATAAAATGATTTCAGCAACCAGCAACAGCGCCACGCAGCCGATAAACACCCGCTTCATTTTACGCTTCACTTCCGCGTAAATAATAAACGGGATAACCATAACAAAGGCTACCAGCATGGTTACCAAATAGACTTTCCAGTGCTCCGATGGCGGAAAGCCAGCCTGCTCAAACTGACCGGGTAGCGCAACAAAGCTCGACATCAGCAGGATGTGCAGGCAGAGAATGCCGATATTTAGCTTCACCAGCCGCTGATTCATCAATACCTGACGAATTGAGCCTTTCACCATGCCGGACTCGCGGTTTAGCACGTGGTGTTTGGCCGATGGCACCAGCAGCAGCGTAATGACGATACCGCAGCTGGCAAGAATGGCGATCATCCAGAACAGGGCATGCAGCCCAAAATAATGGGTAATGACCGGTCCCAGCACCATGGCGATGGCGAAGGTGATGCCAAAAGAAATGCCGATAAATGCCATTGCTTTGGTGCGATTTTGCTCGCGGGTAAGGTCGGACAGTAGTGCCATTACCGCCGCGGCGATTGCGCCGGAGCCTTGCAGCGCGCGTCCGAGAATAACCCCCCAGATGCTGACAGTGCTGGCGGCGATAATGCTGCCCAGTACGAACAGCAGCAGCCCGCCGACGATAAGCGGTTTACGACCGATTCGATCGGATAACAGGCCAAAAGGAATCTGGAAAACAGCCTGCGCCAGGCCATAAATGCCAATAGCCAGTCCGATTAACGCTTCGCTTGCTCCCTGTAGTGCCATACCGTAGGTCGTGAGAACCGGGAGTACCATAAACATTCCCAGCATTCTGAGAGAGAAAACCGTTCCCAGTCCCCATGTCGCCCGTAGCTCGACCGACGTCATCTTATTATCGTTCATTACCACCTCAGTAATTCGCCCGTGGGTATTTTATGCCGGGGGGGATAAGCAGTAAAACACCACTTCTTAAGCAGTCGTTACAGCCTGATCGGGGGTTAGAAACAGAAAGGGCGCGATGGTTAATCGCGCCCTTTATTAAACCGTTGAGTTTTACCAGACGAAGGTCAGCAAATCTTTTGAGGCTGGCGCCATAAAGTCTACCGACATCATGACGCTCAGCGAGGTAATGGCAACGATAGAGAATACGAACAGTTTACGTGCCCATACCCGATCGTCATTCGCGGTTTTGTAACCGGAAAGCGCCATACCTAGCCACCAGACGCTGACTGCTGCTGCAACCACCAGATACTTATAACCGGCGTAGCCGCTGAGTGTCAGCATCAGCGTGGCAACCATAAACGCCAGAATGTATAGCGTGATATGGTTTTTTGCCACCGAGATGCCTTTCACTACCGGCAGAACCGGAATATTGGCGGCCTGATAATCTTTAAAGCGGAAGATGGCAATTGCATAGGAATGCGGCATCTGCCACAGGCTAAAGATCGCCAACAGGATCAGCGCGCCGGCGTCGAACTCATTGGTAACGGCGCAATAGCCAATTACCGGAGGAGCCGCGCCGGAAAGACTGCCAATCAGCGTGCCGTAAACGGATTTACGTTTCATATACAGGCTGTATATGCCGACGTAAACCACGAAGCCCATCACCGCCAGCCACATGGCCAGCGGGTTAGCGCCGAAATACAGCAACGCAAATCCAGCAATACCCAGAACGGTTGCATAAACCAGGCTTACTTTCGGCGAAATAAGGCCCTTAACCAGCACCCGATTTCTGGTTCTCTCCATTTTTTTGTCAATATCGCGGTCGATTACGTTGTTATAAACGCAGCCCGACGCCACGACCAAAGACACGCCAATCATGGTGGTGAGAAACAAGGTGTAATCAATGCTGCCCTTCGAGGCCAGAAGAAATCCACCGATGACAGAAATTAAATTTCCGAAAATAATTCCTGGTTTTGTAACTTGCAGGTATCGCTTAATCATTACGGTAACTCGGTTAGTGGTCCATCATCATGTTGTAGTTGAGGTTCCACATAATCCATAGTGAGCCGATAACGACGATCAGGATAATGATGGACGAAAATACAATTGCCACCATGTTCCAGCCGCCCTCAGATTTGGTATCCAGGTGCAGGAAGTAAATCAGATGTACCACCACCTGAACCACTGCGCATACGACGACAACGCCAACAATTGCAGCATGAGAGGCTGAACCTTCCATCACCATCCAGAACGGGATCGCCGTCAGGATGATAGAAAGGATGAAGCCTATCATGTAGGACTTCACGCTGCCGTGTGAAGCACCATGTTCGTTTACAGAATGACTCATTACATGGCCCCCATCAGATAAACTACGGTGAATACGCAGATCCACACCACGTCAAGGAAGTGCCAGAACAGGCTCAGGCACATGATGCGCGTGCGATTCGCAGCCGTCAGGCCGCGCGTGGCCACCTGAAACATCAGCACCGCCATCCACAGCAGGCCGGACGTTACGTGCAGACCGTGGGTACCGACCAGCGTAAAGAAGCCGGACAGGAAGCCACTGCGGTTCGGACCAAAGCCTTCCATGATCAGGTGATGGAATTCATAGATTTCCATCGCGATGAATCCGGCACCAAACAGGAAGGTCAGCGCCAGCCAGCCGATCACTGCGCCCTTACTATTATGGTTCATGGAGATGACCGCCATGCCATAAGTAATGGAGCTGAGCAGCAGCAGGGCGGTTTCCACCGCCACAAACGGCAATTCGAAGATGTCTTTACCTGCCGGGCCACCGGCAGTGTTATTGACCATAACTGCATAGGTTGCAAACAGCGTTGCAAAGATAATGCAGTCGCTCATCAGGTAGATCCAGAAGCCAAATACTTTCCTGGCTCCGGTTTCTTGCTCATGATGCGCATGGCTATCATGCGCGTCGTGGTGGTTAGTCAGAGTTTCAGTTGACATTATTTCAGGCCTGCTTTGCTGATTTCGTCAAAGTGCTGTTTTTCAATCTGCTCGATCTCTTTGACCGGGACGTAATAATCCACGTCGTCATCGAAGCTTTTGATGATCCAGGTTGCGATCATGCCGATAAAGCAGACGCCTAACAGCCACCAGATGTGCCAGATAGCGGCGAAACCAAATACCGTAGCGAAGGCGGAGATAACGATGCCCGCGCCGCTGTTTTTCGGCATATGGATTTCTTCATAATGTTCAGGCTGTTTGTACGCTTCGCCTTTTTCCTTCATTTCCCAGAACGCATCACGCTCGTGAACTTCCGGAACCACAGCAAAGTTGTAGAACGGCGGTGGTGAAGACGTTGACCATTCCAGCGTACGGCCGCCCCACGGGTCGCCAGTCAGATCGCGGTTCTGCTCGCGGTCGCGAACGGAAACCCAGAACTGAATGATCTGGCACAGCACGCCGCAGGCAATCAGCGCTGCACCGAATGCGGCAACCACCAGCAGCATGTGGAACTGCGGATCGATGTCCTGGCTGATACGACGAGTCATCCCCATAAAGCCCAGCGCGTACAGCGGCATAAAGGCAGTGAAGAAGCCGATAATCCAGAACCAGAAGGCGCGTTTACCCCAGGTTTCATTGAGGCTGAAACCAAACGCTTTCGGGAACCAGTAGGTGACGCCGGCAAAGCAGCCAAATACCACGCCGCCGATGATGACGTTATGGAAGTGCGCAATCAAAAACAGGCTGTTGTGCAGAACGAAGTCAGCGCCAGGCACCGCCAGCAGCACGCCGGTCATACCGCCCACTGAGAAGGTAACCAGGAAGCCTACGGTCCACAGCATGGCAGAGTGCATTTGAATGCGGCCCTGATACATGGTGAACAGCCAGTTGAAGATTTTCACGCCGGTCGGGATGGCGATAATCATCGTCATGATACCGAAGAAGGCGTTTACGTTGGCAGCGGCACCCATGGTGAAGAAGTGGTGCAGCCAGACGACAAACGACAGCACGGTGATAGCAATAGTCGCCCATACCAGCGAGGTATAGCCAAACAGACGCTTTTTAGAGAACGTTGCCGTTACTTCGGAGAATACGCCAAACACGGGCAGAACCAGGATGTAAACTTCCGGGTGGCCCCAAATCCAGATCAGGTTGACGTACATCATCATGTTACCGCCCATTTCATTGGTGAAGAAATGGAAGTCGAGGTAACGGTCAAGCGTCAGCAGCGCCAGGGTAACGGTAAGTACCGGGAACGCAGCAATAATCAGTACGTTAGTACAGAGAGCTGCCCAGGTGAACACCGGCATTTTGAACAGGCTCATGCCCGGCGCACGCATCTTCAGAATGGTAACGAAGAAGTTGATGCCGGTGAGCGTGGTACCTATACCGGAAAGCTGGAGGCTCCAGATCCAGTAATCCACGCCGGTGCCCGGACTGTACTCCAGCCCCGATAGCGGCGGGTAGGCCAGCCAGCCCGTTTGCGCGAATTCACCGATACCCAGCGACAGGTTCACCAGCACAACGCCGATAACGGTAAACCAGAAGCTGATGTTATTCAGGAACGGAAAGGCAACGTCGCGGGCGCCAATCTGCAGCGGAACCACGACGTTCATCAAACCAACCACGAACGGCATGGCGACGAAGAAGATCATGATAACGCCGTGAGCGGTGAATATCTGATCGTAGTGATGGGGCGGCAGGAAGCCTGCTTCACCCGCCGAGGCGAGTACCTGCTGGCTACGCATCATGATGGCGTCGGCAAAGCCGCGCAGCAGCATCACGAATGCCAGAATGACATACATGATACCCAGACGTTTGTGGTCAACGCTTGTCAGCCACTCTTTCCATAAATATTGCCACTTACCAAAGTAAGTGAGGGCCGCGACAACTGCCAGGCCACCGATAATGATAGCGGCACACGTAACCATGATAATCGGCTCATGATACGGAATCGCATCCAGTGTTAATTTTCCAAACATCGTATTATTCCTCGGCTCCGGCGTGAGCGGAATGATTCATGTCCATGCCTTCATGCTCCGACATTTTCATGCCATTTCCGTGGCTCATGAATTTTTCAATAATGTCTTTGAACAATTCAGGTTTGACACTGGAAAAGAACTCAACCGGGTTGTTTTCACTCGGAGCAGCCAGTTTTTCAAAGTCTTCCATTGAGTTGAGCGCATTGGGAGACTGTTTAGCCTGAGCTACCCACTGTTCAAAGGTCGCATTATCCGGGGTGGCAATGGCTTTAAACTTCATGCCAGAAAAGCCGCGACCGCTGAAGTTAGATGAAATACCGTCGTAGGTACCTGCTTGATTCGCAATCAGGTGCAGTTTGGTCTGCATACCTGCCATGGCGTAGATCTGGCTGCCAAGGGTAGGAATGAAGAAGGAATTCATAACGGAGTTCGAGGTGATACGGAAATTCACCGGCGTATTAGCCGGGAAGGCAAGCTGGTTAACGGTAGCGATACCCTGCTCCGGATAGATAAACAGCCATTTCCAATCAAGTGCTACCACTTCCACTTCAATCGGCTTCACATCCGAGGCCAGCGGTTTGCTTGGCTCCAGAGCGTGAGTTGACTTCCAGGTGAGGATGCCGAGGAATAAAATGATAAGGATAGGAATGGTCCACACCACGGCTTCCACTTTGTTAGAGTGTGACCAGTTAGGACTATATTTAGCATTTGTATTGGATGCCCGATATTTCCAGGCGAAGATGACAGCCATGGCAATCGCAGGAATAACAACGATCAGCATCAGGCCGAAGGCCGTCAGAATCAGTGAACGTTGCTCCAGAGCGATCTGGCCTTTGGGATCTAACAATGCACTGTTACAACCACTTAACAATAAAGTGCCTGCAATTAATGACAAAATCCCCAAACTTTTATTGTATTTCCTGAGTCTCATTTAACGACCTCAATGACAAGGGCTCTATTGTCGCTTAAGTGTGGCGGCATTTTACGGGAAGGTTTCCAGACTGTAAACCAACTTAAGGACATGTCAGGATAGTGTAGGCACCTTTTGCTAAGGGGGTCACAAATGATTTTGTCAGGAGGAAAAATACAGTACTGGCAAGGGGTTGAAGCCAATATAACAAAATTTAATCAAGGACGCTTTTTTAAAACGGACATGGCTATAACAGGCGCAAAATAGATGCATTTGGTTAACAACTTTGCATCATTTAAGCGATGAGTAAGATACAAAATTAATTGCGCACCGGTTTTAATTTTGCTCAAAAAAAGCAAACCAGCTCAATTATAAAAATAGTGAAATAAATATTATTGATCCGGCGCAACAGAGCTGCAGATCTTTTGCGAGACTTTTAATTAACAATTAATACATTTTGTTAACATTGTAAGCGGCAAATAAGCTTCAGCCGTTAGCGCATAAGCCCTCTGAAATTGTCACCAGCCGGCTGAATATTTACCGGCTGGTTCATCATCTCCGACGGCGCAAGCGCCTTAAGATTCAATTGCAGCGCGGCGGCGCTGTGATAGCAGATCTAACAGCGTACCGGCCGTTACCCCTGCCAGCAGGCAGAGAATGCCGCCTTCGAACAGCCATTCGCTGACGCTGGCGGCGCTGAGCAATTTTATCGCCGTCAGCGCAATCAGCAACAGCCAAAAGGCCAGCAGCGCAGCGCCAGCCATAACCAGATAGCGCGCCAGGCGGTAGCCGGCATCAAAGCGATGGCGCAGGCTGAAGGCGAGGTTGTCCTGGAGACAGGCAAAGCTGTGACGGCTGGCAATTAATAGCAGCAGGCCCGGCAGCGAGGCGACGATAGAGATGGCAAACAGCGTCGGCCAGCCCCATCCGTCCGCAATCCATCCGGCCGCCGGCCCGACATAGACCCGGCCTATCGCCGACAGCGCTGAAAGCAAAGCAAACTGAGTGGCAGAAAAGGATTTATTACACAGCGCCATCAGCAGCGCGACGAAGGCCGCGGTTCCCATGCCGCCGCAGAGGTTTTCAATCGCCACGGCCAGCGCCATGCTCCAGATATGCGGCGGCGTTACCGCCAGCAGCCAGTAGCCCAGATTGGAAACCCCCTGCAAAATACCGAATAGCACCAGGGCGCGAAAAAGCGTCATCCGCTGCATCAATATTCCGCCGAATAGCGCACCAACTATGGTAGCGGCCAGGCCGAGCGTTTTATTGACGATGCCAACCTGACCGGGATCAAAGCCCAATCCCTTGAGTAAAAAAAGCGTCGACAGGCTGGTGGCAAAAGCATCGCCCAGCTTGTAGAGGATAATTAATGACAGCATCATCCAGGCATTACTGCGACTGAAAAATTCTTTTAGTGGGGTGAAGACGGCCTCTTGCAGCGAGCGCGGCGCCGCAATCTTTTGACTTGGTTCTGGCGCCAGCAGCGTGGCGATTACTCCTGGAATCATGGTCAGGGCCATTAGCCAGTAAGTGGCCTGCCAGCCGAGGTATTTATCGGCAAGCCATAGCGCCAGACCGCCGGAGACCATCATGGCCAGACGGTAGCCCAGTACGGTAATTGCCGCGCCGGCTCCGCGTTCTTCAGCGGGTAAAACGTCGGTTTTCCAGGCGTCAAAAACGATATCCTGCGACGCTGAGCAAAAGGCGACCAGCACCGCCAGCGCTGCCAGCAGGGTTAAATCGCGCGAGGGCTGTAAGGTCCCCATCAGTGCGATCGCCACGATCAGGGCCAGCTGGGTTAGCAGCAGCCAGCCGCGGCGACGGCCAAGGAAAGGCAGCGTGAAGCGGTCCATCAGCGGCGACCAGAGGAATTTTAGTACGTAAGCCTGACCGACCAGCGAAAAGAAACCGATAGTTTTGGTATCGACGTTTTCAACCGACATCCAGGCTTGCAGTGTGCCGGCGGTCAGCGCCAGCGGCAGCCCGGAAGCAAAGCCAAGAATGAGCAGAATTGCGGATTTACGTTGAGTAAAGATGTGCAGATAGTGGCTGGTCATACTGTTCCGGAAGGTGCGCCCGGTCGGTCAACCGGGCGTTGTGCCTGTTAGCGAGCGTTTTGCTTAATGAAATCCTGCATGCTGTTATCCTGAGCCATGTCGCCGATAACGTCGCCAAGGGTCTGGTTAACCGCTTTCGCTATCTTGGCGTTGGTGGCGGCGAATGCGCCCTCTACGCTGTAGGTCTGACGGTAATTTTTAACCTGCTTGTTGCCATTTTTCGCTGTTGCGATAATCGAAATATCGGCATTAGTGGTAATGCTGTAACGCACGTTGCCCTGGGTAACGTCTGCGTAGAGTTTATTGACGACGATTTGCAAATCGACCTGGCCGTTTGGACCAACCATGTAGCCGCGAGCGGTCATCTGTTTTTCCAACGCCTCCTGAAGCAGGAAGCGCAGATCGCGCTGAGCGGTAAGGGTGACCATTTGCCCATCGCGGCTCACTTTCGCCAGCGCCTGGTCAGGGCGTTGATCGGCGCCGGTAATACTGATAGTCATTGCCGTTAGCGTCGGATCGCGCTGGGGCAGCTGAATTTTAGGATTAATATCGAGGCTATTGTTGCTGCTGGCACAGCCCGCCAGAAACAGGGCAGCCAAAAAAGGTACGGCGATTTTTTTTAACATGATTATAGTCTCTTGCGTGTGAGTTGTGTTGCTGAAAAATTTTTCGCCATCATAACATTGCTTGTTATAAGAGAAAGCCCTGATGGCGTGTAAAGTCATCATAATGAAGGTTTTCAGAATCATTAAACCTGACGGATGAACTGATTAATCGCCTGCTGGTAACCGGGATACCCCGGCCGCCAGGGCGCTATACGCCCGGCAGTTTTTATTTCCCGGGCCGCGATTTTCGATCAAAACAGCTATTATTTAACCCAGAGAAAGCGCTCTGATGTAGAGGAAGTTAACAATGATTCGCGAGCAAATTGACGCTAAGTTGCGGGCTGCTTTTGATCCTCAGCATCTTGAAGTCATCGATGAAAGCTATCGCCACAACGTGCCGGCCGGAGCTGAAAGTCATTTTAAAATTGTGATCGTCAGCGAACACTTCGTCGATCAGCGTTTTCTTCAGCGCCATCGCGCTATTTATAGCGAGCTGGCTGAGGAGATGGCGGGCAGCGTTCACGCGCTGGCGCTGCATACGTATACCGCGAAAGAGTGGGAAGGTCTGCAAGACCGGGTTCCGGCTTCGCCAAACTGCCGTGGCGCCGGCATTCAGGCCTGACCGCCGGACGGCATTGTTGTGCCCATTTAGCGCGTTTTTGCCCTCTGGCGGCGAAAATGTCATGAGTTTGCCTGTTAGTTGAGGTCTGGCAGCCTCGACGTGCTTAATTGATGCCGCTATAATGCCGCGTCTGATTATTCCTGTATGTCTTCGGGATGCTTCTGGTAACAGGGAATACGGTTCTGACATCAGAGGCCGTCCCGGTTGTTAGACGGTCTACGGGCTTAATTAAGCCCGTAGACCGTCTGAAGTTGACCGAGCACGTGATTTTTTGAGGTAACAAGATGCAAGTTTCAGTAGAAACAACTCAGGGCCTTGGCCGTCGCGTAACTATCACTATCCCTCACGATGTGATTGGCAATGCGGTAAAAAGCGAGCTGGTCAATGTCGCTAAAAATGTTCGTATTGATGGTTTTCGTAAAGGCAAAGTGCCGATGAACATCGTCTCTCAGCGTTATGGTTCATCCGTTCTCCAGGACGTCCTGAGCGATTTGATGCAGCGTAATTTCGTTGATGCGATCATCAAAGAAAAAGTAAATCCGGCTGGTGCGCCGAAATACGTACCGGGCGAATATAAAGCCAATGAAGACTTCACCTATTCAGCAGAGTTCGAAGTTTATCCGGAAGTTGAGCTGAAAGGCCTCGATGCCATTGAGGTTGAAAAGCCGGTAGTTGAAGTTGCCGATGCCGACGTTGATACCATGCTGGATACGCTGCGCAAGCAGCAGGCGACCTGGAAAGACAAAGACGGCGCCGCCACGGCGGAAGATCGCGTAACCGTTGATTTCAGCGGTTCGGTTGATGGCGAAGAGTTCGAAGGCGGTAAAGCGTCTGACTTCGTGCTGGCTATGGGCCAGGGTCGGATGATCCCAGGCTTCGAAGACGGTATCGTCGGCCACAAAGCGGGTGAAGAATTCAATATTGAAGTGACTTTCCCGGAAGACTATCACGCTGATAACCTGAAAGGTAAAGCGGCTAACTTCGCTATCGTATTGAAGAAAGTTGAAGAGAGCGAGCTGCCTGAGCTGACTGAAGATTTCATTAAGCGCTTTGGCGTTGAAGACGGTTCAGTTGCCGGTTTACGTGCGGAAGTGCGTAAAAATATGGAGCGCGAGCTGAAAGGCGCAGTGCGCAACCGCGTTAAGTCTCAGGCGATTGACGGGCTGGTAAAAGCCAATGAAATCGACGTGCCTTCCGCGCTGGTCGACGGTGAAATTGACGTGCTGCGTCGCCAAGCCGCTCAGCGTTTTGGCGGCAACGAGCAGCAGGCCCTTGAACTGCCGCGCGAGCTGTTCGAAGAGCAGGCAAAACGCCGCGTAGTAGTTGGACTGCTGCTGGGCGAAGTCATTCGTACTAACGAGCTGAAAGCCGACGAAGCGCGGGTGAAAGGCCTGATTGAAGAGATGGCCTCAGCCTACGAAGATCCGCAGGAAGTCATTGAGTTCTATAGCAAGAATAATGAACTGATGGACAACATGCGTAACGTGGCGCTGGAAGAACAAGCGGTTGAAGCGGTACTGGAAAAAGCAAAAGTGACTGAAAAAGCCACTAATTTCCAGGAACTGATGAACCAGACCACGCCGGCATAAGTCGCTTAGCGTCAGGTTCTGATTCAAGCTCGCAGCTTCGGCTGCGGGCTTTTTTTGTCTCTAACGTCAGTAAACCGCCCATTTTGCGCGCTTAATTGTTCATTTAAACAACAAACACTCAGCTAAGCTGTTTTTCCTGGTTAGGGAATAAAAAAAGTTGTTATGCTTGAATTATCGGGCTGAGATCCCCAAATCGAACCTCATGCAAATGAGGCTGTCTGATTGACCGTCCTGATAGCTGCGGGGAGAGGTAATGAGCGCAGGATGCAAAACGCACCGCCTCATGCCCGGATAGAATCGGTAAAAAATTATTCAGGAGACGGAAATGTCATACAGTGGCGAACGTGAACAAATGGCACCCCATATGGCGCTGGTGCCGATGGTGGTCGAACAAACCTCGCGCGGCGAGCGTTCTTACGACATCTATTCCCGCCTGTTAAAAGAGCGTGTGATTTTCCTGACCGGACAGGTCGAAGATCACATGGCAAATCTGATTGTCGCTCAGATGCTGTTTCTGGAAGCGGAAAACCCGGAAAAAGACATTTATCTGTACATCAACTCCCCGGGCGGCGTTATCACGGCGGGAATGTCGATATATGATACCATGAAGTTTATCAAGCCTGATGTCAGCACCATTTGTATGGGTCAGGCGTGCTCAATGGGGGCGTTTTTATTGACGGCAGGCACTAAAGGTAAGCGCTTCTGCCTGCCAAACTCCCGCGTGATGATCCACCAGCCTCTTGGCGGCTATCAGGGACAGGCGACGGATATCGAAATTCACGCGCGCGAGATACTTAAAGTTAAGCAGCGGATGAATGAATTGATGGCTGAACATACGGGCAAATCTCTTGAAGAAATAGAGAGAGATACTGAAAGGGATCGTTTCCTGTCAGCCAGTGAAGCTGTAGAGTATGGCTTGGTGGATTCAATTTTGACGCACCGTAAGTAACGCTAAGGCGGCTTACCCTGGCTATAGTTATTCTGTAGCGTCAAAAAAAATAGGTATTGAATACGGGTATCGCTAAAGATACCCGCGCCACATCAGGCGAATGAGACTAACGAAGAGGTTTGCAGATGACAGATAAGCGCAAAGACGGTTCAGGAAAGTTACTGTATTGCTCTTTCTGCGGTAAAAGTCAGCATGAAGTGCGCAAGCTGATTGCCGGGCCGTCCGTGTATATCTGCGATGAGTGTGTCGATCTTTGCAACGACATTATTCGCGAAGAGATTAAAGAAGTCGCACCACATCGCGAGCGCAGTGCGCTGCCCACACCCCATGAAATCCGCCACCATCTTGATGATTACGTCATCGGTCAGGAAAGAGCGAAGAAAGTACTGGCGGTGGCGGTTTACAACCACTACAAACGCCTGCGTAACGGTGATACCAGCAACGGCGTTGAATTAGGCAAAAGCAACATTCTGCTGATTGGACCAACCGGTAGCGGTAAAACCCTGCTGGCAGAAACCCTTGCGCGCTTGCTGGATGTGCCTTTTACCATGGCTGACGCCACCACACTGACCGAAGCGGGTTATGTTGGCGAAGACGTAGAAAACATTATCCAGAAATTGCTGCAGAAATGTGACTACGATGTGCAAAAAGCGCAGCGCGGCATCGTTTATATTGACGAAATCGACAAGATTTCCCGTAAGTCCGACAATCCGTCGATCACCCGTGACGTTTCCGGCGAAGGGGTTCAGCAGGCGTTGCTGAAGCTGATTGAAGGAACCGTTGCAGCGGTACCGCCGCAGGGTGGCCGCAAGCATCCGCAGCAGGAGTTTTTGCAGGTTGATACCTCAAAGATTCTGTTTATTTGCGGCGGGGCATTTGCCGGGCTGGATAAGGTGATTTCGCAGCGTACCGAAACGGGGTCGGGCATTGGCTTTGGCGCCACGGTGAAAGGCAAATCGCAGAAAGCCTCTGAAGGTGAGCTGCTGTCCCAGGTCGAGCCGGAAGATCTGATCAAGTTTGGCCTGATCCCTGAGTTTATTGGTCGCTTGCCGGTCGTGGCAACGCTCAACGAACTGAGCGAAGAAGCGCTAATTCAGATTCTGCGCGAGCCGAAAAATGCGCTGACCAAGCAGTATCAGGCGCTGTTCAACCTGGAAGGCGTCGAGCTTGAGTTCCGCGATGAAGCGCTGACGGCCATCGCTAAAAAAGCCATGTCCCGTAAGACCGGCGCGCGTGGTCTGCGCTCTATCGTCGAGGGCGCGCTGCTGAATACCATGTACGATCTGCCTTCGATGGATGACGTCGAAAAAGTGGTGATTGATGAGTCCGTAATTGGGGGCGAATCCGATCCGATGCTGATTTACGGCAAGCACGAAGCGCAGCAGGCGTCAGGTGAATAAATAACCGATGCATTCCAGCGAGTTAGCCTAAAGGGGGAAATTTTTCCCCCTTTTGCTTTTCTGACATCCTTAAACATTGAATGTCAGATAATCATCCCCATATACTCGAATTAGCGGGTGCAGACTGCACGAATAAATGCAGGGTAAGAGTCCCGTAACCTGGCGGAAATTAAACTAAGAGAGAGCTCTATGAATCCTGAGCGTTCTGAACGCATTGAAATCCCTGTGTTGCCGTTGCGTGACGTAGTGGTTTATCCGCACATGGTGATTCCGTTGTTTGTTGGCCGTGAGAAGTCGATCCGCTGCCTCGAAGCGGCGATGGATCATGACAAGAAGATCCTGCTGGTTGCGCAGAAAGAGGCTTCAACGGATGAACCTGGCATTAACGATCTTTTCTCTGTAGGGACGATTGCTTCCATTCTACAGATGCTGAAATTGCCTGACGGTACGGTCAAAGTACTGGTTGAAGGATTGCAGCGTGCTCACATTACTACCCTGGCTGATAATGGCGATCATTTCACCGCTCAGGCTGAATATATGGCCTCGCCGGAAATCGAAGAGCGCGAGCAGGAAGTGCTGGTGCGAACCGCGATTAATCAGTTTGAAGGCTACATCAAGCTTAATAAAAAGATTCCGCCGGAAGTGCTGACATCGTTAAACAATATCGATGATGCAGCGCGTCTGGCCGACACCGTTGCCGCGCATATGCCACTGAAGCTGGCTGATAAGCAATCTGTGCTGGAGATGTCAGACGTCAATGAGCGTCTGGAATATCTGATGGCGATGATGGAGTCAGAAATCGATCTGCTGCAGGTTGAAAAGCGCATTCGCAACCGCGTGAAAAAGCAGATGGAAAAAAGCCAGCGCGAATACTATCTGAACGAGCAAATGAAGGCGATTCAGAAAGAGTTGGGTGAAATGGACGATGCGCCTGACGAAAACGAGGCGCTGAAGCGTAAGATTGATGCGGCTAAAATGCCGAAAGAGGCGCGTGATAAAGCGGAAGCCGAGCTGCAGAAGCTGAAAATGATGTCGCCGATGTCGGCGGAAGCGACGGTGGTTCGCAGCTACGTCGAATGGATGGTGCAGGTACCCTGGAACGCGCGCAGTAAGGTGAAAAAAGATCTGCGCAAAGCTCAGGAAACCCTGGATATCGATCACTATGGCCTTGAGCGCGTAAAAGATCGCATCCTTGAATACCTCGCGGTGCAGAGTCGCGTCAGCAAAATTAAAGGGCCGATTCTGTGCCTGGTGGGGCCACCGGGGGTAGGTAAAACCTCTCTCGGCCAGTCGATCGCGCGTGCCACAGGGCGTAAATACGTCCGTATGGCGCTGGGCGGCGTGCGTGATGAAGCGGAAATTCGTGGTCATCGCCGGACTTACATTGGCTCGATGCCGGGTAAACTTATTCAGAAAATGGCTAAAGTCGGGGTGAAAAACCCGCTGTTTCTGCTGGATGAGATTGACAAAATGTCCTCTGACATGCGCGGCGACCCGGCTTCAGCGCTGCTGGAGGTTCTGGATCCTGAGCAGAACGTAGCCTTTAACGATCACTATCTTGAGGTTGATTACGACCTTTCAGATGTCATGTTTGTTGCTACTTCCAACTCAATGAACATCCCGGCGCCGCTGCTGGATCGTATGGAAGTGATTCGTCTTTCCGGCTATACCGAAGATGAAAAGCTGAACATCGCCAAACAACATCTGCTGCCAAAACAGATTGAGCGTAATGCGCTAAAAGTCAGCGAACTGACGCTGGAAGACAGTGCTATCGTTGGCATCATCCGTTATTACACGCGTGAAGCCGGGGTGCGTAGCCTCGAACGCGAGCTGTCCAAACTGTGTCGCAAGGCGGTTAAAGCGCTGCTGATGGATAAGTCGCTGAAGCATATCACCATCAGTGGCGATAATCTGAAAGATTATCTTGGCGTGCAGCGCTTCGATTATGGTCGTGCTGACAGTGAGAACCGCGTTGGCCAGGTCACCGGGCTGGCATGGACGGAAGTTGGCGGCGACCTGCTGACCATTGAAACCGCCTGCGTACCGGGTAAAGGCAAACTGACCTATACCGGTTCTCTGGGGGAAGTGATGCAGGAGTCGATCCAGGCCGCGTTGACCGTGGTGCGCGCTCGTGCCGAAAAGCTGGGTATTAACGGCGATTTCTATGAGAAGCGCGATATTCACGTTCACGTACCTGAAGGCGCGACGCCGAAAGACGGCCCCAGCGCGGGGATTGCTATGTGTACTGCGTTAGTTTCCTGTCTGACCGGCAACCCGGTGCGTGCAGATGTGGCAATGACCGGTGAAATTACGCTGCGTGGTCAGGTTTTACCCATCGGCGGCCTGAAGGAAAAACTACTGGCAGCTCATCGGGGCGGTATCAAAACGGTGCTTATTCCTGATGAAAATAAACGCGATCTGGAAGAGATTCCGGATAATATCATTGCCGATCTGGATATCCATCCGGTAAAACGCATTGAAGAAGTTTTAACATTAGCGTTACAAAATGCGCCCTACGGCATGCAGGTAGCCACGGCGAAATAGTGATATATGGCAAAAAGCGCGTAAAACCGGGGCTGGCAAGTAAAATGGTACTTGCCAGCCTTTTTTTGTGCCGCTAACTTAGAGGCTGTCAAATCAGCCGCGGCAAAATGAAGCGATGCCGCAGTCTGCCTGACTTAGGCAAACAGATGCCTGTACAATTACTGCGCGATAGCGGCAGATGATCAATCTGACCGCAAGGTAAATAATAAAGAGGGGATGAATAGCGTGAATAAGTCACAATTGATCGACAAAATTGCTGCAAATGCTGATATTTCTAAAGCCGCAGCTGGACGTGTATTGGATGCTTTTATGGGCTCAGTTTCTGACGCTCTGAAAGCTGGCGACGAAGTTGCATTGGTTGGTTTCGGTACCTTCTCCGTCCGTGAACGCGCTTCACGCACCGGCCGTAATCCGCAAACCGGAAAAGAAATTACTATTCCTGCCAGCAAGGTTCCAGGTTTCCGCGCCGGCAAAGCGCTGAAAGACGCCGTTAATTAATGAGATTTTCTCTCAGGGCCCCGCAGAATTATGCGGCTGAGTGAGGATCGTTCTGGCGTTATCAGGTAACATATGGGGCACATCAGGGTGATGATGTGCCTTTTTTTATCTTTCAATGACAATCCCCTTTTCTGGTTGTCATACTACGCGAGAACGCGCAGCGTGAGACGACTTAATGGACGGGTCGCTCAGGCGCCGAGATTTACATTCACACTACAGCGGAGTGTTGTCACACCATGATGGACAATTTACGCACGGCATCGAGCCATGTCGTGCTCAAAATCATACTGGGGCTAATTATTCTGTCATTTGTGTTGACCGGGGTAGGCAACTATCTGGTTGGCGGTAATGCGGACTATGCTGCGAAAGTAAATGGGGACGAAATTAGCCGGGCACAGCTGGAGCGCGCTTATGCTAATGAACGGGCGCGTCAGCAGCAGATGCTGGGCGATCAGTTTTCTACGCTGGCGAGTAATGACGGTTTTATGCGTCAGATGCGCCAGCAGGCGCTTTCTCAGTTGGTTGATGAGAAACTGCTCGATCAGTATGCAAAAAAGATTGGCCTGGCCATTAGCGATGATCAGATTAAGCAGGCTATTTTTAGCCAGCCCGCTTTCCAGAATAACGGCAAGTTTGACAATGCAAAATACAACAGCATCCTGTCTAACATGGGTTACGCTCCCGATCAGTACGCTGAAGCGCTGCGTAAGCAGCTGACTGTACAGCAGCTTATCCAGTCGGTTGCCAGTACCGATTTCCTGTTAAAAGGTGAAGCAGACTCGCTGGCTGCGCTGGTCTCCCAGCAGCGTATTGTTCGTGAAGCGACCATAGACGTTGATGCGCTGGCAGCAAAGCAAAGCGTTAGCGACGACGAAGTTAAAAATTACTACCAGCAAAATAAAGCCAGCTTTATGGCGCCGGAGCAGTTCCGCGTCAGCTACATCAAATTGGATGCGGCTAGCATGCAGGAGTCGGCCAGCGAAAGTGATATACAAAACTGGTACGATCAGCATAAGCAGGAGTATACCCAGCCAGAACGTACCCGCTTTAGCATTATCCAGACCAAAACCGAAGCCGATGCGCAGGCGGTGCTGGATGCGCTGAAGAAAGGTGCTGACTTCGCCGCGCTGGCTAAACAAAAATCTATCGATCCTATTACCGCGCGTAAGGGCGGCGATATGGGATGGCTGGAACCGGAAACCATGCCGGATGAGCTGAAAAATGCCGGTCTGAAGGATAAGGGGCAGCTGTCCGGGGTGATTAAATCCTCTGTCGGTTATCTGGTCGCGCGTCTGGATGATATTCAGCCGCAGCAGGTTAAGCCGCTGGCGCAGGTGCATGACCAGATTGCGGATAAAGTGAAGCAGGAAAAAGCGATAGACGCTTACTACAAGCTACAGCAAAAAGTTAGCGATGCCGCCAGTAACAACAACACTTCGCTGGCCGGAGCCGAGCAGGCTGCCGGGGTGAAGGCGGTTGAAACCGGCTGGTTCACGCGCGACGACGTGCCGGCAGCGTTGGATTTCAAACCTGTCGAGCAGGCTATTTTCAATGGCAGCCTGCAGGGGCAGAATGGCGCGCCGGGCAGCAATTCCGATATTATCACCGTTGATGGCGACCGGGCTTTCGTGCTGCGTATTGCTGACTATAAAGCACAGGCGGTGAAGCCGCTTGCCGAGGTAAGCGACCAGATAACGCAGGATATTCGCCGTGATAAGGCCACGCAGGAAGCTAAAGCGCAGGCGGAAAAACTGCTGGCAGAGCTGAAAGCCGGTAAAGGTGATGAGGCGATGAAAGCGGCGAAGCTGACGTTCGGTGCGCCGCAGACCTTGAACCGGACCGACCGCTCGGCAGTCACTCAGGCGGTGTTTGAGCTGCCTCTGCCGCCAAAAGACGGTGCTTCATACGGCCTCAGCGAGGACGGTAAAGGAAACGTCGTGCTGCTGGCGCTGGATAAAGTGCAGGCCGGAAGTATGCCTGAAGCGCAAAAAAATGCGCTGGTTCAGGGCGTCACGCAGAATAATGCTCAGATCGCTTTTGAAGCGCTGTTGAGCAGTCTGCGCAAAGAAGCCAAAATAAAATACGGTTCGGGCGTAGACGTTCAGTAACCACCAGTCTGCTAATTAGCTAACTAAAAGGCCGGAGCAAGAAATTGCCCGGCCTTTTTTATTGCCGTTTTTTCTGTTCTCCCTGCTCCGCAGCCAGATATTGCGCGCGCCTTCGCAACATTAAATGAGTTTGCTGCACGCTGAAGCTTTATTTTCGGCATGTTTTCCATCGCTGCAATAGCCATGTTGTTGCACTTTCGCCGGCTGGTTACGCTGACTGCACCGTGACAAACAAGGAGAGAAGGTATGGAAAAATCATGGTATTACGCGATTATTTTTAGTGGCCTGCTGACTGCAGGCGTAGGGCATGCGCTGGCTGAAACGCCAAAATCAGCTGAACCCGCCAGGTCGCCGGCACGGGTGGAAAAGACGGTTGATAAAGGCGGCGCTGTAAATGGCGAAAAAGTCAGTATCAACCAGGCTAGCGCGTCAGAGCTGGCGAAGGTGCTTAACGGTGTGGGGCTAAGGAAGGCGGAAGCGATAGTCAGCTACCGCAAGCAATACGGTCCGTTCACGGCAATTGAGCAATTAAGTGAAGTTCCCGGTATTGGTGAGGCGCTGCTGAAACGAAACCTGGCAAATCTGAAGCTGTGATCGTGCTCCCATCGCGTTACTGGCAGTGTGGACTTACACAATAAGGCTGCCAGGATTAGAGGTCATACCAGTTGGTGTGACCTTTAACCGGAGCCAGGATAATGCAAACAACGATTAAAGTCAGAGGCTATCATCTTGATGTTTATCAGCACGTCAATAACGCCCGCTATCTGGAGTTTTTGGAGGAAGCGCGCTGGGCGTGGCTGGAGCAGGAGGATGCTTTCCACTGGCTGCAGGAAAACCACTATGGCTTTGTGGTGGTCAACATCAATATTAACTATCGCCGTCCGGCAGTATTGGGGGATGTGCTGAACGTAGCAAGCGAACTGGTTGAGTTTGGCGGGCGCAGCGGTGTCATCAGCCAGACGGTCACGCTGTCACCCGGTGGTGAAGTGGTAACCGATGCCAGGCTGACTTTTGCCTGTATCGATCTGAAAACCCATAAAGCGCTGCCCATTGAAGGCGAGTTGAAGCAGCGGCTCAGCAGTATGGTCAAATCACGCGAGGCCGTGTAGTTTAGCCCCCGCTGTGGCGAAACCGGCCTCAGGCGAGGCCGGTTTTGCTTTTCATTGCCTGCATAACGGCGGCGGGTGCCTGCTGATACTGTTGTAAACCGTTGGCGCGCAGGTGACAGGCGGCGCATTCGCCGCAGCCATCGCCCTGGATACCGTTATAGCAGGTAAGGGTTTGCTTGCGGACTAAATCGAGTCGCTGCCAGTAGTCGGCCAGCGCCCAGGTTTCTGCCTTGTTAAGCCACATCAGCGGCGTTTCAAAACGCACCGGGCGCGCCATCCCCAGTTCAACGGCATGATTCAGCGCCTTTACGAATTCATCGCGGCAATCAGGATAGCCGGAAAAGTCCGTTTCACACACGCCAGTAATCACCGCTTCGGCGTTGACCTGATAGGCATAAATAGCAGAGAGCGTCAGAAACAGGATGTTACGACCGGGAACGAAGGTGCTGGGCAGGCCGCTGGCATCAGGATCGTAATCCGGCACCGGGATGTTATCGCGTGTCAGGCTGCTGATTGCCAGCTCATTGAGCAGGGTAACGTCCAGCACTTTATGCGCGCTGGCGCCCAGCTGTTGACTTAATTGCCTGGCGGTATCAATTTCGGCCCGATGCCGCTGACCGTAGTCAAAGGTGATGCAGTGGACGTCATCATATTGTTTCAGCGCCTGAATCAGACAGGTCGTTGAGTCCTGACCCCCGCTAAAAACCACGACCGCACGTTTCATATATTCGCTCCTCTTCATTCAGGCGCGTATGGTAGCGCCAGCGACGAAGAAAGCCCAGTCGGATTATGTTGGCGGCGGTATCCATGCGCGGGTGAAATCAAACCATCCCCAGGCGTTCAGATGAATACCCTGCACGCCGGGCGGGGCGCTGACCTGATAGCGATAGTTAAAGAGCGGAGTGACGATCGCCGCGGCCATTAATTTTTGTAACGCCTGGCTTAGTTCATCGCAGCGCCTGCCTTCATTCTCATGGCGCTGAATACGCTGTAGCGTTAGCAGCAGCTGCTGCCAGCCCGCGTCTCCCAGTACCGCTGGCCACAGAGGATCAAGGCGAAGCCAGCTTTCGAGGGTAAATTCGGGCGCTTCGCCAATCAGACGATCGCCCATAATAATGTCGGCTTCCCCCAGCCCCGTATGGTTGAGCCAGTTTTTCTCCGGATGGAAATACACCTCAAGCTGGCAGCCGCGTGCGGCAAGTGCCTCACGTAGCGCCTCAGCCATAGCATGTAGCTCTACGGGCAGATGATAATGCAGTTTAAGCGCTGGCGGCAGCGGCGCTTCCTCGCCTTCAAGCGGAGGGACCGGCCAGCCTGGCAACATGGCGTGGGTTGGCGTAATCAATCCCTCTTCCAGGGGCAGGTGTTCGATCAGGCGCGCTTCGGTCAGCACCCGCAATAGCGACCGGGCCTGCGCGGCGCTGAAACCAGTATGGTGCCGCAACGCCATATAGCAAAAGCCGAGGCTGATGCTACGTTCAACCGGGCGTAGCGCATTCAGCTCGTATTCGTTACCAATGGCAATTTGTACCGGATGGCGACAGCTGGTGCCCAGCGTCCGATCAAACAGACCGGGCGTTATCCAGTATTCAACCGTTTCGACCAGCGGGTGCCTGAGATGGTACTGGCTATGGCTTTCCAGCCTGACCAGTGCATCGGAAAAGCTGGTCAGGCGAAACGGACCTGCGCCAACCTGAGGCTGGGTGGGATGAGCCATGAAGCAGGGGACGGAGGCAAGGCGGTGAGCCAGCCAGTTATCAGGACAGCGCAATTGAAATCGCAGGCAAAGCGCGTGCGGTAGCGAAACCTCGCTTACGCAGTCAAGCAGACGCTGGCCGGTGAGCGATTGCAAAATTGCCTGTAGCCTGGCTAGCAGTTGCCCGCCATCAATGCTTTCTCCGTTATGCCAGTGGAGCTGCGGACGCAGATAAAAATGCCAGGTTAGTCCATCCGCGCTCTGCTGCCAGTGGTGCGCCATATCCGGCACGGCACGGTTATTAACAAAGCGGGTTAGTCCGGCATGGAGCTGGCTGGCAAGCTGCTGTTCCGCCCGTCCGCTCAGCGTTAACGGATCTAAGGTTCCAAGGGCGCGGTAATAGGGTATCCGTAAGGTTGGCCGGTTGTTAAGCCATTGTCCGCCCATGAGCGGCGACAGTAACTTCTCCAGCTTTGTCGGATCAACCTGCGCCAGCGCCAGCGCATTTTGTGCCTGTCCGCGATCCAGCTCCTCACGCAGCAGCTCTGCACGCAATGCTTCCGGATGATGGTAAAAAAGCAGCGTACCACGTTTGCCTCTGCCCGCCGCCGCCTGCCATTCTGCCCAGCCAAACTGCTGCCAGCGCGACAGCAGCGTACGCATATGACGCTCGCTGCAGATGCAGGCTTGCGCCATGGCGGCAACGCTGGTGGACTGACTGGCGCCTTCTCTGAGTTGCCAGAGGCGTAAATACTGGTTGAGACGCTGAAGTTGTCGCATAAATACGGAACATTTTTTTTAATGTTGACACTATTAGTTCCGTAAATATCGTTCAATACTAGCGTGGTGTAAATCAGATGCAGGAAAAATTATGGCCCGCCTTGCCGCTTTTGATATGGACGGCACTTTATTGTTACCCACTCATACCCTGGGGGAAGCGACGCTGGCAACGCTGCGCGCCTTGCAAAAAAAACAGATCGCCGTCACTTTCGCCACCGGGCGGCACTACCTTGATATGCAGCCGCAAATCGCGCCGCTGGCGCTTAACGCCTGGCTAATTACCGGTAATGGCACCCGTATTCATGATAGCGAAGGCAAGGTGCATTTCGCCGCTGACCTGCCACCCGACGTGGCGGAAGAGGTCATTCATGCTAACTGGAATACAGCGGCGACGCTGCACGCGTTTAACGATTGCGGATGGTTCACCTCCCATGAGCTGCCAGCGCTGCTTTACGCTCATCGCGCCAGCGGGTTCAGCTACCAGCTGATGGATCTGAGAAAGCTGCCGGCGCACCAGGTGACGAAGCTGTGCTTTATTGGTGAGCATGGCGAACTGTGCCAGCTAAAAGCGCGGCTACGAGAGGCGCTTAGTGAGCGGGTGCATCTTTGCTTCTCCGCATGGGAATGTCTTGAGGTCTTACCGCTGTCCTGCAACAAGGGCGAGGCGCTGAGCCGGCTGGCAACATCCCTCGGTTTTACGCTGCACGAATGCATGGCGTTTGGTGATGCCATGAATGACCGTGAAATGCTTGCCCGGGTAGGAAAGGGGTATGTCATGGGCAACGCGATGCACCAGCTAAAAGCTGCCCTGCCGCACCTGCCGGTCATTGGTACCTGCGCGACACAGGGCGTGTCGCATTTTCTTAATCACTGGCTGAGCACACCACACCTCGCCTATTCCCCCGAATATTGAGGCACTTTCCAGTGAGCCGGGCAGGATGCCCGGTTTTTTTATGGCTGGCAGACTAGCTGGTCTGCCGTGAGCGATTGCCTGCAGCAGCAGCCTGTGGACGGCGAGCCGGGCCGCGGTAAAGGGTCAGCAGGATCCCTGATAGAAAGGGGATTAGCAGCAGCAGTGAATCCGGGCTGATGCTGTTGCCGCTTAGCTGGTTCTCAAGTGCGATGGCGACCAGCGGGAAAACCAGAAACACCAGCGATGCCTGAAAAGGTTTAGCAAACTGCTGCAACGCAAAATAGCACAGGATGCCGCCAACGCCGGCCACCACGCCCAGATAGCCAATCGCCAGCAGGGCCTGCGGTGCAAAGCGGCCGAAGTCGGGGGCTTCGCTTAGCCCTGTCAGAGTCAGTAAAACGCCCGCCCCCAGGCAGGGCAACGCATTGTAGCTCAGTACAGAAATACCTGCGCATCGCTTCTTACACTGCACGTACATCGTGGCGTGAATGAGCACGGCGGCGACCAGAGCCGCAATTCCCTGTAGCAAACTCTCACCATTGGAATGGGTTTCCTGCCATAAAATAGTACAAAGCGTAGCAGTACTGATTGCCAGACCGATCAGCTGCTGGAAGCTGGTTTTTTCCCCAAGAAAAATCATCGAGGCTGCAAGCACCGCTGCCGGCATCGTAGCAAAAATAATCGCCGCAAGGCTGGCGGTAGTAAAACGTTCGCCATAAATCATCAGCGTAAAGGGAATAGCAAAATAAAAAAGCATCACGGCGAGCTGAAACAGTCGCTGCCCGGCAGGAAATAGCAGCGGCGCTTTTTTATAGCGCGCCAGCGCTATCAGCAGCGGCGAGGCGCAGAGAAAGCGCAGGCCGGTGGCAAATATCGGGGGAACCGTTGCCACGGTAATTTTCATTGCCATCCAGGTTGTCCCCCATGTTAATGCGACGGCAATAAATAATCCGCTGATTAACAGGTTTCGTTTAAGTTTTTGGCTCATTCTGGCTATCCCTGAGGTATATATTTATCTGCCAAGATTAGCTAAAACCTGAGAGAAAAGGTTACTATAATGCCACTGCAAAAGGCCTTGTCTGGAGAAAATTTTGCCAATAAATAACCTTGATGATAAAGACTTAATGCTGCTAAATCTGTTACAGAAGGATTGCATGCTATCGCTGCAGGCGCTGGCGGATGCGGTGCATCTGACGACGACCCCTTGCTGGAAGCGCCTTAAGCGTCTGGAAGATGAGGGCTATATTCGCAGTAAAGTCGCGTTGCTTAATAACGAAAAGCTCGGACTGTCGCTCACGGCATTTATGATGATTAAAACGCAGCAGCATAGTCGGGAGTGGTACAAGCAGTTTGTCGACGCCGTACAAATAATGCCGGAAGTGATGGCCTTTTATCGTATGGCAGGCGAGTACGACTATTTACTGCATGTTCAGGTGGCGGATATGAAGAGCTATGATGCATTTTATAAAAAGCTGCTAAATAGCGTTTCCGGGCTGATTGACGTGACTTCCAGTTTTGCTATGGAGGAAATAAAATACACGACTGCGCTACCCGTGTTGGCGCGTGAAGCCTGAGTTTTGCCCGATCATTGAGGTTTGTTTGTGAGACTGTTCAGTCAGCTTCGTCATTTTTTCCTGCGCGAATGGCGCCGCTATCTCGGCGCGGTATCGCTACTGGTGGTTATTGCTCTGCTCCAGCTCATTCCGCCTAAACTGGTTGGGGTCATTGTTGACGGAATTACCCAACAGCGCATGACCAGCAGTACGCTGCTAATGTGGATCGGCATTATGCTGCTGGCCGCGCTGGTAACCTATTTGCTGCGCTATTTCTGGCGTATATTGCTGTTCGGCGCATCCTATCAGCTGGCGGTGGAACTGCGGGAAGATTTCTATCGTCAGTTGAGCCGCCAGCATCCTGCTTTCTATTTGCGACACCGTACCGGTGATCTTATTGCCAGGGCCACCAATGACGTTGATCGGGTGGTTTTTGCTGCCGGAGAAGGTGTGTTGACGCTGGTGGATTCACTGGTGATGGGCATCATGGTACTGCTGGTAATGAGTACCTCGATTAGCTGGCAGCTGACGCTGCTGTCGCTGCTACCCATGCCGGTAATGGCGTTGATCATCAATCGCTACGGTGAGCAGCTGCATCAGCGTTTTAAAACCGCGCAGGCGGCGTTCTCTTCGCTAAACGATCAAGCCCAGGAAAGTCTGACCAGTATCCGCATGATTAAAGCGTTTGGCCTCGAAGATCACCAGTCAGAAAAATTTACCGCGATCGCCCGCGATACCGGAGCAAAGAATATGCGCGTGGCGCGGGTCGATGCCCGCTTTGATCCGACCATTTATCTGGCGGTTGGTTTATCAAATTTACTGGCCGTTGGCGGCGGTAGCTGGATGGTATGGCAGGGAACCTTAACCCTTGGGCAGCTTACCAGCTTCGTGATGTACCTGGGCTTGATGATCTGGCCGATGCTGGCGCTGGCGTGGATGTTCAATATCGTTGAACGCGGCAGCGCGGCCTGGACGCGCATTCAGGCATTGCTGGCTGAGGCGCCCACCGTGGTTGATGGCGCCAGCACCCTACCCGAAGGGCGCGGGTTGCTGCAGATTGCGATTCGTCAGTTTAACTATCCCGGGAGCCGCCAGACGGTGTTAAGCCAGCTGGATGTTAATCTCAAGCCGGGGCAGATGCTGGGGTTGTGCGGGCCCACCGGTAGCGGAAAAAGCACGCTGCTGAGTTTGATTCAGCGCCATTTTGATATTGAGCACGGCGATATTCGCTTTCACGGTGAGTCATTAACGCGTTTCCGGCTGGATAGCTGGCGTGCTCGTTTGGCGGTGGTTAACCAGACGCCCTTTCTGTTTTCCGATACGGTGGCGAATAACATTGCGCTTGGCCACCCCGGCGCCAGCCGGCAGGAGATTGAGCATGCCGCTCAGCTGGCGAGCGTTCATGATGATATTTTGCGCCTGCCGCAGGGATATGAAACCGAAGTTGGCGAGCGCGGCGTGATGTTGTCGGGCGGGCAGAAGCAGCGAATTTCGATTGCCAGGGCGCTGCTGCTTAATACAGAAATTCTGATCCTTGACGATGCTTTATCGGCGGTAGACGGCCGGACCGAGCATCAGATCCTGCACAACCTTCGGCGCTGGGGGAGTGGAAAAACGCTGATTATCAGCGCGCACCGGCTGTCGGCGTTAGTGGAGGCGAATGAGACGCTGGTATTGAAAACAGGGGCCGTGGCGCAGCGCGGAACCCACAGCCAGCTCAGTCAGCAGTCAGGCTGGTATCAGGATATGTATCGCTATCAACAGCTAGAAGCAGCGTTGGACGATGAAAGTGACGAGGAGCAGTACCATGGCTAATGTTGTTCACCTTTGGCCAACGCTACGTCGCCTGCTTGGTTACAGCTCCCCCTGGCGCAAGCCGATGATGAAAGCGGTGCTGATGCTGTGGATCGCTGCTGGCGCAGAGGTCCTTGGACCGGTTTTAATCAGCTATTTTATCGATAACATGGTTGCGCAACGACGCATGCCAGTCGGGCTGGTTGTCGGTATTTTTTCTGCGTTTGTGCTGCTGCAGGCACTGGCGGCGCTGTTGCACTATGGTCAGTCGCTGCTGTTTAACCAGGTGGCGGTTGGCGTGGTGCAGCGCCTGCGTAGCGACGTCATGGACGCGGCTTTGCGCCAGCCGTTAAGCACGTTTGACAGGCAGCCTGTAGGGCAGATTATTTCCCGCGTCACCAACGATACCGAAGTGATAAGGGATCTGTATGTCACCGTCGTCGCGACGGTATTACGCAGCGCGGCGCTGATCGGCGCGATGCTGATCGCGATGTTCAGTCTTGACTGGCGCATGGCGTTTATTGCGCTGACCATTTTCCCGCTGGTGCTGACGGTGATGTTGATTTATCAACGCTACAGTACGCCTATCGCCCGGCGCGTCAGAAGCTACCTTGCTGATATTAATAATGGTTTTAACGAAGTTATTAATGGTATGAGCGTCATCCAGCAATTTCGCCAGCAGGCGCGCTTTGGCGAGCGAATGGGCGAGGCGAGTCGCTCTCATTACCTTGCCCGTATGCAAACGCTGCGCCTTGACGGCTTTTTGCTGCGGCCACTGCTGAGTCTGTTTTCCGCCTTTATTCTGTGCGGATTAATGCTGCTGTTTGGATTTTCCCATGCGGGCTCCGTAGAGGTGGGGGTTCTGTATGCGTTTATCAGTTATCTTGGCCGTCTTAACGAGCCTCTGATTGAACTGACCACTCAGCAATCCATGCTTCAGCAGGCGGTGGTTGCCGGTGAGCGAATCTTTGAGCTGATTGACGCGCCGCGCCAGAATTATGGCGGCGATGATCGGCCAATGCTGAGCGGTGAGATCGCCATTCACGATCTGAGCTTTGCTTATCGTGCCGGTCATCAGGTGCTACAGCACATTAATCTGAGCGTGGCATCAAGGAGCTTCGTCGCCCTGGTCGGGCATACCGGCAGCGGTAAGAGTACGCTTGCCAGCCTGATGATGGGCTATTATGCCCTGCAACAGGGTGCCATCTTATTATCTGGCCGGCCATTAGCCGACTATTCGCATCGGGCGCTGCGTCAGGGGATTGCCATGGTGCAGCAGGATCCGGTCGTGATGGCAGATTCGTTTTACGCGAACGTCGCGCTGGGCAGGACTCTCTCTGAAGAGCAGGTCTGGCAGGCGCTGGAGAGCGTGCAGCTTGCCGAACTGGCGCGGGCGATGAGCGAGGGTTTACATACGCCTTTGGGAGAGCAAGGGAATAACCTCTCCGTTGGACAAAAGCAGCTTCTGGCGCTGGCACGGGTGCTGGTGGAGCCGCCGCAGATACTGATACTCGATGAGGCCACGGCAAATATCGACTCGGGCACCGAACAGGCTATTCAACAGGCGCTGCGCGCGGTACGTGAGAAGACAACGCTGGTGGTGATCGCCCATCGCCTTTCAACCATTGTTGAGGCTGACGCTATTATGGTCTTGCATCACGGTCAGGCGGTGGAGCAGGGACGACATGAAGAATTGCTGGCCCGTCGGGGACGCTACTGGCAAATGTATCAGCTGCAGCAGGCCAGCGATGCGCTGTCAGCAAACGCGATAGCGAACATCTAGTCTCTTTTTGCACCATAAGCAAGCACAGGCCGGTCCGTTCTGCCGCTTGCGCACCTCATTAACGCATGGCGCACTTTAATGGTGCGCATCTTTATATTTATTCTTTTTTACTTCCCCACTTTCCTCCCGACGGCTGACAGAAAAGGCCCGTTCGCCATGTTGAACATGGCGAAAATATATCCTTCAGTATTTATGGCACAGCCTTTGCTTAGAAATAATCACATCGGGCATCTGGTCATATTCAATACCTGGAGGGGATCACATGAAGCTGGTTACCGTAGTAATTAAGCCATTCAAGCTGGAAGACGTACGCGAGGCGCTCTCTTCTATCGGTATTCAGGGGCTGACAGTGACCGAAGTTAAAGGCTTCGGTCGTCAGAAGGGCCACGCAGAGCTGTATCGTGGCGCTGAATACAGCGTCAACTTTCTGCCAAAAGTGAAGATTGATATTGCGATTGCAGACGATCAGCTCGATGAAGTCGTCGATGTGATTAGCCAGGCTGCCTACACCGGAAAAATTGGTGATGGCAAAATTTTTGTTGCTGAGTTGCAGCGGATTATCCGCATTCGCACCGGTGAAACTGATGAAGCAGCGCTGTAATTATTTGCCAGCGGTAGAGTAAGGGGATGGGGAAAATGAATAAAAAAATGATTGAGTCCGCACTGGTCAGCCTGGCGCTAATGCCGTCGCTGGCGATGGCGGCGGCGCCTGCTGTAGCGGATAAGGCTGATAACGCATTTATGATGATTTGTACGGCGTTGGTGCTGTTTATGACCATACCCGGCGTCGCGATGTTTTACGGTGGGCTGATCCGCAGTAAAAACGTGCTTTCCATGATGACCCAGGTCTCCGTTGCTTTTGCGCTGGTCTGCGTGCTTTGGGTGCTGTACGGCTATTCGCTGGCTTTTAGCGAAGGTAATGCTTTCTTCGGCAGCTTTGGCTGGGGAATGCTAAAAGGTATTGCTCCCACGGCGTTAATGGGCACCTTCTATCAATATATTCACGTGGCTTTCCAGGCTTCGTTCGCCTGTATTACGGTGGCGTTGGTGGTTGGCGCGCTGGCCGAGCGGATTCGCTTCTCAGCGCTACTGATTTTTGCCGTTATCTGGTTAACGCTGGCTTACCTGCCCATTGCTCATATGGTCTGGGCTGGCGGTTTCCTTGCTGCCGATGGCGCGATGGATTTTGCCGGTGGCACCGTGGTACATATTAACGCCGCCGTAGGCGGGTTAGTAGGCGCCTACCTGCTTGGCAAACGCGCCGGATTCGGTAAAGAGGCCTTCAAACCACATAATTTGCCGATGGTTTTTACCGGAACGGCCATCCTGTATGTTGGCTGGTTTGGTTTTAACGCCGGTTCTGCCAGCGCGGCGAATGAAATTGCGGCGCTGGCTTTTCTTAACACCGTGGTGGCGACGGCTGGCGCAATGCTCAGTTGGACCTTCGCTGAATGGGCGCTGCGCGGCAAGCCGTCTTTGCTGGGTGTTTGTTCCGGGGCTATTGCCGGATTGGTCGCCATTACTCCGGCCTGTGGTTATGTCGGCGTGGGGGGGGCATTGCTGATCGGCCTGATTGGCGGCGTGGCCGGCGTATGGGGTGTTTCCAGCCTTAAGCGTTGGTTAAAGGTAGACGACCCCTGCGACGTATTTGGTGTTCACGGGGTGTGCGGCATTGTTGGTTGTATCCTGACCGGCGTTTTTGCCGCGCCTTCGCTGGGCGGCGTCGGCTATGCCGAAGGCGTGACTATGGGCCATCAGGTGTGGGTTCAGCTGTTCAGCGTCGGGGTTACCATTGTCTGGACGGCGGTGGTTGCGCTGATTGGTTTTAAAGTGGCGGATCTGATTGTCGGACTGCGCGTGCCTGAGGATCACGAGCGAGAAGGGCTGGATGTGAATAGCCACGGCGAGAATGCTTACAACCAGTAAGTGAATGCCTGAAGCCGATCGACAGTTAGTACCGGGGAGAACCGCAGGTTCTCCCCTTGATTTATTCCGTTCAGGGTTACCGGATCCTCATGACGCCTTCCTGCACGCTTGAGGCAACCAGCCGGCCATCCTGGGTATAAAATTCACCGCGTACAAACCCTCTGGCACTGGATGCGGATGTGCTTTCCACGCTGTAGAGCAACCATTCATTTAAGTCAAAAGGCCGGTGAAACCACATAGAATGGTCGATGGTCGCTACCTGCATTCCCGGTTCGAGAAAGCCTTTGCCGTGCGGCTGAAGCGCTACCACTAAAAAGTTGAAGTCTGAGACATAGCCGAGTAAATACTGGTGGAGAGGCGCACCGGCAGGAACGGAACCATTTGCCCGTAGCCAGACGCAGCGGCGCGGCTCGTCAACGTGCCCTTTTAACGGATTGTGAAACGTAACCGGCCGCACTTCAAACGGCTTCTCCGCCAGAAATTTTTCGCGGGTGGCGCTGGGGAGTAAATGGGCCAGCTGTTGGGCTATGTCCGTTTCAGAAGGCAATCCGTCCGGCCCCGGCGCCTCAGGCATCGTCTTCTGGTGCTCGAATCCCTGCTCCGTACCCTGGAAAGAAGCGGTCATATAAAAAATCGGCTGGCCGTTTTGAATAGCGCTGACGCGACGGGCGCTAAAACTTTTGCCATCGCGCAGGGTTTCCACATCATAAATGATGGCTTTCTGGCTATCGCCTGGCCGTAAAAAGTAGCTGTGAAAAGAGTGGATAATGCGCTCTGCCGGCACCGTTTGTTTCGCCGCGTAGATAGCCTGGCCTACAACCTGTCCGCCGAACACCTGACGTAAGCCCAGGTCCTCGCTCTGACCGCGAAACAAGCCTTCTTCCAGTTTTTCAAGATTGAGCAGGGCAAGTAAGTTATTGAGCGCTTGACTCATGGCTGTCGTCTCCCGATGCAAAAAGCCAGTTTGCGAGAACGCACCGGTTAACGCAATCTTTGCTGTTAAGAATACCCTGAACTGGCAGCAATATCGTTGTCCAGTGGATGGTCAGGCAAAAATCAGTAACTTGTGCCAATATTAAGTTAATGGGGCTTCAGGCCAGCGACTGTTTGCTGGTCGCCCTGTTCCACATTGATTATAAGGAGAAGACGTCAATGAAATTCTGGCAGGTATTAAGCGGTGCCGCGCTGGCGGTAGTGATCTCTGGCTGCGCGGATAAAAGCAACGACGTTGCAACGCCTACGTTGGGATCGGAAGTAAAAGGGCAGCAGGCTGCGCTAAGACAGCCAAACGTCAGCGGTAGCGTATGGATCCGTCAGAAAGTGGCTTTACCCCCGGACTCAGTGCTGACGGTTACGGTATCAGATGCTTCCGTTTCCGATGCGCCTTCAAGGGTTATTGCCCAGCACGTGGTGAGAACCGAAGGCAAACAGTCACCGTTCCACTTTGTGCTGCCTTATAACCCCAGCGATATTCAACCCAACGCGCGTATTCTTTTAAGTGCGGCGGTTGCAGTGAAAGGTAAGCTGGCATTTATCACTGAAAGCGCGAAGCCAGTGATTAATCAGGGCGGGACTAAGCAGGATTTGGTGCTGGTGCCGGTGCCTTCAGTCGCGGTTCCCACCGCGCCGGGAGCAGCAACAACGGTACCTTCAACGTCGCCGACCCAGGTTACGCCTTCTGCAGCCGTTCCGGCGCCTACCAATATGTAAGCTGAATAAGGCGGTGCGGTGCGCCGCCTTATTTTCAGATTTTCCAGCGATAGCGTGTCAGAGAGATTTTGCCTTCGCGGCTGACTTCAACCCCTTCGGCTAGCAATGCCGCGCGCTGACGGGACAGGTCCGGCCCGGTCAGCGAAATTTGTCCACTTCGATTGATGACCCGATGCCATGGGAGCTTACTGCCCTCCGGTAAACGCTTGAGTACGCCGCCAACCTGACGAGCGGCGCGTGGTGAACCCGCCAGCAGGGCCACGTCACCATAAGTCGTTACGCAGCCGCGCGGGATAGCGGCAAGCACCTGGTAAACTCGCTGATAGAAATTATCCCCATCGTCCATTTTCAGATCCAGCGTATCTCCGGTGTTGTGTTCGGATTATCAGAGCCGCTTGCGCGTGAGAATGAGCAAGAAACCATCGCTTGTCTGGCCTGAGCTTGCAATTGGCAGGGGCATCATTGATAATGCCTGCGCTCTGGAAACAGGGCAATCAATGGAGGCTCTGTTGGTTCTCCCGCAATGCTAACCTGTGAACCCGGTCAGATCCGGAAGGAAGCAGCCGCAGCAGATGACGCGTGTGCCGGGATGTGGCTTGCAGGGCCTCCACCACTAAGACTCCCTGTCCTTACTCGTTAATCCATTTCCATGCCGTGATGCTATTTCAGCGAACATATTTCCAGACTGAAACCGGAACTTTGTCATAAAGTTTATTCATCGTCAGTTCTGCCAGTCGATGGTCGGCAGCTGAATAAAATATCGCCAGCTCTTCATCAGATAATTCGTACTTGTTTTTTTCAATCACTCGTTCAAGTGTATCGATAGAACGACAACGTCGCAGGCGCATCAGATAATCACTTTTAGTAAGAACTTTTTCAGTCATTTTTAAACCGTATTAAAAATAATGGGTTACTGGTAAGTGTGGCTTTCATGGGATGCCCACTGCCGGCACTCTTCATCAAAAATATTAAACAGATTGCGGGCAGAGCTCTGCCAGTTCTGTAACTCGTGTGTGTTGATGCCATAATTGCTAAAAAGCATAAAGGTATCATCCAGGTATTGATCTACCTGAGCAGAAAAGTCGCCGTCTTCCTGGTGCTTAATCTTATAATTCATCATAAAAGCAGCAATATGCTCAACCAGTTCATTGAGCTGAATATTGAGTGCTGAAGTTGGATCGTTTACCCAGCCATGATGACTGTCTCCCAGACTGGTGAGACTTTCGTCATAAAGGTGCTGGCACAAGAATTTTAACTGGGCGATATCATGCCTTTTCGGTGAGTATTCGTCCATCTTTTTCCCCTTTTGTAGCAAACAAACCGGCCACGTTAAACACAGCTGTATAGCGAGTGATTAGTCAGGAAACGAGCAGAACTCAATGTAAACTAATGTATCATGCAAATAAATTGGGATGAGTAATAGCAGCCAGCCGATGATTAAAAATTACAAAATATTTCAGGTTAAAGGCTTAACGCTGCTGAATAGCTTATAAATAATTTCGTCAATAGGTAATCAATTAACAGTCAGGTTGGTAAAATGTTGTAGACGCTCAGGTGTAGCATCCGCCGACGAGAACCTTAAGTTATAACGTATATTATTACGCTGGTTGTTAAAAGATGCCAGAGGCAATAAATAAAATAGTCGAATAAAATACCTTCGTCTCACCAGGATGTATCGAAAATATTCTTTAACTTTTTTTCTATTTCAACCTTAGTTTGCTGCAAAGGTTTGCTCACTTTTACTTATACTGACGATGTTAATTGAAAATGAATGTTGTGCACTCTGCCTCACAGGATGCAACTGTTCTCAACCGTTAGCAGCGCTATAGTGAGGTTGCCCGATCGGCATCTGGAGATGAATGCATTTATAATGCGATAAATGTTTTATTTATCATAGCTGAATTTTCCTAATTTGCCCGCAGGTTGACGTTTTTCTGACTGCTTTTGCTGCATGCAGTTCATATAGTTTTCTTTATTGTAATGGTTAGAAACACTTTTGCGTTGCAAGGATTGCACCAGCCGGAATAATATTATTGTTATGTTATAACATTATTGTGGCTGTGTGATGCAGATTATCCCCTCCAACGTCAGCTTGCTGACGCTTTCCGCCTTCGTTCGTTGCGCATTAGTTTTACTGCCAGCCGCCGCGCTGCTGCTGATTTGCTGGTGGGCAACGTTGGTATGATCACTTTTAATCAGCTTCGCGTTGGCTATCGCGGAAGGGCGGTCACGCCCGCTATTGATGGCACGTTGGCGCAAGGTTCAATGACCGCGCTGGTGGGCGCAAACGGAAGTGGAAAATCGACATTATTAAAAACCCTGGCCGGGGCTATTCCGCCAGTCAGCGGCTCGGTAAGTCGTCCCAATCCCCCCGTGCGCTTCGCCTGGCTCCCGCAGCAGGCCGATATAGAAAAACAGTTTCCGGTGTCGGTGTTTGACATCGTTGCCATGGGATGCTGGCCGCGCACTGGTTGGCTGCGCGCCGTTTCACGCAGTCAGCGTAATGAGATTATGCTGGCGTTAGAAACCGTTGGTATGGACGCATTTGCTAAAGCGCAGCCGGGCACCTTGTCCGGTGGTCAGCTGCAGCGCGTCTTGTTTGCTCGCATGTTAATGCAGCAGGCGCAATTACTGCTGCTGGACGAACCCTTTAGCGGTATTGATGAAAAAACCGTTGCGTTGCTGCTGTCTCTTCTGCATGAGCGCCATCAGGATGGATGTACCCTGGTGGTGGTTTTGCACGATTCGCAAACGGTAGAGCGTCATTTTATGCAGGTGCTGCGCATTGGCAGCGAGCAGGTTAGCTGGCAGCAGAATCAGGCAACGGTCGTTCCGCTGGCGGCGGCTCGTCGCGGAGGAACGTCATGTTAATGCATTTCTTCCAACCGCTGCTGGAGTTTGGCTTTATGCGGCGGGCCTTAGTGGCCTGCCTTGCACTATCCGTTAGTTCAACACCGCTCGGCATGTTTCTTTCATTGCGGCGGATGAGCCTGGTCGGCGATGCGCTCTCGCACGCTGTTTTACCCGGCGCGGCTTTAGGTTACCTCATCTCTGGGCTCTCACTGGTGGCGATGGGCATCGGCGGCGTTATTGCCGGGCTGACGGTGGCGCTGCTTTCCGGCGCGGTTAGCCGCTTTACACCGCTGCGCGAGGATGCCAGCTTTGCCGGTTTCTACCTGGGGTCGCTGGCACTTGGTGTGACCCTCGTTTCATTAAAAGGCTCCAGCGTCGATTTGCTGCACGTGCTGTTTGGCTCGCTGCTGGCGGTGGATAACCCGTCATTGCTGCTGGTAACCCTCATTTCTTGCGTCACCCTGATCGTGATGGCGCTGATCTATCGCCCGCTGGTTATTGATGCCTTCGATCCGGGTTTTTTGCGCACGCAAAATCGCTGGAGCTCACCGCTGGTGCACGGCATCTTTCTGCTGCTGGTGGTGATCAACCTGGTGGCCGGTTTTCAGGTGCTGGGCACGTTAATGTCCGTTGGACTGATGATGTTGCCTGCCGCCAGCGCCCGCTTCTGGAGCCAGCGCCTGCCCTGGCAAATTAGTTGTGCGGTGGTGCTGGCGATCCTCGCGACCTTTATTGGTCTGCTGCTGTCATTTTATCTTTCTTTACCTGCCGGCCCGGCGGTCGTGCTCAGCGCCGCCGGGCTATTTTTTATTTCGATTTTACTGGGGCCGAGCGGCGGTTTGTTAAGCCGGCGCTCGCCTGTTTTTATGGCAAAGGAGTCAAAATGAAAAAGTATACCCTGGCGCTGGCTGTGGCCGCGTTAAGCTTTACTGCCGTTATTCAGGCAAAGACCGTTGATGCTGTAGCCAGCTTTTCCGTGCTGGGTGATATTGTTAAGCAGGTTGGTGGTGAACACGTTGCGGTCAAATCGCTGGTTGGGGCAAACGGCGATCCGCATACCTTCGAGCCGACGCCACAGGATGGCCTCGCGCTGTCCAAAGCTAACGTGGTTTTTGTCAGTGGCCTTGGCATGGAAGGCTGGATGGACCGTCTCATCAGCGCTTCCGGCTATAAGGGGAAGGTGGTGGTGGCTTCTGATGGCGTTTCCAGCCGTTCGATGGACGAAGATGGCAAGCAGGTCACCGACCCTCACGCCTGGAACAGCATGAAAAACGGTGTTATCTACGCGCAGAACGTGATGAACGCGCTGATCGCCGCCGATCCGCAGGATGCCGAATACTTCCGTCAGCACGGCGGCGCTTATATTGAAAAGCTGCGTAAGCTGGATAGCTGGGCAGAACAAACCTTCAAGGCGATTCCGGTTGCGAAGCGTAAAGTGCTAACCAGCCACGATGCCTTTGGCTACTTTGGCCAGCGCTATGGCGTCACTTTTCTGTCGCCGGTCGGTTTTTCAACCGAGGCAGAAGCCAGTGCGGGGGATGTTGCCAGGCTGATCCAGCAGTTGAAACAGGAAAAAATTCATACCTATTTCATCGAAAATCAGACCGATCCTCGCCTGGTAAAACAGATAGCTTCCGCCAGTGGCGCGAAGCCGGGCGGCGAACTTTATCCTGAAGCGCTGAGCGATAAAGGCGGGGACGCCGCCACCTATACTCAGGCGTTTGAACATAACGTCAAGGTGCTGGCTGCGAGTATGAAATAGTTACATACCGCGTTTAACGATAAAAAAGGCGGATCGCGATGCGATCCGCCAGTCGTCACTTCTATTTTATCTGAAGAAGATCCCTCTGCGATCAGCGTTTCTTCTTTCTTCCTTGCACCGCTTTAAAACGCGGATTGCTTTTGCAAATGACGTACACGCGACCGTGACGTCGTACTACTTTGCAATCTTTATGGCGAGTTTTCGCCGCACGTAGTGAACTCAGTACCTGCATCGCTCAACCTTACTGGCGTGAAGTAGAAAAACGGCCAAAGCGCTGATTAAAGCGGGCAGCGCGGCCTTCGCGGGTCAGATCCTTCTGCTTGCCGGTGTAAAAAACATGGGAAGCTGAGGAGACGTCGAGAGTGATATAGGGAAAGGTTTCACCTTCCAGTTCGATAGTGCGTTCGGTCTTAATCGTCGAGCCGACTTTAAAATATGCGTCGACAGAGGTGTCGTGAAAAACCACCGTCCGGTACTCGGGATGGATACCTTCTTTCATAATAACCAGCCTTGTATGTTATAACGTAACATTAATTATGGCGGTTTTATCATCATGCGACAACCCTTCTGGTGATAAAAAGATAAAAAAAAGGCCGCCCACAGGCGACCTCATGACTAACGTAACAGAACAGTTTACTGGTGGTGTTCCGTATCGTGACCGGCTTCCAGCTCGGTTTTATGCCGCGAGAATCGACGACGGACGACAACAAAGAACACCGGGACAAAGAATATCGCCAGTACCGTTGCCGTCACCATGCCGCCCATCACTCCGGTACCCACCGCATTTTGCGCACCTGAGCCTGCGCCGGTGCTGATAGCCAGCGGCAGCACCCCGAGAATAAATGCCAGCGAGGTCATCAGAATCGGACGCAGACGCATACGGACAGCTTCAAGGGTTGCTTCAACCAGACCTTTACCTTCGATTTCCATCTGGTCTTTAGCAAACTCCACTATCAGTATGGCGTTTTTAGCCGAGAGGCCGATGGTGGTTAGCAGTCCGACAAGGAAGTAAACGTCGTTGCTCAGGCCGCGTATCGTCGTCGCAATCAGCGCGCCGATAACCCCCAGCGGCACGACCAGCATAACCGAAAATGGAATCGACCAGCTTTCATAGAGTGCGGCAAGGCAAAGGAATACCACGACCAGTGAGATGGCAATCAACGCCGGCGCCTGGCTGCCTGACAGACGTTCCTGATAGGACATGCCCGTCCAGTCGAAGCCGATGCCTTCCGGCAGCTGATGGGCCAGCTGTTCCATTAGCGCCATAGCGTCGCCAGAGCTTTTACCGGGCGAAGGTTGCCCCAGAATTTCCATTGAGGGCAGGCCGTTATAGCGTTCCAGGCGCGGCGAGCCGTATATCCATTTGCCCGTAGCGAAGGCGCTGATTGGCACCATCGAACCGTTGGTGGCGCGTACGAACCAATTATCAACATCGCTTGGCAGCATACGATACTGGGCCTGACCCATGACGTAGACTTTTTTCACCCTGCCTCGGTCAATAAAGTCATTGATGTAGCTGCCGCCCCAGGCCGTAGCGATTGTGGTATTGATATCGCTCAGCGACACGCCCAGCGCCAGTGCTTTTTGCTGATCGATAGTCAGCTTGTACTGCGGCGTATTTTCCAGGCCGTTAGGGCGCACACCGACAAGGGTGTCAGGGTGTTTAGCAACCATGCCAAGCAGCTGGTTACGCGCCTGAGTGAGCTTGTCATGGCCGAGGTTAGCCTGATCGATCAGTTCAAAGTCGAAGCCGGTGGCGTTACCTAGTTCGATAATTGCCGGCAGGTTGAACGGAATAACCATCGCATCTTTAATCTGTCCAAGAGCCTTCATTGCACGACCGGCAATGGCTGGTACCTTGTTTTCAGCGCCTTCGCGCTCATCCCAGGGCTTGAGACTCATAAAGGCGATACCGGTATTTTGTCCGCGACCGGCAAAACCAAAGCCGTTAACGGTAAATACCGACTTAACGTTATTCTTCTCTTTGGTCAGGAAGTAGTGGGTTACCTGATCGAGCACCTTCTGCGTCCGCTCCTGGGTCGCGCCGGCCGGCAGCTGAGCCTGAGCCAGCAGCAGCCCCTGATCCTCTTCGGGCAAGAAAGATGAAGGTAGTTTAATAAACAGATAACCCATACCCACTACAATCAGCAGATAGATAATCAGATAGCGCCCGGTGCTGCGAATAATATGACCGACACTGTCCGTGTAGTGATGCGTGCTTTTTTCAAAAACCCGGTTAAACCAGCCAAAAAAGCCGGTGGTTCTGCCATGGCTGCCTTTTTGCACCGGTTTAAGAATGGTGGCACACAGGGCGGGCGTCAGCACCAGTGCGACGATAACCGACAGGATCATGGCCGACACGATGGTGATGGAGAACTGACGGTAGATTACGCCGGTCGAGCCGCCGAAAAAGGCCATCGGAATAAATACCGCCGAGAGCACCAGCGCGATACCTACCAGCGCGCCCTGGATTTGCCCCATCGATTTTCGCGTTGCCTCTTTGGGCGGCAATCCTTCCTCCGCCATCACGCGCTCGACGTTTTCGACCACCACGATGGCGTCATCTACCAGCAGCCCGATCGCCAGCACCATGCCGAACATCGTCAGGGTATTTATCGAATAGCCAAAGGCGCTGATAATGGCGAAGGTACCGAGCAGCACCACCGGAACCGCAATGGTTGGAATGATGGTGGCGCGGAAGCTTTGCAAAAACAGGTACATTACCAGGAATACCAGCACGATAGCTTCGGCAAGGGTTTTCACCACTTCATTAATTGAAATTTTAATAAAGGGCGTGGTGTCATAGGGATAAACCACTTTCAACCCGGCAGGGAAGAAGGGCTCCAGTTTACCCAGCGTGGCTTTTACCGCATCGGCGGTATCCAGCGCATTCGAACCGGTTGCCAGCTTAATACCGATACCGGATGCGGGCTGGCCGTTAAAGCGGGCGATAACCTCGTAGTTTTCACCGCCAAGCTCAATTTTCGCCACGTCGCGCAGCAGTACGTGCGAGCCATCGCTATTGACCTTCAACAGAATTTTTCCAAATTCATCGGTTGAGGTCAGTCGCGTCTGAGCAATGATAGAGGCGTTTAGCTGCTGGCCAGGCACCGGCGGAGTTCCCCCCAGCTGGCCTGCGGCAATCTGCGTATTTTGCGTTTTCAACGCGTTAACTACGTCAACCGGCGTCAGTTGATAGTCATTAAGCTTGTGCGGATCTAACCAGATTCGCATGGCATACTGCGCCCCGAAGATCTGCGTATCGCCAACGCCGGGCGTACGGCTGATAGGATCTTTGATGTTCGAGGCAACGTAGTCAGCAATGTCGTTCTGGTTCATGGTGCCGTTGGTGTTGATAAAACCGGCGACCATCAGGAAGCTACTCGATGATTTCTGTACCTGAATACCCTGCTGCTGCACCTCCTGCGGTAACAGCGGCATTGCCAGCTGCAGTTTGTTCTGCACCTGAACCTGGGCGATGTCCGGGTCGGTGCCGGACTGGAAGGTCAGTGTTAGCTGCAAGGTACCGGATGAATCGCTGTTTGAGGACATATACATCAGTCCGTCAATGCCATTCATATTCTGCTCGATAACCTGCGTAACGGAGTCTTGCAGCGTTTTAGCATCGGCACCCGGATAGTTTGCACGAATCTGAACCGCCGGTGGAGCAACTTCAGGATATTGCTCGATCGGCAGTTTCAGAATCGATAGCGCGCCCGTCAACATAATGATGATGGCGATTACCCAGGCAAATATGGGGCGATCGATAAAAAACTTAGCCATGAATCAAAGTTTCCTTTAAGGCTTATTTATTTTGTTCAGACTGAGCCTGAGAAGGGGCGCTCTGGTTTTTCGCATCCTGGTCGCTGGCTTCCTGCGGATTGACCGTTATCCCCGGTTTCACACGCTGCAGGCCGGTAACGATGACGCGATCGCCCGATTTAAGTCCTTTGGTCACCAGCCACTTATCGCCAATCGCCTGTGAGGCATCGATGGTGCGCATTTCGACTTTATTGTCAGCCCCGACAACCATGGTTGTCGCCTGGCCGGTTGGCGTGCGGGTTACCGCCTGCTGCGGAACCAGCAGCGCGTCCGGGTTAGTGCCTTCTTCAAGGCGGGCGCGGACAAACATACCGGGCAGCAGATTTCCATCAGGATTCGGGAAAATAGCGCGTAGCGTAATTGACCCGGTGGTTTGATCGACCGTTACGTCTGAAAATTCCAGCGTACCGGTTTGAGGGTAAAGGGTGCCGTCCTGGCTAATCAGTCTGACCTGCGCTTTGCCGGCAACCTGCTTAAGCTTTCCTTCCTGCAGTTCATTGCGCAGGCGCTGGAAATCTTCGCTGGGTTGGGTCACGTCAACATACATCGGATTGAGCTGTTGCACGGTTGCCAGCGCAGTAGTCTGTCCGGAACTGACCAGCGCCCCTTCAGTGACGGCAGATTTACCGATGCGGCCGCTGATAGGGGAGGTGACCTTGGTGTAGGCGAGATTAATGCGCGCGGTTTCTACTGAGGCCTCAGCGGTTTTTACTGCCGCTGCGGTTTGCGCAGCATTGCCCAGCGCGGTGTCATAATCCTGTTGGCTGAGATATTTGGTTTTCACCAGCGACTTATAGCGATTAAGCGTCATTGCCGCCACTTTGGCGTTAGCCTGTGCCTGAGCAAGTTCGCCTTTGGCGCTATCATAGGCGGCCTGATAGGTTGCCGGATCTATCTGATAAAGTGATTCACCCGCCTTGATTTCGCTGCCTTCAACAAAGTTACGCTTGAGAATAATACCGGAAACCTGGGGGCGAACTTCGGCTATACGGAACGGCGAGGTGCGACCTGGGAGGTCAGTTGTAATGGTCATCGATGTGCTTTTTAGCGTGACAATCCCAACTTCGGGCGCCTGCTGCTGATTGGCTTGCTGACCATTTTTGTTATCACAACCTGCCAGCATTACGCTGCCAGAGAGCATCAGAACGACCGCCAGAGGCGAGATCCCTCTGTTTTTGTTCATAAATAAACCTCGAATGTCCAATATCGAATGTTTTGTTCAATGGGATCGCAATACCGTATAGCCCATTGCTGCGTTTGAATTATGGTCGTGCTATGGTACATACGTTCGCAAATGTATGTAAATCGGCATGATTGTAAAGAACTTCCTTTATGGCACGAAAAACCAAAGAACAAGCTCTTGTAACAAAAAAACAAATTATTGATGCAGCCATCGCTCGCTTCTCTGAGTTTGGCGTTTCAGCAACCTCACTGGCGGATATTGCCAGCGCGGCGGGCGTGACGCGCGGTGCAATCTACTGGCATTTCAAAAATAAAACGGACTTGTTAAATGAAATTCTTGCTCAGTCGGAATCTGGCCTGGAAAACTTAGAACAAGAGTATCGATTAAAATACCCTGCAGATCCACTGTCTGTGCTACGCGCCATGCTTATCTACGTGCTTAAAGCCACCGCCTGCGACCCGCACCGACGTTCACTTTCAGAGATCATTTTCCACAAATGCGAATTTGTTGGTGAAATGAAGACTTTACAGCTGATGCAGCAGAATCTCTATCTTGAATGCTATGAAAAAATTGAAGATGTATTACACGAATGTGTTGCTGCAGGACAGTTGCCGTCGGGGCTGATAACCCGCCAGGCGGCAATTATCATCCGCGCCTACATGACCGGCCTGATGGAGAACTGGCTGTTCATGCCGGAAAGCTTCAACCTGGCACAGGAAGCGCCACAGCTGGTTTCCACACTGATTGAGACGCTGCAGCACAGCTCGGTGCTGTCTCAATCGGCGCTGGAGTTCTCCTGAGCGGATTGCAATTTTTTTTGGAAATCGCGTTTGACGATCTCCAGCGCGGCCAGCACGGTTGCGGCCTCAATGGTGTTCTCTTCTAATAGCATGATTAAATCTACCGCCAGCTTGATTTCTGGCGGTGCATTTTCCAGCGACATTCCTTCCCCCGGTAAACATGGCGGCGATGGTATTTACGGTAAAAAAATCATCGCCATGTGGTTATCCCGCCATTTATTGGTAATTTTCGCGCGACTCAATGCGACGCTCGATGTTTTTTAATGCCTGTCGGCAGCGCTGCAATCGGCCTTCCAGCGCGGCGATTTCGCGTTGGACCTGCGGCGCGCTGGCAGATGTGCCCTGTTCTAACTGCTTTTCACGGTCGGCGATCATTGCTTGCAAGCGGCGTTCATAATCCTGATGCTCGGAAAGCCTTTCATACAGGGTCTTACCCGGTTCCGCTTCCGCTGGCTCTGACTGGCGTAGCGACTGCGTCGCCAGCTCGCGCTCCAGCGCAGCGATTTGCTGCACCAGACGTTCCGCAGACCATGCCACCTGCTCACTGCGATTGTGGGCTACGGCCTGGCTCAGCTGTGCCATATTACGCTCGGCTTCCTGCAAGCAATCGATTAATTTCACACTCTGGCTATGAAATAACTGATTGTCAAAACGCGCCCGTGCGCTACGCTGTTGAGCAACGGGCGCCAGCCGTTCAGCCAGTTCAGTCAGCTTTGCCTGTAGCTGCGCCAGCAACCGATCGCTTTTCATTCATTTTCCTTGGTCAGACTGCAGATGCTGACTGTGAGCATAACAGGTACGCAATGCAACGGACTATTTTACTGATTACCGGCTGGCTGGCGATGTTTCTGGCGCTGGCCGGCGTGCTGTTACCTTTGCTGCCCACTACGCCATTTTTATTACTGGCCGCCTGGTGCTTTGCCCGTTCCTCGCCGCGCTTTCATCACTGGCTGCTGAACCGCTCATGGTTTGCCTCTTATTTACGCAACTGGCAACGCCATCGTGCTTTACCCGCGGCGGCAAAACGGCGAGCCATTGCGTTTACCGTTCTGAGCTTTGCGGTTTCACTGTGGCTGGTCAAGCTGCTTTGGCTGCGCGTTATGCTGCTGCTTATTCTCGCTGTGCTGCTGTGGTTTATGTGGCGGCTACCGGTGATAAAACCTGAGGACGATCAAGTCTGAAGGGCGTTATCTGGTTGCAATCAGCGGGTGTTTTGCATAAATTTAGGGGTTTTCGTGCGTGGCTTTCCCGGCAAAATTCGACAGGCAGCCGTCCTTCAAGTCGGGGCGGTAAAAGGGAGCTACGCGAGTCAGATTCGGTTTTTACCAGGCGTATCATTATGACTGCTACAGCAGAGCAGATTAAGTTTCTTGAAAATAGTATTAAAAGTATTGCCGATTACCCAAAGCCGGGGATCCTGTTTCGTGACGTCACCAGCCTGCTGGAAGCTCCGAAAGCCTTCGCGCTCAGCATTGAGCTGCTGGTCTCCCGCTATCGTGATCAAGGCATTACTAAGGTTGTAGGAACTGAAGCCCGCGGCTTTTTGTTTGGCGCCCCCGTCGCGCTCGGACTTGGCGTCGGTTTCGTTCCGGTACGCAAACCGGGCAAACTGCCGCGTAAAACCCTGAGCGAGAGCTACGAACTGGAATACGGCAGCGATGCGCTGGAACTGCATCAGGATGCGATTCATGCCGGTGATAAAGTGCTGGTTATCGACGATCTGCTGGCAACCGGCGGTACCATCGAAGCGACCGTGAAGCTGATTCGTCGCGCTGGCGGTGAAGTTAAGCACGCGGCTTTTGTTATAAACCTGTTTGATTTGAGCGGCGAAAGCCGGCTTCAGGGCCTCGGCGTAGAGAGCTACAGCCTGGTTAATTTCCCCGGCCACTAACGGTCTGGATAACAGCCTCGCTGTAAGGGTGGGGCTGTGTTAGCATGACCTACCGGTAAACTCAACTTCCCCCACTAATTCATGAGCTATCAGGTCCTTGCCCGCAAGTGGCGCCCACAAGCGTTTTCCGAAGTTGTCGGACAGCAACATGTGCTGACCGCGCTGGCCAATGGCCTGTCGCTGGGGCGCATCCATCATGCATGGCTGTTTTCCGGTACGCGCGGCGTCGGCAAAACGACGATTGCCCGCCTGCTGGCGAAAGGGCTGAACTGCGAAAGCGGCATCACCGCGACGCCGTGCGGACAGTGCGATAACTGCCGTGAGATCGAGCAAGGGCGCTTTGTCGATCTTATCGAGATAGATGCCGCCTCGCGTACCAAGGTCGAAGATACCCGCGATTTACTCGATAACGTCCAGTACGCGCCGGCGCGCGGGCGTTTCAAAGTTTATCTGATTGATGAAGTGCATATGCTCTCGCGCCACAGCTTCAATGCGTTGTTAAAAACGCTGGAGGAGCCGCCGGAGCACGTTAAATTTCTGCTTGCCACCACCGATCCGCAAAAGCTGCCGGTCACCATCCTGTCGCGCTGCCTGCAGTTTCATCTCAAGGCGCTGGAGCCGGAGCTGATTCGTCAGCAGTTGGCCTACGTGCTGGAGCAGGAAAAGATTACGGTCGAACCACGGGCGCTGCAGCTGCTGGCGCGCGCAGCCGATGGCAGTATGCGCGACGGACTGAGCCTCGCCGATCAGGCTATTGCGATAGGGCAAGGGGCGGTTAACGTAGAAACCGTCAGCGCGATGCTCGGCACGCTGGACGACGAACAGCCGCTAGCGCTGATTGAAGCGCTGGTGCAAGGCGACGGCCAGCTGATGATGACCCAACTGGCCCAGGCAGCGAGCCGCGGCGTGACCTGGGATGCGCTGCTGGTGGAAATGCTGGCGTTGCTCCATCGCATCGCCATGACCCAACTATTACCCGGCGGGCAGAAAGACGAATCCGGCAATGAAGCACGTCTGAACGAACTGGCGCGCACGCTGCCGCCGGCTGAGCTGCAACTTTACTATCAGACGCTGCTGGTCGGCCGCAAAGAGCTGCCCTACGCGCCGGACCCGCGCATGGGGGTGGAAATGACGCTGCTGCGGGCGCTGGCCTTCCATCCTTTGCAGATAATAACCGAGCCCGCAGCACGTCCGGTGATGACCACCCAGCAGAAGCCTCAGCCCGTTGCAGGCGCCGAACGGCCTGCCGCTGCAGCGGCCAATCCTGCGCATATTCCCGCGCCTCCGGCATCAGATGCGCCGTCGAACCTGCCTGACAGTACCAGCCAGCTGTTAAAAGCTCGCAGCCAGCTACAGCAGCAGGGGGAGAATAAAGCAAAAAAGAATGAACCGGCGGCGCGGAGTGCGCGGCCGGTGAGTCCGGCGCTGGAGCGGCTGGCTGCCGTTACCGAACGCGGGCAGCAACGCCTGCAGGCCGCAGCGGAAAAAAGTACACCGGCGGCAAAAAAGGAAGCCTATCGCTGGAAGGCCCAGACGATAGTTGACGTTGCCGCGGCGCCGGTGACTACGCCGAAAGCGCTGCGAACTGCTCTGGAGCATGAAAAAACGCCGGAGCTGGCGATCCAGCTGGCGCTGGAGTCGCAGCAGCGTGATGGCTGGGCGCTGCAAATCACGCAGCTACATTTGCCAAAGCTGGTGCAGCAGCTGGCGCTGAACGCCTGGAAGGAAGAGACGGCTGAGGGCATTTGCCTGCATCTTCGCAGCAGCCAGCGTCATCTTAATTCGACCGGGGCGCAGCAAGCCCTGAACGAAGCGCTAAATCAGCACGCCGGGCGCCCTCTTGAACTGCAGATTGTGGAAGATGATAATCCGCAGGTGAAAACACCGCTGGAGTGGCGTCAGGCAATATATGAAGAGAAGCTGGCGCAGGCGCGTCAGTCAATTCGCGCGGATAATCATATTCAGACGCTGTGCCGCTTCTTTGATGCGGAAGTTGATGATGAGAGTATTCGCCCCGTTTAACGAGCCGCGCGCATATCGTGGATGCGGCCTGATCTGAGAGAGAAGACTATGTTTGGTGGTAAAGGCGGTCTGGGTAACCTGATGAAACAGGCCCAGCAGATGCAGGATAAAATGGCCAAAGTTCAGGAAGAGATCGCTGCGCTGGAAGTGACTGGCGAATCCGGCGCAGGCCTGGTGAAAGTAACCATCAACGGTGCGCATAACTGCCGTCGCGTTGAGATCGACCCCAGCCTGCTGGAAGATGATAAGGACATGCTGGAGGATCTGGTGGCTGCGGCATTCAACGATGCGGCGCGCCGTATTGACGAAGCGCAGAAAGAAAAAATGGCTTCCGTTTCTTCCGGTATGCAGCTGCCGCCGGGCTTTAAGATGCCGTTCTGATGCAGACCAGCCCGCTTCTTGAATCCCTGATGGAGTCGCTGCGCTGCTTGCCCGGCGTTGGGCCGAAGTCAGCACAGCGCATGGCTTTTCATCTGCTGCAGCGCGATCGCAGCGGCGGGATGCGCCTCGCGCAGGCGCTGACGCGGGCGATGTCGGAGATTGGGCATTGCGCTGACTGCCGGACCTTTACCGAGCAGGACGTGTGCGCCATTTGCGCCAATCCTCGTCGTCAGCAGAACGGCCAGATCTGCGTGGTGGAAAGCCCGGCGGATATTCATGCCGTTGAGCAAACCGGGCAGTTCGGCGGTCGTTACTTCGTGCTGATGGGGCATCTGTCGCCCCTTGATGGCATTGGCCCTGACGATATCGGTCTCGATCGCCTGGAACAGCGGTTGGAACGGGAAAGCATTTCCGAGGTGATCCTGGCCACTAACCCGACGGTTGAAGGCGAAGCCACTGCTAACTATATTGCCGGGCTGTGCAGCCAGTACGGCGTTGATGCCAGCCGTATCGCCCATGGCGTGCCGGTGGGCGGCGAGCTGGAAATGGTGGACGGAACCACGCTGTCACATTCGCTGGCCGGGCGTCAAAAGATGAAGTTCTGAGCAGTCAGGGGGCGGTATTCTATCGCCCCCTTGAAAATCTCCGCGTTAACCCCATCTGTAACCTCAACGTTTGTAATAACCTGTTCTCAGTTGAGGTAGCAATGACCATGAAAGGACAAGAGACCCGTGGCTTCCAGTCAGAGGTAAAGCAACTTTTACATCTGATGATCCACTCTCTGTATTCAAATAAAGAAATCTTCCTGCGTGAGCTAATCTCCAACGCCTCTGATGCTGCTGACAAGCTGCGTTTCCGTGCGCTTTCCAGCGCGGAACTCTATGAGGGTGACGGCGAGCTGCGCGTCCGGGTGTCGGTAGATAAAGAAAAGCGTACGCTGACGCTGAGCGACAACGGTATCGGGATGAGCCGTGATGAAGTCATTGAAAACCTTGGCACTATTGCTAAATCCGGCACCAAAGCCTTTCTTGAATCCCTGGGATCCGATCAGGCCAAAGATAGCCAGCTGATCGGCCAGTTCGGCGTTGGTTTTTATTCCGCGTTTATCGTGGCCGATAAGGTGACCGTTAAAACCCGCGCCGCCGGCGCCAGCGCTGATTCAGGCGTATTCTGGGAGTCGGCCGGCGAGGGCGAATATACCCTGGCGGATATTACCAAAGAAGATCGCGGCACGGAGATCACCTTGCATCTGCGTGAAGGCGAAGATGAATTCCTCGACGCCTGGCGGGTGCGCAACACTATCAGCAAATACTCCGATCACATCGCACTGCCGGTAGAAATCGAGCAGCAGGATGAAGAGAACAGCACCACCACCTGGGAGAAAATTAACAAGGCTCAGGCGCTGTGGACGCGTAATAAATCGGATATCAGCGAAGAAGAATATAAAGAGTTCTATAAGCACATCGCCCACGACTTTAGCGACCCTTTAAGCTGGAGCCACAATCGCGTTGAAGGCAAGCAGGAGTATACCAGCCTGCTGTATATTCCAGCTCAGGCGCCCTGGGATATGTGGAACCGCGAGCACAAACACGGCCTGAAGCTTTATGTGCAGCGGGTGTTCATCATGGATGATGCTGAAGTCTTTATGCCGAACTACCTGCGCTTTGTGCGTGGCCTGATCGATTCCAGTGACCTGCCGCTCAACGTTTCTCGTGAGCTGCTGCAGGACAGCCGTCTGACGCAAAGCCTGCGCGGCGCGCTGACTAAACGTGTCTTGCAGATGCTGGAGAAAGTGGCAAAAGACGATAACGAAAAATACCAAACCTTCTGGCAGCAGTTTGGCCTGGTGCTGAAAGAAGGACCGGCGGAAGACGCCGCCAACGGAGAAGCGATCGCTAAACTGCTGCGTTTTGCCTCTACCAGCAGCGAAGGTTCGGCGCAGACCGTCTCGCTGGAAGATTATGTCAGCCGCATGGTTGAAGGGCAGGAGAAGATCTACTTTATTACCGCTGACAGCTATGCGGCGGCGAAAAGCAGCCCGCATCTGGAGCTGTTCCGTAAGAAGGGCATTGAGGTGCTGCTGCTCTCCGATCGCATCGATGAGTGGATGATGAGCTACCTGACCGAGTTTGACGGCAAATCCTTTCAGTCGGTGAGCAAAGCCGATGAGTCGCTGAGCAAACTGGCGGATGAAGAGAGCAGCGAAACGCAGAAGGAAGCTGAAAAAGCGCTGGAACCTTTTGTTGAGCGCGTTAAAACGCTGCTCGGCGAGCGGGTTAAGGAAGTACGTCTGACCCATCGTCTGACCGATACGCCGGCCATCGTCACCACCGATGCGAATGAAATCAGTACCCAGATGGCGAAGCTGTTCGCCGCTGCGGGCCAGGCCGCGCCGGAAGTGAAATACATTTTTGAAATTAATCCGGATCACGCGTTGGTTAAACGTATTGCCGATACTCAGGATGAAGCGCGCTTCGGTGAGTGGATCGATCTGCTGCTGGATCAGGCGCTGTTTGCGGAGCGTGGCACGTTAGAAGATCCTAATCAGTTTATCCGGCGCATGAACCAGCTGCTGCTGGCTTAATTGACTCTCTGTCGGACAAAAGGCGAGCAACTGCTCGCCTTTTTACTTGCCCGCTCGCCTCTGAAAAATAATTTTTTCTTGTTCTGACGAGCTTTGTCTTGCCAGCAGTGCAAAAGTCCATTATTACCGTAAGCAGTAACATCATCCGTTAACGCATGATGGTTTTGCTAGCGCCAGAACTTTCGACCTTGCCGCACCGGGTGGGGCAGCAAGCTGGTGCGGCAGAGCGACGGCGAGAATTAGGCATGCAAAAGGGTTATTTTAGACCTTTTGCTTAGCGCTACGGTAAGGCAAAATCTGAACCTGCCGCCGTCGGAAATCAGGACTATGATATAGATATGGTCGGCTAGTCGCGATCCGACGCAGAGATTGAGTAATTAGCATTATTACTAAACGCTCGTCTCCCTGTAAAATCGCGACAGATTTAATATTTCGCGAAACGTTATGCCACTGCTGTATCAACATGAGTTAATAAATTGATGGACGCATCTTCATTGCCACCCCAGCTTCAGCAGGTTCATGGCGAACAATTTTACGAGCGAGCGCATATGCTAAGAGACGAACTTCGTGAATCCTTGTCACGTATTTACAAGCTTGACGACTACGACATCTTCTTTGTGCAGTCAGTTCGCGTTGGGCTGGTTATTCTGTCACACCTGTTTCATAAACAGGAAACGACCAGATGTCTGGCAAAACATGCGCATTTTCAGCCGGTAAGCGAGCTGTTTAATGCCCCAGGGCACATTACCGGGCCGGGCAGCGTGCGCGTTATTACCCACGTTGATCCTGGTACGGGCGAAGTTCACAGCCTGAAAGATAGCCTGGGCAAGGGCGTGGTTGATGCTTCCCACAGCTTTGCGACTAACCTTCATGGCGAGTTAATTCGCGATAGCTCTATCTTTGTTGCGCCGCTGCATGAGCATGCCTCGCTGGCGCCGGGACTGGCGATTATTGCGCTGCGTCCGGAACACTTCAGCACCCTGATGCGCAGCGAGCTGCGCCTGTTTGAAGAGTCCACCTCGGCGGCGAAGCCACTGCAAGAGGCGATGGCGCATCTCGATAGCGCAGAGTGGAAGCCGTATAACGTCGCGCAGGTTAAGCCGGTAAAAATGCTGAATATCGGCGGCATAAATTTTACTTCAATCAGTAATCCGAACCTGCCTTTTAGCTGCTTCGAGGTTCCGCCGCTGAGCGAGGAGCTGCAGCAGCGGGTGAAAATGGCCGGTGCCAGCTATTTTCCCCAATCGCATACTATTCGCCTTTCATGCCGCGCGCGTGGTGATGGACGTAAAGCGGTGGACATGAGCGCTGAGGTGCAACAGGCGCTGTCGACGCTCTGGAACCGGCCACAGTAATACTCACATACCGCGAACATCAGGTTCGCGGTATGCGCTTTATGCGTCGGCGCAAAACGCCCTGCCGGCGTCAGGATTAAACCCTTTATCACCTCCAGTACTCCGAAATTGCTCCCGAACGCCCGGGCATCTGAAACGCTGCTAAAGGGAGGATTACCGCGCTATTTACGCTTATCAGCCCCGTTTCCCGTCAACTATGGCGCAGCCGCCTTGCCAGCCCTTCCTTGTCGGCCGGGTGCCTTAATGATATGTTCATCACCTTCTGGTTTGATTAATTAAGCGATTCGCAAGGGGATTTACGCAATGCGTATTATTCTGCTCGGTGCTCCGGGCGCAGGTAAGGGGACTCAGGCTCATTTCATCATGGAGAAATACGGTATTCCGCAAATCTCCACCGGCGATATGTTACGCGCCGCTGTTAAAGCAGGATCGGATCTGGGTCAGCAGGCTAAAGCGCTGATGGATGCCGGTAAACTGGTTACTGATGAGCTGGTTATCGCGCTGGTCAAAGAGCGTATTACCCAGGATGATTGCCGCAAAGGCTTTTTGCTCGATGGCTTCCCGCGCACTATCCCGCAGGCGGATGCAATGAAAGAAGCGGGCATCAAGGTTGATTATGTTCTTGAGTTTGCCGTTCCCGACGAGCTGATCGTCGAACGCATTGTTGGTCGCCGGGTGCATGCGCCTTCCGGACGGGTTTACCACGTTAAATTTAATCCGCCGAAGGTAGAAGGCAAAGATGACGTTACCGGCGAAGAGCTGACCATCCGCAAAGATGATGAAGAAGCAACGGTGCGTAAACGCCTGGTTGAATATCATCAGCTGACCGCCCCGCTGATCGCCTACTACGGCGAACAGGCGCAGCAAGGTCAGACCGAGTACCACAAAATTGAGGGTACGCGCTCGGTGAAAGAGGTTAGCGCCGAACTGGTTGAAATCCTCGGCTGATCCTGACGGTAGGGCCGGTTTTCGGCCCTCCTGTTGCAACAATCGGTTTTACCCCGTTTTTTTTCCGCTACAATACACCCCTGATTCTCATTCGCATCCTCCGCCACAGGACGGTTTTGCGCATCTTTGAGTAAGGAACAACAATGCGCCATGAAAAAGCAGGCATTTTGTTGGCTAATCTGGGGACACCTGATGCGCCGACTCCCGCTGCGGTTAAACGTTACCTGAAGGAGTTTCTCAGCGACAGAAGAGTGGTTGATACGCCTCGTTGGCTGTGGTGGCCGATTCTTAACGCCGCGATTTTACCGCTGCGTTCACCGCGAGTAGCGAAGCTGTACGCCTCCGTCTGGATGGAAGAAGGATCGCCATTAATGGTATGGAGCCAGCGGCAGCGGGCGGCGCTGGAAGCGCATTTGCAGCTGCCGGTTGCGCTGGGAATGAACTACGGTAATCCCAGTATGAAATCGGCCCTTGATAGCCTGATGGCACAGGGCGTAACCCGACTGATTGTATTACCGCTTTATCCGCAGTTCTCCTGCTCAACCGTTGCTGCGGTCTGGGATTGCATCACGCGGGCTTTTGCCGGTTATCGCTCACTGCCGGAAGTCCATTTTATCCGTGATTACGCGACTCATCCCGCCTATATCTCGGCCCTGAAAGCCTCGGTCGAACGCGCCTTCGCCCGTAATGGCAAGCCTGATTTACTGGTTATGTCTTTCCACGGCATTCCCCAGCGCTATGCGGATGAAGGCGACGATTACCCGCTGCGCTGTCGTGAAACCTTCAATGCGTTAACGGCGGCGCTGGGGCTTAATGAAAATGAAGCGATGATGACTTTTCAGTCACGCTTCGGGCGCGAGCAATGGCTCAAGCCTTACACCGATGAAACGATGCGCCAGCTGCCGGCGCAGGGCGTTAAGCATGTACAGGTTATGAGTCCTGGATTCTCCGCTGACTGTCTGGAAACCCTTGAGGAGATTAGCGAGCAAAACCGGGATTTCTTTTTGCATGCTGGCGGTACGCGCTTCGACTATATTCCGGCGCTCAATGATGACGCTGAACATATTGCGATGATGGCCGATCTGGTTAAACCCTGGCTTGACGGGCTGGCTTCCTGAGCAATCAGTCCATGCGCAAGATCGCAGGCTGGCGATGTGCTATCATCGCCAGCTTGTGCCATCTCCAGTCGAATCACCATGAAATTTCCCGGAAAGCGTAAGTCCAAACACTATTTTCCCGTCAACGCCCGCGACCCGCTCATTCAGCCTGTCCAGCCTGAAGCCGAAACCGGCGCCAGCTGGGTGGTCGGTATCGATCAGACGCTGGTGGATATTGAAGCGAAAGTGGATGATGAATTTATAACCCGCTATGGCCTGAGCCGTGGGCACTCGCTGGTGATAGAGGATGACGTTGCCGAGGCGCTTTATGCTGAGCTGATGCGCGATAATCTGATCACCCATCAGTTTGCCGGCGGGACGATTGGCAATACGCTGCACAACTATTCGTCGCTGGCTGATGACCGTTCGGTTCTGCTGGGCACCATGTGCAACAACATCCAGATTGGCGGTTACGCCTATCGCTACCTGTGTAATACCTCAAGCCGCACGGATCTTAACTATTTGCAGGGCGTTGACGGCGCCATCGGACGCTGTTTTACGCTGATTGGCGACAGCGGCGAACGGACTTTCGCTATCAGTCCGGGCATGATGAACCAGCTGCGTCCGGAAAACATTCCCGAAGCGGTAATTGAAGGCGCGTCAGCGCTGGTGCTTACCTCTTATCTGGTGCGTTGCAAACCCGGAGAACCGATGCCCGCCGCGACCATGCAGGCCATTGAATATGCTCATCGACATCATGTGCCGGTTGTGCTGACGCTGGGCACCAAATATGTGATTGCTGATAATCCGGGGTTCTGGCGCGATTTCCTGCGCGATCACGTGGCGATCGTTGCCATGAATGAAGAAGAGGCCGAGGCGCTCACCGGCATCAGCGATCCGCTGCAGGCCTGCGACAAGGTGCTGGAGTGGGTGGATCTTGTGCTCTGTACTGCCGGGCCTTCGGGCCTGTTTATGGCCAGCTATACCGAAGAGTCGGCGAAGCGTAAAACTAACCATCCGCTGCTGCCCGGCGTGATAGCGGAGTTTAATCAGTACGAGTTCAGTCGGGCGCAAAGACGGCAGGATTGCCAGCAGCCGCTGCGCATCTATTCCCATATTGCGCCTTACATGGGCGGTCCGGAAAAGATCATGAATACCAACGGGGCAGGGGACGGCGCGCTGGCGGCGCTGCTGCATGATATTACTGCCAATGATTATCATCGCCTCAACGTGCCAAATTCTATTAAGCACGCCCGGCGCTATCTGACCTACTCTTCTCTGGCGCAGGTTTGTAAGTACGCTAACCGCGTTAGCTATCAGGTGCTGAACCAGCATTCACCGCGACTGACCCGCGGTCTGCCGGAGCGCGAGGATAGCCTCGAAGAGGCCTACTGGGAACGCTAGCTTTACAGCGGGCAGCCTTGGGGTTCGGCGTTATGCTTCTCCAGCGTCATTGTCAGCATACTGCCGGCGATTTCCCGTTCGCCCATCACCACGCTATTAGCCCCGCGCTCAAGGATGTATTCGACTTCATCGTCGTAGTGCGCGCGGGCGATAATATCAATCGTCGGGCGCTTTTCCCGCGCGGCGGTAACTATTTCCCCGGCTTCATAGCCGTTAGGGATGGTCAGCAGCAGCCAGCGCGCGCAGTCGAGACGCGCCACGTCCATGATGTCTCCGCGCGCGGCGTTGCCCAGCACCGCCATCATTCCCTGTTCGCGCAGTGACTCAACGCGGGGGCGGCTGTTTTCTACCACCACCAGCGGTATGCCGGCTTCCACCAGCCGCTGGCTCAGTAAGCTGCCAACCCGTCCGTAGCCTACCACCACCGCATGGTTGCAGATATCGATAGGGATCTGACTGTCTTCCTCGGCCGCCTCTTCCAGCGTCTGCTCTTCCATGGTTTCGTTTTTTTCCAGCCAGCGTCCCAGTATGGCAAACAGAATCGGGTTAAGCATGATGGAGAGAATCGCGCCGGCCAGTACCAGGTTACGTCCTTCGTCATGCATCAGACCTAGTGAAATGCCCAGGCCGGCGAGAATAAATGCGAATTCGCCGATCTGGGCAAGGCTGACGGCGATAGTGAGCGCCGTGCGTTTCGAATGGCCAAACAGCCTGACCAGCAGCAGCGCCGCCAGCGACTTGCCCAGCACGATAATAGCCAGCGTACCGACCACGGCCAGCGGATGGGTAAGCAGGATCATCGGATCAAACAGCATGCCGACGGAAACAAAAAACAGCACGGCGAAAGCATCGCGGAGCGGCAGGGTATCGTGGGCGGCGCGGTGGCTAAGTTCCGACTCGTTCAGCACCATGCCGGCGAAGAACGCGCCGAGGGCGAAGGAGACATCAAAAAACTCCACTGCGCCGAAGGCGATGCCCAGCGCCAGCGCCAGCACCGCGAGGGTAAAAAGCTCGCGCGAGCCGGTTGCGGCGCTGCGCGCTAAAATCCAGGGCACAACCCGGCGGCCAACCACCATCATCAGCACCATAAAGGCGGCAACTTTACCAATAGTCAGCAAAAGGTCTAACAGCAGCAGGCTGAAGCTGGCATTGCCTTCTTCAAACATGCCGGCGATGGCCGGTAGCAGCACCAGCGTCAGAACCATAACCAGGTCTTCAACAATCAGCCAGCCGATGGCTATCTGACCGCGCTGGCTGTCAATCAGCTGGCGTTCTTCCAGCGCGCGCAGCAGCACCACGGTGCTGGCGGTGGAGAGGCACAGGCCGAACACCAGCCCGGTCATCAGCGGCCAGTGGAGCAGCGCCGATAATCCCAACCCCAGCAGCGTCGCCACGGCGATTTGCAATATTGCGCCGGGGATAGCGATGGACTTGACCGCCATCAGGTCTTTCATTGAAAAGTGCAGTCCGACGCCGAACATCAGCAGAATGACGCCAAGTTCAGCCAGCTCCGGCGCCAGATTGGTATCAGCCACGAAGCCCGGGGTGAAGGGGCCTGCCAGCACGCCAGCCAGCAGATAGCCGACCAGGGGAGAGATGCGCAGCCGGTTTGCCAGCATGCCAAATAAGAAGGCAAGAACCAAACCTCCCACCACGGTGGTTATCAGGGGAGTTGTATGATGCATTCCTGCCTCCTTTGTGTGCAATTGTATCCACTTGTAAGTTTTTAGTTTATGGCAAAACGCTTTTTATCGCTTGTTAATTTCTGTGGTTCTCTGAAATTAATCGCATGCGTCGCACAATAAATGCCATAACGGGGATTTAAACGTCTGATGTAGACTAGCTGATTGATTTAGCGTGAATAGATACTTAGCTTGCCGCAATATGCCCGGGCTTTATTTCTGTTTTATTGCAGCTTAGCATAGTAAAAGCTGGCTTCTTAAGCTGTTATCAGGGAATTTCAGCTTTCTTTACATATTGATCGAATACCGATCGGCGGGCTGGTGTTTCTGAATCGCGAAAAATGACGCCTGTCGCCAGGGAACATTAGCGCGGCTGCGTGATGTCTCAGTATAAGCCTGAGTCATTATCTTCACGATGTCGACCTATTGCATAATACTCCGTATGGGATATGTCACCGCAACACCACAGACACATTTTAACGTTAGCTAACCGAAGGGGGGCGTGTATTTGAAACGCGTACAACAGGCTGCGCTTGCCGCATTGATCTTATCGCTGATAGCGGCTCCGCTTACTGCCAGCGCCTGGGTGAAAGATCGCACCTATAAATTTACCGTGCTGCATACCAACGATCACCACGGCCGTTTCTGGCACAACGAGCATGACGAATACGGTCTGGCTGCGCAAAAAACCATGATGGATAAAATCCGCTATGAGGTTCAGGCGCACGGCGGCTCGGTATTGATCCTCTCCGGTGGCGACATCAATACCGGCGTGCCGGAATCGGATCTACAGGATGCCGAACCGGATTTTCGCGGGATGAATCTGGTGGGTTATGACGCTATGGCGATCGGTAATCATGAATTTGATAACCCGCTATCGGTACTGCGTCAGCAGCAGAAGTGGGCTAAGTTTCCGCTGCTCTCCGCCAATATTTACCAGAAAAGTACCGGTAAGCGGCTGTTCCAGCCCTGGGCGCTGTTCAATCGTTCGGGGCTGAAAATTGCGGTTATAGGTTTAACCACGGATGATACGGCAAAGATCGGCAACCCGGCCTATTTTACCGATATGGAATTCCGCAAGCCGGCAACGGAAGCCAAAGCGGTGGTTGAAGAGCTGCGCGCTAAAGAGAAGCCGGATGTTATTATCGCCGCTACTCATATGGGGCATTACGATAACGGCAACCACGGTTCTAACGCCCCCGGCGACGTTGAAATGGCGCGCGAGCTTCCCAAAGGCTATCTGGACATGATAGTGGGTGGGCATTCTCAGAACCCGGTGTGTATGGCAAATGAGAATGAGAAACAGAAGGACTATGTGCCCGGCTCGCCCTGTACGCCCGACCGTCAGAACGGAACCTGGATCGTTCAGGCCCACGAGTGGGGGAAATATATTGGCCGCGCCGATTTCACCTTCCGCAACGGCGTGCTGAAGCTGGTTCATTATGAACTGGTGCCGATTAACCTGCGTCATAAGGTCACAAATGCCGACGGCAGCACCAGCTGGGTAAACTACACCCAGGAAATTCCGAAGAATCAGGCAATGGAAAGGCTGCTGACGCCGTTCCAGAAAAAAGGCCAGGCGCAGCTGGGGGTTAAAATCGGCAGCGTTAACGGGCGCCTGGAAGGCGATCGCAGCAAGGTTCGTTTCCAGCAGACCAATATGGCGCGTCTGATCCTGACCGCACAGATGGATCGCACTCAGGCTGATTTCGCCGTGATGAGCGGCGGTGGGGTACGCGATTCGATCGACGCTGGCGATATCAGCTATCGCGACGTGCTGAAAATTCAGCCGTTTGGCAATACGCTGGTTTACGTCGATATGAAGGGCAGCGAGGTGGAAAAATATCTGGCGGTGGTAGCGAACAAGCAGGTGGACTCTGGTGCTTACGCGCAGTTTGCTAACGTCAGCCTGATTGCCGATGGCAAGGGCGTCAGCGAGGTTAAAATTAAAGGTCAGCCGCTGGATGCCAATAAAACCTACCGCATGGCGACGCTGAGCTTTAATGCCAGCGGCGGCGACGGTTATCCTGAGATTGATAAATTACCGGGCTACGTCAACACCGGATTTGTCGATGCGGAAGTGCTGAAAGGTTATATCGAGAAGCACAGCCCGCTGGATGCCAGCAGCTTCGCCCCCGGTAATGAGATTGTGTACCAGCGCGATGCTATGTAAAGCGGGCGGCGGGCAAGGGGGCCATTGGCGTTATGGCCCCCTTGACCCCGGGCTTCGGGTGTTTATTTCACCTGCGGTGGGTCTCGTTCCGTTCGCCCGGGCAGCGGCTTGTGGGGAGGAAATCATTTCTGCACTGATCGGATATTTTCCTGGCGGCCGCGAACTCAACAGCGGCGCGGCTTGTGAGGGGTTTAGTGATTTTGCACTACTGCGAAAAAATGACTTAAAAATGATTTTTTCGTAATAAATTCTGCACTCGAATGATTGTGGTTTGCGTGAGTTTAAAGTGCATTTAAACGGTTGGTTACTTCATGAGATCGACTGGTTGATTATGTTGATAACATGGAAATTACCACCTACCGTTACTCAACCAGCCTGCTTGTGATTAGATGCTAGGCTTTGGGGGGCTGTTTCGCCCAAATTATCGGAACCACACTCTCTAGCCCCTTCATCAAGACGAGCCGCCTCCTCAAGCGTTTTAGGCTGCAAGCCAAGCACCTTCTCCTTCATGACCCGATCAAGCTTCAGCAGCTTTATGTTGTCCTCGTCCAGCAAGTAGAGAACCACCTCGATGCCCTTTCGGACTAGGACTTCAAGGAATTTATCTTTTTCATCCTGGGACAAAAAAGATAATAGCTCTAATATTTTCTCATCTGCTTTTGTCATGTTTGTAGATGAATGCGTCTTTCGGAATGAGTCATTCATTTCGTTCTTTTTTTCGGGTTTGAGTGGTGCCTTCCCATCCCCTGTAAGTAGCCAATCTAAAGTAACTCCTTCCTGTTCCGCTATCTTGAGCAGCTGGGCTTTGCGTGGAGTTGGGTTGATATCCTTACGCTTGTAATAATTTTGAAGGGTACTGACTTTCATACCCCACGCCCTTGCAGCTTCGGATCTTGAGGGATAGCGATCTACAAGCTGAAAAACTCTATGGATAACAGGTTCTTTTGCTTCATCAGGAAAAGAACGATCTGGTGCTTTTCTCATTTTACGTACTTTTCAACCTATCTAATTGAAATGCATAAAGAAATAAAAGAGCGAAAAGAGTTGTGAAAAATACTTGATATTCGTTCTTTTTGGTCTTAATCTTTTACCCGTAGAGATAACCGCCCGGTTATCCGCATGGTTAACTTTTTAGGATAGATGAATGATGAATCGAAAAGAAGCCCTGGGCGCAGATTGGCACCCTGAAATCATCAAAGCGGAGATCCACAAACGAGGATTGTCGTTCCGCGCTCTGTCTCTCAAGGCGGGTTACAGCAAAGATTCGCTGAAAAGTGTGCTGCGGACACCATGCAAGCCCTATCAGCAAATCGTCGCTGATGCCCTGGGGGTTTCGCCGGAAATCATCTGGCCCAGCCGTTATCAGATTGAAAGCTATATCCAAAAGGCGTCCTGATTATGTTTGTTGTCGCAAAAGAACTGCTGGGTCTCCCCGGGCTGCCTGCGACAGCAAAGGGGATGCGAGAGGCCCTTTGTCGCTTTTCTGCAGGCTCGCCTGAGTTTGTGCGCAAGCGTTCTGGCTCCAAAGCCTTTGAGTATCACGTTGATTGCCTGCCAGAGAAGGCGCGGGAGATCGTTAAACAGCGCCATTACAGCAAGGTGCTTGAGCAATCTGATTGCCGGAGCGTGGCGCCAGTTGAGCGTAAAACCGATGTTGTGAAGGTTCGGGCCGAGCTGGAGATCATGCGCAAATGTCCAGCTCTGCTGGAACGTAAGCTGGGGACACTGACCGACGCTCAGAAGAGAATAGCCGATGCGCGTATTACGCTGGTGCTGGAAGTCTTCCGGCTGATGAATCCGCAAGGCGTACCCGAGCTGAAGGGCTTAACGCGTAAAGATGCTGTTGAACTCATCGCCAGCCGTTCTGCGGAGGGAACCTTGCCCGAACGTATCCAACGAGCCGCTGATATTGCCAATGCCCGCAAAGGTAATACGCGCCAAGGAATTAGCGTGCGAACTCTGCAAGGGTGGGTCTCTGATTACCAGCAGACGAATACGCCTGGCGAGCGTCAGGCGTTGCTGGCACCGGGTAAAATCAAGGCTAAAGCCGTGGAGTCTTATCCCTGGATGGCGGAATTTCTGCGGTTTTATTGCACTCCCAAGCGCCCTACAGTGGCGATGGCCTACGAGGATTTTGAGGCGGAGTGGGCAAAGCATCACGGCAATAACCCCGTCATGATGTCGACGCTGCCCTCGGTGGATACCGTGCGCTATGCGCTGAAAAAGATACCCAAAGCCGAGCGTGAGCGCGGTCGCATGACCGGCTCAGATTACAAGTCCCTGCTGCCGTTCGTGCGTCGCGACTGGTCAGTGATGCCGGTGAACGGGGTCTGGGTCGGCGATGGCCACGGCATGAAGATGGAAGTTATCAATCCTGCTACCGGCAAGCCGTTCAGACCCGAAATCACGCTGGTTATCGATGGGTGTACGCGCGTGGTGGTGGGCTGGAGTCTTGGGGTATCGGAGAGTCAGGTGGCCGTGGGTGATGCTCTGCGCCATGCCGTATCACAGTATGGCGTGCCGCTGATTTATTACTCCGATAACGGCGGCGGTGAAAAGAACAAGGTCTTCGACGCTGACATTACGGGTATTTTTTCCCGTCTTGAAATCGAACACCCGACCGGTATTCCCGGCAATCCGCAGGCGCGTGGCATCATTGAGCGCCTTAACCAGGAAATCCCCAAGCGTGCCGCGATGAAATTCGGCTCCTGGGTGGGTAAATCTGGTGACCGGGAGACGCAACGCAAGTACCGCAAGCAGGTTGACTCAGCGGTGAACGCCATTGAAAACGGCAAAGCGCTTAACGAGGTGCAGCAGGCGGCCTTATGCAAAGTGCCAACATGGGAACAGCTGATTGAGGAGATTGAGCGCCAGGTGGAGCGCCATAATAACCGACCTCACAGCAGCCTGCCCGTGCGCGACAACGGCCAGCACTGGTCACCGCTGGCGTACCGAAAACACCTGATTGAACGCGATAACATCGGCATTATGTTTCTCACCAGCGCGGAGCAGGAGGTGATTGCGCAGGTAGTCAGACCGCTGGGGGTGACCGCTATACGCATGCAGGCCGAAAAGCCTGCCGGCGTGAAAAAGGTCAGCATCGAGCCTGGCGACAGTGCCTGGGATGCGCTGAAACGCGCCGCCGAGACCAGCGGCCTGTGGCCGTGGATGGCACCGGACGGCACGCTGGTTATCGGTGGGCCGGACTACAGCACCCCACCGGTGGGTAAGCTGGTGATGAACCGCAGCGGTGACGGTAACAACCTGCTGTCGCTGTCAAAGCGCACCGACATGAGCGGGCGTTACTCCCAGACCACCGTACTGGCACAGAGTCACGGCTACGGCCACGAAGACGGCAAGGCCAACCGCCGGTGTACGGTCAAAGATACCAGTATGACGCTGTACCGCCCCCGCATCGTGGTGGTCGGCGACGCCCAGAGCGATGAAGAGGTGCAGTTTCGCGCCCGCAAGCTGCAGGCGGACGCCCGTCTCAACGGATTTTCCCTGTCTGCAGTGGTGCGGGGGTTCACCAGCAGTGCCGGTACGCTGTGGGCACCCGGCCAGCGGGTCAGCGTCCAGAGCGATGTGCACGGCATCGATGACGTGTATTTCATCATGCGTCGTACCTTCCGGGGCGGGCGTGGTCAGCGCCAGGAAACCTCGCTGCTGCTGCGTGAAGACGGTATCTGGCTGCCAGACGCGTATCCGAAATCCGGTCACCGTAAAGGTCATCGCCGTGGCAAGAAAGACAAGAGCCTTCTGACAACCTGGGAGCAGGTCGACAATGCCTGATTTTATTGCACTGACAGACAAACGTATCCGCAAGGCTCTCAGCGGCCTGCGGCTGGCCTTTCGCGGCGTACTGACCCGCATCACCACCGCCGGCGGCGTGCAGACAGCACAGGTGGCCGGGCTTGCCGGCGAAACCCTGGAGGGCGTGGAAATCTTTCAGCAGTACGGATTCACCACCGTCCCGCCAGAGGGGGCGATGGCAGTCGTTCTGCCGCTGGGTGGCCGAACCAGTCATGGCATCGTCATCGCCACCGAGCACAGTCGTTACCGCTTGCAGGGGCTGGAGTCCGGCGAGGTGGCCATCTATACCGATGAAGGCGCCAGCATCGTCCTGAAACGTAACCGCATCATTGCCGTAGAGTGTGACGAATGGCTGCTTAACTGTAAAAAGTACAGCGTCAACGCGTCGGAGTCCGCGTCGTTTACCACGCCGGAACTCAGCACCTCGGCGAAGCTGATTGCCCAGGGGCAAATCAGCGGCAACGGCGGGATGGCTATTCGTGGTGGTGAAGGTGGCGTTACCGCCTCGTTTGCGGGTAATATCAGCCATACGGGCGGCATCATCACATCGGTGGCCGTGACCATTAACGGCGTGCAAATGGGCATGCACATTCACGATACGCCCAACGGCCCGTCCGGAAAGCCGCGCAACTGACCCTCCGGGGCATCCTGCCCCCGGGCTTAGCCGCTTCACCCTCGTACCTTCCATCCTCCACCGCGCCTGCGGCATTCTGCCCGCTATGGACGCTTATCTCTGTCACGCCTCCGGCGATTACACCGGCAAACGCTGTACTGACCTGCACAACGCGGTCTGGCTGCGTCTGCGCATCCGCAAGGGCAGTTACTGGGCCGACCCACAGATGGGGTCGCGCCTGCATACGCTGGCTCGCGCCAAAGACACGCCACAGACCCGCATTCTGGCGCGTCAGTATGCCGAGCAGGCGCTGCAGCCGCTGCTGGATGATAAACGCGCCACCGCGCTCAGCGTTGAAGTCAGCGCCCCCGACACCGGCTGGCTGAAACTTACCATCACAGTGACTCAGGCCGGCGGCGATGTGCTGACGTTCACGCTTCCGGTAAAAGTGATTTAAACGGGGTTTACATGGCACGTACCGTACCGGCACTCGCCGACATTACCGAACAACAGTTGCGGGACATCCGCAATCAGCTCCCCGATGCCGACGTTGCTGGCGACAGCGATTACGCCATCCGGGCGTATGCCGTCTCCGGCGTGGCGCAGGGGCTGTACAACGACCAGACCTGGATACTGCGCCAGATATTTCCCGATACCGCCGACCATGACTGGTTGGTGATGCATGCCCGTACCCGTGGACTGTCCCCCAAACCCGCCAGCCCGGCAGGCGGTCAGGTGCAGCTTACCGGCACTGCCGGTCTACGCGTTGCTGCCGGCCTGCAGTTTCGTGCCATAAACGGTAGTGTGCTCTACCAGACCACAGCAGACACCAGGCTTGGCGATAAAGGCGCGGGCACTGTCAGTGCCCGCGCCATGACTGCCGGCATGGCGGGTAATCTTGGCGACAACACCGCCGGCACACTGCTCAGTGCGCCGCAGGGGCTGGACAGCACGGTGACCATCACGAGCATGCGTGGTGGCACGGAGGCCGAGAGCGACGCCTCGCTACTGGCCCGCCTGCTGGAGCTGATGCGCCGCCCGCCTGCCG
>NZ_MRUL01000001.1 GCF_002006995.1 Izhakiella australiensis | reverse complement strand
CTGTAACGTCCTGCGCAGCTTATCAGGATATTTGCCCGGATATTTCTCCTGCAGATACTCAAGAACCGTTGCCGGCGAGATTTGCGGCCGGGATTCAAGTAAGGGAAGAATGTCGCTCAGCCAGACAGCAGGTCATTTCTTCGGTGTCGAGTAGCTTTGTGGACCTGACCGTCTTCGTTACACCAAAGACGGTCACCCGCTTCGCCGGGCAGAACATATCTTTGAAGAATTCGTGCAGTTCTTCGTCAGTGTGCTGCTCATCGGAGTACTGACTGGCGGCGGCGGCAACATCAGCATTCCACATCCACATGAGGGAATTCTGGGAAAGGGTACGCCTGTCGCGCCAGGGTCTGATTATCAGGCGGTAACAGTCACCGGCTTCCAGCATGCGCTGAATCTGCTGACCGGTGGAGGCGAAGTTGGATTTATGAAGTTTTATGCCATCCCTAAACATTATCTACCCTCCTGAACACATGCCCTTTGTGATACGCCTGATGGCCGTTAACGCACTTGTATACGCATGAGTTTCGGAAACCTTTGGACTCAATATCTTTTGTTCCGAACAACATGAAGGAATGACCAGCAATCAAACTGGTTGCCTCAATTGGACTTTTGAAGGATTGGCTTTCCGCACCATCTTTAGCGACATTTAGCCCCTCCCTAATGGCGTGAACATTGTTATGGCGCTGCGTGCACCATTCGAGATTAGAGGCGGCGTTGTTGCCTTTATCTCCGTCAATATGATTGACGGTATTGAAATTTTGCGGGTTACTAAGAAATGTCCCGGCTACAATTCTATGCGTTAAATAAAGTCTGACAACTCCATCACGGCTTAGACTGCATTGCTGATAACCACTTGCTTTTATTATTTTTTTTAATATTCTTTCAGGCCTGAAGTGATTATTAGAATCTGTGCGGGAAAGGCTTTTGAAATCACCACCTGATGACACCTGATAAAGGCCTTCATAGCCGATAATATCCAGCCATTCAATATCTTCAGGGATGCTCATGCGCCACCTCCGCAGAGGTTAAACGCTGAACGCAGGAAGTCGCAGGTGCCTTTCGACATCTGTGACGGGTAAAACGGACTAATCTGTAGGTGCGCCATGGTGTTCTCCGTGGCGCAGATGGTCGTCAGTTTCTCAGGCTGACGAAGTCATTATAGACCGGATGCCGGGGTAACGCTATACGCCTTCACCGCCCAGAGCCTCAAATATCTCCTCCGCCAGTTCCTCACCCTCCGCGTAATCGACGTGACAATGTGCAACAAACAGGTCCCAGTTATCTTCCAGAAACAGACGGACGGTCCGTGCCTGGAAATCATCAAGTTCAGACATTCTTATTCCCTCAGTCTTTGATATGGCGCAGCATAAAAACAGCGAAGGCAATGACTGCCACAAGGAAAATAACGCTGACGATTATATACAACATCGCTCACCTCCGCAGTTTTCGTTATACGGGCATCCTGCCGTTATTCAGCAGGCGGCTCTGCCACTGTCGCCGAGCCGGAAGAAATCCTGCAGCGTCATTCCGGCCAGACTCTCCCTGCGCATCACCAGCCAGCCGTCACGCTCCAGCCACCATTTCACTTTATCCAGTGTAGCCACAATGGCGCCCTCCGGCACTGACTCAGTGAAACGGATATTGCCGCTCTCGTCCAGGCGTATGACCAGCGTTCGCGGATCGCCGTGGATAACATCACTGCACACCGGGTGTTCAGGCTTCCGGCTGAAGTAGCAATCCTCCAGCTTTTCGAACACCTCCCACGCCTGATCGGTTTCGAGCATCTTGGCGTGCCGGGCGGCTCCGCGTTCTGTCCAGAGGATTAGAGAGCGGACTTTTGGCGACACTGGATTTTGTGAGTTACTTAAAGTAACCCGCAAATTTTTGAGTTCATCCCCTTCGACCTTAAAAAAGTGCTTACCTTCAACAAAGCGATCAGCATTGCGGGTGAAATTTACTTTGATGTTGTTTGTTTCTGTGCCGTACAACTGCGACAGCAGTTCAGTGGTGATGACCGGGATCTGGTTATGGGTGATTGGAGAAAGCGTTTCTGCTGAAATTTGATTTTGCATTGTGATAGCTCCAACGTAATTTGGATTATCACCACCGTCAGGTTCCAATCGTTGGGTGGTGAGACGTACAGGGTTGGAACTACCGGTCACAATGAAACCCGGCGAGCCTTTTGCTCCCCTGCACGCCCCACCATAATGCTGATGTGGCCGTGCTTAACGCGTAAAAAAACCGCTAACGCGGCTATGCGTCATTGTGATATCCGGGGTTCCAATCCCGACAGCCGATTTTGCGGCTGCATCGGAACTATAGCCCCGGATATCTGTTGTCGTCAATAGATGATAACTGTGCTATGTTTGGATAGTGTTCAATCCTATTCAATGAGGTTAATGATGCGTACTACTCAACAATTCAGCATAACTCTGACAAACGAAATGGCCGAAATGGTTCGCGCGCGCGTGGCATCCGGCGATTATGTTTCAGAAAGCGAGGTTATCCGCGAAGGCTTGCGCGCACTCGGTGACCGAGACAGAGCTATTGAGTCATGGCTCACCAATACTGCCGCCACTGCTCTGGATGCCATACGTAGCTCTCCTCAATCAGGCCGAACAATCGAGCAAGTTCGCTCGACCGTCCGGGAGCGTAAGCAATCCCGATGAGTTATCGCGTAGTATTTTCTCCGGAAGCAGAGCAACAAATGATCGCCCTGCATGAATACATCTCCGCCAACGGTAATCAGATTGTGGCCAACGGTTTCATCGCGGACCTGCTTGATTACCTGGAAGGATTCGTCATTTTTCCTGAGCGTGGTAATCGCCGCGATGACATACGACCCGGAATGCGTGTTACGAACTTTCGTCACCGTACTGTGATCGCTTTCGCCATTGATGGCGACAACATCCTCATCGCGGGCATTTACCACGGAGGCGCAGACTACGAAAGCATGTAAACCGCCTTTATTACGGGCAGTTTATCGCTAGCACCTCAGTACTTAAACCGGTCACAGACCAGCCATATCATCACCAGAAGCCCCGCCAGAAACACCAGGTTTGCGATTACTCCGGGCCAGTGCATATCAGCCCCCTTACCATCCAGGCAAGTGCGAAAGCCACGCCAACTATCATGAATGCTTCAGGCCAGTCCATACTCATTTTCCCTTCTGGTTAGTATTTGTCGGCTCATCAGGTTCCGGATCATCAATTTCTTCTTCTATTGCGATGATGTCAGACAGTCGAAACCCCAGCCCATCAGCTATGCGTTGCAGGTTTGATAACCGGGGATTACCACTCATTGCCGGGTAAAGCGTCCTGCGGTTTACACCCATTTTTTCGGCCAGCGTTGACAATGAATATCCGCGATCCAGTGCCAGTGTTTTTATGGCTGCATACAGCGATGTCACCCGTTACCTGTTCGAAAGAGAAAGCGTGACAGTATCATCGTTGTCGCTCAACTTTGCTCTGACCGCTACAGCCGCATGAGGAGAGTGTCATGTCAAAACCAGTCATCATTGAAAATACCGTGGTTCGCCAGGATGCTTTTGGGCGTTACTGCCTGAATGATTTACATCGGGCAGCAGTTGCTCAGGGTAAAGCCACTGAAGCTCAGCGGCCATCAAAGTTTTTACGCGGTGAGGGAATTGATGCGTTTGTTCAATCTTTGAGCGAAGCCCAAAAAAGGGCTTCGGTTAACACCATCAGGGGCGGCCTGGAATCCGGCACATGGGCAGATGAACTCGTCGCCATCAGATATGCCGCATGGATTGAACCCGCGTTCGAGGTCCAGGTGTACGAACAGTTCCGGGATACCATCAAAAACGCCAACGGGATGCTTACCGAACAGGTGCAGGCAGGTCTTGCCATGCTGGCCTTCTACAAGCAGGAAATGCGGATCGCACCATCAACCATGCCCGGCGCAATGAAAAAGCTGCAAAGCTCTCTCGGAATGCCTGATATTTTACCTGCTTATGCCGCAGACACACCGGACGGATGCATGACCGGCAGCAGCGAAGTAACTCACTCTCTTACTGAATTGCTTTCACTGCACGGAAAACCCTACAGTGCGATTTCAGCTTTCAGGCGCCTGCAACTTCTCGGGATAACAGAGCGGAAGTCCCGCCCCAGCAGTAAAGCGCCAGACAAAGAGAAATTATTCTGGTCATTGACGGAAAAAGGATTGCAGTTCGGCAAGAACCTTACCGCCCCTGATAATCCGCGTCAAACCCAGCCGCATTTCTATGACTTACATTTCCCCCGTCTCCTGGCGTTAATGCTTAATGGGGCAGCATCATGATCAACGCCGTGCTTGCAACAGTGATTAACGGACGCTATAGTTTTCCTGCACCTTATAAAGCGGGTGCCGGGATTGGAACCCCGCCGATGACTATCGCGCACGACCGCGCCAGCGGTTTTTTTACGTGCAAAGCACAGCCTCAACTGCGTTCAATGGTGGGGCGTGCAGGGCAGCTGAAAAGCTGGCCGGTTTCGGTAGTCGCCGGTAGTTCCAACCCTGTACGTCTCGCCACCCATGAGATTGGAACCTCCGGTGGTGAGTTTTTAAAACTGACTATCGAGGCTGCCACTATGGCTACTACCCTTACCCCAAATGTACCTGCTGTTACTGCCGCTCCTGCTGTTTTCGAGCATAACGGTAAAATTCTTACCACATCCCTTGCCGTCGCTGAATACTTCCACAAAACGCACGATAATGTGCTGAAGAAGATCCGCGCCGTTATTGCTGATTGCGAACCTGAATGGTGCCTCGTCAATTTTAACGAAGCATCCCGCGAAGTAATCCAGCCCAACGGTGGTACTGCCACTTACAAATGCTTCGAACTCACCCGCGACGCTTTCGTGCTCATCGTCATGGGCTTCACCGGCAAACGCGCCCTTCAGTGGAAAATCGACTACATCAGCGCCTTTAACCGCATGGAGTCCACCCTTCACGGTGCACCTGAACTCACTGACTCTGGCGACCGGGTTGCCAGCCGTACCCTTATCGCTTTTGACCGCAGCGGCAACGTCCTGTTCACCGAAAGCGTATCCCGCGATGCCATCGTCGGCGACTTCGACAAATTCCGCTGGTTCGCCGGAAAACTCGGCTATCTGGTCGTTAAAGAAGACCAGCTGCTTGAGGCGCTGCGTTCCGGCTACGTACAGGAGAATACAAAATGAATCCGACAGCTGAAGCATCCGTATCCGCTACAGAACTGTCACCGTACAGCCGACGCCTGCACCACCTCCGTTCGCGTCCGGCACATCAGCTGAAAGAGACTGGCGATCAGTGGCGCACACCGGACAACCTCTGGTGGGGGATTAATGCCAGGTTCGGGCCGTTTGTACTGGATCTGTTTGCTGACCATCACAACGCCAGGTGTGAAGCCTGTTACACCGCTGAAGATAACGCCCTGGCGCAGGACTGGTCCGCTCGCCTGGCAGAACTCGGCGGCGCGGCTTATGCCAACCCGCCCTACAGCCGGGCACAGCAGCATAACGGGCAGTATCGGTATGACCCACATCATGCAGCACACTGTGGCGATGCGTGAACGTGGCGGTCGTTACGTTTTCCTCATCAAAGCCGCAACCAGCGAAACCTGGTGGCCTGACGGAGCCGACCATATTGCCTTTATCCGTGGGCGGATCAGCTTCGCGCTGCCGGCGTGGTACAGACCCGCAGCGGGAGAGCCGGAAGAATCCTCATCAGGGTTTGGTATGGCGATCGCGGTTTTCGATAAAGGGTGGCGCGGGCCGCCCGTGAGCTACATGGAAAGGGATGAGCTGGAAGCTACGGGGCGGATGTTTACGACACAAATCCAGCGTGCTGCTGAAAAACTGGCATCAGGGGGTAATTATGGAAATGAATAACGAAAGTAACATTATTTCTGACAGTGACATAACGATGATTACCGGTTATGAAATGCCGCGCAAACAGTGTGAGGCACTGGAGAAAGCCGGCGTGTGGTTCATCGTCCGGCGGGATGGTCGCCCCTGCACCACATGGACGCATTTTAACTATCCACTCAGACACCGCGCAGTGCCTCCTGCTGCCAGTGAACCGGACTGGGGAGCAATGGAATAATGGCGCGGCCACGTAAAAACCCGGCAGACAGAGACCTGCCACCGCGCGTATCCCGCGGACGTTCAGCATTCGAGTTTAAACCTGCGGGCGGCGGTACCATCAGGCTCTGTCCGTTCGACACACCGGTTTCTGAAATATGGGCAGCCTACGAGCGGTTGCTGAAGGATAATAAGGCACAGCAGGATTTTACTGCTCTGGTATCACGCTTCTTTTTATCGTCAGACTTCAATGGTCTGAGCAAAGCCACGCGTAACGACTACAGGAAATACTCTGTGAGGGTCCTCAGGCCATTTGGCCGAATGAATCCCGTCGATATTAAACCACAGCATATACGTAAATATATGGATATGCGGGGAGTTAAAAGCATTGTTCAGGCCAACCGTGAAAAAGCATTTATGTCTCGGGTTTTCCGCTGGGGCTATGAGCGTGGAATGGTAAAGGCGAACCCCTGTCAGGGGGTACGTCAGTACACTGAAACACCGCGTGATCGCTACGTAACAGACAGAGAATATCAAGCGCTTTATGACAACGCCGATCAGTTAGTGCGCGTGGCAATGGAAATTTCCTATCTCTGCTGCGCCCGTCAGGGGGATGTACTGGCGTTACGCCGCGATCAGATGATGGATGAGGGGATTTATATCAGGCAGGGAAAAACCGGCGTAAAGCAGATCAAAGTCTGGTCCCCCCGTCTTCGGGCGGCTGTAGCGTTGGCTCTGGTTTTACCTGCCAATAAAGGCGTTGTCAGCACGTTCCTGCTACACCAGCCGGGCGGTGATCGTTATACCTCAAGCGGATTCAGTAAGCGATGGCGAGCGGCGAAAGAAAGGGCAAAAAAAGCGAACCCTGAACTTGATTTAAATTTCACTTATCACGATCTGAAAGCAAAAGGTATATCGGACCTGGAAGGAACATTACAGGAGAAACAGGCTATATCCGGGCACAAAAATATCGGGCAGACAGCACGTTACGATCGCAAGATAAAGATGGTTCCGGCGGTTGACGGACAGAATAAAAAAACGAAATAACTATATAACCCTTTCAGAATATTCACTTTTATTTCATGTTAAGTGGCTGATTTACAAACCATCCCCAAAGACCATTCAATTATGAAAATAACCTGTAACCATTTGATATATATGGTTCGAGTGGGAGATTGAAAATCCCCGTGTCCGTGGTTCGATTACTCGCCTCATCCCTGAGGCTCGCCCTTCCAGGGCCGGTGCTGAAGCACCGTGCAAATAGGGGCCGTATAGGCACTTACAATCGCCGAAGCCTCAAACCGAAGGCGTAACAATAACCTCGTAGGTACCGCTATAAACCCCAAGAGGATAAGTTTCGCTGCGGGCAGCAGAGGTAAAACGAACCTTTATGCCGCTGTTGGGTGGCACTTCCGACAGGCTCGGGTAAACCGGGAGGTTATTAAATGGATAGCTCGTCGATACATCCCCACCGCCGGGTTTTACCCATGCGGTATTGAGCAGCATTTCATCGCCGTTCTCCGATACCAGACTCCGGTTAGCCGGTGAGGTCAGCGACAGCGACACCGCGCTGGCGTTACCGATAAACTGAAAGTCTGGCGTTATTCCGGTCATATAGCCGCTTTTATCCTCCAGCTTGAGTGAGATCATGCCGTTAGTGACGTCCTTACCGTCGACGTAGATGCGCACGCTGGTACTGACCTCCGCCTGCACATCAATCGAGGTTCTTACGCTTACGGCCCCTGACGCACTCAGCGATGCCAGCATCAGCAGCACGGGGAAAAATACCTTTTTCATTTCTTTCTCCTAAACCTAGCTATCGGGCGTGATGACGGCGGTAACGGTGTCCTGAAGGCTGACTCCCGCCGCCAATCCCCGCGTCTGCTTCCCTGAAAGTTTAAACTGGATATCCACCACGTCAGCCGTGCCAACGCCCGCAGGTACTGTGCCCCGCCGTGCGCTATCCGGCAGCACCTCTCGTCCTCCCGCCAGGATTTGATAAGGCACCATGCGCTCAGTGGCGGAAGCTCGCATGCGGTACTGATTATTGAGCTGCTGGGTCGATTCAAAGCTGAGCGTATAGCCTATCGCCTCATTGCTCGCCTGGGCGTTTTTACTGACCCGCAGTTGAACATCGGCGGCGGCATCGTTCATCTCCCCCACGGATCCCAGATAGAGAGAGGGACGAGAAAAGGTCGCGGCCAATACCTCTATCGGCTGCTGCACAACGCTCAGATCAAGATAAAGCGGATACTGCTGACCCCTCCCGCCTTCTGCTACGGCGCTGACGCTACCCGCAGGGAGCAGAGCCTGTTTTTGGCTCCCAATCCCTGCAACCACGGGGTGAGAAAACTGGCTAACGGCCACTTTCAAAGGAACTTCACGATCTTTGCCCGGCGCATCAAAGGTCACCGGCATACCGCAAAGCACTTTGCTGTTATCCAGTAGGTTAGTAAAAGAGAAACGCAGGTTATCCAGCACAATATCGCCGCTCTCACACCGGCTCATCCCCGACGGGGAAACGGTGACCGTCATTCTGCCGCTGGCTGGCTGCTGGAAACCCAGTACATCCTCGCTGCCGCTGCCGGTCGGCCCCTGCGCCATAAAACGGATACTGCTGTCAGGCTGTGGCTGGATCATCAGCGTACCGCTAGCTTGTGCCACCAGCGGCAGCAACGCGATCAAAAGTGTCGTTCTCCGCATCGGTTATTCCTTACGCTGGCACTGCTCGTAAACCTGAAGCTTGCCGTCCATTTCAAAAGCCAGCCGCTTATTCACCGTCAGGATCCGGCTATTTTCCGGGTAGACGTTAAAACGCTGAAGGAAAGGACGCCCGTCCACCACCAGGTTGCTCAGTTCACTGCGTACGTTGCCGGTTGCCGTGAGCGTCCACTGGTTGTTATGGCAGCTCAGGCTGATACCCTGGGTATGTGTCCCTGACGGCAGGTAACGCAGCAGCACATCATAGCCAACGGCAAAGCGTACCTTACCTTTGTCCAGCTCCTGCTCCGGGTAGCTTGGCCGCACGCGCAGGCGATAAACCTGCTCACGCTCCACCGGCCGCAGCGGCATAATCCTGACTTTTTTTTCTTGCCCATAGGGGATAATCAGTTTTGTTGGCGAGAACACTAGCGTAGGGTTTTCTGCTCCCAGCTCTTTAACCCTTTTTTCTTTTTCATCCCCCGGATTAGGAACGTGGTACAACTCCAGCGTAACGAATTCATAAACCTGCGAGTGCGATTTATTTTCATCAACAGAATCCTCCGCCCGATACATCGATTTAACGGTTATATAATTATCTCTCGGCGTATCTTCGTGAATTTCCTTAACCACCGGAAAAACTTCTATGGCGAATACCGAATACGAAGAAAATAATCCCACTGTACAGAGCGTCAGCGCTCTCCATTTACTGAGCTTCACAATTAACCTCACGAATTTGCATAATTCCCTGGGTGAGTTTGACGTTCTCTTCCAACAGCGGACAAACGTACTCTTTCCCCTCTTTCTTTACCTTAAGCTCCGCTAAACGCTCATCGACCTTAAGCGGAAAATCGCCAACAAATAGCCCCTCTTCATCGGATATCGTATTCCCGCCCACCACTCTGGCATTGGCCAACGGCTCACCCTCAAAATAGAGACGCCCCGTCACCGTCAGATTTTTGGTCGCGGTCAGCTTGACCTTATAAACCTGCCCCGGCATCGCCCAGCCTGGCGTAGACTGACTGGTAAGCGTATAAAAAGCATCCGTCTTGCCGGTGAAGAGCTGCTCGACTTTAGGATCCACTTTCTGATAAGGCGTGACCGTCAGCGTGGTTTTTTGCCCCCCTTTCACCACCACCGGCGCCATACTCTGATTGCGTGCTTCGAAATATTGATCTTTTGGCAGGTCTGTCGCATCGACAATAATCGCAGCCGTGTTATCGAGCTTGCCCCACGCGATCTCACCCTGCCCAATGGCAAAACCGCTGCGTTGGGAGAGATATTGCTGCCGATAACCCGCTCCATTAAGTGACTGCGTCATACCGGCCGTGGTATAACCTGCCGCGTTATCCATCACCACTCCGGCGCTACCGTTACGCGCATTATTCGGCCCCTGATTAATGCTGGCATTCACTAAATATTTTCCACCGCGATCGAACTCAGGGTTATCCACATTCAGCGAGTAATCCACGCTATAGCTATTATTATCACTACTGCCATTATTAAAGCGTGAGCGTAAATATAAAGACTGATAATGGTTGTAGCTGCGTTCCCTTATCCCCAGAGAAAATTGGGCATATAAACGATCCTCGCTAATGCTCTGGCTATTAAAAATATTGCTATAGGTATTTAGTCCCCGGTGATAGCCTAAATCCACACGTAAATTAAGATTGTCCCTCAGGGTAAAATCGCGGTTTAACGTCACGTCCCAGCTTTCTGTTTCACTCTTATTTTTCCGCCCATAGTTTTGGTACAGGGTATTAATGCCGTAGTTAACACCGAAACCAATATTCCAGGGTAAAAAGGTCGTCGCGCTAAACTGTAATGTGGAAAAATCATAGGCAGGAACAATCCTGTACTGGCGGAAATCCTTCTCATCGCCCCGGTAGTGATTATCGCGATAGCTGGCGTTCAGCCCGAGGAATTCATAGCTTTTGCTGGCCCCAATCTGGTAACCCACGCTGTTATCATTTCCCACCAGGCCATCGGTATACAGACGCTCTATCAACCGGCTATTAATGGGAATATCCAGACTGGCGTTGGTATACAGGGTATTGTTATCCATCATCATACCGCCGCTCAGCGAGATCGCCGAATCGGTGGTATAGCCGATACCAACATCGGCAAAGTGGTTCGCGCCGGAGTCGCGGTCACACTGTCGACAGGTTTTTGAGACCATATAGCCCTGACGCCTGTCGTAGCGTCCCAGCTGGACGATGTACTCAATATCCCCCGCGCGGAATTGACCGCTGCGCTTAAAAAAGGGCACGCGCTTTTCTTCCCGGCTACCGTCGACCAGCTTAGACACCAGAAGAACATCGTAGCCGCCATTCGGCCAGCTTTGGGTGTCGATGTACTGCAGGCCCGCGGAAAACTGCTGGATATCAATCATGCGACCATTACGGTAAACCTCAACCGTACCCGACTGCGGCAGATAGAGCGAAACCGGCGAGGCAGCCCCGGAGCCCAGGTTCAGATAGTTATCCGTCATATAACCCAGCGACACGCCATCAAAGCTGACCGGATTAAAAAAACTGTAGGAGGCCGAAGGCATGCTGCTGTTAAAGTTGTCGCTAAGCCGCTGGCGGCCAGCCTTATAACGCTTTGCATTGCTTTCAATGAACAGCGCCAGTTCATCGAGGTTAAAATCAATCTCTTTCGCGTAACTCCATCCTCCCTTGAGATAGCTGTTACCCGTTAGGTTCAGCGTCTCGTTGGAAGAGAGACTCAGGCTGTCCCCCCAGGAGTCAGAGAGAAAGTTGATATTGTGGCTGTGTACAAATCCAGACTGGTTACGCTGGGTAATAAAAAGACGCTCGTTCTCCTTTTCCGATGCATCAAACATTGATTCGGGAAAGATCAACCGCAGCGTGCTGTCGGACTCAATCACATTCACTACAATCTGATCGTCGGCAAAACCTTGTTCGTCGCTACGGCGTAACGGCGCAGAGAGTTTTTTCAGCAGTTTTTCCCGCGACCAAAGCAACGTTGGCATGTCCGGCGACGTCAGCTGTTCAACGATCAATTCAGGTGAAATGAATTGAACAGTCTGCCAGTCGTACTCCACGGCAACGGAACCCAAAGAACGATCGTTATAGACCACGTTAAAAATACCGTGCTGCCTGGCTTCAAAAATATCTTCAAATCCCGCAGGCACAGGAATACTGGCTGCAAACAGCGGCGCCCCGGCGGCAAGCAATGCGGTCGCTGACGCCAGCAGCCTGATATTATATTTATATTCCATAAGTCCAATCCCTGACGTCAAATTACCGGCGTAACGATCAGCGTGAATACATTGGCGTAATCACCTTTGGTATAATTCCCTGCGGTGAGCTTAGAAGAAAATTTTATTTTCAGACCATTCACCGATGTTCCCTGAGAGATATTATCAAGAACCGGGATCCGCAATGTCTGGCCCGCGCTGGTTACCGAGCCGCCAAAAATAAAATTACCGTCAAGTAACATCTTCGTATTACCGCCATAGATCTGGGGAAGAATAAATTCACTCTCATCAAAAATAATATCCGCCTGGTCGACGTTACCCACGAGATAGAAATTTGAAGACGTTCTTTCCAGCTTCTGTGAAAGCCCATTTACAGGAAGCGTAAAATCAATACCTTCCTCGGGAACAGGCAGTCCTCTATAATAAAGTGAAATCCTTGCCACTGATTCAGCAGAAATATCAACTGACAGCTGAGAATTGGAAATACTTTGGCTAAACGGACTCCACAATAGCAGCAGGAATCCCGCCCCAGACAAAAAGTTTTTAGTTATCATAAGCGATACAGGGTAGCCCTGAAGCTACCCCCTTATCAGAGATTATGGTTTCGCAACCACGTTCGCGTAAACAACGCCGGTATAGTTACCCTGGCCCAGTTCAGTGTAATTTTTGTCAGAGACAAATTTAAACATCACCGGCAGTTCACCATGGGTACCGTTCGCCTGCAGAGAATAGTCTGAGCTGTCGCCGGATTTAGCAAACTCTTGCGAGCCCGCGCTGGTAATCGAGTTGATTTTATACGTCATCGCATTAAGCGTACCGCCCTGCGTGCTGTAGAGAGTGAAGGCATCACCAGTTGCAGACTGGCTGTCATCCATCGTCAACGCGACATCCAGCTTAGTCACATCGTTATTCCAGAGTTTTAATGCGGCGGTTTGTGCTTCCATACGCCCCGAAGCGGCGGGTACCAGCTCAACGTCAAGATCGGTCACCGGCTTACCGCTCGCATCGGTGATCATCGCGCTATCCGGCACGTTAGCGCTAACGTTAAAACGGGTATCGTAGCTTTGCGGAGTCGCAGCCAGAGCGGAAGCAGACATGGTCAATCCAGTCAGAGCTGACAATACAATTTTGGTTTTCATAAAATATAAATCCTTGAATACAGAAAATAACATAAATACCGCACAGGTGATATTTATGCGTCCTTTTTATAATGCCGGGACATCCCGTGCATTACGTTATTCAGACTATAAAAACGGGGATAAAAACACCTGATTCAGCCTCTTATTTTCTCTTATAAAATTTTACTCAGTGAAGGAATATTCAACGCTAAACATTTTAAAGAGTAAAAAATAAATCAGTCTTTAAGAATATTATGACCCACTTCCTCAAACACCGCGCGGCGGAGGTCATCTTCCAGCTCTTTAATATTCTTTGGCAGGTAAAAGTTTTTTTCTCCGACGCACTGTTTCCAGTCTACCGTCGGGTGGTAATCAATACCAATAAATGAAATTTTCCCTACCGAATCGTCGGTAGAGATCACCTGACGAATTTTATCGCACATGCCCGCGTTGATAAGACGGGGAGTCAGGGAAATCCGGTTGGGATCGTCCGTGCCGTCCGAGACAATCACCATAACTTTACGTGAAGCGGTCCCGTCAGCCAGATAAGGTACCCCCAGCAGTACACCGCTACTGACCAGGGTACCGCCCATCGCCGTCATTCCCTGAATCTGCTGTATCTGCGACATCGATGATGTTAGCGGTACTTTCCACGAAGAAGATGCGCTCAGGCAGGTACTGCCATCCACGTTACTCAGCGGGATACGGATATCATTCACTCTTCGCGGGATGGCCGCGACGGTAGCCGGAACGTTGACATAGCTTTCCAGCGTTAAAAAGTCACTAACTCTCAGATAGTTATAGGGATAATTACCGTTAGTCACGAACGGAAAGTCGCAATAGCCCCCTTCCCGCCCTCCCCATCCAAAAGGCACAAACCCTATTTTGTTATTAATGCCATAGGAAAAAAGCTCTTTAGAAAGCTGCAAAACAATCCTTTTAAGCTCGGCAAGCTTGGTACTACCATCGAAATAATCGTTCATTGAGGAAGAAAAATCGGTCACAAAGATAACGTCAATATTTGAGCGATATTTCCGTGCCGCCCCGTTGTCACCCACGGTGACCTGCTTATCAAAGCTCGGAAAAAACGAGGAGGCAAGCCAGGAGTCTTGCAGCGTTTGCCCGCTCACGCGGTACTCAACATAGCTCAGGTTACGGTTGTTTGACGACGTACCGTGGTTGACGATCACCGTCGGCTTAAACACCCCGATATCGTGGCGCATATAGGCGCGAAAATAGTCCTGCGCCAGCGAGTAATTGCGGGCTGCGCCCGTGCCGTTATCTTCGGCGGTAAGCGCCAATGCGGCCTGTTCCATGGCATCAGAGAGCCGGGCGCGTTCGGTAATATAACGCGAGCCTTCGAGGCCAAACGCGGCCATACCAAGCAAAAAGCCGGACAACATGACAAAACTTATCGCATAGACCCCGCTTTCGTCGGCCAAAAAACGCCGAAGGGGTTTTAACATCCTTGCGTACACAGACATAGTTGCTCCTTATTTTCGAGGCGAAGCCGAAGCGTTTCCCGCTGCCCGTTGAGGCAAATAAGAAAAGGCAGCGCCGGGGGGCGATACCGCGAAATCATTTCGCCGCCCCGATCGCGGGTATAGTGAATCCAGCCGGAGAAATCCGGCGCCACGCCGTTAATATCAAAAACCTCCACCGCCAGAAGCGAGCGCAAGGTTGGGCTGTCAAACAGCATCTCATTAATACTTGTGGCTAAACGGGCCTGCCCCGCATCCGCCGAGTCGATAAATACCCTTGCCGTTGGTTGCGCCTGCAGCACCCAGGGCAGGAATAACATCGCCAAAAACCCGCTCCTCATGGTTTACCTCGCCATCACAATGGCAAAGGACGAGAGCAACGGTGTTATTGTTCTCGAGGTTGTCAACCGCGTATACCAGCTGGTCGTCGGCAGGCAAACGGTCACCTGATAAAGGGGCACCCAACGCCCATAGCTGCCCTTGGGAGCCAGCTGGATCAGCCTATTGAGCGTCTGAGGCGGCGCACAGCTACTGCCTGACCCACTCTGCCAGCTGCGATAAAAACTGATCTCTTTGTTGGTATTCCCCACGCTGGTGGCGTCTTCGAAATGCAGCTCCTCCACCACCAGTTTGAGTTTTGAAAGGTCGGCCTCCTCATGCATATCCGTCAGCATACGGGCGGCAAGTTTGGCAATCTGATCGACATCCCTCTGATTTAACTCCTCCCTTGCGTCGTAAAGCTGGATGCGCTCACGCAGCGTGCCGGCAACGGAATAGGAAACCCGATCCAGGCGTCCAATCGTCGCCTGCCGTACCACCAGGTCGGTAAGAAAGAAAATAAACACCACCAGCAGCACGGAAATTGTCGCGAACTCAACCGCTACTGACCCGCGCCGATCAGTACATAAATCGTGAACGTTCATATTCCTGAACAAAGATCACCTCGCGCGTCAGTAAGTTGTTGGCCCAGAAGCTTGGGAAAGGGAAAAACATGGGATGGTAGCGGTAAGCCAGTTTGTAACGGGCCAGCGGTCGCTTAGTGAAATGGCTGCTACCGCCTGTAGTGATCATGCTGTCGATGGACTGGGCGAAGGCAATAGTGATATCCACCGCATCCGCTTGCGTCAGAAAGCCCCACAGCGCGCCACCCTGCGCGGTTAGGCGCTTTTCAAAACGGCCGCGGTAGCCGCCATCCAGGCCAGATGGCGCATTCTTCGCTTCTTTGGCCGCCTCCGATACCGCCAGATCGATAACCGAAGAGACGTACGCCAGCCGCGCGGTTTCCGCCACAAAAAGCACCATAAAAATGAAAACGATGACGGTTAACGAGAATTCAATGGTCGCAACTCCCTGCTGTTCTCTCATCAGATTGCGCGAAAATCGCTTCATCAGCTTGCCCCCTTCCCACGCGGCGAAATGCTGCTCATCGCGGCAATGAGCGCATCCGGATCTCTGGAGAGGTTTTCGCTCTCAACGATATTTCGGGCATAGCGTCGATCGCCGACTTTGACCAGGGACAGGACCAGATTGTGCAAAATTTGCGTCTGCTTTTTGCCACGTAAATATTGCGGCAACAGCAGCCCCACCGCCCCCTGGTAACGCCCGTCTATCATCTCGATCATCGCCAGATTATTGATGGCGACGTCGTCAGCAATAAAAAGCTCCCGGGAACGTTCAATCGACCGCTTCCCCTCTTCCAGCTTGCCCGAAAGCGCCAGCGCTACACCACGCAAGTTATACGCTTCGGCATTATTTGGCATCTGTTGCAGCATACGGTCGGTCACCCGAATAGCCGGGCCGTAATCCCCCAACGCAATCATGTTTTGCGCCTGTAGAATGGACACGCGCATGTCCTTGCTCATATTCAGCGACTGCAGATAGTAGAGCGATGACTTATAGTCACCGGCCAGGTAGTAATAGCGGGAAAGCTTCAACCGGGACTCTGGTGTATCGTTTTCCTTCAGCCAGCTGCGGTACATGGTGATCAGGCCGTTATAGTTTTTTGCTTTGAGTAGAATGTCTTCCTGATAGTTAATTTCTGATTCCGTTTTTAGCGTGCGGGTGACGCATCCCGATAGCAGCAAAATGCTTAATGCCAGCAACACAATTCGTTTAGAACAGCGCATGTTTTAATATCCTTAAAATACCCGGTGCGGCGATTAAAATAGTGAGTGGGAACATAATAAAAAGAATTAACGGGACGCTCATTTTTGCAGAGAGATTGCCTATTTTCTCTTCAGAATCGAGTAATTGTAATTCTCTGATATCTTTTGAGAGTTCCATGAGATTTTCGTACAACGAAGTGCCGTAATGCACGCTTTGCTGAAGCGTCGAGCAAAACATTCGCATTTCAGTCATATCCATAGCGTGATATAGATCCAGCAAGCCCTCTTCCAGTCCGCTGACCTCGGCCCGTTTAATTAAGTAATGCATCAGCGTCGCCAGGTTTCTGTCCAGCTCATCCGCGTGTTGGGCAATAAACTTAATGGCACTCTCCACCGTCATGCCTGACTGAATACAGACCCCAATCAGATCGATAAAATAAGGCAGAGCATCCAGTAGCTGCTTGGTTTTGGTGATAATGATTGGCTTCATCACCATGGCAGGTAAGACAATAACCGCCACCAATATCATCAGCACACACATCGCCAGCCCTTTCATACCAATGGAATACAACCCTAACAGCTTGCAGGCAAGTAACAGGGCGCCGCTGCCTAAACCTATCCGCAGTTTCATGGTTAGACTGTTTTCAATATGATTAAGGAAACGCAACAGGCTACTATTTTCAATAATGATGGTTTTATAATTCAGAATACCACTGGTATTTTTAGCGTACTCTTCCTCTGCGGTTTCAATAATCTTCCTTTTCTTACTCCAGCGTTGATTATTTCTTAATAAAATGATGCACATTCCCATACCTGAAAGAAAAACCACCCAGAAGAAATATTCCATCAGGTCGCCCTTCTTACTAACAGCCAGATAATGATCATGCCGATGGTTTCGCTGGCAATCACATAGTAGAGGATGAGTTGCCCAGTAGAGTCGTGCACAATAAAATCAAAATTTTCCGGGCTAAAATACTTCATGCCACAAAAGAACAGCAGCGGGATAGCAGCGACAATTTTAGCCGAGGTGCGCGCTTCTGATGTCATAGCCGCCTTGCGCCGGGCCATATTTTTACTGTTGATAATGATGCGTGAAAGGCGGCCAATAAGCACGCGAAGCTGGCCTCCCCGCTCAAGGCTTACCAACATGACAATGACAAAAAAGTAAAACTCCCGATAACGGTGGTCCTGCCACGCGTCCTTAAAGACCCGCTCCGGCTCCTCACCCAAGTTAAGCCGGCGATCGATGCGGTGGAATGTTTCCCCCAGCCTGCCATCCACGCTTTTACCGCAACGGCCCAATGCCTGATGAATACTGTTCCCTGCCGATACGGCAGCATTCACCACCGCTAGCACCTCTGGAAACCGATTTTCAAAATCCCGCCGCAATAGCAAGCGGCCAATACGCAGCTGAGCAATAAAAAGGCTAGCCAGAACCACCGGGAGAAAAATATCCCAACGAATGCCGAGCCAGTTAGCATTGAGAATAATCATGACGACCATAGCCACTGCTGCCATAATAAGTCCCTTAGCGCCTTTTAACGTTCTATTGCCTAAAGCATAAAAACGCCACTCGTTGCACAAAGATATAAACCAGATGACAGGCGGATATTCACGCTTGCGTCGGCTCTCCTGATTAATAGTGAATTTTATTTTTTTCCATCGACGCAGATTAATAATAAAAACAATTACCCCGACAATAACGATCCAGTAAGGCATGCCTACTCCATATTGAATATTTTCTTTAATTCTTCATCCAGGCTAAACATGACGGCATTTCGCATAACCGCCGAGCGCATCAGTAACCCGTGGTTAATAAACTCCCCGGCGATCTTGCCGTTTTCATCACGTTCGCTATGGCTTTTGAAAGAGAAAATATCCTGGAGGATCACTCGGTCTCCCTCTATCCCCATAACCTCGCTGATATTCATTATTTTCCTGGTGCCATCGTTAAGCCTGGAAACCTGAATCACCAGGTTAATGGCGGACACAATATTGCGGCGAATAGACTCGATAGGAATATTCATACCCGCCATCATAACCATATTTTCAAGACGAGAGATGGCATCGCGCGGGTTATTCGCGTGCAGCGTTGACATTGATCCATCATGACCGGTATTCATCGCCTGCAGCATTTCGAAGCTCTCTTCCCCGCGACATTCCCCAACGATAATTCGATCAGGGCGCATCCTCAGAGAGTTGATAAGCAGCGCGCGCATTGTCACCATGCCGGTATTTTCAACCCCCGCCAGCCGCGTCTCCATACGCAATACATGCGGCTGCATCAGCCTCAGTTCGGCAGCGTCCTCCATGGTAATAATGCGTTCATCCGGTTCAATATAACGGGACAAGGCATTCAACAACGTTGTTTTTCCTGACCCGGTGCCACCGGAAATAATGATATTCAACCGGCAGCGAGCCGCGATAACCAAAAAGTTGGCGATAGCGCCGTCCATCGCGCCGAAACGCACCAAATCCACCAGCTCAATATTACGTTTACCAAACTTACGGATAGAGATAGACGTTCCGTCCAGCGCGATGGGCTGAATGGCCACATTAAGCCGGCTACCATCGGGTAAACGAGCATCAACAAGGGGCTGAGTTGCATCCAGCCGTCGGCCCACGCGCTGAACCAGCCGCTTGGCGATATCGGTCAGTTGTGCATTATTGATAAACCGGCAATCCGTTCGCTCCAGTTTGCCCCGGCGCTCAACGTAAATCATCGAAGGGCCGTTAACCAGGATGTCGCTAACCGTGTCGTCTTCCAGCAGCGGTCGCAGTGGCCCAAACCCCATAATCTCATCGACGATCATCTCTGTAACGTCGTGCTGAGCCTGGGTATTAAGATAAAGGTTTTGTTGCCCACAAACCCGTTCAAGCAGGCGGCCAATTTCATGGAGCAATTGCCCACGATCGTTCACCAGATGCTCAATCTTATTGATCTCAATATTCTTCAGCACGCCGTCTCGCAGCGTTTCCTGAATTTCAATTGCCAGTTCCATGGTCAAATCCCACCTATCCTTTTGCATTTAGACAGCAGGTTAAAATGTTTGGGCGTTTCGGACGTACCCAGCACCCGCCGGGTAAGGAGATCGGCCGGACTAATTCTGGATTTAAGGGGAAAAAACGAAGACCGTTGCCGGGTTTTCCGCCAGGGAAAAACAATGTCAATTTTGCGCTGTATCAGCGCCTGAATATCCTCCTGGCTTAACATTTCGCTGGAGACCGGACGGCTGTCGCTTAAGCAAAGCAGCAGACGGCGCGGCGTACGCCGTGAGCGGTTGATTGACTCGTTAATTTCAATCATCTGCCTCGCGACACGCACCGAGGACATGGAACGATCAAGAACCACAATCAAGCAGGAAGATAACTCAACGATTTGCCGTATCCGTTCTTTCTCCGCCGAATTCACCGTCTCTTCATAAACGACAAAATTGTATTTCTCGGTGGTTTCATATTTCAGCTGAGGCAGCGTCTCATCTTGCAGACACATCAGGTCGAGGTATTTATTGGCGGGGATCAGCTCTTGATTCATTTTTTTATCAAACAGCAGATCTAAATCGTTTGAGCCAGCCTTACCCTGAATAAACAGCGTGGGCATTTGCCGTATCTGAATAATTTTATTCACCAACTGATAGGCAATAGAAGTATTACCAACGCCACCTTTACAACCCAGTACGCTGATATTGACCGCCCAGCGGAAGCCAGAAACCGTCTTGCCCGTGGTAACAATCCTTATCAATTCATCATCCTGTGCGCCGAGGTAGAAATAGTGCAGTCCCTGGCGGGCATAGAGCTGTGCCAGGGTGATTGCATCCTGATTCCCTACCACACAGCACCAAATATCCCTGGGTACCAACGTCTTAATCGCCAGGATAGTCTCTTGCGGATTAGCGCTGTCACCGACGTCAATAATTACACCGCGGGCCTGCGACGTCAGCTGCAGCGATGTTGTCTGCAATACCGAGCTGGCAATCGCTTCAACTTGTGAAAATCCCGCCAGGCGTAACAGCTGTCCCAATTTGTCAATAATATCTCTACGCTCTGTTAAAATATAAAATATCTGATCTGTCCCGGTCGTTTTCTCATTTTTTTGCGGAAATAACAGCATCGCGGCGGCCCTTAAAAGAAGTAGTTATTTAAATCAATGATTGCCGAATTTCGGGTGTTATTCAGCGCGCATCCCAGGGATTCATTATTATTAAAGTGATAGCGTTGAGAGGCGTAATCACACTCCGGCAAGCGCATCACGATACGCCGGATCCACACTTCTATCCCGGTAACCGCTTGCCTTTGATACCCACCGCTTTTTCGCATCAACAGTATCCGCTCCGGCGCAATCCCCTTTTGAATCAGCGCCGAGCGGAACTGGTGCGCGGCATCGGAATAGTTATCGTCAGCCCAAGACAGGCGGATAGAACCTTCGAATTTAGTGCCGATTAAATGCATTACCTGGTTAACCATAATTTCCTGTGCCACCGGGCCGGTATGGGTTAGCGACATTTGTCGCTCCTCAAGCCTGGGATTTCCCCACGTTTCGGCCAATAAGGAAGGTGAAAGAAAAAACATTGTCAGAAATAAATAACCACTAATTTTCACTTAATAAATCCTCCTTGCTCGATAAACTCCTGCGCCATTTTTCGATCCCTTGAATTCATAATGCCGTCAAGATTTAAGAAACGGGACCAGGTCGAGGTTCGCTGGAAATCAGGCAATATCACGGTATTTTGGCCAATGGGTTTGACGAGATTGACCGTCGCGACAACCATCAGCTCGCTGCGGGCCCGGGAAGAAGACGTGTTGCGAAAAAGCGCGCCCAGAATAGGCACATCGCCGATAAAAGGGACGCGGGCAAGGGCTTCTCTTTCGTTATTGCTGATAAGCCCCCCCAGCAGGAAGCTTTCGCCGTCCGCCAGTTCAACCGTGGTACGCGCTCTACGCGTCTGCAGCGCAGGGAAGCTATCGCCGGCCTTGCTGTTATAGCTGGCGTCGATGTTACTGACTTCTTCCCCAAGCGTGATACGGATACGTTTGCTGTTGCTGACTTTGGCCCCCACGTTGAGCTTGATACCAAACTCTTTGTACTGGACGGACGTACCGCCGATAGTTGAAGTCGTCACTATCGGAATTTCTCCCCCCACCAGAAACTCTGCCGTTTCTCCTGACAAGACCGACAGATTGGGTTCTGCCAGGCCCCTGGCAACCGAATCATTGCTGATGGCGTGTACCAGGCTGGTCAGCGTGTCGGCATCAAATTTCACAAACCGAAACGTGCCCGGCGTGGAGCCCGACGTACTCCAATCAATCCCGACGTTATCGGTGAAATTTTTTGTGACTTCGACAACCGATAACTTAACGTTTATCTGATTCGTCATTGGAATTTGCAGTTTGTTGATGACGCCCTGGTAGACAACATCCGCCAGCCAGCTACTTTTATTCCCGCTGCTGCTCGAGTCTCCAAGTTCCGAAACCGCTTTCTCCGTTATTTCTTTCTGAGCGCCCACGCCCTCACCCACAATTTGGTAGACCTTATCGCGGTCTTCCTCCGTGGCAACGGTGCCGCTGATGACATAGCTTCGCCCTATTTTCTCAATCGCGACCTGGCTGTCTGGTGCAATTTGCAAAATCTTTTTTTGGATATCACTCAGCAGGACATCTACCACCAGCGTATTTTTGGTGATCACCTCCCCCTCTTTATCAAAAAGGGTAAAATCAGCACGCCCCTGTGATTTTGCATAAATCATTACGCTGCGGTCGCCGATAATTTCATAATCCGCAACCTGCGGTGAGGAGATAAAAACTGTATCAATATTGTCCTGAGACTGGATAACCTGAGAGTCACCCGGCTCCATATAAATATCTCGTGCGCGTGCAGACGAAATTATCAAAAAAAATAAAAAAATTGCGCTCATCTGCATGGCCAGACTACGCCAGCGATAAAATATCCTTATAAGATTTATCACTTCCCACCTCTTAGCTCTTTAATCGCACGGAACTGAGGTAAAACCTCGTCCATTTCCTTTTTCTTATTTTTTTCCTGGCTACCCTCAGCCGGGAAAAGAATGATCTCACCAGCTTTTTCAACTACCCGAAGATCGGCTAACTGCTCCTGATTCATTCTTAAAACTATTCTTCCAACCGGGGCATCCGGGTCAGCTACATAGTTCTTTTCCTCTTTTGTTTTATCCTGTTGAATGTCAAGAATACTTAATCCACCTAAGACAGGAGAAAGCGCGAATTTCCTAAGTGTGTTACCCGAACCTGCACCACCGCTATCCGGTTCAAAACTCACACCGTTTTTCTTTCCTCGCTCAATTTCAGTGATTCTGATAAACAGTGATACTTGATTACCCACTTTTAGTGCAGACAGCAGATAGGCTTCTTTTGGTTTCACTAAATAGCTGTATGGCAATTCATTTCCACGCAGGCTATGCATAATAAATGTTTTACTTGTCGGCGCCTCAATCAGCGCAGGCATAATAGCAGTTCCCTCAGCAATATTGTTGCGAACCAAATAACCATTGAGATTCAATGAGGATAAAGAAGATAAATCGCGAATATCTTCTTTGGTATTATCAACCTCAAGAGTTCTTATTTTGTAGTCTTCCGCTTGCAGAAGCTCATAAGGATGCAACCTCCTGGTAGCCTCTGCGATCGTAATCACCTTTAATCCTGTCGTTTGCATGACTTCGGCCTGCGGCTCGGAATGCTGATAACGCTGAATAAAGATGCCAGCAATGCCGACGGCAATAACAGTAATTGAGAGAAAAAAAAGGACTCTTTGATTCATATTGACCTCAGTTCAACAAAACGACATTGAAAAAGATAAACGCTAATGAAATGGCTACCCCGTAAGGTATGCCGTGTTCGCGTACTATTTGACAATAAAAGAGAAATCCGATGACACCGATGACACCGCCAAGCAGGGCAGTAATGAAAAAGAAATCTGCATTCTGCTGCCACGAAAAAGCCATAGAGAGTACCGACATCAATTTAATATCACCGCCACCGATGATATTAAAAATAAATAGCGGGAAGAAAACGGCAATAACAACCAGCGCCGCTATGATATTGGGGAAACGTTGTTGCATCGCAACAAACAGGACAACTAAACACAACAAAACAATCAAACTGTCGTTCGAGATAATCCGCAGAAGAATGTCTTGCCAGGAAATGAATAGCAACAAGCAGGTGATCAATATGAAGTCGGCATAGACCAACCATTGCATAAAAGCAGCCACAAGCAATCTCCATTTGCGCAAACAAAATTGCTGCAAGTGGGTACTTGCAGCAATTTATAAAGTCGCATTGAACCCTTAACTCTTAGAGATTGTCACGCTTTTAATAGCGTCGGCAATTTTATCGAAGGTTTCTTTTAATGCGCCAAGGAACCCGGAGTTTTGGTCTCCGAGGATGAAGGCCAATAATGTTGCCATGGCGACGGCAATCAATGCATATTCTATTGCCGTTACACCTTTCTGGTTTTTGTAGAATTGCTCAAGATGCAGCATACTATTCACATGGCATTTAATAGCAAAGTTTTTCATTATGGTTTTTGTTCCTTCAAATAGTTAATATTAAGTTTGTTCACACCAGTAAACGACACGTATGCTAACAATCCAATTCTTAGAAATCCTCAACCTGCCCGCATTATACTTCAAATAATCTTATGGTAATTGTAGAAAAATAAAAATAGCGACCAGAAGCGTAGCGAGCCAACACACTGAAATAATAGCCACAATAGTCACCAGCACGTGAAAATGTCTGGAGTTTATCCAGCTGGGGTCGGGGGCAGACTGTTTTTCTGCAGAAGGCTCCTTAAGCATTGATTCACTAATTACGGCTACCCTGTTCGATTGGTTATCAAGCGGCTCAACAGACAAATGGCTGGAGGGCGAACTGGCGGCGATGTTGGAGTCATCCGCCATCATTTCCACCTTACCCATATACTTAACACCGCGCCGCGGTAGCGTTTTAATCACTGAGCTGGAAATACCAACCTGATCCAGCATCTTTCTCAGTGAGTAGATTTGCCCATAGTAGCTGCTGTCACTTACTGCCCCTCTCTGTTCATACCATACCTGATTAATAATACTTTGCTTATCTGTTTCTCCTTTTAGCAATAGCATTAAAAAACGATAACTATTTTCCGTAAGATTAATCACCATACCAGAACGTGCTGTGATATATCGTCTGGCAGGGAAAAATCGAACATCATTATCGAGCATGAAGATCAACGAATCACTATCTTCCGCGGTACAGTGTTCATCCATTTGCTGCAACCTCCCATCTTCGCAGTTAATAATAAGATTTTTCTTAAACTTATCGTTATATGATTTTTTTTGCCGAAAATATCACCAAACCTCAAAACAATCAAGAATCCTACTATTCAACCAGGATATCATTTTGAAAACTTTTGAGGTCTATAAAGAGTTTTTATAAATATATTAAGATATCCATTACACCTGGTTAATTAAATTACAATTCGTATGGATAAAGGTAGCCATTCTTGCTCAATAATGAATTAACTGCCCGGAATAATTTCAAAACAGGCGACTATCCCAGTCAATAAAACATCGAAAAAAGCCACCCGAAGGTGGCTAAATAAGCAATCAAGAGGATAGCAGCGCATATCCAGAGCGCAGATTCATAATATGGCTGCTGTTAGTAATACTAATCATGCTTACACAAACAGAAAAGAACTTTTCCCTTTATTTTTCTTGCATCATCTTAATCTATAAAAAAATAAACACATTCACCTTTGAATTTATGTTCGGTTAGCATGAGAGTAAATCACTGAGAATAATAAAACAGAAATAATAGAAAACCGACACTTTAAAAATAACTTTTATTAACGTTATTGCGCATGATGCATACTCCAGATTAACTTTATTAATAAGGATGTATATGACGCATTTTATGACTAAATATTATACCGTAGGTTTACGGCATCTTGAAACATTCGGCAAAGATAAGAAAGGGGTAACCGCTATTGAATATGCATTGATTGGCGTTGCCATGGCGACACTGTTGGCTTTTATTCTGGGTGATCAGAACTCCGGATTCCTTGGTGCTATCCGTGAAGCGTTTGATAATATTGCTGACGCGATAAAAAGCGTGACTATCTCCAAATAATCTAACTGAGCCGCAGAAAGATGATCAAAAAAGGGGCCTGGCGGCCCCTTTTCCTGATGGGCTTAAAACTATCCATTCCCCCCGACGATTTTCTTTACGTCTCCTTCCGTCGCCACAGGGGCACTTACCCCATGAGCCGCGCACATAGTTCACCACGTCGCTCATCTCTTTATCCGACAGCACACCTTTGTAGCCAGGCATCATAAACGGAATCGTCTCCTGAGCTTGCGGCGGTTGCGCCCCATCGGCAATCACGCGGATCAGAGAAGAGGGATCTTTTGCCATTACCGCAGAGCTACCAGCCAGAGACGGAACATTTGGCCTGACTGGAGGGGGAAATCTTTAAGATACTGTATCTGAATAACCAGCACCGCCTGCTCGCCAGCGAAACCCTGGATCGTACAAAATATCATCAGTCATTGGATCAATTTCAGGAATTAGAACGCGACGATTTTAATTTATTCACCACATTCATAATGAACAGGAAAAATACCGGCACAAAGAAAATGGCTAAAAATGTTCCCGTAATCATTCCGCCAAAAACACCCGTTCCAATAGCATGCTGGGTGGCTGCGCTTGCACCCGAGGCAATCATCAGTGGAATCACACCTAAGGTAAAAGCAAGTGATGTCATTATGATCGGGCGCAAACGCATTTTTGCCGCCTTGATGGTTGCCGCTACCAGGGGTTCACCAGACTGATGAAGTTGTTTTGCAAATTCGATAATCAGAATGGCGTTTTTAGCTGATAAGCCGATGATAGTAATCAGTCCAATTTTAAAGAAAACATCATTAGTCATATCTCTGATTAATACGGCCACCACGGATCCTATTATGCCAAGCGGCACAACAAGCATGACTGAGACGGGAATTGACCAGCTTTCATAAAGGGCCGCCAGCACCAAAAACACCACCAGTAATGAAAAAGCCATTAACATTGGCGCCTGAGCTGATGATTGCTTCTCCTGAAGTGACTGACCAGTCCATTCAATAACGTATCCTTTAGGTAGCTTTGAGGTTAAATTCTCCATTTCGGTCATCGCTTCACCTGTTGAATATCCCGGAGCCGCTTCTCCAGAAATTCTCATCGCCGGATATCCCTGATATCTAACCAGCTGAAGAGGAGAGTCAACCCATTCAGCGTGAACCAGTTCAGAAAGAGCAACCATGCCCCCCGTTTTATTTCGAACGTACAGCGCCATGATTTTTTCAAGATCCATGCGAAAAGGCGCATCGGCCTGAATGATAACCTGCTGAACACGCCCTTCATTCACAAAATCATTGACATAGTTTGACCCTACCGCGCCTGAAATTGTCTGGTTAATTTCTGAGAAGGTTATTCCCAGGGTTTCTGCTTTCTTACGATTAATCTTGAGGCTTATGCTCTGTCCATCTGGTAATCCATCCATATAAACATTGCGAACAACCGGGCTTTTTGAGGCCAACTCAAGATATTGCGTCAGAACCTGACGAAGGTCGCCATAACGACCACCGGCACGATCTTCCAGACGCAGGGAAAAGCCTGACGAGGTTCCCAGTTCTGATATAGGTGGCGGCAACATGCTCATTACAGTCGAATCAGGATCGGATGCCATTGCTTTCTGTACATAATCGGCCTCTTCCTGCGCTGATGAGCCCGCTCTTTTCCCCCAGTTCTTGAGTACCGTCAGCGAGAGGCCAGAATTAGAACCAGAGCCCGCAAAGCTGAAGCCCAGGATCGATAAGTTTTTTTCGATAGCGGGTCTGTTTTTGACAACATCCTCATACTTTTTAACAACGCCTTCGGTACGGACCGCCGTCGCGTCCGAAGGAAGCTGGATCATGGTCATAAAATACCCCTGATCCTCTTCAGGCAAGAAAGATGACGGTAACTTTTTGAAGGCAAAGATTAATCCTGCGCAGAGCAGGAGATAAATGAACATCATCCTGCCTATCTTTTTCAGGCTTTTTGCTACCTTTGCCTCGTAGCCTGACGTTAGCTTGTCAAAGAATGCGTTAAAAATGCTGAAAAACCTGTTCTTCTTGTGGGTCTCCGGGGAAAGCGGCTTCAATAAGGTTACACATAATGCCGGAGTAAGGGTTAAGGCCAGAAACGCAGAGAACAAAATGGAGACAGCCATAGAAAGCGTGAACTGTTTATAAATAATCCCTACGGAACCGGAAGCAAGCCCCATTGGAATAAATACGGCCGTGAGCACTAATGTAATACCGACAACAGCACCGGTAATTTCTCGCATCGCTTTTTCCGTTGCTTCTTTCGGCGCAAGCTTTTCCTCGACCATAATTCTTTCGACGTTTTCAACAACAACGATCGCGTCATCCACGATGATGCCGATAGCCAGAACCATACCGAACATGGTCAACACGTTAATGGAGTAACCCAGGAACATCATTACTGAAAAAGTGCCTAAAATAGCCACCGGGGCGACGACGGCAGGAATAAAGGTATATCTAATATTTTGCAAGAACAGGTACATTACGAGGAAAACTAATACCATTGCTTCCAGGAATGTATGTAGCACTTTCTCAATTGAAAGCTTCACAAACGGGGACGTATCAAAGGGGACAGAAAACGCCATCCCTGTGGGTAATGATTGGGAAAGTTCGTGCAACCTGCTTTGTACTGCTGCAGATGTTCTGACGGCATTCGCGCCCGGAGTTAACTGAATTGCTGCCGCTGTTGAAGGATTACCATTTTCCCGGCTTGAAAAGGAGTAATTCTGCAGGCCAATTTCAACACGTGACACATCGCCGAGAAGCACAGAAGAGCCACTCGGGTTCGCCTTAAGAACAATGTGTTTGAACTCATCTACATCTGTGAGCTGTCCATTAACAGTCAGAGGATAAGCGAGCATTTGATCTTTCGGCGTTGGAGACTCACCTACGCGCCCCGGCGCAACCAGGCTGTTTTGCTCATTAATTGCATGATTAATGTCACTAACGGTCAGCTTATAAGAAATAAGCTTTTCCGGGTTTAACCATATACGTAGCGCCTTCTCAGCACCAAAAAGCTGAACTTTACCAACCCCGTCGATTCGTCTCAGTTCATCGGTCACATTTCGGGCAAAATAGTCGCTAAGATCGGCCTGATCAAATGCACCATTTTGAGAGCTGAGCCCGACAATCATCAGAAAACCCGACGAGACTGCTTCTACGCTGATCCCATTTTGCTTAACCGCCTGAGGCAATCGTGGCTCAACCACTTTTATCTGATTCTGTACATCCACTTGCGCTAACTTTATGTCAGTGCCCGGCTTAAAGTTAACGGTAATTGTTGCTGTGCCGGAAGCGTCGCTTGATGACTCAAAATACAAAAGGTTATCTACGCCAGAAAGCTCTCGTTCAATGAGCGAAACGACTGAGTCATTTAAGGTCTGCGGCGATGCCCCTGGGTAGGTTAATGCTATCGATAAACTTGGTGGTGCGACAGATGGGTATTGTGCTACAGGTAATTTAGGAATTGAAATCAGCCCCATCAGCACAATAAAGATTGCTACAACCCATGCAAAAACAGGTCTTTTTATAAAAAACCGCGGCATAAGAATACCTTTCTTTTAAACGTGGTTTACGTGGTTTTCCAGACGTTTACTTTTACAGCATGACCCGCACGTAATTTATCTTGTCCTTCAACGACGATCCTCTCACCTGCTGAAACACCATCACTGACTAAAAATGAACGGCCAACTTTTTCACCGATAGTGACGTTTTTAATTTCAGGGACATCATCTTTATTTAATGACCAAATAAAGGTCTCCTTTCCGCGGCGTTGAATTGCCTGAGCGGGAACCAGCAGTCCTTTTTCTTTAAGTATTTTTTCGATTTTCAGGTTTACATACATGCCAGGCATAAGAACGCCATCTGGATTATTAACTTGCGCCCGCAGAAAAACATCACCGGTTTCATTATTTACCGTAACGCCAGAGAACAATAGCGTGGGTAAGAGGTCATAACCTTCACCGGAATCATTTACCAGAGAAAGAGACAGAGAATAATGCGCTGAACCACCCTGAATTTTTTTCAGCTCCGATGCCGGGATGTGCGCATCAATATAGACCGGGTCAATTTGCTGAACCACCGCCAGCGCCTGCGTACTGTTAGCGGCCACAAGCGCCCCTTCAGTTACTACAGCCTGGTCGATTCTGCCTTCAATCGGCGATCTGACTGTCGAGTAGGCCAGGTCCAATTTCTTACGCTTAAGGGTCGCTTTCGCCTCAGCGACGCTGGCTGCAGCTTGAGCAGCCTCGGCTTTAGCATCATCAATAGCCTGGAGGCTAACCGCACCACTATTTTTTAGTTTAATTAATCGATTCGCTTTCAACTGGAGTTGCATTTGCGATGCCATGGCACGCTGTAGTGCCGCAGAAGCCATCTCGACATCCGCTTCAAACGCTTTCCTGTCGATTTGAAAAAGTGGCTGGCCCGAACGTACTTCTGATCCCTGTACAAAAAAGCGGGCATTAATAATTCCTCCTACCTGGGGCCTGATTTCAGCTGTCTTAAAAGGACTTATACGTGCAGGCCAGGCGCTTTTTATAGCTATATCAGAAGGTTCTATATTAGTTGCTGAGACAACGGCTGCCGGGAATTCTACTAAGGAGCTATCAGCATCGTGACCATCGCAACCAGAAAGGACTAATACCATCAATGAAAAACCAAAAGCACTTAGCTTGTTGCACATGTAATCATTCCCAGATAGAGTTCATTTAAATTACAGGCATTATCCTAAAACACGATGATTGCGATATGTTGCGTGGTTTGTGGAGTTTGTGTGGAGACAAACTGCAATGCTTTTTCCAGAGAGATGGATGGATGAATGAATAATAAAAACTTAATATTAATCGTCGAGGATGAGACTGAGATAGCCGATATCATTAGCTCATACTTCATTAAAAGCGGATTTAATACACTCCACGCTAGCAATGGTATTCTGGCGCTTGATTATCATGAAAAAAACATCCCGTCATTGGTTATTTTAGATATCAGGATGCCCGGTATGGATGGATGGGTTGTATTAACTGAAATCCGAAAAAGAGGAGACACGCCGGTAATAGTGCTAACAGCCAATGATGAAGATTCAGATAAAGTTGCAGCGTTGCGCGTTGGCGCTGATGATTACGTCGTAAAACCCTTTAACCTTCCAGAATTGGTGGCCAGAGCAGAAGCGATTCTAAGAAGAACAAAAAAAACCGTGATCGCAAATGAAGTACCTGTCATCCGGAATGAATTAATTGATATTTATCCCGATGAGCACAGAGTAGTTATTAACAGTAAGGGGCTCGATGTAGGGAGAGAGTTAACAACAACCGAATTTAAGTTATTACTTTGCTTCATGCGCCAGCCCAGAAAAGTATTTAGTCGTCATGAACTTATGGATTTGTGCCTTGTTGAAAGTGATGCGCTTGAAAGAACAGTTGACAGCCACATCAGCAAGTTAAGAAAAAAACTTGAAAACGCGGGTCTGTCTGGTGTTCCTGAAAGTGTCCGCGGATTTGGTTACAGGCTTGGAGTTTAAGATGAAGCCAATCAGCCTGAATCGTGCATTAATAATTTTGATGATGAAGATGACAATCTATTCAACCATCATCGCCTTTTCAGTTTACTATTTAACGACCTGGGTGGCAGTTAAATACTATGGCAGAGTTAGTGCAGACAATGACTTATCAATGACCGGATTTGATTGGTTCCAATTTGTAATCATAAACCTCCTGTCACTCATTGTATCGACACTGGCAACGATAAAGCTCTCCAGGAAAATAATTCATCCATTGTTAACGCTGGCGGACGCATCACGAAAAATTTCCAGCGGAGAGCTGAGTGCCAGAGCGGTGAGTGAAAGTGTTTATATCAAGGAAACGACTGAACTGATTAGTGATTTTAACTCCATGGCTCAACGGCTTGAGCACACATCCGGAGAGATAAAAACCTGGAATGCAGCCATCGCTCATGAGCTCCGCACCCCCGTAACTATACTTCATGGGCGTCTACAGGGGCTGTCTGATGGTGTTTTTTTTCCGGATGAAAAGTTGTATAAAAATCTGCTTAAACAGGTTGAAGGTTTGGCGCGCATTATTGAGGATCTGCGAACCATCAGTTTGGCAGAAAGCGGTTACCTTTCAATTAAAGCAGACAGGGTTAACATAAAAACCGAAATTGCTTGCGTCATAGAGGCGATATTACCTGCATTGACATCGAAGTCTATTCGCCCGGTAACCCGGCTTGATAACATTTCAGTTTTATGTGATCCGGTAAGAATAAGGCAGGCGATTTTAGCTATTCTGGATAACGTAACCCGATATGCTCAGCCAGGGATTGTGCTTATTTCATCTTTTGAGAAAAATGATTGCGTCATAATAACAGTTGAAGATGAAGGAAAAGGTGTTGAAGGGGAATTGCAGCAAACGCTGTTTGAGCCCTTCAGGCGCGCAGAGGATTCACGTTCACGGGAATATGGTGGCTCCGGCTTAGGACTCGCTGTTGTTAACGCCATACTCAGAGCGCATGGCGGTAACGTGGCCTATTTTAAAAGCGAACTTGGTGGCGCTGGTTTCAGAATAGAACTACCAACAAAGTAATATACGTTTAAATTTTAATCTTTGTGCAGATTCAGGACAGCAATGTCCTGACGTGCATGTTTATTTTACAATCACAACATCCCAATAATCACCGACTCCCGAACCAGCTAAAAAACTCCAGATCATTTTTATGATTAATTACCCTCTCAACATAATCTCCATAGTGCGTTGATACTGCCTCAATATATTTTATGCATACTCATAGTGCATTAAGTCTGAAATTAATTCACTGAAAACTCAACGGAGTAACAGCATGAAAAATACATTTAGAGTGTCAACCTTTCCTTTACTGATGCTTCCGACATTATCAATCTACGCCAAAGATATTAACAACAGTATGGCGCGTAGCTTCACAATCGGAATGGCTGCAGTTACCGCGCCAAAGTACAGTGGTTCTGATGAACAACGCTGGGGTGTTGCACCTTATTTCAGCGGACGTTATGACCAGTTTTTCCTTAATAGTGTACATGGCCTTGGTATCAATCTGGAGAGTGACAGCGGATTATATCTTATTAGCAGCCTGGGTTATAATGGTGGGCGTTACGACAATGATAAAAAATATCGCAGCGGTTCAGATAAGCTAAAAGGCATGGGAAAAATTAATCCCACGTTAAATACTAATTTAATTTTGGGATGGGAAATTACGGACTGGGCATCTGTTGAAGCTGCCGCTTCTGCGCCATTAACTGATAGCCAGGGAATAAACTACAATACCTCTGTAACATTAACACCCTATCAGAGTGAATCTGACTGGATATCTATTCAGGCGAGCGCGCTCTTTGGTGATTCCCGCTATCTAAATACCTGGTATGGCGTCAGTGAAAAACAAAGCGCCAATTCCGGCAAGCGGCGATATAATACCTCCGCAGGATTCTATGGAACAGACCTGGGTCTTACCTGGTCGCATCAATTGAATAGTAACTGGTCTACCAACTTGACTTACAATTACAGCTGGCTCAGCGGTCGCGTTTCAAAGGGCCCGATTGTAAGAAAGCGTGAAGGCTCAATTGCCGCCGTTGGCGTTGGCTATACCTTCTAATTTGGTCACTTATGAATGTCGTCTTTTGCCTGTTTGAATAACGGCATTCATACGCTTTATTTTCTTTAAATAATTAACTTTCAATCATCAAGCCAGTGCTATAACTATTATATGAAGTGCTCTAATTTTATATTTTCATTCCCTAAAATAACGAAAATTCAATCCTTAAATTAATATGCTCCATTCATCCCCTATTGCCTCTAATGTATACAGGGAGTAACGAGACAGACGTCAGGAAAAACAGAAACGCTTTCGCCGGGAATGGATGAATGGCATCCAGAGCTTGCCTGGGTAGCATAAAAAAAACGTAACTCCTGAGAGATGACGAATGCTTGCACAGCCACTGGATCGTCCACCCGACTATTTCGGGCTTAATCGACCGGCATCAGGCCTTATGGCTAAGCTTCTGCTTTCTGACGAACGGAACGCGCCTGCGAACAATGTTTGATTACTCGTTTCATCCCTGAGGCGCGCCCTTCCAACGGCGGTGAGGTCCAGTTTCGATCCGAAGCGCGATGGCGAAACCGGGCAGCATTATCCATTGAGGTATTTTTTGTTATTGTCATTCAGTACCTCAACCGTATTATCAGGTCTGTGTTATCTGACAGAACGTTGGTGCCTCTCACCTTAGCAAAAAATTTTTTTTGCTTATTAGCCGCAGGATTCACTTATGAAAAAGGCAGTTTCCCATCCCTACGACAATATGTGCTGGATAAATCCGGGTGAATTTCATATGGGGTCCAGCTCGCATTATCCGGAAGAGCGCCCGGTCAGACTGGAAAAGGTTGGCGGCTTCTGGATTGATATCGCCCCGGTCACCAATAAACAGTTCGCTCACTTCGTGGCGGATACGGGTTACATCACTACCGCTGAGAAGCAACCGACGGCAGAGGAGTTTCCTGATGCCGATCCGGCACTACTTGTTCCCGGATCGCTGGTTTTCAGAAGCCCGGAGCCAGGCTCCAGCCCACGGCATTTTTCTGACTGGTGGTTTTATGTTCCCGGTGCTTTCTGGCGCCGCCCGGACGGCGAAAACGTCCTCACACCCGCTGATGATAATAAACCTGTCGTCCAGATTTGTTGGGATGATGCGATGGCCTATGCCCGTTGGGCAGGTAAAACGCTCCCCACGGAGGCGGAGTGGGAATTCGCCGCCAGAGGCGGATTGGAGGGGTTGCCATTTGCCTGGGGAGACGAATTCCAGCCCGGCGGCAAAATACTGGCGAATACCTGGCAGGGTAATTTTCCATTCAAAGGCGCCGCTGGCGCGAACCATCACTATGGTACTTCAGCGGTGGGCAGTTTCCCGGCTAATGGATATGGACTTTTCGATATGATAGGGAATGTCTGGGAATGGACCTGTGATGAATGGCAACCCGATCATTCCGTTCAGAAACGTAGCTGTTGTATGGCAAAAAAGCCGGTCAGCGCCGGGCATATACAGCAAAAGGTTCTCAAAGGCGGATCGCACTTATGTGCGCCGAATTATTGTCAGCGCTACCGGCCAGCGGCAAGGCATGCGCAGACAACCGATAGTGCGACAACGCACATTGGCTTCAGGTGCATTATACGTCCCGAGTGACATTGATAGTCCAGCATGAGGATTCTGGTTGTATCGCCAGCATCGCTATCAATTTGCGATGCAATATTGCGCTGGAAACCGGCCATTTGTGCGGCAACTGGCGCTAATCCACCGATCCGGCTCGCGCATTTTCTTTTCTTAATCTTGCGCTTACCTTTTTGGCCGTCTGGACAAAATGATTGACGAGCGTACTGTTTCTGCCCTCTTTCCATGAAATATTCAGCTCTGCGTAAGGCGTATCAATGCCGGTTACGTTGCGGTAAACCACACCATGGTTATTATTTTGCGATACCGACAGCGGCAGAAGCGACAGCCCCATCCCTGCACCAATCAGGCTGAGCATGGCATGTAATTGATTGACTTCCTGAACCACTTTCGGTGACATGCCATGACGGGAAAATATTTCATTCCAGTTGCTAAATATATATTTTGCTTTGGCTTTCGAGGTAAAAAGAAACTTCTGCTGGATTAATGCCCGAATATGAACCTCGTCCTGCCCGGCCAGCTCATGATCTTTATGCATTGCCACCACATAAGGCTCCCTGAGCAGCGTGGCGGTGTGCAACCATTCAGCCTTGTACAGAGGCCGCAGCAGGCCGATATCGATTTGATCATTGAGCAATGCGCTGTATTGCTCATCAGATGTCATCTCGTGTAATACCAGCTCAACGTCAGGAAATAGCTTACGAAAATGCATAACTATCGGTGAAAGAAGGCTAAATGGGGCGGCATCAACATAGGCAACGGCAATTTTACCCAACTGCCCTTTGGCGGCGCGCCGTGCCGTTTCTGAAGCCTGTTTAATATCATCAATGACCTTTTGGGCATCAGGTAAGAACACATGCCCACATTCCGATAAGCGCACACTGCGCTTGGTGCGTTCAAAAAGCGCAATCCCCAGTTCCTTCTCCAGCCTGGCAATTTGCTGACTCAGGGCGGACTGCGTCAGGTTCAGACGCTTCGCTGCACGACTGAATTGCAGCTCCTCTGCCAGCACGACAAATGACGTTAAACTTTTTTGATCCATAAATGTGACCTGGTTGTTATTAAAGCAGCAATAATAAGTAACATTAATTTTTAGAATCATTTTTATTACATATGATGTTTATTAACAAGATTTTTCCGGGATTAACCACCTTCGCAGGCAATAAAATTCACAACCATTTAATTTTAAAGGTAAAAAAATGAGTGATAACACTGAAAAATCTGCCAGCGAACGCGCTTTTCGCCCTCATGTGCTGTTCATCTGCGTCGATCAATGGCCTGGCCACCTGTTTGGCTTTGCCGGCAACCAAAGCATTGAGACACCGACGATTGATAACCTGGCCCACTCTGGCGTCCATTTTCCTAATGCCTATTCAGAGTGCCCGATATGTATCCCGGCGCGCAGAACGCTGATGACCGGCACGGCACCAAAAACCCACGGGGATCGCATATTTCAACCTTCGCTACCGATGCCGCCGGATATGCCAACCCTGGCCAGTACCTTTGTTAAAGCGGGTTATCAAACCTCGGCAACAGGAAAACTTCATGTTTATCCTACGCGTGACCGTATTGGCTTCGAAGAGACATTCATCGCAGAAGAGGGACGCAGCCATTTAGGCGGGGTGGATGATTATGAAATATACCTGGCGGAAAAAGGACAGGCTGGTCAGCAGTTTATGCATGGGATGAGCAATAACGAATACAGCTGGCGCACCTGGCATCTGCCAGAAAATCTGCATGTAACAAACTGGATAACGCAAACCGCCGCAAAAAACATCCGGCGCCGGGACCCCACGCGGCCCTCTTTCTGGTACGTATCTTATACTCAGCCGCATCCTCCAATTGTCCCGCTGACCAGCTATTTTGAACGCTATCGCACGCGCACGGTGGGAAAACCGCTGGAAAGCGAGTGGTCCAACGCTGAGGATCTCCCTTACGCTCTGGCACTTAACCAGCGATTAAAACAGCCGTTACCGCCGGAACAATATGACGATATGCGACGGGCCTTTTATGCCCAATGTACCCATATCGATCATCAGATCCGCCTGCTGATTGGCTCATTGCGCGAAGAAGGTGTCCTTGATGACACCATCATCGTCTTTACCAGCGATCATGGCGATATGCTTGGCGATCACGGCATGTATGCCAAACGCTACTTTTATCAGGGCTCTGCGCAAATTCCGCTGATCCTGGTGGATTATGCGCGTTCAAAACGCCTCCAGCCCGGCAGCACAGATCAGCGGCTGGTCGGTTTGCAGGACATTATGCCGACGCTGCTGACGATGTGCGATATCGCGGTCCCTGAAAGTTGTGACGGTATTTCAATGGTCGGTGAACAGCGGCGAAATGCGCTGTACGGGGAAAGTTTAGAAGGCGTTCAGGCCTCAAGAATGCTGACCGACGGACGCTTTAAGCTTATCTGGTACCCCGCAGGAAATCACTTCCAGCTCTTTGATTTACAAAGCGATCCTGGCGAAATGAAAAATCTCAATACCCATCAAGACTTTCAGGAGGTGCTCAGTCGGCTTAAACAACTGCTTATGCAGGAACTCTATGGCAGCGATCTGGAATGGATCAACAACGGGACATTCGTAGGGTGTGAAGCACCTGAACTGACCACGCCGGTTAATCGGGGCCTTTCTGGTCAGCGCGGCATTCATTTTCCACCACTGGCAACATCGTCCGATCCCGGACAGGTCGTTGGCTTCGGCTAAAATAAAAAAGGTAGAACATCATGTCACATGAAACCTCGTTGGCCTCTGAGAACAGATCATCGACCAATGCACAACCCGAAAACGAAGTAACGAAGAAAACATTCAACAAAATTGCTTTAAGGTTATTGCCGTTTTTAGTGTTGTGTTATTTCGCCGCGTTTCTTGACCGGGTTAACGTCGGCTTTGCGGCGTTGACCATGCGCGAAGATATCGGCTTATCGGCAACCGCCTTTGGGCTGGGTAGCGGTATTTTCTTTATTAGTTATTTTATTTTTGAAGTACCAAGCAATCTTATCTTAGCGCGCGTTGGCGCCCGCCGCTGGATTGCACGCATTATGATAACCTGGGGAATACTTTCCGCCTGTACGGCTTTTGTCTGGGATGCCAATTCGTTTCTGGCGCTGCGCTTTCTTTTAGGCGCAGCAGAAGCCGGGTTTTATCCGGGAATTCTCTATTATTTAACCCAATGGTTTCCTAATAAACGCCGGGCACAAATAATTGGCTTGCTGCTGTTATCCAATCCGCTGGCGACAATAATTGGCGGGCCGGTTTCCGGGCTGATTCTTACCGGAGGCGCCCATCATGGGCTTGAAGGATGGCAATGGTTATTTGTTATTGAGGCGCTACCGGCTGTTGTTCTGGGCATCCTCGTGCTCTTCCGTCTGCCGGAAAAAATAGAGGACGTGAAGTGGCTAACCTCGCAGGAAAAACAGGCGGCACGTGATGCGCTTAATGTCGACCTGAAGCAGCGTGAAAACCACTCCCGCGTTCAGGTATCGCGCATCTTTTTCCATCCCATCGTATTAAGCCTGGCGCTGATCTTTCTGGGAATTTCAATGACCAACGCCACGGTCAATTTCTGGCTGCCGCAGTTGATTAAAAGCGCCGGATTCTCGTTTATTGCCACCGGTTTTCTTTCTGTGATCCCTTATATTGCAGCGGTGATAGCACTATTATGGTGGGGAAAACGCTCCGATCGCCACAATGAACGTGTCTTCCATACTATCGCGCCGCTGATTCTGGCGATTGCGGGAGTGACGCTCACCGCTTTCAGCAAAGGGGCATTATTGAACATCGTCGGGTTAACGATGGCATCTGCGGGATTGTTTGCGGTTTTACCCGTCTTCTGGTCAGTGCCGCCGCTGTTTATGGTGGGACCGGCAGCGGCCGGCGGTATTGCCGTTATCAACTCCATTGGAAATCTGGGCGGCTTTTTTGGCCCTACGGCAATGGGCTATGTCAAAGACCTGACCGGTGATTTTGGTACCGGATTAGTTGTGAACATCATCATGCTCTCCATCAGTCTGTTAACCATGCTGGTATTTGCTGCAAAAACCGGGCTGAGAAAAAGAAACGATGCCTGAGCCACGCGCTAATATTTAATGATACCCGGACGCGATAACATAAAATCTTATCGCGTCTGATTTATTGCAGTCATAGATATCCGCACCACGTGACAGATTTCCCTCCATAAATATCCCCTGATGCCAGCTGTTCAGATTTTCAATCTGATTAGCGGATAACAATCAATTCAACAGAAAGTAAACTGTGAGACACCCTCCAAACTTGTCACAACCTCGATAATTGCGCCTTACCGAATTATGCATATGCACACCAACTATCTAATTGATAATAAATGAAATAATTTGGAACCCAGATCTGATAACGACCAATAATTAGGCAGCTGCACAATGACAAGTTTCCGCTTCAACCTTAACTTTAGGAGCGCTGTGGTACCTAACTTCAACACAAAGGGATCGCTATGAACGGTCATGAAAATAAAGCGGTAAGGAGTGCTAATCGCAAATTCTTTGCCCGCACTATTCCGATGCTGGTGCTGATGTTGATTATTAACCAAATTGACCGCACGAATATCGGATTTATCAAACACAGTCTTGAAACAGACGTGGGAATCAGCACTGCCGCATTTGGCTTCGGCGCAGGGCTGTTTTTCATTGGCTACGCGCTGTTTGAAGTCCCCAGCAATATGTTGATGGATAAATACGGTGCGCGCGTCTGGTTAACACGCATTATGATCACCTGGGGCGCGGTGGTTTTAGCCATGGGCTTTGTCACCACCCCGATGCAATTCTACATCCTGCGGTTTTTACTCGGCGTTGCCGAAGCCGGATTCTTTCCGGGGATCCTGTTCTATTTTCGGAAATGGGTACCCAATGTTTACCGCGGACGCGCTACCGCGCTGATCCTTACGGGGTCGGCAGCCGCCTATCTGCTCTCGGGGCCGGTAACCGGCGGCCTGCTGGAACTTCATGACTTCATGGGATTACCAGGCTGGCAGTGGGTACTGTTTATTGAAGGGGCGCTATCGATACTGGTTGGCATTGTCGCGGCTTTCATACTGGTATCCAGGCCCGAGGAAGCCAAATGGCTGAGCACAGAAGAAAAGCAGGCGCTAAGTTTGGCATTGCAGGAGGAAGCCAGTTCGCGCGATCTGCATAGCGGCGAAAAATCGCGTTGGAAGCTGATCACCGACGGCAAAATGGCTTACCTTTGCTTCCTGTTCTTTGTTATGTGCATGACCGGTTACACCCTGGTGTTCTGGCAACCGGAAATTATCGGTCGGATTCAGGGCCTATCGCCATTTCAAATCGGCCTGCTGAATTCAGTCCCCTGGATTTGCGCCATCATCTCTATCAATATCCTTGGGCGCGTCAGCGATCGTTTTCGCGGTAATCGTGAAACCATTTTGGCGCTGGCGCTGATTGTTGCTGCGCTAGGCACCTGTCTGTGTACCATCGACAATCCGTGGTTTGGTTTAGTGTCCCTGTGCATTGTCTGTATCGGTACAAAATCCAGCGCCGTGCTGTTCTGGCCAATACCGCAAAGTCAGCTGCCGACATCTATCGTCGCGCCGGGCATTGCGCTGATTAACTCATTGGGCAATCTGGGTGGCTTCTTTGCGCCGACGGTTTTTGGCGTGCTGCAGCAGACCACCGGCAGCACAACGGCAGGCCTGTATATACTCAGCGCCATTTCGGTTTTAGCCGCTATTACGCTGTTTTTTACCAAAACAACCCGTACACCTGGTCAGCCGGAGTATTCAGCCCCCGAGAGAACCAACGCTAAGCGCCACGTATGAAAAGCAAAGCGGACAGCCAATCAGACGACGGTTACAACGACACATGACTGGATGTTTACGCGGCTCTGCACGTACTTAAAGCCAGCGCCGGTGCTGGCAGGTTCACCGGCTTAAGCTGGCGTATTCGCTCAATAAATCACAAGGAGACTGGCAAAATGTATATTGGCACACAGGTTGAAGCCCGTGACGACGACGATTTTCGCGTATGGGCGCAGCTTGGGATCAAACATATTTGTGCCGACCCTAAAGGAGACCCGGCCAGCTGGTCGCTGGATGATATCTTGCGCCATCGGGAAAAAGTAGAAGGCTTCGGCCTGGTTCTGGACATGATACAGCTGCCGATGTCTTCACGTCCGATTGAAGATGCCCCCTATCCTGACATTTTACTGGCTGGCGCCAATCGCGACCGGCAGATCGATAAAGTCTGCCAGATGATTGAAAATATAGGCAAAGCAGGTATCCCGGCAGCAAAATATAATCTCAATCTGATCGGCATCCCTCGCACCGGAATGGAGCGCGGGCGCGGCGGTTCACTTAATGAAGCCTGGCGTTGGGAAAAGGCCGACCACAACGCCACCCCGGGACTTGCCGGTCAGCTTTCTGAGGATGAGAACTGGGAACGCATCGACTATTTTCTCGAACGGGTGATCCCGGTCGCGCAAAGCAGCGGCGTGCGCCTGGCCTGTCACCCTCACGATCCATACACACCTCCGGGCTATAAAGGCGTGACGCGCGTTCTGGGCACGGTCGAGGGGCTAAAGAAGTTTGTCACGATGCGTGAAAACCCCTATCACGGACTGAATTTCTGCCAGGGATCGATTGCCGAAATGCTGGATAATCCCCGCGAAGAAATCGATGATATTATTCGCTGGTTTGGCCGCCGGGAAAAAATATTCAACGTGCATTTCCGCAATATTCGCGGCGGAAAACTCTCCTTTATGGAAAGTTTCCCTGACGAAGGAGATATGGATATGGTGCAGTCATTAAAAGTCTACCGCGAGGTAGGCTATAAGTGGATGATTATGCCCGATCATGTGCCAACGATCGCTGGCCGCGATCCGGTCGGTGTCGCCTTCGGCTATTGCTATGGATATATTACCGCACTTCTGGAGGCAATGAAGTCGGGACAGTTATAATCCCGCAATCTTTTCAGCATAGAAATAAGCAGATTACGGCCGCTAACGGCGGCCACTCCGTTCAGGGGCGTTAATCAGGGAATAACACTGCGCCTGAAATCAGGCAATAATGAATTTATTCTGAAAGTCGTGGGGACGATATATCTGGGTATCGAGATGCGGATCGGTGATAATGTGATCAACCTGCTCTATCGCTGCGATGCTCATGACGCCTTCCTGGCCAAACTTGGTATGATCTGCGAGTATGACTTTCTTCTTACTCATGCGAATCATCGCTCTCGATACGTAAGCCTCATCAATATTTTTTACTTGTATCCCCCCTGCTTCGCTAATCCCACCGGCGCCCAGGAAGCAAATATCAGCCCGAATCCCCGTTATTTTTTCAATGACTGCGGCACCTAAGTTTGCCCGGAACTCAAGATTATATTCACCGCCAAGAACGTAAACCCTGGCGTAGGGATTATTTTGTTTGATTGCTTCAGCAATCAACGATGAATTAGTAAACACGGTCAGCGGGAGCGCTGGAATAAGCGCAGAAAATATCAGCGTAGTAGAGCAGGAATCAATAAATATAATATCGTTTGCAGAAATTAATGATATAGCAGCCTGACCAATTACCTCTTTAGCCGGACGCATTAATTTCATTCTTTCGGAGAAGTTATCCTCACGAAAAATTTGTTTTCTCAGCGCCCCGCCGTGTATTTTCGTTAGCAACCCTTCATCTGAAAGCTGCGAGAGATCGCGTCGGATGGTTTCTGAAGTGACATTGAGCTCTTCAGAAAGCCGAATCACAGTGACTTCCCCTGATTTTTTCAGGGCATCAAGTATGTAATTTTTCCTTAAAACTGGATTCATTCAGAGGGCTTCTCTCGTCGGGTTGCAACGCTCAGACGATACAATTTTGCTACCTTGAAAGCAACCGCTGAATAGCGTGCGCAACGCCGTGCCGATCGTGGTGCAAGGTTATCATATCAGCCCGATCTTTGAGCATCTGAACGGCATTATCCATTGCGATGGTGGTTCCTGCCGCTTTAAACATGGGCAGATCATTTTGCTGATCGCCAATAGCAACAACATCATCTGTCGCTAATTTAAGGTTGGCTTTAATACGTTCAATGGCGCTCCCTTTATCAATTGCTGAAGGCTGGATATCGATATAGTTCTCTCCTGTTGCCATACAGCTAAGCCCATCGGGTAATTGACGCGAAATAATTTGCTGGAAAAGTGGAATGCTGGATGCATCACCGCACACGGTGATTTTGTAGATATCCGAAGAGCTATAAATTTCTGCAAGCGGATAACAATTCAACGGTAAGTCAAAAGCGTTGGCTTCGTAGTGGGAATACGTGGATATTCCGCTGAGGTTTGAATGCTTAATTTCATTACGGGTAAAAAAATGGTGTGCATAGTGATTCAAATTGACCCCTGAATTTACATCGCAAACTTCTACAGAGGTCATCAGACGTTCAAAAACAATCTTATTTTCTTCATTATCAAAAAGTTGACAACCATTGAAACCGGCGATGTAACGCACAAGGTGAAGTACCTGCTGGTCAGCCAGCAGTCTGAACAGCGTCACTAAAGGACGGGCTGAGCAAACCGCAATGACGCCGTTAAATGTCCTGACAAAATCCTCCAGTCCCTGCCGATTCTCAGCAGAAATATGGCCAGCGGAATTCAGTAATGTTCCGTCCATATCAATTGCAATCAACTTCATAATGATTGATCTCCCAAGGGGGCCGCGGCCCCCGGACCGCAGGGCTAGTGCTGAATGAAGGGGAGAACGGCGTCTTTAGCCGCAGCCTGAACCATGTTATCGATAGCCGTACCCACCACCAGAATATTGACGCCGGTATCACGAAATGCCTGAGCATTGCGCAGATTAATGCCGCCTTCAGCCAGCGTAGGCACCTCAACGGCGTTAACCAGCGCATGCAGGCGATCTTTGATAATCTGCGGAATGTCGCCTGCCGCGACGCCTTCGTAACTCATCCCCGTCATCAGACCGATCATGTCTACGCCAATGTCCTGCATACGTTTTGCCACCTGGGCGACCTCTTCCGGCGTCCGCGCCGGCAGGCCGAAAGTGTGAAGATCATCAGGATGACCAATATAGGCATCCACGGTCAGACCATATTTATGGGCCAGCTCAACCAATGCCTTCAGATCGTCCCAATCAGACTTATGCGTATGCAGGCCGTCAGCGCCGGAACGGGCGATTTCCAGAATGTGTTCATCAGACAGCGGAACTGGCAGCGTCTCAGTAAAGCCGCCGGAGATACCAACGGTGATGAATACATCGTCGGCAACAACATTACGCACACCCTTGCAGGCTTCTGCCATTTGGCTATTCGAAATCTCATGGCGGATCTGCTCTGCGGCGTGCATGTTAGTTACGCCACGGTGACCGCGCGCCAGTGCCAACGCGGGGTGGTTGGGTTCCAGCAGCTTCACGCCCGCGTCACAAACCGCTTTTGCAAGACGCGCATCATCGCCAGTAATGCCGGTACTTAAAATTGTCTGACCGCCATGTAACGCAATGGCGTCTTTAACTTTCAAAATGGCTGCGGCGCGCTTTTTATTCATATCACCTTTAAACATAATTTACCTCTTTATGGCTGGTGAGTTATTTAATTGACTGAGTGACCTGTGGTGACGGCTGATTTTTAACGATGGCTTTGAAACGATTTGCAATAACGGTAGCGATACAGGTGAGAACCATGACTATTGCCATTACAATGCCCATCTTTAATGCATTATTTGACATAAACGGCGAGACAAAGGCAGGTACATAGGCCACGCCCATTACGTTAAAATAACCCAGTAACATGCCGCCTAAGCCTGAAAATATAATTGCCGAGATGAAGACAACTTTATTAGCAAACATAAAGGGATAAGCCGATTCGACAAAGGTGCCAAACCCAAGATTAATCAGCAGGCCTGGGGTGGCGACGGCAGCTTCGCTTCTTTCACGCGGCGCAATAATATTGGCAAGATTGATACCCGCAGCGACCATGACCAGACCAACCATATCTACGGCCCCCAGGAAACTGAAGCCTGACTTTTCCATCTCAAGCAGCACCAGCGGAAGAATAACCGCGTGATAAACCCCGGCAAGGATTGCAGGCCAGATAACCAAACCGGCGAGCAGACCCGCCAGAATAGGGCTGTAAGCAAGCGTCGCTGAAATGCCAAGCTTGATGTAATCACCGGCCATCAGCGCCAGCGGGCTGAGCAGGTAATGCATAATCAGGCCCGCAGCAAGTCCGGAAATTCCGCCGGCTACAATGTTGACGGTGGTCATCGGGAATCGCCAGTTCAGGCAAAGTTCGAACAGATAGCGAACAAAGATACCGGCGAGCAAGCCACCGATTATGCCGCCGATCAAGCCCCCTTCAACGGAGAGAACCCCGGCGACAATACCGGATACGATTGAAACTTCATCCAGTTCTGAAACCTGCTTTGCCGCCAGCACAGCGACCAGAACGGGGAGCCCTTTCAGTAAGATTTCAAAAATGTCGTTAAGCTTTTCGAGGCCCGGAATATGGCTGGCAGCCAGCACAATCGCCATCGCGATAAAGCCCGGTAATGCCGGGATCATGATGCTGCGGATATTAATGCGCTTAAATAAGCTTTTACCTGAACCTGAACCTGAACCTGAACCGGCCGCGCTTGCGCCGCCTAAATCAGGGCGATATTTCATACCCCAGTGTTTGGCCAGTGAGGCAACAAAAGACACCGCACGGGTGCGGCTGGTGGTGCCGGTGGTTCCCGACGTCGCAACAACTTTTGCGCCTGATGCCGCAATCATTGCCATTGAGGTGCCGCCAGTGCCTACGATCGGTACTTTCGTTTCAGCCGCCGCTCTGAACACCTCAATATTTGCGCGCCCTGGGTCGGCGCTCATCACAATCAACCCATCAATGTTGCCATTGCGGATATCTTCTGCAATTTTGGCGTCCGTATCCTTAACCGCTCCATTAACATCAGCTAATTTGCCGTGGTAAGTTCTTTTGGCTTTCGTTCCACGCCCTTCCGACAGGGTATAAACACCCGCAGCGGTAGTCGGCCTGGCATTATCCATAGAAGCGTCAGCGGCAATGAACTGAACGGCGCTCACTTCAAACCCCGCTGACTCACACTGAGCATAGATTTCGCCCAGTAGCTTCTCCGGGTCGGCGCCGCCGAGGTTATAAAGATTTCCTCCACTGCTACCAATAATGGCTATTTTTTTCATAAAAACCTCACAGATAAGATGTTGTTCTGATACTGCTTGTTTTGTGTTTTGGAGATAATCACAACCAAAACAAATAAAATCAACAAAAAATATTTATTTTAAAATTAATCAACGCACAATAATTTAGATTTTAATTCCAACCAAATAACTAAAACAAAAATAAAAAACCAATAAAATATCAATTGCATAATATTTATATCAAAAAACAACCAAATATTGTTTTATGTTGTTTTTAGTTGTTTTGTGATTTTGATCATGCGCCAGCCATCGCTATTTACCCCGCTAACGCGTTGAACCCCGCCCTTCTCCCAAGGCGAAAAATATTTAGATCAAAAAACGATCAACATCACATTAATGTTTTCGCAACATATCTACCATTGGTATTACCACTCAAGACCACTAACGAAAAACCATGGATATCAGGCGAGAAAAAGCGGAAAGCAGCAGCGGCTATGACCGGATTGTGAAATTTTTGCGGGAGCAGTTGCTTAACGGTGAGTTAAAAGCCGGCGACAGCCTGCTGCCGGAGCGCGAACTGTCAGCCAGGCTCGGGGTTAGCCGACCGGTACTACGCGAAGCCCTGCGGGCGCTGGCGATGATCGGCGCCGTAGAGATCCGCCACGGCGTCGGCACGGTGGTCACCAAACCCGACGTTTCGATGCTCGGCGAGTTCTTTACCTTCGTACTGGCCCACCAGCCAAACGTGGTTGATGACGTGATGCAAGCGCGTATCGCCATTGAACGTCAGGCGGTGCGCCTTGCCTGTCAGCGAGCGACGCAGAGCGATTACGATCGTCTCGCTGCCTGCATCAGCGATATTGTTGACACCATTCATACCCCCGAATCCGGCGGCATCGCCGACTTCCGCTTCCATGAAACTATGGTTAACGCCTCAGGCTCGCCAACGCTGATCAATATTTACCAATCGATCAGCGTGCTGATGCGTCGCTCCCATCTCGACAGGCGCGAGCAAATCATTCAGGTGGAAGGTATTGAAGAATTTCTCATCGATCATCACCGCGCCATCTTTGCCGCTATCGTCGAACGCGACGAAGAGCGAGCGGACGAACTGCTGGGACGCCATTTTGAAATTGGCGCTGATTTTCGTCGTCGCGCCACCATCCGCATGCTTGGCGCATCGCCTTTAGCTAACAACAACCCTTCATAAGGAAAAACAGATGCAGATAGTCATTGGTAGCGACCACGCCGGATTTCATCTCAAGCAGGAATTATCAAGCTTTCTACAGCAGTCCGGCTATCAGGTTGAGGACGTTGGCAGCCACGATCCGGCACCGGTGGATTTTCCGGATATCGCCTGGGCCCTGTGCGAAAAAGTTCGCGCTACTGACGGGCTACGCGGCATCCTGGTCTGCGGTACCGGCGTCGGGGCGGTTATCGCCTCTAACAAGGTGAAAGGCATCCGCGCCGCCGTCTGCCATGACGTACATTCCGCCCATCAGGCCGTTGAGCATGATGACGTTAACGTGATGTGTATAGGCGCCCAGATCGTGGGTCCCTGGCTGGCGCGCGATCTAATCGAAGCGTTCCTGCAGGCGGAGTTTGTTGAAGAGGATGATTTCATTCGTCGCGTGGAAAAACTGTCCCAGCTTGAGCAACGTAATTAATTATACCAGGGGAATAACAATGAATAACCAGACTTCCGCCGTGGTCGGCTTTCTTGGTCTCGGCGTCATGGGGCGCGAGATGGCGCGCAACCTTGCTCAGGCAGGCTTTACCGTTCGCGCATTTGACATCGTGCCTGGCGCCGGCGACGCTCTGCGCCCGTTCGGCGTGGAGATCGTCGATGATATCCCTGCCGCGGTAAGCGATGCCGATATCGTTATCTCCATGCTGCCGGATACGCCGCAGGTTGATGACATCGTACAGGGTCCGGATGGGTTGCTGGCCAATCCGCCGCGAGGAAAACTGTATGTCGATATGAGTACCATCGCGCCTGAAGCGACGCGCAGGCTAAGTCAGCAGCTGGCCGCCGTCGGCGTTACCATGCTCGATGCGCCGGTCTCCGGCGGCCCGGTCGGCGCGAAAAACGCCACCCTGACGATAATGGTCGGCGGCGAAGCCGATGGATTTGCCCGGGCAAACCCCTTTCTGCGCGCGATGGGTACCACCCTCAATCACGTCGGCGCATCCGGCGCCGGCCAGACGGTGAAACTGTGTAATCAGCTTATCTGCGGCATCAATATTCAGGCAATTTGCGAAGCGCTGGCGCTGGCCCGCGCCTGGGGCATTGACCTGGCGCAAATGCGCGAAGTGCTGCTGGGTGGTTCAGCCGCGTCCTGGATGCTGGACAAACTCGGTGTCGCCATGATCGAAGGTGACGCTTCCGCTGGGTTCCGTATCGACCTGATGATGAAAGATCTGCGGCTGGTACTGGAAGCAGCGCAGAAACATCCGGTTCCCCTGCCGGCCACTGCCCTGGTGGCGACGCAATATCAAAACGCGCAGGCGTACGGCGAAGGCGCAAACGGTAATCAGGCACTGTTTAAAGTTTATGACCGTCTTACCGGCCAGCAAACCGCAGCGACCAATTAACCGGAGTACAGGTAATGACGCTTGATTTCACGACAATACTTTTGCAATGGCAGCTGCTGCTGGACGGCGCGCTGCTGACGGCAAAACTGGCGTTGATTACAACAGTAACGGGTTTTCTCATCGGTACGCTCTGCGCCGTCGCCCGTCGCTCACAGTCAGCGCTGTTTACCAGGATCGCAGCGGTCTACGTGGAGTCGATCCGCAATACGCCCTTTCTGGTGCAGATCTTCCTGGTTTACTTCGGTCTCTCCAGCCTGGGGTTCTCCTTTACCGCTTTCACCGTCTCCGTCATTGCCTTAACGATTAACGTGGGGGCTTACACCGCCGAAATCATGCGCGCCGGATTTGAATCGGTTCATAAAGGGCAATGGGAAGCGGCTGAAACGCTGGGGCTGAGCAAATGGCAGCAATACTGGCATGTTGCCCTGCGCCCGGCGATAGAGCGGGTTTATCCCTCGCTGACCAGCCAGTTTATTCTGCTGATGCTCGCCTCCTCGGTCACCTCGCAAATTTCTGCTGAAGAGTTAACGGCCACCGCTAACTTCATTCAGTCGGAAACCTATTTACCGTTTGAGACGTTCATCATCGTGGCCGCTATTTATATTGCGCTTTCGCTGCTGATGCGCCTTGGGTTCTGGCTTTTCGGACTGGTGATTTTTCCACGCCGTCGCCGTCTTGGCACCCCGATCTAAGAAGGCATAAAAATGAATATTCCCCTTAATTTCGCCCACATCCAGTTTTTACTGCAGGGTACGCTGTGGACCGCCATTCTGTCGCTGATGGCGTTCGGCGGCGGCGGCTTACTGGGTTTTGTCATCGCCATGGGACGCATCGCGCCCCTGCGGCCGCTGCGCCTGCTGGTTAGCGCCTGGGTGCAGCTGATACAGGGAACGCCGCTGCTGATCATTATGTTTATGGTCTACTTCGGTCTGCCGCAGCTGGGCTTCTCCATCTCCCCGCTGCTGGCGGCAGGCGTCTCACTGACTATCTATGCCAGCGCCTATCTCGGTGAAATCTGGCGCGGCTGTATTCAGTCCGTGCCGAAGGCGCAGTGGGAGGCGGCGGAGTGTCTGGCGCTGTCGCGCACCCAGCGCATGTTTAAGGTGATACTACCGCAAGCGATCAGGCTGGCTACGCCGCCAACCGTGGGCTTTTCGGTACAGATAATCAAAAACACCTCACTGGCCTCGGTGGTGGGATTCGTTGAACTGGCGCGCGCCGGGCAGCTGATTAATAACTCCATCTTCCAGCCATTCATCATCTATCTCATTGTTGCAGGCATCTATTTCTGCCTCTGCTTTCCGGTATCGGTACTCAGCCGCCGCCTTGAGCGGGGTACATCTGAAAAGCAAGCCAGGCGTCTGCAAGCGGCCGCGCCGGAAATCAATTAAGTACTGAAGGTAACCACCATGTCGATTATTACACTGAGCAATGTGCAAAAGAGTTTCGGTCACAATCAGGTGCTTAAAGACGTCTCCTTTTCGGTTAATCAGGGCCAGGTTGTGGCGCTTATCGGCGCCAGTGGCTCAGGTAAAAGCACCGCGCTGCGCTGCATTGACCGACTGGAAACCATCAACGGCGGCAGCATCGAAGTATGCGGTCATAACGTTGAAGATCCGCACGTCGATCTGCGCAAACTGCGCCAGGACGTCGGCATCGTATTTCAGAGTTACAACCTGTTTCCCCATCTGACCATTGAGCAAAACATTACCCTCGGGCCGGTATCGGTAAAAAAAATGGCCCGGTCCGACGCCAGAACCCTGGCGCTATCGGTACTTGAGCAGGTTGGCCTGGCGGATAAGGCCGATAGCTATCCTGAACAGCTTTCAGGCGGTCAGCAGCAGCGCGCCGCCATCGCCCGTTCGCTGGCAATGAAACCCAAAGTGATGCTGTTTGATGAAGTGACTTCCGCATTAGATCCCAAGCTCACCGGCGAGGTGCTGCGCGTTATTGAACGTCTGGCGGGCAGCGGCATGACCATGATTATGGTGACGCATGAGATGAACTTCGCGCGCAAAGTCGCCGATAAGGTGATTTTTATGCATCAGGGGAAAGTGCATGAAAGCGGTACGGTCGCCATTCTGAAAACACCGGAAACCGTTGAGCTACAGGAATTTGTATCAAACGATCTTTGAACCATTAATTCATCACCCGTAACTACCGTAAGGAAAATAATAATGAACCCTACAAAGAAAATCGCCCTGTTCGCTACCTTACTGTCTGCCGTTATCACGCTGCCGGCTTCGGCAAACGCGCTGCAAGATATCCAGCAGCGCGGAGAGCTACGCGTCGCTACCGATATGTCCCTGCCGCCTTCGGGCATGCTGGATGCGTCGATGAAGCCCGTCGGTTCCGACGTTGAAACCGCCGAGCTGCTGGCCAAAGACTGGGGATTAAAGCTTAAGTTTATCGAAACTACCGGCCCGACGCGCATCCCCAACTTACAGACCAACAAGGCGGATATTGTTATTTCCACCCTATCCGTTACGCCTGAACGCGCAAGGGTCGTCGACTTTACCCGCGCCTATGCCGGATTACGTTCAGTGATCGCCGCGCCGGCTGCGACTAAAGTCAGCGACTGGGGCGACCTTAAAGGTCACGCGATCACCGTTACCCGCGGCACCACTCAGGATTCCATGCTCAGTAAAGACGCGATGAAAAATGGCTACACCATCCAGCGCTATGATGACGATGCCACGCTGGTCACCGCCGCCGTCAGCGGCCAGGCTTATGCCGTCGCCACTTCGGCCACGTTGGTTAATCAGATAAAGAAACAGAATCCTAAGCTGGCCTTTGAGCCTAAAATGACGCTGACGGTTTTTGATTTAGCCATTGGCCTGAGAAAAAATGAGCCGGAGTTAAAGGAAAAGCTCAACCAGTGGATTGAAACCAACCTCAAAAACGGCAAGCTGAGCGCTATTTACCAGAAATATCACGGCGAACCGGTTCCGGCCGAAATTATTAGCCGAAAATAAGTGCGGAACGCCAGCAAAACAACGCGCCCGGCGCTTTTATCGCCGGCGCGTTAAGCGCATTACAGCCGCCCGTATTCACTGCACAATAGCCACTTTATCGGCTCATCTTCCTGAATAACCGGAAAGCGGCCACTGGCTTGCAGAAAACAGTTGTCCTGGCGATCGTCATTAACCCGCGAAATTTCCCAGCCCAGCACAAAGCCTTTTTCGGCCCAAAAGCGATGATATAAGCGCGTCGGTAAACAGACGCCCTGCCCCGGTTTCAAGACCAGAGTATCGCCGAACTTCAGCATGCGCTGCCTGCCATCTACCGCCACGCTGACGCTGCGCTGGTCATCCAGCCGCTCATCCTCTGTCGCCCATGCCAGTTGCATACAAAGATCGCCGCCGCCGCGGTTAATAATATCCTCCATTTTTTGATAGTGAAAATGCCACGGCGTCTGCTGGTCCTGCTGAATCTGCAGCATTTTTTCAGCGAAAGGTTTGGGATAGCGCGCATCGTTTAGCGCGCCGTTACGTAGCGTCAGTAGCGTCAGGCCGGTTTCATTAAAACAGCCGCTGCCAAAATCAGTGATATCCCAGCCCAGCTGTAAATCATGAACTTCCTGCCAACCTTCAGCCAGTTTTTGCGGCCAGATATCGGCGGTAAACCAGGCGAACTCCGGCAGACAAACGCGAAAAGTTTCAGCAACGGCGTGCGCCTTATCAATGGCATAATTTATCTGTGAACGTTTCATTTTTAACCTCCGCTGCGCACGGCCAGCCAGGCAGCGCCACGCATACCGCTGCTATCGCCATGGCACGCAGAAATAATCGGGGTAGTGAAAGAATCAGTAAACACCAGCCCATAGCCGGCACCGGCGCCATCGCACGCCTCGGATAAAGCGAAACAGTTGCCATCATTAGCCAGCACCACCCGCTGGCCGAGACGCTGCTGCAATGCATCCTGCAACCGGTAGACGTTAATGACCTGAATGTTGGCATTTCTGATGGTGCCGGTATGCGGCGAAATGCTACCAGGCAGCGCGATGCCCGTTGTCAGCGGCTGTCCAATCCGCGCGCGAATATCAGCAATAAAATCGACGATTGTCGCCACAAACTGCTGACGGGTACGCTTTTGCGTTGCGCAACGAAAACGACCGAACTCGCGGCCGTGCTCATCCATAACCACGGCGGCGATCTTACTGCCGCCAACGTCCAGACCGAGATATTGCATCGCTGCCCCCTGATGCCAGCAGGCGGGTTACCCCGCCTTAGCGCAGCCTTAATAGAGGCTGGCCTTGCCGGTTGAGCCAAACAGCTTCATTTTGTGACGGATAACCTCGCGTGCGGCATTGATCGGTTCCGGATAAATCACATTCGGGTCCCACCAGCTCTCCCTGGCGAGAATTTCACGTGCTTTCTGGAAATAGGCATACTTCATGTCACTTGAAATATTGATTTTTCCGACGCCAAGGGTTACCGACTCGGCGATCTCAGCATCCGGGTTGGCCGAACCGCCGTGCAGCACCAGCGGAATCGATACGCGTCCGGCAATATCGCGCAAAATGTTCATCTGCAGTTCCGGCTGCATTCCTTTCGGATAGATGCCGTGCGCAGTGCCGATCGCGACCGCCAGGGTATCCACGCCGGTACGGGTGACAAAATCTTCCGCCTGCGCCGGGTCGGTATAGGTCACCTTCGATACGCCCCCCTCAACGGAAGTCCCCGTCTGGCCGATCGTGCCAAGCTCCCCTTCAACGGAGACGCCAACCGCGTGCGCCAGCCGCACCGCCTCGCAGGTAAGCGCCACGTTTTCTTCGTAAGGCAGCAAGGAGCCATCAATCATCACCGAAGTGAAACCGCACTGGATGGCACGCTGCACGTGCTCAATCGAGGCGCCATGATCGAGATGTAGAGTAAAAGGCACGCGGCTGCGCAGGGTAATTTCGCGAACGTAGCCAAAAAAAGCATCGCCGACAAAGTCGTGTTCGCTGGGGTGAATCGAAATAATCGCCGGCGTGTTGGTTGCTTCAGCTTCCTCCACGACGGCGCGAATAAAACAGCTATCCGCCACGTTAAAAGCGCCGATGGCAAACCCATGTTCGCGGGTCGGTTTAAGCAGTTCTTTCATTGAAACTAACATCGTTATTCTCCAGTTTCAGGGTGTAGCAGGCCTTGCCAGGGCGCGAATGCGCTGGCACGGAAGGTATCGTGAAATATAATCAGGCTTTATATATTGAGCCGGACGCCTGCAAATAGGGGGCGAGAGCTTCGGCGCTGGCCTGTTCCATCGCCGCGAGCGCATCGGTCAGCTCAATCGAACTGTCGTGGCACAGGGTATGCAGCAGAGCGCCCTTCCCGGCTTCAAATGAGGCGGCGCCAACGTTGATTTTCGCCACGCCGAACGCCGGACAGCGCTCCAGCTGTTCAAACGGTGTACCACTACCGCCGTGTAACGCCAGCGGCACGCTGGAAGCGCGCTGGATCTCCGCCAGACGGTCAAAATCGATTTGCGGCTTCACTCCAGGCGCGTAAACGCCGTGCGCCGTACCAACGGAGACCGCCAGCAGGTCAATATCGGTCTGCTCAATAAAGGGAGCGACGTCCGCCGGCTGCGTCATCAGATCGGCATTGGTCGCATGGTCGTAGACCGGCGCATCCGCCAGGTGTCCCAGCTCGCCTTCAACGCACAGCGGCCCAACGCCGGAGACCAGCTGCGTCACCTCACGCGTCTGGCGAATATTTTCCGCCAGTGGAAACGCCGAGGCATCGATCATCAGCCCGCTGAATCCGGCGCGAAAAGCCTGACGAATTTTGATCGGATCTTTACCGTGATCGAGGCTAAGCGTCACGGGGATGCTCGCCTCATCGGCCAGCGCTCTGACCACCGCCGCTGCGGTTGCCGGCGGAAAGTGCGCCAGATGCCCCTGATAGAGATTGAGAATAATCGGCGCACGGTATTTTTCCGCCGCCCGTACCGCTGCACGCGCGCTTTCCAGGTTCATGCAGTTAATCGCTAACAGGGCATAACGTTCCTTCCAGGCTTTGGCCAGCATCGTTTTCATATCGGCAAACATAGAGCCTCCGTTTATTCGAGAGTAAAGGTGATTTCGTCGTCGTTAACTTTCTGATCATTCAGCTCGTCAAACTCCTCATCACGCTCGGTTACCGGTTTTTTCCACAGCGACAGCATCACGCCGCAGATCACCGTGCCAATCGCCAGCGCCAGGCAAAAAACCAGCGGATGGATAAACAGCGGTACCACAAACATCCCACCATGCGGCACCGGGCTGCCGACTTCCCAGGTCATGATTAGCCCGCCGGCCACCGCCGAAGCGACGACGCAGGAGCCCACTACTCGCAGCAGATCGCGGGCGGCAATCGGGATCACGCCTTCGGTTATCATGCAGATCCCCATGGGGAATGCGGCCTTTAGTGCCTCGGTTTCGGCGCGGGTATATTTATGCCGGGTTAGCAGGAATGACAGGGTTATGCCAAATGGCGGGATCATTGAGCCGGCAAACTTCACCGCCTCCGGCCCGTAGACGCCGCTTACCAGCAGTCCGTCGGCAAACAGCGACATGGTTTTATTCACCGGGCCACCGAAATCGAAGGTTGCCATCGCGCCGAGAATAGCGCCCAGCAGGAAACGCGAACCGCCCTGAATTGACTGCAGCATATGGATCAGCGCTTCCTGCAGCATGGCAATCGGCTTACCTATCAGGGTCATCATCAGCAGACCGCTAATAACGGTGCTTAATACCGGCAATATCATAACCGGCATCAGCCCCTGCATCGATTTCGGCAGGCGGATATAGTGCTTAAGCAGCAGTACCGTATAGCCCACCAGAAAGCCGCCTAACATGCCGCCGATAAAGCCGGTGTGGCTCTGTCCGCAGACAAACCCCACGATCAGCCCCGGCGCAAAACCCGGACGATCAGCAATCGAGTAGGCGATGGCGGCGCAGATCAGCGGCACAATCAGCCCCATTCCCCAACCGCCGATTTGGTTGAGCATCCAGGGGATGGTGCCGACTTTTTCTGCCACGTTGGTGCCACCAAACACCTGGCCGAGAGCGATACAGATCCCGGCGGCGACAATCAGCGGTATCATCCATGAAATACCAGTTAACAAATGCTTTTTAATTTCCTGCGTGATGGGGGTTTTATTCTCACTCATGGTAGATCCCTCCAGAATAAGGATCAGGCATTGGCCAATGATTTCTCGACCTTTTCGATAAACTGAATCGGCGACTTAATAACCACTTCGGTTTTTACTCTGACGATCCGTTTATTTTTAAATCGCTCTTCACCCTTAATTTTCACATCAACAGCAAGAATAACGACATCCGCAGCGGCAATGTCTTCAGCAGCAAGCTCATTCTCAGTACCAATAGTTCCCTGAGTTTCAACTTTGATATTGTGGCCCAGCGCTTTCGCGCCTTTAATTAACTTCTCTCGTGCGATATAGGTATGAGCAATACCCGCGGTACAGGCGGCAACACAGACAATATTCATCTCAGACTCCAGTGTTATTGTTAGCAAACATCCGACTCAGCATATTGACTGAATAAATCAATAATCTTTTGCGGACTGGTTTCTTTGAGTAGCTGTTCAATTACGTCATCATCAGCCAGCGCTCCGGCGACCTGGGAGAGCAGGCGAATATGGGTAGTGTTTTGATCTTCCAGACGGACGGCAAACAAAATAATGCAGCGTACGTGACTGCCATCCAACGTTTCCCAGGCAATATCCTGTCGGGTGCGGCCGATTGCCAGGGTAGTATTCACCACGGCAGACGATTTTCCATGCGGGATTGCAATATGATTTTCAAAGCCGGTTGATCCTTCGGACTCGCGCTGCCAGACATCCTGAATAAACGTTTCCCGGCAGCTGATCGCACCATCTTTATGTAATAAGTCAGTAAGCTCTTCGATAGCTTCAGCTTTATTGGTGGCGTTCATATCGAGCAGGACGCGTTTGGTGTTTAAAATCTTGCTTATGTCCATATTCCTCACCTCATGGATATAAAATTTTATTGCCAGCGGCAGACATTGCCGCATGGTGTAATTTCTCAGTGATAACCTTCTCGGTAACTCGTCTAATGTCTGCATCATTAAAAAACGCGCTGACATACACCACCGGCAAAGCGAAATCCGGCAGATTAATCGTTGAGATCACCAGTTCAATATTGTCCTGCGGCTGGAGAGCATTCAGGCTGGCTGCCGGCATCACGCCAACGATAGTCCAGTCCGGAAAGGCTCTCAGCACCCGACTTTTCAGCAGATGTGACGTGCCAATACCGGTTGAACACACCAGCAGAACACGCTTTTTGACAACCTGTCTTTCCAGCGCCGCCTGAAAATGGACGGTGAGATAACCAATTTCATCATCAGAAACTGCCTGCTTTCCCCAACTGCTGAAAACCTGATTTACCGCTCGCTGGGTAAGCGGCCAGACGTCGGTTAATTCGTCTTTAATTTCTTCCAGCAGCGGATTACGAATATAGATACGATAATTAAGGCGGTTAATCAGCGGCTTAATATGAATAAGCAGCCCCTCATATAGCGCGCTGTCGCCGGTTAGATCGATATCGATCATGACCGAAAAGACGGCAATCAGTCGGGTGGTAATCTGTCGGGCTTCATCGCTGGAATGCATGTAGCGCATCATGCTGACATCATTACGCTCTTCAACCACCACGCCCGAGGAGATGATGTACTGATAAATAAACCAGCTTTCATCTTCCGGCAGAGGATGCGCGATACGCGCTTCAATCTTTTGCAGCATATTTTTAGCAACACTAAAAATAGATTCATCAAATAGCTGATGCCCCTGCTCAAGGCGCGGCAAAGCGTTACCGCGCGTTATGCGATACATCATAATCAAAATATGGGTAAAGATATTGACGTAATAAGGTTCTCCCAGCGACCAGCTTAGTTTACGCTCCATTTCCTGAAGTAATGACTGGACAAATAGAACGTCCTCCTCGCCAAAATAGTTTATTAACGCTTTATAACTGCCAGAATCCAGTCGCGAGTGAATAATAGCGCCTGGCTCATTATGATTAATAATGCCATTAATCAACGAAGCCATCGCCTGACGCACGCTGGTTTCACTGCCTTCAATATGGGTGCCGCTCTGGCTGCGAATAAGCGTTAAATCCAGCGGTGCTATCCAGGATTCAATAACTTTTAAATCATTAACAATTGAGGCGCTGCTGATGAAATAACGTTCAGAAAGTTTATTTATCGAGGTTTCTTTCGGCGTTTCGCTTAATAACTGCGAAGCAATTTTGACCCGTCTGGAGTTATTCATCATTACATCTATTTCATCAACTTCACCGCTAAGAAAATGTTCTAATTGCAAAAGGTCAGTGAAATTATTGGTTATCAGCATAACACCGGACCCTGAGCGCTTATCAAGCCCTATTTTCCATTCTGACAACCATTGTTCAAGAAAGCGTAAATCACGTTGAATAGTTTTCGCTGAAACGTTCAGATGTTCTGAAATTTTCAATAGCGTAACATATTCCTTTTTCGATAAGAGGAACTTCAATAATCTGCTCTGTCGCGAGGTAATCACTTGCATTATTTACCCTTATTACATACCAGATTAATATTAATTAAGTTCGCTATACCATGCGAGCCAGGTAAAAATAACTGAGGATAAATATAGGAAGGCAAGGAGTGAATAACAATACTAAATTTTGTCCGTCCATCAGGACAAAAACAACACAGGAAGAGTAAATAGCTGGAATTGATAATTCAGATCACACTTTTCGGTTAAATATATGTGACCACGATCTCAAACTGGCACATAAATTCAATCCGGCAGCATTAAAATAAAATTTATTACTTATCGGATAAACACTGATAGCGATGCGGAGAGAAAATGCTGAAGGCTGAAACAGAGTAGCAAACGTAAATAATAGCGTGAACAAATAGCAGACCGCTGCCGCGCCATCGACTCCGGCCCGATGACGCAGCACACTCAGGCGAAAAAGCTAATAACGGTTCAAAAACTGTTTGATGCGCGGGCTGGCACCGTCATCAAAGAAAACCGCCGGCTTTTCATTGGCGACGATCGCCCCACCTTCCATAAAGATCACCCGGTCGGCCACCTCGCGGGCAAAGCGTAACTCATGGGTAACGACAATCATCGTCATGCCGGCTCCGGCCAGCTGGCGCATCACGCTCAGCACCTCATCGCGCAGTTCCGGGTCCAGCGCCGACGTCGGTTCATCAAAAAAAATCACCTCAGGCTCCATCGCCAGACCCCGGGCGATGGCGACACGCTGCTTCTGACCACCGGAAAGCTTAGCCGGGTAGCTATCGGCCTTCTCCGCCAGCCCCACCTGTTTAAGCAGCGCCCTGCCGCGTGCGATGGCCTGAGATTTCTCCATTTTACGCACGCTGATAAGTCCTTCAGTGACGTTTTCCAACGCGGTCTTATGCGGGAAAAGGTTGAACGCCTGAAATACCATCGCCGTTTTCTGACGCAGCTGGGTTATCTGCTGCTTATCTTCACGCGACAGCGGCTGGCCACGGGCAATGCTGATACCATGCCCGCACACCCGGATCGTGCCGCTATCAGGCTGCTCAAGGAAGTTTAACGAACGCAGCAGCGTGGTTTTCCCTGAACCGGAGGGGCCAAGAATGACCACCACCTCACCGGCGTAAACCTCAAGATTGACATCGCGCAGTACCGGCAGTTTGTCAAAGGATTTGACCAGCGAGGTGACGGCGACTTTTGGGCTGTCTTGACTCATCGCATATACCTCGTCAGATGGCCTTCCAGCCAGGTTTGAAGAAGGGTCAGAATCTGGTTAATTATCCAGTAAATGAATCCGACCATCAGAAACATTTCCATATAGCGAAACGTTGTGGCTCCCACCTGTTCGGCAACGCGCGTCAGTTCCATTACCGTCACGGTGGACGCCAGCGAGGTATCTTTCATCAGCGCGATCAGCCGGCTTCCCAGCGGCGGCAGCGCAATGCGAAATGCCTGCGGCAGAATAATACGCCGCAGGCAGGTCCAGTAGCCCATGCCCATCGACATGCATGCTTCCCACTGTCCCTTATCGACGCTGTTGATACCTGAGCGAAAGTTTTCGCTCAGGTAGGAGGCGGAAAACAACGTCAGCGCCGTCAGCGCTGACGGAACCGGGTTGAGGGTAATACCGAGCCTCGGCAGGCCAAAATAGATCAGCAGAATTTGTACCAGCAGTGGCGTACCGCGAAAAATGGAGACATAGCTGAACGCCACAATGCGCAGCAGGCGGAGGGTTGAATTACGCATCAGCGCGATAGCCATCCCCAACACGCTGCCCAGCACAAATGCGCTGAGGCCCAGCCCCAGCGTCATTATTACCGCCTGCTGCAGCAGCGGCAGCGCACGCAGAAAAAGTTCATACATTACTTAACCTCGGCTTTGGCTTTCACAATGTCAGCGACCATCTGATAGTCCGGGCCGATATATTTTTGCGACAGTTTGCTGACCGTACCATCGGCAATCATCGCCTGGATGGCCTGATCGATGGCGGCTTTCAGGCTGTCATGGCCTTTTGGCAACGCGGCGGCAGACAGCTGATAGGTCAATGGCTGCCCCACGGCTTTAATCGGCAGATTATTGGCTTTTTTGTAGCGCTCCCCGCCGAAGTAAGAAGAGATCACCACATCAATCCGCCCATTCGCCAGGTCGTTGAACACCAGCCCGCCATTGTCATAGGCCAGAATATCGGATTTAGTCAGGTGTTCCCTTGACCAGGATTCATTGGTGGTCCCCGCCGTGGCACCCACTTTCTTGCCGTCGAGGTCGGACTGCTGATGGATATCCTCGTTGCTGTTGAGGACGTAGATGCGAAACTCCTCTACGCCATAGGGCTCAGAAAAGTCCACCTGTTTCTCACGCTCAGGAGTCGGCGTCAGATCGTTCATCACCAGGTCATACTTGTCAGTTTTCAGCCCTTCGACAAAATTTTTAAAGGTGTCGGCAATAAAGGTAACGCGCGCAATACCAATACGTTTTGCAACTTCCTTTGCCATCGCGACGTCATAACCGTCCGGCTGGTCCCGATCGTTAATAAAGCTCCACGGCGGGCTTGCCTGGGTGTTAGCAATACGGATTTCACCTTTGGCCCGTATGTCGGCCAGCGAATTATCAGCGGCGAAGGCGACACTGCTCAGGGAAAGCACCGCACTCAGCGTGAGGGCCATAAAACGGAGTTGCGTTTTCATTGTTATACCCTTGTCGTTTTGTGTGAGAAAACTAACCGGCAGCCTGTTGCCAGGCGCTAAGCGCCTGCTTCAGATCCGCAATAAGCAGTTCCGGGTCTTCAAGCCCGATGGAAATTCGAATAATCGCCTGCTGGGTTGGCGTAAAAGCTCTTGCCTGCTGCTGGCTGGCCGGATAGTAAGCAATCAGGCTATGAGTACCGCCCCAGCTCGCGCCGATGGGAAAATGGTTGAGCGCATTGAAAAAGGCGCTAATGGCCTGTTCTTTCGCCGGACGGAAGATAAAAGAGAACAGGCAGCCATTGCCGCTAAACTGTTTTTTCCAGATCTCATGCCCCGGATCGCTTTCCAGCACCGGAAACAACACGCTGTCAATCTGTGGCTGCGCTGCCAGCCAGTCCGCAACTTTACGCGTAGACGCGCTCTGATGCTGCATACGTAAAGAGAAGGTTTCCAGCCCGCGCAGTACCAGAAAGCAATCTTCCGGACTGGTGTTCAGCCCCATAATGCTTTGGGTTTCACGCAGCACGGCGTAGTCATCGGCATTATTCAAACTGATGGTGCCCATCAGCAGGTCTGAATGGCCACCAAACATCTTAGTCGCCGCCTCAATTGACAGGTCAACGCCGTGATCCAGCGGGCGAAAATAGAGCGGGCTGGCCCAGGTATTATCCAGCATGGTTTTAACGCCATATTTTTTGGCCACCGCCGTTACCGCAGCCACGTCCTGCATCTCCATCGTCACGGTGCCAGGCGCTTCCATACAAATCATGCGGGTGTTCGGGCGGATCAGCGTTTCAATCGCGCCATCAATCGTCGGGGGATAAAACTCAACGTCAACGCCCATCTGACTCAGCCAGCTGCGGGCAAAGGTTTTAAGCGCGCCGTAGCAGGAATCAGAGATCAACAGATGATCGCCACCGCGCACAAACGCCATCACTGACACCATCAGCGCCGCCTGTCCGGAGGGCACAACCACGCAGTGACGACCATTTTCCAGCGCGGCCACGCGCCGCTCAAGTTCACGCGCGGTAGGCGTGCCGGTGATGCCATAACTGTAGCCATCGGGCTGGCGCTGCTTACGCTCGGCAAACTCTTCAAAAGTATCAAACACCACCGTCGATGCACGCCATACGGCGGGAGAGAGGCTGGCAAACTTTTGCTTAGCAGGATCGATATATTGCATTTTTTAGATTCCAAAGGGATTTGCTAATGCCGATTTTCAGTGATAGTTATGCATCCAGCAATACGTGAAATTATTTACCCTATAAGCAGAGGTTATAACTTTTCATGTACCGTGAAATTGAGATTTTTCGCGCCGTCATGCTGACGGGAAGCACCAGCCGCGCGGCAGAAAAGCTAGATATTTCGCAGCCGGCGGTCAGCCAGGCGATACGCAAACTGGAAGAAAATGCCGGACTAAAACTGTTTGCCCGCGTACGCGGCCGGCTATTGCCAACCCAGGAAGCCACTGCCCTGATGGTAGATGTCGATCAACACTTTATTGGAATGGAAGCGATAGCACATCGCCTGCGCTCGCTCAGCGAACTGGGCCTCGGCAGACTGACCATTGCGGCCTATCCGGCGCTGGGAAATTTGTTTCTGCCACGGGCGATTGCCAGCTTTGACCTTGAACAGCGCAATATTCAAATTTCGCTCAAAGTACTCAGCTCGCGCGAGGTCTATCAGCAGGTGATGGCAGGTCAGGTTGATTTCGGACTGATGGCCGATGAAATTCCGCCCGGCGGGCTGGAACACTCGCCTTTTCTGAAAGCGGAGGGCGTGGTGGTTATGGCAAAAAATCATCCGCTGGCGCAGCGGAAAATCATTCATCCGGCCGATTTAGCCCGTACTGACTTTCTGGCGCTCAGTCCCGAAGACAGCAGTCAGCAGCAGCTTAATCGTCTGATGGAGCATCTTGGCCTGAGCCTCCCGGTACGGGTCGAAACGCCCTATTCATTGACCATTTGCGAAATGGCGCGTCTGGGTTCCGGCGTCGGCCTGGTCAATCCGATCGTCGCCTGGGACTTTATGCACACTGATTTGGTTATTCGCCCGTTTAGCAGCGTGGTTAACTTCGCCGGCCTGATGATTTTTCGCCCCGGCAAACCGCTGTCGGAAAACGCCCGCGAATTTATGCGAACGCTACGTATTCAGTTGGATAAAGATATGCGTGCGATGCGTCAGCATATGGCAAGAGCTTAATGCCGGCCGGGCATTAAGCCAGCGGCCGGTCGTCACGACTACGCGCGCTTATTTACGGTACTTAGCCAGCAGTTGCTGAATATCCCGCAGCCGTGAAACGGCAATTGAAGACAGCTTTTCTTTTGAAATATTGCGATCAAGAGAGATGCAATCTTTCCACAGCGAGCGCCCGGCGATAACGCCTGATGCCCCGTTGCGCAAAGAGATATCGACCTGCTTGAGGAACGTGCTATGGTCCACCCCCGCTGATAACACCGCCCAAGGGATATCGCCGCATATTTCAGTCACTTTCGCGCAGGCCGCTTCCGTACCCGGATAGGGAATTTTCAGCACTTTGGAACCGCACTCAATACAGGCCCGGCAGCCGTCCTCGATCAGCTGAGGAATTTTACTCTCGTAGGCTTCCTTCGTTTCGTTTTCCAGCCTGTAGGTAAGGAATTCAACCACCAGGAAAACGTCCTCCCGGGCGAAATCTTCGATCACCTTACGCAGCGTCGCCAGGTTGGCGCTATTGGCTTCTGGCTTATCGCTACGCAGATAGATCATGATTTTCCCGCCGGTGGCGCCCAGCTCACGCACTTTGCGGGCATTGACGCCTTCAACCATGGTTGAAATACGATAGCCTTCGGCCGAGGTTTCCCAACCTGAAGCATCCAGACCAACCAGCAGCCCGGTATTACGCGGTAAAATGCGCTCATCAATAATGCCAGGCACCGCACACAGCGGATCGAGCAGCACGCAGCCCGCTTCCGCCGCCAGGTAACGGGTAATGTCGTATTTGGTCTTACCCAGCGTCTCATTACTGATCTTTGCCTGCTCTTCGGCGCTCTCCGCCAGTAGGGTTCTCATGCCGCCACGCTGGTCGCAGGCAACAACCATCATTGATCCCTGGGCATCGCAAATCATCTGGTAACCACGACGTTCCGCAGTTGTCATTGTGTTCATCAGTTCACTCCTCATGTAATAAATAATATTCAGCACCCGTTTAAATCAGGCGGATCTTGATCCATGAAATAAGCGCGTCATTATTGGCTTGCTGGTTTTGGTTCAGGGTATATAAGTCACCGACTTCCATCGGGCATGCTTTTTCGGCCAGAACCATTAGCTCAGAAATATATTCTTCACCGGGATGTCCCTTAATTCTTTTACTGCACCGGGACTGATAACGTTCTGCCACCAGCGTCGGAGATATTTCATTCCATACTTCAATTACCCGTTCGACTCCCGACTGTTGCAGATAATCAAGCAAAACGGATTTATCACGAAAGCCAAACCATGCATCAAGAATAAAAACCGAATCCTCCGGAGAATCCCTGACAATATTAAACATTGATTCATACGCGGCATAACCCAACTTTCTGTTAAGCGTTCGGTCGATGACATCAGCGAACTGGAGCATAAATGGCTCTTTAATTTCATCAATACTCAATATGGGGATATTGAAATATTGCGAAATAACTTTCGCGACGGAACTCTTTCCGGAAGCCGGAATGCCATTTACTAAAATCAGTTTTTTCATAATAACCCAAGAATTTCATCAATAGTTGTGGCGCGTCTGATTTGCAATAGCGTTTCTTCCTTTTCCAGCAGGCCCACAATTGATGCAATACCCTCCGTTATATGTGAGTCGCCATCGACACCGCCAAACATGATGATAATATCCACCGGTTCGCTGTCATTAATCGCTAGCGGTTCGCGCAGCGTCATCATGCTAAAACAGTTTTTCAGCACCCCGCATTCAGGCCTTGCATGCGGGATCGCAATGCCCTCATCAAAAACATAATAGGCGCCATACTCCAGGGTATTCTTAATAACGGCCTGTGGATATTCCCGCGTAACAAAACCATTATAAATTAGTGGTCTGGCTGCCTGATGAATAAGGTTTTGCCATGAATCGGCAGCTACGCCTGGCTGAATATATTTATTTTCTGAAAGAAACTTTCGGATACTCATAAATCCTCATATGTTTTTTCGGATGGTGTTCCTTAATTCATCGATCTTGACAAAAACGTCATCAACTTTTTTCCTGTATGATTTACTGGAAGAAAATATATGAACAGCCTGATTGTATTTAATCATCAACTGTTTCTGGGTAGCGTTGTCTGCGGGGTTTTGCATCAAACTCTGCTCCAGTTCAATCAGTTCTTTCTCTATAACTTCTGCCGCTTGATTATTTTCATCTACTCCCTCTGCCTCATTTGAATTGAAGAGTTTTTTCAATTTTGCGAACATAATTCCTCCTCACATTTTTGAATGTGATTTGTCATTCTTGTCAGGTAGTTTCAGATAATAATGTTGCTTCTTATTTCGCTAGTTTCCTGTTTGCCAGCCAGGCGATAACGGCAACAAAGACGATAAAGCCGATAACGAACAGCCATTCATGCTGGAAAGCATGGCCGAGAACCAGACCGGTACTGATAACATCCGAGTCGCTGAAGGTCACGCCGACAAAGCCGAAAGATTCAAGCAGCGGAACCAGAATTGCCGGTAACAAGGTAATAAACAGCCCGTGAACAACGCCGCCGATTATCGCGCCCTTTCTGCCGCCCATCGCATTACCAAATACCCCGGCTGCGCCGCCGGCAAAGAAGTTGGTCAGCAAACCAGGCAGAATCATGGCAAGACCAAACATCGGGAAAATAATCATGCCGAGAATAGAACCGACAGTCGTTGCCAGAAAACCAACAATCACCGCATTAGGCGCATAGGGGAATAATACCGGACAATCCAGCGCCGGTTTGGCATTAGGAACCAGACGCATGGCGATGCCACGAAAAGCCGGCACCAGCTCATTAAGCAGCAGCCGCACGCCGCTATACAGCACGAATACCCCGGCAACAAACTGCATCGATTGCATGAATGAAAACATCAGGTAGTTCGTTCCTTTGGCATACTGGGCAATATAGGCCGGCCCGGCAAACACCGCAGGAATGAGATACATCGGGATCATAATCACTGCCATCGAAACATAAGTATCCTGCAGAAACTTAAAGTTATCCGGCAGCTCAAGATCTTCCGTCGATTTGGAGTTTTTCCCTACCGCACGCGCCACCACGGCCTGAACCAGATAGCCAATGGTGCAGAAGTGCCCCAGTGCCACGTCGTCAGAATCCGTAATTTTGCGCACAATCGGCTGGGCCAGAGCCGGCATCAGCACCGCCATAATGCCGCCGAAGATCCCCCCGGTCAGAATCAGAGTGGCACCGGTGAGTCCGGCCTTATAGCCGATAACCGTACCGATGGTCGCCATCCACAGCAGCGCCTGCCCGGTGAGAAAGATATATTTAAAAGGTGTCAGCCTGGCGATAATGATATTCACCGCGAAGATAACCAGCAGCGTCAGCGCAACCTGAGAACCCAGTTCACGGTTTGCCACGCCGGCGATGGCGGCAACATCCGTAATGTACCCCTTCATGCCAAAACCACTGGTGAAGATGTTATTAAGGAAGGTCAGCGCATCAACGATGATGTTTATACCGGCCATCATGATCAGAAAGCCGAGCAGCGTTTTAAAAGTACCCTCTAAGGTTTTACCAACCGATTTTTTTTGCAGAATCAGGCCGATCATCGCAATCAATGCGATCAGTATTGAGGCCTGACCCAACAAGTCTTTCACCAGAAAATTGATGATCCCGTTCACTTTCTCACCTCATCTTTCAGTTTGATTTCATATAAGCGAGAATTTTTTCTTCTATTTCACGCTTGTCGGTGAGCTTATTTAGAATGATCACCTTTTTCATTTGCTCTTCACTCGCATCGGAGTTAAGAATATCGGCAAACATTTTTTGCGTGAGAATAATGTCGTATTTAAAGGACGAAGCTTCGGAAACCGTTGTATGATTAATATCAGCTTCTATTCCTAATTTTTGTAATACAGACTTTGCGCTCATCTCAATAGCAAAGCTTGAGCCAAGCCCACAGCCACATACGCAGAGTACTTTGAGCATACCTATTACCTCATATAATCTTATTTATTTTAGCAAGCTTGTAGATATTACTGTCTTTATCAACTAAACGTTTATCAGAGCCTTCCAGATCTATCGGTATAGCTTTATTATTATTGTTTACAACAATGATTTTATTAATCAGTCCACTGTTTATACAACGCACAACTTCTTCGGCAACAATCGCGCCTTGTATAATCTCTTCGCCGGTGGGAATACCGTTCCTTAGTCCGTATCCCAGGATGGTTTTTCTTATCCTGATACCAATTTTGTGCTCTATCTTACCTATCATCGTATCGATAGCACCCTGAAATCCAGGCGTATATTCTTTGGTATACCCTTCAGAGCATAATATGACGACGCTATTCTGAACTTTTATCTTGTTTTTAATATTTTCTGCCAGAATATCAATCTCCCAGGGCGACTCAGGGATTAGCGCAATATCCGCATTACTCTTTAACGCAGCCTGCAGGGTAAGCTCACCGCAGTAGCCGCCAAGCAGTTCAATCATAAATACGCGTCCCGGCAGGCCCCGGCCGGTATTTCTTAACTTACCCACCTCGCTGATTACCTGCTCGCAGGCGGTGGAAAAACCGATAGTGTAGCTACTTCCGGTAATATCATTATCAATGGTCATGCCGACGCCGTAACAGCTCACGCCATAGCCACTCAGCACTTTTAAAAACTGAAAAGAGCCATCGCCACCGGCCATGATTAAAGAATCAATTTTTCTCAGCCGTATATTTTTTGCTATTTTTTCATAGTCTGACTTCTTGCATTTATTCTCCTTCCTGCCTGAAGAAATCAACGGAACTGGCGATATAGCAAAATCAACCAGATCGCGCCATGAAATTTCTTTAAAGCGGTTTTCAATCAGGCCATTGATACCGCCATCAAAAATAACAATTTCAGAATCAGTCATCCGACTGACCTGAAAAATAAAATTGTTTATACCACTAACATCGCCACCGCTAATTACTAATCCTATTTTCATTGGCTGGTCTCAGTTTTAGAACTTCACCGTGAATGCGATTTGATTATTGATAATGGGTTGAATCATTTTTTTGACAGATGTCACATTTATTTAATACCACAGGTTAACATTGACCCTTGACACTGATAAAAAACACCAATTAATGTGATATTAATCACACTAATTATTTAACAATTGCTAAAGAAAATTATTTAACCAATTGTTTTGTATCTATTTTTTCACAAAAAAAGAAAAGCACGCCGGGCGGGTTATTTTTGACAGAAATACAGTTTTTACTTTTGTGATTCGTTTCACATTTAATCACCTCTGACTGCGAAGGTTATTATTCATCAGTAGATAAACCACCGTGATATCAGGGTTTAGCGGACGCAAAAGCAGATATCTGATAGCAGAGTAAACATTAAGGAATTTTATAGAATATGACTCCCTGCCCGGCTGTTATATTGCAAACAGTCGCGCTGGCAGGAAAATCATTGATGAAAAGCTGCCCGCGCTGTCTGATAACCAACTGGCAAAGTCTGGCATCAGCAGCGCGGCACGTTATTTGGGGGAATGAATAACAGAGAATTTACCAGGGGCTGCGCGTAGGTCTGATGACAATTTCACTCACGTCCACATCATCGGGCTGCTCAATGGCGTAGCGCACCGCACGCCCGATGGCATCCGGCTGTAGCGCGATCGCGCGGTAGTCGCGCATCAGAGCGGCCGCGCTGGCATCGGTTATGGTGTCAGCCAGTTCGCTCTCGACCACACCTGGATGCACGCAGGTTACCCGCAGCTGCTGATTTTCCTGGCGCAGCCCGTCAGAAATAGCCCGCACCGCATACTTAGTGGCGCAATACACCGCAGCGGTCGGCGAGACGCTGAGCGCACCGACCGAGGCGATATTAATCATGTGCCCTTTTTCACAGGCCAGCATCGCTGGCAGCACCGCCGCGATGCCGTACAGCACCCCTTTAATATTAACGTCGACCATGCGATCCCACTCATCGACCTTTAAGGAAGCCAGCGGTGACAGCGGCATCACGCCCGCATTGTTGACCATCACGTCAATGCGGCCCCATTGCGCCAGCGCCGCGTCGGCAAACGCCTGTACCGACGCCTGTTGGGTAACGTCCAGCGCCTGAATCGCCGTCTCAGCCCCCAGCTGGCGGCACTGCTGCGCCAGCGCTGCCAGTCGATCCTCGCGCCGGGCGCCCAGCAGCAGCGTCATGCCGGCGGCGGCCAGCTCCAGCGCGATACCCGCGCCAATGCCGCTCGAAGCGCCGGTGATTAATACAACTTTGTTATTACTCATGGTTGGTTCCTTGTGCCCGTTATGTTGCTGGTTATCCTAAGCAGGCTGGTTTATAAAGAGAATTCCCCCATTACTTACCGTACTGGTAACCAGAGCTAACCAATGATGCTGGATAACAACGCATTACAGGTGTTCGTTACGCTGGCGCAGACGCGCAATTTCCGCCTTGCCGCCGAGCGGCTGGGGGTTACCCGGCCGGCCGTCAGCCAGACGCTGCGGCGGCTTGAGGATCGGCTGGGTATTTCGCTAATACAGCGCACCACCCGCAGCCTGCGGCTGACCGAGGCGGGTGAACGGTTTTATGCTGAGGTGGCCCCGGCTATCAGTGAACTGAACCAGGCTATTGATAATATTACCGGCATGACCAACCCGCCGCGCGGCAGGCTGCGGCTGGCGGTGTCGTCGATCGCCGAGCGCTTTATCTCCGGTGAACTGCTGGCCGGCTTTATCACTCGCTATCCACAAATCGAGCTGGATATCACTATAACTGACGCCGAATTCGACATCGTGGCCGCAGGTTTTGATGCTGGCGTGCCGCTGGGAGAAATCATCGCCCTGGATATGATTGCCGTTCCGGTTTCCGCCCGTCAGCGCCAGGTGGTAGTCGCCTCCCCCGACTATCTTGCGCGCCACGGCGTCCCCCGGCATCCGCGCGATTTACTGAACCATCGCTGCATCGGCTGGCGAAAATCGCCGGAGGAGCCTTCATGGCGCTGGGAGTTTGCCGAAAATAACAAGGAGTTTGATCTGGCGGTGAATCCGGCGCTGACCACCAACGATATGGGCGTGATGCTGCGTACCGCCTGTGCGGGAGGCGGCATCAGCTACGGCATGGCGGAGACCTTCTGCCAGCAAATAGCGCGCGGCGAGCTGGTCACTCTGCTTGACGACTGGCTACCTGAATTTGACGGCTTTTATCTCTATTTCCCCAGCCGCAAAAATCTGGCGCCCAAACTACGCGCCCTGATCGATTTTATGCGCATGTAACACCGCGCTGCATCATGGATAAAGTCCGGGCTTATAGCGAAACGCTTAAGCGACGGTTTGCCCGCACCATCGCTACGGCGGCGAGCAGCACCAGCACGATGACGAAAATGCTCATTACCTCTGCCGTTCTGATTAAACCAATCATTTGTACCAGTAGCCCGGCAGCCATCGCAGGCAAGGCATTGGACAGATAGCATTCTATATAAAACGTCGCCATCAGCCCTGCCCGCTGCTGGGGAGCGGCCAGCGGCACCATGCTATTGATCGCCCCAAGGAAACCGGCGCCCAGACCAAAGCCGGCAAAGGCCGATCCGGCCAGCAGGGCAACCACCGATCCCCAGAGTATTCCCGTAAGGATCAGCGCCATGCCGGGGATCATCGCCATAACGCCGGTTGTCAGCGCCGCATGAGCGCTTTGTCGTCGGGCAATCAGGATTGCCAGCACGCCGCTGAACGACAGCAAAGCGACAATCAGGCCACCGAATACCAGCGAAGTAATACCGGTGATCCGCAGCACCAGCGAAGGCATCAGCGACAGGTAGAAACCGCACAAGCCCCATACCGCAATGTTGACCGGACTGATCAGCAAAAACGTACTGCGGGCCGCAGCAGGGATGCCAATATGCAAAGCGAGTTTCCAGCGGGTCACCTGCTGCGGCGGCGCGGTTTCAGCACTAAACCAGGTGCGGATAAACTGGAGAACAAACAGTGCCAGTAATAATGCGTATACCAACCGCAGCGGCACAGGGGCGTACTGGGCCAGTAACCCACCGCCGAGAGCGCCAACCCCCATGCCGAACAGCGGCGCCACGCTGTTGATCAACGCACCGCGCCGGGCTGAGATATCAATGATCGCCGCACTCAGCGTGGAAGCCGCCAGCCCGCTGGCGATGCCAAGCACCAGCCGTGCCGCAATCAGCCAGCCAATGCTGCCAGCGCAGAGAAACAGCGCCATACTCAGGGCAGCGAGCAGCAGCGCCGCCAGGATCACCGGACGACGCCCGGTATGGTCGGATAGACGACCGGCAACCAGCAGCGTCAACAGCAGAGTAATGGCATAAGCGGCAAACGCCACCGTCAGAAAGAAAGGAGAAAAATGCCACTGCGCGCGATAAAGGCTGTACAGCGGCGTCGAAGCGCTTGAGGCCGCCAGCGTAACGATAAGCGTCTGGGCATGCAAAGCGATAAGCGCGCGGCTTTTCTGCGGGAAAGTGCTGGACATAACAAGGTGCCCTCTGATAAAAGCAATTTTTTTGCGATTGTGATCGATGGCTGACTATCCCACTAAAGCAAAATATTTGCAATAGTGACTTTTACCCCATTTTCTGAGAAGCAAAAATGCAAGATAAAAAAAGCCGGCCGGGACCGCGTCCGGGTGGACGAAGCGCGCTGGTGCAGGCGGCGGTGCATCGCGCCGTGCGTGAGATACAGGCAGAAGGTGATGAGGCGCAGCTGACGTTCCCGGCGATCGCCGTCAGAGCAGGCGTTACGCCGTCAACGCTCTATCGCCGCTGGGGAACGCTGCCCGAGCTGCTATCCGATGTGATGGTCGAGAATTTACGTCCGGACAAAGCGCCTGAAGATCTGGGCTGTTTCAGGGCCGATTTAAGCGCCTGGATTGAACAATATATTGAAGAAATCTCATCGGTGCCGGGGCGTAACATGCTGCGTACCGTACTCTGCGCCGATAAAACACAAAACAACGTACAGTGCGCAACTTATACCCTGCAGCAAATTGAGATGCTGCGCAGCCGCGCGCTGGCGCGCGGCGAAAAAGTGCCATCGGCCGATACGGTGCTCGATCGCCTCGTCGCACCGCTGGTTTATCGCCTGTTATTTTCCGCTGAAACGCCGGGGCCACAGCACATTGCGCGGCTGGTCGACGCGATGCCCGATATCAGCCCGTAGCGGCCACAAGCCAGCGCCGCCGACCTTCTGCGCCGTGCTTAGCCTAAATACTCAATGATCGACAGCCCGCCGTTATAGTCGGTGCTGTAGATAATGCCCTGCGCATCGACAAATACGTCACATGACTGGATAACCTGCGGCCGATCGGGGCGGGTATCCATCATTTTCGCCGGCGCCGCCGGCACCAGCGCGCCGGTTTCGACCGGGCGGTAAGGATTGGAAATATCGTAAGCGCGCACCCCGGCGTTCTGGTAGGTGGCGAAAATCAGCGTCGAGCTGACAAAGCTCCCCGGCCGGTTTTCATGCAGATTATGCGGACCAAAATGGGCGCCTTTTGCCACGTAATCAGCTTCCTGCGGCGGCGGGAAGGTGGCAATGCTCACCGGATTTGACGGTTCGCGGATATCGAACAGCCAGATAAGCTTCTCACCATCCTGCTGATTGTCGAGCACCGCTTCATCCAGCACCACCAGTAGATCGCGCTCCGGCAGCGGCAGTGCAGTATGCGTGCCGCCGCCAAATGGCGGGCTCCAGTTACGGTGGCTGATAAGCGTCGGCTGGCTGCGATCTTTAATATCCAGCAGCGTCAGGCCGCCGTCGCGCCAGCTGCCATAAGCGGTATCGCCGGCGATAATCGCATGATGCAGCGCATAGCGTTTGCCCGCAGGCCAGTCCGGTTTCTCCCCTGCCGCCAGGTTCATGCCATCCAGCCACCAGCGGCCGGCAACCTGCGGTTTACGCGGATCGGCCAGATCGATGGTCAGGAAGATATAATCGCTGAAGCCTTCAAGCAGCGCCGAGACATAAGCCCAACGGCCGCCAACATACCAGATACGATGGATACCGACGCCATTAAGCGGCAGAAAGCTGATTTCACGCGGCGCGTCAGGCTGCGAAATATCGAAAATGCGTAACCCGGCGCTCCAGGCCTGCTGGCTGATATCGCCGAGCGTGTCACCCACCGCTTTGGTGTAATAGACCTTTTCATCAGCAAAGCGGGCGTCGGCAAACAGGTCACGCGCGTTGATAACCAGCAAAAGATCGTCGTGAGCCTGCAAATGGACGTTCCAGGTACCCGGCGGGGCGGCAACGTAGCCTGCCGACTTCGGCTTTTTCGCATCGCGCACGTCAACGATGGAAAACCCTTGCGACACCATATGCCCGATATAGGCATAGCCACGATGCACCATCAGCTGCACGCCATCAGGCCGGCCGCCCTGGTCGCTGTGACCAATCAGCCGCATGTTGCGCTGGTATTCCGGACGCGGCAGTTCAGTTGCCATTATTACCCACCTTATTCACATGCCCCGCCGCTGGCGATGGGGCATCAGGTTTATCGTTATAGCGAACCGTCCGCGGGCTTATTTATTTTTCGCTTCCAGAGTGGCAAACCACGGTGCGATAAAGTCCTGCGTTTGTCCCCAGCCTGGGATCACCTTGCTCAGCGATGCCACGTTCACCGCGCCTGGCTGGGCTGCCAGCAGCGCCTGCGGGATAGCCGCCGCTTTGAATTCGTAGCTGGCCGGCGTCGCTTCACCGGCAATCTTGTTGGCGATCAGGCGAACATTGGTGGCGCCAATCAGCTTCGGATCCACCGCCACGCTGACTTTCCACGGGCTGTTCGCCTCGCGCATCAGCTGCAGATCCTGATTCGACACATCGATACTGTAAAGCTTGATCTCAGTGCGGCCGTTCTCTTTCAGCGCCTTATAGGCTCCCTGACTAAAGGCATCCCAGGTGCCCCAGATTGCATCAATCTGGCCTTTAGGATACTTAGCCAGCACCGCCCCCACCTTGTTGGCGGTATCGCCCTGCACGTCGGAAGAGACCGCGCCGATGGACTCCAGTTCTTTAATCCCCGGATTAGCCTTCAGCATTTCCGCATAGGCCGCCTGACGGCGATCCATCGGCGGGAAGCCCGCAACCCACAGTTTGATGATGCGCGCGTTACCGTTGAAATCCTTTACCAGCTCACCAAAGGAGAGCTTTGTCAGCGAAGCATCATCCTGCTGCGTAACGGTCACGCCGGGGATCTCGCCGCGAACGGCGGTATCAAATACCGACACTTTAATCCCGGCCGCCACCGCCTTTTTAATCAGCGCGCTGGAATAGGGATCGCGTCCCTGGGAGAGAATAATGCCGTCATATTTCTGGCTGATCGCCTGATTAACGAAATCCTGGAATTTAGCGTCATCGCCGTTGCTTAAAAAAGGCGTGACTTTAAAGCCCAGCTTTTTACCCTGCTGAATAGCGCCGGCAATAAACTGGCTGGTATTATCATCCGAGCCAAGATTACGGATAAGCGCAATGCGCACCGGCCCCTGGTGATTGGCAATCGCCGACGGTACCGGCACCGGCGCTGCCATTACCGCAGGCAGCGCCAGCGCGTTGAGTAACCCCAGCGCCAGCAATGAGAATGCTATTTTTTTCATATCTGCTTTACCCTGATTAATTAACGCCACTGAAAATAGGTCACCGCCAGCGCACCAGCCAGCACCAACCCTTTAATAATGTCCATCGCGTAGTAAGGCACCGACAGCATCACCAACCCGTTCTGCAACACGCCGAGTATCACCGCGCCGACCAGCGTTCCCAGCGCATTGGGCTTACCCGATCCCGCCAGCGAAAAGCCAATCCAGGCCGCCGCCACCGCATCCATCAGGTAAGAGCCACCGGCGTTAACCTGAGAAGAGCCGATGCGCGATGCCAGCAGGATGCCGCCCAGCCCCGCCAGCAATGAAGCAATAAGATAGGCCGCAACCTTATAGCGCCGGGTGCGAATCCCCGACAGGCGCGCTGCCTCCGGGTTGCCGCCGATGGCATACATACGCCGCCCGTGGGTGGTCAGCGATAATCCAAGCTGGGCGACAAGGGTCACCCCCAGCATGATGAACACAATTGTCGGCACCTGACCCAGCGCGCCGAAGGCCGCAGGGATGGTCCCTTCAGCCATATCGCCGCTCGGCAGTACCATGTTTTCGGTAATCGAGCCGCCGTAGCTGTAAGTCATCGCCACGCCCTGAATGACAAACAGGCTGCCAAGGGTCGCCAGCATGTCAGGAATACGCAGCACCACGATCAGCAGGGCATTAAACAATCCGACCAGCATGCACAGGCCCAGGGTCAGCAAAATCGCGGCGGTAGTGCCAAAGCCATGCCAGACAAACAGCGAGATGACTAGCGCATTGGCCAACGAGGCGGTGGAACCAACCGAGAGATCGAAGCCGCCCACGGTCAGTGAAACCGATACGCCGATGGCGATAACCGTGACGATGGCAATCGAACGCAAGATATTGATGATGTTGAACGGATCGAGGAAATTTTCCGAGGCGATGCCGAAAATCGCAATCATGGCGATAACGGTCAGTACCATCCCCCATTTGGAGAGGAAGCTGAAAATCTGCTGACGCGGCGCCGACGCGCTACTGGCTGAAAGGGCCTTGTTCAAGGCGTTGTTCCTCCGGTGGAATAATAAAGTAAGGTCTCTTCACGGGCTTCTTCGCGCGTCACTTCCGCGACAATACGGCCATCCCATAACACGCAGATGCGGTCACACAGCCCCACCAGCTCGGCGAACTCGCCGGAGGCATAAATCACCCCCTTGCCCTGGCGGGCCAGCTCATCAATAAGTGAAAACAGATCGGTTTTTGCTTTGATATCGACGCCTTTCGTCGGCTCATCAAAAATCAGCACGCTGGCATCAGCGCGCAGCCACTTGCCAATCGCCACCTTTTGCTGATTCCCTCCCGACAGGCGACGCAGGCGTTGCCCCGGACCGCTGGCGCGGATGCCGAGGCGGGTAATGACCTGCTGCGCCCAGCGCCATGACTGGCGGCGGCCAAACACTCCCCAGCGCGCAAAGCTGTTATCGGCGCTGACCGCTAAGTTCATGCTGACGGATTCGTCAATAAAAATGCCCTCTTTACGTCGCTCTTCCGGCACCAGCGCCAGCCCGCGCGCCACCGAATCGGCAGGATTGCGCGGTCGCCACGGCCGGTGATTCAGTTCGCCGCGTGCAATACGACTTTTGCTGGCGCCAAACAGCGCCTTACAAAGCTCGGTCTTTCCGGCGCCGGCCAGCCCGGCAATGCCGAGAATTTCACCCTTATGCAGGCGCAGAGAAATATTTTTTAGCAGCGCGTCATCATGTAATTCCTCAACGCTCAGCAGCAGTTCCTGCGCCTGCGCCGGACGCGCGGGGGGATAGATATCGCTCAGCTCATGACCAAGCATTTTTTCCACTATCTGTTCGCCGCTGAGATCCTGCAACGGGCCAGACTCGATCAGCCTGCCGTCGCGCAGCACCGTTAAGGTATCGCAGATGGCCTTCAGCTCATGAATACGGTGGGAGATAAAAACCACGCCGATCCCCTGCTGCTGCAAGCGGCGAACCACGGTAAACAGGCGCTCGCTTTCATGGCGGTCAAGCGGCGCAGTTGGCTCATCGAGGATCAGAAAACGGCAGTGATGAGACAGCGCCCGCGCCAGCAAAATCTGCTGCTTTTCGGCCAGCGTGCAGCTGCCGATTGGGCGGCTGATATTCATCGACGTATCAAGCTGCGCCAGCGCGGCGCGCGCCTGACGACGGATCTCGCCCCAGCGGTAGCAATGACCACTCTCCGCCAGCTTATCCAGCATAATATTTTCGGCAATGCTCAGGCCCGGCACCAGCGCGACATCCACTTCCTGCTGAACCAGATGAATGCCCAGCCGCTTTGCGTCGCGCGGGCGGCGAATCGACACCGCCTGATGATTAATCAGTATCTCGCCATCATAGCCGCCGTGGGTGCCGCAGAGCACCGCCATCAGCGTCGACTTACCGGCGCCGTTGGCCCCGGTAAGGGCGTGGACCGAACCGCCGCTCAGGCTGAAATCCACCTGCGACAAGGCATTAAAGCCGGCAAAAGCCAGGCTAATCGCCCGCATTTCAAGCTGGTTACTGCTCATGCCGCGTAGATCCCTGAGGTGATTGGTTTATTTAGCTAAATTTTTCATAACCTTGCCCGGCAGGCAACCAATGAAAAGGCATAAGTTAAAGCAAAAGAATATTAGCCATCTGGATGTCCAAAATCAACAACCAGGTTAACATCAGACTATCGAACACGCAATAAAGGACCTTTGATCATGAGTAATAGCGATATTCGCGTCGTGCCCGGCCCGGCAAACTATTTTTCTCACCAGGGCAGCCTGGCGCGCCTGCGCGAGTTCTTCAGCCCGCAGCAGCTTGAGCGTGCGGTGTGGATTTACGGTGAACGCGCCATTGAAGGCGCCCGCCCTTATCTACCGGAAGAATTCAACGCGCCGGGCGCAAAACAGATTCTGTTTAAAGGCCACTGCAGCGAAACCGACGTCACGCGTCTGGCTCAGCAGGCCGGCGGCGATCGCGCGGTGGTGATCGGCATCGGCGGCGGCGCCCTGCTGGATAGCGCCAAAGCGGCAGCGCGTCGTCTTAAGCTACCGGTGGTAACCATTCCGACCATCGCGGCAACCTGCGCGGCCTGGACCCCGCTTTCCGTCTGGTATAACGATGCCGGCCAGGCACTGCAATTTGAAGTATTCAACGACGCTAACTATCTGGTGCTGGTCGAGCCACGCATTATCTTTGCCGCGCCGGCAGACTATCTGCGCGCGGGCATCGGCGATACTCTGGCAAAATGGTACGAGGCGGTGGTACTGACGCCGCAGCCGGAAACGCTGCCGCTTACCGTACGCCTTGGCGTCAACGCCGCGCTGGCGATCCGCGATATTCTGTTAGAAAGCAGCGAACAGGCGCTGGCAGATCAGCAGCGCGGCGAACTGACACAAAAGTTTCTTGATGTAGTGGAAGCCATCGTGGCTGGCGGCGGCATGGTAGGCGGACTGGGGGATCGTTATACGCGCGTGGCGGCGGCGCATGCGGTACACAACGGCCTGACGGTGCTGCCGCAAACCGAGCGGTTCCTGCACGGCGCCAAGGTGGCCTACGGTATTCTGGTGCAGAGCGCGCTGCTCGGTCAGGATGAGGTATTAACCCAACTCATAAATGCCTGGCAACGCTTTACGCTACCCACCACGCTGCACGCGCTGGCAATCGACATCAATAATCGCCCGGAGCTGGATAAGGTCATCGCCCATACCCTGCGTCCGGTGGAGTCGATTCACTACCTGCCGGTCGCGCTCTCGCCTGATATCCTGCGGGCAGCGTTTGAGAAAGTAGAGTCCCTGTCGCGCTGATTGATAGCGTCCCAGGCGGGCCGGTGGTCTGCGCATAACAAACCGCGTGACCACCGGCCCGATGCGCCCATCATCGCCGGGTTAATCAGAGCGCACTCACCCCCCGCGCTTCGGCCTCACGCAGCCAGTCCAGCAGCAGCGAATAAGGCTCGCGCGTTACGACGCTGAAGCCGGTGATAAACAGCGCGCGACAGAGCTGCTGGTAAGCCGCGTCGCTAACCAGCTGATACAGCGCATCCTGCAACATCCCAAGCGTGAGCGCCGAGGTCGCACCTGAGGTAATTAGCGGCAAGCCCGGTGCCGATGGACTTTGCCCTATGATGGCGAGGTTATGCAACAGCGTCGGCTGATGACGTTGCAGCAGGGCAAAGGTAACGCAGTCAATGGCGGCGATATCCGCCGTATTTTTATTCAGCGCAAGCAAAGACTGTCGGTGGCTGCCGCTAAAGCTGACGGCGCCAAAAAATTTACCGTCCCGCGCCAGCGGCGCCACCATTTTACGCAACGCGTTATAGCCCGACTGCGAATCCAGCCCGTTGCATACCGCCCGGCGACCGACAAAATCCGCCAGCGCTTTCCCCGCATCCTCCTGACGCGAAACCAGAAAACTACGGTAGCGCGCGCCGTCACAGCCCGGTGCATCGTAATGAAAACAGCCAACAAGCTGAACTTCCGCTAGCTGCGTTACCAGCGGATAACCACAGGTCTGGCTAAGCAGCAGATCCTCACGACGCCAGTGGGATAACAGCTCAGCCTGCGGCCGGGCGACAGTCAGGCTTGCGGCTGGCATCCCGCGTTTAATCAGCAGTGACCGCAGCGCAGAGCACAGCGCTTCACTATCGGAACGACAGAGATCGTACATCGGCAGGGAAATCAGATTACTCATGGCGCTTAGTGGTTTTGTTATCCGGTTTGCAACCAGGATGCTCATTAACCTCTACTGCTGTCAACAGAAAACGCCGCAACCACTCGCCGTAGCCGCGCACCACAAACCCATGATTGCGCTGCTGGTAAGTTTCCTGATAGCGCAGATAAATTTTACCTAAGCCATACCAGGGAACACCCGGCAGGTCATGATGAACCGAATGATAATTGAGGTTAAGAAACAGCACCCGCCAGGGCAACGCCGCTTCGTTTATCACCGAGCGCGCCAGCGGATCGTCCGCTGCACGATGTTCAAGGAAGGAGCGAACTTTGGTCAGCGACAGCGCCGGATAGCTGATAAACAGCAGAAAGTAACCCGGTGAAAAATCAAGGTGGGTCATCAGGGTAAACAGACCAGCGAGCAGCACGCCATGCACCAGCCACATCGCCATCGCCCGATATTGCCGGCGATAAAAAGCCACCAGCAGCGCGCGTAATGTCTGCAAAATATCCAGCAGCGGCCCCAGCAGCAGACGGCCGGGAAAGGTATTCCTGATCCGGATAACCTGCCGCTGCCAGGGGGCAAAACGCTGCCAGCTGGCGGCAGAAAAATAGTAAGACTCCGGATCATCATCCGGCAGCGTCAGTTGCTGGTTACGGTGATGCGCCAGGTGAGAGTCGCGATACAGGCCATAGGGATACCAGATAGCCAGCGGCAGCAGGCCCAGTAGCTGATTAAACCCGGCGTGGCGCGTGGGATGACCGTGTATCAGTTCATGCTGTAAGGACATATACCAGCTGGTGAACCAGATTAATAGTAACGTGGCGGGCAGCAGGCCGATTGTCTGCCAGCAGGTCAGGCTGATAAACCAGCCGCTGTAAATAATCACGATCAGACCCCAGGTCGGCAGTTCGCTGCGCCAGAGCCAGGATTGGGAGAGCTGCCGTATCACATCACGCTGCTGCTGATGTAAAAAGCTGGAAGAGCCTTGCGCCATTAATGCAAACACCGCTTATCTGGTTGCCATAATGCACAAACGATGTGAGAAAGCAGGCTAAAAGGCAAAGCATATAAATAACTTAGCTATGCCGGAAAAATGTTATACGCCGACAGTTTCCATCACCCCGGCCAGGGGTATTTGTTTAGACGTTCTCCTGTTATGGACATTTCATCATTGCCTTTATATGCTTCGCATACAAAATATATAAAGGTGATTTATGGGCATTGTAAAAATCTCTGATCTGATGCATGAGAATCTGCGGCTGGCCAGCGGCGCGCTGGACCGTTCCATTAATTCCCAGGCGGAGCATTGGCTAAAGATCGGCATGCTCGCTGAGCTCTACCCGCATCTGAGCCACCAGCAGCTAAGCCGCTTGCTGGTCACAGCGCAGCTTAGCGACGGCTGCGATATCACTAAGCTGCTTGGGCAAGAGCTGGCGGCGGCGGCAGAGGAATAACCATCGTGGTATCAATCAAACTTCATACCCCGCAGCAAATTGACATGGCCAGAGCGGCAGGCCATGCCGCCGCGAGCGTGCTGGCGATGATTAAACAACACATCCGCCCCGGCATCACCACCGGCGAACTGGATAAAATCTGTCACCAGTACATCGTTAACGAGCTGAAGATTACGCCAGCTAATATTGGCTATAACGGCTATCAGCACACGATTTTGACCTCGGTAAACCACGTCGTCTGCCACGGGGTTCCATCGGATAAGCTTTTGAAAAAAGGCGATATCGTTAACGTTGATGTTGCGGTAATCAAGGACGGCTGGTTCGGCGACACCAGCCGCATGTTTCTGGTCGGTGAGCCGGGCATCAGAGCGCGTCGGCTGGTTGAGGTCACCCTGCAGGCGCTGGAAGCCGGGATGCGCAGCGTGCGCCCTGGCGCAACCCTTGGCGATATCGGCGCCGCCATTCAGCAGGTGGCGCAGCAGGCGGGGTTTAGCGTGGTCAGGGAATATTGCGGCCACGGTATTGGCGAGGAGTATCACGCCGATCCGCAGATACTGCATTACGGTCAGCCGGGAGCCGGGATTGCACTTAAAGCCGGGATGATTTTTACCATCGAGCCAATGCTCAACGCCGGCAAAGCGGCGACTTCGCTGTTATCCGATGGCTGGACGGTTATCACCCGCGATCGTTCGCTGTCGGCGCAATGGGAACACACCGTTGCAGTGACCGATAGCGGTTATGATTTGCTGACACCCTGGCCCGATGCGCGCTGAGATTCGCCGGCCAGCATTAAGCATCAACTGATACTCTCAGCCCCCGCAGCAGGCCCGTTTGCTTTCCGCACCGGCACAAGCACATCCGTGTGGCGAGACCAGGCAAACGGCAGACCCTCATTGCTGCAAGCCCGGCATCCCGGTCGCAGAATGCCCGGCTGCTTTGCGCACCGGCACAAGCACATCCGTGTGGCGAAAATACGCAAACGGCATCCCCTCATTGCTGCAAGTCCGGTACACCGGTCGCAGAAGGCCCGGCTGCTTTGCGCACCGGCGCAAGCACATCCGTGTGGCGAAACTACGCAAACGGCATCCCTCATTGCTGTAAGCCCGGTACCCCGGTCGCAGAAGGCCCGGCTGCTTTCCGCACCGGCACAAGCACATCTGTGTGGACTGGCGCACGGCCATCCTTCATTGCTGTAAGCCCGGCACCCAGGTCACAGAAGGCCCGGCTGCTTTCCGCACCGGCGCAAGCACGTCCGTGTGGCCTGGCGCACGGCCATCCCTGGCCGCGAGCCTGCTGAAACCAGCCGGGCCTTCTCCTCCCCCGTAAACTTCCTCATCGCTTTAGTAAAAAAAACCAAGTCTGCGCCGGACTGAATACCGGTAACCTGTCTTTTGCTTTTTAATAAAAAACGGATGCCGTTTCCCACAAACCTGTATCAACAGGCTTTTCTGCGCCGAACGAATGAAGACCGCCAGGGTGAGCCGCAGGGAGGCGGCGAAAGTAAGCGCTGCGTCGGGAACGCATCGCGAACGGCCCGTACGGCGGGCTACATGCGTGAAGGTAGGACGCAGCCACGCAGAAACTGCCGGAAGTCCGGGGTCAAGGGGCCATGACGTTTGATGGCCCCTTGCCGGTCGCCCGCAGCGGCGGGCAACTATGCCACTGGCCGCACAGGCGAACGGAACAACCCACCAAAGGTGAAATAAACACCCATCGCGCTGGCGAACGGAATAATCCACCGCAGGTGAAATAAACAACCCACCTAAGGTGGAGAAATCAGCCAGCCGCTGCCAAGGCAAACGGAGCAACCACCTCAGGTGAAATAAACCCCCACCGAAGGTGAAATACCCCCACTTAACCTCAGTCAGTAAAGCCAGCCTGGCGACACATCTGCAGATTGCTTCTCAACGTAAAGGCGATTTTGTCCGGGTAAGCGGTGTAGTAATTATGTACTTCTTCCAGCCCTTTTTTCTGCGCCAGCTGTACCGTCTTCAGCGAGCAAGTACGGTAAGTTAAATCTTTTTGCATATTTGTTTGCTTCTCAAGGCGATCGCTGGCGGAAAGGGCATTCCACGCATCGGTGAGCGAGTAGTTATAAATTACTTTATTGTCTTCGGAGTGAATATTTTCTATATAAATAAACTTGTCGAGCTGCATTCTTTTCTGCCCGCGCATTTTCTGCTTATCAAACTCAGCGCCGTAATCTGCCAGCTGATTGACGCTCATGGTTTCGGTCTTTTGCTTATAGGCTGCTACATAAGCAGGGTCCTGATAATAATGATTGGCATAGGCGCGTTTTAATTGGGAATTGCTCATAGTACAACCTGCCAGCAGCAGAGGCAGAACGATTACCAGCTTATTTTTCAACATGTTAATCTTCCCATCGGTAAATATCATCCTGTTTTTATTTTGCGAAGGCCACATTATTTGACGGCGCTCCACATTTTTCACCTGCCAGACAAACAAGCCGCATGCTGACAGTAAAAACGTTGTACCGCCGCATAAAATTAAAAGCAAGTTTTCTCAGTACGTTAGGTGAGCTATTTATCGATTTAAGATTTTTCCCCTGAAGATATTTCCTGACGGGTATTAATTATTCTCATCAGGCTATTTCTTCTCCGCTTAATCGCCGGTAATGCTTATTACTTCTGTGGAAATGCCCAATTATCTTTAATCACTGCGCACGGTCATGGTAAATAATTTTGCTGTATACCGCCCCGAGCAGCGCCAGGTCGGCAACGATAGCAAAGGCCAGCGAATAGTCGTGAGTATTATCAATCCCATAGCCACTGCATAGCGCTGCCGCCAGCATTGCGACATAAACGATGAGAGCCAGTCGCCGCCGTAGAGGATGATTGCGGCCATCCGTCAGATCTTGCGCTAATGCTGTACAGATAATTCCAGCGCCGAAACCGGAAATCACCACCGCGACCGCCAGCACTTCTCCAGCTAATCTCCCCTGTAGCGCCGGGATAATCAGCAGGATCCCCAGCGCGCAGGTAAAAAATCCCCAGTAAATTTTTCTCAGCGTTTTCACCCGATGAAACAGCGGCTGGCGGGCGATGATGAAACCCACTGCCAAAGCCAATAAAAGCAGCCCGCAGAGGCTCAGGGTAAAAAGCCCGCCGCGTTGAATGCTGAAAACAATTAATAGCCCCGTCTCTGCCGCCAGCACGCTGGCGATAAAGGCGGTAATAATTCCTCCCGCCGGCTCGTCGGGCTGAGAGCGTCGTGTTAAAGAAAGATTGCTCATCATTTGCTCCCGGCATTAAATGCCTTAAGATTAGTTAAATTCATCCATTCCTATGGGATGAACTAATCTTATTCCGGTGAAATATGATCAATCAAAATCATAGTTTTCAGCCACAGGTGAAAATAACTCATCATGCATAAAACACGTTTACCGCCGCTGGGCACGTTGCGGGCCTTTCATCTGGTTGCCGAATGGCAAAGTTTTAAACTGGCAGCCGAACAGCTGAACGTTAGCGCCACCGCAGTCAGCCATCAGATACGCCAGCTGGAAAGCACCCTCGACTGTCGGGTATTTGAGCGCAGCGCCCGCGGCGTGAGCCTGACGGACACCGGCCGCGTTTTGTACGAGGCTAGTCGCCAGGCATTCGGCGTCCTTGAGCATGCGATGGCTAAAATCGACCACGACCGGCAGCCGCCGGCATTAACCATAACCACCACGTCCAACTTCTTAACCAACTGGCTAATCCCAAGGATGGCCGACTTTAAACAGCTATTTCCTGATATTGATTTAAGGCTGCATACCAGCGTCGAGCGGGTCGATTTAACCCAGAGAACGGTAAATATCGCCATCCGCTACCGGGAAGCTCAGGAACCGGGCCTGCATAATACCGAGCTGTTTGTTGACCGCTTCCAGGTCTTTGCCAGCCCGACGTTGAACCTGCAACGCCCTGAGGATTTGCTCAGCGTTGCGCTGTTTCACGTGGAAAACCGTCTGGTGCCGGCGCACTCTCCCAGCTGGGAGAACTGGAAAAAGCGTTACGGCCCGTCCGATCTCGATACTGATAAGGGGCTCAGATTCAGCGATGAGACCCACGCTCTGCAGGCCGCCGTTGCCGGTCAGGGGGTGGTGATTGCCAGCGAGCTATTAGCCGGCGATTTGGTGCGGCGCGGCGTGCTGGAGGTGCCCTTTGCGGCGCCGCTTGCCGGCGGGTGCTATTTATTTCTGACGCTGGAGGATGTTGCACAGCGGGCTGACGTCCGCCAGCTACGAGAGTGGATTGTGCAGCAGATGGCGCAGGATAAAAAATGAGTATCGGCTCTTCACCGAGCAAACTGTTATAGATTTTTATCAATATAGTGTCTATTGCTGAAAACTGTACGAGGTATAGCATGACTTCGCTGTTAGCGTAATCGCTGTAATGGAGTCGTCGTATGCTGCAACCGGTCACCGGTCGTCGCCTGCCTGCAAAGGAGGCGAAACAATGTTTGGATTAGATGCGTTTCATCTGGCAAGAGCCCAGTTTGCCTTTACTGTCTCCTTCCATATTATCTTCCCGGCTATCACTATTGGCCTCGCAAGTTACCTCGCGGTGCTGGAAGGACTCTGGCTCAAGAGTCGCCTTGCCGCCTGGCGCGACCTTTATCATTTCTGGAGCAAAATTTTCGCGGTTAATTTCGGGATGGGGGTGGTGTCCGGCCTGGTTATGGCCTACCAGTTTGGTACCAACTGGAGCGGATTTTCGCAATTTGCCGGCAGCATTACCGGACCGCTGCTTACCTATGAAGTGCTCACCGCTTTTTTTCTTGAGGCCGGCTTTCTTGGCGTGATGCTGTTTGGCTGGCAGCGCGTCGGCGAAAGACTGCATTTTTTCGCCACCTGCATGGTGGCGCTCGGCACCATTATCTCCACCTTCTGGATCCTGGCTTCGAACAGCTGGATGCAGACGCCGCAAGGTTACCGAATTGAGCATGGCGTGGTCGTTCCGGAGGACTGGCTACAGATCATTTTTAACCCCTCATTCCCCTGGCGCTTGCTGCATATGTCCACCGCCGCTTTCCTCGCCAGCGCCTTTTTTGTCGGTGCCTCGGCGGCATGGCACCTGCTGCGCGGCAATGACAGCCCGGCGGTACGAAAAATGTTCTCCATGGCGCTATGGATGGCACTGACGGTCGCGCCGTTGCAAGCCGTCATCGGCGATATGCACGGTCTGAACACCCTTGAGCATCAGCCAGCCAAAATCGCCGCCATTGAGGGGCACTGGGAAAACAAACCCGGCGAGGCCACGCCGCTTATTCTGTTCGGCATGCCGGATATGCACGCTGAACGCACCAAATATGCGCTGGAAATCCCGCATCTCGGCAGCCTGATTCTGACCCACAGCCTGACGCGCCAGGTACCGGCCTTAAAAGACTTTCCGCCACAGGATCGGCCCTATTCGCCGCTGGTTTTCTGGTCCTTCCGCCTGATGGTCGGCCTGGGTTTGCTAATGATCAGCGTGGGCATAATCAGCCTCTGGCTGCGCTATAAGCGTCGGCTGTATACCTCACGCCCTTTCCTGCGCTTCACGCTGCTGATGGGGCCGTCGGGATTAATCGCGATTCTGGCCGGCTGGTTTACCACTGAAGTAGGTCGCCAGCCGTGGGTGGTATATGGCGTTCAGCGCACTGCCGATGCGGTCTCCGCTCACGGCGATCTGCACATGAGCATCAGCCTGCTGGCGTTTATTCTGGTTTACGGTTCGGTGTTCGGCGTCGGTTACCTCTATATGATGCGGCTGATAAAAATCGGCCCGCTGAGCAGCGACAACCGACGTCCTGAACCGGGAGGACCGGGACGCGCTAACACGCCGGCCCGTCCACTTTCGGCGGTCAGCCAGCGGAATGAGGAGCGCTAAAATGATAGATTTGTCGCTGATATGGTTTGCCATCATTATTTTCGCCACGCTGATGTATATCGTCATGGACGGCTTTGATTTGGGAATTGGCATACTTTTCCCCTTCAATACCGACCCGCAGGAGCGCGACATCATGGTGAATACCGTCGCGCCGGTCTGGGACGGCAACGAAACCTGGCTGGTACTGGGTGGCGCCGGACTGTTCGGCGCCTTCCCCCTCGCCTATGCGGTGATTACCGACGCGCTGACTATTCCGCTGACGGCCATGCTGCTGGGGTTAATCTTTCGCGGCGTCGCGTTTGAATTCCGCTTTAAAGCAACCGAAAGCCATCGACCATTCTGGGATAAAGCCTTTATCAGCGGTTCAGTGCTGGCCACCTTTAGTCAGGGAGTCGCTCTGGGCGCGCTGATTAACGGCCTGCCGGTCAGCGGGCGCGCATACAGCGGCCCGGCGATGGGCTGGCTGGCGCCCTTCCCGCTGTTTTGCGGGCTGGGCCTCACCATTGCTTATGCCTTGCTGGGCTGTACCTGGCTTATTATGAAAACCGAACATGCGCTACAGCGTAAAATGGCGACACTCGCCACGCCGCTGGTGCTGACGCTGCTGGGGGTGATTGCCATTATCAGCCTGTGGACGCCGCTGGCTCATGCCGATATCGCCCGCCGCTGGTTTAGCCTGCCGGCATTCTACTGGCTGATACCGGTACCGCTGCTGGTGCTCGGCTGCGGCTGGGCTATCCTGCGCAGCGTACGCCGCAACGCCCACTACCGGCCTTTTTTATTAACGCTGGCGCTCATCTTTCTCGGCTTTTCCGGTCTTGGCATCAGCATCTGGCCGCATATCATCCCACCAGCCGTTTCATTATGGGACGCTGCGGCACCGCCGCAAAGCCAGGCGTTTATGCTAGTAGGCAGCCTGCTGATTATTCCGGTAATTCTGGGGTACACCTTCTGGAGCTACTATGTGTTTCGCGGCAAAATTTCCGCCGACGAGGGATATCATTAAATGCATACCGATCTCAAACCGCAGAGTACTAAATCGCGTTTTATACGCAGCAAACGCCTGCTCTGGCTGATGGCGATATATCTGTTAAGCATTATGGCGCTGGCAACGGTCGCCGGATTATTCCGCCTGTTGATGACCGCCGCTGACATGAAAAGTCACTAACGTAAGGGGGAGTTTTTAAGGGGCCGCCATGCGTCGCGGCCCCTTGAGCCCGGATCTGTAAATCCCTCCCTGCCTGCCCGATTTGTTTCACCTACGGTGGGCTGTTCCGTTCGCCAGAACGGCGGCTGGCTGATTTCTTCATCTCAGGTGGGTTGTTCCGTTCGCCTGCGGTGGAATATTCCGTTCGCTTGTACGGAGGGCTGTTTATTTCACCCGCGGTGGGTTGTTCCGTTCGCCTGCCAGGCAGGTGACTTATTTGCCCGCCGCTGCGGGCGACCGGCAAGGGGCCATCAAACGTCATAGCCCCTTGACCCCGGACTTCCGGCAGTTTCTGCGTGGCTGCGCCCTACCCTCACTGCTTCAGCCCGCCGTACGGGCCGTTCGCGATGCGTTCCCGACGCAGCGCTTACTTTCGCCGCCTCCCTGCGGCTCACCCTGGCGGGCTTCATTCGTTCGGCGCAGAAAAGCCTGCTGGGCGCAGGTTTGTGGGAAACGGCATCCGTTTTTAATTGATGAAGGCGTTGGGTGCGGGTTTGTGGCGACAGTGGTTATCTTCCGCTTAAAAGCTACGGTGAGGTTGCCGGCATTCAGTCTGGCGCAGATCGGGCTTTATTTTTCACTTAAAGCGATGAAGAAGCTTACGGGGGAGGAGAAGGCCCGGCTGATTTCAGCAGGCTCGCGGCCAGGGATGGCCGTGCGCCAGGCCACACGGATGTGCTTGTGCCGGTGCGGAAAGCAGCCGGGCCTTCTGTGACCTGGTGCCGGGCATGCAGCAATGAGGAGATGCCGTTCGCGATGCGTCCGACGCAGCGCTTACTGTCGCCGCCTCCCTGCGGCTCACCCTGGCGGGCTTCATTCGCTCGACGCAGAAAAGCCTGCTGGTACAGGTTTGCGGGAAACGGCATCCGTTTTTAATCGATAACGGCGTTGGGGTGCAGATTTGCTGGCATCTCAACGCTGCTATCGAGCTGGTGGCTGATTTATTCACCTCTGGTGGGTTGTTCCGTTCGCCTGCACGGCAGGTGCCATCGTTGCCCGCCGCTGCGGGCGACCGGCAAGAGGCTATCAGACGTCATAGCCCCTTGACCCCGGACTTCCGGCAGTTTCTGCGTGGCTGCGTCCTTCCCTCACGCATGTAGCCCGCCGTACGGGCCGTTCGCGATGCGTTCCCGACGCAGCGCTTACTTTCGCCGCCTCCCTGCGGCTCACCCTGGCGGGCTTCATTCGTTCGGCGCAGAAAAGCCTGTTTATGCAGGTTTGTGGGAAACGGCATCCGTTTTTAATTGATGAAGGCGTTGGGTGCGGGTTTGTGGCGACAGTGGTTATCTTCCGCTTAAAAGCTACGGTAAGGTTGCCGGCATTCAGTCTGGCGCAGATCGGGCTTTATTTTTCACTTAAAGCGATGAAGAAGCTAACGGGGGAGGAGAAGGCACGGCTGATTTCAGCAGGCTCGCGGCCAGGGATGGCCGTGCGCCAGGCCACACGGATGTGCTTGTGCCGGTGCGGAAAGCAGCCGGGCCTTCTGTGACCTGGGTGCCGGGCATGCAGCAATGAGGAGATGCCGTTCGCGATGCGTCCGACGCAGCGCTTACTGTCGCCGCCTCCCTGCGGCTCACCCAGGCGGGCTTCATTCGTTCGGCGCAGAAAAGCCTGCTGGGCGCAGGTTTGTGGGAAACGGCATCCGTTTTTAATCGATAACGGCGTTGGGGTGCAGGTTTAACCGCTAAATTTAATCAGCCCGCTGTCGGCGTCATAATTGAAGCGGGTGCCGTAGCGCTGGCTTAACGTTGTCAGCAGCACGGCAATGTCTTCGCCCTGCTGCTGGCTGACACGCTGCGGCAGACCGCGTGATAGCGCACGCTCGCGGTTCATGCCCAAATCGAGCGGCAAAATGTCGCAGGCGATGCCGTCAGCAGTAACATCAAAAATAGCCAACGCATTCTGAGAGAAACGCGCTTCAGCGTTAAAGCCGATAAACTCGCCGGCAGCATTTTTTGCCCGCGCCCGATGCAGTTCGGAAGGACGAGCATCAACGGCATGCCCATAGGCCTGATACATTTCCGGGCCGATAATCGACTCACCGGCTTCGAACTCCATCAGCAGGCTGCCGATGTTATAAAAAATCGGCTTGCCATTATAGATTTCAACGCCGCGCATAAAGTGCGCACCGTGGCAAACCACCGCATCGCCACCGGCGTCGATCGCACGGTGTGCGAAACGCTCGATAAACTCCGGCGCATCAGGTGAATACCAGCTGTCTTTATCACCTTCGTGAGTATGCAGGCTGATCAGGGTAAAATCACTGCGGTTGGCGGCGTCACGAATGCTGCGCTCGTTGGCCTGACAATCCTGCTCATTAAACCAGGTGCGCACCTGCGCCGTTTCGCCGCGTTCAATCTGCAACGCGCTTTCAAATAAAGAGCCGAAAATAAACTGATCGTCGCCCTTATCAGCCATCACTTCGACCCGCATCCCCTCGCGCACGCTGTCATCAATACCCAGGGTACGACTGATGCCGCGCAGTTGTTCAAACTGCTCGTCGGGCAACACATAAGCGCGGCCCCAACGCAGCGGATTCAGTCCCGGGCGCGCAACGGCGCTGGCGCCGCCGTTGGCGGCAAGAAAGACCTCCGAGCGAGTGGACCCCAGCGCCACCACGCCAACCCGCCCTTTGGCGGTATCAAGAAAGCGCGGTAGGCGCGCGTCATCAAGATTACGCCCAAGGCCGCAGGGTATCAGCTTACGCACCTGCGCCGCTTCGATGGTCTGCACCACCCCTTCCCAGCCAAAATCTCCGGTGTGATTATTGGCAAACCCCACCAGACGAATATTGAGATCGACAAACTCATCCAGAATGCCCTGACTCACGGCGGTGATATAACCGCGTCCGGCGGCGGGTGGCAGGTCTGGCTTTGGGCAGCTAAATTCGGCGTTAGCAAATACTGCATCAGCGCCTTGCAACAGCTCAATTATGCTGGCATCCAAACGCTGAGACAGATTACGACTGGAAAATAACAGATCACCGCAGGCGATAATTCTCATTTCATTCCTCTGGTTTAACTCTGAATACTTGCCTGCTCACCAGCTAAAATGCTATTTCTGGTAGCAGAACAACTGAAAAATTATTTTTTATAACTTATTCTCAAGCCGAATAAGACCATGCGCCAGACATATCTTACAATGGTGCAATTAATTTTACATGTTACAACACCATGAACTTTCACCAATATCACCAGAGAAAAATAATGACCAGTTTAAAAACAGGGATATTAGCAACTACGCTAATGAGCGTACTCCTTATTTCAGGCTGCGATGACGGTAAAAAGCAGTCAGATGAGAGTAAAGTCCTGCACGTCGGCACCTTCGGAGTCAGCATCGGCTTCTCTTACAAGCAGAACGGCAAAGATTACGAAGGCTATGATATTGCGACCGTTAATGCCGTTGCTAAAAAGCTCGGTTACGACAAAGTTGAACTGACTACCGCCGATATGACCGGCCTGTTTGGCATGCTTGACGCGGGCAAAATTGACACCATCGCAAATCAGGTTGAAGCCAATGACAAGCGACGCGAAAAGTATCTTTTCAGTCAGACTTATATTTATTCCGGTGCGCAACTAGTTACCAGAAATAATGATAACTCAATTAATAGCATTGAGAATCTTAAGGGTAAACGCCTGGGCGTCGATGTAGGAAGTAGTAAAGAAAACTTTCTTCGCCAGAATTATCCCAATGCCGGGATAGATATTCATACTTACGATGAACCGAGCGCAATTGTGCAGGACGTTGCGCTGGGACGTATTGATGCCTACATCATGGACCGCGCCGGCGCGCAGCTGCTGATCGATAACTCCCGCCTGCCGCTGAAAATATCCGGCACGCCGGTTTATCGCTATCAGGAAGCGTTCCCGTTCGTTAAAAACGATAAGGGCGAGGCGCTACGTAAACGCTTTGATGAAGCGCTGACGGCGCTGAAAGCGGACGGCACCCTCAGTAAACTCTCTGAGCAATATCTCAAGCAGGACGTTAGCAAGGAACAATAAGCAATGAATTTCGACCTGAGCTTCATGCTGGAAGCTTTTCCAACGCTGCTCAGTTACCTGCCGATGACGCTGTTTCTGGCGATAACTTCAATGGTTATCGCCTCGGCCATGGGTATGGTACTGGCGCTTGTCATCCATAACCGTCTGCTTATTCTGGCGCCGCTGGCAGAGATTTATATCTCCTTTTTCCGCTCAGTGCCAACGTTGGTTACCCTGTTTATTTTCTATTTCGGTATTCCGCAGCTGTTTCCCGGCATCAGCATGATGAACGCTATTTCAGCGACCATCATCGCACTGAGCTTTAAGAATGCAGCCAATCTGGCGGAGGAGTTTCGCGGAGCGATGAATTCGGTGGATAAAGGCCAGATGGAGGCCTGTCTGTCCGTCGGCCTGTCGCGCTGGCAGGGGTTTCGCCGCATCGTCCTGCCGCAGACGATTCGCGTGGCGGTACCGGGCATGAGCAATTATCTGATCATGCTGATTAAGGAATCATCACTGGCATTTACCGTTGGCGTCACCGAGCTGTTCTCGCAAACCAAAATTATCGCCAGCAATTCCTTCCGCTTTCTGGAAAGCTACCTGGCCGTGGCGTTGATTTACTGGGCGGTCACTATTTTGTTGACCCTGCTGCAAAAGCGCATTGAACACCGGCTCAACCGCCCTTATCGTTAAGGATCTCCGACATGCTGAAAATCAGTCATTTGCATAAATCTTTCGGCGATAATGCGGTGCTCAGGGATATTTCTCTGGAGGTGGCGCAGGGCCAGGTGGTGGCGATTATCGGTCCTTCCGGTTCGGGAAAGTCGACGCTGCTGCGCTGCATTAACCTGCTGGAAAAACCCGATAGCGGCAGCCTGCAAATCGCCGATACCGAGGTACAGGCGGCGACCCTTACCCGCCAGCAGGAAACCGCGCTGCGCGCCCATACCGGCATGGTATTCCAGCATTATAACCTGTTTAAAAATAAAACCGCGCTGGAGAACATCACCGAAGCGCTGATCGTCGGCAAAAAAATCGCCAAAGCGCAGGCCAATGAAACCGGCCTGCAGCTGCTTGATCGCGTCGGGCTGCGGGAAAAAGCCCACAGCTATCCGGCGGTGCTGTCCGGCGGACAGCAGCAGCGTGTTGCTATCGCCCGTGCGCTGGCGGTGAAACCAAAGGTGATTTTGTTTGATGAGCCGACGTCGGCACTCGACCCGGAGCTGGTCGGAGAGGTATTGCAGGTTATTCGCTCTATCGTCGATCATCAAACAACTCTGCTGCTGGTCACCCATGAAATGTCATTCGCCCGCGATGTCGCGGATCGGATAATTTTTATGGCAGACGGCGCAGTGGTCGAGGACGGAACGCCGGAACAGGTATTTAATCAGCCCCGGCATGAGCGCACGCGTAAATTCCTATCCTCTTCCCGTTCATAACCATCACCGCCGCCCTGTCCACCAGGCGGCGGCATCTTTAACCTGTCGCTGAACGCCGTCTGCAACATCAGATAAAACTCGCGAAAACGCTGCCGTGCCTGCCGATATTGTCGCGCATGCTGCAAGCCCGGCACGACGGTCACAGAAGGCCCGGCAGCTTTTCGCGCTGGCACAAGCACGTCCGTTTGAGCAGGTAGCAAACGGCAGGCAATCATCGCTGTAAGCTCTGCGCACAGGTCACAGAAGGCCCGGCTGCTTTCTGCACCGGCACAAGCACGTCCGTGTGGCCTGACGCGCGGCCATCCCTGGCCGCGAGTCTGCTGAAATCAGCCGGGCCTTCTCCTCCCCCGTAAACTTCATCATCGCTTCGGGTAAAAAAACAAAAGCCGATAAGAGCCGGATTATCGCCTTTGCTTTTAAAATCAAAACACCAGCATCATCGCCACAAACCTGCTCCACTCAGGCTTTTCTGCGCCGAACGAATGAAGCCCGCCAGGGTGAGCCGCAGGGAGGCGGCGAAAGTAAGCGCTGCGTCGGGAACGCATCGCGAACGGCCCGTCAGGCAGGCTGAATGAGTGAGGGAATGGCGCAGCCACGCAGAAGCAGCCGAAAAGTCCGGGGTCAAGGGGCCGCGACGCATGGCGGCCCCTTGCCGGTCGCCCGCAGCGGCGGGCAACTACGACACTGGCCGAACAGGCGAACGGAATAACCCACCGTCGGTGAATAAAACGTCCGGGGAGGCCATGACGAATGATGGCCTCTTACCATTCATCCGCAGCGGCGGGCAACTACGGCACTGGCCGAACAGGCGAACGGAATAACCCACCAGAGGTGAATAAAACAATCCACCACAGGTGAAATAATCCACGTAACCACAGCCCCACCGGCGGTGAAAAAAACCAGTCCGGGGGAATGGGAGCCATGACAAATAACACCCCATCCCACCTCCGACTACAGATCCTGCGCGGAAGGCAGAATCACAATATCCCGGATAGTCACGGTGCGCGGACGACTCAGCATAAAAATAATCGCCTCGGCTACTTCTGATGGCTCCATCAGGCTACCGGTTTCTTTTGCTTTGCGCAGGTTTTCCTCCGGCCAGTCGGCAAGCAGCGCACTGATAACCGGACCTGGCGACACCGAACCGATGCGGATGCCGTGCTTATTAATTTGCCGACGCGTGGTCTGCACAAAGGAGGTCATCGCCCATTTTGACGCGGAGTACACCGGCTCCCAGTGAACCGGAAAATGGCCAGCGACGGAGCTGGTTACCACAATATCGCCCTCTCCGCGTTCAATCATATGCGGCAGCACGTCGCGGACGTTTTTTATCACCGTCGAGACGTTGAGATTAATCAGCCGGTCGATAGCCTGCGGATCGGCATCGACTAAATCCCCGCCGATGTAGCAACCTGCATTGGCGTGCAAAATATCAATCCGTCCGGTTTTCTCCAGGATACCGGGGATCATTTGCGCACAGCTTTGCGCATCAAGCAGGTCGGTAACGAAAGGAATAACCTTATCCTGATACTGCTCAGCAATGCGTTGCAGTGCCTGGATGTCGCGATCAACCATGACTACCGTTGCGCCGCAGGCAATCAATGCCTGGGTGCAGGCAAGTCCGATGCCGGAAGCGGCGCCGGTGACAACGGCAATTTTGTTTTGTAGAGCGTCGGTCATGTTATCTACCTTTTTTACAGGTTTAATTAACGCGGCAAGCGCGATGATAATAATTAAGTACTTTCAGCACGCGCCAGATAATGGCTTCTTCCGGCTCGAATCGACATTCAGCAAACTGTTCCGCGCCGGGGAGATATTGCATGATCAGCGGCAACGGTACCGTGACGCCACGCATTTGATTAAGCAAGGTGTCAACGCCGGTACGGGCTTCAGGTTCCGTCCAGTAGTAGCGAATGCGGTCTGACAGTGAGTAATGCCGCAATAAATAGCGCTGATGTTCATCGCCGTGGTAATGGCTTTGCCAGCCGTTGGGTTTGTCCAGCATCAGTTTTTCAACCAACCGATGCAGATTCCGCTCGGGATATTCCGCAAACATTTCACTGGCAATCAGATCGAGTGCGAACAATGCCTCCCTGACGGCGAAGGTCAGTTCCGGCCCGACTTTGAGAATAGCGTAGCCATCCTCCACCAGCTGAGACAGTGGCTGCTGGCCCTGATAATCAGTTGAGTGAGCTTCAAATACCAGACCGGGTTCAATATCGAGAACCGCCGACAGCCCGCGTGCTTTTTCACGCTGATAATGAATAACGTTGCTATTACCAAATTCCACGCCCGGCTGCACTACCAGCCCCAAAATCCGGTCGGCAACCGCGGCCAGCCCTGCATCGCGCAGCGCGTTACGGTGGACCGCCAGGGTACGACGAGCGGCATGCGGATCGGTTGGTTCAAGCGTTGATATCAGGTGGTCAGCGCCGCCGGGAGGGGGCACTTCGGTGCCGATAATGTAAAGCGGCAGCGACTGACCGCTACGTGCCGCTGCCGCTTCAGCGACCTTAATCAATCGCGTGGCACGCTGTGAGACCAGCTCATCAGCCAGCGCCGTCGGCTCGCCTTCGCATCCCATTGAGGTATCGATATGGATTTTGCTAAATCCGGCCTCAATATAAGCGCTGACCATTTTTTCTGCTTCCAGCAGCGCCTCTTCCGCCAGCAGATGTTTCCAGGGGTTAGGGCCGAGATGATCGCCGCCCAGAATAATCAGCTGCCTCGGACAACCCTCTTCATCCGCGAGCGTGTAAACCAACGCCGCAAAATCGCGCGGCTGCATCCCAGTGTAGCCGCCCTGATGATTGACCTGATTACAGGTTGCTTCAATCAATACGCTGCTATTGCTGTCGCGGCCAAGACGCAAAGCGGCGCGCAGAACCAGAGGATGTGCCGAACAGACCGAGGTTATCCCTTTAGGGGAGCCATTTATTCTGTAGGTTTTCAACTCTTCAAGCGTCACTTGCATCCTGTTCTCCTCGGGGTATCAGTAATGAACATTTCCAGCTCTTGCAGGCTGGCGCTGCCTTCCATCGGGCCGATAAACTGAACGTTTCTGGCACCTGCGGCGTTGGCGCGGACCAGCGCTTGCGGCGTCGACATGCCCAGGCGCAGGCAGCCAACATAGGCGCCGCCAAAGCAATCACCGGCTCCCGTCGGGTCAATTTCCGTAACCTCAAAAGCACTGCAATGATTTACACTGCCGCTATGGTGATAGCAGGTAGCGCCATCGCGACCTTGCTTCAGGACCACTTCTTTTACCCCGGCGGAAAAGACATATTTCAGAGCCGCGTCAAAATCGTCAGTATCCGCCACGATGAGTATTTCCTCATCCGAGGGTAAAAGCAGATCGGTTTTACTCAATAAATATGAAAGTCGCTGCGAGAATACCGAGTCCGACTTAATCTCTTTACGAACATTCGGGTCAAGAGAGAGTGTGCCGCCACGTCGTTTTATCTTTTCCACTGCATATTCAATCAGCGGCCAGGCGCCGGGAATAGAAAGTACCGTACCCATAATATGAATATGGCCTGCGCTAGCAATCAGGGATTCACTTTCTCTGTTTTTTATAATATTCCCCGCCGCTGAGGTAGAAATATTAAAAACAAAGTCTCTCGCACCATCATTGCGATAGCGCACAAAGGCGCTTCCTGTCGGCAATAGCGGATCAATAGTAATAGCGGAGGTATCAACACCATCCTTTTTTAAACGTTCAATATTAACTCTGCCGAAGTCATCATCCCCTACGGAGCCAATCATACCGGCATTGCCGCTAATTTTTGCACATTGATCAATAAATATAGCCGGGGCGCCACTCGGATAAGGGCCAGTAAGATCTAACGGCTCGGAGAATCCTTCACCTTGTTTCTTTGCCATTATTTCCACCAGAATTTCACCGATGGTTATTGTTGGCCCGAGTTCATCTGGTGCCAGCGTAAGATTAACGTACATAGAGTACACTCCACGTTAAAATGGATACGTTCAGATAAAAGAGATTTTTAATTAATTTATTATTTAATACGCTGACCGTAATAAACAGTCAGCATTGCAATACAGTATTAAGCCAGTGACAGAAATTTTTGATGCAATATACAGGCGGCACCAAAAGCCGAACCTGATTCCGCACTTTTATCCAGCACGATTTCCGGTAATGGAAAAGGCGTATCCTGATATTTCTCAACGTAAGCATGTACCCTTACAGACACCAGGTCATACAACGCCGCCATTGAGCCACCTAATACAATGCGGTTAGGGTCGATAATTCTCCCCGCCTGCACCAGCGCGAAACCGAGATATTTCGCCCATTCGTCGGCCAGCGTCACCGCCACCGGTTCACGTTCACATACGTCTTTGATAAATGACGCAACGGAAATGTCTTTTTTTCCGGACTGAACGCGATAGCGCGAAAGCAGCTTTTCCAGCCCTATTACCGACTCCAGCGTCCTCTCGCCGTCGTCGCCATCACGGATCACCAGATGGCCGATTTCCCCCGCCAGGCCGTTACCGCCGCGAAATAGCTTGCCGTCAATCAGCAGGCCACCGCCGACGCCGCTTTCAATCACCAGAAATAAAATCACCCCCTGGGTGGTGCCGGACTGATACAGCTCGCCAATCGCAAAGGCGTTGGCGTCGTTTTCAACGGCAATTGGAATATCAGCCGGCAGCGCCGTTTTAGCCAGTTCTAAAAAACGGATCTCATGCCAGCGCAACAGCGGCGCATGAAAGATAAAACCTTCATTGTTCATCTGCGCCGGGACGGAAAAGCCAACCCCTTCCAGTTTTGCCTTCATCTCAGCGCTGCACATTGACAGCGCCAGCGCCACTGATTGAGCGATAGCGTCCTCAACGCTGGTCGAGCCGCCTTCAAATGGCTGCTGGCGCAGATCAACCACCGCGGCGGTCAGGTCAATTAACGCCGTGGTGATATGCTCCACGCCAATTTCAATACCGAGAAAATAGGCGGCCTCTGGCACCAGCTCCAGCAGGATGCCGGGGCGTCCCCGCGCGGCACCGGGATGATTCTGCTTGCTGGCCGTGCTGACTTCCCGTACCAACCCGCTGCTAATCAGCTCGGCGATAATATGGCCGGACGATGAGCGGTTTAATCCCATCTTACGCGCTAAATCTGCCCGGCTCAGGGCGCCGAAACGTCTCAGCGCTCTTAGCGCGACCAGTTCGTTACCCTGCCTGGCGCGTCGGGGCGTATTGGAAATCAAACTAAAATCTGTCACTAAAGTCCCTTACTTATTTACCAGCGTTACCAGCAGCAGCATGGCGTCCTGGTCTGTAGCCAATTCTGATTTTCGTAACAACAAAATAGCTTAATTCTCGCCTGATTACCTTCCTGAAACCCCATTTATGCAGCTTATACCGCATACTTAACACCTGTTTGTATCTAGTTGCAACAATATTATCTAACCTACTCAGTGCGTTAATTGCTCAGTTTTTACACCATTTATGCGATATTTATCACAAAATCATTACATTCGTCCAATTTATTGTGACCTTAATCCCATTTCCTTCTAATCCGGCAATTTTGAAGATTGTATTTTGGTGCAAGTCACAACAATATCATTGCAAATTACGATAACCATCAGAGGTTGTGATGCAAACGTTAGCTAATACCAGGGATCTTTTGCTTAACGCTCAGCGCGGCGGCTATGCCGTACCGGCTTTTAATATCCACAACCTGGAAACCATGCAGGTTGTGGCCGAAATCGCCGATAAACTGCAGGCGCCGGTGATTATGGCCGGAACCATTGGCACCTTCAGCTATGCCGGAACGGACAACATTGTCGCCATTGCCGCCAGTCTGGCGCAGCAGTACCAGCGCGATTTACCCGTGCATCTTGACCATCATGAAACCTATGACGACATCGCTGACAAAGTTGAACGCGGCGTTCGTTCGGTGATGATCGATGCCTCGCATTATCCGCTGGAGGAAAACATCCGGCGGGTGAAGGAAGTAGTGCAAACCAGCCATCGCTTTGGTGCCAGCGTGGAAGCGGAATTGGGGCGACTTTCCGGCATTGAGGATGACCTGGTGGTGGACGAGCGAGACGCACTCTATACCAACCCGGAAGAAGCCAGATACTTCGTTGATGCCACCGGCATCGACTCGCTGGCAATAGCCATTGGCACCGCCCACGGCATGTATAAACGTGAGCCAAAACTCGACTTTTCCCGACTTGAAGAAGTCCGCAATCGGGTGAGTCTCCCGCTGGTTCTTCACGGCGCCTCCGGACTACCCGCCAGTGCTATTCGTCAGGCCATCAGCCTTGGCATTTGCAAAGTAAACGTTGGCACCGAACTCAAAATTGCGTTTTCGGATGGGCTGAAGAGCTTTTTTCAGCATCATCCGCAAGCCAACGATCCCCGCAACTATATGCCACCGGCAAAGGCTGCTATGGCTGACGTGGTGGCAAAGGTGATCGATATCTGTGGCTGTGCAGGAAAGCTGTAATCGTTGGACTCTTACCTCAAACCAAAACCCGGTGAATAAAATGAAAAATGTAAAAAAGGTCGCGGCCTGCGTGTTTTTTCTGTTCTCCATGCTGTCCGTTTCTTTTGCAGGACACGCGGAAGACAAGGCGGCGCATAAGTTAAAAATAGGCATCTCTTTTCAAACGCTAAATAACTCATATTTAGTGTTAATGAAAAAATCGCTGGAAGAGGCGGCGACGGAAATTGGCGCTCAGGTGTTGGTAACAGACGCGCGCAATAACGTCTCCAAGCAGGTGAACGATATTGAAGATATGTTGCAGGAAAATATCGATATCCTGCTGATTAACCCAACCGATTCCGTTGGCGTTCAGTCTGCGGTGATGGATGCCAAAGAAAAAGGCGTTACGGTGGTTGCCGTTGATGCACAGGCCAGCGGTCCCGTTGATTCCTACGTTGGTTCGAAAAACTACGATGCCGGTTACATTGCCGGAAAATACCTGGCCGAAAAACTAGGCGGTAAAGGCGATGTGGCGATCCTTGATGGCATTGCGGTAGTACCGATCCTCGAACGCGTTAAGGGTTTTGAAGCGGCAATCAAAGAAAACCCGGGCATGAAAATTGTCACCCGTCAAAACGGCCATCAGGACCGCGCTACGGCGCTCAATGTAACCGAAAATATTCTGCAATCGGCGCCAACGCTGAAAGGGTTATTCAGCGTGAATGACAGCGGCGCGCTGGGGGCTATTGCGGCAATTGATGCCTCGGGCAAAGACGTGAAGATGGTTTCTGTCGATGGCTACCCCGAAGCAGTCGATATTATCGCCAAAGGCAACCCGCACTTTATCGCTACCTCCGGGCAGTTCCCACGTGACCAGCTGCGCATCGCACTGGGCATCGCGCTGGCTAAACACTGGGGTGCGCACATTCCGGCCACCATCCCCGTCGATGTGAAGCTGGTTACCAAAGAAAATGCCAAAGATTTTCACTGGTAAACCGGCATCCCGCTGCCACGGCAAAACCTGACGCTACCCGGAGTGAAAGATGGAAAATTTACTGGAGCTTGAAAATATTAGTAAATCATTCCCCGGCGTGAAGGCACTTAATAATGTCAACCTCTCCCTGAAAAAGGGAGAGATTCATGCTCTGATGGGAGAAAACGGCGCCGGAAAATCCACGCTGATGAAAATCATCTGCGGTATTTACCAGTCCGACCACGGCAAAATTCTCGTGGAAGGCGTTGAAAAAAACTTCGCCAGCTATCGTGACGCCATTGACTGCGGCATTGGCATTATTTTTCAGGAGTTATCGTTAATTCCGCATCTGAATGCCGTTGAAAATATTTTCCTTAATCGGGAGATGAAAAATTCGTTTGGCCTGCTGAATCGTAAAGCGATGCGCTCCAGGGCACAGCTGATTTTTAAAAGCCTGGAAGTAAAAATTAATCTTAATAAGCCAGTGGAGCAATTAAGCATTGCCGATCAACAGTTTGTTGAGATAGCCAAAGCGCTCTCGCTGGATGCAAAAATTCTGGTACTCGATGAGCCAACGGCCACGCTGACGCCCAAAGAAGCTGAGCACCTGTTTGGTGTGATGCGCGACCTCAGATCCCTCGGCGTTGGTATGTTTTTTATTTCGCACCATCTTGAAGAAATCTATGAGATTTGCGATCGCATATCGGTACTGCGTGATGGCAGCTACATCGGCTCGCTTTCGGTCCGGCAAAGCACGCCGGATGCCTTAGTCGAGATGATGGTCGGACGGAAGCTTGAAAATACCTTTCCAGATAAAAACAGCACCGTCGTGCGCCAGCAGCCGGTTTTACAGGTGGACAACCTCAAGCTTAACCGGCGCAGTCAGCCAACGAGCTTCAGGCTTTATCCCGGTGAGATCCTGGGTTTTGCCGGGCTGGTTGGATCCGGGCGCACGGAAGCGGTACGGGCGCTGATCGGCGCTGATAAGCCAGAAAGTATTGAAATCACCTATCAGAACAAAAAGGTCAGAATCGCCTCACCAGCCACGGCGCTGCAATTAGGCATCGGCATTGTGCCTGAAGACCGAAAGTCTCAGGGGCTGCTGCTCGATTTTTCGGTCAAGCACAATATCGTGCTGAATAACCACGCGGATGAAAAGCAATGGCGCTTCTTTATTAACCGGAGAAAAGAGTCCGGCAAAGCGCGTGATCTGGTAGAAAAAGTCAGGGTCAAGACGCCCGATGTCAATACGCGGGTTGGGGATCTGAGCGGCGGAAATCAGCAGAAAGTAGTTATTGCCCGCTGGTTAAATAATGATTGCAGAGTTTTGATCTTTGACGAACCAACGCGGGGCATTGATGTTGGAGCAAAGGCGGAAATATATAACCTGATGCGCGCCCTCACCGCTAAAGGCGTGGCAATTATCATGATCTCTTCAGAGCTACCGGAAATAATCGGCATCTGCGACCGGGTGAACGTTTTTCGTGAAAATCGCATTGTCGCAGAACTATCCGAGAGCCAGATCGATTCCAATCTCATCATGTTACACGCCACCGGAAACGCAAAATGAGCTTACTGACAAATATTAAATCGAACCCTCGCCAGGAAAACGGTAACGGCACCTTTATTCATAAATTAAAAGGCTGGGCGGAGAATCCCGTTTTCTTCCCGCTAATTGGCTTCATTGCGGTATTTATTATCATGGTATTAGTCAGCGATAATTTTCTTACGGAAAATAATCTGACAAATATCGCCCGCCAGGTTTCGATTAACGCCATTATCGCCGTTGGCATGACCTGCGCTATTCTCACCGGCGGTATTGATCTCTCCGTTGGCTCGGTGATGGCATTAACCGGTACCATTATGGCCGGACTTATGGCCGCCTGGGGGCTGCCTCCTTATCTTGCCATCGCAGCCGGGCTGGGACTTGGCGCACTACTCGGCGCGTTCAACGGCGTGCTGATCGCCTGGGCCAGAATGCCCTCTTTTATCGTCACGCTCGCCATGCTGGGTATCGCGCGCGGGCTGGCATTGATCTATACCGGCGGCTATCCCATTGCTGGCGTGCCAATGGATTTTTCGCTATTCGGTCGCGGTAATCTGCTGGGTATTCAGACGCCCATTCTGATTATGATCGGCGTCTATATCCTCGCCTACATCCTGCTGAATCACACCCCGTTTGGTCGTCATGTATACGCTATCGGCGGCAACAGTGAAGCGGCGCGCCTGAGCGGAATCAAAGTGAATAAGGTAACGCTCATCGTCTACACCATTAGTGGCCTGACCGCCGCCATTGCTGGCCTGATCCTCACCTCACGCCTGATGAGCGGTCAGCCAAATGCCGGCGAAGGTTTCGAGCTGGATGCCATCGCCGCCGTGGTACTGGGCGGCGCAGCAATGAATGGCGGCAAAGGCGCCATTATCGGTACGCTGATTGGCGCAATGCTGCTTGGCGTTCTTAATAATGGTTTAAATCTGATGGGCGTTTCTCCTTATATTCAGAATGTCATCAAGGGTCTGATTATTCTTATTGCCATTTATATCGGCACCGAGAAGCGAAAGAAAAAAACCTGATAAAGGAAATTATATTTTCCGCTAACTGTTAACATTATTCTTCTGGAGTGAAAAATGAAATTTGGAACCCTGTATTCTTACTGGAGTACCGACTGGGCCTGCAATTTTGATGGTTATGTTGCGTTGGTAAAGAAAGCGTCAGAAATCGGATTCGACATTCTGGAAATAAGCGCAGACCACGTTTATCACATGTCGGTCAGTGAACTGGAAAAGCTAAATGAAATTCGTAAAAGCCACGGCCTTATTTTTACACTTAATAGCGGCCCGGCTAAACAGTACGATCTGGCATCGGCCGATGAGGCTATTCGTCAGCAGGGAATGGATTATTTCACCCATATTCTGGAAAAGATGCCGATTCTGCAAGCCGATACGCTGATCGGCGCGATTTATTCTTACTGGCCCTGCGATTTCGTCACCACCGATAAAGCCGCCGCCTGGGAACGCAGCGCGCAGTGCCTGCATATCATTGGCGAAGCCGCTGCGCAGCGCGGAATTAGCATCGCGCTGGAAGTGCTTAACCGCAATGAAACCTACATTATGACCAACTGCGAAGAGGCGGTAGCCTACTGCAAGAAAGTGAACAGCAGCGCGGTCAAGGTGTTGCTCGACACCTATCATATGAACATCGAGGAAGATGATATTCCGGCAGCGATCCGCTATGCCGGTCCGTGGCTGGGCCACTTCCACGTCGGGGAAAATAACCGCAAGCTGCCGGGCATGAATAATAGCATCGACTGGCCCGCCGTTGCGGCAGCGCTGCATGAGATTGGTTATAACAAAGGCGTAGTAATGGAACCCTTTATCCTCAGCGGCGGCGCAGTGGGCGATGCCATACGCGTCTGGCGCGATCTGAGCGACAATGCTTCCCCACAGCAGATGGATGAATATATCAGCCGTTCGCTGGATTTTCTTAAAACGACCTTTGCCTGAGGCGCGGCGCATCGCGGTTACAAGCAATGGTCATGAGGCTAGCTGAATATCAGTCGTGCTTAAACATCAGCGCGCGCAGCGTCTCACTGAGCTGGCTGGCAACCTGACATAAAGCCTGTTTAGCGTCCTCGTACTCTCCCGGCAGCTGATCAAACCACGGGCAGGTAATCACCGCATGGGCATGGTTATCCGGCCCGATCACCGGCCAGGAAACCGAGGTCAGGCCGACGATACGGTCATGCGGGATTTCAGCGTAGCCCTGCGCCTTAATTTGCGAAAGCTGTTCGACCATGACGCCGCGTAAGCGGTTATCCAGCCCGTAATGACGAATCAGCCGCCAGCTGTCCTGGTCGCTGGCCAGCGCCAGCAAAACCAGCGAAGAACTGGATTTCACCGTATTCAGCAGCGAGCCCTCTCTGGCGCTAATCGACGGGGTAAAGTCCGGATGACGATGAGCGATCACCCGCACCTGATCGTCCTGCAGCGCCGCCAGATGGCAAGGCTGGTTGGTGCGCCAGGTGAAATCTTTCATCAGCTGCTGGCAGCTATCAGAGCGCGCCAGCTGCTCAACAAAGCGCGGCTGGCTGCTGAACATCAGTTTGCCGGTCAGGCGGTAATAGCGGCTGGCGTCTTGCTTGAGATACCCCTCCTCCTCCAGACACTGCATAATGCGAAACAGCTGATTAAAGGAGAGATGGAGCGCGGCGACCAGCTCGCTCATGGTCATTGGCACGCCGGCTTGTGACATGTATTCAAGTACACTTAAACCCCGGCTGAGAGCCGGGGCACGATAGTCGGTCATAGTACTCCTTTATGCTGCCCATCAGGCCGGGGCGGCCTCACCTCCGGCCTTTGCTGGCGCATATGTAAGTAGCGGATCGTCAGCAGAGTCACTACGCCGCCAATCGCCATACAGCCGCCAAGGTAATACATTGGCGCGCTGGCGCTGGCGGTCAGATCCCGCACCGCCGGCACGGTGTTTTGCGCAAAGAATCCGCCCAGGTTCGCCAGCGAGTTGATCGCGGCCAGCCCCGCCGCCGCCGCCGATCCGCTCAGAAAGCGAGTCAGCGTCCAGAAGCACGGCTGAATGGAGAATATAGCCATAATCACCAGCGTGATACATAAAAAGCTCAGCCATGGCGTGGTGATAAACAGCGCGCTGCCGGCAAGAAACACTGCCGCGACAAACATCGGTAGCGCGATATTTTTCACCGGATCGGCAGTGCGCCGCGCATCGCGCGTCATCCACCACAGCAACGCAATCGCCATCAGCCACGGCAGCATATTGATAAGGCCATTAGCCATATCGGAAACGCCAAACTCTTTAACGATAGTTGGCATCCAGTAGCTGAGGCCGTAAGCGCCAAAGGAGATAAAGCCCAGCACCAGCGCCAGCAGCAGCACGCGCGGGTCCTTCAGCGTCCTGAGCGTTCCTCGGATATGGTTATCCTGGTCGCGCCGCTGCTCGCGCTGCAACGTCGCCGCCAGCCAGGCTTTCTCTTCAGCGCTGAGGAAGGCTGCTTTTTCCGGCGTATCCGGCAGCCATATCAGCACCGGAATAATAAATACCAGCGCCGGCACGCCGGTACCGATAAATACCCACTGCCAGCCCTCCAGCTGCAATGCACCGTGTATGCTGAGCAAGGCACCGTTAAGCGGCGCGCCGACCATGTTGGCAATCAAACTCGCCATGATCAGATAGCCGACGACGCGCGGCCGGTACTCCAGCGGAAACCAGCGGGTCATGTAATAGAGTAAGCCCGGATAAAGCCCGGCTTCCGCCGCGCCCAACAGAAAGCGCAGCAGATAAAACATCGCGGCGCTGGAGGTAAAGGCCATTAAAATCGTAATCAGTCCCCAGGTCAGCATAATGCGTGTGAACCACAGGCGGGCTCCCACGCGATGCAGCATGACATTACTCGGCACCTCAAATAATAAGTAGCCGATAAAAAACAGCGAGGCGCCCAGCCCGTAAGCCGTTTCACTTAATGACAAACTTTCCACCATGTGGAGTTTGGCAAAGCCAATATTCTGGCGATCGATATAAGCAATTACGTACAGCATTACCATGATGGGCAATACTTTTATCGTTATTTTATGAATGGCGTTTCTTTCAATATGATTATCAGCAGAAGACATTATCTGCTCCTTATTTGCCAGAGTAAGTGACAATTACATAATGCCGAATTTTTCGTACGCTTCGACGGTAGACATCCCTTTTTTTAATGCATCTAAGACTTTATTTTCATCTTTCGCTTTTTCGAACGCGCCGTGAAAGGCATCGTCTACGGCCTGAGCCGGAATAACTAATACGCCATCACGATCGCCAAAGATCACATCACCGGGCATGACGCGCACGCCGTCCAGTTCGATCGGCACGCGCCAGTCGACAACCTTGCCGCGCGGCCCCTGATCCTGGGCATAGCTGCCAAAAGAGGCTACCGGAAAATTCAGCCGCAGGATCTCATTACTGTCGCGATGATAGCCGTGAATAACCGCCCCCGCCGCGCCGCACTGGATTGCGCGGGTAGACATTAAACCGCCCCACTGGGCGTAGCGCAGCGAGCCGCCGGCACAAATATAAATTTCATTTTTTTGTAAATCGTCCAGTGCATGAAACATCAGACCAAAAGGTTTTTCGCTAAGTTCGGAATTTCCGGCCGAACTCTGCTGAAAATAATCAGCCTCAAGCACCGGCATGGCGCGGCCAATAATAACCATCTCCGGATCGATGGGTTTTAATTGCGGTGAGAGAAATTGATGAATTAACCCCATTGAATCCAGAACATCACCAACCAGCGCGACAAATAGCTTTTCTTTAGCAAGACGAAATAACTCGTCATCGTTAGACCAGAACTGACTCATAATATCTCCGTTAACTATTATTCAGGATGAGGTTCACGTTTAATATCGCTGCCGGATTTACCCGGTAGAAAATTTAAGTCAGCGCCGGTATGGGCTTGCTGTACCGTGCGGATATACAGGTTGGCATAGCCGCGCGGATAATCGGGAAGCACCGGCTGCCACTGCGCTTTACGCCGCGCCAGCTCTTCATCGCTGACGTGTAATGTCAACCGCCGTTCGCGGCAGTTCAGCTCAATCAGATCGCCATTGCGCACCAGCGCCAGCGTACCGCCGACGGTCGATTCAGGACTGACATGCAGTACGATGGTGCCAAAGGCGGTGCCGGACATGCGTCCGTCGGAAATGCGCACCATATCGCGGATGCCCTGCTGCAACATTTTCAGCGGCAAGCCAAAGTTTCCCACCTCCGGCATCCCCGGATAGCCCTGCGGGCCAGCGCCTTTAAGCACCAGAATATCTTCCGGCCGCACATCAAGGTCAGGATCGTTGATGCGGCGGTTGTAGTCTTCAATATCCTCAAATACCACCGCTCTGGCGCGGTGGTTCAGCAGTTGGGGCGTGGCCGCCGAAGGTTTAATTACCGCGCCGTCGACGCACAGATTGCCTTTCAGCACGATGGTGCCGGCATCTTCGCCAAACGCCTGCTCATGGCTCGCAATCACCTGAGGATTCAGAATCGGCGCATGCTGATAGTTTTCAGTCAGCGTTTTGCCGTTACATTGCCGCGCCGCACCGTGCAGTCTGTCCAGCAGCTGGCCGATAACCGCCGGCACGCCGCCAGCATAGTAAAAGTCCTCCATCAGGAACGCACCGGAGGGTTTGAGGTTCGCCAACAGCGGAATGTGCTGGCTAAGATGATCGAAATCTTCCAGCGTTAAAGGCACTTCAATACGACCGGCTATGGCCAGCAGATGCAGGATAAAATTGGTTGAACCGCCGATTGCCGCGTTTACCTTGATGGCATTTTCAAACGCCTGGCGCGTCAGGATATGCGACAGGCAAAGGTTCTCCTCCACCATTTCCACAATCCGTCGTCCGGATAAACGCGCGTTACGGCGGCGCGCCGCATCCACCGCCGGAATCGCAGCCGAGCCGGGGAGCGACAGCCCCAGCGCTTCCACCATACAGGCCAGCGTAGAGGCGGTGCCCATGGTGTTGCAGGCACCGGGGCTGCGCGACATGCTGTTTTCCACCTCGTCAAACGCCGTCTGGGTTATCACACCGGCGCGTAAGTCTTCGCTGAATTTCCACAGGTCGGTGCCGGAACCGATATCCTTACCCTGATATTTGCCGTTGAGCATTGGTCCGCCGCTGACGACCAGCGTGGGCAAGTCAACGCTGGCTGCGCCCATCAGGCAAGACGGGGTGGTTTTATCGCAGTTGGTCAGCAAAACTACGCCGTCAATCGGGTTGCCACGAATCGACTCTTCGACATCCATGCTGGCAAGGTTGCGAAACAGCATCGTCGTCGGCTTCATTAACGCCTCGCCTAACGACATCACCGGAAATTCAAATGCCACACCGCCGGCCTCCAGCACCCCCATTTTGACCTGTTCAGCCAAATCACGCAGGTGTGCGTTGCAGGGGGTTAATTCAGACCAGGTATTACAGATACCGATTACCGGGCGCCCGTCAAAAACATCATTCGGCAGCCCCTGATTTTTTAACCAGCTTCGGGCAATAAATCCGGATTTATCTTTACGCCCGAGCCAAGACTGACTGCGATATTTGGTCATTGTTTACCGCGCTTATATAACCAGTGGGGAGAATGTTCAGCAGTGTAGGTGATGGCAGAAACCGGTCAATGGCAGGGGCTGGAGTGAATGAATCATCAAGTTTGTGAGCAAAGGAGAAAAATGCTGACCGACATCGGGCATTAACTTTTACCAATAAAAGTTAATGCCCAAGGGAGACGGAAATAAAAAATATCTCGTTAATAATAAAAGAGATTACTGCAAGCGGGTCGGCGATAGCTTTTACCCGTAAAAGTTAAAAAAATGCGGGTAAATGTTCATACTGTGATCGCGATTACGCTTTGAGCCGACCGCCGGGTGGCAACCTGTTCCCGGCTGGCAGCCGCCGCAGGCTGAAACCGCGCCGCGCGGGGCCAGCTGCACGGCTATTTAAGGGTGACGAACTTACCCAGGGTCGAACAGGTCAGCCCTTCGAGGAAGCTCATTAGATTATCCACCGCCAGCCGCGCCCCGGCCACGTCGCCAGCAATAATTTTATTCAGCACTTCACTGTGGCAGTGCGCGCCTTGCTTAAACGCCCGGTTTTGCTGAATATGCTGGTACCAGAAACGCCGGGACTGCGCATGGTTGGCGGCCATGATCTGACTGAGCATACTGTTATGCGCGGCGCTAACCTCACCTTCGTGAATCTGCCGGTTGCATTTCAGATAGCGGATGGTATCGCCTTCGTCAGCCGCAATCAGAATCGCGCGGCTGAGCTCCGCCAGCGCCGCACGCTCTTCATCGGTGGCTCTCACCGCCGCGCAGCTAACCATCAGCTCTTCCAGCGGCTTGCGCACTTCCAGCAGCTCAAGCTGCTGATGAATATCGGTACCACACACCATGGTGCCGCGCCTCGGCTGCATTTCAACAAAACCAATCTGACGCAGGCGCTGTAGTGCCTCTCTGATTGGCGTGCGCCCCATGTTCAGCTCTGCCGCCAGCTGCTGTTCCGACACCATGGTATTCGGCGGTAGCCGGCGCATCACGATCATCTCTTCCAGCTTTTCGAAGGCAATATCAGCCAGACGCAGGTCGGGATCTGAAGCGCCTTCGGCCTGGGGGGGCCATTTTGTTGAACTCATCGACATATCCTGTGTGGTTCTCTTGACGAAAATTAGTATACCCATTATACGTGTCGACATCTGACATATCAGAGGTCGACAATATGAATACTAATAGTGAGGACCGTCGGGAGTACCAGCATATCGACTGCGACGTGCTGGTGACAGGCGGCGGCGCGGCGGGTCTGGCCTGCGCGGTAACCGCCGCGCGACGCGGCCTGAAGGTGGTTTTACTGGAGCGTTACGGATACTGCGGCGGCGGCGCCGTTGCCGGGCTTTCCGGCACGGTATGCGGTCTGTACCTGGCTGGCGAAAGCCAGGCATCCGGGCCGCAGCAAATCGTATTCGGCTTTTGCGAAGAGTTTTGCCAGCAGCTGGCCGGTCGCGGCGGCCTTAGCGATCCCCTGCGCTATGGCAAAAACTGGACCCGGGTTCATGACCCGCTGAAGTGGCGCATGCTGGCCGATGATATGCTGCTGCAGGCGGGCGTCAACGTTATCTATCACGCCGTGGCAATCGGCGTACTGACGGAAGGCGGTGAAAAGGTTGAAGGCGTTATCGCCTGGACCAAGCAAGGCCGTCTGCGTATTAACACCGGGGTGACCATTGATGCCAGCGGCGACGCCGATATTGTCGCGATGGCCGGACTGCCTGACGTCATCGGCGATCGGGGCAACGTACAAAATCCCACCATGATTTTCCACCTGCAGGGGGTGGACATGCCGCGCTTTCTGGCCCGCCACGGCGCCGATACCATCATGGATAATGCGGTATCGGCGCTGATTGCCGACAAAAACCGCAGCGGTGAATACCGCCTGCCACGTAGCAAAATCTGGCTATTCCCGACCACCCAGCCCGGCGAGTTGCTGTGCAACTGCACGCGCATCAGCGGCAGCGATGGCCGCGAACTGAATGCGCTTTACTACCGTGACTTCACCGAGGCCGAAATCAACGGTCGCCGCCAGGCGGTCGAGTACGCGCGTTTCTTTCGCGACAATCTTACCGGCTGCGAGCAGGCATGGCTTAGCGATACCGCTCCGCAGGTAGGCATTCGTCAGACTCGCCAGCTGGAGGGCCGCACGCGCCTCAGCAACGCTGACGTCGTCAGCGGCGCTAAATCCCCCTCGGCTATCGCCCGCTCCGCCTGGCCCATTGAGCTACATGCCGGCGACAGGCCGCGGGTGGAATGGCTGCTCGATGATTTTTATGAAATTCCTTATCACTGCTTTGTCCCGCGTCGCGGGCAGGGACTGCTGGTCGCAGGACGCTGCCTGTCCGCTGAACATGAAGCCGTCGCGTCGGCCAGGGTGACCGCGCAGTGCTTCGCCTATGGCCATGCGATCGGCCACGCTGCGGCGATAGCCGTGAACAACAAGCTGTCGCCCGCAGAGGTAGATCCGGCAGAAATCCGCCAGTTTTTACGCCGTGACGGCGCCCATCTGGAGTAATCAGGAGTCACATTATGTTAATTAGCGAAACGCACGGCGCCGTACGCCAGCTGACGCTGGATCGCCCACAGCGCCGCAACGCGCTCGGCAGCGAAACCATGGCATTGCTGCTGGCCGCGCTCGATGACGCCGAACGGGATGCCGCGGTGCGCGCCATCGTGCTGGCCGCCGCACCGCCGGCATTCTGCGCTGGCAGCGATCTCAAAGAGCTGGGCGGCCTGTCCATCGAAGAGATGTGCCGCCACGAAGCCGACACGGCGACGGTGGCTCGTCGCTTTGCCAGCATTGATAAGCCGATTATCGCCGCCGTTGAAGGCTACGCACTCGGCGGCGGCCTGGTGCTGGCCGCCGCCTGCGATCTGGTGGTCAGCGCCGGTGACGCTCGCTGGCATCTGCCCGAAGTCGCCAACGGCTGGCTGCCGCCCTGGGGACTGCGGGTACTGATCGGGCGCCTCGGCGCCCAGCGCGCCCGCTGGCTGTGCTGGGGTCTTGAGCCGATTGACGGCGAGCGGGCAGCCAGTCTCGGCCTCGCGGACGTAACCTGCCCGCCGGGCAAGGCCGCAGAACACGCCATGGCGCTGGCGGAGAAGTTCGCCGCCCTACCCGCGGAGTCTGTCGCCTCCTGCAAACGTTTCTTTGCGCCTTTTCTCAACGCCGACGCCGAATACCTTGACCGCCTGGCATCGCGCTATTTTGCCGAAGACTGTCGGGGAGAGCAGGCCCGGTCGGTACTGGCCCGGTTTGGAGCAGCAAAATGAATAAAATAGTTACAGCAGAACAGGCGGCAGCCACCATTGAAGATGGTCAGACGGTCGCCGCGTCGGGCGTTATCGGCTGGATCGTGCCGGATAAAACTCTGCAGGCTCTCGGCCAGCGCTTCCGGGATAGCGGGTCGCCGCGCGGACTGACGTTTTATTTCCCCTGCGGTACCGGCGACGCCGTCGGCATCAAGGGCATGGACCACGTTGCGCAGGAGGGGCTGATGAAACGCATCGTGTCCGGCTCCTACATTAATCCGGTCGACCCGACCACCGGGCAGCGCCCAGCTCTGATGCAGCTGATTCAGCAAAATAAGGTTGAAGCCTATTCATGGCCGATCGGCGCCTCCATGCAGTGGTTGCGCGAAGTGGCGCGTAAATCACCGGGCTACATTTCCCGCGTCGGCCTTGGAACCTATGTTGACCCCGATCTGGGCGGCGGGAAGTTCACCGCTATTTGCGAGCAGGATCTGATTAAGAAAATCCGGCTGGACGGCGAAGAGCTGCTTTACTATCCCACCTGGAATATCGATGTGGCGATCATTCGCGCCACCAGCGCCGATGAGTTCGGCAACCTCTCTTTTGAAGAGGAACCGCTGCTCTCTTCCGGCATGGCGCTGGCGTTAGCGGCCAAAGCCTGCGGCGGCAGGGTTATCGCCCAGGTAAAACGGCTGGTAAAACGCGGCGAACGCGCAGCCACGGCAGTGCGATTCCCCGGCATTTTTGTCGACCAGTTGGTGGTGGATGAAGAGATGCTGATGGGAAGCGACGTCAGTAGCGATCCCGCTTACCTGCAGCCTGCGGAGCAGTTCACCCGGCTGCCTGACATTCCGTTCGGACCGGATAAGGTGATCGCCCGTCGCGCCGCCTGCGAGGTACGGCGGCAAGAGCTGTCTATCTTCGGTTTTGGCGCTGCAGCCGACATCCCGCTGGTGATGGTCGAACAGGGCACCATCACCCCCGATAATGCCTATGATGATTACTGGTTTACCACCGAACACGGTTCATATGGCGGCATCGTGATGAACGGCTGGCAGTTTTCTGCTAATCGCCATCCCGATGCGCTAATCGACGGCCTGATGCAGTTCGACGTTATTGACGGTGGTCTGTGCCGCTTCGCCGCGCTGGCGTTCGCCGAATATGATGCCGCCGGCCACGTTAACGTCAGCAAGTTTGGCCGGGCCAATCCCGGTGCCGGCGGCTTTACGGATATTGCCGCCAACGCCCGACGGCTGGTTTTTACCGGCACCTTCACCACCGCCGGCCTGCAGGTGTCTTATCACGATGGGCAAATGCAGATCGAACAGGAGGGCAAAGTCTGTAAGTTTGTCCATCAGGCCCAAAGTATTACCTATCGGGTTAGCGAAGGCGTCGCCCGCCAGCAAAGCGCGCTGATTATCACCGAGCGCGCGGTACTCGATTTAATGGCGTTTCCGCCGGCGCATATTCTGCAACCGTTGCCATTAATGGACCCGGCGCTGTTTATCCCATAGCGCCGCACATTGTCCGGACCTCTTCATCTTACCGCTAGCGACCGCCGCGGCAGCTGTTGCCCACCGGCGGTTAACCACAAAAACATGGCCACAGGCCAGAGGGTAACGTCATGCTCAAACGTTTACGTTGGACCATGGTTTTTATGCTGTTTATGGCTGGAGTCATCAGCTATCTGGACCGGGCGGCGCTGTCAGTTGCGGCGCCCTTACTGACCAAAGACTTACATCTCGATCCGGCGGAGCTGGGCATCGTTTTCAGCAGCTTTTTCGTCGGCTATTCGCTGTTTTGCTTCGTTGGCGGCCAGATGTCGGACCGCTTCGGGCCGAAAAAAGTCCTGCTGGCGGCGATGCTGGTCTGGTCGCTGTTCTGTACCCTGACCGCTGGCGTGGCGGGCATCCTTTCGCTGTTAGTGGTGCGCGTGGTGTTCGGTATGGGAGAAGGCCCGTACGCCACCTGTACCAATAAAATTATCTTTGCATGGTTTACCCCTCAGAAGCGCACGTCGGCGATCGGCTTGGCTAATGCTGGTCAGCAGGTCGGCGGGGCGATTGCCGGGCCGCTGGTCGGATTGATTGCCGTGGCCTGGGGCTGGCGCGTACCGTTTATCATTATCGGCGCACTCGGTCTTGTATGGCTGATAGTCTGGCACTTCAGCGCCGCGGACTCGCCGCGGCAGCACCCTTTGTTAGCCCATCAGCCGCCGGAGGAGAATCTGGCGGCCGAGCCAAATACGCCCGTTCCGGCCGGCTATTCGCTCGGCCACTACCTGCGTCGGCCAACGGTGTTGGCCACCTCCTTTGCCTTTTTTGCTTACGCCTACATCCTCTACTTCTTTCTGTCATGGTTCCCAAGCTATCTGATGATGGAAAGACATATGAGCCTGGCGAATATGAGCTGGGCCAATATCGTCCCCTGGGTATTTGGCGCGGCGGGCGTCATGCTGGGCGGCATTGCGTGCGATGCGTTGTACCGCAAATTAAAGCGGGGCATCCTGGCCCATAAGATCGTCATTATTGCCAGTATGCTCATTTCCGCCTGTTGCGTAGCGCTGGCCGGGCAGGCTTATAGCATCGCCATGGCGATTGCGCTGATGTCGGGCGCGGCGTTTTTTACCAATCTGACGCTCAGCACCTACTGGGGCATTATTTCTGAAACCGTCGAGCCGGGACGCCTGGGCGGCGTCGGGGGCTTCATGCACCTGGTGGCGAATACCGCCGGTATTATCGCCCCCTCGCTTACCGGCTTTCTGGTCAAAGCTACCGGCACTTTCCAGAGCGCCTTCCTGATTTCAGGCGCCGTCGCGCTGCTCGGGGCGCTGGCGGTCGCCTTCTTCGCCAGCGGCAAGCAGCGCGAAAGCCTCGGCGCCTTTGACCCGCAGGCCGATAATCATCATTAGCGCGCCGCATCGCGAACGCGCTTAGCAGCGCTGGCGTGAAATCGCCTGGAATTCAGAACGACTCCCCCACCAGCGCTTCGCTTTTCGCCCACAGCTGACGCGCGCGCGCGGGATCAAGCGCGTGCGACATCACGCCAAAGCGAATGCCTGGCGCGTTATCGACCGGCGCCTGCTGGCAATCCTGGCAGTATCTTCCGCCAATCTCATCGTCGGCGGCCACTGCGGTCGCCCACACCGTGGTGGCCGCCACCTGAGCAAGCGTTTTAAAGGCAAAGCTCTGACCGGCGCTGCCAAGCTCGGCGGCGATACGCTTGCCAAGAGCGCTAAGCTCATCCGGCGACAGGTGACTGGCAAGGCCGGTATTGGCAACGCCGGGCATCAGCGAGGTTGCCCGAATGCCGCGCGCCCGGTGACGTCGGTCAAATTCAACGGCAAACAAGATAACTGCGGTTTTGGCGCCGCCATAGCTAATCCAGGGATCGTAAGGACGGTTGGCGAAGTTGGGATCGTCAATATTCACATCCGCCCAGCGGTGCCCGTTAGAGGATACCGTTACCAGCCTGCCCTTATCGCGTAGCTGTGAGGCCAGGCGGTTCACCAGCAGAAAGTGGCCGAGATGATTGGTGGCGAACTGGGTTTCAAAACCGTCTTTAGTCTGGCTGAAGGGCAGCGCCATCACGCCGGCATTAGCGATGATGGCATCAAAGGTCATCGCCCTGGCAATCAGCGCATCCGCCGCATGGCGCACGCTGGCGAGATCGGCCAGGTCGAGCGTAATAATCTGCAAGCCGCCGCCATTTTCCCCGACGGCGGCGCGTACCCCGGCGCAGGCTTGCTCCGCTTTATTAATATCGCGCGCCGTACCAATCACCTGCGCGCCGCGAGCCACCAGCGCGCGCGCGGTTTCAATGCCCATACCGGAAGAGACGCCGGTTATCAGGTAACGCTTGCCGCGCAGGTCAAGATTTTCCAGAACCTCATCGGCGGTTGAAGTGCTGCTAAATGTTTTGCTCATAGTAAACCTTTGCTGTCGGAAGAGATTTTCATTGCCTAATATAAACAGCACCCCGGCTTGATTCTGGCCCTTAACCCTTTATTTATTGCCTGAAGCAATCATTTATAATTAACTGTGATGACTTAGCCGTTGGAGGTGAAGGTTGCAGCAGCTGATTGATGAAATGGCGCAGCGGGTAATACGACATGCCGCTGACGGTCGCAAGGAGACGGCAATTCCCCGGCTGGGCATCGGGGTGATCAGAGCGGAAAAAGCGCCGGTGATGACCGGCTGCGGTTCCGGCGCCTGCCTGGTGCTACAGGGCAGTAAGCAGATGCTGGTCGGCAACCAGCTGCTGGATTACCGCGCCGGCAGCTGTTTTGTTTCGCTGATTGATTTACCGACCACGCGCATCCAATATGAAAATAAAAGCAGCGGGCCCTATATTGCCACCAGCCTGAAATTCGACCACGCTCTGTTTACCTCGGTACTGGCAGAGTTGCCTGCTCAACGCGCCGCCAGGATCAATCCGGGCTACCACCTGGCCGCCGTTTCAGAGCCGCTGCTGCATTCATGGAATAGCCTGCTGGCGCTGCTGGATACGCCCGACGATATCCCCTTTCTGGCGGCGCTGCGCGAACGCGAACTGGTCTATCGCCTGATTCAAAGCCCCCACGGTCCTTTACTACGCCAAATCGCCGCGCGTGAAGGTCGTCTGATGCAGATCGGCAGCGCGCTGCACTGGCTGCGCATCCACTTCGACCAACGGATCGCGGCACAGGAGCTGGCCAATATCGCCGGTATGAGCCTACCATCGTTTAACCGCCACTTTCGTCTTGCGACCGGCACCAGCCCGCTGCAATATCAGAAAACGCTGCGTCTGCAGGCCGCCAGACGCCTGTTACTCAATAACCAGGATGCGATTCAGGCGGCGTTCGCCGTCGGCTATGAGAGCCCTTCTCAGTTCAGCCGCGAATATGCCCGTCTTTATGGTAAGTCGCCGAAAAAAGATGCCGCCGGGCTGCGGGCAGGGATCGGGCTAATCCCGGAAAACCTTATCTGAGTCAGGCCGCTCAATAGCGTGGCCGCAGCGCTATTTTTTTCACCGGCAGCTGATTACACTAGCGGCTGTGCCAACGCAAACTCAGGGAGAGCGACTGCATGAGCAAGAAAATTATTTTGGACTGCGATCCGGGTCACGATGACGCGATCGCCCTGCTACTGGCTCACGGTAACCCGCAGATTGAGCTGCTGGCGGTCACCACCGTCGTCGGCAATCAGACGCTGGAAAAGGTTACCCGCAACGCGCTGGCAGTCGCGCGCATCGCCAACATTACCGGCGTCCCCTTTGCCGCCGGCTGTGACCGGCCGCTGGTGAGAAAAATTGAGGTGGCGCCGGAGATACACGGCGATTCGGGGCTGGACGGCCCGACGCTGCCGGAGCCAAACATCGAACTGGACCCGCGTCACGCCGTTGATCTGATTATCGAACTCATTATGTCGCATCCACCGCACACCATCACCCTGGTGCCCACCGCTGGCCTGACTAACATTGCCATGGCGGCGCGCCGGGAGCCGCGTATCGTTGAGCGGGTGAAAGAGGTGGTGCTGATGGGCGGCGGCTATCACACCGGCAACTGGAGCGCAGTGGCCGAGTTCAACATTATTATCGATCCGGAAGCGGCGCATATCGTGTTTAACGAGCGCTGGCCGCTGCTGATGGTCGGCCTCGATCTGACGCACCAGGCGTTGGCCACCCCGGAGGTTATCGAAAAAATCAGCGCTATCGGCACCGGACCGGCGCGCTTCGTGCTGGATCTGCTGGCATTTTTTGGCAAAACCTATAAGCAGGCGCAGGGCTTTGACTTTCCGCCGGTTCACGATCCCTGCGCCGTTGCCTGGGTCATCGACCCGGCCGTCATGACGGTAAAAACCGTTCCGGTCGACATCGAGCTGCGCGGCACGCTGACCACCGGCATGACCGTGACAGACTTTCGCCGCCCGGCGCCGCCGGACTGCCACACCCGGGTGGCGGTTGAGCTGGACAAGGACTATTTCTGGCGCATGGTAACCGACGCGCTGCAGCACATTGGCGAGGTCCCCATTGCGCCATGAATAAAACGCTGTACGACGCCTTTCGCTGTCTCAACCTGCTGGCTAACGGCGATCGTCCTTACGGCATTCGTGAGATGGGCCGCGAGCTGGGGCTCGATTCGGCCAAAGTGACCCGACTGATGCAAACCCTGCTGGCGCTGGAGATGGTACAGCAGGATGCTAAGCGTAAATACCGCCTTGGCATCGGCCTGCATCGTCTGTCAGCCAGCGCTATCCATAACTCAGCGTTTTACAATGCCATTATCGATATGCTGGAAGAGACCGGCAGCCATTCGATATCGATCGTGATTGGCGTGCTAAGCGGCAGCAACGTGGTGTATTTAATCCATACGCGCGGCGGGAAAAGCATCGCCCGCGCCATTGGCAATTATGAATCGTTTCCCATTCACGATTCGGTTATCGGCATCAAGCTGCTTTCCGCCATGAGCGATGAAGAGATCGTCGCCCGCATCGGCATTCACGATTACCGCCTGTTGCAGAAGGATATTGAAGAAGCGCGCCGTCACCAGGTATTTGGCAAAGCCTGGAGCGCGACGGATTATCGTCTGGCCTGCAATATTCCGGGTATGCAGGCCGCCATTGCGCTGTCCAATATCAGCGGCGACCGGCTGGACATCGACAGCCTGCGCCGCTTTCTCATTTCTGCGGCCAAAAGAATCAGCGGCGAATCTTTTCCGACGATTTAACCGCCCCGCCGCACGCATTAAACCTGTTCGGCAAACACCGCGTTCAGCCCGGCAAGCAGCGCGCTCTCGGCCTCAAGGGTGGTACAGGGGAGATCCAGCGCCTCACATACCTGGCGATAAAGCGGCAGCAGCGTAGCGCTACCGCTGAAGCACACGCTTTCCGTTTGCGGATGTCCGCTCAGCACTTCGTGTCCCATCAGCAGGCCGGACAGCCAGGACGATGCCGAAGCCGGGTCGAGAACGCCGAGAACATAGCGACCGCGACAGCGGAACAGCTCGCTAATCAGGGTAGTGCTTCCCCGGTAAACATCCTGCGCAACTTCCACGCCGGCAAGGAACGCTGCCGGCGAGGCCGTTTGCGGCGGCAATCCTTTTCCCACCACCGAATGATTTAGCGCCAGCTGATAAAGCTCGCCGGTCATCAGGGTGGTAAGACTTGCTACCCGCTGGCGCGGGCGATCAACACGCATCCATTTACTGTGATTACCCACAACCGCGAAGACCTGCGCGTCGCTCAGCGTCAGGCCGCCCGCCAGCTGCATCTCTTCACCGCGACAGATTTCATTCACTCGCCGATCGCAAATTCCCGGCCGCAGCGTCAGCGGATTGCTCAGTATCCCCGGCAGCGCCTGCCCCCGGGTCAGCAACTCGCTAAAATCGAGCGGCAGCGCCAGGTAGCCGGCATCGGCAATGCCGATATTGCTGCCCACCATGCCGCACAGCATCACCGGCAGCTGCGGGTCCCAGCCATGCTCCAGCCGCTGCAATTGCTGGCGCAGGATCGCCGGCAGCGCCGCGCGTTCGCAGCGTCCGACACCGCAATGATCCTCCACGCTGGCAGCCACCTTGCCGTCGCGCACGCTCAGCGCGCGAAAATGGGCGGTGCCCCAGTCAACGGCGATATAGTTCATGGCTGCGGCTCCAGCACGGCCAGCGGCAGAGCATCAGTGAGATCTTGCAGCTCCTGACGCGTGGTGTCATCGATACCCTTCGCCGGTTCGCGCACCGTATCGCTGGCAAACAAGCCCGCCCGCTGTAGTACCGTTTTGTGGATCGCCACGCCAATTCCCGGCTGCACGCCGTAGCGCAGAAACGGCAGATAACGGTAAAACAGCCGCTGCGCCTCGCGGCGGTCCTGCGCCCAGGCGCGCAGAATGGCATTAATCACATCGGGAAACTCGCAGGCTGGCATGGTACCAATGATGCCGCGGCGCAGCTCCTCATAGAGGAAACCGGCGTTGAGGCCGCCGAACAGCCCGACGCTATCGCCCAGTGTCTGCTTCAGGGCGCTAATTTTCAGCGTAGTGGGCGGCTGTTCCACCTTGATATATTTTACCTGGGGAAAATCCTGACAAATGCTGACCAGCGTCGGCACCGACATCGTGACGCCGGTCATCAGCGGCGCGTCCTGGATCATAATGTCGATATCGCAGCGGGCGCAGATATCGCGCCAGAAGCGATAAGTTTCATCAGGGCCGGGTTTCACTACCGACGGCGGATTGACCATCGCCACCTGCGCTCCCCAACTCTGAACGCGCAAAATATCTTCAATCGCTACCGTCGCCGAGGCGCCGCCCGCCGCTGCGACCAGCGGGAGCGCGCCGCATAAGCGTTTAACGCAGGCAAACAGCTCGGCTTTCTCATCAAGGGTCAGCGCGTAACCCTCCGAGGCATTGCCAAACAGCGCCAGACCATCAATGCCCTGCCGCAGCAGGAACTTCACCAGTTTTTCAATCGAGGCCAGATCCAGCGCCCCCTGTTGGTCAAATGCCGTTGCCAGAATTGGCACGTTACCTTTTAACATGTTCCCTCCATCACGGATTCCCTGACCCGCTGTTCATCAATTTCAATTCCCAGACCGTTGCCCTGCGGCAGCTGATAATGGCCCTGGGTGCAGGTCAGCGGTTCCTTCAGTAGCTGGTTGGCAATCGCAAACACCGGCGGCTGATATTCCAGCATAAATAAGTTGGGGATCGCCGCCGCCACGTGGATTGAGGCGGCAATGCAGGGACCGAGGCCAACGCTCAGATGCGGCGCTACCTGTAGATTCCAGGTTTCGGCCAGCGAGGCGATATGCATCAGCTCGCTGATACCGGTACGCCCAACGTCGGGCTGCAGAATGTCGACGGCGCGCTGCTCGATAAAGGGCTTAAACTGATAGCGGGTGCGCTCGGTCTCGCCCAGGGCAATCGCAATGGGACTTTTCGCCCGCAGCTCGCGGTGGCCGGCAATGTCTTCCGGCAGCAGCGGGGCTTCGATAAAGCCGACGCCGAGGGGCTGTAATGCCTGAGCCAGCTCAGCGGCCTGCGCGACGCTGTAGTTCCAGTGAGCATCGAGAAATAGCTGCGCCTCCTCGCCGATAGCGGCGCGAATAGCGCGTACGTTAGCAATGTCCTGCTGCACACCGTAGCCCAGCGCCAGCTTCACGGCGTTAAACCCCTGCTGTTGCCAGCGCTTTGCCAGCTCACAGCGCTGCGCCAGCTCCGCTTCGGGCAGGCCGGAGACATAGCAGGGCACGCTCTGGCGATAGGCGCCGCCCAACAGCTGATAAACCGGCTGACCCAGAATGTTGCCTTTCAGATCCCAAAGCGCGATATCCACCGCCGCAATGGCGTCCACGTGATAGCCAGTAATGTTGCCGCGATCGCGCATCGAGTCGTACATGCGCGAGTTGTGTACCGCGCTGGCAAATGGCGACTGGCCGATCAGCAGCGGCGCAAACAGATGATTTATCAGCTGCGCCACGACCTGCGGCACCACCGGTGACAGCGCCTCACCCCAGCCGATATGCCCGTCGTCGGTGGTAATTTTCACCAGGCAGGTTTCCATCTTGCGTGAATAAACGCAGCGATATTCAGGACGGTAGTAGTAATCGCTGTCGTGCCCCTCGACGCTGCCGCCTAAGTAGGCCTGCTGCGGGGTTACCTTTAACGGAAAACATTCAACGTTACTGATCTTCATAACAACTCCGGTTGAGGTTAATCCAGCACCTTGCCGGCGGTTTCTTTAGCGAACCACACGGTAATAAAGGTAATAATTGCGGTGATAATCACATACCAGGCGGGCGATAACGGATCGCCGGTGAGCGAGATCAGACTGGCGGACGCCAGCGGCGTTACGCCGCCAAACAGTGCCACCGTCAGGTTATAGGCAATAGCAATGCTGCCGTAGCGGATGGCGGTCGGGAAAAGTTCGACCATCGCCGCGCCGCAGCCACCGTTAAACATGGCAACGAATATCCCCAGCATGCTCATGGCGACGATCGACGAAGTGACGGAACCCTGGCTCATTACCAGCATCGCCGGATACGTCAGCAGTATGAAGCCGGCGCAGCCCAGCAGCATCAGCGGGCGTCGACCAAAGCGGTCGGAAAGATAGCCGGAAATCGGCATACAGACGGCAACGCTCAGCAGGCCAAGGGTGGTTATCAGATACGAGTCGGTACGGCTGTAATGCAGATGAGTGGATAAATAGCCGGGCATAAAGGATTGCAGTACCCAGCTGCTGACCGCTTTCACCACCACAAAACCGCAGCAGAACAGCAGCGCACTCATCGCGGTGGACAGGCTGGTGCGCAGCGGCGAACTCTCCAGCTTACCGCTGTCGCGCAGTTTGTGAAATTCCGCCGAGTCTTCCATATTGCGACGCATATAAAGCCCGCCAAGGCCAAGGGGCGCCGCCAGCAGGAAAGGTATGCGCCAGCCCCAGTCATTCATCGCCGCCTCTCCCAGCAGGTGAGTCAGCAACAGCACCAGACCGGAGCCGACGACGAAGGCCATAAAGCTGAAGTTTTCGCTCCAGCAGGTAAGGGTCGCACGCCGGTTTGGCGCCGCGCTTTCCGCAAGATAGGTGATGACGCCGGAGCTTTCACCACCGGCGGCAAAGCCCTGCACCAGCCGGGTCAGCACCAGCAATATTGGCGCGAGCATTCCGGCCTGCTGCCAGCCGGGGAGAATCCCCATGACGAAAGTCGATGCCGACGTAATCACGATCACCGTCACCAGCACCTTACGCCGGCCGTGGCGATCGCCCATCGAGCCAAAAAACAGCCCGCCGAGTGGGCGCATCAGAAATCCAGAGCCAAACACGGCAAAGGACTTCAGCAGCGCCACGGCAGGATCGCTGCCGACGAAAAAGTTACTGGCAATGACCGCCGCCAGCGTGCCGTACAGCCCGAAATCAAACCATTCAATAAAATGGCCGATGCCAGCGGACATCATAATTTTAACAATGCTGCCTGGCGGCCTGTTTTGCTGCTGTGCCTGGTAATCAACTGCATACTGGCTATCTGTTTGTTGCATGTAGCCTCCGGAGGGTAGAGGAGTTTCCCGTCTGTCACGGTTGTTATCTGTTTGTCGAGTGTAGAGAACGCCGGCTCCGCTACCAGCGTCACTGCGGGTTGCGTGAGGTCAGTCAAAGATTGAAATGGCTTTTTGCTTCACATAGTGAAGCAAACTACGGTAAGGGGTTAGTGCGATGATGATTTATGGCGTCGCAAGCGCAAGCGCTAGCTGGTCGCCAGCAGCCGGGAAAATCTGATGATGAGGTTAATCAATCGGCTTGCGATCGGCGCCGTTGACTGGATGGGCGGGCGTTCGCCGGGGCGGCTCGATGGCGTTTAAAAGACGGCAGGCAGCGCATTGCCACCCGCCTTCACCGCCAGGCTTAACGCGCTGCGCGCAGGATAAAATCCGCGCCCCTTTCGCCAATCATTATCGCCGCCGCGTTGGTGTTAGTTGAAATCATCTCCGGCATGACCGAGGCGTCGATCACCCGCAGCCGCCGCACGCCGTTAACCCTGAGCTGAGGGTCCACCACCGCCTGAGCGTCATTTCCCATACGGCAGGTGCCAACCGGATGAAACACCGTGCCGCCCTTCTGCCTGGCGAACGCTTCCAGCTGTGTAGCGCTGGCAATCTGGCTGCCCGGCAGATACTCATCGGCGGTAATCAGCGAGCGAAAGCTGGGCTGATGATAAATATCACGCAGTATGTTAAGCCCCGCCACCAGGGTTTTTGCATCCAGCGAGTCGGCCAGATAGTTGGCATAAATGCGCGGCGGCGCCAGCGGATCGGCGCTGGCAAGGCTGACCGTGCCGCTCGACAGCGGGCGACACTGGGTGGCCGAAGCGGAAAAGCCGGAAAAACGATGAAGCGCATCGCCAGGCTTATCGACCGACAGCGGCATCACGTTGAATAACACGTCGGGACGGCCGTTTTCCGCATGCTGCGTCGCCACCAGACCGCCCACCTGACCGGCGCCGACAGTTAAGGGACCGCGCTGGGCAAACAGCCACTCTGCCCCCATCTGCGCCAGCTTCAGCGGATTACGCACGTCATCATTAAGCGACATCGGCCGCCGAAGTTTGACGATCACCCGCACCTGATAATGATCGCGCAGGTTACATCCCACCTCCGGGGCATGCACCTGGGTTTTGATCCCCAGCGCCCGCAGCTGCGTCTCATCGCCAATGCCTGAAAGCTGTAGTAGCTGCGGCGACTGAATCGCGCCGGCGCTGAGAATGGTCTCCTGCTGCGCCCGGGCGCTGAATGCGCGCCCGTTTTGTAGCCAGGCCACGCCGCTCGCACTGTCGTTGTCAAAAAGGATTTGCGTCACCTGGGCGCCGGTCACCACCGTTAGGTTCGGCCGCTGCATAACGGGGTGCAGAAATGCGGTTGCAGCACTGCATCGCCAGTGACCGCGCAGCGTCAGCTGATAAGGCCCGAGGCCCGCATCATTTTCACCGTTAAAATCATCGGTGCGCGCGAAGCCCGCCTCGCTGCCAGCCTGCAACCATGCTTCACAATAGGCGTGATTATTGCGCAGATTACTCACGCTTAATTCCCCGGACGCGCCGTGCCAGGCGGTTTCACCACCGGCATAGCGCTCCGAGCGTTTAAACCACGGCAGCACGTCGTTAAACGCCCATCCATCGGCGCCTTTGGCCTGCCAGTCATCGTAATCCGCCCGCTGGCCGCGAATATAAAGTAAGCCGTTTATCGCGCTGGAGCCGCCCAGCACCCTGCCGCGCGGCCAGACGATAGGGCGCATAGCGGTGTTCGCTTCCGGCTCCAGATCAAACTGCCACGAGAAGCGCTTGTCATAGATACTGCGAAAATAGCCAACCGGCAGCTTCAGCCAAAAATGATTATCCCGTCCGCCCGCCTCCAGCAGCAAAACCCGACAGTTGGGGTCTGCGCTGAGACGATTAGCCAGTACGCACCCGGCGGATCCCGCGCCGACAATAATGTAGTCATAAACGCCAAACTGCTGCATCACCCATCCCCCATTAACGACTTAATACTGTAAGCGGCGGCGGCCGCATTAATTTCTGGATTCACAGAACATCTTGCGAAATCCGTGATGTATGCCTCGTACCCGCCGGTTATTACGACTTGCCTAAGTAATAACCTGATTAGTACTATAAGCCATACTTTGTTACTTTAATACGGTTGTTTGGCTCTTACGCGGTCCGGTTGTTCGCCACGTGATAATTCGCACAGTTTTAAGTAAAGCCGCGGCTTTCTTTATCTTTCCGCGCGCCTGGTGCAATGACGCAGTTAACTTATTCGCTATTAATCAGGAGGTAAGGATGGAAAAGCTGGTAATAAGAACCGCAAAGGATATTGAAAACTTTGTCGATGCGCATCCATCCGGTAAACGGACGTTGCTGTTGACCTTCGTTGCGCTGGGTGGAATTTTCGTTGATGCCTACGACTTTGCCAGCCTTGGGGTGGGCATCGTACAGCTACGCCAGGCGTTTCATCTGTCACCGGCTCAGGTCGGCCTGATTACCGCCATTATGGCATTAGGCGCCTGCCTCGGCGGCGTGATCGGCGGCCGCTATATCGACCGGCTGGGACGCTTTAAAATCTTAATTATTAACGTGGCGCTTCTGGTGATTTCCGCCATCGGCGCCGCTCTCTCGGTAAATTTTGAAATGCTGTTGATATTCCGCTTACTGATGGGTATCGGCGTAGGCCTGGATTTCCCCGTAGCGCTCAGCTACGTGGCGGAAATTGTTAATAAGCGTTCTGAAAACGCCAGCGTCGGCGGCTGGCAGGTTATGTGGTACGTCGCCGCCTCGTGCAGCGGCCTCGCCATTTTACCGCTCGATAGCGGTATTTTCGGCGAACATTTATGGCGTTTTGCAATTGGCTTTGGCGCTATACCGGCATTTATCATTCTGCTTTTACGCTATTTTTATGCCGATGAGAGTCCGCGCTGGGCGGCGAATAACCTGCCGCTGTCGAAGGCCGCGCAGATTGTGGCGAAAACCTATAACATCGAAGTTGAGGTGATTCCCGGCCATGAGCAGGTAAAAGCAAAAAGTAGCGGCAAGCTTGCCATCCTGTTTTCACCGCGCTACCGGCTGCGTACCCTGCTGATATCAGCAATATGTATTACCCAAGCCATTGAATATTTCTCCGTCGGTTTTAATCTGCCCTCGATATCGCAATCTATTTTTGGCAATACCATGGATAACGCCATTCTCGGCGCGATATTCTTCAACCTGTTTGGTATTGCCGGCGCCTCGCTCGGTGCCTGGCTGTCCGGTAAGTTTGGCGTACGTAGAATGGCCATTTTTGGCTATGCCATCGTCATCCTGAGCCTGCTGCTGTTCAGCATGAGCCATACGCCGCTGCTGATGGCCGTACTGCTGGCGCTGATGATTTTTGGTCATTCAATCGGCCCCGGCCAGGGCATGACGCTCGCTACACTTTCCTACCCTACCGAGCTGCGCGGGCTGGGCTCCGGCTGGGGCCAGGGCATGGCGCGCGGCGGCAGCATTGTCGGTTTCTTCCTGTTCCCGCTGCTGGTCGCCACCTCCGGCATGGCTTCTACGCTGATGTGGGTGGCCGTGGTGCCGCTGGTGGGTATTGTTATCGCGCTGTTCATCCGCTGGGATCCGGACCGACTGCCGCAGGAAGATCTGCGCGGGGCAAAAACCAGCGTCAGCTGATAAACTTGCCCGCAACCAACCTGCCGGCAATCACCGGCGTCGCCTGAGTGGAGAAATATCTCCACTCAGGTAAAATGGACGCTCCATTTGTCGATAAGGTAACCGCTGCCGATGTGCGCCCAAGGAAGCCGTTCCAGCCCTGTCCCCCTTTACTTGCAGATTGCAGATGCGATACGGCAACGCATTATGCTGGACGTATGGCCCGCCGGCTCCAGTATTCCCACGCTTGAAGAGCTGGCGCTGGAATTTAACGTCGCCAGAGTCACCGTTCGCCAGGCCGTTCAGCTGTTAACCAGCGAAGGCATCTTAGCGCCGCGTCGCGGTAAAGGTACCCTGGTTAATGGCCTGTCACAGCTGCGTATTCCGGTAAAAATGGTGGCAACCCTCGATGAGCTGGGCGATATGTACCGCAGCACCACCCCCGAGCTGCTACTTATGGAAGAGTATGCCCGCCGGCCCGCAATGAATAAAAAAGAGGGCAAGCTGTGTAAAAACTATATCTATATGAAAAGGTTACACAGACAGGCCAATATTCCCTACTGCGTTATCTCCATCTACCTCGATGAGCGCATCTTCAGCCTTTATCCCGACCAGTTTCGTCAGCAAACGGTGATCCCGATTTTGCTGGATAACCTGCGCGATCAGATTAAAGCGGTACGTCAGGTCATGACGCTGGCGGGCAGCGACGCCGAAACCAGCCACCTGCTACGCATTCCGATTAGTTCACCGATTGCGAACGTCAGGCGGCTGTTTACCAACCACAGCGATGAGATTATTTATTACGCCGAAGTCGTGTATCGCGGTGATGCAATCAGCCTGGAAATGGAATTGAAAGTCTGATGATTCAGGCTTCTGAAGCCCGTCAAGTGGAGAACCCGTCAGGCCGGTAAGCGCCAATCGCTTACCGGCTTTTTTTCAGGCGTAGCGGTTATAAACCGCATGCTCGGTGGTATAGAAGCGAAAGGCGGTCGGCCCGACTGAATATTCCCCCACGCCGGAGGCTTTAATGCCGCCAAAAGGCATGTGATTATCCGGCACCGTACCGTGATTAATATGGATCATTCCACTCTGGCAACCCTGGATAAAGCGTTCCACCAGGCCGTTATCCTGGGTAAACAATGCGCTGGTCAGACCGTATTCAACGGAATTATTAATCGCCAGCGCCTGGTCAAAGTCATCATAAGCTTGCAGCGTAATAACCGGGCCAAATACCTCTTCCCGGGCAATTTCCATGCTGCTGTTCACATCGCACAGTAGCGTTGGCAGATAGAAAAAGCCCTGCTCAGCACCGCCAGGCTTTGTACTCTCGCCGCCGCAGGCCAGCCGGGCGCCTTCGCTAATGGCTCGCCTGACCATCTCATCCACTTTTTGCAGGTGCGGGCGATGGATCAGCGGACCAACGCTGACGTCCGCCGTCATACCGTTACCCACCACCAGCTGCGATAACTGTTTGACCAACTCCGCTTCAACCGCGGCGAGATGTTTACGCTGCACCAGCACCCGGCTGATACTGGTACAACGCTGGCCGCTGCAAGCTAAGGCCGCACCGGTAACTGCGGCAATGACGGCCTGAAGATCGGCGTAATCATGGATGATGGCGGCATTTTTCCCGCCCAGTTCCAGCGAAACTTTCGCCAGATGCGTCGCCGCCTGCTGATAGATTTTCTTGCCTACCGCTACCGATCCGGTAAAGGTAATGCCATCCACCTGAGGGTGGCTGACCAACTGGGCGCCAATCACCGCGTCGCCGGTTATCAGCTGAAAAACGCCTGCGGGCAGGGTATCGTCGGCACAGCTGGCAATCAGACAGGCCGCTGCTGGCGTAAACTCAGACGGTTTGAGAATAATAGCATTGCCAAAAATTAGCGCCGGCGCCAGCTTACGCATCGGTGTTAATACCGGGAAATTCCAGGGCGTAATGGCGGCAACAACCCCGAGCGGCCGGTAGCGTACTGAATTGGTCCATCCGGCGCGCGCCGAGGGCATAATCATCCCCAGAGGCTGACTGCCGAACGCCATCATCATCCGCGCTTCGCCGCAGGATTTGCTGACTTCGCCCAGCGCTTCTTTCAGCGGCTTGCCCTGTTCAAGCACGATGGCGCGGGCTATCTCTTCTTTGCGCTGCTCGATCGCCGTCACAAAGTTGCTAACATGAGCCAGCCGTTCAATTTGCGGCAGCGCGCCCCACGCCTGCTGCGCGCTGCTTGCCGCCGCAATAACTGCCTCAAGCTCTGCCGGCGAGGTGAAGGTATAGCGCCCGGTCTGTTCTTCAGGACAGGCAGGATTAAATGTCTCCCACGTCTCGCCGGCAGCATCCTGCCATCCATTAGCGGTGTACTTTCCGAAACAGTAAGGGATTGTTTGCATACAGTCTCCAGAGCGGTTTACAGGGTAAGTTAAAAGTACTATAAACCATACTTTACAACAAAAGAAGTTTTCGCTAACGTCTTTCAATACGCACTGACACCGTGGAGCATAAAGTATTATGAGATCAGAAAGTTACAGCCATACACAGCAGAACAATATTCATCTGGCTAGCATTGAGACTTTCATTTTACGCTTTCCGCTTGCCACGCCGGTGCGTACCTCTTTTGGCGTTATGCCCGCCCGCCCGGCGGTTTTTGTCAGGGTTACCGATCGTGATGGCATCAGCGGCTGGGGTGAAGCCTGGTGTAACTTTCCCGCCTGCGCCGCCGAATATCGCCAGGCGTTAATAACAGAAGTGTTGTCCCCCTTAGCCTGTAAGCATATTTTCCCCAGTCCCCAGGCACTGTTTGCCAGCCTCAGCCAGCAAACCGCCGTCCTTACTTTGCAATCCGGCGACCATGGGCCAATGGCGCAGGCGATTGCCGCCATTGATATTGCCGTATGGGATATGTGCGCCCGTAAAGCCGGGCAGCCGCTGTGGCGCTATCTTGGCGGCAGCCAGGATACGGTAACCAGCTATGCCAGCGGCATTAATCCGACGGGATCGGAAGAGCTTATACGACAAAAGATCGCGGAAGGTTATAACGCCTTTAAGATGAAGGTCGGGTTTGACAGCGAGCAGGATTACCACTCAGTAAGTATGCTGCGGGAGATAATCGGTCACGATCGCCGGCTGATGCTTGATGCTAATCAGGGCTGGTCGCCGCAGGATGCGCTGGCGTCAGTGCTCAGGCTTGCCGAATTCTCGCCACTGTGGATTGAAGAGCCGCTCCGCGCCGACAGCACGCCGCAGACGTGGCGCGAACTGGCCGAAGGCAGCCCAATCCCGCTGGCGGCCGGTGAAAATATCGCCGGACATAATGCGTTCTGTCAGGCAATGGATAACTTCGGTCTGCGGGTTATCCAGCCTGATATTGCCAAATGGGGCGGCCTCAGCGGCGTCCTCGCGCTATTACCAGAAATAAAACGACGCCAGCTCCAATACTGCCCGCACTATCTGGGCGGCGGCATCGGCCTGCTGGCTTCGGCGCACCTGCTGGCGGCCAGCGACATGCCCGACGGCATGCTGGAAGTGGACGCAAACCCTAACCCGCTGCGCCACGCGCTGTGCGGGCCGCTGGCGCACCCTGTTCAGGGCGTGGTCGCCTTAGGAGACGCCGCCGGGCTGGGCATTGAACCTGATATTGATGCCATCAAAGATCGGCTGGCCGGTTAGCGCTGCCAGCCAGCGGGGGCTGGCGTTAATTAACCGGTAACCGCTGGCGGGTTGCCGTACTCCTGCGCGCGCTGCTGATTAGAAGCCGTATATAGCTGCTGATAGTTGCCGCGCTGTTCGGCAAAGCGTAAAGCTTTTGCCGCCTCTACCACGATTTCACCATTTTCCGGCGGCGCCCACAGCAGCGCTATAGTCTGTTCGATATAATCGTCAAGCGGCATGGCGCGCGGGTCGTTGCCGCGTTTTTCACCTTGTAATCCGGTCTGCACCCAGGGCGGGATGATCTCCAGCACTTTAACGCGAGTAGCGCTCAGCTGAAAGCGCAGCGACTGCGTGTAAGAATGCAGTGCGGCCTTAGTGGCGCTGTAGGTGGGTATCATCGCCGAAGGTACAAAGCCCAGGGCTGAGGTAACGTTAATTAAGGTGGACTCAGGGCGTGTCAGTAAATAGGGCAGCAGCGCAGCGGTAAGGCGGATTGGCCCCAACAGGTTGCTGGTAATTTGCGCCTCAGCCAGCGCAACCTCGCCCAGCTGCAGATTTTCTGAACGCTGAATGCCGGCGTTATTGATCACCACGTTCAGTTCGGGATAGCGGCGAATAATTTCAGCCGCAAAGCGTGTGATATCAGCGGCATCGCTTTGATCCAGCGTCATCACCTCAATTGACGGATTCGCTGCTTTAACCTCGCTGAGCGCGGCGAGCGTTCTGCCAGCGATAATCACCCGGTTGCCCATGGCACTTAGCTTTTCAGCCAGACCGCGGCCAATGCCGGTACCACCGCCGGTTATCAGGATAGTGCTGTTGGTAAACGTCATAAATCTCTCTCCGCATGGTTTCCGCGCCATCATGGCAAGGAACCTTATCTTGCCAGTCGGAGTGAGATTATCTATGCTCAGAAATCCATTTTTTCCTACCATTCATCCCAAAGACGATGGACATAATTGAAGAAGTCATAGCCTGTCTGCAGCTGCAAAGCACCGTTTTTTGCCGTATGACGCTGTCGGGCCGTTGGGGATTCGCCAAAGATGCCTTGCCAGGCGTACCGTTTCATATCGTCATGGCGGGCCAGGCGCTGATTGAGAAGAAAGCCAGCGGAGAACACATCTGGCTGCGACCGGGAGACATGGCAATCTTTCCGGGCGGTGATGCCCATAACCTGCTTTACGATCGCGACGCTCCTGCGCTGCCGTTTAAGTCGGTGCTGGCCTCTTTTGGCGCCAGCCCCTGGCGGCCAGGCATGCGCTTTCAAACCCGAACCTTGCACATTGGCGACGGCACCCTTGAGAGAACCGTGCTGATATCCGGCATATTTTATTTTGGCGAACGCCGCTATAACCCGCTGCTACAGGGACTGCCGGAAGTCATGCTATTTAAAGGAGACCAGTCCTGCGGCGCGCAGGCTACAATGGGCGCCGCCGTGGCCCTGCTTGACGCTGAGCTGCAAAATACCAGCCCAGGCCAGATGACCGTGGCCGGTCGCTTAAGCGATGTGATATTAATTTACGCCCTGCGCGCCTGGCTGGAGACCGGCGCTAAAAACGGCCATCCGGGCCTGCTACGCGGCCTGGCTGACGCGAATATCGGCAGGGTCTTGCAGGCGATACATCAGCGGCCATCAGCGCGCTGGTCGCTCAGCGATATGGCCGCGCAGGCCGGGCAGTCCCGTTCGCGCTTCGCGGCGCATTTTAAAACGCTGATGGGTACGTCCCCCATGGCCTACGTCACCGACTGGCGCATGCGGCAGGCAGCGCAATCACTCCAGCAAAGCGCTTCCAGCACCGCAACCATCGCCCAGCAAACTGGCTACGGTTCGGAAGTGACCTTCAGTAAGGCCTTCAGCAAGTGGGCGGGATGTTCACCTGCCAGATACCGCAAAAGCGGCGATCCGATCATCCGCCACAGCGCAGGCGCGGAGGATTAAGGCTTCGGTCGAGGCAATGGGATGCCGGTTTACTCTGGGGATCCGTCTGCGGAACTGCTGATATGCCGGGAAAAATAGTCTGCCAGCAGGTCGATACAGGCTTTGATACGCGGCGATCCCGAAGGCCTGCGGGTATAGACCGCCCAGATATTGGCCTCCTGATACCACTGCGGTAACAGCTGTACCAGCTCGCCGCTGGCCAGATGGCTCGCCACGTCCCAGGCCGAGCGCAGCGCAATGCCGTTGCCGCGCAGCGCCCAGTCCAGCACCACGCTGCCGCTGTTTGAAAGGTGGCGGCTATTCAGGCGACAGACCACCTGCTGTTGCCCGTCGGTCAGCGGCCAGCGGCCAAATACCGCGTTGCGCTCCTGGATCATCAGGCACTGATGATGGCTGAGATCGTCAAGCGACTGCGGCACGCCGGCGCGGCGCAAATAGTCCGGCGATGCGCACAGAATGCGTCGGTTATCGGCCAGCTTGCGCGCGATATACAGCTCGTTAATGTCATCGCCGACGTGAATCTCAATATCCACCCCCTCTTCTACCAGATTTACCGGCTTATCGCTGAGCATCAGCTTTAGGTTAATATCCGGATAGCGGTGGATCAGTTCAGATAGCGCCGGCGCCATATATTTATGACCAAAGCCGAACGAGCAGCTGATGGTCAAATTGCCCGCCAGCGCGCCCTGCTGGCGTTCGAGGTGGCTGACAAAGCCGTCCATTTCATCAACAACCCGCATCGCGCCGGACAGCGCGTGCTCCCCTTCAGGCGTCAGGCGTATTGCCCGGCTATTGCGAGAAAACAGACTGACGCCCAGCCGCTTTTCCAGCACTGCAATGCGTTTGCTGATATAGGAGGGCGACAGCCCCAGTTCCTGCGCGGCGCGGCTAAACCCCGCCAGCCGCGCCACGGTAATAAATACGTACAGGTCTTCAACCAAAGGCCAGCGTTCAAAGGGCTGGCCGCTCGCGTCTGTGGATTTCATAGCCTGTCAGCGTGATGATGGATAACAGGCAAACTTATAGCACTGTTTGTAAGAAGTGCTGAAGCCTTTGCACAAACAGCTGGGGAATTTCTTCCTGCGGCGAATGGCCGCAGGGCAGCGCTTCACCGCAAATATCACGGGCCTTATCGCGCCAGGTTTCCGGAACGTCATATAGCTGACCGACCGTGCTCTTCTCCCCCCACAGCAGCATCAGCGGACACTGAATACGCTTATCGGCGTCGGCGGCATCGTCATCTAAATCAACCGACGCCGACGCCCGGTAGTCTTCACAGACCGCGTGGATCATCTGCGGCTGCCGATAGCAGCGCAGATAGTCATTAAACGCGGCCTCTTCCGTGGCGCCCGGCGTCTTCAACTGCCCGCTGATATGTTTACGCAGAAAAAACGCCGCATCATGCCCGATTAGGGTTTCCGGCAAGGGCGCGGGTTGTATCAGAAAAAACCACCAGAAATAGTGCGTGGCAAAGGTTTTATCCGTCAGCGCATACATGGTGGCCGTCGGTGCGATATCAATAAAGACGCAGGCAGAAAGCCTGTCGGGATAATCCAGCGCCAGCCGGTGGCCAACGCGCGCGCCGCGATCGTGACCAACGAAGGCGAAGCGTGAATAGCCGAGCGCCTGCAGCAAGCGCGCCACATCCTGCGCCATGCTGCGCTTGGAATAGCAGCGATGCCCGGCGTCACCAGCAGGTTTGTCGCTGTCGCCGTACCCGCGCAGGTCCGGCAGAATCACCCGGTAATATTGCGCCAGCTGCGGGGCGATTTTGCGCCAGGTAATATGATTTTGCGGGTGACCGTGTAGCAGCACCAGCGGCGGGCCTTCTCCGCCAGTCGCAACCCGCAGCCGGATACCGTTATCCAGCCTGACATCGCTTAAGACAAAGCCGGGAATAAAAGGTGAGTCTCCCAGCGCGGAAATATTTGCCACAGACGCCTCCTTGATATTTCAGCGGCCCGCCAGCGGCCGTTTCAGCCACGGCCGACGGGAAAAATGCTGCGCTTCAAAGTGCTCAATCGCTGGCAGATAACGCAGCGTCCAGCCAATCGCATCTTCGCCGCCGGACAGTATTTCCCGTTTCAGCCCGTTAAGGGTAAAGGGCAAGCGCCGCTCGCCGGCAATAATTTCGCAGCTCTCCAGCGAGACGCTGATCACGTTACGTTGAGGATCGCCTGCCAGCTGACTTAATTCGGCAAAAGTTTGCTCATCAAGCGAGACCGTCAACACGCCGTTACGCAGGCAGTTATCGTTAAAGATACCCGCGAAGCTGGTGCCAAACAGCGCCCGAATGCCAAGCTGCTTTAACCCCCACACCGCATGTTCGCGGCTGGACCCGCAGCCGAAGTTCGCGCCGACCAGCAAAAAGGTCGCGCCCTGCCAGCCCGGCTGATTGAGAATAAAATCGGCATCCGGCTTGCCATCGGCGGTGAAACGGCGATCGAAAAACACCCCTTTATCCAGCCCCTGACGATCGATACCTTTGAGGAACTGCTTGGGCATGATCACATCGGTATCGATATCCGCCTCCAGCATCGGCGCGATTACGCCGCTGACCTGCTTAAACGCATCCATATTATTGCCCCACGCTGAGAAAATTGCGCACATCCACCAAATGTCCGGCAACCGCAGCGGCCGCCACCATCGCCGGGCTCATCAAATGGGTTCTGGCGCCGGCGCCCTGTCGGCCGGGAAAATTGCGATTAGTACCGGAGGCGCAACGGTCGCCGGGGGCCAGCACGTCCTCATTCATCGCCAGACACATTGAGCAGCCCGACTGGCGCCATTCAAAGCCTGCGTCGGCAAAGATTTGCGCCAGTCCTTCCTGCTCAGCCTGCCGCCGTACCTGGCTGGAGCCAGGTACGATAATGCCGCGCACGTGGCTGGCGATTTTTCGCCCGGCAACCACCGCCGCCGCCGCGCGCAGATCTTCAATGCGGCCATTGGTGCAGGAGCCAATAAAAGCATGGGTAATCTGAATATGTTGCAGCGGCGTGCCGGGTGTGAGTCCCATATAACGCAGCGCTTTCTCTATTGCCTGGCGTTTGATCAGGTTGGCTTCGCCCGCCGGATCGGGTACGCAGCCACCGATCGAGCAGGTTTGATCGGGGCTGATACCCCAGCTAACCTTCGGCATCAGATCGCTGCAATCAATCTCCAGCGACTTATCAAACTGGGCGTCCGGATCGCTGCGCAGCGTTTCCCAGTCGCGCAGGGCCAGCTGCCACAGTTCGCCGTCCGGCATCTGCGGCTTGCCGCGAATATAGTCATACACTTTTTCATCCGGGGCGATGAGCGCGCCACGTGCGCCCGCTTCCACCGCCATATTGCACAGCGTCATCCGCCCTTCCATGCTCAGCGCGCCGATGGTCTCGCCGGTAAACTCAATGGCATAGCCTGTCGCACCGGAGGCGCTAATCTGCTCAAGCAGCGCCAGAATGATATCTTTGGCGCTACAGGCGTAGGGCAGTTCACCGCTGACGTTAACGCGCAGGGTTTTCAGACGCTGATAAACCAGGGTCTGCGTCGCCAGCAGATGCTCTATTTCCGAAGTGCCAATACCAAACCCCAATGCGCCAAAGGCACCGTAGGTGGTGGTATGACTGTCTCCGGCGGCAATCACCATCCCCGGCATGATCAATCCCTGCTCGTGTGCTACCACATGTTCAATACCCTGACGCGGATCTAACACATCAAACAGTTCAATGCCGAAGTCAGCGGCGTTTTTACGGAAATAGTCGACCTGCAACTGGCCACCGCTATCGGTCATCAAAGCGTCACGCTGCGGGCGCGTCGGATTGACGTGATCGACGTTTAGCAGAATGGTTTGCGGGTGACGCACCTGCCGTTGGCTATCACGCAGCCCGCTAAAAGCCTGCGGACTGGTATATTCATTGAGAATTGAGCGGTCAATGTAAAGCAGCAGCTGCCCGTCATCGTCCAGTTCGCGCACCGTATGCGCCTCAAGTATTTTTTCATACAGCGTTTTAGCCGACATGCTTACCATCCCGTTGCGAAAAATAAATAAAGCGGACGCTGCCGTTGCTTACTGGCGTCATCATGCCATGAAATTTTTCCGGAAAAGGCTGACGTTATGGAAAAGCTTGCATTACGCTTCGTGCATCAAGTCGCCGGGTGTATTTTTCGAAAGCGTTAGCAATAAAAAAACCGACGCCCTGCCGGGACGCCGGTTAGATTTTTTATCATTAGCTGGGTTTTATTGTTATAAAGGTTCCTGATGAAGGACAATATTCAAACCATAATAAGCGCTAAAAGTTATTAGCCATTACACGAATGTTAACCTATTTATAATTATCTGGTTAACACAACCAAAACATGCAATGAAATTCCCCTGATGTTGTAATTATGTTATAGACTACTCAACTCAATGAAAAATATAGCAAAATTTTTCGACAAAATAATATCAAACGAGATTATGAAATGCTACCTGTGAATAATAAAAAATCACAAGAAGCGGATGCACTACTGGCTGGCATTGCACAGAACATCAATTTTCTGTTAAAGAAAAACAAACTTGACCCACAAACTCTAAGCGCACTGACCGGGCTGGGAATTGCAACGATCAATACCCTGCGGCGCGGCGTGGGTAATCCAACCATTGCGACACTCTCTGCGATTGCTGATATTTTCGGCGTTCAGGTAACCGATATTATCGCTGGCGATATTGCGAAAACTGATGAATGTGAGGAAACCATCTCAGCGATTCCTCTGGTGCGCTACGACGAGCTGGATGGCTACCTTTCTGACGCAATAAGATGTAAAGAGACCTTCACGCTCAATATTGAAAATGAACAGCAGGAGAGCCTTTTTGCCGTTGCCTTCAGCAATGGCCTGCTAGCACCGTGGTTTGATGGCAGCACCACGGCAATCGTCTCCAGAAGCGCAAACTATTGCGATAGCGACATCGTGCTAGTTAAATTAAATCGCTCTCCCTTTTTTTTCAGACAGATTTTTTTTGGCGACAGAGAGATTTACTTCACGCTGTTAGGCATTGATAGCGCAAGAAACGTGACGCTAAGTAACAACTACGCAATAGCCGGCGTTGTGATTAAAACTATCAGGGACTTAAAATAAGCAAAAAGGCCGCTATGAAAAGGATATTTCAGTTAATAAAAAAAGCGTTTAACCACCGCTACATCTATAGTTTGCAAAAATTCCCACCCATTAAGAAAGATGGCATATACATACTGAAAGAGGTAGGTTCGCATACCTGCATAAAAGCCTCGACCGAAGATATACTGCAAACGGAATTCATTTACAATATCGACCCTTACGATCTCATCTATATCATGCGTTTTGAAGAAAAGGAGCTAAAGGAGAAGCAAAAATTTCTTATCACGGAAAAAAAAAGAGATGCCAGCTTTATCATCCAGAACGGCTACTCCAGAAGACATATTGATGGAAAAGAGCTTCTTACCGACCATCACATCGTGAAAAAGATTGACCCGCAGAGCCTGGTGAAAATAGCCTATATGACAGGTTTAAAGGACGGCCGAAAAATTTCTGAGCAGATAAAGAAATCAGAGCAAGTCGGCACAGCTAAAGGACAAAACCTGAAGGTGATAAAATGATTAACAATATTGCAGAAAATAAGCGCTACCGATTCGATTCGCTATTCCTTGCGCTATCCGTAACGCTGATGATCAGCTGCGATACGCTGGTGTATAAGACCCTGTCTTTTTATGACCTGAAGATCACCTGCAGCGGTATTTTATTCTCTTTCTACTTTCTGATATCCACCGTGCAAACCGAAGTATATGGCTATCGGGAAGGTGTTTCTTGGAAAGTTCTTTTTCATTCGCTACATTATCGCCTCAATGGTGACCCAGGCCGCGCTCCTGCTTTCGGCCTATCCTATCAGCCTGTCATCAAAATATAGCTTTAATGAGTTAATCACGATTTTGATTACCACCTGGTCATATAAGGTGATCATGGCGGTTATCCTGTTGCCGGTGGGTATTGCACTGGCAGAGAAGGTGAAAAAGCTGGAGTCTGTCGACGTTTTCGACTGGAATATTTCTTACAACCCGCTGTTTACAGGGAGCAAAAAGAAATGAGGATTATTCACCTGACGGATATCCATTTAAGCAGCGGCCGGCAACAAAAGCTGCTGGGTCACGATACGTGGCAGCATTTCGATCGCTGCTTAGACGAAATAAAGCGCCTGCAGCAACGCACCCGCTGCGATCTGGTGGTGGTTTCAGGTGATATTACTCATGATGGCGAAACGGCGATTTACCGTGAATTTCTGCGTGGTATGCAGGGGCTGAACCTGCCCTGTATGGTGCTGGCCGGCAATCATGATATCCCGAAAAACTTGCAGGCGGCGCTTGACCAGATCCCCCCGGACTGGCCGATTGTTTCGCAGCAATACCAGCAGGCCGACTGGTATATTACCGCCGTTGATACCGTCGTTGAGGGGGAGGATTATGGCTTGATTAGCGCGACGAATCTGGCCCGCCTCGAAGCTCAGCTGGCCGCCAGCCAACACGACAACATCGCGTTGTTTATGCACCACCATCCGCTGGCGGTCGGTACGCCGATTGTCGATGAGTGCCGGCTGACCAATGGTGATGCGCTGCTGGCGCTATGCGTCAAATATCCGGTGAAGCTAATCGGCTGCGGCCATGCTCATACGGCAAAGGTATTTACTCATCGCGGAATCATTATTTCGGTGGCACCCGCCGTCAGCTTTCAGTGGCTGCCGGCAACCAGCGAAGTCAGTACCAGCGCGGGCTTTGGTTTTAATCTGATTGATACCGTACCTGAAATCGCCATCGCTACCTGCTTGTATTAATACAGGCTGGATTATCAGCCCCGAAGACTATAAGGTGGGTGGATAAAAATATTGCCGGAAAATAATGCGCGGTGCGACCGGATAAAGCACCGCCGGATTTATTCTTGAATGCAGGATGCAATTCAATGTCAGACAGCGACAGTCCACTGACGCCGGGCGCGGACCCGTTACTCAACTTGCGTATCGCCGTTTAGTGGATATATTGTTATGTTATAACATATCAACAGGGAAAGATTCGCCAGATGTCCGTCAACAAAAAATCGCTATGCCCGGCTTTGCTGTCGGGAATGTTTGGCTTTGCCATGTTAATCAACGCTGCCCAGGGCGCTCCGCACTACCCCCTGACCCTCGAAAACTGCGGCCATCAGGAAACCTTCAATCACCCGCCCCGCCGCGTTGTCACCCTCGGCCAGCACGAAACCGAGCTGCTGCTGGCGCTAGGTCTGGAAAAGACCATCGTTGGCACCGCCGTGTGGTTCGGCCGTCTGCCGCCGGATCTGCAATCGCGCGGCAAAGGGCTGAAGAAGCTGGCCAACAACGCCCCGGGCTTTGAAGCGGTGGCGGCGCAAAATCCCGAACTGGTTCTCGCGCAATATAGCTGGCACCTGGGGCCGCAGGGCGAAGTCGCCACCAGAGAGCAGTTTGAAGATCTTGGCATCAGAACCTGGATTTCACCCGCCGACTGCATTGGCAAATCGGTCGCCAACAGCTCCAATGCGGATGGCGCCCGGACGGTGCCATTTTCAATCGATTATATTCAGCGGGAAATTAGCGAGCTGGCGCGCATATTTAACGTTGAAGCACGCGGCGCAGCCCTGAATGAAGCGCTGGCCGGGCGCATTGCAACCGCACGTAAGCGGGTTAAACACCAAAATACAGCGCCGCTTAAAGTGATGTTCTGGTTTTCCAGCAGCCGGCTGAATGGCGATCCCTGGGTCGCAGGAAGCGATGGCGCGCCGGGCTGGATAAGCCAAACCCTGGGGCTGCAAAATATCATCAACTCCCATGATGAATGGCCGGCGGTCAGTTGGGAGCACATCGTGCGCTCACAGCCGGACATCATCGTTATTGCCGCTATGGATCGCCGTCTGTACCCGGCGGACGATGTCGCGGCTAAACAGCGTTTTCTCCTCAGCGATCCGGTAACCAGCCAGATGCCGGCGGTGAAAAAAGGCCATATTGTGATAGTGCCTGCCATGTCGCTTAATCCGTCATTACGCAACGTCGATGCCATTGAGCTTATCAGCCAGCAGATAGCGGCCTTTGCAGAAAAATCATGAAGGGCGCAGTGACTCACTCGGGAAACGGCTGGCCGATCGTCCTGCCCGGACTGCTTGGCCTGCCGCTGATGATGGTGCTTGCTGCCGCCAATGGCGACATGCCGGTGCCCTTTGCTCACGCCGCGATGGCGCTGGCTAACGGCCTTGGATTGGCAGATTACCGCCTGCCGCCGGTTGAGGAAGGCATCGTCTGGCAATATCGCATGAGCCGCGCGCTGATGGCGGCCTGCAGCGGCGGCGGCCTTGCCCTGTGCGGATTGGTGTTGCAGGCCCTGCTGCGCAATGCGCTGGCCGAACCTTACCTGCTGGGTATCTCCGCCGGCGCCTCCACCGGTGCGGTGCTGGTGATGTTAGTGGGCATTGGCGGTGGCCTTCTGAGCGTCAGTGCCGGCGCATTTATCGGTGCCTGCGGCGCGTTTGCACTGATTATGCTACTTGCCAGAGGAATGCGCGACGGCGCCGCGCGCATCATCCTCGCCGGAATTGCCGGTACCCAGCTGTTCAATGCCCTCACCGCCTGCGTTGTCAGCATCTCAGCCAATGCCGAGCAGTCGCGCAGCGTCATGTTCTGGCTGCTGGGCAGCCTGAGCGGCGTGCGCTGGCCCGACGCGCTGCTGGCACTGGCGGTTACGCTAAGCGGCCTGCTGATCGCTCTTAGCTTCGCCCGCTCGCTGGACACCCTCACCTTCGGCGAGGACATTTCGGCAACCCTTGGCACCCGCGTGCAGTTTGTGCGCATTGGCCTGCTGCTGCTGACCGCGCTGCAAACCGCGGTTATCGTCAGCATCATCGGCGCGGTAGGCTTTGTCGGGCTGGTTATTCCCCACGTGACGCGCATGTTCTCCGGCCCCAGCCATCTGGTTTCCATTCCGGTCTGTTTTATTATCGGCGCCCATTTCATGATGCTGGCCGATCTGCTGTCGCGCACGCTGATAACGCACCAGGTGATACCAATCGGCGTGGTCACCGCACTGGTCGGCGCGCCCGTTTTTTGCCTTATTCTTTATCGTTCCCGCGGGAAAAAATGATGAAAATTTCGGTTAACAATCTGTCCGTGGCACTTCAGAAACGACAAATTTTGCACCAGATCTGCTTTGCATCCGACGCCAGGCAAACCACCGGTTTGCTCGGTCCGAACGGCTCGGGAAAATCCACCCTGCTGAAGTGCCTGGCAGGCTTGCTCCCCGGCGGCGGCCAGAGCGTGATGTTAAACGATACGCTGCTGATGAATATAGGTCAGCGCGCCCGCGCTCGCCGGCTGGCATTTGTCGGCCAGCACGCGGAAACCGAGGACAACCTGCGCGTAGAGGATATCGTCCGACTGGGGCGCACGCCGCACCGTGGTTCCTTTTCCCTCTGGAGCCTGCAGGACCAGATGGCCGTTGACGAGGCCATTGAGCAGACCCATTTGCAGGCACTGGCAGACCGCAGCTGGCATCAGCTATCCGGCGGCGAACGCCAGCGCTGCCAGATAGCCAGAGCGCTGGCACAGAAACCTGAAATTCTGCTGCTTGATGAACCAACAAACCATCTGGACATTCAGTATCAGTTAGAGCTGATGCAGTTAATCAGCGAACTGCCGGTAACGGTGATAATCGCGCTGCACGACCTCAACCTGGCCGCTAATTTTTGCCAGCAGTTGGTAATACTCAAGACCGGAAAAGTAGAAGCTTGCGGATCGCCAGAGCGCGTTCTGACGCCGGCGCTCATCAAATCGACATGGAATATCAACGCTACGGTAAACGGAGCGGCGGAGGGAAATATGCACATTCAGTTTAATTATAGCCAACGCCATCCGCTGTACAGCCAGCATGAACCGGCAGCCTGACATTGCCGGGAGCGCTGTCGAGGTTATTACTTTACTCGTCTCATTTTTTAATTATTAACCGGCAACAAAGAGAGAAATTTTTAATATCTTTGACGTGATAAGAATCACACTGAAATATTCACCGCCATTCAATAAAGACAGCGCGTTAATTAACCAGGAACAATCTTACTTTATTTAACCCCCGACGCTTAATAAAAAGTCGTGCATTGTACAATAAATTCTAACTATGGTTCTTTCCGGATACAGATCACAATTTCACAGCATATTCACAGTATTTTAACCCTTACAGCTTCTGCACCGTCGGGCAAAGGGAAATGGGTACTGAGATGATTGCAGGCAGATTGACGCTGATAACCGGTACAGGCGCAGCACAGCGGCCAACCATTACTGGCGATGGTGATAACTGCCTGGTTGCCAGCAAGGTCAGATAAACCGGCAAGTGAGCCACCCCTTTAGCTTAATGAATTCAGTAACAGGAGTTACAGATGATTGATTATTTTCGTCGCGCAATAGAAGAAAACTTACCCTGGCTTTCTTCTTTTGGCGCCGATCCCACCGGCGGTCTGACGCGTTTACTTTATTCTACCGAGTGGCTGGCCGCACAGCAGGCATTAAAACTGCGCATGGAGCAGAGTGGGCTGGAAACCCGATTCGATCAGGTAGGTAATCTCTATGGCCGACTGGAAGGCAGCCGCTTCCCGCAGCAGGTTATTCTTAGCGGCTCGCATATCGACAGCGTCGTCAACGGTGGCAACCTCGATGGTCAATTCGGCGTGCTGGCGGCCTGGCTTGCCATCAGCTGGTTAAAGCAGACCTACGGGCAGCCGCTGCGCTCGCTGGAAGTGGTCGCGATGGCCGAAGAAGAAGGCAGCCGCTTTCCCTATGCCTGCTGGGGAAGTAAAAATATCGTCGGTATCGCCAACCCGGCAGACGTAGCGACCATTCGTGACGCTCAGGGCATTGGTTTTGTCGAGGCGATGAACGCCTGCGGTTTCAGCTTGCCAGCTGCGCCGCTGGCGGCGCGTGAAGATATCAAAGCCTTCGTTGAGCTGCATATTGAGCAGGGTAAAGTGCTGGAGACCAACCAGCAGTCGATCGGCGTTGTTGAGGCTATCGTTGGCCAGCGCCGGTATACCGTTACCCTGAACGGGGAATCCAATCACGCTGGCACCACGCCAATGAATTATCGCCGTGACACTCTCTATGCCTTCAGCCGTATTTGCTGCGAATCCATCGCGAAAGCGAAAGCTCACGGCGATCCGCTGGTGCTGACCTTCGGCAAAGTTGAGCCACACCCCGGTACCGTCAACGTGGTACCCGGAAAAACGGTTTTCACCATTGATTGTCGCCATACCGATGCCGTTGAACTGCATGCATTCAGCGAAGTGCTGGAAGCCGATATGCGCCGCATCTGTCAGGAGTCAGACATCGACATCGCCATCGATCTGTGGATGGACGAAGCGCCGGCGCCAATGGATAAGCGGCTGGTCAAACAGCTTACCTCTCTGTGTGAAACGCAGGGGCTTAGCTTTCGTCACATGCCCAGCGGCGCCGGGCACGATGCACAGATTTTTGCTCCCCACGTGCCGACCTGCATGATTTTTATACCAAGCATCAAAGGCATCAGCCACAACCCGGCAGAAAGCACCCACCCCGAAGATCTGGCGCAGGGCGTCAGAACACTCGCATTAATGTTGTATCAACTCGCCTGGACTGAATAAGGAAAGAGCAATGGGATATTTGAATAACGTCGTTGGCTATCGCGATGATCTACTGGCCAGCCGTTCGATTGTACGCCACGGCAACTACGCCATCTTAACGCCTGACGGTCTGGTCAGGAATAGCGTTCCGGGTTTTGAAAACTGCGATGTCACCATCTTATCAACGCCAAAAATCGGTGCGTCCTTCGTCGACTATCTGGTCACGCTACGCCAGAACGGCGGCAACCTGCAGGGATTCGGCGGCGACGGTATTGAAACCTTCCTCTACGTTATCGAAGGTAACGTAACGGCGCAGGCGGCGGGCAAATCCTTTCATCTCGCCCAGGGCGGCTACCTTTATGCCACGCCCGATGAGCCAATGACGTTTATGAACAACCAGCCCGCCGATAGCAAAGTTTTTCTCTATAAACGCCGCTATAGCCCGGCGGGAAACCTGACACCGCATATCGTCAGCGGCAATGCCAGGCAGCTTGAACACATTCATTATGAAGGTATGGACGACGTTACCCTGGTCGACTTCCTGCCCAAAGATCCCGCGTTTGATTTCAATATGCACATCCTGACCTTCGAACCGGGCGCCAGCCACGGGTATGTCGAAACCCACGTGCAGGAACACGGCGCCTACATTCTTTCCGGCCAGGGCATGTATAACCTGGATAATCACTGGGTACCGGTCAAAAAAGACGATTATATTTTTATGGGCGCATATGCCCTGCAGGCAGGTTACGGAGTCGGTCGCGGCGAGGCCTTCAGCTATATCTATTCAAAAGACTGCAACCGCGACGTTGAACTTTAAACGGTGTCCTTGAAAACCCGGAACGTCTGAAATCCGGGTTATCCTTTAGCTATGTTGGATTTGCCACGGTGAAAACCGTGGCTTTTTTTTATTTGCCTCAGACGCCGGAACCCTGGCTGAGCTTAATGGTGCTGGCGATATTCCGCGCGCAGCGGTAAAGATTTTGCTCGCCGCTGGCCAGCACTTCAGGTAGCGGAGCCAGCGCCGGCAGGATGCTGAACAGCGCGTCGAAGCCATGCTGATGCAGGTCCTCAACCCCATCCCCCAATACGCCGGCAATGCCGATCACCGCAACCTGGTGCTTTTTAGCCATGCGGGCAACCCCTAACGGCGCTTTGCCACCGCTGGTTTGCGCATCCATTCGGCCTTCGCCGGTGATCACCAGATCGGCTCCCTGCAAAGCCTCTTCCAGCCGCAATGCCGTAATAACAATTTCGATGCCCGGCTTCAGCGTGGCATGGAGAAATATCCGCGCTGCTGCGCCCATGCCGCCTGCCGCGCCGCTGCCGGCCAGCTGGTCAATATCCTGTCCGGTACACATATGCACCACCCGGGCGTAGTTTTGCAACCCCTGCTCCAGCACGCCGACCATTTCTGCATCGGCACCTTTCTGCGGCGCAAAAACCGCCGCCGCGCCGCGCGGCCCGGTCAGCGGGTTATCGACGTCGCAGGCTACCTCAATCAGGCAATCAGCAAGGCGCGTATCCAGCCCGGAGAGATCGATTTTTGCCAGCCGCGTCAACCCGCCACCGCCAAAGCCGAGGCTGCGACCTTCATCATCGACGAAGCGGGCGCCTAAGGCCTGCGCCATGCCCATGCCGCCGTCAACCGTCGCGCTTCCGCCTATCCCCAAAATAATATGGCGGATACCGGCATCAAGCGCATGGCCGATCAGCTCGCCCGTGCCATAACTGGTGGTAAGCAGCGGATTGCGTTCAGCGTCCGCCACCAGCATCAAGCCGCTGGCGGCAGCCATTTCAATAAATGCAGTCTTTCCATCGCCGCTGCGCCCGTAAAATGCCGCTACCGGCTTACCTGAAGGCCCGATCACCTGCTGATGAATTAGCGTTCCACCGGTGGCGGCAACCAGCGCCTCGACGGTGCCTTCCCCACCGTCGGCAACCGGCAGGCACAAGCATTCCGCCTGCGGAAAGACCGACAGGAATCCCGCTTTAATCGTCCGGGCACACTTATCGGCGCTCAGGCTTTCTTTAAAGGAGTCCGGGGCAATAACGATTTTCATTGTCGCGCCTTGTTTAATCATAATTTGCTATACCTTCAGACAATAAAAAACGCCCGTTGGCTAACGGGCGCAAGGGAGAATTACTGCTGCTGATTCTTGAGAATAAACCTGCCGGTCGGCGCCGGTGCAAAGCCTTGCTCAAGGTCATAAATCACTTCGCCACGCAGAATGGTTCTGGCAATGCGCGCGCCGACGGTCCAGCCAACGTAAGGGCTGACTTTATGGCGATACTCCAGATCCTCCGCCTGCAGCACGTAGCTGCTATCAGGCTGAATAAACACCAGGTCGGCGTCTTTCCCCGGCGCGATCCGCCCTTTATGGGTTAAGCCGAAGATATCCGCCGCGTTGGTCGACATCAGCCTGGCAAACTGCGCCAGCGGCATACCGCGTTTTTGCACCGCAGCGTCGAACATCATATCCATGCTGCTTTGCAGGCCGGCAATGCCTCCCCACGCCTGCATGATGTCACCCTCTTTCATTTCCGGTGGACAGGGCGAGTGGTCAGAGACGATACAATCGATTTCACCGTTAAACAGCTTATCCCACAGGCCTTGCTGATTTTTCGCATCGCGGATCGGCGGCGAACATTTCGCCAGAGTCCCGATTTCAGCAAAGCGGTCGGTATCCATCAGGAAGTAATGCGGGCAGGATTCGCAGGTAACCGCCTGGCCTTCACGGCGGGCGCGAGTCACTTCATCAACCCCTTCCGGGCTGCTGACGTGGCAGATATGCAAACGGCAACCCGCCACTTTCGCCAGATAAATCACCCGCCGGATGGCTTCAACTTCGGTAAATACCGGCCGGGACGCCACGTAATCATGGGCGGTTAGCCGCCCTTGCTGGCGGGCTTTATCCCCCAGGCCATCGCAAATAAGCGCGTTCTCGCAGTGAACCAGTAAAGTATGACCCATCTCCGCCAGCTGTTCGGCGCCGGCGTAAAACTGCCAGTCATTGACTTCGCGAAAATCATTGTCGATGCCGCGATCGCCGCAGGTTGCAACAAAACACTTAAAGCCGATAACGCCCGCTTCATCCAGTTCATGCAACCGGTCGAGGTTATAAGGCACCAGACCGCCGTACATGCCAACATCGACGGAAAGTTTGCCTTTAGCCGCATCGAACTTCAGCTCCACCGTTTTGCGATCGACCGTAGCCGGTAGCTGGTTGAGCGGCATTTCAACCATGGTGGTAATGCCGCCTTTCGCCGCTGCGCGCGTGGCAGTGGCGTATCCCTCCCAGTGGGTACGACCCGGCTCGGAAATATGGGTGTGCGAATCCACCATTCCCGGAGCAATAATCAAACCGTTGGCATCCATAACCTTACGCGCGTCCCCCAAATTTTCGCCTATTGCGGCAATTTTCCCTGCGTTAACCGCAATATCGATAACCCGGGCTTCATCTTCTAAAATGACGGTGCCATTTTTGATAATCAGATCGTATGACATGTTAATTCTCCTGGAGTGAGTACAGAGTTTCTTCATCCTCATCCTTGAGATAAAACATCCTGATGTAGGGTTAATAACTTCGATTGGTCGCACTGGATCTGGCCGAACTTTGTAGCGGACTTTTTCTTTTCAGCAGCGCGTAAGCGGAAAAGGCAAAAATGACCCCGACGAACCAGGATAGGCGGGATAGCGGTTCGAGTTGTGGAATCAAATGGCCGCACAGAGAAACAATAACGGCAACCAGAGTGACGGAGAATGCAGTTGGATTAAATGCATTATCGCAACGTTTCTTACTGTGCATTTCGGTATAAAGTTCATCGAGATTAATCTGGCAGCGCAGCACGATAAAATAGTGCGCCATCATTACCCCAATGACTGGCCCTAATATTCCGCCGATAATATCCAGGAAAAGATAGATGCTGTTCTGATTCTCCATCAGTTTCCAGGGGCAAATTAATACGCTAATAATGCTGGCAATTAAGACGCCGCTCTTGTAATTAAGCTTACTGGGCGCCAGCGCCACGATCTGATAGCCCGCCGGGATGATATTCCCGGTGGCGTTGGTTGAGATAGTGGTCATCAGAATCACCAGGATAGCGAAAAAGGCGGCGAACATGCTGTCCCACTTTTGTACTATATCCAGAACGTTCCAGGTATCAGCGCCATAATGGATACTGGCGCCGGCGATAATACAAACGCCGGCCACGGCAAACAGCGCATAAGCCACCAGTAATCCCAGGGTTTGCCCCAGTGCCAGCCCGCGAAACGAATGCGAATTTTGCGTAAAATCAGAGGCGCTTACCGCCGGTGCGGCCCACACCGCCACGACGGCATTCATCACCACCAGGAAAAAAAAGCCGCTGTGCTGCGCTTTGTCGACGCCTTTCGGAATATAATCAAGGATCGGCCCGATCCCAACCAGTGAAATCGCCCAGACAGCCATACCGCCAAAAACGATATAAATGCAGGGATTCAGAATAGCAGTAAACTTATTTAAAACTTTTCCGCCGCCTAACCCGATAGAAACGTTTAACATCCAAAAGATGATAAAAGCAATTAACCCCGGAAGCGAAAGGCCTAACAGTTTAAAATCACCGCCCAGCGTCAGAAAGGCTGGCCATATTTTTCCCAACAGTATCAGGAACGCCAGCGATCCGGCATAGCATTGTAAACCAAACCACATGATAGCGGCGATGCCGCCTCTCAATAAGCCGGGCAACAACGCGCCACGCACGCCATAAGAAGCACGTAGCAGCATGGAAAACGGTACGCCATATTTACTGCCCGCCGCGCCGTTTAATATCATCACCAGCGCGATAACAAAAGCGCTCATTATAATGGCCATCAGAATACTTAAGCTTGACAGTCCAAGAATAAAAAAGCCGCCGACCATGACATAATTAGGAACATTATGTACCGATCCCATCCATAACGTGAAGTAATTAAAAGTTTTCCAGTTCCTCTGAGACTCTTCCTTTGGTAATAGATCTTCACTATAACCGCGTTGACGATATAACGTTCTATGTTGTTCCATAAACCCCTCTTCACACGTATCGGATTACGTTTCTACAGATTTAGCCATGAGGAACAATTAACATTGTTTTAATTTATATTGTTTTTATTTAATTATATAAATCGCGTAATTCCTTTATGCGGAATAAAAGTCAAAAACATCCATAACAATCAGTCGGTAAGTAATCACACAACTGATTTTTTTCGTCCCGTTTGGTTATAAATGCCAGCAGCAAGTCAATTTCACCATAAAAATAACACGCTGATAAATTAACATTACTGCCGACTTTGTGCGGATATTGCCAACTTCATATAAAGCACAATAACAGCGTAATAAAAATCGTTGCGAAGTATTCAACTATTTTTTAATTAGCCAATACTATGGTTTGCCATTTTTTCCAGCGCCTGAATCAGAGCGGAATGATCCAGTTCGCTGCCGCCGTCTGCGCTGCAACTATTGAACAGCTGCTGGCAGTTAGCGGTGTTAGGCAGGCTAACAGCCAGAGCTCTGGCGCTTTGCAGAGCAAGATTTAAATCTTTCTGATGCAGGGCTATCTTAAAACCGGGGTTAAACGTACGCTTCAGCATACGTTCGGCATGAACTTCCAGAATGCGCGACGAGGCAAAGCCGCCCATCAGCGCCTGACGTACCCGAGCCGGATCGGCCCCGGCTTTAGAGGCAAACAGCAGCGCTTCCGATACGGCTTCGATATTCAGCGCCACGATAATCTGGTTTGCTACCTTGCAGGTCTGGCCGTCACCATTGCCGCCCACCAGGGTGATATTTTTACCCAGAATGTCGAACAACGGTTTGACCCGGCCAAATACGCCTTCATCGCCGCCAACCATAATGGACAAGGTGCCTTCGCGGGCGCCAATTTCACCGCCGGAGACCGGCGCATCCAGATAGGCCGCACCGCTGGCCTGAATTTGTCTGGCGAAGACTTTCGTCTCGATAGGCGAAATGGAGCTCATATCGACGATGGTTTTGCCCTTTAACTGCGCCTTCGCACAGCCGTTCTCGCCAAACAGCACGTCTTCAACGTGAGGCGTGTCCGGCACCATAATAAAAATAATTTCGGACTGTTCGGTCACCTGCTGCGCGGTTTCAAACGATTTTGCTCCGAGAGAAAGCAACGCTGACGGCACCGCGCTGTTAGAAGTAACGAGTAAGTCATGCCCGGCCTCAGCCAGACGCTGCGCCATTGGGGCGCCCATGATGCCAAGACCAATAAATCCAAGTTTCATAATGTTCCTCATTTATCAGCTACGCGCTGACGGATTTTGGGCAATACCTCTCTCTCCCGCGAGGCGGAATAAAAATATTGCCCAATAATGTTTAAAAATTAACGATAGCGATTAAGCCATTGCAAACCCGCTTCGGTGGTAGCCAGCGGCTTATATTCGCAGCCTACCCAGCCGTCATAATTTGACTGTTCAATAATCTTAAACAGGAAGTCATAATTAATTTCGCCGCTGCCGGGTTCACCACGCTTTGGATTATCCGCAACCTGCAAATGGCCGATGCTGCTGGCATAAGTTTGCATGGTGTGCGTCAGTTCGCCTTCCATACGCTGCATGTGATAAATATCATACTGAATTTTCAGATTATCACTGCCAACCTCTTTGATCAGCGCCAGCGCCTGCTGGGTGCCGCAAAGATGGAAGCCGGGCATATCAAAGGTATTCAGCGGCTCGATCAGCAGCAAAATGTTCTCTTTTGCCAGCTCACGCGCCGCATAACGCAGGTTTTCCACCAGGGTTGAATGGATCTGCTGCGCGCTGAATCCGTCAGGCGTTTTCCCCACCAGGCAGTTAATTTTGCGGTTGCCCAGTACTTTTGCATAGCGCACCGCCTCGCTGACGCCCTGGCGGAACTCTGGTTCACGGCCGGGAATACAGGCAACGCCGCGCTCGCCGGCAGCCCAGTCGCCGGCGGGTAAATTGTGCAGCGTGTGTTCAACACCGCTGGCGCTGATTTTTTGTTTTAAAACCTGCGCCTCATAGTCATAGGGGAACATAAATTCCACGCCGCGAAAGCCGCTGGCTGCTGCCTTGTCAAAGCGATCGAGGAAATCATATTCCTGAAACAACATCGAAAGATTGGCTGAAAAGCGCAACATAAATCACCTCGCTTATTGGTATTTCATGAAACAGGTTTCGGTCGGCGCGTCCAGCGCGTTTTCCGTGGTCTCTTCAAACTCCGTGACGTTATCCAGCTCGGTTCCCATAGAAATATTCGTTACCCTTTCGAGGATAATTTCCACCACCACCGGGACGCGATACTGCTTTATCCACGCCTGAGCCTGTTCAAGGGCTGGCGCAATATCCTGCGGCTTAAACACGCGGATAGCTTTACAGCCCAGACCTTCAATCACCTTAACGTGATCGACACCGTAACCATTGACGTCGCTGCTGTTGATATTTTCAAACGCCAGCTGGACGCAGTAATCCATTTCAAAGGCGCGCTGCGACTGGCGGATTAGCCCAAGATAAGCGTTATTCACCAGTACGTGAACGTAAGGGATATTAAACTGCGCGCCCACCGCCAGCTCTTCAATCATGAACTGGAAATCGTAGTCGCCGGATATGGCAACCACTTTACGCTCCGGATCGGCGGTGCAGACGCCGAGAGCGGCAGGAATCGTCCAGCCCAGCGGGCCAGCCTGACCACAGTTAATCCAGTGGCGATCTTTAAATATATGCAGCATCTGCGCGGCGGCAATTTGCGACAGGCCGATGGTTGAGACATAGCAAACGTCACGACCAAATACTTTGTTCATCTCTTCATAAACCCGCTGCGGCTTAACCGGCTGGTTATCGAAGTGGGTTTTACGCAACAGGGTCCGTTTGCGCTGCTGGCAGGCGGTCAGCCAGGCTTCGCGGTGCGGCAGACGCCCTTCAGACTGCATACGCTGCGCGGTTTCCACCAGCAGCGTTAACGCCGCTTTAGCATCAGACACAATCCCCAGATCCGGGCTGATCACCCGCCCTATCTGCGTTGCTTCGATATCGATATGTATGATCTTGCGCCCCTCGGTGTATTTCTCCACCGAACCGGTATGGCGGTTAGCAAAGCGGTTACCAATACCAAACACCAGGTCCGACGCCAGCAGGGTCGCATTACCGTAGCGATGAGCGGTTTGCAGGCCAACCATGCCGGCCATCAGCTCATGATCGTCAGGAATACAGCCCCATCCCATCAGGGTGGGAATAACCGGCACCTGGGTGATTTCGGCGAACTTTTGCAGCAGTGCGGAAGCATCAGCATTAATAATGCCGCCACCGGCGACGATCACCGGCCGCTCGGCTTGAATAAGCATGCTCAGCGCTTTCTCAACCTGCGCCTGCGTGGCCGCCGGTTTAAAGGCTGGCAGCGGCTCATAAAGCTCAGGATCAAATTCAATTTCCGCCACCTGAACGTCAAATGGCAGGTCGATCAGAACCGGTCCCGGACGGCCAGAGCGCATCACGTGGAACGCCTGCTGCAGTACGCCAGGCACCAATGCCGGTTCACGCACGGTAACCGCCATTTTGGTGACCGGCTTAGCGATAGACTCGATATCAACCGCCTGAAAATCCTCTTTATACAGGCGCGCACGCGGTGCCTGCCCGGTAATGCATAAGATAGGAATTGAGTCGGCGGAGGCTGAATAGAGCCCGGTTATCATATCGGTTCCTGCCGGACCGGAGGTGCCGATACAAACGCCGATGTTACCTGCTGCGGTGCGCGTATAGCCTTCTGCCATATGCGAAGCGCCTTCAACATGACGAGCCAGAACGTGACGGATGCCACCGTGCTGACGGATCGCGGAATAAAACGGGTTGATTGCCGCGCCAGGCACGCCAAATGCCGTGGTAACGCCTTCTTTTTCCAAAATATATGCTGCCGCATCCACGGCTCTCATTTTTGCCATTTTGACTTCCACCTTACTTTATTGAAAAATTTTTCCAACTTCAGAAAAGTCTAAAAAATTCCCGCTCCTGCGAGCGGGCGGGTTGCCTAAAGCGCCGGTTTTCTCAGGCCTAAGGCGGTACTGATGTCCTGAGCCGTGTTATGCAACAGCTCCCCCTGACTGGTAAACCTGTCCGGCGTCAACCTTGAGGCCGGACCTGAAATAGAAATAGCCGCGACCACCGAGCCGACATCGTCATAGATTGCAGATGCAATGCAGTTCAGCCCGGTTATATGCTCTTCATGATCAATGCTGTAGCCCCGCGATCTGGCGTCTTTCAGATCTTTTTGCAACGCGGGCAAATCGACAACGGTGGTCGCCGTAAAGCGCTGAAGCCCGGTGTTGACGATAACCTCTACCAGCTCATCGTCAGGCAGCGGATAGAGCAACGACTTACCCGCACCGGACGCATGCAACGGCAAGCGGCTCCCCAGCGGAGCACACATCCTGACCATTGATTTACATTCCTGCTGACCAATGAGCACCGCTTCATTGCGGTTACGGATCGCCACGTTGACCGTTTCGCCGGACATCTGCATCAGCCGACGCATAAAAGGCCCGGCGACCGATAACACGTCGCGGTTATGGATATAGGCAGAGCCGATGTTAAACGCCCCCAGGCCAATATGCCACCAGCCTAACTGGCTGTCCTGATTCACAAAGTCGGCATTCTCCAGCGCCTTTAGCAAGCGAAACGTGGTGGACACCGGTAGCGCCAGGCTCAGCGAAATATCGCTGACCGATGAGCTGCCGCCGCTTTTTTCAAGGTATTGCAGAATGGCAATGCCTCGTTCCAGCGCCTGTGCCCCTTTTACCTCCACCGGCTCCGTTCTTCCCGGCCGGCCTCGTCGTCTAACTTCTGCCATACCCTGATTATCTCCGGCTCAAAATCTGAGCATAAGTCTTATGTAAATGCTCACATCTTATGCAAGATAACCTTTAGCGTCACCTGCTACATTACGCAAAGGACAGTTCACAGCCCGGAATCGACATCACCTCACAGTTATCCTGTCCGGCGCGATCGACGGTAAGAAAGTCAGTTTGTTTCTGCCAGGCAAACAGCGGGTGATGCCAGACATTGCGGCGATAATTTATCCCCTGCTGGCCGTTAGAGATAAAAGCGCGCAGCGTGTCCGGGTCCGGCTCGCTATCACCGCAGGCGACGATCACCACAAAAGGCTCACCATTCAGCGGAATAAATGCCTGACTACCAAGCGGATGACGCTCCAGCAGGGAGATAACGATCGGCAGGGTCGCTGGCTGCGCCCGGTTAATGCTGATCAGCGCCCGGTCCTGTTTCAGAATGTCGACCTTCGCCAGATCGTGATAGCGCTCCACGGCGCCATCGTTGATATGAAAATAATCATTCCCGGCGGTTTCAATGACATCGCCATAGGGGCTGAAAGCCTCTCGCGTGAGCGGTAACACTTTAAGTTTCATCGTATTCTTCATGCCATCAAAACCCTTATCAGCTAGCCCCATGAGCCTTACGAAGCGCATGAAGGCTAAATCTAGAAGCATCGAAAAACATCGGCAAGGTAAAGTTGGAATATTTTTCCAAAAACAAGATTAGACCCACAGTTTTACAAACCGTATTATGAAAAAAAAGCCATAAAACCTATAAGAACATCTTACGTAATAGGAGTAGCCCTGCATGCTCGATCCTGAAATTCTACGCACCTTCATCGGTGTTGCTGAGACCGGCAGCTTTTCCAGAGCGGCCGATAAGCTTTGTAAAACCACCGCCACCATCAGCTACCGTATTAAGCTGCTGGAGGAAAATACTGGCGTGGCGTTATTGCAACGCACCACCCGTAGCGTCTCCCTGACGCCGGCAGGGATGCACTTACTTGAACAGGCGCGCGAATGGCTGAGCTGGATTGACGGCATGCCTGCCGAACTGCGTCAGATTAATGACGGCGTGGAACGCCAGGTGAATATCGTAATTAATAACCTGGTTTATAGCCCTACGGCCGTTTCACGGCTGCTTGCCTGGCTGACGCAGCGCTATCCGTTTACCCAATTCAACTTTTCACGCCAGATTTATATGGGGGTATGGGATACGATGCTGCATGATGATTTTTCCCTGGCGATCGGCGTAACCGGCTCTGAATCACTGGCCGAGACCATTGCCATCGCGCCGCTGGGAGAAGTGAAATGGCTGTTTGTGATGGCGGCAGACCATCCATTGCGTCAGCATGCCGGCCCGCTGACTGAAGGCCATTTGCGTCAGTATCCGGCAATTAATATTGAAGATAGCGCCAGAAGGCTCACCAAACGGGTAGCCTGGCGGCTGTCGGGGCAAAAAGAGATTCTGGTACCGGATATGGAAACCAAAATTGCCGCCCACCTCGCTGGCGTTGGCGTCGGTTTCTTACCGGCTCCTTTGTGCCAGCCGCTTATTGCTCAGGGCGCGTTGCTCAGCCGCGCCATCCCCGCCATGCGCCCACCTTCGCCTTTGAGCCTCGCCTGGCGCAAGGACCAGAGCGGCAGCGCCGTACAGGATATCGTGTCGCTATTTCAAAATTCATGTGCGGAAATCGCCGGATTTCTGGCGCCGTTTAGCACAGCAGAATACAGAGAGGTCGGTTGCCGCCACGGCGTCAGCGACACCGTTTAAAAGCGGTGGCTATTGCAGAAGGCCCGCCGGCTTTCTGCACCGACGAGAGTGCGTCCGTGTTATGATGTCGCGCAAACAACAGACCCTCATTGCTGCAAGTCCGGCACCCGGTCACAGAAGGCCCGACTGCTTTTCGCACCGGCACAAGCACGTCCGTGTGGTGATATCGCGCAAACGGCAGATCTTCATTGCTGCAAGTCCGGCACCCAGGTCGCAGAAGGCCCGGCTGCTTTCCGCACCGGCACAAGCACATCCGTGTGGCCTGACGCGCGGCCATTTCTGGCCGCGAGCCTGCTGAAATCAGCCGGGCCTTCTCCTCCCCCGTAAGCTTCTTCATCGCTTTAAGTAAAAAGATAAAAGCAGGTCTGCGCCGGGTTAAACACCAGCAACCTCACCGTAGCTTTTAAGCAGAAGATAATCACTGTCGTCAAAAACCCGCACCCAACGCCTTCATTGATTAAAACGGATGCCGACTTCAGCAAATCTATGCCCACGGTGTTATCGATTAAAAACGAATGCCATTTCTCACAAACCTGCGTTATCAGGCTTTTCTGCGCCGAGCGAATAAAGCCCGCCAGGGTGAGCCGCAGGGAGGCGGCGAAAGTGAGCGCTGCGTCGGGAACGCATCGCGAACGGCCCGTACGGCGGGCTGAAGTAGCAAGGGAATGGCGCAGCCACGCAGAAACCGCCGGAAGTCCGGGGTCAAGGGGCCATGACGTTTGATGGCCCCTTGCCGCTCGCCCGCAGCGGCGGGCAAATAAGCCACCTGACTGGCAGGCGAACGGAACAGCCCACCTGAGGTGAACATCAGCAAACCAGCCCCAACGCCGTTATCGATTAAAAACGGATGCCGTTTCCCACAACCCTGCGCCGGGTTAAACACCAGCAACCTCACCTTAGCTTTTAAGCAGAAAATAAACTCAGCCTGACAATGCCATAAAAATAATAACTATATAAAATCGATCAGCTTAAAAATAAAAAACAATCCAGCCATAAAATAATTAATTAAATTAAAAAACGCACCCACTCCATACTCAATGAAATTAATTTTCAGAAACAAGCCATTGACTGAAATTAATTTACTTCTTTACTTGATTTTATTTAACGCTAGTCTGAATCCATTGTTATAGCCAGAGGAAATAGTGATGGAAGTCGGTTTCGTTGGTTTAGGTAAAATGGGTGGCGCAATGGCGCAACGCCTGCAAAACGCCGGGCACCAGGTCATTGCCTGGGATGCGAATGCCCAGGCCCAGGAAGCGGCTGGCCAGGCTGGTATTGCCGTGTCCGCCAGCCTGCAAGAGTGCGTCAAAAAACTCGCATCGCCCAAGGCCGTCTGGCTGATGACGCCGCCGGGAGAAGCGACGGAAACGGCCATTAACGCGCTACAGGAACATCTGAACGCCGGGGATATTATCGTTGACGGCGGCAATTCTGACTTTCGTGACACCCTAAGAAGAGGCAACGCCCTGCGCGAACGCGGTATCGTGCTGGTCGACGCTGGCGTCAGCGGCGGCACCCAGGGCGCCCGTGAAGGCTGCGGGCTGCTGGTCGGCGCCAGCGAGGCGCTGTTTGCCAGACTGACGCCGCTTTTTACTGCCCTGGCCGCACCGGGCGCCTTTGCCCGCGTCGGCAATCAGGGCGCGGGCCACTTTGCTAAAGCGGTGCATAACGGCGTCGAATATGCCCTGATGCAGGCCTACGGCGAAGGCTATGAGCTGCTGCTGGCTTCTGATATTGAAGTCGACGTACTGGCAGCGATGCAGGCCTGGCAGAACGGCTGCTCTATCCGATCGCACCTGCTGGAAAAGCTGCTGGAAGCGGTCAACCCGGACGTGGAGCTGAAAGGCATTAAAGGCTTTGCCGCTGACTCAGGCATGGGCAGATGGACCGTTGAGGAGGCGATTCGCCTGCGGGTACCAACGCCGACCATCAGCGCCGCGCTACAGGCGCGCTTCCGTTCCCAGCAGGACGACTCGCCAACCATGAAAAGCATCGCGGCCCTGCGCGGCACCATTGGCGGCCATGCGGTAAAAACCAGCGGGGAGAAGTAATATGTCGGTGCATAATATTGATCAACGCCTGAAGCAGGTCAGCGCAGAGCTGGCGCAGATGGCCGCCAGCGTCGACCCGGCGCAGCTGGATGCTCTGGCCGAGGCGATAAACCAGGCGCCGCGCGTGTTTTTCAGCGGCCAGGGGCGCTCCGGATTGATGATAAAAGCCATTGCGGTGCGGCTGATGCACATCGGCCTGACGGTTTACGTTGCCGGTGAAAGCAATACGCCGGCGATCGGCAACAACGATCTACTGATCGCCGTTTCCTCTTCCGCCAAAACCCAGACGACCCTGATGCATATCGCCGCCGCGCGCAAAGCCTCAGCTCAAATCACCTTAATCAGTTCAGGGCCGGCAGCGGATATTGCCGCCGATCTGACGCTGTATTTACCGGCCAGAAAGCAGGTCGCCACCGACCAGCATGCCGGTTCGTTATTCGAGCAGTCACTGTTAATTACCGGCGATGCCATTGCCTGGAGGATCCAACGCCTGCGTGGAATGAGCGATTCCGACCTGGATAACCGCCACGCTAACTTACAATAACGCATAATTCTTACTCACCCTGCATGCCTGAGTTATTTATAGCTCAGGCACGGAACCTGATCAGAAAAATAAGAGAACAATATGAACCAGGAAAACTTAAAAGGTCATGAGAACCTCCCTGCGTCATCGCTGGAAATCTCTACTATAAAAAAAATTCGCTGGCGGTTAATTCCTTACCTTCTGCTGCTTTACGCCATTGCTTATCTTGACCGCACTAATATTAGCTACGCCGCGCTGCAAATGAACGCTGAGCTGGGTATTAATCCGGCACAGTTCGGAATGGTCGCCAGTATTTTCTTTATTGGCTATTTCTTCTTTGAAGTTCCGAGCAATATTGCCCTGCATAAGTTCGGCGCGCGCAAATGGATTGCGCGTATTCTGGTAACCTGGGGAATTGTTGCCGTTTGCACTGCCTTTGTTACGCATGTGAATCATCTGTATATACTGCGCTTTTTACTGGGCGCCGCTGAAGCGGGATTTTTCCCCGGCATCGCGTTTTATCTGACGTTTTGGTTCCCGCGTAAGCACCGCGCGGCGGCAATGGCGACCTTCTTCCTTGCGCAGATCCTGTGCACCTGCCTCGGCGCGCCGCTCAGCGGCTGGATTATGGACAGCATTGGGGCCTTTAACCTCGCCGGATGGCGCTGGATGATCTTAATCGAAGGGGTACCGGCAATTATTCTCGGTTTCGTCACGCTGTTCGTACTGAGCGATTCCCCCAAAGAGGTCAAATGGCTGAGTGCCAGTGAAAAAGCCTGGGTTGTGGCCGAGCTGGAAGAAGAGACCCGTAACAGCCCGGCGCCGGAAATGCGCTGGTGGAAAATTCTGGCGAATCGCCATGTGCTTTACCTTGCCGTTACCTACGTGTTTATCGTTATGGCTATCTATGGCATCACCTTCTGGATGCCGACTATTATCAAAGGATTTAAAGATCACTTTTCCAATACTGCGATCGGCTTTTTGGTGGTGATCCCAACCCTGGTCGGTGCGGTGGCGATGTTAATTAACGGCTGGCATTCAGATAAAACCATGGAGCGTAAATGGCACGTGGTGACGGTGATTTTAATTGGCGCAGTCGGCATGCTGCTGCTGGCGTTGACCACCAATACCTGGCTGTCGATGCTCTGGCTGTGTCTGATTGCCATCGCCGCCTACGGTTACATTGGCGTCTGGTGGACGATTCCAACCTCTTTCCTTACCGGACTGTCGGCCGCCGTTGGCCTGGCGGCAATCAACTCGGTAGGTAACCTCGGCGGTTTTTTCGGTCCGCTACTGGTTGGCGCGCTGGTTAACGCCAGCGGGACGCAGCGGGCAGGTCTGCTGTTTCTGTGCGGCTCATTCGTGGTTGGCGCGCTGATGCTGGCAGCCTTCCGCGCGCCGAAAAAAATAGGGTAATCACATGCATCAGCCCTTAGCAGTGCTTGCCATTGATGTCGGGTCGTCATCACTGCGCGTCGGTTTATTTGATCAATACGGGCAGCCGTCAGGCCCGTGTTGCCGCCGCGAATATCAGCTGGATACCGATGTCAGCGGCAAAGCGACGCTCGACGTCGAAGCGCTGCTCAGCGCGCTGTACGCCGCGCTGGATGAGGTGCATAGCGCGCTGCCAGTCGGTCAGCAGGTTACGGCCGTCGGCATCAGCACCTTCTGGCACAGCCTGACGGCTATCGATGAGCAAGGCAGCCCCCTGCTGCCGCTGCTTATCTGGGCCGACAGCCGCGCCTCCCATGAGGCCGCCGCGCTGAAATTTTCCGGTATGGCGGCGGATCTACACGCCATTACCGGCTGTCCGGTGCACTCCAGCTTCTGGCCGGCGCGTCTGAGATGGCTGGCGAAGCATGAGCCGCAGGCCTTCGACACCGCCCATCGCTGGGTCTCCTTTGCCGACTTGCTGTTTTTGCGCCTGTTCGGCAAGCTTTCCACCTCGCTGTCGATGGCATCCGGCAGCGGCATGCTCGATAGCAACGCCATGGTCTGGTCAAAACTGGCGCTATCGCTGGCGCGGATAAAACCGCAAACGCTGCCGGAAATCTCCGACCAGCCCAGCCAGGGACTGCTGGATAATTGGGCAACGCGCTGGCCGCAGCTGGCCAATATTCCTTGGTATCCCGCGTGGGGTGACGGTGCTTGCTCTAATATTGGCGCCGGCGCGCTGGATGAGAACAGCCTGGTGCTGATGCTTAGCACCAGCGGCTCGCTGCGTCGCGTCTGGACGGCGGATCGCATGGAGATCGCCGATAAAGGTCAATGGTGCTATCGCATCGATAAGCACCGCTTTGCCGGCGGTATGGCGATGTCGGAGGGGGGAAACTCCGTCGCCTGGGCGCGCCAGATGCTGGCGGCAATGCCCGCCGCAGAATTGGATGCGCAGGTCACCGCGCTGGCGCCGGACGCCCACGGGCTGACTATCCTGCCCTACTTCCTTGGCGCCCGCAGCCCCGACTGGTCAGAAGGGCGCAGCGGCGCCATTCTTGGCATTACCGCCGCCACCACGCCGGTTGCAATTTATCGCGCCACGCTGGAAAGCGTCGGACTGCGCTTCGCCACCCTTAAGCAGCGCCTCGACGCCGCCTGGCCGGGGAAACGCCGTTTAATCGCTACCGGTGGCGGCTTTATTAAGTCCGGCATCTGGGCGCAGATCGTTGCAGACTGTCTCGGCGAGACGCTGTATTTGTCAGATATTGACGAGGGTTCGCTGCGCGGTGCCGCCCTGCTGGTGCTGGAAAAGTACGACGATATCTCGCCGCTTGAGCACCCGCTACAAGCGACGGTGGTCCCGGACGCCGCGGCCGGCAAAATCTATCAGGCCGCGCAGGCCAGGCAGGTCGCTTACGATGACGCCGTTGTTAACGTCCTCACCCGACGGCTGGAAGAGCTGAGCTAGTCAGCGATTTAGCCGTCGGCGGGTGGCCTGGCTGTCGACCTGCTGCATACGCGAGGCCGACTGTTCAAAGTGAGAAAAGCCGATAATGGTGTACAGCAAGTCAACGATCAGCAGCTGCGCAAAGCGGCCGGTCATTGAATCGCTGGAGAATGACGTGGTGCGCGCCGAATAATTCAGCGTAATATGCGCCGCCTTCGCCAGCGGCGACAGCGGATCGTGCGAGATTGCCAGCAGCTTTGAGCCAGTCTCTGCGGCATTCTGCATCGCGGCTACCACCGGCTCTGTGCGCCCGGTGTGGCTAATGCCGATCGCCAGATCGTCGGACTTCAGTGATGAAGAAGAAATGATCATCAGGTCGGAGTCGGCATACACGGCCACCGAACGTCCAAGTTTCAGCAGCTTATGGCGCAGGTCGCTGGCCACGGTGGCGCTGGCGCCGACGCCGTAAATATCAATACGTCGGGCATCATTGATCAGATGGGCGGCGTTAACCAGCGCCGAAGTATTGACCATTTTCAGCGTATCCTGTAGCGAGGCGCAGGTAGCGAAAGTCAGCTTATCGCTGATGGTGCTGACCTCGTCGTTGATCTGCAATTCGCTGTTGCCGCGCAGCGCCGGCAGCAGGGTCAAATCTTTTGCCAGCAGAATACGAAACTGGGTGTAGCCGCTGTAACCTACGTTTTGTGAAAAGCGCGTAACGGTTGCCACGCTCACCTCAGCAGCGCGCGCCAGCTCCTGAATCGTCTGATGAATAACGGTTTCAGCATTCCGCAAAATAAAATCCGCCAGCCGCTGCTCGGTTGGCGTCAGCAAGCTACGGGTGGACTCCAGCTTCAGGCGAACGTTTTCAAGCGGGGTGCTGGCGGTGTTCATTTTTATTAGCCCTGTAATAGCAACGCGTTAATTTTGCATAAAATCAGCGTCAACCTGAGCCTTTCCGGCAGTTAACGGCATAACGCGATAATCGCATATTCCCGCTGGCCCCGGTTAGCGCTGGCTAAAACAAAATACGCAGCTGCATCACAGTTTTCATTTAGTGCTGTCGCCGCACTCAGGGCAGCAGCAGAATTTTAGCGGCAGGCGACCGGCAACAGGCCATCAAACGTCATAGCCCCTTAACCCCGGATCTTAAATCCCTCCCTGCCTGCCCGACTTATTTAACCTTCAGTAGAGTATTCCGTTCGCCTGGCAGGCTGCTTAACCTGCGGTGGATGTTTTGCTCACCTTCGGTGGGTTGTTCCGTTCGCCTGGGCGGCCAGTGCCATTGCTGCCCGCCGCTGCGGATGAGTAGTACGAGGCCATCATACGTCATGGCCTCCCCGGACTTTTTTTTCACCTGCGGTGGAGTATTCCGTTCGCCTGTTCGGCCAGTGCCATCGCTGCCCGCCGCTGCGGGCGACCGGCAAGGGGCCATCAAACGTCATGGCCCCTTGACCCCGGACTTCGGGCAGTTTCTGCGTGGCTGCGCCCTACCCTCACGCATATAGCCCGCCGTACGGGCCGTTCGCGATGCGTTCCCGACGCAGCGCTTACTTTCGCCGCATCCCTGCGGCTCACCCTGGCGGGCTTCATTCGCTCGGCGCAGAAAAGCCTGTTGGTACAGATTTGTGGGAAACGGCATCCGTTTTTTATTAAAAAGCCAAAACCAGGTTGCTGGCATCCAGCCCGGCGCAGACCGGGTTTTATCTTTTTACTTAAAGCGATGAGGAAGTTTACGGGGGAGGAGAAGGGTCGGCTGATTTCAGCAGGCTCGCGGCCAGGGATGGCCGTGCGCCAGGCCACACGGACGTGCTTGTGCCGGTGCGGAAAGCAGCCGGGCCTTCTGCGACCGGGGGGCCGGGCATGCAGCAATGAGGGTCTGCAGTTCGCGATGCGTGCCCGACGCAGCGCTTACTTTCGCCGCATCCCTGCGGCTCACCCTGGCGGGCTTCATTCGCTCGGCGCAGAAAAGCCTGTTGATACAGGTTTGTGGGAAACGGCATCCGCTTTTAATCGATAACGGCGTTGGAAAAGCGGGCCTTCTGCGACCGCGCTCAGATCAGGGTTTTGCACACGCCTGACGCAAAAAAGTCAGGATCCAGCGAATAAGCTGACGATCGTCCAGCGGCGCGCTCAGGCTGCAATGGGCTTCGCGCACGCGCGCTGGTGGTAGAATAGCGCGCCGGTAGTCGATCAAATCAAGCAGATACTCGCGGGTAAATTCAGGGTGCCCCTGAATGCCCAGCATTACCCCCTGATAGTCCAGCATAAAATAGCGGCAGAAAGCGCTGGCGGCCAGCGCCGCGGCCTGCGAGGGCGGACGAACGACCTGATCCTGATGGCTGACCAGAATATCGAGCGCCTCGCCGGCGGGCTGCATCCAGCTGCGGGATTCGCTGATCTGATTAAAGGCCGCGCCAACGCCCCAGCCCTGCGGATGCTTACCTACCTCCCCTCCCAGCGCCTGAGCGATCAGCTGATGACCAAAGCAGATGCCTACCATCGGCTGGCGCTGCTGCCAGCAGCGGCGGATAAAATCCTCAAGGCCACCGATCCACGGTAGCGGCTGGTATACGCTATAGCGCGATCCGCTAATTACCCAACCATCCATCGCTGCCGACTCAGGCGGCAGTTCGCCATCATGGCAGCGAAAGACGCTAAACAAGACCTGTGGATCCTCGCGATTAAAGGCCTGACGGAAGAGCTGCGGATAGTTGCCATGCTTTTCCTGTAACTCAGGGACAACATCATCGCACTGCAACAGACCAAGCTTCATTTACCTTCTCCATTCGTCAGATTTTGCTGCTTCTGCGCCCAGCCTTTCGCCAGCGACACCATCCACAACCCCAGCACTGAAACCAGCGTCATCAGGGTAGAAACCGCCGCTATCGTTGGATCGATAAACTGCTGAACGTTAACCCAGATTTGTCGTGGCAAAGTGGGCTCAGTCAGCTGCGAGAGGAACAGGCTAAGAATAATATCATCGAACGAGGCGATAAATGAAAACAGGGTGGCACTGATAATCGCCGGACGCAGCACCGGCCAGTGAACGTGCCAGATAACCTTCAGCGGCGCGGCGCCCAGGCTGCGCGCCGCCCACTCCAGTCGGCGATCAAAACCATACAGCGCCGACGTCATAATCATTATCACGTAGGGAACGGCAATCAGCGTATGGGCGATAACCAACCCCAACATCGTACCGAGCATACGGAAATGCATATAAAGGAAATACAGGCCGACGGCGGTAATAATTTTCGGCACGATCAGCGGCCCCATCATCAGCGCGCGGATCAGGTTTTTCCCCGGAAACTTATTGCGCACCAACGCAACGGAGGCCATCGAACCGAGAATCACCGAGCTAATGGCGGTAAGAAACGCCACCACTACGCTGACCCGCGTTGCGGTCATCCAGGTTGGACTGCTGAAATAATTGTGATACCAGCGTAACGACAGACCGCCGGGCGGAAAGGCGATGATTTCTCCAGGACTGAACGACACCGCAACGATAATAATAATCGGCAACATCAAAAACGTCAGAACCAGCAAAGAGAAACTGCCCAGCAGCAGGCGCCCACCGCGCCCTGATTGGTGCTGAATCATCTGGAGCCTCCCCACATCGAATCAAGATTAACGTAGCGCCCAGCCAGCATCTGCATAACTAATACCAGCAGCAGCAAAATAACCGACATCGACGCCGCCAGCGACCAGTCCAGCGCTTCGTTGATTTGCAGCGCAATCATCAACGGCAGCGTGCTTTGCTGCGGCCCGCCCAGCAAGGCCGGGGTGATATACATGCCGATCGCCAACATGAACACCAAAAAACAGCCGGAGAAAATCCCCGGTTTAGTCAGTGGAACAAACACGTGCCAGAAGGCAGAAGCGGGTGAAGCGCCAAGATTGCGCGCCGCCAGCAGCAGATTACGATCGATATGGTTCATCACGCTATACAGCGACAGGATCATATAGGGCAGCAGGTAGTAAAGCAGGCCAATAACCACCGCCCAGGTGGTGCCGAGAAAAGGCAGAGGATGATCGATCCAGCCCCAGCCCATCAGCATCTTATTGACGATGCCTTCCCGCCCGAGAATAACGATCCAGGCGTAGGTTCGCACCAGGCCGCTGCTCCAGAACGGAATAAGCACCAGCGCCATCAGGCCCACCACGTAGCGCTGACTCAGGGTGGTCAGCCACCAGGCGACCGGATAAGCCACCAGCAGCACGATCAGCATCGAGACGGCGCCAAGAAAAAAGGTGTAACCCAGCATGCGCCAGTAGGCCGGCTCGCTAAAAAAAGTGATATAGCTTTCCAGCGTCCAGCCGTCGGACTGGAAGCTCTGTAACACCATTTGCGCCAGCGGGACGCCGAAAAAAATCAAATAAAACAGGGCCGCCGGCGTGACCAGCCAGGGATAACGTAGCCAGGTACTGGCGGAGCGGTGTCGATCGATAACCGCGCCGGCTTTAATGGAGGAAGTTTTCAGCATAGCTGACCCCTGTTGTATTTATTGCAGGCTAAGGCTGGCCCAGCGCCGCGCGATCTGCGGGCGTGCATTGCTCAGCCACTCGGTATCAGCCGTCCGTCCCAGATCGGCGGTTTTGGGGTTGCCGGGCAGCGTCGCTGCCACTTCCGCAGCGATAAACTGATAGGCATCGGTATTAATCGGCCCGTAGCTGGTAGGTTTCGCTATCTGTGCAATAACGTTTGGATGGCAAACCCAGGCGAGAAACTTCATCGCATTCTGCTTGTTGGGCGCACCTTTAGGAATGACGAAAAAGCTTGGGAAGCGCAGATGCTGATTCCAGTTAATCACCACCGGGACGCCGTTATTGATCAACGGCGTCACGCGCCCGTTAGGCAAAATCGCCATATCCGTTTCGCCGGAGGCGAGGTTCTGCGCCACCTGGGCATAGCCCTCCGAAAAAACGAACTGGTCACCGAGCTGCCTGATTTTTTCATAGGCTTTTTTCAGGTCGATAGGATACAGCTTCGCCATATCCGGATTTTCCGCCAGCGCCGCCTGCTCTACCGGCGGTCGGGTGGCGCCGATCGATCCGCGTTTTCCCGGAAACGATTGCGTATTCCAGAAATCCTGCCAGCTTTTTGGTCCTTTGCCATCCGGGAAGGTTTTGCTGTTGTAGGCCATCACCATTGCCCACTGGATAGTCGGAAACGCCGTCTCTTTCTTCATGTCGGCCGGCAAGCCGTGCTGACAATCCTGCGGGATCGCCGCCCAGTCTATTTTTTCCAGCAAACCGTCTTTATTCAGCGCTGCGACGGTATCAGCGGAAACGTCGATGATATCCGCTTCAACGTTGCCGGACTGAATCATTACTTTCAGCTTGGCGTAGTTATAACCGGCACCCTCTTTTACCGTAATACCGGACGCATGGGCAAAGGGCTGAAACCAGATGCTACTCTGCGCTTTCTGGTAATCGCCGCCGAGAGACAAAATGGTCAGAGACTGACTATTGTCAGCGCTGATGGCCAGCGGGCTGACCGCCATGATTAAGGCGCAGGCGCAGCGGGCTGGATGAAACGCAGATAACAGGTGTTGGCGCATAAATTAATCTCCGCTAGAGAACCGGGTAAAAGACGAAAACAGCCCTGGGCTTAGTGCCTGAGTAAAACGCCGTCATCCGTCTGCCAGCCGACGAAACAGTGGTCGCCGGGGTGCAGCGGTGCGCCGATGCCGCGATTGGGGCGTTTGACCCGCACTTCCTGGCCGTCTGCCAGCCGCACACGAAACAGCGTGGCGTCACCGAGATAAATTTCGCCCACCACGCTGGCCGACAGCTTGTTGTGATAATGATCGTCTGGCGTACAGAGATGCAGGCGCTCGGGGCGCACGAAAATAACGCTGTCGTCGCTGGCGCTGGCGCCGGCTTGCGCGCTCTGACGCATCAATACCCGCACGTCGCCGCAATCGCCTACCGCTGCCAGCGCGTAATTCTGATCCTGCTGACGCACCTGGCATTGAATAAAATTGGATTCGCCAATAAAGCCCGCCACGAAACGATTATCGGGCGCTTCATAGATCTGCTTCGGCGGCCCGAAGCTGGCGATCAGGCCATTCTCCATAACCGCCACCCGATCAGACATCGTCAGGGCTTCTTCCTGATCATGGGTGACATATACCACCGTCAGGCCAAGGTCGACTTGCAGCTTTTTGATCTCTTCTTGCATTTGCAGACGCAAACGCCGGTCCAGCGCGCCGAGCGGCTCATCCATCAGTACCAGCGAAGGGCTGAAAACCAGCGCGCGCGCCAGGGCTACCCGCTGTTGCTGACCGCCGCTGAGCTGGGCGGGAAAACGCCGGGCAAAGCGCTCAAGCCCCACCTTTTCGATAAAGTGCTGGGCCTGTTCACGGGCTTCCTTACGCGCTATGCCGCGCATTTTCAGCGGAAAGGCGACGTTATCAGTGACCGTCATATGCGGAAACAGCGCGTAGTTCTGAAATACCATGCCGATATCACGCTTATGGGCGGCGATGTGGGTTACCGGACGCTGGTTAATCAGAATCTCTCCGGCGCTCGGTTCCAGAAAGCCGGCGATCATCAACAGCGTGGTGGTTTTACCTGAACCGCTGGGGCCCAGCAGCGTCAGAAACTGCCCCGGTTCCAGCGAAAGCGATACGCCGCGTACCGCGCCGAAGCTCTCGTAATAACGCTGTAGCTCTTTTAGCTGCAAAGCAGCGCCTGACGTTGCCATAAGTTCCCCTCGCGATGAAAGCATGCCAGCAGGCATGCCGGTACAGGTTGGTTATTAGTGAGTCAGTCCCAGCTCGCGCCAGCTTCTGGCTTTTACCGTTTGCGAACCATACTTCTGTTTCGGCGCATAGTGGCCGCTTACTACCGCGTCGGCTACGAGCCTTAACAGCTGTGATTCACGGGTATGCAGCGAAGCGGTACGAATATCGCGCCAGATGCGCTCCAGCGGCATGGTTTTAAACAGCGAACGCGTGCCGATAATATCGAAACCTTTAGTGGCAACCAGCAGCGCAGTCTCTCTGGCGGTATGGTGAGCACTTAACGATGCGCGCGCCGCCGCGCCGTAGTTTTTCTGCTCCCACAGCATGTTGGCGTACAGACAGGAACCTCTTGCAGCCTGCAGCGCGCTTTCAAGCTCACCGAGCAGCACCATCAGCCCCTCTTCTTTTTGCAGGAAAGGCCGGTCGCGCAACGTTTTCACAATGCAGTCCATCGCCCCTTGCCCCGCACCGACCAGCTGAAACGCCTGAGAAAGTTCGAGGGTGTAGGGATCTTTATGTACAAAGTCAGCCGGTTCGCCCAGCACGTTCTGCCACGGAATAAATACGTCTTTCAGGGTAGCGCTCCAGCTTACCGAACTGCGCAGGCCAATAATGTCGTCCCAGCCGTGGTTGTGGAACGTCAGACCAGCAGAGTCGCGGGTCACGATAGACAGCGTCAGGCCTTCGCCGCCCGACTGGCTGCCGGGCGCCATGCTCCAGTACAGCAGGTAGTCAGCCACCGGCCCGTTGGAGCAAAAATGCTTGCTGGCGTTGACGCAAAAGCCGCCATCAACCGGCATCATATCGGCCTGAAAAACCAGCTTACGCGTCTCCTGGCCGACGGTGACCGATTGCCGATGATCGACCTCGCTGCCCAGCGACCCCATCAGCGCGCCGTTTTTCGCGACGTCGCCGAGAATACGCTGCTTTTGTTCTTCATTACCGAGGCGCGCCACCGCACCGCACTGATGGTAGTGAATAATCAGATCCCAGCCGGTTGATGGGCAGGCTCGTGAGATAGCCTCCGTCACCAGGTAAGCCGTCAGATGCACATTGCCATCCGCCGTACCGTGGCCGCCGTACTCTTTTGGCACCGCCAGCGCCAGCAGCCCGCTTGCGCGTAAACGTTCGAATACTTTTTCCGGGAAGCAGGCTTCCCGATCATATTGCGCCGCCAGGTCAGCAATCTCTGACGCCAGCCCTTGCGCTTTTTCAACCCAGTGCTGCTGTTGCTGGTTTAATGCCATCATGTTGGTGCCCTCGATTATCAAACGTTGATGTTGGGAATATAAATAAAAATTTTTGTATACAGCATACGAAATAAATATGGACCCGATGCGTTACAGCCGGGTCGCGGCCAGCCGTAGCAGTAACGCTCCCCATGCGCGCTGCCCACGCGCAAACTGCGCCAGGCGAAAAAACTCGTTCGGCGCATGAAAATTTTCATCGGGTAAGCCAAAGCCAAAAATGACGGTGCAGACGCCAAGCTGCTGCTGAAATAGCGTCAGCAGCGCAATAGAGCCGCCAGAGCGGGTGTAATAAGGCGCTCTGCCATAAATTTCCTCCAGCACATGAGCGGCAGCCTGGTTGCCAGGATGGTCGCTGGCCATGTAGTAGGGATGCGCACCGTTAGGCAGCACCTTGACCTGCAAAGTGACACCGGGTGGTACCCTGGTGTGCAGATGGTCGGCCACCGCCTGGGCAATAGCCTGAGGATGCTGATCCGGCACCAGCCGACAGGTAATTTTGGCCGTCGCCCGCGCCGGGATAATGGTTTTTACCCCGTGGCCCTGATAACCGCCGCTGATCCCGTTAACTTCCAGCGTCGGACGGATGCCGATACGCTCGCGGGTGGTATAGCCCTGCTCGCCGAAAGGTTCAGTGACGCCCACCCGCGCCAGCCACTGCGCTTCATCAAAAGGAATCGCATTAAGCTGTTCGCGCTCGGCCTGCGTCAGCGCCTTCACCTGCTGATAGAATCCCGGCACGCATACCCTGCCCTGTTCGTCATGCAAACCGGACAGCAGCTGCGCCAGCCCATGGATCGGGTTGGCTAACGCGCCGCCGTGAGTACCGGCGTGTACGTCCTGCCGCGGCCCGCTGACGGTGACCTCCAGAGCGCAAAGACCGCGCAGACCGGTGCGTAAATCCGCCTCGCTCTCGCTCCATTGCCAACCGTCGGCGCTGACCACCAGATCGCAGGCTAAGCGCGTTTTATGAGCGGCGATAAACGCGGGCAGATCGGGGCTGAGGATCTCTTCCTGCCCTTCAAATAGCAGCTTAACGTTAACCGGCAGGCGGCCCTCGGTACGCAGCAGCGCCTCCAGCACCACAATCGGCACCAGCATGTTGCCCTTATCATCGCTGGCGCCCCTGGCATAAATTTTGTCGTCTTCAATCCAGGGTTCGAACGGCGGGTGATGCCATTCCGACAGCGGTTCCACCGGTTGCACGTCAAAATGACCATAAATCAGGATAGTCGGCGCGTCCTCGCCGGCCTCAAGCCACTCGCCGTACACCAGCGGATACTCACCGGCCTGCAGAATGGCGGGCTGGCAAATTCCGGCGCTTTCCAGCCGCTGTACCAGCCAGCGCGCGCACTGCCAGACGTCGGGCAGGTGTTCCGGCTGCGCCGAAATGCTGGGAATACGCAAAAACTCAGACATCTGCTCAATAAACTGCGCCTGATGCTGCTGCAAGTAACGTTGCCAGGACGTCATTAGGCGGCCCCCAGCTGGCGTAGCAGCAGCAGGGAATCACGTACCACCCAGCTTTCCTGGATCTGACCATTTTGCACCCGATAAATACCGATTCCTGGCACGTTGATTGCAGAACCTGTGGCGGAGATGCCCTGAAAATCACCCTGATGGCTACCCAGCATCAGGTAATGAGCGGTAACGAACTCCCCCTCGGCCAGCAGTTTTTCCACCCGCATTTCAACGTCGGGAAAGGCGCTCAGGGTGGCGTGATAATTATTTTCAATACCTGAAGGACCGCTCAGGGTTCCCCGCGCTCCGGCGTGGTTGGAGTAGCCGTCGGCAAACAGCGAAGGGATAAGTTCAGGCCGGCGTTCAGCCCAGACTTGCTGATAGTAAAACGCCACCACTTCACGCGGTGATTGTAAGTGCGAATGCATAGCTAGAGGCTCCTGGTTAATCACGGCAACGACGGGCCGCAGGCTTAAACAGCCGGCTGATAAAGCGCTTGACAGAACATTTTCCGCTCACCAGTATGTATTCTGTATACATTACTATTGATGTTTTTTTCACCTTTAGTCAACAACTACTCATCAAATGTGCAACATCACGGAGAGCAAAATGGCTACTGAAGTGCAAAAAGTCATGCAGGACAGGCGTGCAGCGCTGGCAGAGCGACTACGCACCGAATCTGTTGACCTGGCGATTATTGGACCAGGCGCCAACTTCAGCTATTTCACCGGGCGTCGTCCGATATCAACCGAACGGTTGCTGGCGCTGCTGGTGACAGCCAACGGCAGTTGTCAGCTCATTGCCCCCGAATTGCAGGCGCCGCTGTATAACGACATTGCGGGCGTTCAGCTTGCGACCTGGCGGGATGGTGAGCAGCCCGCAGACCTGCTACTCGAACAAATAACAGCCTGCAAAGCGCAACGGATTGCCGTTAACGATGAGTTTTACAGTGGATTCCTGCTGGCGTTGCAGGCCGGAGAAGACCGTCAATTTGTCAGCGGGGAGCGCACCATTGACGCCGCGCGCGCCGTCAAACAAGACCATGAAATAAGCGCGCTGGCTCGCGCTGCCGAAGCAATCGATGAAACATGGCAGCAGTTTTGCGCCAGCTGCGGTCCACTGGCCGGACAAAGCGAGTTCGCCCTGCGCACCAGGCTACAACAGCTGATGCAGCGCGTAGGCTTCAGCGAGATAAGCTGGATTGACGTCGGTGCCGGCGCTAACGGCGCCTCGCCGCTGCATCACGGCAGCGATTACGTTATCGGCGCCGATGAGCCGGTGGTATTCGATTTTGCCGGCTGCTTTGATGGCTATTACGGTGATATTTGTCGCGTAGCCCTGACCGGAACCCCACCCGATGAATACCAGGCGCTGTATGACCTGGTACTTAGCGCCCAGCAGACGGCCTGCCGGGCGGTACGCCCCGGCGTCAGCGCCCAGCAGATTGATGCCGTTGCGCGTCAGCAGATTGCGGATGGCGGCTTCGGCGACTATTTCACTCACCGCATCGGACACGGTATCGGTCTCGCCGCCCATGAAAGCCCGTGGATCGTCGCGGGCAACCCGCAGCCGCTGGCGGCGGGAATGGCGTTTTCACTGGAACCCGGCGTTTACATTCCCGGCCGCTGGGGAGTGCGTATCGAAGATATTCTGGTGGTAACGGCGCAGGCAAGCCGCTGACTGACACAAAGCTCGCGCGCAATCGCGATTCTCTGATTACTACGGGGTGCCGTCATGGATACAGAAAACAGCGTACCTGGTCGTCCTGGGCTGGCCTTTACGCCAGCTGAATATCAGCAGCGTGTCAGCAAGCTGCGCCAAACCATGATGCAGCAGCGCATTGACGTCCTGTTGATTGATGAGTTTGAGCATCTGGCCTATTTCACCGGCCACGTCCCTACCGCCGCGATGTACCAGTGCTGCCTGCTGCCGCTTTCCGGCGATCCGGTAATGATTATCCGCAGCCTTGACGCCGGGATGCAGCAAGAAATGAGTTGGGTGGAAACCTGCGTGGCCTATGCCGACAATGAAGAGCCGCTTGAGCTGGTCGCCGCCGCGCTGCGTCGTTACCGCTGGGACAGGTTATCCCTCGGCGTGGAAATGGATTCGAATATTCTCCTGCCACAGCGCCTCGCACGGCTCAAGGCGCTGCTACCGCAAACCTCCTTTGTTGATTTTTCCCGGCATATGTGGGAACAGCGGCTGTATAAATCGCCCAGGGAGATCGACTACCTGCGACGCGCCAGTGAGATTTGCGACAGCGCCACCCTGGCAGGGGTCCGCGCATCAGCAATCGGCGTTAACGAGCGCGACGTTGCTGCCGCTATCTACAGCAGCGCTCTGCGTTCCGGAGCGGATAACACCCGCCTGCTGCTGATGCAGTCCGGCCCGCGCTCTAATATTCTGCACGCGCCCCTCGGCCAGCGCGTATTGCAGCAGGGCGACGTGGTGCATATTGAAATGGTGCCCCACTACCGCTGCTATACCGCACGCCTGATGCGCCCGGTGCTGGTCGGCGAGCCAGAGCCGCAGGCGCTGGAAATCGCCGCCAGGCTCATCGCCCTGCAAGACGCCCAGTTCGCCGCAATGCAGCCTGGCGTCAGCGCCGCAGAGATCGATGCCATTTTGCGTCAGCAGGTGCTGACGGAAGGATTGCGTGATAGCTACAGCAATATCAGCGGATATTCGCTTGGTTTGGTCTGCATTCCGCGCACCAGCGATTTCACCCGCGTGTTTCTGCCCGACAGCAGCTGGACGTTGCAGGCCGGCATGGTGTTTCACATGTACACCAGCGCTCAGGGTCTGGCGTTCAGCGAAACGATCCTGATTACCGATCGCGGAGCCGAGCGTTTAACCCAGCTTGAGCGCCGTGCGTTTATCGCCAGCGAGGAGATTTGATCGTGACCAGCCAAACCACCACCCTTGCACTACGCCAGGTGCTGAGCCAGTTCGCCACCGGCGTTACCGTCGTCACCGCCATCACCGGGAACGGCACACCGCTTGGCATGACAGTCAGCTCGTTTAACAGCGTATCGCTCGATCCGCCGCTGATCCTTTTCAGCCTGTCGCGCCGGGCGCCGGGCTGCCAGACGCTGCTTACGCTGCCGTTCTACGCGGTAAATGTGCTCAGCCATAAGCAGGCCGATCTCTCAGGACGCTTCGCTACTGCAGGCATTGACAAATGGCAGGGCGTTAACTGGCATCGCGGCGACAACGGGGCGCCGCTGTTGGATGGCGCCATCGCCAGCTTTGAATGTCGGGTCCATCGCCATGATGATGGCGGCGACCACATTATTTTTCTCAGCGAGGTGCTCAGGCATCGCCATCAGGAGCAGGATGAACCGCCGCTGGTATTTTTTCGCGGCGGCTATCATGGTATCGCACCGGTTAATTTACGCCGCTAATGCGCGCCGGACTGATATCGCTTATCCGCAGCATCTGAGATAGCATAGAGCCGAAACAGGCCAGAGATTGGGAGCCCGCATGGAAATATCACAATTAGCCGACCGCGAACCGGTGGTAAACCTGGTTTACCGCGAGCTGCGCCAGGCTATTTTGCAGGGAAGCTTCCCGCCGGGCGCACGCCTGGTAGAAACCAAACTGGCAGAAAAGCTGAACGTCAGCCGTACACCCGTGCGTGAAGCGGTGCTGAAGCTGCAAAGTGAAGGTCTGGTGAAACGCGTGCCGGGTAAAGGATTGCAGGTGCAGGATACCCGCGCCAAAATTTCCGAAGTGCTGATTATCCGCCAGGCGCTGGAAGTGGCCGCCGCGCGGCTTGCCTGCCACAGCGGCAGCGACGAGGAGCTGGCGGAGATTATGCGCTACGCCCAGGAAGGACAGGATGCGATTTATCGCGGCATTGCGCTTCGCGAACGCTCGACGCTGGATCGCCAGTTTCATATGCAGCTGGCGCAGGCATCTCACAGCCAGCGGTTAATCAGCCTGATCGAAGAGTTCTACGCCTACTCGTTTACTGAACTGACACCCTCCTCCGATCACCAGGAGTCGGTGCTGTTGCAGGAGCAGCATATGGCGCTGGCGAACGCCCTCAGCAGGCGCGATGCTGACCAGGCGGAAAGCGCAATCCGCACTCACCTGACCACCGTGTTGCAATTTATCCGCTCGCGTATTGATTAATTTTCCGCGCGACGGCGGACAAGGGACCGTCTGGCGTCACGGTCCCTTGACCCTGGAGCTGTAAATCCCTCCCTGCCTACCCGACTTATTTAACCTTCCGTGGGATATTGATATTCCACTCACCGAAGGTGGGTTGTTCCGTTTTCCTGGGCAGCGGCTGGCTGATTTCTCCACCTTAGGCGGGTTGTTCCGTTCGCCTGTACGGCAGGTGGCTTATTTGCCCGCCGCTGCGGGCGACCGGCAAGGGGCCATCAAACGTCATGGCCCCTTGACCCCGGACTTCCGGCAGTTTCTGCGTGGCTGCGCCCTTCCCTCACGCATGTAGCCCGCCGTACGGGCCGTTCGCGATGCGTTCCCGACGCAGCGCTTACTTTCGCCGCTTCCCTGCGGCTCACCCTGGCGGGCTTCATTCGTTCGGCGCAGAAAAGCCTGTTGGTACAGGCTTGTGGGAAACGGCATCCGTTTTTAATCGATAACGGCATGGGTTGCTTTGTTGATGTTCACCTCTGGTGGGTTGTTCCGTTCGCCTGCACGGCAGGTGCCATCGTTGCCCGCCGCTGCGGGCGATCGGCCAAGGGCCATCAAACGTCATGGCCCCTTGACCCCGGACTTCCGGCAGTTTCTGCGTGGCTGCGTCCTACCCTCACGCATGTAGCCCGCCGTACGGGCCGTTCGCGATGCGTTCCCGACGCAGCGCTTACTTTCGTCGCCTCCCTGCGGCTCACCCTGGCTGGCTTCATTCGTTCGGCGCAGAAAAGCCTGTTGGCGCAGGGTTGCTGAAACGGCATCCGGTCTGGCGCAGACCTGGTTTTCTTTTTCACTTAAAGCGATGAAGAAGCTTGTGGGGGAGGAGAAGGCCCGGCTGATTTCAGCAGGCTCACGGCCAGGGATGGCCGTGCGCCAGGCCACACGGACGTGCTTGTGCCGGTGCGGAAAACAGCCGGGCCTTCTGCGACCGGTGTATCGGACTTGCAGCAATGAGGATATGCCGTTCGCCCGGGCGGTGGGTGTTTATTTCACCGGAGGTGGGTTGTTCCGTTCGCCTGTGCGGCGAGTGCCATCGTTGCCCGCCGCTGCGGGCGACCGGCAAGGGGCCATCAAACGTCATGGCCCCTTGACCCCGGACTTCCGGCAATTTCTGCGTGGCTGCGTCCTACCCTCACGCATGTAGCCCGCCGTACGGGCCGTTCGCGATGCGTTCCCGACGCAGCGCTTACTTTCGCCGCTTCCCTGCGGCTCACCCTGGCGGGCTTCATTCGTTCGGCGCAGAAAAGCCTGTTGATACAGGTTTGTGGGAAACGGCATCCGTTTTTTATTAAAAAGCCAAAACCAGGTTGCTGGCATCCAGCCCGGCGCAGACTTGGTTTTTTTACTAAAGCGATGAGGAAGTTTACGGGGGAGGAGAAGGCCCGGCTGGTTTCAGCAGGCTCGCGGCCAGGGATGGCCGTGCGCCAGGCCACACGGACGTGCTTGCGCCGGTGCGGAAAGCAGCCGGGCCTGCTGCGACCTGGGTGCTTGACTTGCAGCAATAAGGGAATACCGTTACCGCAGCGTTGGCTGAAAGCGGCGCCTGTGTTTATCAGGGAGCCGCTTTGTAATCGCCTGCGCTATCAGCTTATCGCTTAAAACGAAACGCGCTCCACCTTGCCAACCACGAAGATATAAGACAGCGCGCCGGTCAGCGCAATCAGCGAGATAAAGATCAGCGCCGGTGCGAAGTTGCCGCCGCTGACCAGATAGCCGATAACGATCGGGATAAAGATTGACGACAGGTTACCCATAAAGTTAAAGGTGCCGCCGGTAATGCCAATCGCTTTCAACGGCGCGATGGCGGACACCAGCGCCCAGGTTATAGACGAGAAACCATTGCCGAAAAAGGCGATGGTCATAAACACGACGATAAGCGTAGTGTTATCGGTAAAGTTGGCGCCAACGATACTGGTAGACAGCAGCAGGCCGAGAATAACCGGCAGCTTACGCGCCAGGGTGATGCTATGGCCACGTTTAATTAACCAGTCGGAGAAAGTGCCACCCAGCAGCACGCCACAGAAAGCAGCGAGGAACGGAATGGAGGTCAGAAAACCTACCTTGATGAAATCCAGCCCGCGATACTGCACCAGATAGGTTGGGAACCAGGTAAGGAAGAACCACAGCATTGAGGTTGAGGCAAACTGCCCGATGTAAACGCCCCACAGCTTGCGGCGTGAAAAAGCCATTTTGATCTGCGACCAGTCGATTTTTTGCTGCTGCGCGGCACTGCCAGAAACGATGCCGCCGCCCTTGCTGATATGATCCAGTTCGGCCTGATTCACCCCCTTGTGCTCATCGGGCTGGCGATACAGCAGATACCAGATTACGCCCCAGACAATGCCGATCAGCCCCATCAGAATGAACATACCCTGCCAGCCGATCCACGCCTGGATAGCCACCAGCACCGGCGTCAGAAAGGCAACGCCGACAAACTGCCCCGAGGTATAGCAGGCGATAGCCTTACCCTTTTCATGCTCGGGAAACCAGGCGGTAACAATTTTATTGTTAGTCGGAAAAGCGGGTACTTCAAATACACCGATCGCCAGACGCAGGCCGAACAGCGTAAGGAAGCCCTGCGCCAGACCCATCATCAGTGTCATGGCGGACCAGCCCACCAGCATCAGGGTATACAGCACGCGCGGAACGATCTTATCAACAATCAGTCCGCCCGGAATTTGCAACAGCGCGTAGCTCCAGCCGAAGGCAGAATAGATATAGCCCATCTCGACGGTGGATAAACCAAAGTCTTTCGCTATATGCGGCCCGGCAATCGAAAGGTTGCTACGGTCCATATAGTTTATTACCACAGAGATAAACACCATAAACAGAATAAAAAATCTGACTTTGGTTGGTTTGGAATGAGTCATATAAACCTCTGATATTGTTATAGTAAGGCTCGAATTCAGGGTACAGTCAGGGCCAGCTAAACGGTTTCGTTTAGCTTTGGCCCTCTATCTTTTAATGAAAATAGTTACTTCAGCAGGCTACCGATGGTGGTGCCTGATTTGAGCGCCGTATAATAACGCTCAACCTGTTTAAATAATTCGGAATCTTTATTCACTTTGCTCAGGGTAGTTAATACCGCCGCCACGCTGGCAAAGGATTCCAGTAATTTTTCATTGCGCTCACCCCAGAGAATGGCGGCGGCAATAACGATGGCGATAGCATGGGTATCACCATGATTTTCAATAATCATATTTGCCGGCGCAATCATGCGATCGTCCGGACGCAGCTTGCGCGCTACGTCACGCGCATTTTTACTGACGTAATCTTCGATATTGTGATCGCTGAATTTTTTCAGCGCGTTATCAGAAAAGGTTTTCTGCGATTCGGCATCCACTTCCAGTACCCGGCACAGCGCTTTATTTAGCTCCGGCACTACGCTGAAAATAAGCTTACGTACTTCATCGTCATTAGCCGAGGCCGCATAATCTTCAATCCCTTTATAAGCACCGAGATAGGTCACGCAGGCACTGATAAAATTGTAGGTATATATTTTACGTTTCAGCAGTTTGCTCATATCCGCGTCCGGATCGAAGCCTTCGATCGGCAACGGGCCGCCGAGGATCGCGGCGTTATAAGGCACGCGGTTGTAGTTTTCACTGCCGATATCCAGACGGGTTTTCTTCAACACGTTGGTCGTGCAGAAGATGGCCACTTCGGAAACCAGCGCAGCGCCCTGCGCATCCGCATAGCCATTGATGGCGTCCGTCAGAATTTGCCCCGGCGCTACGCCGTTCTCGCAGGTAAGCACCTTTAGCGGATCTTTCCCCTGGCTGCGGCGCTGCGCCAATGCCGGCGCAATATCGGCGGCAACCTGCGCCAGGTTTTGCTGACCGACGGCAACGAACAGCAAGTCGGCATCGAGCAGCGCCTGGTGGGCGGCGGCGCTGGCGGCAAGGTGCGTATCAAAGCCATGAATATGCACCGGCGGCACCGTTTCGGTGAAGCAGTGAATGGTGAAAAAATTATCCTGCTTAAGATAATTCACCGTCTTTTCATTTTTATCGATAAAAGTCAGATGATAATTACTTTTGAACAGGAATCTGGCAATAAATCCTCGCCCGGTCTGACCGGCGCCGATAATAACTGCGGAAGGCTGTTTACTCATGTTCAATAATTCCCGTTTTTTTAAGGTAGGCGATTTTTTCTTTAACAACGCGCGCTAAATTACCATCCGGTGAAATCTGGCAAACATGCTCAAGAATATGGCTGATGCCGTGCTGTTCTCTCATAGCGCGCAAGGCGACGGCGTGTTCATCCTGCGGATTGTCGTAATAGAGCGCCGCGGCAATGGCGGTGGCGATGCCATCAACCGGCAGGTCATACGCCTGCACCAGCCGGGCGGCGCCGATGAGCCGATCGTCAGGGCCGAGTTTCCTTAACGGATCGTTGGCATGACGGCGGACGTCATCAATGATGGCGAAATCCTGATATTTCCGTTTAGCCTGCGCTGAGAAGGCCTGCTGCTCTTCGATGCTGCACTGATGCTTTAACGCCAGCGCCCGGTTGGTTTCCTGATAGACCTCGTCCAGCACCGAGACGATGAAAGGATCGTTAGCCGCTTCCGCCAGCGCATAGCGCTTCTTCAGGTAGCCAAGGTAGGCGATGGTGGCATTGCCGGTGTTATAGGTGAAAATTTTGCGTTCGAGGAAGCCGGCAAAGTTTTCCTGATAAACAATGCCCTCGATCGCCGGCGGCTGGCCCTTAATGCTGTCAGCATCCACCGGCAGCTGCCAGAAGTCCTGTACCGGCACGATCAGCGGATCGCGCGCCAGCATGTCCGGAGTTGGCTCAACGGCGGAGCGCATAACCACCGCCTGCGCCACGCCAATTTGCTGGTCAAATAATTGGTTTTCCCTGGTGCCAGAATGGCTTTTAATACTTGCAGTTAATACTTTTGCCGGATCTTTCCAGTTTTCACAGGTAATGATGTTCAGGCTGTTTTTAATGCCGCCGTCGCGCAGGCACAGGCTCAGCGATTCGGCGATGGTTTGACCTAACGCCTGTAAATTTTTACCGCCCACCGAGGTAAAAATAATATCGGCATCTTTTAACTGTTTTGCCACGGCGGCGGTATCGCTAAGCGCCAGGCAGGTATAGCCCTGAATAACGCTATTTTTCTCTGTTGCGCCCATCACCTCGACGGTGAAACTACCGCGGCTGCGCAGCTGTTCCAGCAGCGCCTCGTTTAGATCGACATAAACAATCTGCCAGCCGGCAATATGCAGCAGCTGCGAGATAAATCCGCGCGAAATTTTTCCCGCGCCGTAAATGATGGCTTTCATGATTCCACGACCTCTGGCTGATTAATATTGCTGTCAAACACCGGCGTCAGCGCGTTATACAAGCTGAGATAAGTGTCGAACCTCTGTTGATACATACGCTGGTTACCGGCATCCGGCAGATAGAGCTGCGCGGTGCGGATCATGCTATCCGCTGCCGCCGCGAGCGAGGGATGCCAGCCGAGCGCGTAGGCCGCCAGAATAGCGACGCCAAGGCAGCCGGCCTCGGTGGTCTGTAGTTTTCTGAAGGGGACGCCAATGATGTCGGCCTTAATCTGGTTCCAGATATCAAGCGAGCTGGCGCCGCCGGAGACCACGAACTCATCAGGCATCGATTCCAGCCGCACCGCGCTGGCTTTCAAAGCAAACCCGACGCCTTCAAGCACCGCCCGCGTCATATGATCGTTGGTGTGCTGGGCGCGCAGGCCGAAGAAAACGCCCTGAGCATTAGGGTTCCACCAGGGGTTACGTTCCCCGTTGATATAGGGCAGAAAAAGCAGTCTGTCGCTGCCGGCAGGCACGCTGGCAACCTGAGTTTCGATCTCATGATAGCGATCGCTGCGCGCGATATTTTTCATATACCACTGCAGCGACTGGCCGCCGGACGAGGTGACGCCGTATGAAAGCGACACGTCGGCGAAAAATGGCAGACAGTTGATGCCCTGCGGGCTGGCGCTCAGCGGCTGCGAGCTGACAAAGCCGATGTGCTCCGAGGTGCCGGTAATATCAAAGCCGCGCTTTTGCTGCGGTACGCCGACCGTGCCGAGGATGGCGGCATTCAGGTCGTTCCAGCCGAGCACCAGCGGCACGCCTTGCGGCAGCCCCAGCTCTGCGGCCACCTCTTCCTGCAGGCCACCGACGATATCCCACGGATCGCCACAGGGCGGAATAATTGACTGCGGCGCACCGGCCCAGGCGAGCAGCCTGGTGGAGAGGCGGCGATTCTGCTGGTTAACGATGCCCTTCAGGCTGGTCAGATCAGAGCGCCACTGGCCGCTCAGTTGCCAGATAACGTACTCCTTTATCTGCACCAGATAGCGAGCCTGCGCCAACTTTGCCGCCTCATTTTTTGCCAGCCACTTCAGCTTCGGCGCGATAAACGCCGGGCCGATCAGCATATCCATCCCCAGCTCGTGATGAAGATCCGCCTTGCTGTAAGCCCCCACCAGCTCCTGCGCCTCGGCCAGCGCGCGGCTGTCCATCCAGGAAATAATATTGGTCAGCGGCACGCCGGCCTCATCGACCAAAAAGTGGGCGCTTATCTGCGAGCTGATGGCAAACGCCGCAATATTTTCAGCGTGGGCGCTCTGCGTCGGCAGGCGCTGAAGCATCGCCTTAATGTTGGACCAGATCTCCTGCGGGTCCTGCTCCACCCTCCCCGGCGCGGGGAAAAAGAGCGGGTAATGCGTTTTATCGGTAAACAACTCATGGCCGTGGCGATCAATCAGCACCAGCTTGCATGAGGTGGTTCCAATGTCCAGAGTAAGGATGACAGAGCCGTTCATCAGGTACGCCCTTGTTGTTATTTTTCAAAAATGAAACGTTTCATTTTTAATTTAAAAAAATTCAGATTCTGCGCGTCGACTCCCGGATAATCAGTCCGGGTTCAAATAACGTATTGGTGAACGTCGGCGCGTCCTTACTCTGTAGACGTTCAAAAATAATGCTGGCGGCGTGACGGCCGATTTTCAGCGGCGACTGCGTCACCATGGTGATACCCGGCGAGATAATGTCCCAGAAGAAATTATTCTCATTAATCAATATCAGCGACACTTGCTGCGGAATGGATACGCCACAGCTATTTGCCGCTTTAATCGCCCCGGCGCACAGCACGTTGTTCACCGCTAATATCGCCGTTGGCGGCACCGCCAGCGACATCAGCTCGCGAAATGCCTTTTCCCCCTGCTGGTGGCTGTAGGCACCGGTTTTGTGCAGGCGCTCATCGTATTTTATTTTCAGCCGGCGCATTTTGCGCAGCACCAGCTCATGGCGCCAGGCGCCGTGATAGGTATTTAAATCGCCGTGGATCACGCCGATATGGTGATGCCCCAGTTCCTGCAAATGCTGCAGCGCAATCTCAATGGCGCGCGGAAAATCATCGCCAACGTAATCGCACGGAATGTCCGGCACAAAGCGATCAACCATCACCACCGGGATATCTTTATTAATCAGCGCGCAAATCTTGTCTTTCGTTTTGCCGGTGCTGCAGATGATGATGCCGTCGCTGCGATTGCGTTCAAACATCTCCAGGCTATCGAGTTCTTTTTCCATCAGCTCGTTGGTCGCCCCGATCGCCAGGTTGTAATTATGCGCCACCGCCACTTCTTCGATGCCTTTTGCCAACGCCATCTGAAACGAGTTGGTGATATTCGCCAGCAGCACCGAAATGGTTCTGGAGTTCGCAATGCGTAAATTTTGCGCGATGCTGTTCGGCGAATAGCCCAGCGCGGCAATCGCGCTCTGCACCTGCTCTTTACGCTTTTCGCTGACGCTCAGGTCACCGTTAATCACTTTCGATACCGTACCGAGAGAGACGCCGGCGAGCCTGGCTACATCTTTAATCGTGGCGACCATTTCCCGAACCTAAATGAAACGTTTCATTTTGACTGCTACGCTAATCGTCGGCTTGCAATCAGTCAAAACGCTGAAATGAATTTTGTGATACTGAACACAAAATAAACCCGGCGTGCGATAAGGGGCCATCTGGCGTCACGGTTCCTTGACCTTGGGCCTGTACATCCCTCCCTGCCTGCCCGGCTTATTTCACCAACGGTGGGTTGTTCCGTTCGCCTGTGCGGTGGGCGCTTATTTCACCGCCGGTGGGTTGTTTATTTCACCTGCGGTGGGTTGTTCCGTTCGCCTTTGCGCCAGGCACTCCGTTTGCCCGCCGCTGCGGGCGACCGGCAAGGGGCCATCAAACGTCATGGCCCCTTGACCCCGGACTTCCGGCAGTTTCTGCGTGGCTGCGCCATTCCCTTACTGCTTCAGCCCGCCGTACGGGCCGTTCGCGATGCGTTCCCGACGCAGCGCTTACTTTCGCCGCTTCCCTGCGGCTCACCCTGGCGGGCTTCATTCGTTCGGCGCAGAAAAGCCTGTTGGTACAGGCTTGTGGGAAACGGCATCCGTTTTTAATCGATAACGGCGTTGGACGCAGAGTTGCTGATACCTCAATGTTGTTATCAAGCTGGTGGCTGATTTATCCACCGCCGGTGGGTTGTTCCGTTCGCCTGCACGGCAGGTGCCATCGTTGCCCGCCGCTGCGGGCGACCGGCAAGGGGCCATCAAACGTCATGGCCCCTTGACCCCGGACTTCCGGCGGTTTCTGCGTGGCTGCGCCATTCCCTCACTGCTTCAGCCCGCCTGACGGGCCGTTCGCGATGCGTTCCCGACGCAGCGCTTACTTTCGCCGCTTCCCTGCGGCTCACCCTGGCGGGCTTCATTCGTTCGGCGCAGAAAAGCCTGTTGGTACAGGCTTGTGGGAAACGGCATCCGTTTTTAATCGATAACGGCGTTGGACGCAGATTTGCTGATACCTCAATGTTGTTATCAAGCTGGTGGCTGATTTATCCACCGCCGGTGGGTTGTTCCGTTCGCCTGTACGGCAGGTGCCATCGTTGCCCGCCGCTGCGGGCGACGGGCGTACAGCAATGCGGAATTTCTCGTGCGCCAGGCTAACTGGCGCGGCGGCCGTGAGCGGTTCTTGCTACTCAAGATTCGCGTGACGGTAATACATCTGGTCGTCGTTTTGTCCGCTTAGCGCTTTCAGATCGACAATGATGCTGTCATAAATCAACCAGCTCAATTGCTCAAACGATGAACCTGAGGGCTGCACCGATGAGGCTTTGCCGCTGCCCTCGGTCGATTTTTTAGTCACCCCAGGGATCCTGATGCTGACGCTGGCCATCTTACCAATACTGTGATCGGGATAAATGGTCAGCGTGGCGATGTTTGCCCCTTCGGCTTTGGCCTTTTTCGCCATACTGACCAGGCTTGCGGTTTCACCGGAGCCGGAACCAATGACCAGCAAATCGCCCTGGCGAATCGAGGGCGTGGTCGGCTCGCCAACGAAGAAAACGCTATAGCCGAGGTGCATCAGTCGGTTAGCGAAAGCGCGGGCGGCAAAGCCAGAACGCCCGGCGCCAGCAACAAAAACGCGACTGGCGCTGTGAACCAGCTGCGCCAGCCGATCGACGCTCTGTCGTTCAATAAGCTGCGCATCGCTTTTCAGCTCCTCGATAATTGCCATCAATGAGTGACAGGTCGTCATTCTGCACCTCCGGCCTTCAGCATAGCCTCCTTGATTAAACGCGCTTCAAGCTGCGGATCGGCAGCATGGGTGATCGCGGAGCCAACGATAATAATATCCGGTTGCAGCGCCACGTATTGATCAATGGTTTTACTATTTATACCGCCAGCCACGGCAATTTTAGCGCGCCGGGCGTGGGTTTTCATGACGCGCAGATCGTCAAGAGGCTGGCGGCCCGCCGCCTGCTGATCGGCGCCGGTATGCACCGCCAGGATCTCCGCCCCGGCCTGCTCAAGCTCGGCAATGCGCGTAGGTAAATCAGCGACGCAAATCATATCCACCACCAGCTGCCGTCCGTGAGCCTTTGCTGCCTTCAGGCAGGCTTTTATCGTCAGAATATCGGTTACGCCCAGCACCGTGACGTATTCCGCGCCGGCATTAAACGCCAGCTCGGATTCAAGAAAGCCGCCATCCATTATTTTTTCATCAGACAGAATTTCTTTTTCAGGAAACTGTTGCTTAAATTTCCTGACCGCATTCATCCCTTCATCAATAACGAACGGCGTGCCGATTTCAATAATATCCACGTACTCTCTGACGCGCTGCGCCAGCGCAATGGCATCATTTAGTTTTAATTCATCTAAGGCCAACTGTAATTTCATCGATATTTCCTCGATCGGTATTTAACAGCTAAAAGGCGTGGCTATTCCTCTGAAATATTCAGATAAAAGCCATATGGTTTTATTCAGCGTCGGTGACGCGCTTTAATTTCTTTCAGGCGGGCAAACTGTGCCAGAATTTCCTTTGCCAGCGGATGTCCCGACGTAATATCGCTGTACTTTGCCAGCGCCTGCGCAACCCCTTGCTCAGCGATAGTGCATTGCAGCTCCTGAGCCTGCTCATCCTGCGGATGGTCATACAGCAGCGCGGCGGCAATGCCCGACAGCAAATGCGGGTAGTCGAGACCGGCCTGCTGGCACTGCACCGCAGGCGCAACCAATCGATCGCCGGCAGCCAGCTTGCGTATCGGCGAGCGGCATACCCGCGCCACGCTGTCCTCCAGCCCTGGCAGCGCAAAGCGCCGGCAGGCGAAGTCGAGGTAGTCATGCAGCTCCGCCAGCGCAAAACCGTGCTTGTTGGCGATCAGCGCCGCGCTCTCACCCATGGTTTGCTTTACCTGGTCGAGAAAGCCCGGCCGGGCAAACGCCCGCTGAATAATATCCTCGCCGTAGATCCAGCCCATATAACCGGCCCAGGCGTGACCGCCGTTAATAATAAACAGTTTTTTTTCAAACCAACTGGCCAGGTTATCGCTGTATACCGCTCCCTGTATCGGGCGATCGTCGGGATGGACCAGCTCCGTCAGATCAATCACCAGCTCATGATCAACGCCAACGTTAATCACTTGCTGCCCTTCGCGCTGCGCGCCGAGAACCAGTCGATCCACCGCGGTGCAGGGGAAGGCGGCGCAGGCGTCAAGCTCAGTGGCGCTCATTAGATCCTGAGAAAGGATCGCCTGGCGCATCAGCTGGCCGTTGCCAACCGCATTTTCACAGACGATAACGTTGATTTTAGCTTTGCCCTGCCGCGCCCGCTCCCGCAGTCCTTTTGCCAGCAGCGGAGCAATACGCGGCAGATTGTCCGCCCACACGGCGGTGGTGATCAGCCCGGCGTCAGCCAGCGCCGCGATGGCCTGCGGCTCGTCAGTTAGCGGTGATAGCGCCCGCACCCGATCGATAGTTTTAAGGCGGTAATCCTGCTCAATCACATACAGATCATAGCTGTGCGTCCGGTTAATCTGCGCATTGAGTCCAGCATCCAGATCCAGCAGGGTTATCTGATAACCTGAGTCATGCAGCAGATCGCCGATAAAACCCCGTCCGATGCTGCCTGCGCCAAAGTGTACCGCTTGCATAAACGTCTCCTTTCAGCGCGATCAGAACAGCCCCAGCCAGGCGCCGCCAATCGACAGAGCGATAATAAATATCATGATGACGGTAAAATTCTGGTTACGTTTAAGCAGCCACCAGTAGATACCGAATACCGCCGCCAGCGGCAGCAGACCGGGCACGATATTGTCCAGCACCTGTTGCAGAACAAACGGCTTATTCTGCGCACCGAAACTGAGTTGCACCGGCGTCGATAGCTTGACGTAGGTTGAGGAAAGCGCCCCCATCATAAACAGCCCAAGGGTGCTGGCGCCGGTTATCAGCGTTTTGATATGACCGGACTGAAGAATTTCCCGAATGGATGCCTGCCCGGCACGATAGCCATAGGCGGCAAGATTACGGCCAACCACTATCTGGATAATCGGCAGCAATAGCATAAATAGCGCGCCAATCATGCTGCCGCTGGCTGACAGCGTCACGCCGAGGCCAAAGATAATCGGTTTTAAGGTCGCCCAGTCAATGGAATCGCCGATTCCCGCCATTGGCCCCATCAGACCGGTTTTTATTCCGGTGATGGTGTCATCTTCGATATCGCCACCGCGCGATTTCTGCTCTTCCATGGCGATGACGATGCCGTTGATCGGCGCACTGTAAACCGCCTCACTGTTGTAGAACACCAGATGGCGTTTTAGCGCCTGCTTCAGATCTTCTTTGTTCGGGTACAGCTTTTTCAGCACCGGGATCAGCGAAGTAGCGAAACCCAGCGCCTGCAGGCGTTCGTAGGAGATGCCCATTTCGGCAATGATGTAATAGTAAAGCCAGCTGTTTTTGACATCTTTTTCTGTAATAAGCTTCTGTTGGTTTTCCATGATGTTCCCCTCAGGCCTCTTTTTTGTTTTGATAGTGGGCGATTAACAGTACGGCGCTTAAGCCGAAGATTGCCGCGCCAAACACCGGAATTCCGCTGAACTGCACGAGAAAATAGCCAATAAAAAACCACGGCAGCAGCGACTTTTTACCAATCACAAAGATGGTCAGGGCAAACCCCAGCGCCGGCAGCAGTCCGCCCGCCACGCTGAAGCCATGTATCAGCCATTGCGGTACGCTGTTCAGAAACGCGGTAATGCTGTCTTTACCATAAAGGTTGGCAAAGAATGGCACCGGAAAACGCAGGAAAAAGCCAAGCAGCGTCGGCCAGACAATGGCGGTCATCGTCAAGGCACGGGTATCGCCCTGTTCGGCATTTTTATCCGCCAGGTGAGCAAAAAAGGCATTGATCGTTTTACGGAACTGGTCAATAAACACCCCCATGACGCCAACCGGCACCGCAATGGCAATCGCCAGCTGCGGGCTAAGCCCGGTATTTAAGGCCAGCGGGATGGCAATAAGCCCGGCAAGGCAGTCATCGGCCGGCAGGTTGGAACCGGCAGCAACCAGACCGATATACAAAATCTGAATGGCAGCACCGATAACGATTGCCTGGGTCAGATCGCCCATGATTAGCCGATGATAACCGCAGAGAACAGCGGCTGGCGGATAACATGGGTCACGGCGTAACCCATGTCCGTTTTACAAATCCAGTACCACAGACCGGTGAAAATGGCGATTTCTATCATGATAAGCTCCCGACTTTTGCCAGCACTTTATCCAGTGTCAGCTTCACTTCCTCCGGGGTTACCTGAAAGTAAACGCTAACGTTCTTTGCCTGAATGGCTCTCAGATCGTCAAAATCCTGATTATCAATGGAGATACCGTTAGTAACGGATTTGCGGTTTACGCCGCCGCCTAATCCGCCAATTTGCACCTCGCTAAAAGGCACACCGTTATCAATTACCCGGCGCAGCGTGCTGATCGATTTAAACAACAGCAGAATATTGGTCTTGCCATCATCGTACTGGCCCGATGCCACGTTATTAATGAAGGTTTCTTCCGCCAGCACCTCGACGGACACATCAGGCGGCGCAGCCATAACATAAATGTCAGATAAAAATTCATCTTTAGATAATTTATCGTCAACGATAATAATCTTCTGCGCCGAGATAATATTTTTCCACTTAGTGACGACCTGGCCATGAATTAAACGAAAGTCGATACGTACCAGCTTGATGTTCTTCATAATGTCTTACCTTTCATTTGTTATTCTGGTTATATTAATAATGCTTCCCACGCCAGCGGCGACGAGGTCATCAGCTAATTGGTGAGTAGATTTATCTCCCCGGTTCATTTCCGCTTCAATTAACATCGGTAAATTCACGCCGCAAATAACCGTGTATTGATGACGCTTGGCAAATACCGCCGCAACGTTGGTTGGCGTGCCGGAGAATATATCGGTAAAGATAAGACTGTCCTCCGGTGCGTTATTAAGAACCTCTCCGACGTTTTCCATTAATTTTTCCGGCGTCATTCCTTCCAGCAAAGAGAAGCAATAGACATCTTTCATCTTGCCCAGCACCAGTTCACAGCTTTTCACCAGCTCTTCACCGAAGCGCCCATGAGTAATGATCAACAACCATGGACGTTTTGCTAATTGCGTCATGAGCGTTCCTTATTTACCACTGCCTGAATGAGGATGCGGTTACCCTTTCGACTTACCGCCGGTAATGTTAATCGTGGTGCCGGTTATATAACTGGCGTGAGAAGAGACCAAAAAGCAGCAAAGGTCGGCAATTTCGCTCAGCTTGCCCGGGCGGCCGAGCGGCAGCTTCTCGCTGTAGTTATCACCGATATCACTGATATTAATGCCGCGCGTATAGGCCAGCGCGGTCTGATATTCAATGCCGCCCATCGGGGTTGGTTCGTTAATACCCGGCGCTACCCCAACGACGCGAATATTAAATTTGCCCAGCTCTTTCGCCCACGACAGGGTAAAAGCATGGACGGCGGCCTTGGTCGCCGCGTAGCAGCTCTGCCCGCGTGAGCCTTCGATTCCCGCTTCGGAGGCAATGTTGATAATCACGCCGGATTGCTGCGCGATCATCACTCTGGCAACGCTCTGCGCGCAGAGATAAACGCCTTTCTGGTTAATATTCACCATAAAGTCGTAGTCTTCCTCGTTCAGTTCAAATCCTGGCGTGGTTTGATAGTAATCGACCAGCAGACGGGGCCGATTCACCCCGGCGTTATTCACCCAACCGTCAATCCGCCCGCACTGCTTTTTAATTGCCGCGACGGTATGCTCAACGCTGTCACGCTGGGTAATGTCTGCCTGAAAATAGTCCACACCGTCCGGTGCATTCGCGGGTTTAGCCGCGCGATCGACCACGACCACGTGGGCATTGTTGCGATGCAGCATCCCCACCAGCGTTTCACCAATACCCGAACATCCCCCGGTGACAACCACAACGTTGTTATTTAAGTCCAGCCAGCCTGCGCTCATTTGATTTCCCCTGTGTTGATGGCAGAAGAATAAGAGCAATTGCCATGCCAGCTTTTATTTAAGCTATTAATCAATCAGATAAACAACAAACCCAACACTACATTAGTGTCTAATTGCTTATCAGACACTGTTTATGCCAGCGATCACATTTGCCAGCGGCAGCAGCTTCAAACCGTTACCCAGGGTTCAATCAGCTCATAAATCATTAATGATTCGCTGGTGGAAAGTGCGATGCGGTATCTGTTTTCCAGCGGCTTAAACAGTTCGCGTTGCAGATCCATAAAATGCAGCTGCGGCTGGCTAAGCTCGTGGTTATCACGGTGATGGAAGGCGTCATTAATCATCAGGCGCTCAATCATCGCTGCGATATGCATAAACAGATTCATTCGCAGGTAACTTTCAAAATGCACGCGGTAATGGGCTTCGTACTGCTTAATCAGTAAATCGACCTCTTCGATAATAACTGCGGGATTAAGAAACTTCAGATGCCCGGCAACGCCCTCAAGTGTAAAAAGCTTAACGATATCGTCAATCATGCTCTCCATCTGCTCAGGGGTAAGCAGGCTGCAAAAGTAGTTTTGCCACAGCCGGGTTGATTTCTCCTTGAGCAACTGCTGAACGTTAACCAACGGAATGGTGCCGGCGTCAATGTCGGTAGTGGTAATAATCAGCTGGGTGCCATTGAGCACCGTATCCGCCCGGCTTAACTTCCATTTCAGATCGTCATATTCCACCGTCACGATCTCCATACTCTTTTCATCGAGATAGCGCATAAGGATATCTTTCAGCTTGGCGGAAACCCCGGCGCCGGAAATACAGGAGATCACGATTTTATTGCCCTTGATCATCCCCTCGTAATAGCGGGCTTCCACCTCATAAGCACCCTTAATGCTGTCGACAATCTCTGGCATAGACAGCCGGTGCTGAATTTTGCCGGCGATATCCAGCGCCATTGAGGTCGAAACGTTATTCATGACCAGCAGGTCGCTATGCAGATGCAGCTTAATTTCCCGATAAATTTCATTCAGCGAGCCCATATCAACCAGAATAATCAGTCCGCTACCGTGCTGAATGCTGTCCAGATGACGGATAAGCATTTCAATTATCCCGCGGGTATCAACTGAAAAAGGCATATCGAAGGCTTTAAGGTAATAGCCGCCAACCAGCTTATTAGCGGTCCCCGCAATGCTGGAGGCGGTGGCGTTGCCGTGGGAGACAATCACGCCCTGAATAAGCTGATCTGGCTCAACATGATGATGAAACAGGGTTCTGATAACCGGTCGCAGCAGAGGCAGCGGCTGTGGCGTCACCTGCGCGCGGATCAGCGCCAGACATTCATCAGCAACCATTAATGCCCGCTGCGAAGTCCAGGCGCTGGCGGCATCAAGCTCGGCTAGCGGCTGTTCTGCCACCGGGGCGTGCAGCGCATAAAGCATGCACAGCCAGAGGGTGTTACGCAGCGCCGGATTGATTTCAATGCCCGTCAGATCCGCAAGCTGTGAAAACGCCTGCTGGCTCTTTTTCCACAGATAGCCGTGACGGCTGCGATCCAATAAAACGTCCGACTGGGAATAGTGCAGCCACTCCTCAAGTTTGCGTGCAAAAAGCGGCGCGTTGGCGCTCTGACAAAATTCAACCAGCAGCCGCTCTTCATTCAGCCAGCCCCCCAGCCGCTGCCCAAGCAACGAGACTGAGCCTGGCTGCCCGTGAGGGGTAATTAGCAGCCGCTCAGCAGAAGGCGTCGGGCGGTTCGATGCGGAAAGCGCCAGCACCAGATTGGACTGCTCACTCTCTTTTTGCTGACTCCAGGCACCGGCACACAGTACTTTAATCTGGTTTTTCAGCTCACCGACGTTGCCGCGCACCGGGGTGGCAATCAGCTGCTGCATGAGTGCCACCTCGACCTCAATTTCCCGCTTCAGGCGGCCTGACTCCTGCTGCAAAAAAGCTTCGATTAGCGCCACCCGTTCCGCAACCGGGCGCTCGCTGAAAGCGGGTAGTTCGACCCGGCAGGGAATGCGGCGGCGAAAGGTGGTCAGCAACATTTCATCGGTCGCTTCACTGGTGGCAAACAGGAATCTGACTTTGGCATAGCGTCGCGTGCTGCTATCGCCAAGGCGGTAGAAATAGCCTTTATCCATAAACAGAAACAGCTTTTCCTGATTTTCCGCCGACAGGCGATGCACCTCGTCGAGAAACAGAAAGCCGCCATCAGCGTGATCGAGCAGGCCAGCCTTTTCCCGATCGGCGCCGGTAAAAGCACCGCGGGTATAGCCAAAAAGCGCGCCGGAAAGCAACTCCGGGTTATTGGCGTAATCGGCGCAGTTAAGATCCACCAGCGTCTTTCCCGCCGCTATGAGCGATTTTTCAACCGCGTACTGATGAATAAGGTGAGCCAGATAGCTTTTGCCGACGCCGCTTTCACCGACCATCAGCAGCGCCAGCCCCTCAGAAGGGTAGTTCACCGCCGCGCGGCACAGCTCAACCTGCGGCTGCAGGCTGCCGTCAGCGCCGATAAACAGGTTAAAAGGATCGTCATGCATGACGCCGCCAGCGGATACGCCGGACGCAACCTCGTCAGCAAGATAAAAGCGGACCGGGCGGGTATTTTGTTTGGTTAATTTTCCCTCATCGCACAGCCGGTTGAGATAATGGCTAATGACGCTGCGGCTGACCGCCATAAGAGCCTCACAGTCCTGGGCGGTGAAACCCGCGTCATGGGTGGAATACACGCTGTTAATTTTATGCAGCAGGTTATCTTTCGCCGACATGGTAAGGCCCTGATCAAGGTGATAATACGGAGGAAAGTTAAACACTGGACACTAGCTTTTTTTTTATACACTAAATCCTGCGCTGCATTTCCCACATGCGCAATCTGCTTATTTCTACAGGGCGATCTTTATCACAGGCTGGCTTTGTTACTGATTACTGGCCCGGCGCAAACTAAGCCTGTTCCACCGATACAGTACGAGCGGCCAGCAATCGCAACACTTTCATATTTTTGTAAAAACCTGGCTACACTATATTTGCCGGAGGAGATCAGGCATTACCGGCAATAGCCAGTTCATTATGCTGCGTGGCCGATAACGTGGAGGTGCCGCGATGATCTTCAGATTCAACGGTGGAGCATTAAGACGCCGTCTGCTGCCCAATCGCTGGGATTTTGTCGCCTTTCCGCTGATTATCGGCTCAATTGCCCTGATTGCGGTGATGTTCCGGCAAACGGAGCTGCCGATTGGCACCCTGCAATCATCGCCGGTTTCGCTATCGCCCTCGAACCTGCCGGAATATGCCATGCGCACCACGCTGCGCATGCTGGTGGCGATGCTGGCCTCACTGATATTTTCGCTGGTTTATGGCACCCTGGCAACAAAGAGCCGGCGGGCGGAGAAAATACTTATCCCGGTGCTGGATATCCTGCAATCGGTGCCGGTGCTGGGCTATATCTCCTTTACCGTTACCTTCTTTCTCGCGCTGTTTCCTGGCAAGGTGTTGGGAGCGGAGATGGCGGCAATTTTTGCTATTTTTACCAGCCAGGCCTGGAATATGGCCTTCAGCGTTTATCAGTCGCTGCGCTCTTTGCCGCGCGACCTGAGCGAAGTGTCTCAGGGGTTTCATTTAACGCCCTGGCAACGCTACTGGAAGCTGGATATTCCCTTCGCCATGCCGGGCCTTATCTGGAACATGATGATGTCGATGTCCGGCGGCTGGTTTTTCGTGGTGGCATCGGAAGCGATTACCGTTGGCAGCAGTACCATTACGTTGCCAGGCATCGGCGCCTGGCTGGCTCTCGCCATTGCACGTCAGGATATGCAGGCCATCTGGTGGGTAACCCTGACGATGTTTATCGTCATACTGGCCTATGATCAGCTGCTGTTCCGTCCGCTGGTCGCCTGGGCTGATAAGTATCGCATGGAAACCACCCGCAGCCAGCAGGCGCCGCAGTCCTGGTTGCGCAATCTGATGCGTCGTACCAGGCTGGTGCATCGCACGATGACCCTCCTCGGTCTGGTTTTCGCCACCCTCTCCCGCCTGCGGCTGGCCGGGTCCCCTGCCAGCCAGCCTCAGCGCAAGGCAAACCCGTTGCGGCGCCACGCGCGCGCCGTGGATATGCTCTGGAATCTGCTGGTACTGGCATTGACCGCGCTGGTGGTCTGGCAGGTATTTGCGTATATCAGTCGGGATGTCACGCTAGTGCAGACCGGTCATGTGCTATGGCTGGGCCTGATTACCCTGCTACGCGTGCTGCTGCTGACCGTACTGTGCTCCCTTGTCTGGGTGCCGATCGGCGTGATGATAGGTCTGCGTCCGGCGCTGGCCGGGGTGGTACAGCCTGTCGCGCAGTTTCTTGCGGCCTTTCCGGCTAACCTGCTGTTTCCGGTGTTTGTGATAGTCATCGTGCGCTATCAGTTAAACCCCGATATCTGGCTGTCACCGCTGATCGTACTCGGTACGCAGTGGTACATTTTGTTTAACGTCATCGCCGGAACCAGCGCTCTGCCTAATGACTACCGCGAAGTAACGGCAAACTTTCACATTCGTGGCTGGCAATGGTGGCGCCAGTTCGTCCTGCCCGGAATTATGCCCTACTACCTGACCGGGGCCATTACCGCCACCGGCGGCGCCTGGAATGCCAGCATCGTGGCGGAATGGGTTCAGTGGGGCGACGTTAAATTACAAGCCCACGGGCTGGGTGCCTATATTGCGCAGACCACCGCCAATGGCGATTTCCCCCATATTATTCTGGGCGTTGCGGTGATGTCGCTGTTCGTGACGCTGTTTAACCGCCTGCTGTGGCGTCCGCTGTATGCCTGGGCAGAAAACCGTTTCCGTATTGATTAAGCGTGGCGCTCCATAGCCTCCCGACTGACCCACCAAGGAGAAAGAGATGACTTTCACCGCGTCCGGACAGGAAAGCATTCTGCAGGTAAACGGCGTTACGCACGGCTATCAGAAGGCCCATGGCGAAGTGCGCATTCTGGATGATGTCAGGCTGGAGATCCGTCCGGGTGAAATCGTTGGCCTGCTGGGGCGCTCCGGTTCGGGTAAGTCGACGCTGCTGCGAATTATTTCCGGCTTAATTACCCCAACGCAGGGAGAGATAATTTATCAGGGAGCACCGGTCGCTGGTCCGGCACGGGGTGTTGCCATGGTATTCCAGTCTTTTGCCCTGTTTCCCTGGCTGACGGTGCAGCAAAACGTCGAAGCCGGACTGGAGGCCCTGGGAGTCAATGCCGGTGAAAGACGTAAGCGTGCGCTGGCGGCCATCGATCTGATCGGCCTCGATGGCTTTGAAAATGCCTACCCGCGAGAATTATCCGGCGGCATGCGCCAGCGGGTTGGCTTTGCGCGCGCACTGGTGGTCGACCCGACGCTGCTGCTGATGGACGAGCCGTTTTCAGCACTGGATGTCCTGACGGCGGAAACGCTGCGTACCGATTTGCTCGATCTATGGACGGAAGGGCAAACCCCGATAAAGTCGATACTGATCGTCACGCACAATATTGAAGAAGCGGTGTTTATGTGTGACCGCATTATGATCCTGTCATCAAATCCCGGCAGGGTGGTCGCTGAAATTCAGGTGCCGTTTCCCCATCCTCGTAACCGCCTCGATCCGACATTTCGCCGCCTCGTCGATGACGTCTATGGCCGCATGACCGACCGGCTTAGTCAGCCAACGGTCGGCAAAACTTTACAGCTCGGCAGCCGCCTGCCGGAAGTCTCAACTAACCTGATGGCGGGTCTGATTGAAACCCTGGCGGCGGAGCCTTACTCCGGCCGTGCGGATATGCCAGAAATCGCCAATTCTCTTCATCTGGAAGTCGATGATCTGTTTCCCATTGCCGAAGTTTTGCAGCACCTGCGCTTCGTTGATATTCAACAGGGCGATATATTTCTGACCGACGCGGCTCATCAGTTTGCCGGCTTTGATACCCAGCAGCGTAAGGTGCAGTTTGCCGGACACTTGCTGCGCGGGGTGCCGCTGGCAGCGCATATCCGACAAATTCTGCAAGAGCGGCCGGAACATCGGGCGCCGCGCGTACGCTTTGCACAGGAACTGGAAGACTATCTCTCCGACGCCGCCGCGCGGGAAACGCTGGAGGCGGTGATTAACTGGGGCAGGTACGGCGAAATATTTTCCTATAACGATCAGACGGAAACCTTCAGCCTGGAGGATGTGGAAAGCTAACAATGACCGCACCGGCGCCCTGATTAAAAGCCCAGTTTCTCTCTGGCTTCTTTTTCTTCCATCGCTTTAGCAATGGCGGTACGCATTACTTTTAAAATTATACCGCTGAACATTGTCGCCAGACCGATAGTAAAAAAAGTACTGACAAACAAATCGATAATGACAAATCCGCTGCTGATTAATACCGGGCGGTAAACCACGATCGCTAAAAAAACCACCCAGTGGCTAAAGCAGTAAAAACAGGTAAACAGATGACCTATCAGCACATTTTTACCACTGACCCATTCCCGTAGCGGCCGAAAGATTTCAGTCTGGGTAACGGTAATCGAAATGCAGCTCGCCATCAGCGCAATCACCAGGCAGATCCACAGGGGTAAAAATGAAGTTAACAATGGCATAGAGATTTCCTCATAAAATTTCACGTAACAATAAAAGTTCCATGAAGAAAGATCAACACTTAAAGCCTCGATATTTTAACCGGGCGCTTCCCCGACAGGCGCAGATAGCACACTAATGCGAGCCAGCACACAATGATTTTATCTTTTGCCGAAATACGCTTTTCATCAGTTTTAAAGGCCTTATGATGGCAACATGAACCAACTGACAGGGATGTTAGGATATGTTGAAAATTACGCTGCGGGGGTTTTAATGCAATTCTCCGCACGGTTGACCCAACTTCGCCGGGCCGCCGGTTTTACCCAACAAGAGCTGGCCGACAGCGTGGCCATTCACGTGAATCAGCTGCGGCGCTATGAGGCCGGAACCGCCCAGCCGACGCTTTCTCCACTGGTTAAGCTGGCGCACCGGCTGAATGTTTCACTGGATGAGTTAGTGTTCGCCAATGCGCAATTCGATCCACCGGAGGAACTTGTCAGTCAGTTTCTGGCGGTTAAAGTTTTACCCGTTGAAGAGCGTCGACTGATTATTGCCCTGCTGAATAGCGTCATTACCTACGCCCGGATTCAGAGCGCTAAAAATAAAGCCGATGAAGTTGCTGATGCCAGCGAAAAATAATATGAAAAACGGAGAGATAAGCTGTCGGAAACTAGCCTGACGGTAAACGCTGAGCTATCTTTTACCCGAGACCTCACCATAACCCCCAAGAGGGACAGGCTATTATGAAACAGTTAAAAACGCTGTCAGCCGCGCTTATTGCCGCAACGCTGATAATCAGCGGCTGCCATTCCTATTACGGTGTTAATGTTCGCCAGCAGTCGTTAAATAACGGCAGCTATTATTTAATGCAGCCGATGCTATATTCAGGCGATAAAGTCCGCTATCAGCTTAAAAATGGCGCAACGGGCGAACTGACGGTATCACGGACCGATCAGCAAAATATTTATGGTGATGACGGCAGCGTCGTCGCGGTTTCACAAATCAGTAAGCTGGAAAAGCGTGGGATCTCCGATGGTAAAACAGCCGCCGCCGTCGGCGGCGGCTCCGTGGTGCTGGTGGCCATACTTTTCACCGCGTTCCTGGGGATCGCGGTTGCCGGCGTAATGGCGGGAACCTGACGGAAGCCACGACTTCTCACCGCAATGTTTACCTTGCGGCCGACTCTCGCGACGACACTTTTAACTGCGCCACGACACCGCAAAACGTAGCAAGGATTCCGGCAGCTGCCTGTTTCGCTGTCGGCACCTGATATTTCCCTCATTACAGGGAGACGATTTTGTCCGCCATACTGCGCTCGCTGCGCAAAATATTCCTGCGCCCTGGGTTGCTGGCTGTCAGCGCGCTCATCGCGTTCAGCGCCGCCGCTCACCCCGCCCTGCAGCTGGGCGGCAATATTAATGAAAACTGGCGCTGGGTGACGCCTCAGGCGCTGGCGCAAACGCAGACCCAGTGGCTGCGCGGTTTTGTCCCGGCCTCCGCCTTTATTCGCGGCCAGCGCGATTATCAGCACGATCCCGGTCTGCTGGCGTTAAAACAGGCGGCAGACAGCGGCCATAAAATTATCCTGTCGCTGAAGTGGGATTCCAACGGTAAAGGCCGCTTTGGCTCGATCCCCCGCCCCGGCAGCCGGGAAGAACAGCAGGCCTTTAACTTTTGCGATCGCCTGTTGCAAACGCTGTCAGGCAAACTGTCCGCACTGGTGCTCGTCAATGAACTCACCATTGATACCCGACCGGCAGATTTACGCCCCGGCGCTGACGGACGCATTCCGGTACTGGTTTTTCTGCGCCGGCTGACAGCGCATATTGCCGCACATCACCCGCTGGCGGCGGACGGCAGGCCTCTGCCACTTTATGCCGGCGGCCTGACTCGCGTCGATCGCCCGGCAGTGCAAAACGCAAAGCTGACCCGCCGCATGCTGCGCTGGGCAAACCACGATGCACGCATTACCGGCGTGGATTACCATCTGCATCAGCCTGATATCAGCAGCGCCCGCAGTGCCGCCGCGTTTGTCCATCGTCAGGTGCCGCATAAGCCGCTAATGGTAACGGAGCTCTCGCTGATCCATGCCTGGAAAAAGCACCTGCCCGACAAAGTTGCTGCCAGCCCTGCCGGCGCTGCCTTCGTGGCGCGTCAGCATTTGCCGCCGCAGATAACGGTCGCTCAGTATCTTACCCTCACGTTGCGCACGCCGGTTTCCCAATCACAGTGGGATAGCTTTATTACCTCCCAGCGCTGGTTTACTCCGCATTATTTACAGCAGATGCTGGCGCTGATGAAGGCTAACGGCGTGAAAATTGCCACTTACGGGCTTATCTGGCGTCGCCCGCAGCAGATAAACGGCATTACGCCAGCGACCACGCCGTGGATGCTAACCCAGGTGCTAATCCCGGCAATGGTCAGGCCTTCAGCCTCCGGCAGCATGGCGGTAAATGGTCCCATCTTCAACGACTATATTCATTACCAACGTCAGCGATAAAAAAATCTCTGCCGGGCGCAACCTTTTTGCAGCTGGCGGCGAACCTGAAATAAATAGCATCCTTACTACCCTGCCAACTGGAGAGTCACCATGCAGATGAAACATAAACTGATCGCCACGCTGCTGTTAAGCATCACCCTGCCCGTTACCTCGGCCCTTGCCGCGCTCAACGTTGGAACTAAAGCACCTGACTTCCAGCTACAGGCCGCGCTGGCCGGTAAGCCGATGAATTTCTCGCTGCAGCAGGCGCTGCAAAAAGGGCCGGTGGTGCTTTACTTTTTCCCGGCCGCCTTTAGCGCGGGTTGTACTATTGAGGCCCATGAATTTGCCGAAGCCAGCGATGGCTTTACTAAGCTGGGCGCTACCGTAATCGGCGTGACCGCCGGCAACGTCGAACAGATTGCTGACTTCTCCAAGCTGGAGTGCCGCGATAAGTTTGCCGTTGCCGCCGATCCGGGCGCCAAAGTGGCCGCGGAATATCAGGCAACCATGCAAATGAAAGGGAAAACCCTCTCCGATCGCACCTCGTTTGTTATCGCGCCGGACGGCAAAATTCTGCTGAGCTATACCGATAAAAACCCGGAAGCCCACATTCAGAAAACCATGGATGCGGTGAAAAAGTATCGTCAGAGCCATCAATAAAGCCTGACGGTAAGACATAATCCGCGACCAACAAGCAGGTGAACCATGCTGACTGCGATTGTCGCCGCCTTTATTGGCGGCATTATTCTCAACTTTATGCCCTGTGTTTTTCCGGTTATTTCGCTCAAAGCGCTGGGTCTGGTCCGCCATCATCATTCACCGGCTCAGAGCCGCCTTGAAGGACTGGCGTTTATGCTGGGCGTGCTCGCCACCATGTTTATCCTGGTGGGAGCGCTACTGCTGGCCCGCTCCGGCGGGTCGGCGGTCGGTTGGGGTTTTCAGCTGCAATCGCCACAGGTTATCGCTCTGCTGGCGTTGATTATGCTGGGCTCGGCGCTGAACCTTCTGGGCCTGTTTGAAATTGGCCTGTCGGTACAGCGCGTCGGCGGTGCTGGCGGCAATCGCGGCGGCCTGATCGGTTCTGCGCTGACCGGGGCGCTGGCGATTGTGGTTGCCACCCCTTGCACCGCGCCGGTTATGGCCAGCGCCGTTGGCTATGCCCTGACCCAGCCGCCAGCAGTGAGCCTGATTATTTTTGCCGCCCTGGCCCTCGGTTTTGCCGCCCCATTTACCCTTATTTCCTTTTTCCCGCTGGTAGGTAAGCTGTTGCCTCGTCCGGGGGCATGGATGGCAACGCTGAAAAAAGCGCTGGCGTTTCCCATGCTCGGCGCTTCAGCGTGGCTGGTATGGGTGCTGGAGCGTCAGGCGGGTTCCAGCGCACTGGCGACTATTCTGGCCTGTGCATTGCTGCTCAGCTTCGCCGCATGGCTATACGGTATGGCGCAGCAGCGTCATCTGCAGGGAAAACGTTATCTGCCGATGTATATCCTGACCGGCGCATTTATTATTTTATTAGCGCCGCCGCTGGTTGCCTTGAAAAACAGCGCGGACCCGGCGCCAGGCAACGCTGAGATCGCCAGCGACAGCGCACCGGCACCGGTGGCGTGGTCGCCGCAGAATGTTGACGCGGTGAAAGGCCAGGGCAAACCGGTATTCGTCAACTTTACCGCGTCTTGGTGCATTACCTGTCAGGTCAACGATCGCACCTCGCTGACAACCCAGGCGGTGAAGCAGGCGATGGCGAAAACGGGCACCATCTATATGGTTGCCGACTCAACGAAATTTAATGCCGATATAGAACAGGCGCTAAGCGATTTTGGCCGCGGTGGTTTGCCACTCTACGTCGTTTACCCGGCGAACGGCGGCAAGCCGGTCGTTCTGCCGCAGGTATTGACGCCCGGCACGGTGATTTCCGCCCTTGACAAAGCCAGCGAAACGGGGAAAAAAGCATGAAATTATTAGTAACTTACCACGTGTTTCATGCCACACCGCGTTAAGCATCCGGCGCGGAGTAAAATAACCGCTCAGCGGGCGCACTATGTCGTTGTCTGAGGCATCAAGCACCCGCTGGCCGACACTGATGGCGCGCGCTCAGGCAGGCGATCAGCAGGCTTACAGTCAGCTGTTGCAGGCAATGGTGCCCGCCATCCGGGCCCTGGTGCGCAAGAAAATCAGCGATGAAGCGCTGGTCGAGGATGTCATTCAGGACACTTTGCTGGCGATTCATCGGGTGAGACATACCTATGATCCGACCCGTCCGATTTTGCCATGGGTCGCGGCGATCGCCGCCGCGCGCGCGATAGATGCGCTGCGTCAGCGCGGCCGTCGCCGCGACTGGGAGTTACAGGATGAAGACGTGTTGCATTACCAGACCAGCGGCGGCGAAGGCAAGCTAACGGACGATATTGCCAACAGCCAGGTGCTGAGCGGCTGGCTGGGTCAGCTGCCGCCCCGCCAGCGACAGATCATTGAATCAGTTCATTTACGCGAAAGTAGCCTTGCCGAAGCGGCAGCGGAAAACGATCTCTCCGTATCAGCAGTGAAAGCGCTGTTGCACCGCGCCATGCAAAACCTGCGTAAATTTGGAGCCAGTAGCCATGGGAAATCATGACAAATTAATTGAGACCTTAAGCCGCACTGCACGTCCGGTTACCCGCACGCCGCCCACCCTCTGGCGCGTTGTCAGCTGGGTTTCCTGCGTGCTTCCCACCGGCGCGCTGGCTGGCTGGCAGCTGCGCCACACCTTTACCGACTGGTCGCAGCCAGGCGCATTAACCGCCCTCCTCGCCATGCTGCTGGCATTTATTGCCGGCACCGTGGCGATTTTCAGCGCCTTTAACCTCAGCATTGCCGGACGCAAACCGATCAGGCCACTCTGGCTGACACTGCTGGTGATGAGCTGGCTGGTAACCAATCTGATTAACGCCAGCCATACTCCCATTGAGCCCCACGCCGCGGGCGACGGTATGCACTGCTATCAGTTTATGCTGGCGGCCAGCCTGCCAATGATGGTCTTTTCTGTGATCAGCCTGCGCCGTACGCGAACGCTCTATCCGACGCGCAGCCTGGCGCTGGCCGGTTGCGGTATCGCTTTTATGACCGCAACCCTGCTGTCATTTTGCCATCCGGTCACGCTGGAGATGCCTGATTTGCTTATGCATCTGGCAGCAGCGCTGACGATTATCGCCATTACGGTGCTCGGCGGCCGCCGATGGGTGGCGCTGGACTAGCCCCCTCTGCGCCCTCACCGCTCAATTACAGCCAGCCGGCGTTACGAAACTTTTTCCACACCCAGCCGCAAACCCCGAAGGTAATCACCAGCGCCGCCGGATAGCCGTAGGCTTCATTAAGCTCCGGCATATTTTTAAAGTTCATGCCGTACATGCTAAACACCACCGTAGGCACCACCAGAATCGCCCCCCATCCCGCCAGACGCTTAACCACTTCGTTTTGCTGCACCGAGACCAGCGCCAGCTTGACCTGCATCCCATTAATCAGCATTTCGCGCATCTCTTCGGCATCAATAACCACGTGGCTGGCGTGGTCCTGCACATCGCGAATGTAAGGCCGGAGCGGCTCCGGGATTATCTCTTCGTGCAGGTGGATCAGCTGCGAGCAGATTTCCTCAACCGGCTGGGCGGCGTTACGCAACAAAGACAGCTCGCGCCGCATGTTATAGGCAAGCTGCAGATCGTCGCGATTAAACTCACTGTTAAACATCGCCGTTTCGATATCGCCAAAACGGTCGTTAAGCTTTGCCACGGTATCGCTGTAGTTGTCGACGATAAAATCCATAATGCAGTACAGCGCGTATCCTGCACCCAGCGCAAACTTATCGTGGTTCTCCAGCGCCCGCTGACGCACGGCGGCATAGCTGTCCGATTGACCATGACGCACCGAAATAAGAAAGTTTTTGCCGACAAACAGGTGGGTTTCACCACAGTGGACCTCGCCACTTTCGTTTTGCCCGGCGGTTTTTAATACGATAAACAACGAATCTCTGTAGCGCTCAATCTTTGGCCGCTGATGGGCGGTGAGCGCATCCTCAATCGCCAGTTCGTGCAGGTTAAACTCCTGCTTGATGGTGTTCATAAAAGCCGGTTCCGGCTCCAGCAACCCCAGCCAGATAAAGGTATCAGGCTGCTTAATAACTTCGCTGATATCTTCAACCGCAACCACTTCCGGCTCGCGTCCCTGACGATAAACAATGCTGTTAACAATCATCATAATCTCCGAATGTTGCGTTAGGTCCGCTTTCTACCCTGACGCCAGAAGGCGCAGTTGTAAATGTCCTGGTTTCCGAAGCCGCTGGCAAAAAGCACCTGATAAGCCAGCGGTCAGCCAACGGAAGATTCTGCGGAAAAGAAATAGCTTACTCGCAATCCCCTGCCTCGCCGGGAGAGACAAGGGAGCAGAGCATCACGCCGACGGTGGGCCAGTAAAGCGGCGGAAATCGCTGCCGGTTGGCTGCTGATAAATGTTCAGCTGGAAATAGTGCGAAATGGCGTAAATATATTCAAAAATTTCCGCCTGCGACGCTTCATAATCAATCCACAACGTTGAGGAGGTGAAGCAGTAAACCTCCACGGGAAGGCCCTGCGCCGTCGGCGCCAGCGGCCGCACAACCAGATACATATCGCCACGAATATCGCCGCGCTTACCCAGCCAGCGCGCGATATATTGACGAAACAGCCCAACGTTAGTAATTCCCTGCTCAATAAACCATGACTCGTCCGGCGACGCCGGCTTGTCCGCCGGCAGGGTTTCTTCCACCATCTGATGCAGCAGCGGCAGGCGCTCCAGCGACTGCATAAGCGCGGGCGTAGCGAAGGAAATTGACAGCTGATCAATATAAAAACTGCGTTTAATACGCCGACCGCCGGAGGCAAACATTGCCTGCCAGTTAGTGTAGGCTTCGGTAATAAAATTTTTGGTGGGAATGCGCGAAATGGTATTGTCCCAGTTACGCACGGTAATGGTATGCAGAGCGATATCAATCACTTCGCCGCTGATATCCGAGCCAGGCATTTCAATCCAGTCGCCCAGCTGTAATACGTCAGAGGTTGAAACCTGGATATTGGCTACCAGCGAAATCAGCGTGTGCTGGAACACTAACATCAGCACCGCCGCCACGGCGCCCAAACTGGACAGAATGATCACCGGCGATTTGTTCGACATCGTCGCCAACACCAGTATCACGGCAATCACGTGGACACCGATTTTACCCACCTGGATATAGCCTTTAATCGAGTGATTCTTTTTACGGGTTTTACGCACCCATGAAAGATTAATAATCTCCAGAATTTCGTTAATCAGATTCGCCAGGTAAACAATAAATAAAATACCGCAAATGGTATTTATGCTGTCCACCATGTGCAGCGGCAGGTTGGGGATGAACTGATTGAGGGTATATACCGCTACCACCGGCACCATATTCGCCAGCTTACCGGCAATACGCACATCTTTTTCCAGCGGCACTTCCTGCTTGTGCGTGGCAAAAAACAGCCTGCGCACCAGAAATACCAAAAAGAACTTGCTGATAAGCCATGATACCAAGCCGGATATCAGCAGCACGCCGCTGAAAAATATCACGTAGAGAATATAATTCTCAGCAATAAACGACCAGATGGTATTGAATACCGACATTGCACCCACGCTCGCTATAGTAGAGTCGACAAATTATCCCATTGCGACGACGTTTAACCATAAATTATTTGTGCTTTCAACCCAACCGTATGACGCGCGGATGGCGACCGCTACCCAGGCAAAAACGAGTCATTCATCCCCCTTAACAGCGAACGGTACTGTCATTGTGGCGCTTCAGCGCTGAACAGCAAGCGGACCCAGTCAATAAACAGCCTGACCCGTGATGCGAGATGGCGATTTTCCGGCCATGCAATATGCACCGGCACCGGCGCCAGCCGCCACTGCGGCAGCAGGGCCACCAGTTTCCCGCTGGCTAACGCCTCGTCAGCCAGAAAACGGTAGGTAGTCACCACGCCAGCGCCGGCGCAGGCGGCGCTCAGCGCAGCGGTGGCATCGTTTACCGATAGCTGCCAGCGGCCTTGTAGTGCAATCTCTTCGCCATCACGCGTTAAAGTATGCTGAAAAGCGCGCCCGCTTTGCGGCGACGCCACCTGCACGATGTGATGGTCTCGCGCCAGCTGGGCCGGATGCTGCGGCGTACCGTTGCGCGCCAGATAGCAAGGTGCGGCGCATACCACCATCTCCAATGCGCCGAGCGAGCGGGCGATTAACGCATCATTGCGTAACGGACCGACGCGAATAACGCAATCAATGCGCTGTTCAATCAGGTCGATGGTTCGGTTCCCGACGCTAAGTTCCAGCTGCAATTCAGGATAGCGGCTAAGGAAATCCGGCAGTGCGGGGAGTATCCGGCCATATGCCAGCGCGCCTGCCATCTCGACCCGAATCAGGCCGCCCGGCGTTGCGCCATCGGCCACTACGCGGCTATCCAGACGCGCCAGCTGCTCCAGCACCGACAGCGCCCCCTGATAATAAGCTTCACCCGCCGTCGTCAGGCTTAACCGGCGCGATGTCCGGTGCAGGAGCTTGCTGCCAACATCATTTTCCAGCGCCTGTAACTGACGCGTCACCGTTGATTTTGGCAGCGCTAACAGCTCGGCGGCGCGGCTGAATGACCCCGCCTCAACCACCTGTATGAAACTGCGCATCGCGCTCAGTTTATCCATAGCCCCTCATCATTGCTATTTTTGCAATCTTACTTTGCCCGCAGCCCTATTGTTCCGGCGCGGCGACAGAGAGAGGATAGCGCCGTTAATAGCAGAATTACAGAGGATCATGACTATGAATAGCCTGCAAAGCTGGCGTCTGGGCGACGCAGTTATCAGCAAAATTCCAGAGCGTGAAACCAGCGGCGTGGCGGCATCGTTTCTTTTTCCGCAATGGAACAGCGATCGGGCGATGCTGGCGGCATCAGCGTTGCCGCCGGGATGTGTCGACACTGACAGCGAAAGCGTTGCCCTGAGTACCCACAGCTGGCTGGTTCAGGTGGAAGGGCAAGCCATCCTGATTGATACCGCTTCCGGTAACGATAAGGAGCGGCCGTTAAACCCCGGTTTTCATCGCATGAATACCCGCTGGCTGGAAAACCTGCATAGCGCCGGCGTTCTGCCTGAAGCCATCGACAGCGTATTGCTAACCCACCTGCATGTCGATCACGTCGGCTGGAATACCGACAAATCCTCCAGCAGCTGGACGGCGACGTTTCCCCATGCGCGTTATTACTTTTCCGACGCTGAATATCAGTTCTACCGCCAGCCGGATAACGTTCAGGATCCCAGCGCCGGCGTGTTTGAGGACAGCGTTCAACCGATAGTGGATGCCGGTCTGGACGTGCGCATCGGCGCCGATTTCAGTGCGTTACCCGCCGGCTTTCAGCTGCATCGTTTTCCCGGCCACAGCCATGACCATCTTGGCTTCAGCCTGACGCGCGGCGGAGAAACGGCGCTGTTCTGGGGAGATGTATTACACAGCCCGTTGCAGGTTGCACTGCCGGAGTGGAACTCGGTGTTTTGCGAATTCCCGCAGCAGGCGTTGCATTCACGCCAGCAGGCATTAGCGCTGGCGGAAAAACAGCAGGCGTTAGTCTTTACCACCCATTTTCCAGGCAGCTCCGCGGGGCGCGTTGTGCGTCACGCTGAAGGATTGAGCTGGCAAGCAGCATAACAGGAGACTGTCATGAGCCGGACCACTGAACTATTTAGCGAAGCTTTTACTATCCCTGCCGCAACGGCAGGAATTGAACTTAATCTGCGCCACCGCCGCCCCCAGGGGCAAACCCGGTTTGACGCCAGTCGGACCATTATGATGATGCATGGCGCAACCTACTCGTCAGGCAGCCTGTTTGATACCCCGCTGGAAGGCGCTTCTTTCATCGACTGGCTGGCTGCTGCGGGATTTGATGTGTGGGCGCTGGACGTGCGCGGTTACGGCGCTTCAACCCGCCCCGCAGCAATGCTTGCGCCCGCTGCGGATAATGCGCCGGCGGTTGGCACCGAAATCGCCGTTAGCGATTTGAGCTGCGCGATTGAGTATGTTTTGCAACGTCAGGGGCTGACGCAGCTGAACATTATCGGCATGTCATGGGGCGGCAGCGTAACCGGCAGCTATACCTCGCGGCACCCCGACAAGGTGCGTCGCCTTGGACTAATCGCTCCGCAGTGGCTGACCAGCGGTCGCGCACCGCTCGATCCGGGCGGCGAGCTGGGCGCCTGGCGCATCATTGAGGTTAATGCCATGGAAAAACGCTGGCTGAGCGGCGCCCCGCAGCATAAACGTGCAACCCTGATACCGCCCGGCGGCTTCGCCGCGTGGAAGGCGCAGACGCTGTCGGAGGAACCGGATGAAGCGCTGCGTCGACAGGATATGATGCGGGCCAGTAACGGACCGGTGCAGGACACGCGCGATTACTGGACGGTTGACCGACCGTTTTACGATCCGGCAGCGATAACCGTGCCGCTGCTGCTGCTGCACGGCGAATGGGATGTGGATGTGCCGGTGTCGCTGGCGCAAGCCTGGTTTCTGCGCGCCACCGGCGCGCCCTGGAAGCGCTGGATTGAGATTGGCGAAGCCACGCACATGATGGTGCTGGAGAAAAACCGCGTTCAGGTTTATCAGGCTTTGAGCGATTTTTTTCTCTCTGACCTGAGTCATTAAATTCGCCCGACGCGCCGGACGCAGGCCAGCTTCTCAGACCGGCGCGCATTTATTGTGCAGCACATTACGCTGATAGTTTTGTCATCCTGGTCCATTATTGTTGATGGAAACTTCAATACCTGACAGGAGAAAACGGTATGTCGGATAGTCAATACCAGCCCGCCAAAGTCTGGAGCTGGAACAAAGATGGGGCCGGGACCTGGTCTAAAATTAATCGCCCAACCGCCGGCGCCCGCTATCAGCAAGCGCTGCCAACGGGAAAACATCCCCTGCAACTCTATTCTCTGGCAACGCCTAACGGCCAGAAAGTCACCATTTTGTTAGAAGAGTTGCTGGCGCTGGGCGTCAGCGGCGCGGAATATGATGCGCATCTGATCCGCATTGGCGAAGAAGAGCAGTTTTCCAGCGGCTTTGTCGATGTTAATCCCAATTCAAAGATCCCGGCGCTGCTGGACAACAGCGTGACACCGCCGGTGCGGGTATTTGAATCCGGGGCCATCTTGCTCTATCTGGCGGAGAAGTTCGGTCACTTCCTGCCCAAAGATCACGCCAGCCGTACGGAGGCGCTCAACTGGCTGTTCTGGTTACAAGGTTCGGCCCCGTATCTCGGCGGCGGATTCGGACATTTTTACCACTACGCGCCGGTAAAAATTGAATATGCCATCGACCGCTTTACCATGGAGGCTAAACGTCAGCTGGACGTACTGGACCAGCATCTTGCCAGCCATCAGTACCTGGCGGGCGATGAATATAGCATTGCCGACATTGCCACCTGGCCGTGGTATGGCAACCTGGTGTTTGGCGAACAGTACGGCGCAGGCGAGTTCCTTGACGTCGGCAGCTATAAAAACGTGCTGCGCTGGGCGCATGCGATTGCTAGTCGCCCGGCGGTGAAACGCGGACGTATCGTCAACCGCAGTTGGGGTGAGGAAAACGAACAGCTGCCAGAGCGCCATGATGCCGCTGATTTTGACAAGCTAAAATAATCTTCTCTGGCAGCGACGCCTACCGTCGCTGCCACTTTTCAGGATCTGCTATGACGAAAATGCCACATTTTCGCGTTGGTGAATGCGAGATTTTCAAGGTTCTGGAACAGGAAGTTCCCATACCAACGGCGACGCTCTACCCCAATCAGTTTACGGATGACGTTCAGCCACAAAGCGTTACGCTGTCGATGCATAGCTGGATTGTCAGAACCCCCGATACGCTGATCGTCATTGATACCGCAACCGGCAATCAGCGTGAACGTCCGGGTAGCCCGATGTTTCATCAGTTGAACACCCCTTACGCAGAACGCCTGATCGGGATAATCGATCCACAGCAGGTTGACATTGTTTTGATGACGCATTTGCACGGTGACCACGTCGGCTGGAACACCCACTGGCAAAACGACGCATGGCGACCGATGTTTCCACATGCCCGCTACATCTGCTCCGCCGCCGGACTGGCACGCTGGCAGCAGGATCCAGCCCGTGCCGCAATCGTTGCCGATAGCCTGACGCCAGTGATTGAGAGCGGGCAGCTGGAAACCATTGATGTCGACAGCAGACCGCAGTTCGCCGGGCTGCTGCGCTATGAACCGACGCCCGGCCACAGCCACGATCACGCGTCGATTATTCTGCACAGCGCCGGAGAGTACGCGTTGTTCAGCGGCGATTTACTGCACAATGAAATCCAGATAAGCCAGCCGCAGTTAGCCTCGCGCTTTTGCGAAAATACGCAGCAGGCTCAGCGCCAACGTAGCCGGATGCTCAACTGGGCTGCCGATCGCCAGGCGTTATGGTTTAGCTCTCATTTTGCCGGCAGCTCTGCAGGATATATCGTGCGCGAGAATAACCAGTTTCGCTGGCAGTCAGCCTGATGGGGGGCGCAAGCGCCCCCCGGCTAGACGATCAGAAGTTGTAATCAAGAGAAAGGGAGAAGTTACGCGGCGCGCCGTAAACGGCATAAGACTGGACGTAGTCGTAGTAAGTTTTGTCAAACAGGTTGTTGACGTTACCCTGCACCGCCAGCTGTTTCGTCAACTGATAACGCGCGAAAAGATTGACCAGCGCGTAGCTTCCCTGGGTCGCGTGCAGGGTGGACTTATTCGGCCCGGAGACGTTGCGCCAGATGCCGTTTTGCCAGTTAACCCCGCCGCCCAGCGTCAGATCGCGCAGGACGGGCGGACGATAACTGGTAAACAGCTTCATGGTGGTACGCGGCAGGTAAGTGCCAATTTCGTTATGAGCGTTATCCACTGCCAGGAAACGGCTGGCGCCAAAGGTCATCTGCCAGTTATCGGTCAACGCGCCGTTAACCTCAAACTCCACGCCTTTGGTTTTGGTGCCGTCCACGGCATCATAAGCAAACGAGGTGGTGCCCGGAATATAGCTGCCGGTGGATATCGCGTAATTATCCATGTCGGTACGGAACAGCGACAAGCTGGCACTGAGACGGCTGCTGTTCCAGTCGCCTTTCACCCCGGCTTCATAGCTTTTACCCTGCATCGGGTCAAGATAGTGTCCGTTGCTATCGCGGTTGGTCTGCGGCTGGAAAATCGAAGTATAGCTGACGTAGGCCGAATAGGTTTCGTTGATGTCGTACACCAGGCCGGCATAAGGCGCAAGGTTATCCGCGCTGCTGTTCGCTGAAGTGCCTACCGCTTCCCAGTCGGTATAGGTCGCGCCGAGGATTAGGTTAAGCGGATCGGCCAGTGACAGGCGCGTTGCCAGATAGCCGGTTTTCTGGCGGATCGTATCATGCTGCGACTCGCGCCAGGCGCTCCAGCCCTCATCGGGCAGCGAACCGTCAAAGTGATTAAAATCGCCGTAGACTACGCCCGGATAGAAGGAATTCCAGAACTTATTATCTTCACGGCTATAGCTAAGACCGCCGATAAGCTGGTGCTGGCGGCCAAAAAGCTCAAACGGACCCGACGCGTAAAGATCGCCGGCATCCACTTTGCGTTTGCCGCGGTTCCAGCCGCTAAAGTATGAGACGCCCTGGCCGGTCACTTCGTCCGGGAAGCCCGATGGGTAGGTCATTTTGCTGTCCAGCGTGGTTTCAGCATGGGTGCCGTTTAGCTTCACTTCCCAACCGTTATCAAAGCGCTGAGTCAGGGTGGCAAAGGCTTTTTTCGCATCGTTTTCTGAATAAGCCCAGTCCGGTGCGACGCTGAAACTGCGATCATAATGTGTGGTATTGCCATTGCTGTACCAGGTCGGTAAGCCTCCCCAGGTCGGGCTGCCGGTATGTCCCTGCTGGTATTCATAGCCAACTGACAGCGTGGTCGAGTCCGTCAGATCGGCATCCACTACGCCATAGATAAATTTTTTACGGAAATGATAACGGTCCAGCCAGCTATCATTGTCCTGATAGCCCGCCACCATGCGACCGCGTACGTTACCGGAATCGGTGAGCGGCGCGGTGAGATCCATCACGTAACGCTGCTTATCCCAGCTGCCATAGCTGGCGGAGAGGTTCCCGGTAAACGTTTTACTGTCCGCGTGCTTACGCACCATATTCACTGCCGCCGATGGGTTGCCGGTACCGGTTAACAGCGCGGTGGCGCCGCGGGTAATATCAATATGGTCATAGATCGCGGTATCGGTTAGCGCATCGCCAAAGTTCCAGACACTGCTCACCGTGGTGGGGATTTCATCGTAGAGGTATTTGTTGATCATAAAACCGCGCGCAAAAAACGTGGTGCGGTTTGAATCGATATTGTAAGCGGATACGCCGGTGGTATTGGTCAGCACATCCTTAACGCTTTGCAGATTCTGATCTTTCATCCGCTGTTCAGTGATGGTACTAACCGACTGCGGCACGTCGCGCGGCGCCAGCTGCATTTTGGTGCCGGAGCGGGTCAGCGGCCGGTTGTAATCGTGGCTGGCAGCGTCGCTGGCCTCTCCCTCGCCCGTCGCGCTGACGGTCATCGTTTGTTCTTTACCGGCCTCAGCCGCGGCAGCCTGAGGCGCGTAAATGGCCCCCGCTATCATCATTGCCAGTACGGAGTATGCCGGACGCACTCCCGCACGCGCGCCTTCCCTGATACGAAAAAGCTCGAAAGACATGGTTGTTCCTCTGTGTATTTCTGGTTATTGCGTGGACCTCTCAGGGCCCTGCCAGCCACTGCTTGCTGGCCAAGAAAAGCCGGGCGGGCTGATCTCTGCCGGGGATTTTTGTGTGACTATTCTGAGCGCAGCTCTGCCTGAAAGGCGGTTTACAGCCTCAGCGAGCCAATACAATTAAGAATGAGTCCACAAAAACAAATGAGAACTATACGCATTAACATTAACTATGTAAACAGATGTTAATTCACAGATAAGACAAGAAGATAGTTATTAACCGTAAGTAAACTTCTGGTCAAAAATTAATATTGTCCGCAGGCAAGGAGGGTAACGGCGACAGCGTTTACTGCTGACTGGCAGGCAAATGAAACGCGCAATGTCACGAAACGAGGAACAACAAGACGGTCACTGAACCGCTACAATCAGCGACTACTTCATATAGGCCTTTAACACTTTGAGCATAACATCCAGCTCGGCGGCTCGCTGAGTCTGGTCAGCTTCATGCACCAGATGATCGCGTAAATGACCTTCAATAACGATCTGCATCAGACCGTTAACGGCGCCGCGCACCGCCGCTATCTGTTGCAGGACTAAATCACATTCGGCTTCCTGCTCCAGCATTTTCCCCAGTCCACTTAGCTGGCCCTGAATGCGGTTTACCCGCGCCTGTAATTTTTTCTTGTCCTGAATGGTATGCGCCATTTCTGTGCTCCTTTGCTTAGTTTGCGCAGTATAACAGATCGCCATTGATATACCAGGGGGGGGTATATATACTCCCCCCTGGTATGTTGATTACACAGAGATCATCATTATGTTCGACTTCGTTTCTCTTCTTCAGCACAGCAATGCCTGGCTGTTTGTGCCCGGAGCCATCCTGCTTGGCGCCCTTCATGGCCTCGAACCCGGCCACTCAAAAACCATGATGGCGGCGTTTATCGTCGCGATCCGCGGCAACGTACGTCAGGCTGTTCTGCTCGGACTGGCGGCTACCTTCTCTCATACGCTGGTAGTCTGGCTGGTTGCCCTTGGCGGAACCTGGATTAGCAGCCGCTTTACCGCCGCAGCCGTTGAGCCCTGGATGGCGCTGATCTCCGCGCTAATAATTGTTGTCATCGCCGCCTGGATTGCCTGGCACAACTGGCGTCAGGAACGCCGCTGGCGCTTGCAGCAAAGTCTGCGCCAGCAGATGAAGCAAAGTGCCGGACTGCAAGTTATAGATACCGGCCACGGGCTGGTCGAAGTGTCGCTGACGCAGCAGCAGGAAAAAAGCTGGTGGCAGCTACGTACGCTTAGCGCGTCGACCATGGCAGGCAAATGAAGTAACCATTGCGGCTAAGCCGGATGCAGGTTTTGCCCAACTGTCTAATTTTAAAACCGCTGACGGACTGCTACGCTCAACGCAGCCGGTAGCGGATCAGCAGCAGGCTACCGCCCTGTTGACGCTTAGCCACGCAGGTCATGCCCATGATTATGATTTGCAGTTTGCTCCGCAAAACGCCGCCGTAGACGCAGCGGTATTTCAGGATGCGCACGAGCTGGCGCACGCCAGGCAAATTGAACAACGCTTTCAGGGCCAGGCGGTCACCAACGGGCAGATTTTGCTGTTCGGCCTGACGGGGGGACTGATTCCCTGCCCGGCGGCGGTCACGGTGCTGCTGCTTTGCCTGCAAATGAAAGCGCTATCTCTCGGCAGCGTGCTGGTGCTGTGTTTCAGTATCGTCCTGGCGTTAACCATGGTTGCGGTGGGCGTGGCGGCCGGCTGAGCGTCGATCAGCTGGCGCGCCGCTGGGATGGATTTAATACCCTCGCCCGCCGCGCCCCCTGGATTTCCAGCTTGCTAATGTTCACGATAGCCTGCTTTATGGCCTGGCACGGCTGGCAGGGGTTGCATCACTGAACGGGCGGGAACTGTCCTACCTGATGGAAAAAGCTCAGCCAGTCCTCCTGATGCCAGGTGGTAACGACTTTGTCACCCTGCAAATGATGGAACTCGTGCAGGCTGAAGCTCACCGCTTTACCGCTGGCAGGGATGCCAAAAATTTCACCCTGGTGCGTGCCGCGAATTTCCGCCCGCACCGCGATCTTATTGGGCAGCTGCATCAACTCATGAATGATGATTGTCACATCCGGCATCGCGCTGACAAAAGCGGCGATAATTGGCTTCAGGCCTGCTGGACCGGGTGCCTGCCCCGGTGCCAGCGGGATGTCCTGCCAGTCCGGCGTGACCACGTCGTTTAGCAGGTCGGGTTTATTCTCGCTAAAGGCACGATAAATGGTTTCAACTGCATGGCGCTGGGCATCCAGCTGCTGTTGATCAAGTGAACTCATCTGACGATCTCCGCAATGGTTTATCGTCGCTATGCTGTCGTCAAAGCAGGTCATTCGTCCAACAAATATTTAATATAAAATACTATTTACCACACAAATAAACTTAGTGCGCGCTGACGCCAGCTACCCGATTTGGCAGCAGCCTGCCTGCCCTCAGTGCAATCTGGCTGGCTAAGGCGACAACGACAACTATCCGTTGCCGTCAGTATCAGCGCTAAGAGATTTATGACGTGGCGAGGATTTTTAGCATCGCGTTGCGACTATCTGTTGTATCGGAGCAAGCTCCACCCCAGGATGAGATATCACCTGCCTCTGACCATAAAAGGATAATCCGATGTCCGTTGCTACTCCCCTGCCCGCGAGGCAAAAGCGGGTGCTGATTGCCAGCGCCATCGGCAATTTTATCGAGTGGTATGAGTTTGCCGTGTATGGCTTTATGGCAACGCTGATTGCTCAGCATTTTTTTCAGCTAAAAGACACCAGCGGCTTAACCAGCCTGATACTCACTTATGCGGCCTTCGCCGTGGCCTTCTTCTTTCGACCGCTGGGCGCCCTGCTGTTTGGCCGGCTAGGCGACAGGTACGGCCGCAAGCCAACGCTGATAGCCGTGGTGCTGATGATGACGCTAAGCACCGTCGCCATCGGCCTGGTGCCGACCTATGCCGCCATCGACGTTGCAGCGCCGCTGCTGGTCACGGCGCTGCGCATCCTGCAAGGGCTATTTGCCGGCGGCGAGTATGGCGGCGCCGTCTCGCTGATGACCGAGAGCGCCCCGCCGGGCAAACGCGGTCTGTATGGCGCCTGGCAGTCGCTAACCGTGGCGCTGGGGTTGCTGGCGGGCGTCGCCGTGGTCGCCGCTTTACCGCTACTTATCGGTGAAAGCGCAATGAACGACTGGGGCTGGCGCGTACCTTTCCTGCTGGCGCTGCCGATGGGTATCGTGGCGCTGTGGTTGCGCAGCGGGCTGGAAGAATCGTCTCAGTTTCGCCAGGCAAAAGATAACCAGCAGACCACAGCCAGTACCGGCGCCACGCTGCGCGCTATCCTGCTCGGCATCGCGCGCCTGATGGTGTGGTCAGCTGCGGGCTATACCTATCTGGTTATTATGCCCACCTACCTGCAGGCCGCGCTGCATACCGCCTTTAACCAGGCGCTGATTATCGCGGTGGTATCGAATCTCGGTTTCGCCGTCACCATTTTGCCGGCTGGCATACTGAGCGATCGCTTTGGCCGTCGCCCGTTGATGCTGCTGGCGACGCTGCTGTTGCTGGTTTTAGCCTTCCCGCTGCTGAAAATATTACAGGACCCGGCCAGTACCCTGTGGGTAAAAACGCTGGCGGTGTTTGTTGCCGGCGCGCTGGTGGGGATCCTCGCGGGACCGGGACCGGCGATGCTGGCCGAGATGTTTCCTACCCACGTGCGCTACACCGGTCTGGGACTGGCTTATTCACTGTCGAATGCGGTTTTCTCCGGCGGCGCCGGGCTGATCATCACCGGCCTGATGCGCCAGACCGGTAATCTGGACATTCCCGCCTGGTACGTGGCGGGCACGGCGCTGGTGAGTTTCTTCGCCCTGCTGACGCTGGGTAAAAACGACCACCAGAAGCCGCTATAGCGGCTTAAACTCCAGCGGCAGGGGCGATTTTGCACGCGCTCCAGCCGTGGATTAATAACGACTGAAAAAAGCGCAGCGGCGGGGTAAAGCCGCTGCGCGCAATCAGCGCCTCGGTATGCTCCGGCGCCAGCAGCAGCAGGCGCTCAGCCAGCTGCGCTTTCATCTCCGCCGGGTCGCGTGTTCCCTGGCCGGCCACTTCATGCATGCGCGCCCAGATAGCCATATGCTCATCAAACGCCGGACTGTCAATCTCGCCGGCGATTTCAGCAACCACCAGCCGGCCACCGGTGCGCAGCTGGCTGGCCATCTGGTCATACAGGCCATAACGTTCAGCATCAAGAATAAAATGCGCCACCAGCAGGCACAGAGCCGCGTCAAAATCGCCGCTGACCGGTAGCCGATCGAGGCGCCCCTCAACCAGCTGGCAGCGTGAACTGATGCCCGCCTTTTCCAGCTTTTCAGCGCAAACCGCCAGCATATCCGGCGAAGGGTCGACGCCGGTAAAGCGCCATTCAGGATGACGCTGCGCCAGACGCAGGATCTCGGTGCCGGTTCCCACGCCTACGCATAAAATGTTGGCCTGCTGCGGAAGATCGTTCAGCAGCAGCGAAATCAACAGATGCAAATTGTCACCAATCTCCCCCAGACGACCGTTATAGGCATCGTAATTGCGGGAAAATTCGCTGTTAAAAATGTCGTTAGTGTTGTTTATCATCCGGGTTACTCGCTATGCAGGTGGTTTCAGCGGGGTAGTGGTGATGGAAATCGCGCGAGAGCTGAGCCAGCGTCACCCGTTCTAGCCTGGCCAGCAGCAGCGCTTCAGCCTGACGACTGGCATCATCCAGCGCGCGATTAACCGCCTGCTCCACCAGGCAGCCCGGTGACTCGCTGCGATTGCCGAGCGCGATAAGCGCCGGTTCGCCCACCGCCCGCCAGACGTCGGCAAGAGTGAGCTGATTCAGATCGCAGGTGAGGTGCCAGCCGCCGCCGTGGCCCTTTTCAGAATGGACGTAGCCGCGCTCGCGCAGACCAGCCATAACCCGGCGGATAACCACCGGATTGGTATGCATCAGCAGCGCCAGCTTTTCCGAAGTGACCGGATGTTGATATTCCGCCATGTGCAGCAGTACGTGCAAAATGCCGGAGAGTTTGCTGTCTCTTTTCATATAACTAACAATATTACATGAGATGAGCCGATGCAAGCCACAGCAAGAGATTGATGACAGAAAGGCAAATCCCGTCGCGCACACGCGCCGACGGGAAGTAAAGGCTGGCGGCTTTATCAACGACCGTTGCCAGCCTGGCAAACGGTTTTATCAACGCCAGATAGCGCTCAGATTTTCTGATTGCGTCCCGCGAGAGCAGCAAACAGCATCTGCAATACCACGCTCAGCAGCAGAACCACCAGCGCCGGTTGCCAGGCGTGATAAAGGGTGTGAATAACGCCAAAAGCCAGCGGCCCGACGGAGGCGGTAATATAGCCGACGCACTGCGCCATACCGGAAAGCATTGCGGCCTGGTGATGATCATGAGTGCGCAGGCCGAACAGCGACAGGCTGATCAGCAGCGAACTGCCGTTGCCAAGGCCGGTTATCAGCATCCACAGCAGCGCCAGATGGGGCATTAACAGCAGCCCGGCGATACCGATGAAAATCGCCAGCGTCGCGCAAAACGCCAGCAGGCGCTGATCGGTGGATTTTTTCAGCAAGGAAACGCCAAGTAAGTTAACGAAGATCGCCACTATCTGATAGCAAAACAGCAGCCCGCCCGCTTCGTTAGCGCTATAGCCCTGGCTGATAGCGTAAGGGGTAAACCAGCCAAGCAGGGTATAAAAACTCAGGCTTTGCAGCGCCATAAACAGCGAGACCTGCCAGCCGAGCGCGCTGCGCCACGGGCTGCGCAGCTTGCTGGCTGCCGCATCCGGGAGATGTTTTGCGACAGATTGCGGCGGGCTGACAGGCTCTGACCGGGGCAGCCCTTTTATGCGACGCCCCCAAAGGGCGACGGCCAGCATCGCCGGCAAGACCCAGATACCAAGTGCAAACTGCCAGGAGCCGCTTAGTTCGGCAAGTGGATTGGCAATGCCCGACGCCAGGCTGGCGGTGACTGACATCACGGTAACATACAGTCCGATAATTCCGGCGGGGTTATGGCTGAAATCACGCCGGGCAAGCGGCGGCAGCAGTACGTTTGCCAGCGCAATACCGGAGGGCATCAACAGCGTTCCCAGCCACAGGCCCCACTGCTGACCAATGGAGCGCACCAGGGTTCCCAGCGCCACCAGCACTACGGCGATGAACAGCGCTCGCTCCAGGCCGAACCGGCGGCCGATAATGGGGGCAACCGGCGCCAGCAGGCCAAAGGCCAATAGCGGCAGGGCATTGAGCCAGCCAGCCGATACGGCGCTGAGATGAAAGGTTTGTATTATCTGATCCAGCAGTGGACCCACGCTGGTAATAGGCGCCCGTAAGTTCGCACCCAGTAAAATAATTGCGCTGATAGCCAGCGTTTTAGAAACGGCAGAATGAGACGATTTAGTCATTTCACGCGCACCTTATCATGGACGACTTTGTCATGGTAAATGGCGTTGATTAACGTTAACGCGTACGCGAAAAAAGCGGCTTTTTTCGTCTGCCGCGCATTGTAGGCAAAAAGCTAAGCTGCTGCAAAGTATTGGTTAAAACTCTCAGCCAGCCGGATTCTGTGATTCGTTGTCGATTGGTTCATTAAGCAGCCTTGCCAGACGGTGCTGGCAACACTATTATGCCCGCGCTTTATCAAACACTTACTGAGGAGTCCACGCTTGGACAATCACCCCGGCGGATTACGCCAGGTTAATCCGTAAGTCAGCTTATGCCGCCGGCCGCTGACTTACTTAAGTCGGCGCAGCAGGCGCGTTTCTGTTGTTCCCCTTCTGCCCTTATCTGACGATAACAGGCATAACCTGTATGTAATCCCTCATGACCTGCGGAATATCTGCCGCTTATTGAGGTGTCACATGGACTGGAAAGTCTTTTTTCTACGCGCGCTTGTCGCGCTGCTGCTCGGTGCGCTTATCGGCGCGGAGCGGCAATTTCGCCAGCGGCTCACCGGACTGCGCACCAATGCGCTGGTCTGCACTGGCGCCTGCCTGTTTGTTGTTATGACCCAATGCGTACAGGGTCTCGACGCCACGCGCGTGGCCGCTTACGTCGTCTCAGGCACCGGTTTTCTCGGCGGCGGCGTCATTATGCGTGACGGCATGAATGTTCGTGGGCTGAACACCGCCGCGACGCTGTGGTGTACCGCCGCCATCGGCGTACTTTGCAGCATGGGGCTAATCTTACAGGCCGCCCTTGGCTGCATGATTATTCTGAGCGCCAATATCCTGCTGCGCGAAATTACGCTGCGTGTTAACGGTCAGCAGGGACTGGCGGCCAGCGAGGCTGCCCAGCTTTATCACCTGCATCTCACCTGCCTTGCTGAAGAAGAGGTGCAGATGCGCAGTCTGATCCTGGAAGGGCTGAAAAGCGGCCGTCTGCAGTTGCAGGGGCTGGAAAGCGAAGACCTGCCGCAGGCCGGAAAAATGCGAGTGCAGGCGGATATGCTGGGACTGCCCGGCGCTGCCGCCCACGTGGAAAAACTGGTAAGCCGCCTCAGCCGTGAAAGAGGGGTTAGCGCGATCCGCTGGCAGCTGGGCGAGATGGCGATGGCATAACCCACGGCCATCTTCGAAAGAGGGCTGCGGGCAACGGAGCAAGCTAACTCCGACCAGATGCCATCAGCGTTTCCCCCTATCGCGCGCGGGTATCGCCACCGGACGATTTGTCACAACCCGCACCGCAGAACTAAGAGGCATCGCAGCGGGCGCCCAGCTCAGCGCCGCCGGGCGCTCTGGCACCGAGTCGGATCAGTATGCCACGAGCTGGATATCGCCCTATCGACGTATTACCGGCATCAGCAACATAGACGGTTCCCGGAAAACCTAGCCAGCGGGAACGCCGTATCCTCATCAATGGAAACGACGTTCGTGCTTGATGCGCTGGGGCAGGCGTTGTGGGCCAGATGCCCCACGGGCATGGCATTTTCAGCCCCTTCCGGTCTGACGCATCAGCGCCAGGCCGGCGGCATAATATCCGCCAGCATCTCAGGAAACTTCGAGTTAATATGTTCCGTCATCGCTCCGGATAACACCGCGCTGCAGGTAAACGCTCCGTTCAGGCCCAGCAACCGCCTTTCCCAGTCTTTAAACACCCCCGGGGCAAGCAGGGACGCGTCCAGCGTATACGCTTTATTCATCAGTGCATACGCATAGTTTCTCAGCAGCTGAGGCGAATCATGTTCTGTACCAAAAATGGCACTGGAGGAATATCGGGTAAACACGGCGGCCAGGCAAAGCAGCGTCCGGCTTTTGTCTTTGTCGCCGGCATCCCCTAAACCGTATACACGGATGACCTCATCATAGTGCGCGTCGTTCAGGCAACAGCGACCGTCTTCTGCCGGAAACCTGAGTTTGGGGGTGAATATGTCGCTCAGACTACGCTGGGAATCGGTATCGACCAGCTTTGTCGTCAAGGTTCGCTTACCGGTGGCCGCGACAAACGCCTCATGCAGACTCCCCAGGTTCAGTGCCTTAAGTAACAAGCCGAATCGCGCTTTTTTATGCGCGTACTGATAGCTGTCCTGGAATAACGGGAAGTCTCTGGCAAAGAGCTCACCGAGTGCGGGAAGTTCGCCCTCCGTCAGGCAATGTTCCGGACCCCGGTACAAATAAAATTTATCCCACGTGGAGTCCAGCCCCGGGCTCAGCATGTTTTTCAGCGAAGTCTGCGACAGTAACATGGCGCCGCCCGTCCCGGAACGTGAATCCTGTCCGGAGGCGACTATAATATAATTAATCGCATCCTCATCTTGCCAGTCCGGTTTCTGGCTGAAATCGCCAAAAAACGACGTCCCGCAATAGGGTTTTATCTGGTCGAGCGCTAGATATGTTTCATAAAGCGTGGTGGCCTTTGCTTTAATCGCCGGGCTGCTGCTTTCCGACATTCCAAGGGCAATAACTTGAATAAACGCCCCGTTGTGGCTGAGCATCATTTCCGGCTTCTGAGCGAACAGATTAACGGACTGATTAAGCACACCCTCATTACTGGGGAGAGGCAGTCTGTTATATGGCTGCAAGTATTTTTCACAGACCGTATTCATCCATCCATTAATCTCTGCGTCGTGGCTATAGGGCGATTTTGAGAGGACATCCATTAGCGGGAGAGCGACTGCGTACGGGTCGGCCCGCGCATTTCGCAGCGATCTTACAAGTTCACGGGCCATGTGTAATTTTAAACTAGCGTGCCGCTCAGCAATACTGTCCATTCTGGTCAGCCAGCTGCCGCCAGTGGTGTTGTTGATATGATTGAGATTTACGTCTAAATTAACGTCATTCCATTGAGGAAAATGCAGCAACGTCCCTTCGCAATGGAGATTATCCGGGTCAATGCTGAGTAATTGTGCCCAGTCCAGACGGGTTCCCTGTAGACGGGCTCCACTCAGACACGCCCTTTCCAGAGTTGCCTTTCTCAGGTCGGTACCCTCCAGGTTAGCGCCTTTCAGGCTTGCTCCGCTCAGGTCTGGCTCAATAGTTGATAAATCATTTGAATCTCTCAGGTTGTGCAGTTTTACCCCTTTCAGGTTCGCCTGTTCCAGGTTTGCTCCTCTCAAAAATGCCCCGCTCAGGTTTGCGGCGCTCAGATTTGCCCCGTTCAGGTCTGCTCCTCTCAGGTCTCCGCCTCTCAGATCTACGCCGCTCAGGTCTGCTCCTCTCAGGTCTGCTCCTGCCAGACGTATCCCCTTCGGGGGGTTGAACCCGTCCAAGTACCGTTTCAGGTTTGCTCCTCTCAGGTTTGCCCCTTTAAGGTTTGCTCTGTTTAGCTCCGCACCGCTCAGGTTTGCTCCGCCCAGGTTGGCCCCACTCAGGTCTGCCTGTTCCAGGTCTGCTACGCCAAGGTTTGCTCCTGTCAGGTTGGCCCCACTCAGGTTTACTCCTCTCAGGTGTGCCCTTTTCAGATTTGCTCTTTTCAGGTTTGCCCCTTCCAGCGCAGCCCCTTCCAGATGTGTCTGTTTCAGATTTACCCCTTTTAGATTTATCCCTCCCGGTGCAAACCCGTTTCCGCTAAAGTTGCATTTTTCGGTTAAAACTGCGGAGGTCGGAGGTAACCCTTCTCTGTCGCGTAACAACAGGCATTTACAAATATGGTGGAATGAGTTACGCGGCACCTTGCACCACATATTTTCTCCGTTTTTGCTGACTTCAATGGTCACGTTCTCGCCTCCATCAGAATAAGACTGATTTTTAGCGGGTTGAGTGAATATGACTGTAGCGTTAAAACAATCAACAACCATCCTCTCTGGCAGAGTGAAGGTGCGCGTGCCTACGCCCTGCCGTATAAGCTCTGCCGTCATTGCCTCTGCAAATGCATCACAGCCTCTGCTTTTCTCTCTCTGAACCCAACCACAGGTGAAGAAATTGACAATATGCTGCAGAATACCCCGTGGACGTGTGGTTTCATCTCGCGCCTGTAGAGGTAGCATCCCCTGCACAGAATTGCGCAATCCTCAGCATCCCGGCAGCATCAGTAGAGCTAACTGGTGGCATTTTTTCCCTTAATTTCCGGTTTTTGTTGAACAAATCAGACCCGGCCGTCCGGAGGTCTCCTGACAGGTTATCGTGATGTGAGATGTGATTAACCCGCCTCCGTCAATCCGGCGAATGGCCATTAATGGCTGCCATTAAATTTATCCGACTCACGGCGGAAGGATGAAAATATGTAGTCACTGACGCTTTTTTTCTACAATAAAATGCTCGGGTAACGTCATAAATATCATTACCGCACTCGATCTCGCGCGCAGTGATTCTGCTTTCATACGCAAAGATTGGCTCTGTCGCTTTAAGTCGTTTCGCCGGTATAAGCGTGCCGTGGGGCGCCACTGGCAAATGGATGAAACGTACATTAAAGTCAAGGGGACAGTGAAAATATCTGCACCGTGCTGTTGATACAGCGGGATAGACCATCGACTTTCTGCTGACGGCAAAAAGGGATTCTGCAGCCGCCCTGCGTTTCTTCCGCAAGCCCACCCGCTGCAGGTCTGGCTACTCTATCCTTTTGCCAGCTACTATCCGGCGCGCCTGCGCAAGTTTCTTGATCTGATGCGTGAGATGATGCCGCAAATCACCGGTATGCGCGCCCTGTCAGTAACAGAAAAGCCAGCCGGCGACGCAAAGCGCACGGAATGAGCAGTCGCCGGGCTTGAAGCGCAAATCTAACCCGGCCATAATTCCGCCTGTAAATGATAATCAGTTTCATCTTAACAGGATTGCCGCTATGTCAGATTCCCCGATTTTAACTCCGCTGCCGCAGCGGGTACGTAACGAACTGGCCTTCCGCCGGATTACGGTGAAAGACAAGGTCCAGCTGGCATCATCTTTCTATCGTCTGACCTTTAGCGGCGACGCGCTGGCCGGTTTCAGTTCCCGTGGCTTCGACGACCATATAAAGCTTTTTTTCCCCGATGCCCAGAGCGGCGTGCTGCTGATGCCGACCGTCAGCGATGGCGGCGTCGTCTGGCCGGAGGGGCCACGCCCGGCGATGCGCGATTACACGCCGCTGACTTTTGATGCGCAAAACAACCTGCTCACCCTCGATTTTTATATCCACGCGCATGGCGTTGCCAGCGACTGGGCGGCAGCGGCGCAGCCCGGCGATACCCTGGTGATTGGCGGGCCTCGCGGTTCTCTGGTGGTTCCCACCGGCTACAGCAAACAGATTTATGTTTGCGATGAAACCGGCCTGCCCGCGATGCAGCGCCGCCTGCACGATCTGGCGGCCAGCCCGGCCAGCCGCCAACTGAGCCTGTATGCCTTTACCGATGCCGCCGTTGGCGAAGCTTACCTGGAAACCGAGCTGCCGTTAGCGCGCCACTGGCTTGGCAGCGGCGCGATGCACGGCGCGGCGCTGGAGAAGCTGCTGACCGTCCTGCAGGCACAGGCGCCAGGCGAAGATTACTTTATCTGGATGACTGGTGAAGGCGCGGCGGTGAAAATGCTGGCGGATGCCCTGTTGGCGACCACGCCGATCGAAAAAGATCGCCTGCGCGCCGTGGCTTACTGGCATGCCAAAACGGCTGCCGCCAGCTGAACGTGCCAGCATCTGCCCGTTAAGGAACTTTCAAAGTCTGGCTGTAATGACGCGGAGAAATCGCGCCGCCCTGAACCCGGCGGCGCATAGCCTCAGGCTGCGCGCAGTCAGGCGATGCGAAACACCGATATCGCCTGCTTCAGCGCATTCACCTGCGATTGCTGCTGCTGGGCAACCTGCAATGTCTGCGCAACGTGTTCCACGTTATCCTGTACGCTGTGATCGATACTGGCAATGCTGTCTTTCATCTGGCTGATGCTGCTGCTCTGCTGTTCGCTCATCTGTGAAAGCTCGTCCACCAGCTGCGCCAGCGCATCAATACGATTCATTACCTCATACATTGTCTGACCGGCGTCCTCCACCTGACGCTGACCGCTCTGGGTGCTTTCCGTCGCAGCGTTAATCAGCTGGCGGATATCTTCCGACGCCTTTTCACAGCGCTGAGCCAGGGTACGCACCTCCGTCGCGACAACGGCAAAACCCCGACCGTGAACGCCGGCGCGTGACGCCTCCACCGAGGCATTCAGCGCCAGAATATTGGTCTGAAATGCGATGCCATCAATCAGTTCCAGCACGCTACCCACCCGCCGGGAGTCGTCGCCGACGCGATCCATTAACTGCTTCGCCGCATCAATGTTTTCCCTGCCGTGCGCCGCAACGCTGCGGGCGCTGCTCGCCAGCTCGCTGGCCGCCTGCGCCTTATCGCTGGTGTGGCTGGCAGCGCTATTCATCTGCGCCATCGCGCTGGCAACGTCAGCAAGGGCGCGCGCCTGCTCATCAGTGCGTCGGGACAGCGCGGAGTTGCGCTGCAAAATACTCTCGGCCTCGCTCAGCAAAGAAATAACGCTTTGATTAACCTGATTAAGCGTGCCGTGCATGGTACCTAAGGTCGAACTGAATGTGCGGGCGAAGGGGGTTTTGCTGGCCGCATTATCGGCCACCAGCGTCAAATGACCCGGCTCGCGATTAATCCAGCCGGCCAGCTGAGCGACCTCGCTGGCAGCCCGTGCGTCAGCTGCCATATACCTGGCGATCCACAGCAGCATAACGGTTTGTACCACAACAAACAGCGCGTGGAAAAACACCATGTGCCAGCCGCTGTGGACAAAAACCACCACGCCAAACAGGTCGTTTTGTTGCAGATAATTGAACAATACGTGATGCAGCGCGGCGGTAGCCGCTCCCGCCAGAATCGGCAGGTAATCGCGGTAAGCCAGCAGTGCGGAAAGCAGCACAAAAACCGAGAAGTGGTATTCAGTTTCACCGTCGCCCAGCTGAATCAACAGCCCGGCAAAGCCAATCAGCACCACGGCAAAACCGGCCCGGCTGACGGCGCTCCCCCAGAACAGGTAGCGCAGGGCGCAGGCCAGCGCAGTCAGCGCGCCGCCCGCAATCAGCGCCAGCTCAAACTTATCTGTCAGCCAGCCTGTCAGCATGACGGTAAACCACAGCGCACAGCAGATGGAAAGCATCAGGCGGTCAGCCTGCTGCCAGATACGGATCAAGGAAGTTTCTGCGTCTGAATTATTTTTTCTATGGATCAGTACATTGCCAAGCATCGCGACTCTTCTTGGGGCGAAAACAAAACTACCGGCGTTAGCCGTGATTACCTTAGCGTAATTTGCCAGGGGGCCTGCCGTGCGGGATTTTATAGTAGTAATTTTAACCGGTTAGCCGAACGTAAAGATAAGAACAGCGTACGGCTATGGATAGGAATCGCGGCGGCCTGCGTTGCCAGTTAATGAGGAAAATTGCCGATAACAGCAGAGTGACTCGCTAGGTGTGACCGTGATGCAGCGCCTCAGCCCGATCGGCCATCTGCATCTGCGTTTCGGAGGACGAGTCAGGCAGGAAGATATAATCCAGGATATGGCGTACGACCGGCCCGGCCACCACGCCGTCATCGCCGCCGTTTTCAAGTATCAGCGCCATCGCGATGGTCGGATGCTTATAAGGCGCGAAGGCGGTATAAAGAATATGATCGCGCAGGCGCAGCGGGATCGTTTTGGCGTTATAAACCTGGTTTTGTTTCAGGCTGAAGACCTGCGCCGTGCCGCTTTTAGCCGCGATGCCGTAAGGCGCGCTGTGGAAGTATTTGTAGCCGGTGCCGTTTGGCGCGTTCGCCATACCAAACATCGCCTTGCGGATCAGCGCCCAGTAAGGCGAACTGGCTGACGCTATCTGGCCTACGCGCGTCGGCGATTTGTAATAGCTGGTCTTTTTACCGAGCTTTGCCGCGTACAGCAGGTGCGGCGTCATCACCCGGCCATTATTCAGCAGTGTCACCAGCGCTTTTACCATCTGGATCGGCGTGGCGGTCCAGTATCCTTGCCCGATACCCACTGAAATCGTGTCGCCCTGATACCAGGACTGGTGGTGCGCCCGCATCTTCCAGGCGCGCGAGGGCAGCAGGCCGGGGTATTCCTCGTGCAGATCGATGCCGCTCAGACGGCCATAGCCAAACTGCGACAGCATCGAGTGGATGCGGTCAATACCCATTTCGAACGCCACCTGGTAGAAAAAGGTATCGGCGGACTCTTCAATCGCTTTGGTCACATCCAGCAGGCCATGCCCGCTTTTTTTCCAGTCACGGTAGCGGCGATTGGTTCCCGGCAGCGTCCAGGTCGGGCCGCCAAAAAAGATGGTTTGTGGTGAAATCACTTTATCCAGCAGCGCTGACATCGCCATATAGGGTTTTACCGTTGAGGCTGGCGGATAAAGCCCCTGGGTAACCCGGTTGATCAACGGCAGATCCTTATTGGTCAGCAGCTGGCGATAGGCCTTAAAGCTGATGCCCTTAACAAAGGGATTGGGATCGTAGCCGGGGCAGGAGACCATCGCCAGCACCGAGGCATCGCTGGGATTTTCAATCAGCACGGCGGCACGCTGGCCTTTCAGCTGGCTCTCGACATACAGCTGGAGGGGTAAATCGAGGGTGAGGTAGATATTTTTCCCCGCAACCGGCGGCACCTCTTTCAGCACCCTCACTATCCGGCCGTGGTTATCGACCTCCACCTCCTGATAGCCCGTTTTACCGTGCAACAGCGATTCATAGTAGCCTTCGATCCCCTGCTTGCCGATATTATGATCCGCCAGGTAGTTTTCCAGCTCGCCGGCTTTTTTCAGACGTCGGTAATCGGTGTCATTAATCCGCGAGACGTATCCCAGCACGTGCACCAGCGCCGCGCCGTATGGATATTCACGCTGGTAATAGCTTTCAATATTTACCCCGTCAAATTTGAACTGATTAACCGCAAACCGTGCCATTTCAACGCTGCTAAGTTCACTTTTCAGCACAACTTCCCGGTAGTGGCTGCTGCGTTTGAGGGTATGCCAGAACGTTTTTATATCCTCAGGGGTGAGGTAGATCACCGGCGTCAGCGCGCTTATCAGCGCTTTCATATTATGGATTTTGTAGGGCATGACGGTGAGATCGAACATCTTGATATTCTTTACCAGCGGGATGCCATTGCGGTCATAAATAATGCCGCGCGTCGGCGCCAGCGGGATCATCTTGATGTCGTTCTGATTGGAACGCGTCTGGTAATAATGATAATCGTCAATTTGCAGATGCCAGAGAGTGATCGTCAGAACCACAAAACCGATTAACACCAGGCTGAATGCGACCAGCGTGCGGCGAATAAACAGTTTTTCTTGTTGTTCAAAATCGGGCAGATTCATCAGTGGGGCAATTCAGGGCAAAACAGTCGGTCATGATAAGGTTTGAGGTCGGCAGCGCCAGTCAAAAAATGCGAGCAGACGGCGAAAAGTGTAATATTTATTAACCACAGTAATAGTCAGGCGGATTGTCTTTCACACAGCCAGAAGCCCAGATCGCGCACCGGATCGCTGATGGTAATGCCTTCGATTTTATTAGCCAGCATGGTCGCAGCCTCCTGCCCCAGCAGCCAGCGGTCGATCGCCACCGTGGTTATCGCGGGCAGATGGCAGGCGGCAAAATCAAGATCGCCAAACCCCATTACCGCCAGCTGCTGCGGCACGGCAATGCCCTGAGACTGCGCTTCAAGGATCGCCCCCTGCGCCAGCGTATCCGAACTGCAAATTATCGCATCCAGCTCAGGGTTGCCGGCCAGCAGTGCCTGCATGCCTTCCCGCCCCAGACGCATGGTTGCCGGCAGCCCGACCGACGCTTCGACAAACCGGCACTCATTGTGCTGCTGCAAAATATCGATGACCCCCTGCTTACGCAGCAGAGCGCGCTGGTCGCTGGTCCACAGTAAACCAAAGCGGCGATGGCCTTTACTCAGTAAAAAACGGGCACTGAGGTTACCTGCTTTCTCATGGGAAAAACCGACCAGCATATCTATCGGCGTCGGGGTAAGATCCCATATCTCCACTACCGGCAGCGCCGCGTTAATCAGACGCTTTTTCAGCGCCGGCGCATGATGAATGCCGGTAAGCACGATGCCGTCCGGCTTGCGCGATAGCAGCGTGGCAACCAACGCGGCTTCGCTGTCACTGCCGTAGCCGCCAACGCAAAGCAGCATGTGGTAACCGCGCTGCGCCAGGGTATCGCTGATCGCCTGGATGGTATCGACAAACATATTGTTATTGATTTGCGGCACCACAACAGCGATGAGTTTGCTGCGCCGCGAGGCCAGACCGCCAGCCAGCATGTTAGGAATATAGCCCGTTTTCTCCACCGCCAGCATCACCCGCGCCACCGTGGCCGGACGAACAATTGCCGGGTTGTTCAACGCGCGACTGACGGTCATCGGTGATAACCCCGCTTCACGGGCGACATCTTCCAGGGTCGGCGCCGCAGAGCGCTCAGACCTTAGTTTTTCCCTTTTCATCTACTCCCCCTCGCCACGGTGACCGTTGCATTATCCGGCAATGTGGCCGCCATTACCAGCAAACCAATAGCGGTGCATATAAAATGTTATCGCAATCAGTCCATTATGCTAATCGGGATTAATAACGCTAAATTTTGTGATCTTAGTAGATTTAAAGCGGAAAAAGATGGTTGATAATCCAACAATATAAAATGTTAGCGCAAACATTTAACTCACAGAGGAGCACCCTAATGATATCCAGTGGAAATTCCGACGCCGTGACTTACGCGCAATCCGCCGGCGGCAGTAGCGCTGCTGAAAGCGGTGACCGCATTGAATGGGTAAACATCTCACTGGCATTTCTACCGCTGGCCACGCCGGTAAGCGATGCGAAGGTTCTTACCGGCCGACAAAAGCCGCTGACCGAAGTGGCAATAATTTTCGCCGAGATCCGCACCCGCGACGGATTTGAAGGGGTCGGATTCAGCTATTCCAAACGCGCCGGCGGCCAGGGTATTTATGCTCACGCCGTGGAGATCGCCGATAATCTGCTGGGTGAAGATCCTAACGATATTCAGAAAATTTACAGCAAACTACTTTGGGCCGGCGCGTCCGTTGGGCGCAGCGGCATGGCGGTACAGGCAATTTCGCCTGTCGACATCGCGCTGTGGGATATGAAAGCCCGCCGGGCCGGCTTACCGCTGGCGAAGCTGTTAGGCGCCCAGCGCGATTCTGTGCGTTGCTACAATACTTCCGGCGGCTTTCTGCATACGCCGCTGGAGCAGGTAATAAAGAACGTTGCGATTTCCCGTGAAAGCGGCATCGGCGGTATCAAACTAAAAGTGGGCCACCCGGATAGCCAGCAGGATCTACGCCGCCTGACTGCGGTACGCAAAGAGCTGGGCGATGACTTTCCGCTGATGGTGGACGCCAACCAGCAGTGGGATCGGGAAACGGCCATTCGCATAGGCCGTAAACTGGAAAGCTTTAACCTGATCTGGATCGAGGAGCCGCTCGATGCTTATGACGTTGAAGGCCACGCCGCGCTGGCTGACGCGCTGGATACCCCTATCGCCACCGGCGAGATGCTCACCAGCTTCCGCGAACATGAGCAGCTGATCCTGGGTAACGCCAGCGATTTTGTTCAGCCGGATGCACCGCGCGTCGGCGGCATCACCCCCTTCCTGCAAATTATGGATCTGGCGGCGCGCCACGGCAGGAAGCTGGCTCCGCACTTTGCCATGGAGATCCATCTGCACCTGGCTGCGGCTTATCCTTCCGAACCCTGGCTTGAGCATTTTGAGTGGCTTAATCCGTTGTTCGACGAGCAGCTTGAACTGCGCGAGGGTCGTATGCTGATCTCCGCGCGCCACGGTCTGGGAATTACTATCAGTGAACAGGCGCGCCGCTGGACGGTTTTACAGCAGAGTTTCGGTAAACGCCCCTAATCTGAGCAGCCAGCTGCTGTGGCTGATTTTTCTGCCCGCCGCGCCAGCAGAAAAGTCCTCTGGCTATGCCGATGCGCGGCAAGCACCCCTGGCATTACCCGCCTCGCCGTGGCAAAACCCGCAGAAGCGACTGCGGGTTTCACTGGCGAAGACTTATTTGGCGTAAGCTTCGGTTGAAATACGAATTTCAACCTCATCGCTAACTGCCGGCACGTACTGATCGAGTTTAAAATCAGCGCGCTTAATGGTGGTTGTGGCATCAAAACCAATGGCCTGCTTTTTCACCATCGGGTGCATTCCCTGCTTATTCAGCACGGCATGCAGCACAGCCGGTTTGGTAATGCCTTTAATCGTCAGGTTGCCAGCCACGTCGAATTTGTTATCCCCGGTTGCCGTCACTTTGCTGCTGTGAAAAACCGCCGTCGGGTATTTTTTCACGTCAAAGTATTTAGCACCAAGAAACTCTTTGGTCAGCGCGGGCACCCGGGTATCGATGGTTTTAAGCGGCAGGCTGACGTCTACTTTTGACTGCGAAGGGTCGGCCTGGTCAAAAACAATGTTGCCCGATGCCTCGCTAATGGAAGCCGTCGGGTGAGAGAAACCAAAGTGCGTCCAGGAGACGATAACGGAGGTATGGCCCGGATCTATGGTATAACGCTCCCCCGCTGCTGCCGCTACCTGCGAATAAATACCCAGCCCGATAACCAAGGGTAAATATAGCTTTTTCATTACTGACATTCGTCTGACCTTTTATTCAGGAATGGAGTTTCGATTGTGCAGAATTTAACGCCAGCAGGTTATTAAAAGCTTTTGCTTATAACGTTCAAATATTTTAAGTAATAACCTGAATTAACTATTTTTTCTGCGCAGTTTGCTCTGCAATTGCCTGAAATTATCCGCGGGGCGCGAAATACGTTGGGGCAACAGACTTCAGCCCGCGCTGGTTACGCGGGCTGAAGCTGAGGTATTACCGGTTTTAACCCTGGAAAGGCACTAATCAACCACGCCGGGATAGAGAGCAATCAGCCGGCGCGTGACCCCGTTTGTCCAGCCAAAACCATCCTGCAAGGGGTATTCGCCGCCGCCACCCGCTTTAACTTCACTACCGACGATATTGTATTTTTCTACCAGCTTGGCATGTTGGCGATAAAAATCATGCACCGTCGTCAGCCAGCGTCGCGCCAGCTCGGCGCCCATCACCTCTTCGCCATAGGCATTTAATCCCTGGATCGCCATCCACTGCAGCGGCGCCCAAGCATTGGGGCTGTCCCACTGCTGGCCGGAATTGTGCAGTGAAGTAACCAGACCGCCTGCGCTCAGTAGATCTTTCTCCAGCGCCCGGGCAACGAAGGTTCCCTGCACCGGGCTTGCCAGCCCGACGAATAGCGGAACCACTACCGCTGCGGTATACGCGGCCAGCCGCTGACGATGCCAGTCATAATCGCGATAAATGTTGGCATTGTAATCCCACAGGTAGCGGTCAATGGCCCGGCGGCGGCGCACGGCGTACTGGTTAAAGCGCGCCGAGGTGGTTTCATCGCCGGCATTAGCCGAAATACTGGCTATCATGCACTCCAGCTTATATAACAATGCATTAAGGTCGATCGGCAAAAACTGGGTCGTGCGAATGCTCGCCAGCCGCTGAGGATCGCGCAGCCAGCGCGACGAATAATCCCAGCCGGAAGCGGCGCCGGCTCGCAGGTCGCGATAGACTTCGCTGGCAGGGCGCGATGACTCGCGGGCCGTTTCCACGTCCTCCGCGTAGGACTCGTCACGCGGCGTGTCCCGATCGTCCCAGTAGCGATTGAGCAGCGAACCGTCCGGCAGTTTCACTACGTGGCGATAAGCCTGCTGCGGCTCCAGCGTGGCGGCGCCATCCATCCAGTAATCGTGCTCTTTGATCAGCTGGCTCAGATAGCGTTTAGAACCGCGAATGCCGTCCTCCTCAAACAGTTCGACCATCAGCGCGAACACCGGAGGCTGCGAACGGCTGAGATAATAGGTGCGATTGCCGTTGGGAATATGACCGTAGTTATCGATAAGCCAGGCGAAGTTGTCCGCCATATTGCGCAGCAGATCTTCGCGCCCGCTTTCAGCCAGTCCCAGCATGCTGAAGTAGGAATCCCAATAATAGGTCTCGCCGAAGCGCCCGCCGGGAACAACATAGGATTTTGGCAGCGGCAGCAGCGAAGAAAACGGCGACTGACCGCGTGGCTCCTTGGTAAGGACCGGCCACAGGTCATCAATATGCTGCGCAAGGGTTTTACCCGGATCGGAGACGTAGTCGCTCTTTTCGACAGGGGTATATTCAAAGTTGTCTGCGACAAACTGTTTTAAGTTGAACCCATGCGTATAGCGCAGGCGTCGATAGTCATCGAGGATCTGCTGGGGATCTTTTAACGGCGCGCAATCGGCAAAGGTTTTGCTATCGGCAAAAACGCGTTCGAGCTGAACCGACTCAAACAACTCAAGATATCTGTCCGCTGGCGTTAAAATGTCAGGAACGGGCATACCCCGGATCACCTCCGGCTGGGGTTCAACCTCAGCCGGATCCGCCGGAATAACTTCCCAATCTTTGTTGAACAGGTTCTTCTCTTCGTCACTACCAGGATAGATGTTATCGATATCTTTGCGTTGAATATTGATAATAATCTCCTCCTTCTACGTCGTGAACCTGATGTGATGTCTATTTTACGAAGTCAGGTCTCTTATTATAGGGGAAGGCGTCAGGGATTCAAAATCAACGCAATGTAAAGGAAATCAAAGATATACTGCTGTGGTTTATTCTCAGTTATTAACCAACACATTTTGTCATACTATTAACGCGCCATTTCAGAAAAATCCGTGCGTAATAAAATTAAAATTTCAAAGATGCACTTCAAATATCACTACGCTAATGCGCTGTTATCGCTAAATAAAATAGAAAACCTGCCATCAACGCTAAAACAGTCTGGGACAACACTGGCCAAAACAGGATAATTCAAAAACGTAGCGTTGCGCTTTACAAAAGCGCCGTTTGGACCAGCCGCGCTAGCGTGCTGCTGTCGCGGAAGCTGAGACCTCACGTCGCCGCCAGCGGCGGATTCTGAACAGGTGGATAAAGGTGATGCTAAACATACTTTCTCCGGCGATAAATGCGATGACAGATGTAATTGATAGCCTATTGCGCAGAGAAAAAAATCGATGTGCGCCACATTTGTCCTATTTTTTAACACCATAGCATCGCGCAATCCGATCCCGATCTCACTTTTACAGCGAAGTGGGTGATGCGTCGCTAAAGAATGTTTATCGCTAACCACGGCGATAATTAACCCGCACTGCCTTTAAACGTCACCGCAGATGAATATTAAACGGCGCCACAACGGCCAGGAATTATTAACGATTACTCCGTCATTCGCCCCGCGCAAGTTTAACCCTGGTTTATTTTCGTAATGATACTATCGCCACGCCTTATGTTACGGGTAATGCTGACAATGAGAATTAATTGCTTACCCTGTCTCGTAATTTCATGATTATTATGGCGGATTAATTGTGTCATCAATCCAAACAACCAATAACATTTATGGCGCGAAGCCACTAAACGGCTGGTCACTATTTTTTAATCTGGCGCAGGGTAACATCACGCCTGGAAAATACTGGCTGGGAAAAACCTATCGCAGAAAATTTGTTATTCGTTCTCTTTGCATGCCATTTCACACTTATCGCTATCTTTCTGAGATGGCGAAAAATCCCCTGTTCAACCAGATAATCAAGGCGCAACCGGGTCTGCCTTGCCGCCTGCAGCGCCCATGGATGGCGCTGGGCATCGGCCTGGGTCAAAAGCAAAGCAGCATAAACAATCACTACCTTCAGTTCTGCCATGCCTTGCCGCGCAACCTTATTGACGGTTATTTTTCCGATCGCGGTGCCGTACTGGCAAAAATAACCGGCAAAGATCAGAAAGAATTCAGCGTAAAATTACGTGCTGAAGATTTTCTCGGTAAAGAGGGCGAAGCAACCCTCCAGTTTTGCGATGAGCAAAATACCACGCTGGCGCTGCTGACGTTTACGCTTGTCAGATACAATAATAAGCAGGCTATATTTATTGGCGGATTACAGGGCGCGCGGAATCACACGCCTCATGAAAGTATCCATTCGGCGACCAAATCCTGTCACGGTTTATTTCCAAAACGTCTGCTGACAGAGGCCGTAATTAATCTGGCGCAACAACTCTCTGCTGAGCAGGTCATCGCCGTCAGTAACCGCAACCATATTTATGCTTCATGGCGCTACCGGACAAAGAAAAAAGATAAGCTGCTGGCAGATTATGATGAGTTCTGGCAATCGCTAGGCGCCGTGCAGGATGTTAAAGGCAACTTCATCTTTCCGCTGCAAATGCCGAGAAAGGCGATTGAAGATATTGCCAGCAAAAAGCGCGCGGAATACCGTCGGCGCTATGAGCTGCTGGACCAGATAAGCGCGCAGATAACCCAGCGCTGTCAGCTACCCGGCTGACAAAGCACAGCAGCCAACTGCTTCCGGAATGGTTTCCGGGCCAGCACCGGCTGCATGGCTGATACAGCGGCCTGAACCGTCCACCTGACAAACAAAACCCCGGAAATCCGGGGTTTTGGCTTGATGGCAAGCGTAATGCTTAACGTTTATCACTGTGATGAACGTCTTTCTGCTCAGCTGTCGATGATTCCTTACGGATATCTTTTACCTGATCGGCAGTGACGGCTTTCGCCTGATTGCCCCAGCTGCTGCGCACGAAGGTAAGCAGATCGGCCACCTGCTGATCGTTAAGGCGCCAGCCGAAGTCCGGCATCGCCATACCGCTCTTAGCTTCTTTGGTCACCGCCGTTTTGCCGCCTTTCAGCACAATGCTGATCAGTGATGACGGATCATCGCTCAGCAGCGCACTGTTATGGGCCAGCGCCGGGAAGGCGTTGGTGTAGCCTTTACCATCAGTGCGATGGCAGGCAGCACAGTTGTCCATATATTCCTGCGCGCCGGGCTTGCTCATATCACCTTTAATCAACGCTGCCGTGGTGTCGTCTTGCTCAGCAGGCGCTTTAGCCTCAGGATTCGACGCTTTCAGCGACTTCAGATAAACCGCCATCGCTTTCAGGTCGGCATCGTTGAGGTGCTGGGTACTGTGCTCAATAACGTCAGTCATAGAGCCAAACGCCATAGTGGTATCGGTACGTCCGGTTTTCAGGAAATTTTCGATGTCTTGCTGCTTCCAGCGCCCCAAACCATCTTTCGCGTTGCCGGTCAGATCGGGCGCATGCCAACCTTCAAGCGTCCCTCCGGTCAGAAAAGCACTGTCGCTTTGGTCCAGCGCTTTTTCCTCAAAGGCAATACCGCGCGGCGTATGGCAGGTACCGCAGTGCTCCAGGCCCTGAACCAGATAGGCGCCGCGATTCCACTCGGCGCTCTGGCTGCTGTCTGGCTGGAAGACCTTTTCATCATGAAATACCCTATTCCACACCGCCAGCGGCCAGCGCATGCTCATCGGCCAGGGAATATCACTGTCGCGGTTAGCCTGTTTAACCGGCTGCACCTGCTGCATAAAGAAATCGTACAGCGCGTGCATATCCTCATCATTAATTTTGGCAAATGAGGTATAAGGCATCGCCGGGTAGAGATGATGGCCATCTTTCGCCACGCCTTCACGCAGCGCTTTGGCGAAGTCGTCATAGCTGTAATCGCCAATGCCCGTCTCTTTATCCGGGGTGATATTGGTACTGTATATCGCGCCGACCGGGGTCGACATTTTCAGGCCGCCAGCAAACGGCTTGCCGTCTGCGGCGGTATGACAAGCAACGCAGTCGCCGGCCGTTGCCAGATACTGCCCCTTACTGACCGCTTCGCTGCCGTCAGCGGCGTAAGCGCCGAGCGGAAACAGCGCCAGCGACAACAGGGGGATGATTCCTTTTAAACGCATAGTCATTGTCGTCTCTACCCTGTTATGCCTGGACCAGCGGTCCGGGGTTAGCCAGATACTGCGTGCGAATCGCGTGCGCAGAAAACAGCGCAGTGGCGCAAACGATACCCGTTGGGTTATAGGCCAGGTTCTGCGGAAAACAGCAAGCGCCCAGCACAAACAGGTTTGGCACATCCCAGCTCTGCAGGTATTTATTCACCACGCTGTCTTTCGGGTTGTCACCCATCACCGCGCCGCCGGTGGTGTGGGTTGACTGGTAGGGACGCACGTCATAATGGGCTTTCATGCTCTTGAAACCCATCTCATAAGATTTTGGCCCGATGCGTTTAACAATTTCTTCCGCTTTGCTGCCAATGAAATTAGTCATTTTCAGCTCGTTTTCCTGCCAGTCAAAAGTCATACGCAGCAGCGGCTGGCCGAAAACATCTTTGTAGGTCGGGTCGAGATCGAGATAGCACTGCTTATAAGGCATCACCGAACCGGAAGAGCCGACGCCCATCGAATGCAGGTAGTTATCTTTGATCGATGCTTTCCAGCCTGAACCCCACTTCGGCGCCTTGCCGGGCAGAGTCATCTGCTGAATAGGACGGCCGCCGGTGGTGGTGGCAGAAATGGTTGCGCCGCCGATAAAGCCCAGTTTGGCATGATCAAAATTTTCCGCGTTGAACTCGTCAATGTACATCCCGGTAGTACCGGTGGCGGCAAACGGATTGAAATAGGTGTCTTTATCAAAGAACAGCTTAATACCGCCGGTCATCTGATAGGCATAGTTACGCCCGACCACGCCTTCTCCGGTTGTCGGATCGTAAGGCTTACCGATTTTCGACAGCAGCAGCAGACGCACGTTATGCAGCTGGAAGGCGCTCAAAACCACGAGGTTGGCCGGCTGCTCAACTTCCTGGCCGTTAGCATCAATATAGGTTACGCCGGTGGCTTTCTTACCGGTTGAATCAGTATTCACGCGTAGAACATGCGACTGCGGGCGCAGCTCGAAATTTTTATAGGAACGCAGCGCAGGCAGCACGTTCGCGTTAGGAGAGGCTTTCGAGTAGTTAAAACAGCCGTAGCGTTCACAGAAGCCGCAGTAGTTACAGACGCCAAGGTCTACGCCGTACGGGTTAGTATAAGGTTCAGAACAGTTTGCCGCCGGCACAGGGAACGGGTTGTACCCCAGTTCTTTGGCCGCCTTGCTAAATAACATGCCGGAATACTGCTGCTTAAGCGCCTTCGTCGGATAAGGATTTTTACGCGGCGCTTCAAACGGGTTGCCGCCTTCGTGCTTATCGCCGTTAACGTTGCCGGCCTGGCCTGCGGTTCCGCATATTTTTTCGAACTTATCGAAAAACGGCTCCATCTCCTCATAGCTGAAGGGATAGTCCTGCACGGTCATATCTTTGGGAATAAAATCCGCGCCGTATTTTTCGATAACGGTGCTGCGCATTTTGATATCCGCTTCCAGCGGGCGCCACAGCATGCCGTTCCAGTGAACCCCGGCGCCGCCGACGCCGTCGCCGGGCAGGAAAGAACCGAAGCGACGATAAGGCAGCGCGGTTTCGCCGCTGGTATGACGCACGGTCACCGTTTCTTTCGAAGCGTTCTGGAATAGCTTCAGACGAATGCCGTAAGTCAGTTCGTCAATGATGCGCGGATAAGCAAAGTCAGGATAAGTATCACGCGCTTCGCCGCGCTCCAGCGCCAGAATGTTCAGGCCGGTGTCTGCCAGCTCCATCGCCATCAGCGCGCCGGTCCAGCCAAAGCCGACGATCACTACGTCGACCGGATCTTTTTTAATTGCCACGATTAAACGCTCCTTTTACCGGAAATGCTGACCGGCCCTAACGGATAAGGCTTGTTAGGGTTATCCATTACCTGCTGATAATCGGCGCGGGCACCGGGGAATCCGATCAGCTTCCAGGAAGCGAGCGTCTGGTTACCGCCGTGCAGCGGGTCGGCCAGATAGCCTTCTTTGGTGTTTTCCAACAGCTGCTCAAAAAACAGCTTGCCCGGCACGTCATCAAAGGTCAGCTTGCCGCCGTCTAGCTGGTGCAGAATATCTTCCTGCTGCTGATGGCTAAGGTCGGCAAACACTTTCTGGAACTGCTGCTGGCAATATCCGTTTATTGCTTTGATAGCGCGGCGATAGTTTTCACGCGGCACCAGATTGGACTGATAGCCCATTTCAGGAGCAGCGCTGGCAAAAGGGGCCTGCATATACCACAGCTGACCATGGCCATATGGCAGTTCCATTTGTTTATCAATGAAAATTGGCACGCCTTCGCTGACGGCGCCCGGACCGTTACTGTCGCTTGGGATCAGTCGATCGGTGGCGGCGAGGATAAACCGCCACTCATCATTATTAAAAAAAGTCGGTACGTAGTGGGCTGAAACGCCTTCTGCTTTGGAGTCTGCATCGGCGGCAAGGGTACTGAGGGAAACGACGCTGCTGCCGCCTACGGCAGCCAATGGGATAATCGACAGCGTTTTTTGCAGAAAACGCCGCCGCGAGGGCACGCCCTCGTTGCTTTTCTTACTCATTATGCTTTCCAGTCGGTGTATACCAAAAAAGTGCCAAACGTCGCCATAGATGGCCCGATGTTAAGCACGCTAATAATTATTGGAGTAATTTGAATGGAGTTAAAATAATCTTATTTTTTGTCAGGGTAAGCCGCAAAAATGTTAACAAATGTTAATGAAAACGTTTTTTCTCACAACATTAACTCAACAAAAACACTCCATCTTTATGATATTAATATAAAAACCTTAAAGTAATATTGTTATAACTTATTGCGCGAGAATTGTTATAGACTGCCCGCCCGGCGTTGTCAGTGCAGCCCACGATGCCAGATCAGGCAGTTATAGCAGTGCCGACGTATCCTTGACATTTGTTACCAGAAGCACATCGCCGACGGGCGCGACGCAGAGGCCACTACGCGATGCGGGCCGCTGTTCTCTGATAGCCCTTTGCTGCCATCGTCACCTCTCTGGTTTATAGCGGACAATCGTACCGGCATAAGTCCTGCCCGGCGCGGCGATGTCTCTGTAAGCGATGCGGGCCGCTGTTCTCTGATAGCCCTTTGCTGCCATCGCCGCCCTCTCTGGTTTATAGAGGGCAATCGCACCGGCATAAATCCTGCCCGGCGCGGCGATGTCTCTGCACGCAGTGAAAGCGCGCGCGGCCCGGGCCCACAGCCGACCCTTTACCCGATTCTTTATTTATCCACCGACCAATTATTTGCACCAGCGATATATTCCAGCATCGTCTGCGGCATGAAACTATTCGCCTACCGTCACATCGCTCGCCCTGCTGAATTATTTAGCCATTCATCGCAAGATTATTATTAACAGCCACCAGACCTGGTTTGTTATTTTATTTTCCGGGCGACAAGAATACGTGTTTGTCGCCCGGTGCCCGCCAACCCGCCCGATAAGGGCCAGATACCGGCATGCCCCACGGCGGCCGGCCTTATCAACCTTATGATATATGTGGTTATTATTTTCCAGGCTGAAACTCATCGCCAGGTAATAAAAATAATTATCATCCCCATTAAACAATGAGAATAATTCACTTTTAACGCGATAATAATTATCAGTTAATCATTTTAACGATAAATCGAAACAAATATTTAAAAATTAAGCCTGTTCGCCATTTCTATTTTTATTAAGCTATGCATAATAAGCACCATCGCCTGATATTAATTTTCAAAATAACATTCCGGGAGTAACCATGCTAACTAATGAAATGACAGCAAGGCTCAACGAGCAGCTGAATCTTGAGTTTTATTCTGCCAATCTCTATCTGCAAATGAGTGCCTGGTGCAGTGACAAAGGCTTTGAAGGCGCCGCGGCGTTTCTGCGCGAGCATTCCAGCGAAGAGATGGATCATATGAAGCGTCTGTTCAATTACCTGAGCGATACCGGCGCTATGCCGGTGCTGGGCAGCATTGAAGCACCGCCGGTTACCTTCAACAGCCTGTCTGAAGTCTTTGACATGACTTACGAACACGAACAGCTAATCACCAGCAAAATCAATGAGCTGGCTCACGCAGCCATGACCAGCCAAGATTATTCAACCTTCAACTTCCTGCAATGGTACGTCGCTGAGCAGCATGAAGAAGAGAAACTGTTCAAAGCGGTAATTGATAAACTGGCACTGGTTGGCCAGGATGGTAAAGGTCTGTATCTGGCCGATAAAGACCTCGGCAAAATGGGCGCTCAGGAAACTCTCTGACGTTGTTACGCCGCTGCGCTCGCAGCGGCGTTTCTTATAACGCCATGCGATAAAAGCGTGAATCTACCGCCATACGCGGAAAGCTTTCTGGCAGCGTATCGGCCTCCACCAGACTAAAGCCATGCTTTTCATAAAAGCGATGCGCCGCCAGAAAGGCTGCGGTGGTGCCAAGATAGAGCGTTCGCATTTTGCGTTCACGGGCATGAGTCAGCAAATGGGCTAACAGCGCCGCCGCGACGCCATGCTCCCGCCCGCGCCACGGAGCGGCAACAAACATTTTACGCAGCGCCCCTTCCCCGTCACCGATATCTTTGAGCGCGATACAGCCCACAACCTGTTTACCGTGGCAGGCCAGCCAGAATCCGCCGTTGCCGTACTGATAAAACCCGCGAACATCCTGCAAATCCGGCTGCTGCTGGGCGGTGATAGTAATAGAAAATTCTGCGGTCTGGATCGGGAGGATAAGACCGATAACCTGCTGGCGAAACTCAGGGCGCCAGTCTTCAATACGGATGGGTTCCATAGGGCTTCCTGCACATGCGCGAAATAAAAACCAGAGCTATACCATAATCAAAAACTCATTGGCACGCGACACTGTTGTCTGAACAGCTGCGCCAGGCTGGCTCCCATCGGCGTCAGCGCGGTATCTTTGCGCTGTATCAGATAAAACCCCGCCTTCGGTAACGGTTCGCAGACCGCAAGCGGCACCAGGTGGTTACCCAGAATGGGATCGCTAATAACGTCACGCGAGAGAATGCTGACGAAATCGCTCTGAGCCACCAGGCTGGTGCATGCCATAAAGGTTTCACAGGTCACGCTGATCTTCGGCATCATATCGCGGTCGGCAAATAAGTCATGCAGCAGCCGGTAGTAGCTGCCGTTAGGCGTTGGCATCGTCCAGTCGCATTCCAGCAGCTGGGTAATAGAAGTAGCATGTTCAAGGGGATGACCCCGCCTTACCACCACCTGATATTCGCGATCCATTAAGTATTCGTAGCTCAGCTCATTATCCAGATGCCCCTGATAATAAGTATTGATGGTGAAATCCAGCTCTCCCTGGCGCAGGGCTGGGATCATTGAAACCAGCTGGCCTTCAACGATACGGATTTTCACGTTCGGATATTCCCGATGAAAACGGGTTATCACCTGCGGCATGATAGTACGCGCAATGCTGCCGCCAACGCCGATATTAACGCTGCCGCCCGCCAGCCCCAGCCGCTGCTGGATATCTTCCTGCGCCACGCGTAACTCTTCCAGAATCAGGCTGGCATGTTTAAAAAAGCTCTCGCCGATATTGGTCATCACCACGCCCTGCCGACGGCGAATAAACAGCTTAGCCCCCACCCCATCTTCCAGTTCCTGAATCGATTTGGTTAGCGCCGGCTGGGATAAATGGGCAGCGCGACTGGCCGCGCGAATACTGCCGAGTCGGGCCACCGCCACGAAAGCACGCAGTTGATGAAGTTTGATCGCCGCAGGCATTGATGCCTCTTTAGTGATAACCGCTGTTTATCAGTGAAAAGATACTGTCATCTTTTTTCAATAATTACCATTGTGTAGATTCGGTTAAACAAACTAAAAAAAAGCATTTCACGCCGGTAAACGGCACAACTTTCCCAACGGCAACGTAGTTACTCAACGCGATTGAATTCGCGGTAACAAGTTAGCGGTCAGTAGTCATCTCTCCCCGGAGCAGATGCGTCTTACTACTTCCCCAAAATATCTACCACCCGACAGCGACGGGGGAGCAACGCCTGCCTGCGCTGTTATAACCTGATACAGGAACGGACTGATGCAACAGGAAATACTGGACTATGTCGATAGCCTGGCCGCGGATTTGCAGCACTGGCGTCGCGATCTGCACCATTACGCGGAATCCGGCTGGCTGGAGTTTCGGACCGCCACGCTGGTCGCAGCGGAGCTTCACCGCCTCGGCTGGCAGCTGCAAATGGGGCGGGAAGTGATCAGCGCCGAACATCGTATGGGCTTACCCGATGCCGCGACCTTACAGCGTGAGGAGCAGCGAGCCATTGAACAGGGCGCGCTGACCGAGTGGCTGCCCCACTTTTCCGGCGGTTTCTGCGGCCTGGTCGCGACCCTCGAAACCGGCCGCCCCGGTCCGGTGGTGGCATTTCGCGTTGACATGGACGCGCTGGATCTTAACGAACGCCTGCAAGATGACCACCGGCCGTTTCGCGATGGTTTTGCCTCCTGTAACGCTGGCATGATGCACGCCTGCGGCCACGATGGCCACACTACCATCGGCATTGGCCTGGCGCGTACGCTGATGACGTTTGCTGCGCAGCTTAACGGTACGCTGAAAATCATTTTCCAGCCGGCGGAAGAAGGCACCCGCGGCGCGAAAGCGATGGTGGAGGCTGGCGTGGTGGATGAGGTTGATTTCTTTGGCGCTATTCATATCGGCACCGGCGTTCCTGCCGGCGAACTGGTATGCGGCTGCGACAGCTTCATGGCAACCACCAAGCTGGACGTCGATTTCCACGGCGTCGCCTCCCATGCCGGCGGCCGACCGGAGGAAGGTCGCAACGCGCTGCTGGCGGCGGCGCAGGCCACCCTGGCGCTACACACCCTGACCCAGCACAGCGGCGGCAGCGCCAGAGTTAACGTCGGCGTACTGCGCGCGGGCAGCGGGCGCAATGTCGTCGCCGATCGCGCCAGCATGAAAGTGGAAACGCGCGGCGGCAGCAATCAGGTTAATGATGACATTTTTGCACGAACGCAGCAGGTTATCGCCGGCGCCGCCGCAATGTACGACGTCGAGCACCACATAACCCTGATGGGCAGCGCGCGCAGTTCGCAGCCCACCGCGCCCTGGGTGCGTTTTATTCGTCAGCAGGCGGCGCAGATCGCGCAAATCACCTCGCGCGTGGATAGCAAAAACCAGGCCGCCGGATCGGAAGATGCCACCTGGATGATGGAAAGGGTGAAAGCCCGCGGCGGACAAGCCTCCTACCTTATTTTCGGCTGCGATCTCAGCGCCGGACACCATAACGAAAAGTTTGATTTCGACGAATCGGTTATGGCCACGGCAATTAAAACCCTGACGCTGCTGGCGCTCAACATCGACCAATACCGGGAGGAGGAAAAATGACAGCATCACAGGCGGCATTTATTAATCACTGGATAACGGCGCGGGAGGCGGATTATAGCGCGCTAAGCGACGCCATCTGGGACGTTCCGGAAACCCGCTTTCAGGAGTATCGCTCATCGGCGCTGCTGGCCGATGCGCTGGAGGCTGAAGGGTTCAGCGTTGAGCGCAATGCCGGCGGTATTGAGACCGCGTTTATTGCCAGCTACGGCGAGGGAAAACCGGTGATCGCCCTGCTGGGTGAGTTTGACGCGCTGGCGGGGCTAAGTCAGCAGGCCGCGCTGGCCAGCCCGCAGCCGCTGATTGAGAATGGCAACGGCCACGGTTGCGGTCACAATCTACTTGGTACCGCCGCGCTGGCGGCGGCTTCAGCGGTAAAAGGCTGGCTGGAGCAGCACCCGCAGGCTGGCACCGTGCGCTTTTATGGCTGCCCCGGCGAGGAAGGCGGCTCCGGAAAAACCTTTATGGTACGCGACGGCTTGTTTGATGATGTCGACGCCGCCCTGAGCTGGCACCCGGAGGGTTTTGCCGGCATGTTCAATACGCCCACGCTGGCTAATATTCAGGCCGAATTCCATTTTAAAGGACTGGCGGCCCATGCAGCGAACTCGCCGCACCTTGGCCGCAGCGCGCTGGATGCGGTGACGCTGATGAATACCGGCGCTAACTTTCTGCGTGAACATATCGTGCAGGACGCCCGCCTGCACTATGCGGTCACCAACACCGGCGGCCGCTCGCCTAACGTAGTGCAGGCCGATGCGGCGGTGCTCTATCTGGTGCGCGCGCCGAAAACCGAGCAGGTACAGGATATTTATCAACGGGTTTGTAATATCGCGCGCGGCGCGGCGCTGATGACCGACACCCAGCTCAGCATCCGTTTTGATAAAGCCTGTTCAGATTACCGCCCTAACCGAACGCTGGAGCGGGTGATGTATCAACATCTGCACCACTTCGGCGTACCGGACTACAGCACGGAGGAGCTCGCGTTCGCCGGACAAATCCGTCAGACGCTTAGCGAGGCAGATCTGCATAACGCGCGCGATAATATCGCCCGTACCGGCGGCAGCGCAGGTCAGCAGTGGGCACAGAGTCTCGGCGATCGGACACTGACGCACGAGGTTGCGCCCTACGCCGAGGCCGACGCGGTGATGTACGGCTCAACGGACGTCGGCGACGTCAGTTGGGTAGCGCCGACCGCGCAATGCTTTGCTCCCTGTTTCGCTCTCGGTACGCCGCTGCACACCTGGCAACTGGTTGCTCAGGGCCGCACTTCTATTGCTCACAAAGGGATGTGGCTGGCAGCGAAAACCCTGGGCGCCACCGCGCTGACGCTGTTTACCCAACCAGAGACGCTGAATCTCGCGCAGCAGGAACTTGCCCGGCAGCGCGCGGCATACCCATGGCAGTGCCCAATACCGGAAGGCGTCTCGCCTTCACCGCAGATCTGATGTTTTACCTGCGCCGCCAGCGAGCGGCGTAGCAAGATAAAAAATAATAAGCACAAAACACAACATCAATGATTTCGTCATTACTGACGGAAAACAACCACGAGGGTTCGCCATGAGCGACGTGACAGCACGTGAGAAAAGCCCAGGGAAGATATTCAGTGTGATCGAACGCATCGGTAACCGGGTGCCTAATCCTTTTTTACTGTTTGTTTATCTGATTGTGGTTTTAATGGCCGCCACCGCCCTGCTCTCCTGGCTTCATATATCAGTTCGTAATCCGGTCAACGGCGAGGCGATTGTCGTAAAAAATCTGCTAAGCAGCGGCGGCATACAGTGGCTGCTGCCAAACATTATTAAAAATTTCAGCGGATTTACCCCGCTGGGCTCCATCCTGGCGCTGATGATCGGTGCCGGACTGGCTGAGCAGGTTGGTCTGCTACAGGCGTTGATGAACCGCATGGCGTCATTTGTAAGCGCACGCTACGCCAGCTACATGGTGCTGTTCATCGCTTTTTTCAGCCATATATCCTCTGATGCAGCGCTGGTAGTGATGCCGCCGCTCGGCGCCTTGATGTTTATCGCCGTGGGGCGTCATCCCGTCGCCGGATTGCTGGCGGCGATCGCCGGGGTCGCATCCGGCTTTACCGCGAATCTGCTGATTGTCACCACCGACGTATTGCTGTCCGGTATCAGTACCGAAGCGGCGAAAGCGGTGAACGACGCCGTGCAGGTTAACGTGATAGACAACTGGTTTTTTATGGCGGCATCGGTCATTGTGCTCACCGTTGCTGGCGCGCTGCTGACCGACAAGTTTATCGAACCCCGCCTGCCAGCCTGGGAGGGACAATCAGAAGAAAAGCTCGCCCGGCTGACGCCGCTGCAAAATCGCGGTCTGCTATGGAGCGGCATCGCCGGGCTGATTTTTGTCGCTCTGCTGGCCCTGTTGGTGGTGCCGGAGGGCGCAATGCTGCGCGATCCCAAAAGTGGCGGCATCATTCCTTCGCCTTTTATTAAGGGCATCGTTCCGCTGATCATTCTGTTGTTTTTCGTCGTCGCGATCGCCTATGGCGTAGTGACCAGGCAGATTAAGCGTCCGGACGATATCCCCGCGCTGCTGATTGAACCAATGAAAAGCATGGCCGGATTCATCGTCATGGTATTCCCGCTGTCGCAGTTCGTGGCGATGTTTAACTGGAGCAATATGGGCAAGTTTATGGCCATCGCGCTGACTGACGGACTGGAAGCCTTGGGTATGAGCGGCGCGCCGGCGTTTATTGGCCTGATGTTTCTCTCGGCGCTGCTGTGCATGTTTATCGCCAGCGGATCGGCGATCTGGTCGATCCTGGCGCCGATCTTCGTTCCGATGTTCATGCTGCTCGGCTTTCATCCGGCCTTTGCCCAGATGGTGTTTCGCATTGCCGATTCAGCCGTTCTGCCGCTGGCGCCGATGTCCCCCTTCTTGCCGCTGTTTCTCGGCTTTTTGCAGCGCTACCGCAAAGATGCGCAGCTCGGTACCTATTACATGCTGATCGTGCCCTATCCGCTGGTGTTTATCAGCGTCTGGGTACTGCTGCTGCTGGCATGGTATTTTTCCGGCCTGCCTATTGGCCCCGGCGTTTATCCGGCGCTATAAAAAAACGGCCCGGTGCGCAAACGCCGGGCCGTTTTACTTATCTCATCCTGTTATTTCGCCGCGTTCAGCCCCATCGCAGCGGCATCACGCAAATTCAGACGCTGCCAGAAGCTCTGTTCAACGTTACCGGACAGCGGATAACCATTGGCCAGCGCGGTTTTTACCATCAGCTGGCGGCGCTGTTCGGCGCTGAGGTTGGGCAGCGGCCCTTCCAGCAGCACTTCCGCACCTTTCGGCACCACCACCGGCGTCTGCGGCGCTTTTTGCTGCGCCAGACCGTAGGTCATCGTAAAGCGGTAAAGGGTTTTCATCTGCGGCGCGCTGTAGGGATCGTCCGCATTACTGACGGGCTTAGCGCACTCCGCCAATGAAGTACCGCACTCTTTTTCCAGCGCGCTGCGCAACTGCTGCTTAGCGTCGTCAAACAGTTTGCGATAGGCCGGCTGGTTGAGGAAGCTGGCGACATTGTGCTGGGCCACCATGCGTGCGCCGACCAGATCAAGCGGATAGTGAACGCCCATCACCAGGCGGGAATAGCCGTACTTGGCCGCGCGATCCATCAGCGGCACAAATCGCTCCGGCAGCATTTCAGCCAGCAGCAGCGCATCGGTGTAGCCGGTATTCGTATGACCGCTTGGGAACGAACCGCCGGAAGGTTTGTACAATCCGTCGTTTTTGACGATAACGCTGTCTTTCACCAGTTGGATGCTGTTACCGGCAACCCGAAACGGACGCGGATTATTGTAATGCTCTTTCGCCTGATGAATACCCACTTCGCTACGCTTAATCAACGCCGCCGCCTTACCTAGCTCGCCCTTATCATAAGCGCGAAGAAAGGCTTTTCCTAAGCGCGGCCCCAGCGCATCAGCAAGGAAATAAAGATAGGGGCGATCGTCGGCATCCACCAGCGCCTGATGACGATCGGCATCAGAGGCGCCGTTATTGATTTTTTCTACCGTGGCAAGATTCTGCTTGAGGATGCTTTCCGGCAACGCTGAAAAGGCACTCAGCAGCTGGACATTCTCTTTCTTCAGCGCTTTCTTATCAAAGCTGAAACCGCTGGCTTTCAGCCAGGCTTCATCGGCCTGAGTACTATTTTGTCTGGCTTTTATCACCTCTTGCAGCGTCAGCTTCGGCGCGGCGCCTTGCAGCGCTTTTAACGCTCTCTGCTCGACATCCTGCTGAAATTTGACGAACTCCGGGCTGGAGCTGGCGGGCGTGGTGGTCTCAACAATCTTCTTTATCGCAGAAAAATCGACTTCTGTTTGTGCCTGAACCAGCGGGCTGACAAGCAGCGCACCGGCAACAGCGGAGAGTAATAAACGCATAAATCATTCCTTTTTAACAACGTCCATAGCAGAACATGTGGCGCAAACAGATTTCCATTACCGCAGCGGTAAAACAAGTCATTTTTTTGACGACTTATCCTCAGAATGGGTAAATGGCGCAGGCATCAACGCCCGCGCCATCGCTTTCTGACCGGAAAAGGCAGCGCATCAAACCGTAGGTTGTTCAGCGCCCGCGTCTTGTGAGCGATGAACGGCAACATAGCGTTCAAAGCGGCTTTCTTTAAGCTGACTGACGTCAACTAAAACCAGGCCGTCAATGCAGTTATTAAAGTCGGGATCGCTACCAAAGTCGATGAACTGCACGCCGCCTGGCTCACACAGCTCGGAATATTGTTTGTACAGCGGCGGAATGCCGGTGCCGAGATTGTTTAACAGCCGCTTCAGCCGCCGTAGATCTTCGTGATAATCATCGCCGCTGAATTGCGCCAGCACCGTCGGCAATGATGCCGGGTAAGGGCGACGTGACTGCGCCAGCGGCAGAGTCGGTGCGAAGTAAAGCCGATAGAAGGCCACCAGTAAGTCCCGCGCCGCCAGCGGTAAGCCGCCGGAGATAGAGACCGGGCCGAACAAATAGCGATATTGCGGATACTTCTCCAGCCAGGCGCCAATTCCCATCCATAAGTAGTCCAGGCCGCGCTTACCCCAGTAAGCTGGCTGAATAAAACTGCGGCCAAGCTCAATGCCCTGGTCGAGTATTGGATTCATCTCGTTACCGTAATTAAACAGGCTATAGCTGTAGAGACCGGCCATTCCCTTGCGTTTGACCTGTTCTGCGGTGGGAATAAAACGATAGGCGCCGACGATATCCAGCGCCTCGTCATCCCACAGAATCAGATGGTAATAATCATCATCGTAATCATCGAGATCGCGGCGGGTACCGCTGCCCTCGCCAACGGCACGAAAAGCGATTTCCCGCAGTCGACCCAGCTCGCGCAGAATTGGCACGTAGGCTTCATCATTGCGGCGGTATAGATAAATGACTTTGCCATCGGGCAACTGGCCCAAGACCTCGCAGTCAGCAAGCGCTTTTTTCAGCACCGCCCGATCTTCTGCGCGGGCGATCGCCGCCTCGGTCTGAAATAAGCTGCTTTTTCCCTGGCCGATACGATAAACGTGGCGACGAAAACGGGCTGCCAGCTCTTTTGCCGGCGTGCGACCGTCATACCAGTTGGCGAAAGGTATCCGCTCACCAATTTGCAGTTTGATCCGGCTCCCCTGCTGCTTAAACATTTCGTTGACCAGCAACATGGTCGAGAACGGCTGATAGAGCGCGGAAGTCGCATAAAACAGCGAAGAGTTGCGCCCGCTGATGTGTACAGGCACCACCGGCGCGCGCGATCGCGCGGCGAGACGAACAAAGCCCTGACTCCATTTCCCATCGCGGATGCCTTTGCTGCCAAGCCGCGACACTTCACCGGCGGGGAAGAAGATCAGCACGCCCTGATTTTCGAGCTGTTCCTGCATTAACGCGACCTGCTGGCGGCTGGTGCGATTGCCCATATTGTCGACCGCAAGCATCAGGCTTTTTAGCGCCGTGAGGCAGTTAAGCAGCCGGTTGGTAACAATTTTTACGTCGCGTCGAACCTGGGAGATGGCATGGAGCAGCGCCAGGCCGTCAAGGGTTCCCAGTGGGTGGTTGGCGACAATGACCAGCGGTCCTGATGGGGGAATTTGTTCCAAATCGCGTTCGCTGGTATCGCAGCGAAAATCGAAATATTCCAGCACCTGTTCAACCATATCGAGGCCTTGCAGATGACGATATTGTTGATCAAACGCCTGAAATTGCTTTTCGTGCAGCAGCCTTTTAAGCAGCGCCAGCTGCCAGCCTGCCGGTTTATGATCGGGATAGAGATCCGCAAGAACCTGTTCGATAGTGAACACAAGTTATCTCCGGGTGTTTTTACCGCGAAATTAAAGCTCGCCTGTGACGCTCCTATTACAGAAATATTAAGCTCCTGCTATGTTTTTTCAAATAACAAAGTAGCAAAAAGCACAGGCGGCATAATTTAAAACAGCGGCCCTGCTGCGCGTTATATTGGTAATAACCCAGAATCGCCCAACTCTACATCGGTAATAACCATAAAACCATCAGGTATATATCCCGGTGACAATAGCGCATTAATTAAGTCAAATTTTATCGAATAAACGAAGACTTTGGTTCGGGCACAATAAAAAAGTGGTTTAATCGGCATATAGCCATGAGAATCCGTCAGACTTCTGCTAATCTGAGCGCAATTTTTCGCACAGTTTCCATTTTGCAGGGACATGAAACGCGTAATCATTCTGCTGCTGAGCATACTGCTGATCGGCTGCGGCACCTCACTCTCCAGCAATAGCATCGACGCTCCTAATATTGAGAATACCGGCGCACGCTGCTCGCTGTCGCTGCATCAGCAGATCGACCAGTTAGCACAGCCGCAAATAGACAGCGGCCATACGCCAGGCATGGTGGTGGGTATTATCACCGCCGACGGCCAGCAGCAGATATTCAGCTATGGCTATACCGATACCGACCGTCTGATACCGGTTGACGGTGATACGCTGTTCGCCGTTGGCTCGATCAGCAAGGGCTTTACCGCCGAAAGCGCCGCGCTGCTGGTGCAGCACGGGCAGCTTAGCTGGCAGGATACCCTCGGCCAGCTCTTACCCCGCAGCAATAAACTCAGCCCCGATGCCCGACGCATTACCGTGGAGCAACTGGCGAGTCATACCTCCGGATTACCGCGACAGGTCAGCAATATCGCAATGCTGGATAAGCTGGTGTACTACCTGTTTACCGGCGCGCCGTTTTATGGCGATCTTGATTCTGGCGACTATAACGACTTTCTGCGTAATTTCCACACGCTCGCGCAGGGCAAAGTTATCTACTCCAACCTGGGCTATGCCCTGCTCGATCAGGCGCTGGAGCAGCATAGCGGCAGGCCTGTACCGCAGCTGGTAAATAGCCTGATACTGCAACCGCTGGCGATGAAACACAGCGGCTATTATCCGCAGCTGCTGCCGGGCTATATACGGCGCGCGCGCGGCCATGCCGGCGATCAGCCGAAGTTCGTCGCGCGTGGTGAAGTGGTGCCGGAATGGCACTTCAGCGGTTACATGATGGGGGCGGCTTCGCTCTGGTCCAGCGCGGGCGACCTGCTGAAATATCTGTCTGCCCATTTGCACGCTAGCGGCAACCCAACGCGCGACCGCGCTTTTGCCGACGCAATGCGGATGCGCTTATATGCCAGCGACGATGACTCCGCCGCTCTCGGCTGGCTCGCCAATCATATTTACGGGCAGGATATTATTTATCAGTCAGGCTTTATCGGCGGCTACGCCAGCTATATAGGCATGGACAGGCGCCACGGCAACGCCATTGTGGTGCTGCAAAACAGCTTTAACTGGGATAATGATATCGGCCATCGCATGCTGCTGCGCATGGCCCAGGCAGCGGACAACCCCGGACGCTGTGATTAAATGACCACCGCTGCCGTGGGGCTAGCTGTCGCTGCGGTTTTCTGCGCCGACCAGCGGGTGCCAGATATCAACCAGGCCGCCTTGGTCACCCAGCAGAGGATCGCTCTGCGGCACGGCAACCTGCTTCACCGCTTCCAGCGCCAGGCTTAACTGCGCTTTATCGTCGCGCAGCGTTTCCGGCTGTATCCCGCGCGGGTAAGCGCCGACGGCAAAAAAGTCATCGCTGGCGGCTATCTGCTTGTGCCCGACGCCTGCGGGGATCAGTACCGCATCGCCAGCGTGCACCGTCATTACCCGGCCATTATCACCGCCAAATAATATTTCCGCCCAGCCGGCGCAAATGCCCAGCATCTCATGGGTATTTGGATGAAAATGGGTGTAAGGGTAAACGGGATAACGCCAGCGCGGCAGCCACTGGTTAGCAGCAAAACGATCTTCAAACCAGACGGCGAGATCCTCGCTATCCTCTGGCGCAGCCTGCGGATAACAGATCAGCGGAAACCGTGGATTATTGGGCACCCCGTTGTCCGTCTGCGATAGTAATAAATAGTGCGGTTGGCTTGAGGCGCCAGTCATCAGCGTACCGGCGGCAAACGACATCAGCGACATCAGACTGCAAGAAGCGTATAGCATACGGCGTCTCCTGTTGTCATAAATTCGAAACCAGATTGTTAATCAATTGTGGCACTTTGGCGTCGGGTTGCAATCACTCTGAATGGTTACACATCACATAACGTGCTAATTTTATTAACTTAAGCCAAATAAACCCGACTGTTATAGCTGAATAAATAAAAACTGTCTCTGCCCGCTTCCGGCGCGCCGTGGTTTAATATTCAGATAACCAAATTCAGGGGGAAAGCATGGACATCATCAAAACCATCATGCTGCGCGAGATCGAGCAGATAAACCGTGAAGAACGGCGTGATAATAAACCCCGTTTCAGCTTCAGCTTTATGAAAAAACATCCGGGCCTGTGGGCACTGATGTTTATTTGCTATTTGCTTACCGCCGCGCTGATCTTTACGACCGACTTCCTTGGCTGGCCGGCGTTCTGGGGCGCAACGCTGTTCGTCCTGATCATGAGCATTCTGATGCTGATGGATATCAATCCCCGCTACCGCTTTGAAGATATCGATACCCTGGATCTGCGCGTCTGCTATAACGGCGAATGGTACTATGACCGCAACTTATCGAACCAAGCAGTTAACGAGATCCTAACCCATCAGCTTATCCCTGAAAGTATCAAACAAGGCGTGCAGCGCCTGCTTGCAACCAAAGGCGAAGTGGATTTCTACGATATGTTCCATCTTACCTGGGGTTCACGCGAACCGATTTCAGGGCTGGCTAAGTAGCCTTTTCTGCTGCTCGTCCAGCAGAGTGCGAATCAGCTCACCCAGTATTCTGGCCGCCTGCTCCTGCTCATCTCCCCACGCCCAGGATGCATTAAAGCGAAAGTAATTGGCATACTGATCGCCGGAGGAAAACATTTTCCCCGGCGCAATGCTAATGTTCCGCGCCAGCGCCCGGTAATAAAGCTGCATCGCATCCAGATCCGGCGGCAGCTCAATCCATAAAAAATAGCCGCCCTGGGCATCGTTAATATTCACTTCAGGGGGCAGCCAGCGAGTCAGCGCCCGTCTGGCCAGCATTTTTCGCTGTGCCAGGCTGCGACGCAGCGCGCGCAGGTGGCGATCGTAGCTGTTGCTGGTCAGGTAGTGGGCTAATGCCAGCTGCATCGGCACGCTGGTAGACAGCGTGCTCATTAACTGCAAGCGCTGAATTTTTGCCGCGTGACGCCCCGCAGCCACCCAGCCGACGCGAAAACCAGCCACCAGGTTTTTGGAAAACGAGCTGCAGTGCAATACCGTTCCCTGGCTGTCCCAGTAGCGAGCCGGATGCCGATGCTCGCCGTCGGTGCCAAGCTCAGCATAAACGTCGTCTTCAATTAAAAAGGCGCCTTTCTCTTGCAGTAAAGATACCAGCTGCGCCTTCTTTTCATCGCTGAGCGAACAGCCTAACGGATTTTGATAGTTGGTCATCAGCCAGCAGGCCTTGATCGGCCAGCGTGATAACGCCTCGCGCAGCGCGTCCAGATCGAGGCCGTGCTGAGGATCGCTGGCGATCGCCACCGCACGCAATTTCAGCCGCTCCACCGCCTGCAACGCGCCGTAAAAGCAGGGGTTTTCAACCACCACCCAGTCTCCCGGTTCAGTGACCGCCTGCAAGCTAAGGTTCAGCGCTTCCATCGCGCCGTTAGTGATGACGATTTCATCCGGTGCAACGGCTATTCCTTGCATGGCGTACCGCTGTGCGAGAGTCTTGCGCAGCGCTTCGTTACCCGGCGGCAGATTATTTAGCGCATCCTCAGGCTTCATGCTGTGGGCCACGGTATTCAGCGAGCGCATTAGCGCCCGTTGGGGAAACAGGTCCGGATCGGGAAAGGCGGAGCCAAAAGGTAAAATGTGCGGGTCGCGCGTTGCCTGCAGAACATCGAAGATAAAAGTATTGATATCCACCGACTCCGCCAGCTGCACCTTCTGGTGCGCTTCGGGCTGACGCAAAAACTCCGCCTGCGGTGCAACGTAGTAACCGGACTGCGGGCGCGAAACCAGCGTACCAAGGCTTTCAAGCACCTGGTAGGCATGCATTACCGTCATCAGGCTCATCCCGCTGCGGGCAACCTGCTCGCGCAGTGAAGGAAGCTTATCGCCCGGCAGCCAGACACCGCTGGCTATCTGCTGACGAATTTCATCCACCAGCTTCTGATATTTGGCCATCTGTTACAGCCTGTTTTTGGGGAAATAAGCACTATTATAGGTTGGCGATACATGGCGGCAAGCCTGATCGACGATAATTAATCAGACAGGATCCCGGCCTGGATATAATCATGAAAATTTGATTTATTAGGCCCGATTTAACATTTAAATTGCGCCAGTGTCAGGAGGTTATTTTATAAAATTTCTTACTTACAACACGATATACGGCAACCATAAGACGAAACTGCGCAAACTTCACCGCTCCCGGCTACGGCATTGTAAACCATCCTCAGCAATTCACATTTACCTGGCACCGTGACGCCGGGCAGACACCCTGTGACTGTTTATCGGGCAGATAACGCGAGCTCAACCATACATTAATAATTTTTTTACTTTCTACTTAGCCTGATTTTTATATTTGTTCTATAGTAGAAAAAAAATTTTTGGACTCCGTGTACAAAAAAATAATAACCTTCCTGAATTATTATTATTTAACGGTAAGTTATCGTCACGCCAATGCTATTGGCGCGCTAGCAGACGCTTTAAAACATCAGAATAAGTAATTACTAATATCTTTAATAATATAAGGGTTATTTATGAAATTAAGGCTTTTTATCGCCGGGTGCAGCGCTGCTGTAGGCCTGAGCGGTACGGCGATGGCGGCAACCAGTACCGGTACGATTAATGCAACGCTAACCCTGACCTCCGGCTGTCTGGTCAATGGACAGTCAGCCACTACCGGCGTTAACTTCGGTACCCTCGACTTTGGCACCAGCGCGGCCACCTTCAGTACCCTGAACGCCACCCTGATCGGCTCCCGTGGCAATGGCATCTTTGTTAAATGCACCACCGACCAGTCTTATAACGTGCAGCTGACCAGCAGCAACGATGCGCCGGATACGGTGTATGGCTCGGTCAGCGCTCAGCCGCGCTATCTGCTGCTTGGCAACGATGCCACTAAAGGCATCGCTTATACGCTGTACAGCAACACCTCCTATACCACCCCTATCGCTAACAATACCAATCTGGCTACCAGTGGAACCAGCGATCCCGCGAACGGTGATAACTATCCGGTTTACGGCCGCATTACCGGGGGGAATTTTAATACCGCCATACCGGCGGGAACCTATACCGATACCATCAGCGTTGTCGTGAACTACTAAATGGCAGGCAGGGAAGATGAACGACCGCCGGATCAGGCGCTGCATCGGCCTTAGCGCCTTTACGCTGCTGATAATACAATCTGGCTCGCTGTCAGCGTTGCCGACTAAGTCGTTTCAGGTCAGCGCCGCGATCGTGGCGGGATGCGCTATCTCCGGCAGCAACAACGGTGTATTCGGTACGCTTAACTTTGGTACTCATCCTGGGGTAGGCTCGCGTGCGGTCAACGCCAGCTACGTTCAGAACACCACGCTGACTCTCGCCTGCTCACCCGGAACCACCCTGAGTATGAGTATTAATGGCGGCAGCAGTTACACCACTACCCGCAATTTAAAAAACAGCCGTTCCGGTGAGCTACTGCCCTACCGCATTTTTTCCAGCGCTGCCTATAACGCGGCGGCGGAGATCCCGATAGATCAAAACGTCGCCGTTAATTACAGCAACGCCAATAACATCATTTTACCGGTTTACGGCCAGCTACAGATGAACGGCGTCTATCGCGCCGGCAGCTATGCCGACAGCCTGACGATAACGCTGAGCTGGTAACCCGCCTCGACAAGGAACGCGCTATGTCCCATTCACTGATCCGCCCTCTTTTCCTGACGCTGCTGCTGTGCTCTCTGGTATCCACTGCCCGCGCCGGCAATTCGGTGATGATCTGGCCTATCGACCCGATCCTCGATAGCGATGACAAGGCCGCAGAGCTGTGGCTGGAGAACCGGGGAGACGCGACCACCTTAATGCAGGTGCGCATCTTCGGCTGGCGCCAGCTTAACGGAAACGAGCAGTACCAAAATCAGCAGGATGTGGTCGCCAGCCCGCCGATGGTGCGTATCGAGCCGGGGAAAAGGCAGCTGATACGCCTGATCAAACAGCGGGCAACGCCGGCAGGCAAAGAATCCGCCTACCGGATTTTACTTGATGAAATTCCCGCGCCGCCGGCACCGGGCAGCAAACAGGCCGGTCTGGCGTTTCAGATGCGCTATTCCGTGCCGCTGTTTGTATATGGGCAAGGTCTGGTAGCCAGAAACGCCAAACCGCAGCTTAGCTGGCACATTGCTAAACGTGATGGGCGCCAGCTGCTACTTATCGATAACCGCGGCAGCGGCCACGCGCGTCTGAGCAACGTCACCCTGGCAGGGCGTCAGTTATCCAGTAGCCTGCTGGGCTATGTACTGGCCGGTAGTCAGAACGCTTTCCCGCTGAATTTCCCGGCATCAGTTCGCGATACGCTTAGCGCTCAGCTTTCAACAACGCGCAGCTGGCAAAGTAAAGGCTCGCCGCAAGCGGAATGAACAAACGGCATCGACGGACTGGCAGGCAATACCCGCTCGCCCTCTGCGGCTTACTGAGCAGCCTGATCGTGCAGCAAGGTAGCGCTGAAACCTGGTCTTCGTTACCGCCGCCGCCCAGCGCCGCGCCGGTTAGCGAGCAAAATCAACAATACATGCTGGGGCTGGTGGTTAATGAATATGACAGTAACCAGATAGTGCAGGTGACCTTTCGCAACGGACACTATATTCTGCGCGCCGCCGACCTGATCCAGGCGGGGATCGCCAGCCGCCATCTTGACGGCGCGGACGTTGATGTCTCGGCAACCAGCGGGATGCAGGCCCATTACGATAGTAATCGTCAGCGCATTATGCTGACGGTTCCGCCAGGCTGGCTGCCGGCACAAACCTTAAATTCGCAAACGCGTAGAGGCCCCCGCTATCCGGGCCGTAGCAGCGAGGGCGTACTGCTTAATTATGACTTTTACACCAGCCATACCAGCGCTCAGGGAACCCGGCTGTCCGCCTGGAATGAGCTGCGGCTGTTCGGCGAGCGCGGGCAGTTTTCCAGTAACGGCGTCTGGCAGCAACAGCTAACCGGACCAACGTTTGATCAACCTGCCGGCTATCTCCGTTACGATAGCTGGTGGGCGAACGAAAATGAACAGAAAGCGCTGAGCTGGCGCGTGGGCGATTTGACCACTAACGCCCTGGGCTGGAGCTCCAGCGTTCGCCTCGGCGGCGTTCAGTTCGCCCGCGACTTCAGCGTCCGCCCGGACCTGATAACCTACCCGCTACCAACGTTCGCAGGTCAGGCAGCGGTGCCATCCACCGTCGATCTGTTTATCAACGGCTATCGTTCCAGCCGCAATCAGGTGCAGCCCGGCAGCTGGTTTCTGACCAATATGCCCTACGTCAACGGCGCGGGCGATGCGGTTATCGTCACCACTGACGCCGTTGGCCGACGCGTTACCACTACCCTGCCGTTTTACGTTTCCAGCGACCTGCTCAAGGCGGGGCTGTCGGACTTTTCGCTGTCAGCCGGCGCCTTAAGACAAAACTATGGTTTGAAAAGCTTCGATTACCGCAGCGCGGCGGCTAATGGCTCTTACCGCTACGGTCTGGCAGACTGGCTGACGCTGGAGAGCCATGCTGAAACTGCCGAGAATCTAATGCTGGGAGGCGCGGGCGCGCAGTTCAAGCCGGGGGCTTTCGGTACCTTTAACGGCTCCCTGACCCGAAGCCAGATGTCCGGCGCGCAGGGCACGCAATACGGCTGGGGCTATCAATACAACAATCGCCGCTTCAGTATCGGCACTCAGCAGGTCATCCGCAGCGCTGAATTCAGCAATCTCGCACTGTACGGCGACCGGCAGGATAACAACCGCTTCGGCGGCAGCAGCCAGTTCACGCTTAGCCGCCGCAGCGCCCAGTACAGCGCCAGCCTGTCCCTCGACAGCTATGGCAGTCTGGGAGCGGCCTATATTGACATCACCAGCAGCAGCGGCGAACGCACCAGCCTGTGGAATATGTCATGGAGCATCAGCCTGTGGGAAAGCAGCAGCCTGTATGTTTCCGCCAGCCACGACCAGCAGCAGGATAGCTGGAGCGGGGCTATCTCGCTGGTCATTCCATTCAGCGCTCAAGGCAATGCCAGCATCAGCATGGAACGAGATCGGCAAAATGGCTATACCCAACGCCTGAGCCTGTCCCATGCCATGCCTTCCGACGGCGGTCTGGCCTGGGATGCCTCCTGGGCTCGGCAAAGTAGCAATAGCGACTATCGTCAGGCCGGGCTGAACTGGCGCAATAATAACGTAGAGCTGGCGGGCGGTTACTACGGCGATGACAGGTACAGCACCACCTGGGGCGATATGATGGGATCGCTGGTATTTATGGATGGGCATCTGTTCAGCGCCAATCAGGTCAATGACGCGTTTGTGCTGGTAAAAACCGGCTATCCCAATATTAAAGTCAGCTACGAAAATCAGCTGATGGGCCAAACCGACGAGCGGGGCTACTTACTGGTCCCCCGCGTCAGCGCCTGGTATCCGGCTAAATATGATATTGATACTCTCGATTTACCCGCCACCATGAGCATTCCAAACGTTGAGCAGCGATTTTCCGTGCGCCGTCAGAGCGGCTATCTGCTCAATTTCCCCATCGAGTCGCTGCGCGCGGCCAATATTATTCTGCAGGATAGTCAGGGGGATCCGCTGCCGGTTTCCAGCGTGGTTTCAGGTTCCGATCGGCAGTCTGGCGTTGTCGGCTGGGACGGCATCACCTGGCTGGAGGGCTTACAAACTGAAAATCCACTGCGCGTGGTGACGCCTGACGGACGCAGCTGCGAAGTCACCGTCAAAATAACCGATGCAGCCTCCTCAACGCTGAATACTTACGGTCCCTTTGTCTGCGCCCTCCCCGCGCCCGCTTCAGGAAACTCGCCATGATCAAAAACGCTATCCGGCACGGCCTGTTGATTTTACTGCTGCTATGGGCCAAAACGGCACTGGGCAGCTGCAGCTTACCCTCACAAAGCGCGGCATTTGGCACCGTTACCTCTTTTTATGTCAACAGCACGATCAATACCACCGCCTCGGCGATCCAGGTAAACTGCGGCGCCGCGCTATCGCTCGGATTACTCTCCTCCGATACCATTTCGCTGCGACTGCTGAACGCCACTGTCAGTAACGGTTCACGCGGGGTTATGCAAACCGAGCTCGCCGGCAGCGACAGTATCCCGGTTCAGCTGTGCCTTGCCGCCAGCTGCGGCAACGAATTAACCATTAATCCGGCCACCAGCGTTACCTACCGATCCAACGATCTGCTCTCGCTGATTGTCATTGGCAAAAATTTTACCATCCCTATTTATCTGCGCACCGTTCCCGGCGCGGTGGTCGCCGCCGGAAATTATAAAGTGCGGCTAAACGTGCAGGTTTCCTACGATATCTGCACCAGCATCAACTTGCTCAATATCTGCCTGACGCCACAGACTGACACCACCGTGGTGCCCGTTTCACTCACCATGACGATCACCAACGACTGCACCACCATTAGCGCACCTGATATTAACTTTGGCAGCGCGCCGCTGGTCAATCGCTTTGCCAGCGTGTCGCAGTCACTCAGCGTGGTGTGTACCAAAGGCAGTACCTACACCATTGGCCTGAGCAACGGCAGACATGCCAACAACAATCAGCGTTATATGGCAAACGGGGCTAATTTGCTGGCCTATGAAATCTACAAAGGAAGCAGCAGCAATCGCTGGGGGCCACTGGATAGCGAGCGGGTTGCCAGCAGCAGCGCGAACAGCACCAGTACCGACGGCCTGACCAAAACCTACAATTACACTGCTGCTATTCTTAGTGCACAGGCCACGCCCGCTATCGGCAGCTACAGCGACAGCGTCATCGTCGATCTGTCATTTTGAACTATCCGGATAGCCTGCTTGTTAATAGGCTGTTACTAATTGCCCGGAGGCGTAAATTGCTAACAGTGATCTGGCTCACAACAGGCCAGCTATCCGCTAGTTAAAACAGGATGTTAATCGCAAGGAGATCGGGAAGCACTATGACAACACAGAGTACAACGACGCCGTCGCCAAAGCAGAACGGCGCAAAAACTATTTTCAACGTTACCAGCGGTAACTTTCTGGAGATGTATGACTTTATGGTGTTTGGCTACTATGCCAGCGCCATCGCTAAAACCTTTTTCCCCGGCAACGACCCTTATGCATCGCTGATGATGACGCTAATGACCTTCGGCGCCGGTTTTCTGATGCGGCCGCTGGGCGCCATCATCCTCGGCGCCTACATTGACCACCACGGTCGCCGTAAAGGCCTGCTGCTAACCCTGACCCTGATGGCAATAGGAACCCTGACCATCGCCTGCGTACCGGGTTACAACACGCTGGGGATCGCGGCGCCAATCCTGATCCTGCTAGGCCGCTTACTGCAGGGCTTTTCCGCCGGCGTGGAGCTGGGTGGCGTATCGGTCTACCTTGCTGAAGTTGCACCAAAAGGACGTAAGGGCTTCTACGTTAGCTGGCAGTCCGGCAGCCAACAGGTTGCGGTAATTTTCGCGGCGCTGCTCGGCCTGGCATTGAACCATATCCTGGAAAAAGATCAGGTCACAGAATGGGGCTGGCGCATTCCCTTTGTTATTGGCTGTATGATAGTGCCATTCCTGTTCTGGGTGCGACGCATGCTGGCGGAGACCGAAGCGTTCAGCAAACGTAAGCACCATCCTTCCATGAGCGACATTATGCGCTCGGTTGCCAGCAACTGGGCGCTGGTGCTGGCAGGCATGCTGATGGTAGTCACCACCACCGTCATGTTCTACGCCATTACCGCTTTTACCCCGACCTTCGGCAAAACCGTTCTGATGATGAGCGACAAAGAGAGCTTTTTCGTTACGCTGTGCGTCGGGCTGTCAAACCTTATCTGGCTGCCGGTAATGGGCGCCCTCTCTGACCGCATCGGTCGACGCCCGCTGCTGATTACCTTCACCATTCTGGCAGCGTTCACTTCATGGCCGGTCTTACACTGGTTGGTTAACGCACCAAGCTTTAACCACCTGCTGGTTGCCGAGCTATGGCTCTCTTTCCTCTATGCCAGCTATAACGGCGCAATGGTGGTTTATCTGGCTGAAATTATGCCGGCGGAAGTTCGCGCGGCGGGTTTCTCGCTGGCATACAGCCTCGCAACAGCGCTGTTCGGCGGCTTTACGCCTGCGGTTTCAAGCTATCTGATTCACGCCACTGGCGATAAAGCTATGCCCGGCGTCTGGCTGACGTTCGCCGCGTCTGCGGGCTAATCGGTACCCTGTGCATCAAACGTCTGGTGAAGAAGTATCAGGCTCAGCACCCGGTCAGTGCCGAAGCGGCACGCAGCTAGTTACGCGCGCGCCAGCGGCCGGGTTGCCGGTTTAAGGCTGGATGAGGCCCAATAAAAAACCCATGCCGGACATGGGTTTTTTATTGCCTACAGGTCGAACTATGCCGTCACTTAATTATGCTTGGCGGTTTCCATTCCCATCAGGCCAATCTTCAGATAGCCAGCCTGACGCAGCTGATCCATCACGCCCATCAGGGTTTCATAATCGACGCTTTTATCCGCCTGGAAAAAGATCGTGGTGTCCTTTTTACCTTCGGTCTGAGCGTTCAGCACATTAACCAGCGTCTCCGGCGTTACCTGATCGTTACCGATATAAAGCTGCTTATCCGCTTTAATTGACAGGTAGACGGGCTTCTCAGGACGCGGCTGCGGCGCGCTGGTAGAAGCCGGTAAGTTTACCCGTACGTCAACGGTAGCGAGCGGCGCGGCAACCATGAAAATAATCAACAGAACCAACATAACGTCGATAAACGGCGTTACGTTGATTTCATGCATTTCACCATCGCTTTCAAGGTCATCGTTCAAGCGCATTGCCATAAACTTACCCCACGCGCAGCTTCTGAGCGGCCTTCGCCTGCGCCGTATGACCAGACGCCACCAGATCGAGATCGCGACTTTGCAGCAGCAGAACCTGCGCCGCTACGTCGCCGAGCGAGGCTTTATAACCCGCAATCATACGCGCAAATATATTGTAGATAACCACCGCAGGAATCGCTGCAACCAGGCCAACGGCAGTTGCCAGCAGCGCTTCAGCGATCCCCGGCGCAACCACCGCAAGGTTAGTCGTCTGCGTCTGGGCGATACCGATGAAGCTATTCATGATCCCCCACACGGTGCCAAACAGGCCGACAAACGGCGCAATGGCGCCAATCGTTGCCAGGAAACCATTGCCGCGTCCGGCGTGGCGGCTGAAGGCTGCCACACGGCGCTCCAGGCGAAAGCCGGTACGATCTTTAATCCCTTCGTTGTCCTGACTTCCCTGCGACAGTATCAGCTCATCCTGCGCTTCTTTAATCAGCCGCGCCGACAGGCTATTGCGATGAAACTTGCTGCCGATTTCTTCAGCCTGATCGAGCGAGCGGGCGTTCGCTAACGCATTTTGCTCATTTTTAACCCGTCTTCTGGCGCTGCTTAATTCGGTAAATTTTCCGAAAAAAATCGCCCAGGTCACTACGGAAGCGAGCAACAGGCCAATCATCACTATCTTTACAATGATATCCGCATGCAGATACATGCCCCAGACGGAAAGGTCCGTCTGCATTAAGTCGTTCGTCACGCTGTGTCTCCAACGTTGTCCTGCTTTAAAATTTCCAGCGCGGATCATACCAAAATCAGACTGAATTGATAGTGGTTCTCATTACTATTTACATTTTGAGCACTTTTCCCTCAAATGTATCCCCTTTGCCACGGGACTTTTTTAGGGAAAGTTCGCGACTTTCACCGCTGATGAATATGCCGCCGCCGGCTGGCATGTTAACCTCAGCCAATAACCATAACCAACAGAGCCTGTTCAGCATGTCGAGCAAAAAAATCGAAACCGCGCTTATCTCCGCCGGGCGCGATCGCCGCTACACGCAAGGCGCGGTAAACAGCGTAATTCAACGCGCTTCCTCACTGGTTTTTGACAACGTTGCCGATAAAAAGCGCGCAACTGCCGGACGCGCCGATCGCGAACTGTTTTACGGGCGTCGCGGTACGCTAACCCACTTCGCGCTGCAAGATGCGATGGCCGAACTGGAAGGCGGCGCGGGCTGCTACCTGTTTCCCTGCGGCGCGGCGGCTGTCGCCAACGCGATTCTGGCATTTGTCAGCAACGGCGATCATATTCTGGTGAGCGGCGCGGTTTATGAGCCAACCCAGGATTTATGCACGAAAGTCCTGACCAAACTCGGCGTGGAAACCAGCTGGTTCGATCACTGCATCGGCGAACAAATTGCCGATCTTATCCGCCCCAATACGCGCGTAGTATTTTTGGAATCACCCGCTTCAATCACCATGGAAGTTCAGGATGTACCCGCTATTGTCGCCGCCGTGCGCCGCAAAGCGCCTGAGGCGGTCATCATGCTGGATAATACCTGGGCGGCCGGCGTGCTTTTCCGCCCGCTGGAGATGGGCGTCGATATCTCCATCCAGGCGGGAACCAAGTACCTGATCGGTCATTCCGACGCCATGATTGGCACCGCCGTGGCAAACGCCCGCTGCTGGCCGCAGCTGCGCGAAAATGCTTACCTGATGGGGCAGATGGTCGATGCCGACACCGCTTACATGGCCAGTCGCGGCCTGCGCACGCTGGCGGTTCGCCTGCGTCAGCATGATGAAAGCGGCCTTGCCGTGGCAAACTGGCTGGCCGGGCATGAGCAGGTGGCGCGGGTCAATCATCCGGCGCTGGCGCAGTGTAAAGGGCATACCTTCTGGCAGCGGGATTTTAGCGGCAGCAGCGGCCTGTTCTCCTTCATACTGAAACAGCGGCTGACGGATCAACAGCTGGCGCACTTCCTTGATAATTTTACCCACTTCCGCATGGCCTATTCATGGGGCGGATATGAATCGCTGATCCTGGCCAACCAGCCTGAAGAAATCGCGGCGATCCGCCCGGCCGGCGGCGTTGATTTCAGCGGGACGCTGGTGCGAATACATATTGGGCTGGAGCACGTCGACGATCTGATTGCCGATCTTGCCGCCGGGCTGGAAAGAATTAGTGCAATATCGCCATAACATTGCCGATATAACCGGATATAGACTGGGGAAATAAAAACTAAACGGCAGCTCAACGCACCGATAGCAGGCTAAAGGAGTGCGCCTGGCGTCAGCAGAGTTGTTGTAAAAATGGTATTATCTGCCCTGCTGGCTTGAGCCGTAGCCCGGAGCGTATCAGGGTTTAATGCAGTTAATCAGGATAAAAAATGAGTGTAATGCATGAGATTGTGCGGGCAATGTGGCATCAGGACTTTGCCGCGCTCAGCAATCCAGAAGTGCTATGGGTAGTTTATGGCATCATGTTTGTCGTGCTATTCCTGGAAAATGGGTTGCTGCCCGCTGCTTTTTTACCCGGCGACAGCCTGCTTTTGCTGGCTGGCGCAATGATATCCAAAGGCGTGATGGAATTTGTGCCGACGATGGTCATCCTGACGACCGCCGCCAGCCTCGGCTGCTGGCTTGGCTACCTGCAAGGGCGATGGCTGGGCAATACCCGCCTGGTGAAAAGCTGGCTGCTGCACCTGCCGGCGCAGTATCACCAACGCGCATGGAGCCTGTTTCACCGGCATGGCCTGATGGCGCTGCTGGTCGGCCGCTTTTTGGCTTTTGTCCGCACGCTACTGCCCACCCTTGCCGGCATTTCCGGCCTTAAAAATGGCCGCTTCCAGCTATTTAACTGGCTGAGCGGGGTGCTTTGGGTTGGAATTGTTATTGCGCTGGGCTATGCCATCAGCCAGGTTCCGTTTATCAAACGCCACGAAGATCAGGTGATGGCGATCCTGATGGTAATCCCGATTGTGCTGCTGTGCGTGGGCTTATTCGGCAGCATTGCCATGATAATTAAACGAAAAAAACGCGCTGAACCCTGAACACTTGCGGGAAGCTGCTCTGCTTCCCGCTGACTTCAGGAGCGCAAAAGCCAGAGCGAGCGCCAGCTTGCTGAAATGTTATCTATCCGCCAATCTTTATACAGCCTGCCGCACTCGCAGCATCTCTTCGCCGGGCGTCACGCCAAAATAGCGCTTGAACTCGCGGGAAAACTGCGAGGCACTTTCATAACCCACCCGCATTGCCGCCGCGCTGGCTTTCAGCCCTTCATGCAGCATTAACGTCCGCGCCTGATGCAGGCGATAGCTTTTCAGATACTGCAACGGCGAAGTGCTGGTGACGGCTTTAAAGTTATGATGAAACGCCGAAACGCTCATATTAACCTCTGAAGCCAGAAGCTCGATACTGAGGCTATCGGCATAGTGGCTTTCAATACGGCGCAGCGCGCGCGCAATCTGACTGAACTGGGTCTGACGGCTGACCATCGCCAGCAACGCGCCGCCGCAGGGACCAAGCAGCACATAGTAAAGGATTTCCCGCACCAGCTGCGGCCCCAGCACCCTTGCATCACGGGGATCGCACATCACATCCAGCAGGCGCTCCGCCGCGCACAGCATCTCCTCAGTCAGATCGGCGGAATGAATGCCGCTCGAGGTCGGCTGCGGCTGAAAGCTGCTGTCATCGCCGATGTCCATCAGCAAGTCCTGCAGTTTCAGGCTATTAACCCGCAGAACGATGCCCGCCAGCGGCTCCTCAGAGGTAGCGAACGTTTCGCACTCAAACGGCAGCGGTACCGTCAGCATCAGATAACGCGTTGGATCATAATGAAATACTGTATCGCCAAGATAGCCCGTTTTACGTCCGCTAAACAGGATGACAATCCCCTGCTGGTACATCACCGGCGTGCGTGCGCAGGGGCGATCGGCGAAAATAAGCGTCACGTCCGGCACGGAAGCCTGCGAGTGTTTACACGTTGTCATCAGCGTGATGACCTGCTGCGCCAGCCGATCGCAAATTGCTTCTCTGTTCATGGTTATTCCTTTGTGCCGTTATGAACATATCATGCCCTGAAGCAGGCCAATTCTCCAGCCTTAAGCAGGATTGGGCAAGATTACAGCAGAATCAGCCGTTGAGGGATGCTGAACAGCGAAGCAAACTAAAGTTCTTCCAACGGCAGTCTATTTCCCGGCTAGACTTAATGCAGGTATTACCCGACGCACAGCGTCGACCTGACCACAGATAAAGGAGTGAAAATGGCAGAACAACCGATTATCAAACTGCGTGATGGCACCATGATGCCGCAGCTTGGACTGGGCGTCTGGCAGGCCAGCATTGAGGAGGCCAAAAATGCGGCGCTCAAAGCGCTGGAAGTGGGCTACCGTTCAATTGATACCGCCGCTATCTATAAGAACGAGGAAGGTATTGGCCAGGCGCTACAGCAAACCGACTTGCCGCGCGAAGAAATTTTCGTTACCACCAAACTGTGGAATGACGACCAGCTGAACGCCCGCGCCGCGATGGAAACCAGCCTGAAAAAGCTTCAGCTTGAACAGGTTGATCTTTATCTGATGCACTGGCCCTGCCCCGGTAAAGACAATTACGTCGAGGCATGGAAACAGATAATCGACTTACAAAAGCAGGGTCTGACGAAAAGCATTGGCGTTTGCAACTTCCATGAAACCCACCTCAAACGCCTGATTGATGAAACCGGCGTGACGCCCGTGGTAAACCAGATTGAGCTGCATCCGATGTTACAGCAGCGCACCCTGCATGCATGGAATGCGATGCACCAAATCCAGACCGAATCCTGGAGCCCGCTGGCGCAAGGCGGCAAGGGCGTGTTCGATCAGCAGGTGATTAAAGATCTGGCGAAAAAATATGATAAAACGCCCGCGCAAATCGTTATCCGCTGGCACCTCGACAGCGGCCTGGTGGTGATACCTAAATCCGTCACCCCGGCGCGTATTGAAGAGAACTTCGCCGTGTTCGATTTCCGCCTGGAAAAACCGGAAATCAGCGATATTGCCGCCCTCGACAGCGGCAACCGCCTGGGGCCCAACCCGGACGAATTAGACTGAAAATACACCAGGGATCGCCGCAGTACGGCGATCCTTTTTTTGATCTTCCCTCGCCGGTTTGCGCTGCTGGCGTCTGAATACGCTGCCCGCATCGCGCCGCCGTGACAGATTTCTGCCTGCTTAGCCCGCATTTTCCTGGTTAAAATATTTCGTCGGCGTTACGCCAAACACCCGCTTAAACAGCGTGATAAAAGCGCTGACGCTGTTATAGCCTAAATCGAGTGCCACGGTGGTAACAGCCACGCCGTCCGCCAGCCGTTCAAGCGCCCGAATTAAACGCGCCCGCTGTCGCCAGTCGCTCCAGGTCAGACCCGTTTCGGCAACAAAACGCCGGCTCAGCGTTCTTTCCGATATCCCCACCTTGCCAGCCCACTGATCGATACTCCGCCGATCCCCTGGATCGTCCAGCAGAGCGCGCGCGATGATCGCCAGCCGTGGGTCGCGCGGCATCGGCAGACTAAAGGGTTCAACCGGCGCCGCGTGCAGCTGGTCCAGGATTACCCTGGCAATACGCTGCTGTTGCGGATCCAGCGCTGTCCCCTGCCAGGCTGACGCGTAGATGATCGCTTCACGCAGCAGGCCCGATGCATTGATTGCACAGGGTTTTTGCGGCAGCTCAGCGCAGGCGGCCTCGCTGACATAACAGCTCCAGCCATCGACCGCGCCGTGGGTCCAGCCATAATGGCCGTGGTGCGGCGGGATCCACACCGCAACGTCGGCGGGCACCACCCAGGAACCGTCATCGGTACCAATGGTCAGTAGCCCGGAGCGTAGCCCGCAAAGCTGTCCGCGAGGGTGACTATGGCGCCCTAATTCGCGGTATTCAGCGCGGGTATCGTAGATAGAAACAATGATGGGTTCACTGCTATCGCCCATGGCAATGGCAAATTTATCTTCATGCATGGCGGCAACTCGCAATTGATTGGCGTATTTAACTTAGCACGGCCAGGTGAGAGGGCATATAGTGACGCAGTCGATACTGCCGCGCCGTCGGAGGAATATAATGCCGGAAAAACTGAACGAAACCGATCTTGCGCGGCTCTATTCGCCGCCGTCAGAGCGCATTCAACAGGCGGTCATGCCAGAGCTGCTGTCATTTCATGAGCAATATCTGGCAAAGGCCACTTTCTTTTGCCTGGCAACCGGCCGGGACGCGGGTCTTGATGCATCGCCACGCGGCGGCCCGCCGGGCTTTGTTAAGGTGCTGGACAGCAAAACCATTGCCTTCGCCGACTGGCCGGGGAATAACCGCATTGAGTCAATGCGCAACCTGACGCAGGATAACCGCATCGGCATGCTGTTTATTTTTCCGGGACTTGAGGTTTTCATGAGGATTAACGGACACGGCTATATTAGCGATAATCGCGATCTCTGTAGCCGCCTGGCAGAGGGAGACAAAATAGCCAAAAGCGCAATTGTGGTAACCATTGATGAAGTGCTTTTTCACTGCGGTAAGGCGCTTAACCGGGCAAAATTATGGCAAGCGGAATCACAGCTGAACGCTAAAAGTCTGCCGACGCCCGGCCAGATTATGGCAGCAATGACCAGACAGGATGCCAGCGTCGCCAAAGCGGTAGATGAGCAGTATCAGCATGCGGTGCGAAACGATCTGTACGGTTGAATCACGACGCCGTTTTCGTCTAAGCGCCGGCAGGGGAGCCGGCGCCGCATCGTCACGCAATCATCGGACGGGATCCCCCCGGATTTTAGAGCGTCGGAGTCGGCACCACCAGCAGCTGCCCCGCCGTGCCGCGATCCGCCATTTCCAGGGTCTGGCTGTAATAGGTAAAGGGGAAGTGTTCGGATGAAGACTCGGCGAAAGAGACCAGCAGTTCCACTTCACCATCCACCCACACGGTATCCTTCCAGCCGCGATCCTCGGTCAGGGTCGAAGCGCCATTAACGCTTTTAATCAGAAATTTTACGCCCTGAATATGGAAGGATTGCGGCATATCCGCATGTATAATCCAGCGTTCGAAACTGCCCTGCTGCGCCTGAACATCAATGCGACGCATATCCCACAGCGAGCCGTTTATCCCCGGCTGGCTGTCGCCGAGGCGAAACTCGCGAGTACGGCTAACCGCGCCGTCCACCAGCTGATCGGTCTGCAAGCGCATCGGTAAATTACTGGTGACCAGCGGCAGTAATCCGGTTGGACGCAGCGTCAGAACCACTGTATTAGCCAGCGTCGTCGAGGGCTGAAAAAAGCCGCGCAGGCGCTCCATCAAACCCGCCGCTTCACCGGCGGTAATTGAAACCTCATCTCCCTGAGTCATATCAACCAGAATGTCTCGCCGTTCACCCGGCGCCAGCGGCAGCTGCTGCACGCTAACCGGCGCCGGCAGATAGCCCTGATCGCTGGTAATAACGTTAAAGGGTCGGCTGTCGCTCATTCTGAGTTCAAAGCGTCTGCTGTTGGAAGCATTCAGCAGGCGCAAACGCACCCAGCCGCGGGACACGTCAACATAGGGGTTTTGTATGCCATTAACCAGCAGCGTATCGCCAATAAAACCGCCGTTGGACGGCGGGTCATATACCGGCGAACCGAAGCTATCAAGCCGTTTGTCCTGAATAATCAGCGGAAAATCGTCAACGCCATAATGGTTTGGCAGCGGCAGAGATTTGCTCATCTCATCTTCAATCAGCCACATGCCCGCCAGGCCGTTATAAACGTGGGGCGCCATACGGTTAGGCGTCGTTGCATGATACCAACAGGTCGCTGCGGGCTGATCGATTGGAATGACCGGCGCCCAGTCGGCGCCGGTAGACATCTGGCGCGGCGCGCCCCCCATCAGAGCGCCGGGAACCTGCAGCCCGCTGACGCTCATCGCCACCGGCTCCGGCAGGCGGTTGCTCCAGATAAGCTTGACATCGTCACCGCGCCAGACACGCACCGTCGGCCCAAGATACTGGCCGTTAACCCCCCAGACCATGGCTTTATTACCGTTTCGACCGGAAAAAGACCAGTGGCTACGTTGCAACGTCAGGAATATCGGTTGCCCGCGACGTGATTCAATCAGTGGCGGAACGGGTAACGGATTACCGCCGCCGCTGGCCCGCGAGGTAAAAGGCAGCGCCGACGCACAAAGCGCCAGGCCAGATGCCTGAATAAACCGACGTCGACTAAGGGACATACATACTCCGTGCTGCAGCGACGCCGTAAGCATCGCTTCCATTTTGTTATGGTGTTAAGGCTGTGCTGTGCGCTATGTGTTTCTGCGAAAAACCGGCTGGCCGCCGGTTAAATATTACCGCTGGCCTCGCGCTCTGCGACTTCTGCGTTCAGCGCGTCCAGTTTGGCGGACATCAGCTCACGGCAATGGGTCGCCAGTTTACGCACCGACTCTTTTTCAAAAGCAGAGATATCGACCAGCGGCATCATCTCAACAATGACCAGGCCATTGTTACGCCGATTAAGTTTTATTTTCCCGTGAGTATTGGAAACCACCACGGGAATAATTGGAACTCCAGCAGCAATAGCGGCATGAAAAGCGCCGGTTTTAAAAGGTAAAAGACCTCGTCCTCTGCTGCGGGTGCCTTCCGGAAACATCCAAAAGGAAATCGTTTTCTTTTTGAACTGATCGACTACCAGCCCGATAGTACCATGTGCTTTAGCGCGATTATTACGATCAATTAACAAATTACCCGTCAGCCAGTAAAGCAGACCGAAAAAAGGGATCCACAGCAGACTTTTTTTGCCCACGGTAACGGTATTCGGCTGAACGATATTCGCAGCGGTTATCATATCGTAATTATTTTGATGATTAGCGATATAAATAGCATTGGGAAAATTACCGGCCCCCGGAGGTAAACGCATTTCAACCTTCACGCCGAACAGCGGCGAAAGGCGGCCGAACATGTGGCCAAAACGCGCCACATGGTTTGGATGCCTGGGCCGGAATAAACACCAGATGCAGCCAAATACACAAACCAGAATGGAATAAATAACCACGATGATGATACGAAAAAGTGCGAGCATTCCAACCTCAATGATCATGACTTCCTGAAGGCGCCAGAATTCGGGCAGACTCGCCTGATATTATAACGGCTTCAGACTAAAAACGCTGCGCTGTCAGTCAGCCGGGTATCAGATCGCGCCTACCCGGCTGAATGGTTTTTCAGGCATCGTCCCCGGCCGGTTCGACAGTGCGTTTCGGATCGTCAACATCAACCCGATCGATGCGCTGTAAACCACGCGGTAACAGCGTACCACGGCGGCCCCGCTCAGCACGGAACTTCGCCAGGTCATCCGCTTTCAGCGTCAGTTTGCGCTTACCAACATGCAAGGTAATGGCGCTGTGCGGCGTCAGCAGCAGCAGCCAGGCAAGACCGTCTTCACCTGAAGCCACCTGGGCGGAAGGGATGGAGATGATTTTGTTGCCTTTACCCTTCGCCAGCTGCGGCAGATCGCTTACCGGGAAAGTGAGCATGCGGCCCGCTTTAGTAATTGCCAGCAGCATAATTTCATCGCTGACGATGGCAGCAGGCGGCATTACTTTCGCATTCTGCGGCAGGCTCAGCAAGGTTTTGCCGGCGCGATTGCGCGAGATCAGGTCGCTGAAGGTACAAACAAAGCCGTAGCCCGCATCGGAGGCCATCAGCAGCTTCTGCTCATCGGCTTCCATTAACACCTGCTCGACAATGGCGCCGGGCGGCGGCGTCAGCTTGCCGGTTAGCGGTTCACCCTGACCGCGTGCCGAAGGCAAGGTGAGCGGATCGAGCGCGTAGCTGCGCCCGGTGGAGTCGATAAACACCACGGGCTGATTGGTTTTACCCCGGGCGGCAGCGCGGAAGCTATCGCCGGCTTTGTAGCTTAATCCCTGCGGATCGATATCGTGACCTTTAGCGCTCCGCACCCAGCCCATCTGCGACAGCACGATCGTCACCGGCTCGGAAGGCACCAGATCAGTTTCGCTAATCGCTTTCGCTTCAGCCCGCTCCTGCAGCGGAGAACGACGATCGTCGCCATATTTGTCGCTATCTGCCTGCAGCTCTTTTTTTAGCAGGCTGTTCATTTTGCGCTCAGATGCCAGAATCGCCTGAATGCTGTCACGCTCTTTTTCCAGCTCCGCCTGCTCGCCGCGGATTTTCATCTCTTCGAGCTTAGCCAGATGGCGCAGTTTTAGCTCAAGGATGGCTTCAGCCTGAGTTTCTGAAATAGCAAAGCGCGACATCAGCTCCGGTTTGGGTTCATCCTCAGTACGGATGATGTGGATCACCTCATCAATATTGAGGAAGGCGACCAGCAAACCTTCAAGGATGTGCAGACGACGCAGCACTTTATCCAGGCGATAATTCAGGCGCCGACGCACCGTATCGCGGCGAAATACCAGCCATTCGCTTAAAATCTCCAGCAGGTTTTTCACCGATGGACGATTATCCAGCCCGATCATATTCAGGTTAACGCGATAGCTTTTTTCCAGATCGGTGGTGGCGAATAAATGGTTCATCACCGGGTCCATGTCGACCCGATTAGAGCGCGGCACCAACACCAGCCGCGTCGGGTTTTCATGGTCGGATTCGTCACGCAGATCCTCTACCATCGGCAACTTTTTATTGCGCATCTGGCTGGCAATCTGCTCCAGTACGCGCGCACCGGAAACCTGGTGCGGCAGCGCGGTGATCACCACCGCGCCATCTTCTTTTTTCCATATCGCGCGCTGGCGCACTGAGCCACGGCCATTCTGATAGATCTTACGGATCTCATCGCGCGGGGTGATAATTTCCGCATCGGTCGGGAAGTCAGGACCGTGGACGATATCCAGCAGCTCATCAAGGCTGGTCTTCGGGCTGTCGATAAGCTTGATGGTGGCGGCAGCCACTTCGCGCAGATTGTGCGGCGGTATATCGGTAGCCATTCCCACCGCAATGCCGGTGGTGCCGTTCAGCAAAATATTGGGCAACCGCGCCGGCAGCATTTTCGGCTCATCCATGGTGCCGTCAAAGTTAGGAATGTAATCCACCGTGCCCTGGCCCAATTCCCCCAGCAGCACTTCGGCATATTTTGACAGTCGCGATTCGGTATAGCGCATCGCCGCAAAGGATTTGGGATCGTCGGGCGCGCCCCAGTTCCCCTGGCCATCCACCAGCGGATAGCGATAGGAAAAGGGCTGGGCCATCAGCACCATGGCTTCATAGCAGGCGCTGTCACCGTGTGGATGATATTTACCCAGCACATCACCGACGGTACGTGCGGATTTTTTAAATTTTGCGCTGGCGCTAAGCCCCAGCTCGGACATGGCATATACAATACGCCGTTGAACCGGCTTTAGCCCGTCGCCAATGTAGGGAAGTGCCCTGTCCATAATGACGTACATGGAATAATCCAGATACGCCTTTTCGGTAAACTTATGCAGGGCAAGACGCTCTCCCCCGTCATGCGTCAATTCACTCATTACTGTTTTATCCTCGGCAGAACGCAGGTTGCGCGACGCTGGCAGCTTTGCCGGGGATAGTACCTTATCTCACGCGCTGAGTCACAAACTACCCGCAGCGGCAACCGCCATCGCTGCCATGTTTGCCGGTCAGCGCGCGGCGATCCACTGGCTGAGGATGGCCTGATACTCACCGGTCGCTTTACTTAAATGCAGCCACTGGTCGACGTACAGTTTCCAGCTCATGTCGTCGCGCGGCAGCATCCAGGCTTTTTCCCCATACTGCAGCGGTTTTTGTGGATTCAGCGCGCAAAGCTGTGGATAGAACTTCATCTGGTACTGCGCTTCGGAGGCATCAGTGATCATCACATCGGCCTTGTTATCGACCAGCTGCTGGAAGATGGTCACATTGTCATGAAACAGGGTCAGAGCCGCACGCGGCAGATGAGTATGCACAAAGGCTTCGTTGGTGCCGCCAGCCGGTTCAATCAGGCGCACTGCGGGTTGGTTGAGCTGCTCAATGGTTTGATATTTTGCTTTGTCGGCGCAGCGCACCAGCGGAATTTTGCCATCAATGCCCAGGCGCTCAGCAAACCATGCCTGCTGCTGGCGCTTCAGCGTGACGGAAATGCCACCCATCGCGATATCGCATTTTTGCGCCAGAAAATCCGTCATCAGGGTTTTCCAGGTGGTTGGCACCCAGTTTACTTTGGCGCCAAGGCTGTCGGCTAACGAGCGCGCCATGCTGATATCAATGCCTTCATAGCGACCATCGGACTTTTTCAGGCTGTAAGGTTTGTAATCACCGGTGGTACAGACGTTAAGCGTTTTACTTTCTCGCACGCTGTCTAAATGCGATGCTGCGCTGGCAGCGCCGGCGAACAGCGTGAGCGCCAGCAGGCTGAAATGTATTTTCATTATTGTGCTCTGTCATATTCAGGAGGCAAAACAGTAACCTGTTTATATTCATTGTTGCTCAGCTAGCAAAAGTCTTGTGATCGATTGCACATTTTTAGCGATAAACAATCAGGCTACACTGCTGGCACTGTTTTTAAGGAGCATAACCATGAGCAATATTCTTATTATCGATGCTGGCAAAAGCTTCCACCATTCCAAAGGCGAGTTAAACCACACGTTGACCGCCGTTGCCGCCGATAAACTGTGTGAATGCGGGCACCATGTCGTCGTGACGACCGTCGATGAAGGCTATGATATTCAGCAGGAAATTGAAAAATACCTCGCAGCCGATACGATTATTTATCAAATGCCCGGCTGGTGGATGGGTGAACCCTGGATCCTGAAGAAATATATTGATGAAGTGTTTACCGAAGGTCACGGCAAGCTGTACGCCAGCGACGGGCGCACCCGGTCCGATGCCGGCAAAAAGTACGGTTCCGGCGGCCTGCTGCAAGGCAAAAAATATATGCTGTCGCTAACCTGGAACGCGCCGCTTGAAGCCTTTAACGACCCGCAGCAGTTTTTTGAAGGCGTCGGCGTTGACGGCGTTTATCTGCACTTTCATAAGGCCAACCAGTTCCTTGGCATGGAAGCCCTGCCGACATTTATCTGTAACGATGTCATCAAGCAGCCGGATATCGCACGCGACATAGACAACTATCAGACTCATCTCAACCAGATCTTTGCTTAAATAAAAACGGACGCCTAACCAGAGGATTAGCCATGTTGACCGTCATTGCAGAAATTTGCGTACGCCCCGGCCACCGCGAGCAAGTTATCCAGGCCATAGAACGTATTACGCCGACGGTACTGGATGAAGAAGGCTGTGGCACTTACCAGATGCTGGTGGACTATGTTTCTTCCGTACCCTGGAAACAGCATTCGCCTGACTCAATTTTTATGCTGGAGCACTGGGAATCGCTGCGCCATCTGGAAAAACACCAGCAGGCGCCGCATATGGAAGCCCACCGCGCTAATATCAAAGATGATGTGTCGGACGTTAAGATTTTCGTATTACAGCCGGTCAACGGCCAGCACAACGTAGCTCCCTGACGGGAGCTAAATACTGACCGCAGGGACGGCGCTAGCCTCCCTCAGAGTATTTAATTTAACCTTATATAATCACCCTGCTAATCAATATATAGCTGCCCTTAGCAGGGCTATATTCGACTTTATTACGCAACAATAGATACTCATTATCAATAACATTTCTGCGCTTTCTGCCGGAATTACCTCTGGTTAGTACCGAGGCCATTTGTTACGTTTACCCTCATTAAAAAATATAACGACGCAACAAGAAGTCGTCTGGATGAAACCTGCGCAGCCGGTGAAATAGATTCATTTTGTTAAATGTCAGATAGTTCTGTCCATATAATGCCCAGTCATCGCGTTCTTAGTCCGGCATTAGTTGACGGGACTGACAGCCTGTGGGTATAAGCGCCATTAATTTCGCCCGCAGCAAAATAACATTTCGCAGAAGTGTGTTAGTATTAGCACTTTATTAGTTTTGTGCAGGTTTTCTTAAAAATGCAGCAACCCGTAGTGCGCGTTGGCAAATGGCTGGTGACACCGTCAGTTAACCAGCTTAGTCACTCTGACCGCCTGGTTACGCTGGAACCACGCCTGATAGATCTGCTGGTTTTCTTTGCCCGCCACCCTGATGAAGTGCTGAGCAGGGATGAGCTGATCGACAACGTCTGGACGCGCAACATCGTTACCAATCATGTGGTAACGCAAAGCATTTCAGAGCTACGTAAGTCTCTGAAAGATGGCGATGAAGATAGCTTCGAATACATTATTACCGTGCCTAAACGCGGCTATAAGCTGGTGGCGCCGGTAATCTGGTGCGCCGATGAAACTCCCCCGACGGCCATCGATTTACCCGAGCTTGTGGATAGCACCCCGCCGGTGGAAAACGTAACGGCGGCGCCTGCGGCCGCCATCATCCCGGCCGCGCCGGTTACGGCGGCGGGTGCGCGCAAAAGAGTCGCCACTACCCTGGTCTGGGCGCTGTTTATCATTTCACTGGTCAGCTGCGTCATGCTGGTAGCGCTCTCCAGCATGACTTCCCGCCCGCCGCAGGTGAAAATGATGTTGATGCTAAACCCGCGCGACATCGATATCCGCCTGCTCAACGGCAACTCCTGTAATAACCGATCGCTGCAATATCCCTATGCCGTCGGCATTGGCGATCTGATTGCCACCTCATTAAATACCTACTCCACTTTTTTAGTACATGACAAAACCAACTACAACGTTGATGAACCCGGCCCCTCGGGAAAAACGCTGACAATTGAGTTTGTTAACCAGCGCCATTACCGCTCCCAGCAATGTTTTATGTCGGTAAAACTGATCGATAACGGCGATGCGACCGTGATGCTGGATAAGCGCTATTTCATTACCAGCGATAACCAACTGTCGATATTAAAAGACCTGCTTAACAGCCTGTTGACGGCGCTGGCGCAGCCTTTGCCTGCGGCAATGCAAAAAATGCTGGACGCTTACCTGCCGCAGCAGGGCCCGGCGCTGGCGCGCTTTTATACGGCGCATCAGTTATTACTTAAAGGCGATGCCGATTCCCTGTCTCAGGCCAGCGATATTCTGGCGGAGATAATGAAGCAGTGGCCTGATTATGCCTGGGCCTATGCGGAAAAAGCGCTGATAGATACCCTGCGCTATTCGCAGCAGCCGGGTGAGGATGGCCAGGACAGCGGGCTGCAAAATGAAGTCAATCAGGCAACCGAAATGCCGCAGATTAAGGGCAGCGCCATTTATTATCAGATTAAGACCATCGATTATCTTGAGCATGGAAAGATCAACGATGCCTATGCAATGATTAAGCTGGGAATTGGTCAGCAAATGTCATGGCTTAATTATGTACTGCTTGGCAAAGTATACGAAATGAAAGGCGATAACCGTCAGGCAGCGGATGCTTATCTCACCGCCTTTAATCTTCGCCCGGGCGCCAACACGCTCAACTGGATTGAAAACAGCGTATTCCAGACATCCATTCAACAGGTAGCACCCTATTTGATGAGATTTAATGTCAAATAAATATACCTCCGTAAAATTAATATAAACTCGCCCGCCCCCTGGCGAGTTAAATAAATGAATATTAAAAATGACATTCGTTAAAATAAATTCATTTTTAAAACACTTATATAACAATTTTTAAACACAAGAGATGATTACAAGCTATTGAATAGTAATAATATTTATCTTTATTTGACCTCAATACCAATTCTTTACCTGCCATATAAACTTCTCAACAAACGCCTTTATAACTTACTTTCCTTAAATTAACTTTATCTTTAGGACTTTTCTCAGCCCAAACTTTACTCTTTTGCCATCTGGTCGGATCTGAATCGCTGAACATAAAAATTCGACCGCACAAGAAATAATGTTGAGGGTAATAATATGAGTTCTGCTAAAAAAATCGGGCTTATTGCCTGCACCGGACTGGTGGCAGGTAATATGATGGGGAGCGGTATAGCTTTATTACCTGCAAACCTTGCCAGCATCGGTACTATTTCTATCTGGGGTTGGGTTATCTCTCTGTTAGGCGCGATGTCTCTGGCTTATGTTTATGCCAGACTGGCAACGAAAAATCCGCAACAGGGTGGCCCTATTGCTTATGCGGGTGAAATATCGCCGGCGTTTGGTTTCCAGACCGGGGTGCTTTATTACCACGCTAACTGGATTGGTAACCTGGCAATTGGCATTACCGCTGTCTCTTATCTTTCCACCTTCTTCCCGGTATTAAACAGTCCGATTCCTGCCGGTATCGCCTGTATCGCCATCGTCTGGCTGTTTACCTTCGTCAATATGCTGGGCGGCGGATGGGTAAGCCGACTGACCACTACCGGGCTGGTACTGGTGCTGATACCGGTCGTCCTGACGGCCGTTGCCGGCTGGCATTGGTTTGACGTTGCCACCTATCGCGCGAACTGGAACACCTCTACCACAACCAATTACCACGCAGTGGTTAAAAGCATTCTGCTTTGCCTGTGGGCCTTTGTCGGCGTCGAATCCGCCGCAGTAAGTACCGGTATGGTCAACAACCCTAAACGTACCGTCCCGCTGGCGACCATGATGGGTACTGGCCTGGCAGGTATTGTCTATATCGCCGCAACGCAGGTGATTGGCGGCATGTATCCGGCGGCAAAAATGGCGGCATCCGGCGCGCCTTTCGCCTACAGCGCTTCAACCATGCTCGGCTCATGGGCTGCGCCTATCGTCTCTGCCTTTACCGCGTTTGCCTGCCTGACCTCTCTCGGTTCCTGGATGATGCTGGTCGGCCAGGCTGGCGTGCGTGCTGCTAACGACGGAAACTTCCCGAAAGTATATGGCGAGCTCGACGACCGTGGCATTCCGAAAAAAGGCCTGCTGCTGGCGGCGGTGAAAATGACCGTGTTGATGGCGCTGATCACCATCATGAACTCCAGCGGCGGCAAAGCTTCCGACCTGTTTGGCGAGCTGACCGGCATCGCGGTGCTGCTGACCATGCTGCCTTATTTCTACTCTTGCGTTGACCTGATTCGTTTTGAAGGTATCACCTTCGGCAATCTGGTAAGCCTGCTGTGTTCAGTTCTGGGCTGCGGCTTCTGCTTTATCGCCCTGTTAGGCGCCGGTTCTTTTGAACTCTCCGGCACCTTTATCGTAAGCCTGATAATCCTGATGTTCTATGCCCGCAAAATGCCTAAGGGTAACCCCCCTCAGAAAACTGATAGCACTGCGGCTAACGCACTTTAAGTCATCACCCGAATTTCACCGCCCCTGTTTTATTCATTGCTGATAACAGCAGGGGCTCGCTGTGCCAGGAGAAAATATTATGAACGTTATCGCTATAATGAATCATATGGGCGTTTATTTTAAAGAAGAGCCCATTCGTGAACTGCATAATGCACTGGAACGCCTCGATTTTCGTATTGTTTATCCCAACGATCGCGAAGATTTACTGAAACTAATTGAAAATAATGCCCGCCTGTGCGGCGTCATTTTCGACTGGGATAAATATAATCTTGAACTGTGCGAAGATATTAGCGAGCTGAATGAATATATGCCGCTGTATGCCTTTGCCAACACCTACTCCCCCCTGGATGTCAGCCTTAACGATCTCCGCATGCAGGTACGCTTTTTTGAGTATGCGCTGGGTGCGGCTAATGACATTGCAGCCAAAATAAAACAAAACACTGACGAATATATTGATAATATTTTGCCGCCGCTGACTAAGGCGCTGTTTAAATATGTTCGCGAAGGAAAATATACCTTCTGTACGCCGGGACACATGGGTGGCACCGCCTTCCAGAAAAGCCCGGTAGGCAGCCTGTTCTATGACTTCTTTGGCCCGAATACCATGAAGTCGGATATTTCGATTTCAGTGTCTGAACTGGGATCGTTACTCGACCACAGTGGGCCGCACAAAGAAGCAGAAGAGTATATTGCCAGGGTTTTCAACGCTGAACACAGCTATATGGTGACCAACGGTACCTCTACCGCCAACAAAATTGTCGGTATGTATTCCGCGCCGGCTGGCAGCACCATCCTTATCGACCGTAACTGCCATAAATCGCTGACCCATCTGATGATGATGAGCGACGTCACCCCAATTTATTTTCGCCCGACCCGCAATGCCTACGGCATTCTCGGCGGCATCCCGCAAAGCGAATTCCAGCACGCAACGATCGCCAAACGGGTAAAACAGACGCCGAATGCTACCTGGCCGGTACATGCTGTCATCACCAATTCGACTTATGACGGCCTGCTGTACAACACCGATTACATTAAAAAAACCCTGGATGTTAAATCCATACACTTTGATTCTGCCTGGGTACCCTATACCAATTTCCACCCGATTTATGCTGGCAAATGCGGCATGAGTGGCGATCGCGTTGAAGGCAAAGTGATTTACGAAACGCAGTCTACCCACAAACTGCTGGCGGCGTTTTCCCAGGCTTCAATGATTCATGTTAAAGGTGACCTCTGCGAAGAAACCTTCAATGAAGCCTACATGATGCATACCTCAACCTCCCCCCATTACGGCATCGTCGCGTCAACCGAAACCGCCGCCGCCATGATGAAGGGCAATTCAGGTAAACGTCTGATCAGTGGCTCCATTCAGCGTGCAATTCGCTTCCGCAAAGAGATTAAACGTCTGAAAGGCGAGTCTGAAGGCTGGTTCTTCGACGTCTGGCAGCCGGAACATATTGGCGATCCTGAATGCTGGCCGCTGCGCTCCGACAGCGCATGGCACGGCTTTAAGAATATCGACAATGAGCATATGTATCTCGACCCGATTAAAGTCACCATTCTGACGCCGGGCATGAGAAAAAATGGCACCATGGACGAATTCGGCATTCCGGCCAGCATCGTCGCAAAATATCTCGATCAGCACGGCATTATTGTTGAAAAAACGGGCCCGTATAATTTGCTGTTCCTGTTCAGCATCGGCATTGATAAAACCAAAGCCCTTAGCCTGCTGCGCGCGCTGACCGATTTCAAACGCGCCTTTGACCTCAATCTGCGGGTGAAAAATATGCTGCCTTCGCTGTACAGCGAAGCGCCGGAATTTTACGAAAACATGCGTATCCAGGAGCTGGCACAAAGCATTCACCAACTGGTTGAGCACCATAATCTGCCGGACCTGATGTATAAAGCATTCGAAGTGCTGCCCGCAATGGTGGAAACCCCTTACAAGGCGTTCCAGAAAGAGCTGCACGGCGAGGTTGAAGAGGTCTACATGGAAGAGATGGTTGGTCGGGTCAATGCCAACATGATCCTGCCCTACCCGCCGGGAGTACCACTGGTTATGCCAGGCGAAATGATCACCGACGAAAGTCGCCCGGTGCTGGAATTCCTGCAAATGCTGTGCGAAATCGGTGCGCACTATCCTGGTTTTGAAACCGATATCCACGGCGCCTATCGCCAGCCGGACGGCCGCTACACCGTTAAGGTTCTGAAAGCCGAATAACAACGATAAAAAATCAAGGGGAAGCCTGCCAGCTTCCCCTTTTTTAATCAGGAGCTAACATGAAAACACCCTCACAACCTCCCGCGATTTACTACATCGTGGGGTTGCAAATCTGGGAATACTTCAGCTTTTACGGCATGCGCGCTTTACTCATCCTCTATCTCACTCATCAACTGCGCTTTGATGACGGCCACGCCATCAGCCTGTTCAGCGCTTACGCCTCACTGGTTTATGTCACGCCAATCTTTGGCGGCTGGCTGGCAGACCGCTTTCTCGGCAACCGTATGGCGGTCATCTCCGGCGCGCTAATGATGACCCTGGGTCATATCGTACTCGGCTGCGCACCTGACTCGCTGTCTGGCCTTTACCTGGCGCTGGCTATCATTATCTGCGGATACGGCTTATTTAAATCTAATATCAGCTGCCTGCTGGGCGAGCTTTACACGCCGGACGATCGGCGGCGGGACGGCGGCTTTTCGCTAATGTATGCCGCCGGCAACCTGGGGTCGGTTATTTCACCGATTGCATGCGGCCTGGTGGCGCAGCGCTATGGCTGGCATCCCGGCTTCACTCTGGCCGGCATCGGCATGGCACTCGGCCTGCTGATTTTTTTAACCGGGCAGCGCCATTTCCGCCATACCGCCGGGATAAATAAAACCGGACTGCGGGCAATCAACGTTGTCTTTCCCTGCTGGATATGGCTGACGCTGGCGTTACTGAGCGCGCCCTTTTTTTTTGTGGCCCTGCTGAAATACCATCTGACGGGCTATCTGCTGCTGCTGGTCAGCCTCGGCGCCGCGTTGTTGATCGTAAAAATGATGCTTTCCGCCCCGGAACATCGCCGCGAACTATGGCAGATCGTTGCGCTGATGGCGGTTGGTATGCTGTTCTGGGTGCTGGCACAGCAAGGGGGCAGCTCCATTAGTCTGTTTATCGACCGCTTCGTTAATCGCCGCTGGCTGGGTATTGAAATCCCAACCGCGCTATTTCAGTCAGTAAACGCTATCGCCATCATTGTTGCTGGCGCACTGCTCGGATGGCTGATGCGCTCGTCCAGCCCCCGGAGTAATGGCCCGGCTGTATGGATCAAATTTATATTTGGCCTGCTGCTGATGGGCTGCGGATTTATGCTGCTGGCATATAACGCCCGTAACGTCGGGGCATCGGGCCAGGCGTCGATGGGCATGATGATCGCCGGGCTGTCTATCATGGGCGTCAGCGAACTGTTCATCGATCCCATCGCCATGGCCCGCATCACCAGGCTGGACATACAGGGCGTCACTGGGGTACTCACCGGCATTTATATGTTAGCGACCGGCGCACTGGCCAACTGGCTGGCTGGCGTGGTCGCAACCCGGGCGATGGCGCCCCAGCCCAATCAGACCGCCATTAGCGGTTATCAACATTTTTTTTCCCGGATGGGACTGTGGTCGCTGGCGCTGGTGGCTATCGTCGCCGTCATCATTGCCGCACGCTATTGTTTCAGACGCGGCAACCCTAAGGCGCAGCGGCGAGAGCAGGCGGAGAAGGTAAACGCGTCAGGCGCAGCCAGTTAGCGCTGGCGAACTTACTCTGCCCCTCTTCATCAAGCCCGCACTGTTGGATAAAGCGACGCGCATCGCCGCCCGGCCGGTACTGGTAAGGATAATCGGTAGAGAACAACAGCCGATCTTCGCCAACGATACTGGCGGCGCGCGCCAGATAGTGCGGCAGAAACATGCCGCTGGCGGTGACGTAAAGATTATGGTGAAAATAGTGCGCAACCTCATGCTCCAGTCCGGAAACCCGGTTAAGGGCCGTCAGTCGTTCGTAAAAGAACAGAACCACCTCCCCCCAATGGCCGAGAATAATTTGCAGCCCTGGCATGGCGTCAAAATGCCCCGCCAGCAACAGGCGAATAAACTGCATACCGGCATCGTAATGCCACCCCAGACCGTAGGACGCTAACACCGCGTCGATCTCGCTGTTAAAGCCGGCGTAGTAAGCATCACGCACCGGCTGCGCAGGGGTTCTCGGATGCAGCAGTAGCGGCACCGCCAGGCTATGCGCTACCTGAAAAATCGGCAGCAGCTCTGAGGCATCGAGATTCTTATCGCCCACCCGACCGCATAGCATGGCGCCTTTAAAGCCGAGTGTGTTAACGCAGCGCTCGAACTCCAGCGCGGCCTGTTCCGGCGATGAAACTGCCAGCGTCGCCAGCCCCTGAAAACGACCGGGATAGCGGGCCGCCGCTTCAGCCATCGCGTCATTAGCACGTTGGGCGATAGCAATACTCTGCGATCCAAGGTCGTGCAAGGCAGGCGTCGTCAACGACAGCACCTGCACATCCACCCCGCTTTCATCCATCAGCGCAATGCGCTCATCGGCCAGTTCCAGCAGCCGACGATCAATATCCGCCGAATGAGAGCGCACGCCGGGGTCGATTAAATCCAGCCCGGCCTGCTGCCAGGCACGCTGGGTTTCTGCGGTGAGGAAATGCTCCTCAATAGCAATCACTTTCATCGCGCTTTCCTTTACCAGGGCACGGTGCGACCGAGATAATCAAGATACTCAAGCCCCGGCCGCTGCCATTTATCCAACAGCACCTTCACCAGGCTGGGGATGGTTTCTTCAATGGTCAGCGGCGCATCCGCCCCGCCCAGCTCGGTTTTAATCCAGCCCGGTGCCACGGTAACCAACGCTCTGTCGCTGTCAGACTGACGAACAGCGAAGCTACGCATAAACATATTCAGCGCCGCTTTACTGCCGCGATACAGTTCGCGCTGGCCGTTCAGATTGTTGGCAATACTGCCCTGCCCGGAGGACATCACGCCGATAAGACCCTTGTTGGCGACATACTTCTCCAGTCGTTCAATCACCCGCATTGGCGACAACGCGTTGGTCAGCATCACCTGCATAAATTCGTCAGTAGATACCTCACCGATGGTCTGGCTCGGATCTCTGTTGGTGGTGCCGGCGTTGACAAACAGCATGTCGAATGCCGAACCGGTCATGCGGTCATGCAGCGTCTCAAGCTGCTGAGGCAGGCAAATATCCAGGGTTTCAATCGTCAGCCGATCGGGATAGCTCTCCGCCAGCTGATGCAGCGGCGTTTTTTGACCACCGGCGCGCACGGTGCCAGTAACCCTCCAGCCGTGTTGTAAAAACTCCGCCGCCAGCGCGTGACCAAGGCCGCGCGAGGCGCCGACGATGAGAATATGTTTAACGCTGTTGTCAGGTGCCATAGGTTTAATCTCCGCGAATATGCAGCCTTAAGCGTTTTTGCCGGCCGCTTTTTAAGCAATATAATCGGCATAGTGAGAGGGCGGAAGACGCAGCACTTGCATTAATACATTGCATCAGACGCCATGTATCAGGTGCGGGCCGCGCGGAATAACGCTCAAGGGGAGATTTGCTGCTCGATTGCGGCTTTATCTATTACCGACTGCACGGCAATGATCCTGTCGTTTTGCAGCTGATAAAATACATTCTCGGCAAATGACAGGCGCCGTCCGTTAATATCCAGTCCTAAAAACTGCTTAGAGGGCGTGCAGTTAAACGCCAGTCTGGCGGCGATCAGCGGCGGTTCGCAGACCAGCGTTTCCACCACAAAACGCAGGTCGGGGATATCCTGAAAATCTTTTATCAGCATCGCCCGGTAGCCCGCCAGCCCTAGCGGACGCTGATTGTGGCGCACCTCCGGCGCAACATATTGTCCCAGCGCATCCCAGTTCTGCTGGTTCAGGCAGGCGATATATCCATGGTAGAAGCGGCGTAGATCCATGACGATTCCTTATGCAGAGAGTAAACCCGGAGCGTTAACTTTAACCGCCATATAAGTGTAGACAACCGGCCACTGTGGGCCGGTATCAGACAGCAAGCTTCAGGCGTTAAAACCGCCATCAACCGTAATCGCTGAGCCGGTCAGGTAGCTGGCCGCCGGACTGGCAAGAAACGCCACGGTCGCGCCGATTTCGTCCGGTGTGCCGTAGCGACCAAGCGCCGTCAGACGCCGATTTTCTTCAGCAAACTCACCGCCGCTGGCCGGATTCATATCGGTATCAACCGGACCAGGCTGCAGCAGGTTTACCGTTATCCCTTTTGGACCCAGATCGCGCGCTAACCCGCGAGTAAAAGAAAGGAGTGCCGATTTCGTCAGCGCATACATAGTCAGGCCCGGCTGGGGAACGCGCTCAGCGGTGCTCGATCCGGTGGTAATAATGCGTCCTCCCTGTCCCAGATGAGGAATAGCCGCGCGTGAAGCCAGTATCGCCGAGCGGATATTAACATTGAGCAACGCATCAATATCGGCAAGGCTGAGCTCGTCCAGTCCGCCAAGGCGAGCGATACCAGCATTGTTGACCAGAATATCCAGGCCGCCAAGCTGGTTAACCGCCTGCTCGACCGAGCGCTGCACCGCTTCGGCATCGGCGCTGTCGGCCTGAATGGCAAATCCACGCCGGCCGGTCTTTTCAATCGCCCTGACCACCCCGGCGGCGCGATCGGCCGCATGTTCGTAGGTGATTGCCACATCAGCGCCCTTTTTCGCCAGCGCCAGCGCGATGCCGGCGCCAATGCCGCGTGAAGCGCCGGTCACCAGCGCACGTTTACCTTGTAGTTCGTTCATGGTGCTTCTCCTCATTTAGCTTGCGGGGGTATCCTGATCGACTCTGACGATCAGCTTGCCGCGATTACGACCATCAAATAAACGCATAAAAGCGTCCGGGATATTTTCAAAGCCATCAACCAACTCTTCGCTGTATTTGATCTTGCCCTGCGCGACCAGCGGAGCGACTTCGGCAAGGAAATCCGGGTAGCAGGCAAAGTGATCGGGAACGGCGAATCCGTGAATTTCAATGAAGCGATAAAGAAACGATTTCAGCAGCTCCGGCAGGCGGTTGGGGCCAGCGGCGGCGCCAGGAAAGTCATACTGGGCGATGGTGCCGCAGATAACGATGCGGGCATGGAGATTAAAAAAGGGCATCAGCGCTTCGAACATATCGCCGCCGACATTATCGAACAAGGCATCCAGCCCCTGCGGCAGCGCCAGCGCCAATCGTTCGGCAAAGTCAGGCGATTTGTAGTCAACGGCGTCATCCAGTCCCAGCTGTTCGCGCAGATAGTTTACCTTTTCGGCACCGCCGGCAATGCCGACCACCCGCAGGCCGTCCCGCTTCGCCAGCTGAGCCGCCAGCGAGCCTACCGATCCTGCCGCCGCAGTCACCACCAGGGTGCCGCCGGGTTTCGCATTAAGAAATTTACGCATACCGACCCAGGCGGTCAGGCCGGTATGGCCCAGAACCCCCAGGGCCGCTGTTAGCGGAGCGCCTTGCAGCGCCACTTTTTGCAGGTCGCTGCCATCAGACAGGCCATACTCCTGCCAGCCTGACCAGCTGATCACCCGATCGCCTGGCGCAAAATCGGCGTTTTTACTTTGTTCAACCACGGCTACGGTCGGGCCGGGCATCGGCTGTCCTAACTCGACAGGCGGCAGCTCGCTGGAGGCGTTACCCATCAAATTGCGCTGATACGGATCGATAGAAATCAGCTGATTACGAAATAAAACCTCGCCATCCTGTGGAGCAGATAGCGGCCGCTGCGTTAGCTGAAAATCACTCAGTTTCGCTTTCCCCTGCGGGCGAGCGGCAATCACAAACTGCCGGTTTAAACTGGAAGCCATTTCATTTTCCTGGTTAGTGAGTCTGGTTGTCGCAGGCAGGACGCCTTTACGGTCGTCGTGGCAGCTTAATTTGCCGCGTCAAAACATTATGTAGTGATCGACACAGAAATGCTAAAAGGCTTGCAGAAAGCTGTCAATGGGTTTATATAACGTTCGATGCAGAAATCAGAAAACACGGCACTGACCGCTAAATCAGCCTCATCGCAGCCACGCGGTCGCCCACGGGCATTTGACCGGCAAGCGGCGCTGGCAAAAGCAACCCGTCTGTTCTGGCAGAAGGGCTATGAGGCCACCTCGATATCCGATCTCACCAAAGCCATGGGGATCGGATCCCCCAGCCTGTACGCCGCATTTGGCTCAAAGGAAATGCTGTACGTTGAGGCGCTGGATTATTATCGCACCCGCTATGACGCGCTGGTGTGGCGCGGTTTTTTTGCCGCCGACAGCGCACGTGAGGCGGTAGAATGCCTGCTGACAGACTCAGCCCTGACTTTAACCGGCGACGTTTGCGATATTCCCAACGGCTGCATGGTGACCCTTTCGGCGGCAGGCAGCGAGGGGCATCCCCTGCTAGGCGATATTGTGCGCACCGCCAGATCAATGACCTTTGAGCGGTTGAAAACACGCCTGCAGCAGGCCGTTGAACAAGGAGAAATTCCCGCCGATAGCGATATTCCGGCGCTGGCCCGCTTCGTTCAGACGCTGCAAAACGGCATGTCGATTCTGGCGCGCGACGGCGTCAGCAGCGCCGAGCTCCGCGGCATGGTGCAGGTGGCGATGGCCGGCTGGGATAACCTGATGGGGGGGCCGTCTGGCGCCACGGCCCTTTGAATCCGGACGCGGGGGTTATCCCTCCCTGCCTGCCCGACTTATTTCACCTACGGTGGGTTGTTCCGCCGGGCAGGCGGGTGGTTTATTTCACCCATGGTGGGTTGTTCCGTTCGCCTGCGCGGCGAGTGGCTTATTTGCCCGCCGCTGCGGGCGACCGGCAAGGGGCCATCAAACGTCATGGCCCCTTGACCCCGGACTTCCGGCAGTTTCTGCGTGGCTGCGCCCTTCCCTCACGCATGTAGCCCGCCGTACGGGCCGTTCGCGATGCGTTCCCGACGCAGCGCTTACTTTCGCCGCCTCCCTGCGGCTCACCCTGGCGGGCTTCATTCGCTCGGCGCAGAAAAGCCTGTTGGTACAGGGTTGCTGAAACGGCATCCGTTTTTAATCGATAACGGCGTTATGACGGGTGGCTGATTTCTTCACCTACGGTGGGTTGTTCCGCCTGGCAGGCGGGTGGCTTATTTCACCTGCGGTGAAGTATTCCGTTCGCCTGTGCGGCGAGTGGCATATTTGCCCGCCGCTGCGGGCGACCGGCAAGGGGCCATCAAACGTCATGGTCCCTTGACCCCGGACTTCCGGCAGTTTCTGCGTGGCTGCGCCCTTCCCTCACGCATGTAGCCCGCCGTACGGGCCGTTCGCGATGCGTTCCCGACGCAGCGCTTACTTTCGCCGCCTCCCTGCGGCTCACCCTGGCGGGCTTCATTCGTTCGGCGCAGAAAAGCCTGTTGATACAGGTTTGTGGGAAACGGCATCCGTTTTTTATTAAAAAGCAAAAGACAGGTTACCGGTATTCAGTCCGGCGCAGACTTGGTTTTTTTACTAAAGCGATGAAGAAGTTTACGGGGGAGGAGAAGGCCCGGCTGATTTCAGCAGGCTCGCGGCCAGGGATGGCTGTGCGTCAGGCCACACGGACGTGCTTGTGCCGGTGCGGAAAGCTGACGGGCCTTCTGCGACCTGGGGACCGGGCATGCAACAATGAGGGTCTGCCGTTTGCACGCCATCATCACACGGACGTGCTTGCGCCGGTGCGGAAAGCTGACGGGCCTTCTGCGACCGGCGCGGCGTACTCACAGCAGAGCATCGCGTAGTACGCGGGAATAAAGCCTTTAGCGGCTCAGGCGCTCTTTTTCTGTACCTGATAGCCGCCGCTTGCCAGAGGCTTGAGCATCGGCAGGCAGTCAATTAGCCTTTGCGTGTAAGACTGGGTCGGCGCATCCAGTACATCATTGCTCCACCCGCTCTCAATAATTATCCCCTTATCCATCACCATAATGCGATCGGCGATCTGCTCTACCGCCCCTAAATCATGGGTGATAAACAAACAGGCAAACTGATAGCTTTCCTGCAAACTTTTCAACAAAACGAGGATCTGCTTTTGCACCGTCATATCCAGAGCTGACGTCGGCTCATCGGCGACGATAAACAGCGGTCGACGGATAATGGCGCGGGCAATGGCCACCCGCTGGCGCTGCCCGCCGGACAGCTGGTGCGGGTAGCGGTTAAGGAACAGTTCGCCCAGCCCCACTTCGTTAATCACTTCACGCACCCTGGCACTGCGGGCGCTTTTGTTCATGGTATCAACCAGTAGCAGCGGCTCTTCGAGGATCTGGCTTATCTGCATGCGCGGGTTGAGCGATGAGAACGGATCCTGCTGAATCATCTGGCACTGCCGGCGCCAGTCTCTGGCGAGCGCTTTACCTTTGGTGTTGACATTCAGGCCGCGAAAAAGCATCTCCCCGCTGCTGGCCGCCAGCGTGCCGGCGATCAGCTTACCCAACGTAGTTTTGCCCGACCCGCTGGCGCCGACCAGCGCGACGGTTTCGCCGCTGCGCACGTTGAAGCTGACATCTTTCACCGCGTGGGTGCTTTGCGCAAAGCGAAACCAGGCTTTACGACCGTGGTAATGAATATTGATATTCTTCAGGACAATGATACTTTCGGCGGCCAGCAGCTTTTGCCGGTCAGGCGCCGGTTTTCTTACCGGCAAGGCTTCAAGCAGCCGGCGCGTGTAGGGATGCTGTGGACTTGCCAGTAGCTCAACGGTTTTGTTTTGCTCAACGATTTCACCGTTTTCCATCACCATAATGCGTGAAGCGTAATTCGCCACCATCGACAGATCGTGGCTAATCAGGATCACCGCACTGCCTTTCTGCGCGGTTAATGCCAGCATCAGCTCCATCACTTCGTGCTGCACCAGCACGTCGAGCGCGGTGGTTGGCTCATCAGCAATGATCAGCTTCGGTTCCAGCAGCATCACCGAGGCGATCATCACGCGCTGGCGCATACCGCCGGAAAACTCATGGGGATATTTGCCGAGCAGGTTTTCCGCCTGCATTAACCCCACCCGCTCCAGCATGGCAATGATCTTTGCGCGCCGCGCCTGCTGGCTCAGGTCAGTATGTAATACCAGCCCCTCTTCCAGCTGCTGACCGATGGTCAACGCCGGATTTAACGAGGTCATCGGCTCCTGAAATATCATACCGATGCCCGCCCCGCGCAGCATCCGACACTGCTCCGGGCTGAGATGATTAATATCCTGGCCGTCAAAGGTCATGCTGACGGCCTCGGCGCTGACGCTCACCGGCAGTAAATCGATCAGCGAGCGCATCGCCAGCGTTTTACCGCTGCCCGACTCGCCCACGACGGCCAGCACTTCGCGCTCTTGTAGCTCGAAGCTAATGCCTTTTACCACGTCACGGTCCGCAACGCTGACCCTGAGCTGATTGACGCTTAATAATGGGGCGTTATTCATCATTGCATCCTCGGGTCCAGATAGTCTCGCAGCGCATCGCCAAGCAAATTAACCCCCAGCAGCGCCAGAGAAATACAGGCGCCGGGCAGCAAAGCCAGCCAGGGCGCCTGCGCCAGATAAGTACGGCTGGCGGCCAGCATATTTCCCCAGGTCGGTTCCGGCGGCGGTACGCCGAGTCCAAGAAAGGAGAGCGCACTTTCGGCTATCAGCACCCATCCCAGCATTGAGGTTGCCAGTACCGTCAGCGGTGCGATGCAGTTAGGCAGCACGTGGCGGCGCAGAATGGTCAGCTCGTTATGACCAATCACCCGCGAAGCGGTAACAAACTCGGCTTCGCGCAGCCCCATCACCGTACCGCGCATAATACGGATCACCGCCGGGGTGTAAGCCAGCCCGAGGGCAAACACGATGCCGTAACGATTATTACCAACGATGCTCAGCAGCCCCAGCGCCAGCAGAATGCCCGGAAACGCCAGCAGAGTGTCGGTAATCATCATAATGATGCGGTCGGTGATGCCGCGCAGATAGCCGCTGATCAGCCCGAAAGTAATCCCCAGCACCAGCGCAAAGGCAACGGTGGTTAACGAAATTGAGAGGCTGGCGCTGGCGCCGGCCAGCAGTCGACTCATAACATCGCGACCAAACTCATCGGTGCCGAACCAGTGCCCGGCTTCGGGACCTTGCAGGCGGGCCAAAATATTAATCCGTCCCGGATCGTAAGGCGTCCAGATAAAACCGATCAGCCCTGCCAGCGCCACGATAGCGATCAAAACGCCGCCGACCAGGGCATTCGGCGCAAGGGTTATTTTTCTTCTGATCATGCGGTTACCCTCGGATTAAACAGCGGATACAGCGCATCGACGGTCAGGTTTATCAACACGTAAAGCGCGGCGATAAACAGCATGCAGCCCTGGATAACCGGATAGTCGCGGGCATAAATCGCATCGACCAGCAGCCGCCCTAAACCCGGCAGGCTAAATACGGTTTCTGTCACCGCGACGCCGCTCAGCAAGTGGCCCATGGTCAGGCCGATCAGCGTCCAGGTCGGGCCAAAAGCGTTAGGGAACACGTGCCGCGACAGCACGGTTCGCTCGCGCAGCCCCTTGGCACGGGCGTGTGAGACATAATCCAGCCGCAGCACTTCGAGGGTGCTGGCGCGCATCATCCGCACCAGCGCACCGACCTCCACCAGCACCAGCGTGGCGACCGGCATCAGCAGATAAAGCATGCCTTTTTCAAAGTTATCAGCGACCGAAACGTAACCCACCACCGGTAGCCAGCCGAGTTGCAGGCCGAAAGCCATCAGGATCAGCAGCCCCATCCAGAAGCTGGGAATCGACAACAGCAGGGTCGCCGCGGTCACCACGCCGATATCCAGTCGGGAGTTCTGTTTCCATGCGGCCAGCATGCCTGCGGGCACCGCCAGCAGCGACGCGATAACAATGGCCGCCAGCACGACGCTCAGCGTCACACTAAAGCGCTGCAGGATCAGCGGTAACACCGCCTGGCCATTTTGAATCGAATGGCCAAAGTCACCCTGGAAGATATGACTGAACCAAATAACAAACTGGCTGACCAGGCTTTGATCTAATCCCATGGTATGGCGCAGGTCGGCCAGGGTCTGTTCCGATGCCATATCGCCAAGCATCAGCAACGCGGGGTCGCCCGGCACCATTCTGGTGAGTAAAAACACCAGAATCATCACCAGAAACAGCGTCGGTATGGCGGTCAGAATCCGCGTACACAGAAACTGAAACATATTTACCCCTCACCCTTTCAGGATTTTTCGACGTTCCACAGCCTTGCCGAAGCGGCCAGCCAAGCTTTGTAACCGGTAATGGACTTGCGATGCGCAACGATGTCGAGGCCGGGGTAGAACACAATCAGCGGCGTCTGCTCGATCATCAGCTTATGCAGTTGATCGGTCAGCGACTGGATCTTTTGCTGATCGTCCGTTTCGCCGAGCTGATCGGTCAGGGCGATAGCCTGAGGATCGCCCCAGACTTTGCGCGACTGTTTGCTCTTATCGCCGACGATTTGTTCAAACGCCAGCGCCGGGTTAAAGCGCGCGGAGTAAGTAAAGGTCATCATCTGGTAGCGACCGGCCTGATAGCGCTCAAGCTGCGTGGCCCATTCCATGGTGGAAACTTTGGCGTTGATGCCGGCAGCCTGCAGCATCGCCTGGATGATAATCGCCATGTCGTAGCTGGGAACGGTCGAGCGCTTATTGGCGATAATATCGATCGTCTCGCCTTTATAGTTGGCTTCTTTCAGCAGCTGAGCAACGCGGGCGGGATCGTATTTATAGCCCTGCTTTTCTGCGTCTTTATAAAAGGCGGAAGCGGTGGAAATATTCGAGTTGGAGGCTTTCGCCATCCCCTGGCTGGTGCCGGTGGCAATCTGTTCACTGTCCAGAGCCGAGGCAATGGCCAGACGCATTTTGGGATTCTTCAACAGCGGGTCATTGGTCTGAATCAGCAGGACGTGTCGCTGGGCATTTGGCGCCACTTCCAGCTTGATATCAGGATTTTTTTTCAGATCGCTACCGTCAATCGGACTGACCTGCGCCAGGTCCACGGCGCCGGAAACCAGCCCGGCTTTTACCGTGGCGGCATCAGGCACGACCATAAACCGGACTTCATCAACCAGCGCTTTCTTACCGCCGACGAAGCCGTCCGGCTGGCCCGGTCGCGCGCTGTACTGATCGAAGCGCTTCAGGGAGACATATTCCCCGTGCTTCCATTGCGCAAAGGTGAAGGGACCGGTGCCGACAGGTTTCAACCACTTGCCGTCCGGGCCGACAGATTTCGGGCTGACAATCGCTGTTTGGCCGCAGTCGTTACGGGCCAGGGTGTCGAGAAACAGCGCCGCCGGTTTTTCCAGCGTCATCACCACGGTGTAATCATCCGGCGCGCTGACGTTGGTAACGTGAATCAAGCCGCTGCCGTCAAACTCATGCACGCAGCGCCACTGCGTTTTAGGATCGTTCCAGTGCTGCCAGCTCCAAACCACGTCTTTTGCCGTCAGACTGTCGCCGTTATGAAACTTGACGCCATGACGCAGGTGGAAGATGTAGCTTTTACCGCCGTCGCCCACGTCCCATTTATCGGCCAGCATTGGCCCGACCGTGCCATCCTCGCGATAACCTACCAGTCCCTCAACAACGTGATTCAGCACATCATCCGTGTTGCCGTCGCGGTTTACCCCCGGCTGATCGCTGCGGATATCCTGATTAAGTGCAAAATTAATTACTTTACTGTCAGCGGCCTGCAGCTGGGTGGAGCCAAGCAGCGAAAGCGTTGCCAGCGCGCCAGATATTATCTTTTTCATAGTAACCCTCATTAATCACAGTTGAGCGTATAGCGCGTGAAAACCTTGTTGAGCGCCGGAAGGGGCACGGCATCCATAACCCCATCTGCCGGCGTCATGACGATCATGGCGACGGTGGCAGACAGGTCGCTGTTAAATCCCGGGCGTGGCGGACGGCATACCGAGTAAGGCGTGCCAAAATCATCGAAAAAGGCGTTTTTTAAATCTTGCTGATTAAGCTTATCTTTCTGGTTGAGTAATTCAGTCACCCGCCAGCGGCGGTAAAGAGTATCCGGCGAGGTTGAAATCCCCTCTTCGCGGATTTTGGCCAGCGCCGCTGCCGTTACCCAGTTATTGGCGTGCACCAGCAGACCGTTTTCGGGATACAGGGTGAAACTCTCGTCCGGCGCACATTCGAAGTTAATCGCCACCCCCTCTTTATGGCTGAGCATCATGTTGTTGGAGCAGGATTTGGGCGTGCTCGCCACCGCGCGCAGCGCCAGAGCGAAATGCTGCTGCTCCAGCGCCTTGCGCCGAATCAGCGACAGCGGCACGCCGCGCTGGCGATAGTCGCGCTCGCAGCGCAGGTAGTTGGCGGTAATCGCGATGCCGGCGCTGTTCATACCGCTGCGCGCCAGTCCACCGGCTTCAACAAAGGTCAGGATATCAGGACCGTCATCGCGGGCGATTTTGACCACCACCGAGGTTTCTGCGCACTCGGCGCGCCAGTCCCAGTTCTGCCCGTGGATCAGCTTGCCGCTCTCGCTGCGCTGCGGCAGGATCAGCGCTCCGGTGCAGCCATCTTTGATTGATTCGTCATGCACGTCGTCCTGCTCTTTCTGCCGTCTGGCCTGCGCAATGACCTCGGTACGCGCGTTAATCATCACGATAGACTCAAAGCTGACGCCCGCGCCTTCGGCAATACCGCGCATCTCTTCAACATAGGCCGGGTCGAACTGAGCAATCGCCTGGCGGAATACTTCGATAAGCTGATGACGCTGATCGCCGCTAACCCCCAGCGTTTCCAGCTGGTCACCGTAGATAGCCACGCTGGCGTGAATACGATCCTTTGCCTGCTCACCGTACTGGCAGCCCCGTTCAAACGGTGAACCTGAAATTTCAATCAGGGGAAATGGCTGGGTCATTGTTTCTCTCCTGCATTGACGCGCTCAAGTACGCTAAAGAAAAAATCTTTAACCTGATCAACAACTTTAACTCCGTCATGGCCAACGTTTGGCACGATATTCTGCACGGCATTCACCCCGTGGGATCGCAGGCTGTTTAGCAAAGAGGTATTACGTTCAATGCGCGTGACGCCGGCATCGTTACAGCCCGGCAGGTAGTAACGCCCGCCAGGCCGGTGGGTGATTTCCCAGGTTTCAATGTCGACTTTGCCCACCACCAGCTGAACATAAACCTGCTTTAACGCCTCATAATTCAGCGGCTTGCCAAACAGCGCCGCAAAATTCTTAACGCCGACCCACCACTCTTTGTCTTCATCCAGCAGCGTCACGGAGCCGGGCGCGCCAATAGACACGGCCAGCACTTTCTCCGGATGAATAAACAGGAAGCGATGGACAAAGTGGCCGCCGCCTGAATAGCCAAACAGCAGAAAGCGGCCAAAATCATGATTCAGCGAGCTGCTGATTTCTTCCACCATCGCGAGCAGAATCTGGTCATAGCGCAGGTCCTGCTCGATGATGTATTTAAAACCGTGTGAGTTACCGTCACCCAGCGGGCCGACCGGAAATAGCGGCGCCAGAACAACGCAACGGTTGTAGCGCGCGAATTCAGCAAAAGCGTCGCGATACTGCACCATCGCCCGGCCGGTCCCATGCACCGCAATCAGCAGCCGGTAATCATTTTTGTTCTGGTCAAAATCTGGCGGCACATACATGCAAAACTGAAAGCGCGGGTCGTGGCGTGAAGAGAAAATGGTGGTGCTGCCGCGATAGTAAAGCTGCAGATTACGCGCCGCCTGATTATCACGCTCTTCGCCTGTTTTTTCTTTAGATTCAATTAATTCGCTCATTGGTGGCCTTGCAATAATGGGTTGCTTTATTTCTAGTCAATCACATTACCAAAATTGGCGCCAATATAATTAACAATCTATTCACAAAAGTTATGGTGTGTGTCACAATTCAAATCTGTAAGCCGCCATCAGCGGGTAAAAAATTTTCTGCCGCCAGCTGCAGGTATTAAGCTAAAATTGGTTAACTTACTGAGATACCGAAAAATATATTGCAGACGATGGGTAATGCCGATGCGGTTACGACGCTGAATCAGGAAGGTTGGCATAATGAAACAGAATAAAAGCGCGCTGAATGAGGTTGCCTCCCTGCTGGCAACAGATATCAATATGGGTAAGTTTTTACCCGGAACCTGGTTGAAACAGATCGAGCTGGCCGAGCGCTATGCATGTTCGCGCAACGATGTGCGCCGCGCACTCGACCAGCTGGTGATCGAACGGCTGGTACAGCACGTACCGAATCGCGGCTACCACGTTTACCGGCTTGATGAAAAGCAGCGCAATAATATTTCTGAAATCAGGGCGATTCTGGAATCCGCCGTCGCGAAAGATATCATTGAAAACATCACCGCTGCGGAATTTAGCGCACTGGAAGCCTGCGCGCAGCTGTTTGATAACCACGTCTACCACGGTAGCGTGCTACAGCTTTTTGAGGCCAATATAAAGTTTCATCACGCGCTGCTTAAGCCTTGCTCGAATAAGGATTTGATCGAGCTGATTTTCGATATTCGCAGCCGCGTTCCTTCTGCCGCCATCGGCCAGTGGAAATCCCACGCAAGAATATTAAAATCTTCCGCTGAACACTTTGCCATCGTAGAAGCCATCAGGCTGAAAGACGCCGCTCTGTTAGAAGCGCGGATAAAAGAGCATATCCTGCAGGTTGAAGACCGCCAGGGCAGCGGAGTTTAAGCGCCGTCCGGCTACCGGCGCTGCTTTGCTGCCAGCGCCTGGGTTTGCCGCTGGCGCTATGACAGCCCGGCGCTTTGCTTTGCTCAATCGTCCGTACCTCCTCCCCCCCTTTCCTTTCGCTTTTCGTTCTCTTTCTTTGCTGATTTTCGCCTTCCGGTGCGCAGTCTGCCCTTAACCACATCGCTGAAAGGCGCTGAGGTGAATTCCGACTGACTCAGCGCTGGCAGTAAGCCGTCTTGTGCTTTCGTTTTGCGCCGTGCGCCCTTCGCCTCTGAGCAAAAAGTTTCTTTTGCTTTCATTTAAACTGTGCACAGGATCACTATCTTTCACTATCATTTTTTAATCCTATGACAGGCCGATTGCTATTTTCTATTTCTTTCGTTATGTTCAATCAAAGTTAAATCGAAATGAAACGAAAGACAAAGAAATATTAAGAGGCGAACATGACGGATTTATCAGGGCTTATTGCCAGACATAAGCAGGGAGAACGCGTTGGCATCACTTCGGTGTGTTCGGCGCATCCGTGGGCTATCGAGGCGGCAATGCGCTTTGCCATTGAGCGCAACGATTTGCTGCTGGTCGAAGCCACATCGAACCAGGTCGATCAGGAAGGCGGTTACACCGGCATGACGCCACAGGATTTTCACCAGCGTCTGCTCGAACAAGCCAAAACGCTGGCATTCGACCCGGCGCGATTGATCCTTGGCGGCGATCATCTTGGTCCCAATCGCTGGCAGCACCTGCCAGCAGAGCAGGCGATGGAAAAAGCAGACGTGCTGGTTGCATGCTATGTGGCCGCCGGCTTTAGCAAAATCCATCTTGATTGCAGTATGTCCTGCGCGGGCGACCCGCAGCCGCTAAGCGATGAAATCGTCGCCGGACGCGCGGCCAGGCTGGCGAAAGTGTGTGAACAAACCAGCCAGGAGCATTTTGGCCAGCGGAATCTGGTGTACGTTATCGGCACCGAAGTGCCGGTGCCCGGCGGCGCGCAGGAGTCGCTGGATGAACTGCAGGTCACCGAGGTTGCGGCGGCGCGCGCGACCATCGAGGCGCATCGTCAGGCATTTGCCAGCCAACAGCTGGAAGATATCTGGCCGCGAGTTATTGGCCTTGTGGTTCAACCGGGCGTTGAATTTTCGCATGATGAGGTGGTTGATTTTATCCCGGAGAAAGCGCGCTCGCTCAGCCAGTTCATCAATGACTACCCACACATGGTGTTTGAAGCCCATTCAACGGACTACCAGACCCCACAGGCGTATCGCGCGCTGGTTGACGGCCATTTTGCCATTCTGAAAGTTGGCCCTGCCCTGACCTTTGCCCTGCGTGAAGCGCTGTATGCGCTGGAGAATATCGAACGCGAGCTGCTGCCCGCCGGGCAGTGCAGCAATCTGCGCGCCTGCCTTGAACAAACCATGGTGGCACAGCCAAATTTCTGGCAGAAATATTATGCCGGTAACGATCGCCAACAGCACTTCTCACGTCATTATAGCTATTCCGATCGCCTGCGTTATTACTGGCCTGACAAGCAGGTGCAGGCGGCGGTCGATCGCTTGCTGACTAATCTTGCCGACGAGGAAATTCCGCTGCCGTTATTAAGCCAGTATTTGCCGCAGCAGTACCTGCGCGTACGCCAGCAGCAGCTTGCCAACGAACCACAGGCCCTGGTACGCGATCGGATAACCGACGTATTGCGCGACTATGCCGCAGCCTGTCATTGAGAGACTTTGGGAGATGATGCAATGATTTTTCTTGGTGTGGATGGCGGCGGAACTAAAACGGCATTCGTGCTGATCACCAGCGACGGCGAAGTGCTGGCAAGGCATGAATCGGCAACCTGTTACTACCTTGGCGTCGGCATGGATAAAGCCCGGGAAACCGTACTCAAAGGAATTGAAGAAACCTGTCGCCGGGCGGGGATCACCCCGGCGGATATAACGTACACCTTTCTTGGCCTGCCGGCGTACGGTGAAGTGTCTGCGGATGTCGCCCGTCTGGACGCCATACCCCAGGCGCTGCTGAGCACGGAGCGTTACCGCTGCGACAACGACATGATCTGCGGCTGGGCCGCCAGCCTCGGCTGCCAGGATGGCATTAACATCGTTTCTGGCACCGGCTCGATCGCCTATGGCGAACTGCGCGGCCGCAAGGCGCGCTGCGGCGGCTGGGGCGAGCTGTTCAGCGACGAAGGCAGCGCTTACTGGATCGGCTGTCAGGCACTGAACCTGTTTTCACGCATGGCGGATGGCCGCCTGACGAAAGATATCCTCTACGATTTGATACATGAGCACTACCCCTGCGGCAACGATCTGGATATCTGCGATCTGGTGTTTAACCAGTGGCAGGGAGAACGCGGCAAAATCGCGTCACTGGCCCAGCTGGCCTGCGAAGCGGCAACCGGCGGCGATAAAAAAACCCGCGAAATATTTTTTCAGGCGGCCCATGAGCTGGCGCTGATGGTCGATACCCTGAGATCGTCACTGGGATTCGCCGCCAATGAGAATATCCGCGTCTCTTATTCCGGCGGCGTATTCAAAGGCAATGACATTATTCTGGAAGCCTTTGCCTACGAATTATCAAAGCTGAACGGCAATTATCATATTTCTCTGCCTGAATATCCCCCAAGCCTGGGGGCAGCAATATACGCGGCAAAATTAAATGGTACGCCACTTTCCGGACAGGCGTTAAAACAACTGACAGTACATGGGGGTTGATGTGAATAATAAAAGCTGGATTGTTTACACCTTTATGGTGGTCGTTACCTGGGGCGTGTGGGGCGCGTTTAGCGCCTGGCCAACAACGCATTACGGCTACCCGGATCAGTGGATATATATTATCTGGTCGCTAACCATGCTGATTCCCTGCTATTTCGCCCTGCGTGGCCAGCGTTTTGACTTCTCCGGTAAAGCTATTTTTTATGGCTGTCTGATTGGCTTCACCGGCGCCGGTGGGCAGCTGCTGCTGTTTAAAACGCTGGCGATGGGCGCGCCGGCTTACCTGGTGTTCCCGATTATCTCTATTTCGCCGGCGATTACCGTCATCATGTCGCTGGCATTGCTGAAAGAACGGGTAAATAAACTGGGGTCGATTGGCGTCGTGCTGGCACTGCTGTCGATTGTGACCTTCAGCATCAGCAGTAGCGACGGGCAGCAAGCTAACGGCCTGCTGTGGCTGGTCTATTCGGTGCTTATCTGCGTTGCCTGGGGCGTGCAGGCGTTCTTTATGAAACAGGCGGCCAATCAGGGCGTTCACGACAGCTCCATCTTTGGCTATATGACCCTGACCGGCATCATTTTAGCGCCGGTAGCCTGGTTAATGCTGGCGGACAAAGGGGCCTCTTATCCGCTGATGGCGACCCTCTCCACGGCGTTTATTCAGCTGCTGAACGCCGTTGGCGCGCTCTGCCTGGTGATGGCGCTGTCGCGCGGTAAAGCAACGATTATCGCCCCATGCACCAATGCGCTGGCGCCGGTTCTGACTGCGGTTCTTTCGCTGATTATCTATCAGTCAATGCCGGGGTTCTGGGCATTTATCGGCATCGTGCTGGCCATTAGCGGCTCGACAATGATGGTGTATTCAGAGGAAAAAATTAACGCTGTAAAAGCGACTGCCGCACTCTGATTTAATAGTTAGCGAAAACATTTTATTTACTGTGCCTGCACAGGGAGCCGTTACGTACCTGCATACCTCTGGAGAATAAAGCAAATGAAACTCTGCCACGCAATGTTCTTTATTGCGCTATACAGCGGAATAGCAATTTCAGGAAATGCAGGCGGCGAATCTACTGATAAAAACGGCGAGAAATACTCGCCGAAGATATTAGCCGAGACGCCGCCGATGGGATGGTCAAGCTGGAACTATTATGGCGACAGAATTAATGAAAAAATAATCATCGACACCATCGATAACATGGTCTCATCCGGATTACGCGATGCCGGTTATATCTATGTCAATATTGATGACGGCTGGCAAAAATATAAGGGTTCACGCGCCGACCATCCGCTGGTCTTTGATGAGAAGAAGTTTCCGCGTGGCATCAAATACCTGGCGGATTATGCGCATGCAAAAGGGATGAAGCTGGGTATTTATAGCGGGCCGGGCAATACCACCTGTGCAGGCTATACCGGCTCGCAGGGCAACGAAAAAGCGGACGCGAAGATGTTTGCTTCCTGGGGAGTCGACCATCTGAAATACGACTCCTGCTGCAGCCACCAGCAGGCCAGCCAGAAGGTGTTAAAGCAGGTATTCGGCGATATGTCGCAAGCGCTACAGGCCAGCGGCCGGCCGGTGGTGTTTCACGCCTGTCATTGCGGCTGGCAGAACATCTGGCAGTGGGGAAACAGCGTTGGTGCCAACCAGTGGCGTATTGGCCAGGATATCAGCGATGACTTCAACTATCCGGGCAATCGCGAAGGCTACTATTTCGACGTGCTGGATATGATCGATCGCGGTGTCGGCCTGGAGCAGTACAGCGGTAAAGGGCACTGGAACGATTACGACATGCTGATAATTGGCCTGCATGGTCACTCGAAAGAGCTGGTCGGCACCGGCGCCTCCGATACGGAATATCGTACCCATTTCAGCATGTGGTCGATTCTCAGCTCGCCGCTGCTGATAGGCGCCAGTCTCGACAATCTGACCAAAGAGGATCTGGATACGCTGAAGAATAAGGAGATAATCGCGCTGAATCAGGATGCGCTGGGCTTACAGGCTAAACGCTACGTCAGTAACGGCGACCTGCAGATCTTCGCCAAGCCGCTGGCTGACGGTTCCTGGGCGGTGGCATTACTTAATCGCTCCGGCCAGACGGCACACATGACGCTTAACTTTCATCAGGATCTCGACCTGCCCTGGACGAAAGTGATGGTACGCGACCTGTGGCAGCATAAGGACCTCGGTACCTTCGGCGATAGCTATCAGGCGGAAGTGCAGTCCCACGAAGCGAAAATGCTGGTTATCCGCAGCGGCTGGTGATACATCGACGCGGGCTAAGGTTCTTTTACCAGAAACTTAGCCCGCACTGCGGGCCAAAAAACCGCGGCAATAAAAACCCGCAGAAATGGGATTCCCCCACCACCGATCAAATCCGGCAAACACTTAGCGCGAAGGCCCCGATCAGGCTTCCAGGTCTGCCTTGTCGCCATACTCCTGCAACCAGTTGCGCCGATCTTCAGAACGCTTCTTCGCCAGAAGCATATCCATCACCCGCAGCGTTTCATCCATATCGCCATCGTCGATCGCCAGCTGGACCAGGCGGCGGGTATTAGGATCGAGGGTGGTTTCCCGCAGCTGCGGCGGGTTCATTTCACCCAGCCCTTTAAAGCGCTGAACGCCCGGCTTGCCTTTTTTACGTTTCAGCTGATCGAGAATGCCGTCTTTTTCCGCTTCATCAAGGGCGTAATAGACCTCTTTGCCGAGATCAATTCGGTACAACGGCGGCATGGCAACGTAGACGTGGCCCTGCTGCACCAGCGAACGGAAATGTTTAACAAACAGCGCGCACAGCAGCGTGGCGATATGCAGGCCGTCGGAGTCGGCATCCGCAAGAATGCAGATCTTGCCGTAGCGCAGCTGGCTGAGGTCTTCACTGTCGGGATCGATGCCGATCGCCACAGAAATATCATGAACTTCCTGGGAGGCCAGCACTTCATCAGATGACACTTCCCAGGTGTTAAGGATTTTGCCTTTCAGCGGCATAATCGCCTGATATTCACGGTCGCGCGCCTGTTTAGCCGAACCGCCGGCCGAATCACCTTCCACCAGGAAAAGCTCGGTTTTTGCCAGATCCTGCGCGGTGCAGTCCGCCAGCTTGCCAGGCAGCGCCGGACCGCTGGTCAGTTTCTTACGCACCACTTTTTTCGCCGCGCGCATGCGGCGCTGAGCGCTGGAAATCGCCAGCTCGGCCAGCTGTTCAGCGGCCTGAACGTTCTGATTCAGCCACAGGCTGAAAGCGTCTTTCACCACGCCGGAAACGAACGCCGCACACTGGCGCGAGGACAGGCGCTCTTTGGTCTGGCCGGCGAACTGCGGGTCCTGCATTTTTACCGAAAGCACGTAGGCGCAGCGATCCCAGATATCCTCCGCCGACAGCTTCACGCCGCGCGGTAAAATATTGCGGTATTCGCAGAATTCACGCATCGCATCCAGCAATCCCTGGCGCAGACCGTTAACGTGGGTGCCGCCCTGCATAGTGGGGATCAGGTTAACGTAACTCTCGGTCAGCAGCTCGCCGCCTTCCGGCAGCCAGAGCAAGGCCCAGTCAACGGCTTCAACGTCTGCGGCGTAGCTACCGACAAACGGTTTTTCCGGCAGCGTCGGCAGACCGTTTACCGCTTCGCACAGATAATCGGTCAGGCCGTCTTCATAGCACCAGCGCTGTTCGGTATTGTTAACGTTATCTTTAAAAACTATCTCGACGCCCGGACAGAGCACCGCTTTCGCTTTCAGCAAATGAGAAAGGCGGGAGACGGAAAAACGCGGGCTATCGAAAAATTTGCTGTCCGGCCAGAACTGCACGCGGGTACCGGTATTACGCTTGCCTACCGTGCCGGTAACCGTCAGATCCTGCACCTTGTCGCCGTTTTCAAACGCCATGTCATAAACCTGGCTGTTGCGGCGCACAGTGACTTCCACTCGCGTCGATAACGCGTTGACCACCGAGATGCCGACACCGTGCAGGCCGCCGGAGAACTGGTAATTCTTATTGGAAAATTTACCGCCCGCGTGCAGCCGACAAAAAATCAGTTCGACTGCGGGAACGCCCTCTTCCGGATGGATATCCACCGGCATGCCGCGACCGTCGTCAATCACTTCCAGCGACTGGTCGGCATGAAGGATAACCTCCACCTTTTGGGCGTGACCGGCCAGCGCTTCATCTACGCTGTTATCAATCACTTCCTGCCCGAGATGGTTAGGGCGCGTGGTGTCAGTGTACATTCCCGGGCGGCGTCGCACGGGTTCAAGGCCGCTGAGTACCTCGATGGAATCAGCGTTATAGCTGGATTGAGTCATCGTAACTTTCTGATAGTGGAGAAAAAATAGCCGCCATCCCGCAGGCTTCAGTGTGCGTTGAAGCCGAGAAAATCCACAATCGCCGGGAAGTGGCGTTCAAAACCGATGAAAGCGTGATTGCCGCCCTGCTCAACCGTCTGTCGGCAGGCCTGGTAATACTCCAGCGCCTGGCGATAGTCGAGAACCTCATCGCCGGTTTGTTGCAGCAGCCAGATTAAATCCGGCGACTCCAGCGGGTCAATCTGCATCACTTTCAGCTCGTAAATGTGGCGAGACTCTAACACATATTGCTGGCCGGTGTACGGATTCTCGTTGTCGCCAAGATAATCCAGCAGCAGTTCAAAGGGGCGTACCGCCGGGTTTACCACCACCGCCGGCAGGGTAAAACATTGCGACAGCCAGGTGGCGTAGTAGCCGCCAAGCGAAGAGCCAATCACTGCTAACTTTTCCCCCGTTCTGGCCATCACCAGCTCCTCCAGCATTTGCGCGGCTTCAGCAGGAAATGACGGCAACTGGGGGACCAGCAGGGTAATATCCGGGCGCTGCGCCGCCAGCCAGGTTCTGAACAACGTGGCCTTTGCTGAAGCAGGCGAACTGTTAAAACCATGCAGATACAGCAGCGTGGACATGGTGCTTAATAGCCTTCTGAGTCAAGGTCAGGTACGAAAGCACGGGTCGTCAGGCGTTCAATAACGGTTTCAACCCGGCCGTCAGCGTAGAGGTCAAGCCAGCGCCAGCCCGGCGGCTCGCTATCAATAGTAAAACTGGTACAGTGGGGTTTGAACTGCACGCAGGTAGACGGCGTTGCCAGCATGCGACGTCCGTTCCAGTCCAGGTCCAGCTCCTGATGGATATGCCCGCAAACGACGGTTTTCGCTAAGGGGTAATTTTTCAGCACCGCATCCAGCATGTGTGAATTACGCAGGCTGTGCTGATCGAGCCAGGTACAGCCTGACGCCATAGGATGGTGATGCAGCAGGACCAGCGTATGCCGCTGCGGATAGCGCGCCAGCGCCTTTTCGAGCCAGTCGAGCTGATAGTCGCTCAGCTCACCGTAGGGCACGCCGAATACCTGGCTATCCAGCAGAACCAGCTGCCAGCTATCTCCCAGCAGCGCCTGCTTCGCTTGTTCAATTTTTGCCGCCGCCAGGGTGGCGAACATCGCCGGCTGGAAGTCATGATTACCTGGCAGCCACACGCAGGGCGCCGGCAAACGCTGAATGCCCTCAACAAAATGCTGATAGGCTTCGACACTGTGATCCTGCGCTAAATCGCCGGAGGCGATAATAAGGTCATAGCGCGTTGACTGGACTTCGATAGCATCCAGCACCGCTTTATAGCTGGCCCAGGTATTGACCCCAAGCAGCGTTTCATGTTTACCGGCAAAAAGGTGGGTATCTGTTATTTGTAAAATCCTGACAGAGGCCCCACTTGCCGCCGAAAGTTTTAGCAGGCTATCCAATCAAAGTCCTTAGGTTAACGCCATCTCAGAATTGGGTTAGCGTTATCAGAAAACCGGCACCGCCACCGCGCCGTGGGTCAGGCAATAGCGCAACCAGTCGGCGAGGAATTGGTTTATCTGATGTTTTTCGTCACGTTGATGAAGTTTTTTATTAGGATAATCATAGCGCGCTTTAAAGCGATAGATCTGCTGTGTCGAACACACTTCCGCAACCAGCGCATCATGATAAAGACGGACCGACATTGATGGCAGGCTCCAGTAGCTGACAGCCGGCGCGATTTGCCGAATCTCAACCAGGGTGGTGTAGCGCGTCGCTTCCTGAATCGTCAGCCGATAGCTGGCGCCGTTAACCTGATAATCAATTACCGCCCCGGCCTGCTCTTCGCGCGGCAGCAAGCGACGTAGCTGTGCGAAATTGGTTTCGCACAGCCGCATCATTTCCGGAAAGTCAGGGGTGTAGCGTTTGTTCATTCAGGATTCCACTCTTGTCGTAATTTCTTATGATTGAGCTGTAACCATTGCAAAGCAATGACCGTGGCCGCGTTATCAATACTCCCCTCTTCCACCCAGCGGTAAGCCTGTTCACGGCTAACCACATGAACAAGAATATCCTCATTCTCTTCCTCCAAACCGTGGTTTCCCTGCGCCACGCTGGCATCCACTTCTCCGACCATAATGGCAAGGCGCTCGCTGGTGCCTCCCGGACTGGCGAGGTAGCTCAACACCGGTTTGACCCGCCCCGGCGTCACGCCGGCTTCTTCCTGCGCCTCGCGCCGGACCACATCTTCGACGCTTTCGCCCTCTTCAATAATGCCGGCGACTAATTCTAACAGCCAGGGCGAAGGGCTGCTGTCAAAAGATGCAATACGGATTTGTTCTATTAAGACCACCTGGTCGCTTACCGGATCGTATGGCAGTAGCACCGCCGCATGACCGCGTTCGAAAATTTCACGGCTGACTTCCGCGCTCATCTCGCCATCGAAGCGGCGATGGCGAAAACGGTAACGTACCAGGGAAAAAAAGCCCTGGTATAAGGTTTCCCGTGCAATAATTTCTACATCGTTTTTGCCGAAAGTCACCGGTAATTTTTTTTGTGAAGACATATGACAACTCCTCTGTCAGTTGGCGGCGGCGTCAGGCTGGCCGACCTGTAAGTGGTTATTTGCCGTTAAATTGCGTAAATTAAGGCCAGATGGCACTTTCAGCCAACTTACCTTGACGAAGGTCTCTGCTAGAATCGGCGCTAATTTTTAGTTCGCGCCTGCGCTAACTTAGCAATTTTGCTGCACAACAAGGAATGCAAATGAAGAAACTGCTCTCTGTAATTATTGGGCTGAGTCTCGGGGCCTTCAGTATCAATAGTCAGGCTGAGAACTTGTTGCAAATTTATAAACAAGCTCTTCTGACTAACCCGGACCTGCGCTCCTCAGCAGCAGATCGCGATGCGGCGTTTGAGAAAATTAACGAAGCCCGCAGCCCCTTGCTCCCCCAGTTAGGTCTTGGCGCTGACTATACCTATCAAGGCGGCTACCGCGACGGCAGCGGCCTGCATTCGAATACCACCAGCGGCTCGCTGCAGCTGACGCAAACTATTTTCGATATGAGCAAATGGCGCGCCCTGACCCTGCAGGAAAAAACGGCAGGTATTCAGGACGTGGTTTTTCAGACGGCGCAACAAAAGCTGCTGCTGGACACCGCTACGGCTTATTTTAACGTACTGCGCGCGATCGATTCACTTTCTTACACCCAGGCGCAGAAACAATCTATTTACCGCCAGCTGGACCAAACCACTCAGCGCTTTAACGTTGGCCTGGTCGCCATTACCGACGTGCAAAACGCCCGGGCGCAATATGACAGCGTGCTAGCGAGCGAAGTAACCGCCCGCAACAATCTGGACAATGCGCTGGAGCAGCTGCGTCAGGTTACCGGCACCTTTTACCCGTCGTTAGCATCGCTGAATATCACGCGTTTCGAAACGTCAAAGCCGCAGTCGGTCGCAAGCCTGCTGAAAGAAGCTGAAAGTCGTAACCTCGACCTGCTCTCCGCACGCCTGTCCCAGAGCCTGGCGCGCGAGCAGATTCGCGCGGCGGAAACCGGTTATATGCCGACCCTCGACCTGACCGCCTCAACCGGCTTATCAAACAGTAAATACGGCGGTCGCCGCGCCAATCAGTCGGCAGCGACATCCGACAGCATCGCTGGATCAAATCAGGTCGGGCTGAGCTTCTCCATGCCGCTGTATAACGGTGGTTCAACCTCTTCACAGGTTAAACAAGCACAGTACGCCTTTGTCAGCGCCAGCGAGCAGTTGGAAAGCGCTCATCGCACGGCGATTCAGACCGTCCGCTCTTCGTTTAACAACGTAAACGCCGCCATCAGCAGCATCAGCGCTTATAAACAAGCGGTGGTCTCTGCGCAAAGTTCGTTGGATGCAATGGAAGCGGGCTACCAGGTAGGCACCCGCACTATCGTTGACGTGCTGGATGCGACAACGACTTTGTATAACGCTAAACAGCAGCTCTCTAACGCCCGCTATGATTACCTGATCAGCCTGCTGGATATTAAACAGGCCGAAGGTACCCTCAATGAGCAGGATCTGATGCAGCTCAACAGCATGCTGGGCAAAGATGTCCCCACATCGCCGGATAGCGTCGCGCCGGAAAACCAACAGCAAACAAATAAAGCCGATGATGCGCCTCGAATGACCCAGGTCTCTTCATCGGCCCCTGTTCGCCAGACCAGCCACAAACCCGCGACGAAGTCCCGTCAGCACGGCAATCCATTCCAGAACTGACCCACTTAACCGCCCGGTCACATACACCAGTATGTGACCGGGCGGGCGCAGGCAGCTAACGCCGTCAGAGGACGGAAGACGCAGGGGTTAATGCCCGAAAGATTCTGTTCACTGACAAGGCGGCAACTACGTCCGCTCCGCGAGCATACACCAGTATGTGACCGGGGCGGGCGCGGGCAGCCAACGCCGTCAGAGGACAGAAGACGCAGGGGTTAATGCCCGAAAGATTCTGTTCACTGACAAGGCGGCAACTACGTCCGCTCCGCGAGCATACACCAGCATGTGACCGGGGCGGGCGCGGGCAGCCAACGCCGTCAGAGGGCAGAAGACGCAGGGGTTAATGCCCGAAAGATTCTGTTCACTGACAAGGCGGCAACTACGTCCGCTCCGCGAGCATACACCAGTATGTGACCGGGGCGGGCGCAGGCAGCCAACGCCGTCAGAGGACAGAAGATGAAGGGCATTCGTATAGCAACGTAAAGATCGCCCCCCCACTCCCCCCCCTGCTTCAATTTTCACCGCATATCCCATATTCTGAAGGTCCTTTGGGTATAAGGAAAATAATGATGAAACGGACAAAGGCAGTAAATTATGCCGCTTTTCGTAAAAGCTGGCGCGCCAGGCATTTGACGCCGGTCGCACTGGCGGTTTCCGCCGTCTTTATGCTGGCAGGATGCGAGCAGTCGGACGAAACCGTCTCGATGTATCAAAACGTGGATGATTGTTCAAAAGCCAATCCTGGGCAAAGCGAGCAGTGCAAGACCTCGTATAACAACGCCCTGAAAGAGGCTGAAAAAACCGCGCCGAAATACGCCTCGCGCGAGGACTGCGTGGCGGAGTTTGGCGAAGGTCAGTGCCAGCAGGCCACCCAGGCCAGCGCAGGCGGCGGCAGCTTCTGGATGCCGCTGATGGCCGGTTATATGATGGGTCGCATGATGGGGGGCGGCTTCGCACAGCAGCCATTATTCACCTCACGCAATCCGGCCAGCCCGGCGAACGGCAAGTTTGTTGATGCATCCGGCCGCAACTACGGCAGCGCCACTTCGGGCCGTAGCGCCAGCGTGCCAAAATCAGCGCTGGCGCCGAAACCAGCGACCACTAACACAGTGACCCGCGGCGGCTTTGGCGAAACGGTGGCCAAACAGGCAACCATGAGCCGCAGCAGCAGCGCCACCTCCAGCCGCAGTTTTGGAGGCTGAGACCATGAAACGTCTCAGCATTAGTGAACGTCCCGACTGGCGTGAACGCGCCAGTGAATATGGTTTTCGCTTTCATACTATGCACGGAGAGCCGTACTGGTGTGAGGATGCCTACTACCAGTTCACCCTGGGGCAGATTGAAACCCTGGAGTCGGTTACCAGCGAACTGCATCAGATGTGTCTGCAGGTCGTGGAAAAAGTGGTAAACAGCGAAGCGCTGCTGGCGCGTTTTGGCATTCCTAAACACTGTTGGGACTTTGTGCGCGACTCATGGCGCAGCGATCAGCCCTCGCTTTATTCGCGCCTCGATCTGGCATGGGATGGCGTGGGCAATGCCCGGCTGTTAGAAAATAATGCTGATACTCCCACCTCACTGTATGAAGCGGCATTCTTCCAGTGGATCTGGCTGGAAGACCAGCTGAACGCGGGCAACCTGCCACAGGGCAGCGATCAGTTTAACAGTCTGCAGGAAAAGATTATTGAGCGCTTCGCCGATCTGAAGCAGCAGCATGGTTTTAATCTGCTGCACTTTTCCTGCTGCCAGGACACCGAGGAAGATCGCGGCACGGTACAGTATTTACAGGACTGCGCCAGCGAAGCCGGACTGGAAAATGCCTTTTTGTATATGGATCAGATTGGTCTTGGCGAAAAGGGGCAGTTTACCGACGTTGATGACCAGGTCATCAGCAACCTGTTTAAGCTCTATCCGTGGGAGTTCATGCTGCGTGAAATCTTTTCCACCAAGCTGGCTGATGCCGGCGTGCGCTGGCTGGAGCCGGGCTGGAAAAGCATTATATCAAACAAAGCGCTGCTGCCGCTGCTGTGGCAGATGTTCCCCAATCATCCTAACCTGCTGCCCGCCTTTTTTGCCGACGAGAATCCGCCGGCGCTGGATAAATACGTGGTGAAGCCGCTATTTTCCCGTGAAGGCGCCAATATTCGCATTGTGGAAAACGGCCAGGAGATCGCCCGTGTTGATGGCCCCTACGGCGAAGAAGGCATGATTGTTCAGCAGTTCCATCCGCTGCCAAAATTCGGCGACAGCTATACGTTAATCGGCAGCTGGCTGATTAACGACCAGCCTGCCGGTATTGGCCTGCGCGAAGACCGCCAGCTGATCACCCAGGACCTCTCCCGCTTCTACCCGCATACCTTTATCGAATAACGCGGACCGGAAGTGCCGGGGCGGTCATATCACGTAATCCGTCCGGGATCCCCGGTAAGATAGCGAGGACGGTAAAAACGCGCCTGGCGGCATAAGCTGCCGCCAGAGCGTGCGACGGTTAACTCCCCCGCCAGCCAACCTGCACCGACAACATGTTCAACGTTGCCATAACGTTGCCGCCAGAGCGCGCGACGGTTAACTCCCCGCCAGCCAACCTGCACCGACAGCATGCTCAACGCCGCCATAACGTTGCCGCCAGAGCGCGCGACGGTTAACTCCCCCGCTAGCCAACCTGCACCGACAGCATGCTCAACGCTGCCATAACGTTGCCGTCCACCGGCACCGTCACCGGCTCGTCGGGCTGGCGACTTCCCAGCACGTAGAGCAACGGCAGGTAGTGCTCCGGCGTCGGGTTGGCCAGCGCGGCGCCCTCATGTTGCATAAAGTTGACCAGCGGGTGCTGCTCAGCCGGCCCCTGCCAGCTAAGGTTATCGCGTACGAACTGATTGAAGCCCTGCGCCCAGGGATACGCCTGATTATCGCCCTGCCATTTCAGCATCCGCAGATTATGCACAACGTTGCCGCTGGCGACGATCATCACCCCCCGATCGCGCAGCGCCGCCAGCTTTTGCCCCAGTTCATAGTGCCAGAGCGGCGGCTTAGTTCCGTCCACGCTGATCTGAACCACCGGAATATCCGCTTGCGGGTACATTTTGATCAGTACGCCCCAGCTGCCATGGTCGAATCCCCATTCCTGATCCAGCGTCACCGGCAGCGGCGCCAGCAGCTCCGCCACCTGCTTAGCCAGTGCTGGCGAGCCGGGAGCGCGATAGTGGGTGTCGAACAGCGCCTGAGGAAAGCCGCCGAAATCGTGAATAGTACGCGGCTGCTCCATCGCCGTTACCGCCGTGCCACGGGTGTACCAGTGCGCCGAAACCGCCAGTATCGCCTGCGGGCGCGGCAGGGTATCACCCAGCTGGCGCCAGGCCTGAGTATAGGTATTTTCTTCCAACACGTTCATCGGGCTGCCGTGGCCCAGAAACAAGGCAGGCATACGGGACTGCGTCATAATTTTCCCCTGAAGATACAAACTCTGTTGGCAATACCATACGCCTGAGCGCGCAATTAAAAACTCAGATAAGCATGATGAAGATCATCAGAAAATTTGAAGGAAAGCGGGGGGCAGAAAAATGCAGGTGAGGCAGCCTCACCTGCATCGCAAGTTAGCTGGCGTGGCGAGTCTCGCGAGCGCGACGATAGGCAATCAGATCTTCGATGGTAACCACCGGCATCTGCTGCTGTCTGGCAAAGGCAACGCACTCCGGTGCGCGCGCCATTGAACCATCATCATTATTCAGCTCGCACAAAACGCCGGCGGGTTTGAAGCCGGCCAGAGTGACGAGGTCAAGCGTCGCTTCGGTATGACCGCCACGGGTCAGTACCCCCCCTTCGCGCGCGCGCAGCGGGAATACATGTCCCGGACGATGAAGGTCGGCAGGCACGGCATTATCGGCCACGGCAGCGCGAATGGTGGTGATACGATCGCTGGCAGACACCCCGGTGGTGACGCCTTTCGCCGCTTCAATTGTCACGGTAAAACCGGTGCCGTAGGCGCTGGTATTGTTTTCCACCATCATCGGCAAATCGAGCTGGCGGCGGCGCTCTTCGGTAATAACCAGGCAAACGATGCCGCTGCCATGACGAATAGTGAGCGCCATTTGCTCTACGGTCATGGTTTCCGCAGCAAAGATCATATCGCCTTCGTTCTCACGATTTTCATCGTCGAGCACCATTACACCACGACCTTCACGCAGCGCGGCAATTGCACGTTCTACACGCTGTTCCGGCGTGCCAAATTCAGAAAGTAGCGTCTGATTCATGGTAAATAAACCTTACTAATTATATGGGTTACCAGAACCAGGGCGGACTTAGGAGCGTCATAAATGACGGTATAACGGCGAGCGGGCGCGCTGCGCCCGGCAAGAAACGTTACTCTCTCCCATCCGGACTTTAACCGTCGGCCCCGGAATTACACCGGATCTGCTGACCTTCAGGCTGTCGCCTGAAGCGCTCGCGGGCTTTCAGCCTGGGCTGATTTACCGCCGGTGGGGAATTGCACCCCGCCCTGAGAATAAGCGGATTTACTATAGCGCCAACCCTGGCCTTGCGCAATGTACAAAAAATGCCGCGCGCACCGGCGAAGGCTTCTGTGACTTTTCAGGTTTATCAATAGCCCAACAGCGATTACACTTAGCAGATGTTTGCCGCGACCAGGATATATCCATGATTGACCCGAAAAAAATTGAACAACTCGCCCGCCAGGTACATGAATCCATGCCGAAAGGCATCCGCGAGTTTGGCGACGACGTGGAGAAGAAGATCCGCCAGACGCTGCAGGCGCAGCTTTCGCGGCTGGATTTAGTAAATCGTGAAGAGTTTGACGTACAGACCCAGGTTTTACTGCGCACCCGTGAGAAGCTGGCGGTCCTTGAGCAGCGAGTTGCCGCACTGGAAGGCCGCGCCGGCAGCGACGCGGTGATTAAAACCGAAGATATGCAATAGTAGCGCCGGGCGGCGCAGGTCCGCCCGCCGCTGTTAACGCGTTTTCTTAATATTATTGATGATATTGGTCGTCGAAATGCCGTCCTCGAAATTGAGCACCCGCACCTCGCCGCCGTTAGCCCACACCTCTTTACTACCGGCAATATCTTCCGGCTTGTAGTCGCCGCCTTTGACCAGCAGGTCTGGCAGAACCTCGCCAATCAGGCGCTGCGGCGTATCCTCTTCAAACGGCACCACCCAGTCCACCGCTTCCAGCGCGCCAAGGACGATCATACGATTTACCAATGGGTTTACCGGACGGCTTTCGCCTTTCAGGCGCCGGGTAGAGGCATCGCTGTTGACTGCAACGATCAGCCGGTCGCCAAGCTTGCGCGCATTGGCAAGGTAGGAAACGTGACCCGCGTGCAGAATATCGAAGCAGCCGTTAGTCATCACCACCTTCTCACCGCGCTGACGCGCCTGCGCGACGGCCTGTTTTAGCTGTTCTTCGTCCATTACGCCAAAGCCACTTTCCGGGCGGGCGCGAATGGCATTCTCAAGCTCAACCGTCGACACCGTTGACGTACCGAGTTTACCCACCACCACGCCGGCAGCGGCATTCGCCAGAAAGCAGGACTCTTCCAGAGAGTCTCCGGCGGCCAGCGCGGCGGCCAGCACGCCAATTACCGTATCGCCCGCCCCGGTGACGTCGTAAACCTCCTGCGCCTGGGTCGGCAAATGCAGCGGCGCTTTTCCCGGTTGCAGTAGCGTCATACCGTTCTCGGAACGGGTTACCAGCAGCGCGGAGAATTCGAACTGTTCCAGCAGCGCCGTGCCGCGTTCGACCAGTTCTTCTTCGGTTTTACAGCGTCCGACGACCGCTTCAAATTCGGAAAGATTCGGCGTCAGCAACGTGGCTCCGCGATAGCGCTCAAAGTCAGCGCCTTTCGGGTCGATCAGCACCGGTACTCCCGCCGCTCTGGCCTGACGTATCATGTTCTGAACGCTGCTCAGCGCCCCTTTGGCATAGTCAGACAGCACCAGCGCGCCCACGGCCGGCAGGGCCTGGTCAATACGCTCATGCAGCGGCTGCGGGTCAACGGCGGAAAAGCCTTCTTCAAAATCCAGCCGGATCAGCTGCTGATTACGCGATAATACGCGCAGTTTCGTAATGGTGGGATGTCCGGGCACGGTAACAAAGTCGCAGCTGACGTTAAACGCCGTCAGCGCATTATCCAACACTTTAGCGGCATCGTCGGGGCCGGTAAGCCCAACCAGGCGCGAACTGGCCCCCAGCGCCGCGATATTCATCGCCACGTTGGCGGCACCGCCGGGACGCTCTTCAATCGTTTCAACTTTTACCACCGGAACCGGCGCCTCGGGAGAGATGCGGCTGGTCGGGCCGTACCAGTAACGATCCAGCATAATATCGCCAACCACCAGAACTCCCGCATGTTTAAAATCGGGCAGGGTAACTTTCATTCCAGAGACTCCAGACAACGGTAAATAAGTTTGCGCGGATAATAACATACATCCCGCAGCGGCTGGTTACTCATCAGCCGCGTCGCTATCCGCAGCCGACAGCCAGCGCTGCCAGCTGCTATCGACCTGCTGTTTTTGCTGACTGTAGGCATCGGGCTCAACGTGTCCCGGCAAGGATTGCAGCGCCCGGTGATGCAATGCATCGCGCAGCGTAACGTAAGCCGCGGTCAGCCCCTGGGCTTCATCTTCCGCCATACGTGAATGCTGAGCCATCAGTTCAAATATCCGCACATTATCAGACCAGCGGGTCAGTTTTGGCTGCCCGGCGGCATAGCACAGCACCAGGTACTGGGCGATAAACTCAATATCGGTAATGCCTCCCCGATCCGCCTTGATATCCCAGCGTCCCTTATGCTTATTGCTGAGATGGGCGCGCATTTTTTCGCGCATCTCGCGGACCTCGGTCCTGAGCTGCTGCGGGTCGCGCTGGCGACAAAGCATATCGCGACGAATGGTAGCAAATCTGGCCGCCAGCGCCGCATCGCCATATACGATCCGTGCCCGGACCAGCGCCTGATGTTCCCATGTCCAGGCGTCATCGCGCTGATATTCTGCGAAAGCATCGAACGTGCTCACCAGCATGCCCGCCGCGCCGGAAGGCCGCAGCCGGGCGTCCACTTCGTAGAGAATGCCCGACGAGGTGCGCGTACTAAACAAATGCATAATGCGTTGCGCCAGTCGCAGGTAGAACTGCCTGCCGTCAATCTCACGTTCGCCCGCAGTCATCACGTCTGCCGGGCAGTCGTGCAGAAACACCAGGTCCAAATCTGAACTATAGCCCAGCTCCCAGCCGCCGAGTTTGCCATAGCCCAGTACGGCAAATCCACGCGCCTCGTCGCTTTGCAGATGCGCAGGCCGGCCATAACGCTGCACCATCATGACCCAGGCCTGCTGCACCACCGCCTCGATGATGGCTTCAGCCAGCCAGGTTAAGTGATCGCTTACTTTCATGACCGGCAAAGTACCGGCTATATCCGCAGCGGCAATACGCAGTTGTTGTACCTGCTTAAACTGCCGTAGCGCTTCCAGCTGCTGCTCTTCATCTTCGAGCGGTACGCGCAGCAGATACTGCCGCAGCTCGTCACGGTAGGCATCAGGCGCGGTAACCTGATAAAGGGTTGAAGGATCGAGCAGCTCATCAAGCAGCAGCGGATAGCGCGCCAGCTGGCTGGCGATCATCGGCGAAGCGGCGCAAAGGCGAATAAGATGGCGCAGGGCGCCGTGAGATTCCGTCAGCAGCTCCAGGTAGGTGCTGCGGGTCACCACGCTTAGTAGCAGCGGCGCAAGGCGATTCAGGGTTTCCGCCGCATCTTCACGCGGGCAAACTTCCGCCAGCAGGCGTGGCATTAGCTGTTCGAGCGCCTGGCGCCCACGCGGCCCGATAGTCCGGCGGTTAATATCCTGGCGAAATGCGGTGATCGCGTTTAGCAAAGACAGGCGCGCGCCATCATCAAGCTGCGGTACCAGCGGCAGAAGATCGGCATCCTCCAGCTGATCCTGCCACAGCCCGGCATAGTCGCCGCTGTCATTCGATTCGCCGTGCTCCGGCGCTTCGTCGCCAATCAGCTCGTCAAAGATAGCCCGCACCTGGCTCATATGGTTTTCCAGCTGCCGGTGAAGCGCCTGCCAGTCCGGATATTCCATCGCCCAGGCCAGCCGCGCGCGGTTAAGCTCATCGGCGGGCAGGGTCTGCGTCTGCTCATCGTTGATGCTTTGCAGTAGATTCTCAAGGCGGCGCAGGAAAAGATAGGACGCCTGCAGCGTCGCCACCTGCGCCGGCAGCAGCAGGCCGAGTTCGCCAATCGCGGCCAGGGTCGGCAGCAGCGAGCGACCCTGCAGAGTACGCTCACGTCCGCCGCGTATCAGTTGAAAAACCTGCACGATAAACTCAATTTCCCGAATGCCGCCGGCCCCGAGCTTAATGTTATCCACCAGGCCGCGACGCCTGACTTCCCGGGCAATCATGGCTTTCATATTGCGCAGCGACTGAATAACGCTGAAGTCGATATAGCGCCGGTAAACGAAGGGACGCAGCATACTGCGCAGCTCTTCACTCCAGCGATCGTCCCGCTCCCCCATCAGGCGGGCTTTAACCATCGCATAGCGTTCCCAGTCACGCCCCTGCTCCTGATAGTAATCCTCCAGCGCGGCAAAACTCATCACCAGCGGACCGCTGTCGCCGAACGGGCGCAGACGCATATCAACGCGGTAGACGAACCCGTCAGCAGTAGGCTGATCGAGCACTTTTATCAGCCGCTGCCCCAGACGAGTAAAAAACTGCGCATTATCCAGCTCGCGCCTGCCGCCACGGGTTGCGCCATTTTCCGGCCAGGTGAAAATCAGATCGATATCAGAAGAAAAGTTAAGCTCGTTACCGCCAAGTTTTCCCATGCCCAGAATCAGCAGCGGCTGCGCCTCGCCCTGGGGATTACAAGGGGTACCCATCTCGCGACAGCAGGCGGCGTACAGCCAGTCACGGGCGGCGACAATCAGCGCCTCGGCCAGCGTGCTGAGCTGCATTAGCGATAAGTCGGTGTCACAGAGCGCCTGGGTCTGCATCCAGGCAATACGGATCAGCTTTTCGCGGCGAAACAAGCGCAGCGCGCGCATCAGCTGATTTTCATCCTGTACGCCGGCCAGCAGCAGCGCCAGCTCGGCGCTGTAGCCGCTATATTCATTCGCCTGCGGGGGCTGCTGCACCAGCGTCTGCCACCATTGGGGATGCTGTTGTAAACCGTCGCCAATAAAATCACTGAAGGCGCATACCCTGAGCGCATCGGCGTCGGGCGGCGGTTCGTCGCTCAGCCAGCCATCCTGTACCTGCTGAAGGTGCTGAGCCAGGCGGGCGGGCAAAGGCCGGGCAGATAATGGCGACATAGTGACTCCCTGATCGTTAACGTTATTTACTGGCCGCTATGCTTCCAAAAGGGGGGTTGCTTTAGCGCCTCACGCGTCTGGACTTTTAGCATATGCTGCTGGCGCAGCGCGACACTCCTGGCCAAAAGCTGCCAGGGTTCCAGCCAGCGCACTACCGCCTCAGCCGGGTAGATGCCACCCAGCAGGTGAACCGCCAGCAGCTGACGCTGCAGACGCGTTAACTTATCCTGGTACTGGCCTGGCTGCTGAACATTTTCAAAGGTTTCCCGCAGATCGGCGGCAATACGCGACAGCATAATATCGGCGAAACGTTTAAGAGAACCCTGCAGGCGTGCGCTGTCTTTTTCATTGAGAAACGCCAGCCAGCGCTTGCCGACCAGCCAGTCAGTAAGCGCTAACTGGGGCTGTAACCATGCCGCAGAGAAGCAGAGGTTATCCGCTGCCGGCGGCTCAATCTCAAGTATATTTTCCAGGGCGGTAAGCTGCTGTCGTAGGACGGTACTGGCTTTGCGCGGCACCAATGCACCGAACAGCGCCAGCGCTTCGCGGATTAACGCCAGCGCCGTTTTTATTTCCCCCAGCGCCTGCGGATTGCCACGCAGCCAAAGCTCTTCGTGATACTGCCACTGCGCCAACCCCAGCTGAAGCGCCGCCTGCATGCCCTCTTCAACCCGAGCTTTATTTTTGACTGCCAGCAGCGGCAGCGGACGCAGCGGGCGTTCAGGGTTGCCCTGCGCCAGCGCATAGCCGCGCGCCGCTTTGCTCAGGCTGCCGAGGCGCAGGCCATCATAGCGCGCCAGCTCGGCGGCAAACGCCATCAGATCTTGCCGTTCGCCACTTTTCAGCTCCAGCTCGATTTCATGGAGCGGTTCGCTCAGATCGCCCGCGGCAACCTCACCGCGATCGAAGGCCACTTCAATCTCGCTTTGCTGATAAGAAATGGTCCATTTTTCACGCACAAAATGGGTGCTGAACAGCGCACTGAGTCGCTGCTGTAACGCCGCCACATCGGTATTCTCCGGCCAGATTTCCGTCGGCAGCAGGGCAATATCCAGCGTCGGCTGACTGAGTGGAACATTATATTCCGCACGCTGGTGCAGACCGCCAATGCTGTCCCCTTTTCCCTTCAGCGTCATCTCATAGCGATCGCCAAAGCCGCGAATGCGCAGCCCCATATCCCAGCGACGCAGCTGATTATCTGAGGTTTCAAAATAGATATTGGTTAGCTTTTCGCCAGCACAATGCTGATGCGGCCAGGCTGCAAGCCAATGCGGCAGATTCGATACCGCTTCGTCATTGGCAATGAACTTTATTTCGATTTCGATAGTCATATTTTTTTGATTCAGCTTGTTACCTGTTAAATTCGCGCTCTGAAAGTGATTATAACGCTCTTTTTCCGGCTGTTTTTGTCGTTCTGTCGGGCAGAAACAACTATTCTGGCGGTACAGCGGAATTTAGGTGACTTTCATACCGTGCAGCATGACCGTTTGTGCTTTATCCAGCCAGCGCTTTCCGGTCATATCTCTCAGCGTAATGAGTCCAGGATTGTTCTCATTCAGATTACGGTTACGCGGTTTCAGACTGAGCCTTTACTTTTTTCCAGGACTTAACCCAAAAGACATCGAATGAAAAAAATACACCTGATTAGCCTGACTTTACTGGCTTTTAGCGCCGCAACAGCCGTCCACGCCGAAGAGAAACGTTACGTTTCTGATGAACTCACCACATGGCTGCGCAGCGGCCCCGGTGACCAGTATCGACTGACAGGAACCGTTAATGCAGGCGAAGAAGTCTCTCTGTTGCAAACTAACGAAAATACCCATTACGGCCAGGTTCGCGACGCAAGCGGCCGCACGGCCTGGATTCCCCTGTCTCAGCTCAGCAACGATCCCAGCCTGCGCACCCGCGTTCCGCAACTTGAGCAGCAGGTGAAAGATCTCAGCGACAAGCTGACCAATATAGACAGCAGCTGGAACCAGCGTACTGCGGATATGCAGAAAAAAGTGGCGGCCAGCGACGGCATTATTAACGGCCTGAAAAATGAAAATGAGCAGTTAAAAAATCAGCTTATCGTCGCGCAGAAGAAGGTCAGTGCGGCAAACGTTCAGCTTGATGACAAGCAGCGGGCCATCATTATGCAGTGGTTCATGTATGGCGGTGGCGTAGCTGGCATCGGCCTGCTGCTCGGTCTGCTGCTTCCGCATATGATCCCGCGCCGTAAAAGAAGCGACCGCTGGATGAATTGAGCTTCATCCACCCTGTCTGAATTTATTATTGGGGCATCCGGGCGATGCCCTTTTTGTCGTAGCCGCTATTTTGTAAGATAGTCTTTCTCTTTTTGCGGAGTGCGTAGTGAAAACCTTTCTTGTCGGCGGCGCAGTCCGCGATACCCTGTTGAATATACCGGTTAAAGACCGGGACTGGGTGGTGGTCGGCGCTTCGCCGGAAGAGATGCTGGCGGAAGGATTCAAGCAGGTAGGCCGCGACTTTCCGGTTTTTTTACATCCACACACCCAGGAAGAGTATGCCCTTGCCCGCACGGAACGAAAAAGCGGCAGTGGCTATACCGGATTCACCTGCTACAGCGCGCCGGACGTTACCCTGGAGCAAGACCTGCAGCGCCGCGACCTGACAATCAATGCGATTGCCCGCGACCAGGCTGGCGACTACTACGATCCCTGGCACGGCCGCCGCGATTTGCAGCTGCGTCTGCTCCGCCACGTCTCCCCGGCATTTAGTGAAGATCCGCTGCGGGTGCTGCGCGTAGCGCGCTTTGCCGCACGCTACGCCCACCTGAACTTTCGCATTGCCGATGAAACCGCCGCGCTGATGCGCCAGATGGCCGCCAGCGGCGAGCTGGATGCCCTTACGCCAGAGCGGGTCTGGAAGGAGACGGAAAACGCGCTGCGCAGCGCCAACCCGCAGGTCTACTTCCAGACTCTGCGGGACTGCGGCGCGCTGGCAATACTGTTCCCGGAAATCGATCGGCTGTTTGGCGTTCCCGCGCCGGCAAAATGGCACCCGGAGATAGATACCGGCATTCATACGCTAATGACGCTGGCGATGGCCGCTCAGCTCAGTCCGGAAGTAGATATTCGTTTTGCGACCCTATGCCACGATATTGGCAAAGGTCTGACGCCGCCTGCGCTATGGCCCAGCCATCACGGTCACGGTCCAGCCGGCGTGGCGCTGGTCAATGCGCTTTGCCAGCGCCTGCGCGTGCCTAATGCCATTCGCGATCTCGCACAGCTCGTTGCCGAGTTTCACGATCTGGTGCATACCATTGAGCGACAGCCGGCGGCGGTTCTGGTTTCCCTGTTCGATAGCATTGACGCCTGGCGCAAACCCTATCGCGTCGAGCAAATCGCCCTGACCAGCGAAGCGGATGCCCGCGGTCGCGCGGGTCTTGAAAGCCGCCCCTACCCACAAGGACACTATCTGCGCACCGCCTGGCAGGTAGCTTCCACCGTCGAAAGCCAGGAGGTGATAGACGCGGGATTTAGCGGCGCTGAAGTACGTGCAGAGCTAACGCGGCGCCGTATCGCCAGGCTGGCGGAATGGCAGCAGCAGATGAAATAAAACAAGGGGCAGAAGCCCGCCCCTTGCCGAAGGGCCGTTACACGAATACCAGATAGACCACCGCCGCAATAATGAAGCGATAGATAGCGAAGGGCACGAATGAAATGTTCTTAATCAGCTTCAAAAAGACCTTGATAGCAATCAACGCAACGATGAATGCGGTAATAAAACCGGTGGCGAACAGGGGAAAATCGGCCATTTTAAGAAACGGCAGGCTCTTATAGAGATCAAGCACCGTCGCGCCCATCATCATCGGCACCGCAAGAATAAAGGAAAACTCGGAGGCTGCGTAGCGGCTAACGCCCATCAGCATACCACCGGAGATGGTCGCACCTGAGCGTGAAAAGCCCGGCCAGAGCGCCAGACACTGGAAGCAGCCGATAACAAAGCACTGGCGATAGGTCAGGTCATCAATACCGACAGCCTTTGGCTGTTTAGGCTTCAGGTACTCCCCCGCCAGCAGCAGAAAACCGCCGACAATCAGGGCATACATTACGTTTATCGGATTGAACAGCGATTTAATCACATCATGCAGCAGCAATCCCAGTACCACGGCGGGGATCATGCCTAACAAAATATGCAGCAGATTCAGATGCCCGGTTCCAGTGCCTTCGTGCGGAACGCGGCCGAAGTGGATGCCGATCAAGCCAAACAGGCGGCGCCAGAACATCACCACCACGGCCAGAATTGAACCCAGCTGAATCACCACTTCGAAGGTATCTGCGGTTGGCCCTTCAAAACCTAGCAGGTGACCAACGATAATCATATGACCGGTTGACGAGACGGGGAGAAACTCCGTCAACCCCTCCACTATGCCGAGGATGCATGCCACCCAGAGCTGGTGAATATCTGCCATCAAATCTACCCCTTTCCTTATTAAAACCACTAAAAAGGCGGTGCTACGATGCAACCGCCATTAAAATATGCCCGTGAATCTTTAGGCTGAGCTTAAGACAAAGCATAATGTGGTTTGGTTTCATTGTGATGGCAATCACATCAGGGCAGTTTCGGAATTGTCCCGCGCTCAATAACCACCCCGACGCTGCGCGCCTGGACAACGGCGCCGGGTTTACTGACGCGGATCCGCACCCAGGGGGTATTAAATTCGTGAATTAAGCGCTGAGCCAGCTCTTCTGCGACACGTTCTACTAGCGCAAAGCGGCCCGTTGAGACATGTCCGATAATCATTTCGGCAACATCAGCATAGCTCAGGCAATCTTTCACATCGTCGCTATGGGCGGCAGGGCGATTATCCCAGGCCATTTCGATATCGAACACCAACTTTTGCTGGATGGTCTGTTCCCAGTCGTAGACGCCAATAGTCGTAACGACTTCAAGTTGTTCAATAAATACAATATCCATGATAGACATCTCTGTTTTTGTGCTGGCCGGATACCACTTGCCGGGAATTATGCGTATTATCCACAGATGCTGAGAATAAAACGACCTGAATTAGACGGAACGGTGTTATGAGTGTAATCGCGCCTGGCATGATCATTTTCGCGTACCTGTGTGGTTCCATCTCCAGCGCTATTCTGGTGTGCCGCCTGGCGCGCTTGCCTGACCCGCGGGAGAATGGCTCCGGTAACCCTGGCGCCACCAACGTGCTGCGGATCGGCGGCAAAGCAGCCGCTGCAACCGTACTGGTATGCGATGTATTAAAAGGAATGGTGCCGGTCTGGCTGGCTTATTATCTCGGACTGTCGCCGCTCTGGCTGGGGCTTATCGCAATCGCCGCCTGTCTTGGGCATATCTACCCGATTTTTTTCCACTTTCAGGGCGGTAAAGGCGTTGCTACGGCGTTTGGCGCTATTGCGCCGATTGGCTGGGACCTCACCGGTTTGATGGTCGGCACCTGGCTGTTAACGGTGCTGCTGAGCGGCTATTCGTCGCTGGGCGCGATTATCAGCGCGCTAATCGCACCGTTCTATGTCTGGTGGTTTAAACCGCAGTTTACTTTCCCGGTCTCCCTGCTTTCATGCCTGATTCTGTTACGTCATCATGACAATATTCAGCGCCTCTGGCGCGGGCAGGAAAATCGCCTGTGGAAGCGCAAAAACCGCAACAAACCCTGAAGCAGAACCTTTCGCCAGGCTTATATTGCGCTCAGCTCAGTCAGCGGCCAGCGTGGATTGACGCTTAACGCTAAAGGCGCGTGCGCGCCGCTTTTTAACCGCACCATTCCCGCATAGGCAATCATCGCGCCATTGTCGGTGCAAAACTCCGGCCGCGCATAGAAAACCGCCCCGCCCCGCGCTTTCATCATGGTATCCAGATGCGCGCGCAGCGTACTGTTGGCGCTAACGCCGCCAGCGATAACCAGCCTTTTAAAACCCGTTTTCTCCAGCGCGCGCTTACATTTAATTGCCAGAGTATCGACGACCGCATCTTCAAAAGCGCGGGCAATATCAGCATGGGTCTGTGCGTCCACCGGGTTTTCACGGATGGTATTAGCCGCAAAGGTTTTCAAACCTGAGAAGCTAAAATCCAGCCCCGGACGATCGGTCATCGGTCGCGGAAAACGAAAACGCCCTGGCGTACCACGTTGCGCCATGCGCGAGAGCTGGGCGCCGCCGGGATAATCCAGCCCCAACAGCTTGGCGGTTTTATCAAAAGCTTCACCGGCCGCATCATCCACCGATTCGCCCAGTAGTTGATATTCGCCCGGTGCGGTAACGCTAATCAGCTGGGTGTGGCCACCCGAAACCAGCAGGGCGACAAAAGGAAACGCGGGCGGATTATCTTCCAGCATCGGTGCCAGCAGATGTCCCTCCATGTGATGCACCGCCACCGCCGGCACGTTCCAGGCAAATGCCAGCGAGCGGCCGATTGTCGCACCGACAAGCAGCGCGCCGACCAGCCCCGGGCCTGCGGTATAGGCCACCGCATCTATGTCCTGGGGTTGCAAACCGGCCTCTTTCAGTGCTGCATTGATCAGCGGAACGGTTTTGCGCACATGGTCGCGCGACGCCAGCTCCGGCACCACGCCGCCGTAATCAGCGTGCAGCTTTACCTGGCTGTAAAGTTGGTTTGCCAGCAGGCCTTGCGCATCGTCATAAATGGCGACGCCGGTTTCATCACAGGAAGTCTCAATACCCAGAACACGCATGGTTAATTACCTCGTTTTTGCGGCGCGAAGTGTAGCACGAACCCGCAGCGCGAGCGATTTTGCCGGATGACTTTTTGTTTCTATCGCGATGCGGTATACTCAGCGACCTGCAAAAACCGGCAGCCGCACAGGCGACTTTGTTGGTTTCGTATTGCTTTGGTGCTTTACAACGCAGCCTGTGTTGAAGTAAAATTCCGCACCATTTTGAAACAAGCTGGCAGAAGGCCAGCGGCAAAACCGAATTTATCGAGGTGAGAGTTACATGCCGGTAATTAAAGTACGTGAAAACGAGCCGTTCGACGTAGCACTGCGTCGCTTTAAGCGTTCCTGTGAAAAAGCAGGCGTTCTGGCTGAAGTTCGTCGTCGTGAGTTTTATGAAAAACCGACGACTGAACGTAAGCGCGCTAAAGCGTCTGCTGTTAAGCGTCATGCCAAGAAACTGGCTCGCGAAAACGCACGCCGCACTCGTCTGTACTAATTTTGCTACCGGAGCTTGTCTCCGGAAACCACAGACGCGCAGTCGTTAACGAGCCGTGCTTCCGGAAGGAATGCGCGGCTTGTTGTCGTTTATAGCAGCCGTAAAATCCAGCAACCTGACGAATCCATGGAAGCATATAGCAGTATGTAACCAGGGCAAGGCGGCAACGAAGCGCATCCCCGGGAGCATACACCTGTATGTGACCGGGGTGAGAAGAGGCAGCCAACGCAGCCAGCGGTAAAAAAGGGGATTTCCCCGATAGATTTCAGTCGCTGGCAAGGCGGCAACGAAGCGCATCCCCGGGAGCATACACCTGTATGTGACCGGGGTGAGAAGAGGCAGCCAACGCAGCCAGCGATTGAAAGATGAAGGGGAAAAATGGCTGGAAGAATACCACGCATATTCATCAACGACCTGCTCGCTCGCACTGACATCGTCGACTTAATTGATGCGCGCGTAAAGCTGAAAAAGCAGGGCAAAAATTATCACGCGTGCTGTCCTTTCCATAATGAAAAAACGCCATCCTTCACCGTAAACGGCGAAAAGCAGTTTTATCATTGCTTTGGCTGCGGCGCACACGGTAATGCCATCGACTTCCTGATGAATTTTGATCGTCTGGAGTTTGTCGAAAGTATTGAAGAGCTGGCAACGCTTTATGGACTGGAAGTGCCCTATGAAGCCGGTAGCGGCCCAAGCCAGATTGAACGCCATCAGCGCCAGAGTTTATATCAGCTGATGGATGGGCTGAGCGAGTTTTACCAGCAATCATTATCCCAACCTGCTGCCAGCGCAGCGCGTAATTACCTGACTCAGCGCGGGCTGAGCGACGAAATCATTAAGCAATTTGCTATCGGTTTCGCCCCGGCAGGTTGGGATAATGTGCTGAAGCGTTTTGGCCGGGATCAGGAAAATCGCCGCTCGCTGAGCGATGCCGGCATGCTGGTCACCAACGATCAGGGCCGCAGCTACGATCGCTTTCGTGAACGGGTGATGTTTCCAATCCGCGATAAGCGCGGTCGGGTTATCGGCTTTGGCGGACGGGTATTGGGCGATGGGATGCCTAAATACCTGAACTCGCCGGAAACGGATGTTTTTCATAAAGGCCGCCAGCTGTATGGCCTGTATGAAGCGCAGCAAAACCATCCGGAGCCCGCTAAGCTACTGGTAGTTGAAGGCTATATGGATGTGGTGGCGCTGGCGCAGTTCGGTATTGATTACGCCGTGGCGTCTCTCGGCACCTCGACCACCGCCGAGCATATCCAGCTGCTGTTTCGCCAGACTGACAGCGTGGTCTGCTGCTACGATGGCGACCGGGCGGGACGTGAAGCGGCATGGCGCGCGCTGGAAACGGCGCTGCCGTTTATGATGGATGGCCGCCAGCTGCGCTTTATGTTTCTGCCTGACGGCGAAGATCCAGATTCGCTGGTGCGCAAAGAAGGCAAAGAAGCATTTGAAGCACGCATGGACAGCGCATTACCGCTGTCGGGATTTTTATTTGACTCGCTGTTGCCGCAGGTTGATTTGGCAACGCCGGATGGCCGGGCGCGACTTAGCACGCTGGCGCTGCCGCTGATAAGTCAGGTCCCCGGCGAAACGCTGCGCATTTATCTGCGCCAGCAGCTGGGCAGTAAGCTGGGCATCCTGGATGATAATCAGCTGGAAAAACTGATGCCTAAACAGGCAGAAAATGCCAAACCGGCGCCGCCTGCTCAGCTAAAACGTACGACCATGCGTATACTTATTGGTCTGCTGGTACAAAATCCTGCGTTGGCGACACAGGTGCCTTCGCTGGCCGGGCTGGATGAAGAAAAGCAGCCGGGGCTTGAGCTATTTAATGAGCTGATCGGTGCCTGTATCGGGCATCCTGGGATCACCACGGGGCAGCTGTTGGAACGCTATCGCGGAACAAAATATGCGCCAACCCTTGAAAAGTTGTCAATGTGGGACGATATAGCAGATAAGGAAATTGCTGAAAAAACGTTCACGGACGCGTTGAATCACCTCCTTGATTCCGCACTTGAACTACGATTAAACGAATTGATTGCGCGCGCGCGTACGCAGGGCCTTACGCCGCAAGAGCGCGAAGAGGTCCGGGTGCTTAATCAGGTCCGGATGAAAAAATAGCGATGACTCACTTACTACAGGCAGCGTTCGGCGCGGAATTGGCCGTACCCTCCTGGCAATAAAGTAATCGGGGTCAGGCAGCACAGAATCCAAGCGGCTTAAGTGCCGATTATCCACCAGGGATAACCTGGTAGCCGCCATGCGGGCAGCGGCAATAACCAAAAGCCCGCACTGTATTTGTTGGCAGTTTAGCCGACCGACACCAACCTTATAACAGAAGTGTGGATACCGTCTTATGGAGCAAAACCCGCAGTCACAGCTTAAGCTGCTTGTCACCCGTGGTAAGGAGCAGGGCTATCTGACCTATGCTGAGGTCAATGACCATCTGCCGGAAGATATCGTCGACTCCGATCAGATCGAAGACATCATCCAGATGATCAACGACATGGGTATTCAGGTGGTGGAAGAAGCCCCGGATGCCGATGATCTGATGCTCAATGAAAATAGCTCTGATACCGACGAAGACGCTGCGGAAGCGGCGGCTCAGGTGCTATCCAGTGTGGAATCGGAAATCGGCCGCACCACCGACCCGGTACGCATGTACATGCGCGAAATGGGCACGGTTGAACTGTTAACCCGCGAAGGCGAAATTGACATCGCCAAACGCATTGAAGACGGGATTAACCAGGTTCAATGTTCCGTCGCCGAATATCCCGAAGCTATCACCTATCTGTTGGATCAGTACGATCGCGTTGAAGCTGGAGAAGCGCGCCTTTCCGATCTGATCACCGGCTTTGTCGATCCTAACGCGGAGGAAGATCTGGCCCCTACCGCGACTCACGTTGGCTCTGAACTCTCTGAAGAAGAGCGCGATGACGATGACGAAGATGAGGACGACGACGACAGCAGCGATGACGATAACAGCATTGATCCTGAACTGGCGCGGGCAAAATTTGGCGAGCTGCATACGCAGTATGAAGCCACCCGCCTGAAGATCAAAGCTAAAGGCCGCAGCCACGCTGAAGCGGTTGAAGAAATTCAGAAGCTTTCAGAAGTTTTCAAGCAGTTCCGCCTGGTTCCGAAGCAGTTTGATTACCTGGTCAACAACATGCGTGAAATGATGGAGCGCGTCCGTACTCAGGAACGCATCATCATGAAGCTCTGCGTTGAGCAGTGCAAAATGCCGAAGAAAAACTTCATCACCCTGTTTACCGGCAACGAAACCAGTGAGACCTGGTTCCAGGCCGCAAAGGCGATGAACAAGCCCTGGTCGGAGAAGCTGCTGGAAGTGGCTGATGACGTACAGCGCAGCCTGCATAAACTGTCGCAGATTGAAGAAGAAACCGGCCTGACCATCGAGCAGGTAAAAGACATCAACCGTCGCATGTCGATCGGCGAAGCTAAAGCGCGTCGCGCCAAGAAAGAGATGGTGGAAGCCAACCTGCGTCTGGTTATCTCAATTGCCAAAAAGTATACCAACCGTGGTTTGCAGTTCCTCGACCTGATCCAGGAAGGCAACATCGGCCTGATGAAAGCCGTCGATAAGTTTGAATACCGCCGTGGTTATAAGTTCTCAACTTATGCCACCTGGTGGATACGTCAGGCGATCACCCGCTCTATCGCCGACCAGGCCCGTACCATCCGTATTCCGGTACATATGATTGAAACCATCAACAAGCTCAATCGTATCTCCCGTCAGATGTTACAGGAAATGGGTCGCGAGCCGACGCCCGAAGAGCTGGCCGAGCGTATGCTGATGCCGGAAGACAAAATCCGCAAAGTGCTGAAAATCGCCAAAGAGCCTATCTCGATGGAAACGCCGATCGGCGACGATGAAGATTCGCATCTGGGTGATTTTATCGAGGATACCACCCTCGAACTGCCGCTGGATTCTGCGACCTCGGAGAGCCTGCGTTCCGCGACTCATGATGTACTGGCCGGGCTGACCGCGCGTGAAGCGAAGGTACTGCGTATGCGTTTTGGTATCGATATGAATACCGACCACACGCTGGAAGAAGTTGGCAAACAGTTTGACGTTACCCGCGAGCGTATCCGTCAGATTGAAGCTAAAGCGCTGCGTAAACTACGCCATCCAAGTCGTTCAGAAGTATTGCGTAGCTTCCTCGATGATTAAACGCACTGCGTAACATTAAATCTAACCCCGGCTTGCCGGGGTTTTTTATTGCCTGCAAACCGCCAGATGGCTACCAGCCGCGCGCTGCCAGCGCCCGCTCAAGTTCGCGATATGACTGCACCAGCTTCTCCAGCGATGCGCGGTTCAGGCCGCTGGGATTAGGCAACACCCAGATTTCGCTGTCGCCAATGGTTACCGGCTGACGGCCCCATTCAACCCGACTCTGACGGAAGGCTTTTTTGTAAGCCTCTTTACCCAGTACCGCCAGCACCAGCGGCTGATAGTGCTGAATTTTCTCCACCAGCTGGCGCCCCCCTTCCCTCAGCTCACCGCTTTTCACTTCTCCGGCCTGAACCGTTGGCCGCTCCACCAGCATGGTAATGCCGCAACCGGTATCCAGCAGCGACTGCTCCTGCTCCGGCTTTAGCTGGCGTTCGGTAAAACCTGCCTGCCAGATAACTTTCCAGAAACGATTCCCCGGATGGGCAAAATGATAGCCGGTGTGCGCCGAAGACTTGCCCGGATTGATACCGCAAAACAGCACGCGCAGACCGGGCTCAATAATGTCCTGAATGCCATGGTTGTTAACATCATTTTCGCTCAAGATAGCTCCCGTAATTTAATCGACAGAGAAATAACTCAGTATTTCACAGCCGCGCCCGACACGCGGCGTCGCCACCACTTTCCTGGTAGCCAGCTCGATAACGCTGAGCGTACCGTCGCCTTCATTGGCAATCAGCAGCCGGCTATTATCCGGGCTAAAGCAGCCATCCATCGGCCTCTCCCCCACCTTAATAGTGGCCAGCGGCGTTAACAGAGCATCAAACAGGCTGACCAGCGGCTCATTGTCACCAATAACCGCCAGCAACGTACCGTCGGCGCTGAAGCGAACGACCTGCGCAGGCCGATGGTGTCCGTCCAGCGGCAGGGTGTGGCGTACGCGGTGACTATTAGCATCTATTTCATAAATTACCGGTCGGGTGGCATCGCTGGCGACCAGATAGGGATACTGCGGCGAAGCATCAATGCCCGCCAGCGGTCCTGGCATCAGAATGGTATCCACCACCTCTCCCGGCGACTGGCATAAATCCACCACGGTAATGGTGGCATCCTCTTCGTTATCGGTAAATAGCTTGCGCCCGCCGGGCAGCAAGGTAAGGCGGTGGGCATTATGGGAAGGGATGGCAATTTTACCGGTAACGCACTCCTCAAGGGGGTCAAGTATGGCGATCGCACTGCTGTCTTCGCAGCAAATATAGACCTTACCATCATGGCCGATGCGCGCGGTGTGCGGCGCTTTTAACGGGCTGATATCGATAAAATTGCTTAGCGTGCGTTGGCGTAAATCAATGACGGCGATTTTATGGCCCGGGTACGGATTATCACCATGCACGCCATCACCAAATACCGACACCCAGGCTTTACCCTGATCCGGCAAAATCAGCAGTTCATGTGGGCGTGGCGGTAAGCCATTAATCTCTTGCTCTATGGCAAAACTATCCGGATTAAGAAAAAAAATATTATTACCCTGCTTATCGACCGCTATCAGCCCATGGCGTTGACTCACCCTCTGCATCATTGCTCCCCCTGTGCGCTATCTTTTAAGGGTAGCTTATGGCAACGATTTTATTGGCTAAACTTGGACAAAAAAGCATGTAAAGTTGTTTATTAACATACAGATAATGCACTTTTGGCTCAACAAGCATCGGCGTAATTATAGCGGGACGATAACGGCGGAAAAAATTCTCTCCGCACAATACGACGCTCAACGTCGGTTTATCAAACGTATATTTTCAGTTTGCCATTAACAGGTATTGTTGCTGGTAAAAATACAGGAAAAAGGAAGAGTTAGTCGAAAATACGGCAAAAATAGCACCGCTTCCTGATCGGCCATATCGATCAAAATCAATTGTTCGATAGGCGCAAACTTATCTTGTTAAAAAATTGATCGATATAATGTATTTCACATTAGCCTGAACACATTATATTGTCGTATCGTCTTCATGAAATTAGTCAGAGAAATTGACCTCCCCAAAAAATAAAGCTTAACGGTAAGCAATAACTTATTTTTTTGTTGACATAACACGCGTGAAAAGATGTCAAACAAAAAAATTTAAAAATGAAAAATGAAACATTTCCTCAAAGAATGGGATAACTCTGATCGCGCAGATCGGACAACGACTGCCTGACCATAAACAATTAATCAATTAAAGAATAAGCACTGGATCTTATACAAGGAAGGTATATGAATAATTTCACGGAAATACCGATGATTTTTGACGCCCCTAACGTCTCATTTATTTTATTGTGTAGCAGCCTTGTGATGCTAATGACGCCGGGCCTGGCTTTTTTTTACGGTGGACTGGTTTCACGGAAAAGTATCGTCACCATCATGCTGCAATGCTTTATATCCATGAGCTGGACTGCGGTTTTATGGTTTGCCGTTGGTTATTCTCTCAGCTTCGCGCCATCATCGAACGGCATAATAGGCGACCCGTTTTATTATGCATTTTTGAACAATATTAGCCCGGAAACGCTGTACGCCGGTAATCAGGGAGGCGTGCCGCTGCTGGTTCATTTTGTTTACCAGATGATGTTTGCCATCATCACTCCGGCATTAATTACCGGCGCGTTTGCACATCGGGTTAATTTCAGCGCCTATATGATCTTCATAACCCTGTGGACGCTACTGGTATACTGCCCTTTCGTGCATATGATCTGGAGCCCCGATGGCGTATTTGCCAGATGGGGCGTGGCGGATTTTGCTGGCGGCATCGTCGTTCATGCCACTGCCGGACTGGCGGCGCTGGCCTCAGCTATTTACGTCGGCAAAAGGATGGTCAACACCCGGCAGGATCACAATATTCCCTTCGTTGCGCTCGGCGCCGGGCTACTGTGGTTTGGCTGGTATGGTTTTAATGCTGGCTCCGAATTTCAAATTAACACCATCACCGTATCCGCCTTTGTCGCCACCGACATCTCAGCAGCCTTTGCCGCCGTGGTCTGGCTGATCCTTGACAGAGCACACAGCGGAACCATCAAACTATCAGCCTTCCTGACCGGCGCAGTGGCCGGGCTGGCCACGATCACCCCTGCGGCAGGCTATGTTTCCATTGGCTCGGCGGCGCTCATCGGCGCGATTGGCAGCCTGGTGTGTTACTACAGCGTCCTGCTGGTGCGACGCCATATCGACGATGCGCTGGACGTGTTCGCGGTACACGGCATGGGGGGGATCGCCGGTTCAATTCTGGTAGGGGTTTTCGCCTCGCTGACCTGGAGCCAGTCGGGATCCGTTAAGCCGATTGACAGCGGCGTAATGCAAGTGATGAAGCAAACCTGCGCGGTGCTGGCAGCGGCGGGCTGGTCCTTTGTGGCAACGCTAATTATTTTAAAACTGGCGGATACGATTACGCCGGTAAAAATAAACAAGGATATCGTTGGCGATGATCTCGACCAGCAGCTTCTTGGCGAAAGTGCCTATGAATAACGATTAGCTATAACTATATATTTACGCTTATTTAATTACATGACAAATAAATAGCCATCTGAAACGACATTATTGATTTAATGAGGAACGCTATGAAACTCACACCGCGTGAAATGGAAAAAGTATTGATATATACGGTGGCGGACATTGCCGCCAGACGCAGAAAGGATGGGCTGAAGCTTAATTATCCGGAAGCAGTCGCAATGATAACCGCCTCTGCACTGGAAGGCGCACGGCAGGGTAAAACGGTAGAGGAAGTGATGGATGGTGCCCGTCTGGTATTAACCCATGATGACGTTATGGACGGCGTCGCTGATTTAATTCCTAACGTTCAGGTTGAAGCCATATTCAGCGATGGCAGCCGCCTGATTACCGTACACAGTCCCATTCAATAAGTTATAAGTCCGGAAATAATAGCGCCGCACACGGCTGAATAAATCTGAAGGAATAGAAATATGAACAGTAAAAAAGACCTGACGCAGATTGCGCCAGGCGGCTACGTGCTGGCAGAAACGCCAGTCAGCTTTAATCAGGATAAAACAGAAACCCGACTGAAAGTGCGCAATACCGGAGATCGTCCGATTCAAGTGGGCGCCCATTTTCATTTTTTCGAAGCCAATAAGGCACTGAAATTTGACAGAAGCGCCGCCTGGGGCAAGCGTCTGAATATCACCGCCACGACGGCAATTCGCTTTGAGCCAGGGGATGAAGTCGACGTGGCGCTCATCGAGTTTGGCGGTAAACAAACCGTCTACGGTTTTAACAACCTGGTTGACGGTTGGGTAGGATGCAGCCCGGTCGCCGTCGGTGAGCGAGCGGAAAAAAAGCGCGCGCTGGCCGCCGCTATCGCGCTTAATTATCAAACTATTGAATAAAACCTGGCGTTTTTAAGGATAAATTATGCCTGTAATTTCCCGGCAGGAATATAGCAGCTTATTTGGCCCCACTACCGGCGACAAAATCCGCCTTGGCGACAGCGATCTGTTTATTGAAATTGAAAAAGATCTGCGCGGTTACGGCGATGAGTCAGTCTACGGCGGCGGAAAATCGCTGCGCGATGGCATGGGTGCCAACAACCTGATGACCAGTGAGAACGTCCTCGATCTGGTGATCACCAATGTCACCATTGTTGATGCCCTTCAGGGGGTAGTGAAAGCCGATGTGGGTATCAAAAACGGCAACATCGTTGGCATCGGTAAAAGCGGCAACCCGAACGTCATGACCGGCGTAACGCCGGGGATGGTGGTCGGCGTCAGTACGGACGCGATCTCCGGCGAACACCTGCTGCTGACCGCCGGCGGCATCGACAGCCACATCCACCTGATCTCGCCGCAGCAAGTCGAACATGCCCTGTCAAACGGTGTCACCACCTTCTTTGGCGGCGGCATTGGCCCTACCGACGGCACCAACGGCACCACCATTACCGCCGGCCCGGCGAACCTCTATCGCATGCTGCGCGCCATTGAAGGACTGCCCATTAATATCGGCCTGTTAGGTAAAGGCCATGCCGCTCGCAGCGCGCCGCTTGAGGAGCAAATCCGGGCCGGCGCGGCGGGCCTGAAAGTTCATGAAGACTGGGGCGCCACCGGTTCAGCCCTGCGCCAGGCGTTACGTTGTGCCGACGATATGGACATTCAGGTTGCGGTGCATACCGACAGTCTGAATGAAGGCGGCTACGTAGAAAACACCCTCGATGCCTTTGAAGGTCGCACCATTCATACCTTCCATACTGAAGGCGCCGGCGGCGGGCACGCGCCGGATATTATCAAGGTCGCCTCGCTGAGCAACGTACTGCCCAGCTCTACCAATCCTACCCTGCCCTTCGGCATTAACAGCCAGGCCGAGCTGTTCGACATGATTATGGTTTGCCATAACCTCAATCCCAACGTGCCGGCGGACGTCGCTTTTGCCGAAAGCCGCGTACGCCCGGAAACCATCGCGGCTGAAAACGTCCTGCACGACATGGGGGTCATTTCGATGTTCTCCAGCGATTCGCAGGCAATGGGCCGGGTGGGTGAAAACTGGCTGCGGGTGGTGCAAACCGCCCATGCAATGAAGCAGGCGCGCGGCAAGCTGCCTGAAGATAGCCCGGGCAACGATAACTTCCGCGTACTGCGCTACGTCGCCAAAATAACCATCAATCCTGCAATTACTCAGGGCATCAGCCACCGGGTTGGCTCGGTCGAGGTGGGAAAATTCGCCGATCTGGTGCTGTGGGAACCGGCCTTTTTCGGCGCCAAACCAAAAATGATTATCAAAGGCGGAATGATCAACTGGGCAGCGATGGGCGACCCTAACGCTTCGCTGCCAACGCCCCAGCCGGTGTTCTACCGGCCAATGTTCGGCGCCTGCGGTAAAACGCTACAGGACACCTGTATCACCTTCGTTTCCCGCGCGGCGCAGGATGACCGGCTGGGCGAGCGACTGGATCTGGCGCGCCAGCTAAGCGCAGTGCAAAACTGCCGGGCGATCGGCAAAAAAGAGATGGTACGCAACAACCAGACGCCGGAGATTGACGTTAACCCGGAAACCTTTGCCGTCGCGGTTAACGGACAGAACGTGACGGTTCCTGCCGCTAAATCCGTGGCGCTTAACCAACGCTATTTTTTCAGCTAAGGAGGCAACCATGCGGATCGTTGAACGCGTGCTGGGTAACGTCAAAAAAGAGAGCGGCTGGGAACAGCAGATGCAGCGCCTGACGCCGGACAGGCTGGTGCTGTCACAGTGGGAGGCGCAGAAAAGTCGCTATCGTAAATATACCGAGGGCGGGCTGGAATTGGGGATCATGCTGGATCGCAATCTGCAACTGAAAGATGGCGACGTGCTGCTGTGGGACGCCGCTCAGCAGCTGATGGTAATCGTTGAGCTAAAACTACCGGATGTGATGGTGCTTTATCTCGGCCTGCAGCAAGGGGATATTCCGCAGCTGATGACCGCCTGCTTTGAGCTGGGACATGCGCTGGGCAATCAGCACTGGAAAGCGATGCTAAAAGATAACCGGGTGCTGATTCCGCTGACCGTCTCGCGACGGATGGTGGAATCGGTCATCAAAAGTCACGGCTTCGACAAGCTTCCCTGCGCCTGCGTACGGGGTGAAATGCTACAGGAGGAGTTAACCCAGGCACAAGCGCGCCTGCTGTTCGCCGGTGCGGAAGATGCCGCCCATCATGTTGCGGTTGCGGCGCCGCGGTCATGAATGCGCTGCGGTTAATCAGAATTATGCAGTTTGGCGATTCGGTGCTGCCGGTCGGCGCTTTTGCCTTCTCCAATGGCATCGAGTCCGCCATTCAGTGCGGCGTAGTCAATAACCTCGATTCGCTACGCGACTTCACCCGTCAGGCGCTACAGCAGGCGGCCAGCGGCGACGTCCGCGCCACAGTCTGCTGCTGCCGGGCGCTCAGCGCCGGCGACCGTCAGGCCGTGCTGACTTACGACCATCTCCTGTTTAACCGCAAGCTTAACGCCGAAAGTCGGGTGATGGTCACGCGCATGGGCAAAAAGCTAGCGGAGATCGCGGTATTGACCTGCGACGATCCGCTGCTTGCCTGGTGGCTGGCGCAAATCAAAGAGGGAAAAACGCCGGGCAGCTATCCCATCAGCCAGGCGGTGGTGATGAGCGCGATGCAGGCGACCCCACGCGATGTCGCCGTTATCAGCCTGTATGGCGTCGCCGTCACCCTGTTGAGCGCCGCACTGCGCCTGATGCGCGTCACTCATCTGGAGACCCAGCGCATTCTGTTTGAGGTGCTCGGCGAAATGGAAAGTCTGTGCAACAGCGCCGAACAGGGGGGGATTGAGCAGATGGCAAGCTGGGCGCCGGCAACCGATGTGCTGGCCGCCATGCACGTTGCGGCCTGGACCCGACTATTCAGCAGCTAACGATGGTTTAAGGAGAAACGACAGTGAAAAGAATAACCCGCATTGGTATTGGCGGCCCGGTCGGCTGCGGTAAGACGGCAATTATTGAAGTGATTACGCCAAAATTACTCGAACAAGGCATTAAGCCGCTGATTATTACCAATGACATCGTCACCACTGAAGATGCCAAACAGGTTAAACGCACGCTGAAAGGCATTCTCGACGAAGAGAAAATCGTCGGGGTTGAAACCGGCGCCTGCCCTCACACCGCCGTGCGTGAAGATCCCAGTATGAATATTGCCGCCGCAGAGGAACTGGAAGCGCGCTTTCCCGATAGCGACCTGATGCTGATTGAAAGCGGCGGCGACAATCTGACGCTGACCTTCAGCCCGGCGCTGGCGGACTTTTATATCTACGTCATTGACGTCGCCGAAGGCGAAAAAATCCCGCGAAAAAACGGGCCGGGACTGGTGCAGGCGGATATCCTGGTGATCAATAAAATTGACCTTGCGCCCTATGTCGGCGCCAGCCTGGCGGTGATGGAGAGTGATACCCGGCAGGTACGCGGCGCGCGCCCCTGGGTGCTGACAAACTGCAAAACCGGTGAAGGTATTGATCAATTGCTGGCGCTGATCATGCACAACCTGCTGTTCACCCACCCACAGCAGGCGGCCTTATGAACAACATTGGCCAGGCATTACAGCAGCTCAGCGAACTGGGCGCCGCGGAGCCTGCGTTAGCGCCATATCAGCAGCAACCGCCGCAAATGGCCGTAGGATCGCCGGGGAAAAATGGCTACCTCGCGTTACGCTTCGCCCGGCGGGGCGAGCGCAGCACCCTGGCAGGCATGGCACATCGTTCGCCGTTTCTGGTCCAGCGCCCCCTTTACTGGGATGAGGAGCTGCCGCAGATGCCCTGCCTGTTTCTGATAACGACCTCGGGAGGCATATTGCAAGGGGACAGGCTGGCGCTGAAGGTGGATATGCAGCCAGGGTCATCGGCCCATATCACAACCCAGTCGGCGACGAAGATCCAGTCAATGACCCATAATTACGCCGCCCAGATACAGCAGATAACGCTGGACGAAGACAGCTACCTGGAGATGATGCCGGAGCCGACGATCCTGCACAATAATGCGCGTTTTATCTCATCGACCCGGCTGAGCCTGCACCCCAGCGCCACTCTGCTTTATAGCGAAGTGCTGACCTGCGGGCGTAAGCATCATCCGCTGGATGGCGGTTTCCAGTTTGATGTTTATTCCGCGCGCACCGAGGCGCAGAATCTGAGCGGCGGCGCGCAGTTCAGCGAACATTACCTGCTGCAGCCAAAGCGTCAGCCGCTGAACGGCGCCGGCATCATGGGCGGGTTTCACGTCGCTGGCAACATCATGCTGCTCACACCGGAAAAATATCATCAGGCAATCCTCTCACGCCTCAGCCCCTGCTACGACGCGGCTGCGGGCATCGCCTATGGCGCCAGCCTGCTACCGAACCAAAGCGGATTAATTTTTAAGGCGCTTGGTAACGAAGCGCATCAGGTGAAATCCGCCATCCAGCTTTTCTGGCAAGCGGCGCGGGAAACCATTACCGGCGCCCGCATTCCGTCGCCTTTTTTATGGCGTTAGCCCTGATGCAGGAGGCCATTTATGGAAAGGAAAACTCGCAGGCTAACCTGCAGTGAGCGCTATCCGGCTCTGAGCTGGCTTGACTGGATGCTGCGCGGCTGCAGCCAGGTGATGTTCCAGAATAATCCGCTGACCGGGCTGTTTTTTTTCGCGGCGGTGTTTGTCAGCGCCTGGCAGGCTAACGCGCTGCAGGTTGCCTGGGGATGCGTGCTGGCAACCCTGGTCACCACCCTGACGGCGCACTTAGTGGCGGAGGACAAAACGACGCTCACCAGCGGCATGCTGGGCTATAACGGCTGCCTGGTCGGCGCGGCGCTGCCGGGCTTCCTGGCGCCTTCAGCGTGGCTATGGCTGTGCATTATCTTTAGCGCCCTGATGTCGGTGATCGTCACGGTTGGCGTAAACCGCCTGCTGAAAACCTGGCATATTGCCGCGCTGACTGCGCCTTTTGTCTTCACGAGCTGGACGGTGCTGTTGGCAAGCCATGCGTTTCTGCGCTTAGAACCACTGCCGCAGCCGCTGCTGGCATCGCTCCCTCCGTCCGGCACCACGCTACCGCTCTGGCAGATTACCCTGGCAACGCTGGACGGTATTTCGCAGGTGTTCTTATGCAATAGTCCGGCCGGTGGCATTCTGTTACTGCTGGGTCTGGCTGTCTGCTCGCGCTGGGCGATGACGCTGGCGCTGGCTGGCTCGCTGGTCGCGGTGCTGATTGCCATGCTGGCGGGCGCTGGCAGGCAGCCAATTGTGTCCGGTATGTACGCATTCAGCCCGGTGCTCACCGCCATTGCGCTCGGCTCGGTCTTTAATCGCCCCGGCGTTAAAACGCTGTGCTATACGCTTACCGGCGTGGTGTTTACCGTGCTGATGCAGGGGGCGTTTAATACGCTGCTCAAGCCCCTCGGCATCCCAACGCTGACGATGCCATTTGTCATCGTCTCCTGGTTGTTTCTACTGGCAAATCAGGGCGAACACACGCCCTTGCCTCCTCCCCCCAAAGGGACATAACCATTTTCAGGAAGAATATTATGACCACACATTTTGCCCATTTGTCCGCATCGGCACGCCGGCGCGCGGCCTGGCTACTGGCCGGCCTGATGATCCTTAACCTGCTGGTCTGGCTGCTGAGCGCCGCCGTCTTCGGCCAGAACGCAGCGCTGATGGGTACCGCGCTGCTGGCATGGAGCTTCGGCCTGCGTCACGCGCTGGATGCCGACCACATTGCCGCCATTGATAACGTGACCCGCAAGCTAATGCAACAGGGCCGCACCCCGGTCGCCGTCGGCGCCTGGTTTTCCCTCGGCCATTCAACCATTGTGATTCTGGCAACGGCCGCGATTGCCGCCACGACCATGCTGTTTCGCCAGCAGCTGGAAACCTTTCATGCTATCGGCAGCGTCATAGGCACGCTGGTTTCAGCGCTGTTTTTGCTGGTTATCGGCCTGGTCAACCTCGCCATTCTTTTTGACGTCTGGCAAAAATTCCGTCAGCTCAAACAGGGCAAGCTCGACAACGGAACCTCGCTGGAAGTCCTCGCCAGCGGCGGCATTCTGACGCGCCTGCTTAAGCCACTGTTTAATATGGTCAACCACAGCTGGCAGATGTATCTGGTGGGATTTCTGTTCGGACTGGGCTTTGATACCGCCACCGAAGTTGGCCTGCTCGGTATCGCCGCCGCCAGCGCCCAGCAGGGCATGGACCTCTGGGCGCTGATGCTATTTCCCGCCCTGTTTACCTCAGGCATGATGCTGATTGATTCCGTCGATAATCTGGTTATGGTCGGCGCCTATGGCTGGGCATTTGCCCGCCCGGCGCGCAAGCTTTACTACAATATGACCATTACTTTTGCCTCGGTTGTCGTCGCGCTGTTTATCGGCGGCATCGAAGCGCTGGGGCTGATAGGCGACAGGCTTAACGCACAGGGCACCTTCTGGCGTCTGACCGCCGCCCTCAACGACCAGTTGGGCAACCTCGGCTTCTGGGTGGTGGGTATTTTTGTTTTCTGCTGGTTGATATCCGTCATAAACTATCGCCTGCGCGGTTACGATAACCTCGATTTAACCGCGCATCGGGGATAGCCAGCAACGCCAGTCCGCCATTAGCATTCAGCATCACCGATGGCGGACCGGCCTGCGCGACTTAACATTTTTTCCACAGCGCATTGAATTTCCCCGCCAGGCTTTCTATACCTCACTGAGTCATCTTCACTTTTCTGCAAGGAGCAGCCGTGACAGAAGCAGCTTCCCGGCCATCCGACAATCGCTCGCTGCGGCTGGAGCGCCTGCGGCAGCTTCAGCGCGTACCGGTACTGATCGTCGGCGGTGGAATTAACGGTATCAGCACCTTTCGCGAACTGGCGCTGCAGGGCATTCCGGTGGTTATGATTGAAAAGGGTGACTGGTGCCAGGGCGCCAGCGGCGCGCTGTCGCGCATGATCCACGGCGGTTTGCGCTATCTGGAAACCGGCGAATTCGGTCTGGTGCGCGAGTCCGTGGAAGAGCGTGACCGCCTGCTGAAAAACGCGCCGCACTATGTTGCGCCTCTGCGCACCACCGTCCCGCTGGACAGCTGGGGAGGCGGGATAATTAACGCCGGTAAGCGTTTTTTCCGCCTGAGCGAAACCCCATCGCGACGTGGGGCGCTGCTGGTAAAAACCGGCCTGTCACTCTATGACGCCTATACCCGGCGCTACGGCAGCATGCCTAAACATCAGCTTTATAATCAGCAGCAAACGCGCCAGCGCTGGCCGGAACTGGCCGACTGGGTGCGCTGTAGCGCCACCTATTATGATGCGCAGATCGCCGCACCAGAGCGGCTGGGCTATGAGTTGATTGAAGACAGCGAGCGCGCCAACGCTGATGCTCTGGCGATTAACTATATGCAGCTCGAGGAGAGCGACGGTGAACGCCTGACGCTACGCGACAGCCTGAGCGGCGAAACATTCAGCTTGCAGCCTCACGTGGTGGTCAATGCCAGCGGCGCCTGGATCGACCAGCTAAACGCCACCCTTGCCAGCGGCGACAGGACGCTTATCGGCGGGACCAAGGGTTCCCATCTGATCGTTCGCTGCCCGGAACTGTTACAGGCACTGAATGGCGATATGATCTATTTCGAAAATGCCGAGGGCCGCGTCTGCATCATGTTCCCCTGGTATGGCAACGTGCTGATTGGCTCTACCGACATTCGCGTTGACGATCCGGAAACGGTGGTCTGCGAAGCGGACGAGAAGCAATACATTCTTGACTCGTTACGCTTTGTTTTTCCGCGCATCAGCGTTAAAGATGAAAATGTACTCTATACCTTCTGCGGCGTGCGCCCGCTACCAGCCAGCGAGGCCGCCATCAGCGGCCGCATTTCCCGTAATCACTCACTGGTGATCATCGCGCCGGATGCCCGCCGTGATTTCACCACGCTGTGCCTGGTCGGCGGTAAATGGACGACCTTTCGTAAATTTGGCGAGCAGGCGGCGGACAAGGTGCTAAACCTGCTGGGAGAGCGCCGTAAAGTCAGTACCGGCGACCTGCCAATCGGCGGCGGCCATAACTATCCCAGCGAGCAGCGTAAGGCAAGCTGGCAAAAGCAGCTCAGCCAGCAATATCAGCTTTCTCCGGCCCGCGTCAGCAGGCTGGTCAGCCGTTACGGCACCCGCGCGCAGCAGATGATGAAGTTTATCATTCAGGCGCCGGACCATTCGCTGCATCACCAGCCCGACTGGACGCAGCGCGAACTCATCTGGCTGATGCGTCATGAACAGGTTTGCCTGCCTGACGATCTGGTCATCCGCCGCACGCCGCTGGCGATGAGCGGCCTGCTAACCCGCCCGTTACTTGAAGAGATCGTCGATATAATGGCCGTCGAAAGCGGCTGGAGCGCCACGGAAAAGCAGCAGCAGCTGACACAAACCCTACATCGTCTGGCACACCAGCACGGTTTGGCATCGCTGTTGAGCGCTACCCCCGACAGGAAGCCCACCCACGTCAACCCGGCCCCGCCGGCGGATTAATAAGCCAACATCGCCCGGCCCCGCGCAACAAAGGCAAGTAACGCCCGGGCCAGGTCCACGACGCGCAAACGCAGACCCCGCAGAATGACCAATCAGCGGCGTTCGCCGCACTGCTGATGCAAACCGAAGATGTTCAAAAAGCGTGCGCGGGCAGACGGACGCCTCAAGGGGCTGAAATAAAAATGTGACGGCGGCCGGGAAATGGGAAGTTTATTTTCTGCCAGCGCCAACCTGATAGCAGTTAATAAGGCGAAAAACGGCAGGGAATGCAGGATAAACCACCAATACACATCATAAAATCAGCTTGCTAATCAATAAATTAACCAGGTTCACCGGGGGTGGCGATTTAACCATTCTCAGGGGGCTAATAACCACCCATTCATTATATTGTCATCATATTATGCATCGGGTAAATTACTTCGCTCTTAGCATGACCTTATCCGGCGCACAGGGCGGTGCGTCAGTTCATCTTTTCGGGAGTAACTCAACGCGATGCAATCTGAATGGCTGTCTTTGGGGCTGTTTGTAGCTTCAGTCTTTCTTTATGCCAGTAAAGCTGGCAGTCATAAAGGTTGGTTCAGCGTCATACTGACGCTGTGCGGTATTTATGTTCTGCTCAATGCCATCCTGCTTGCCTGCAACTATTTCACCGGCGAAGGCATTACGGACGCCGTGCTCTATACCGTCACCAGCAGCCTGAGCGGCGCCGGTATCAGCAAATACCTGTTACCGGCTGGCGGCCTGCTGCTGGCACTGGTGGCTATTTTTCTGTTTCTGGCCTGGCTGCTGCGCCTGCGCAAATTGCGGCATTACAGCCCGCTATGGAGCCTGGCCGCGCTGGTGCTGGCGGTGGCGTCGATAGGCACCACCCCGGCGTATCAGCAGGTAAGCGGACTGGTTAAATCCCAGCTGGCAAGCGGCGACAGCGACTTTTATACCCATTATAAAGAGCCGACCAAAACCCTGCGTCCGGGTAAGCGGCCAAATCTGATTTATATTTATGCCGAAAGCCTGGAGCGCACCTACTTCGACCGCGAGGCCTTTCCCGATCTGGCGCCAGAGCTGAACGCCATCAAAGACCACAGCCTTGATTTCAGCAATACCGAACAGCTGCCAGGCACCGATTACACCATCGCCGGAATGGTAGCGTCACAGTGTGGAATACCGCTGTTTGCGCCGTTTGACGGCAATGCTTCCAGCGCGCTGTCGACTTTTTATCCCCATAACATCTGCCTTGGCGATATCCTGAAAGCGGCCGGCTATCAAAACTATTTCCTGCAGGGGGCCAGCCTGCGCTTTGCCGGCAAAGATACCTTCCTCTCTTCACATGGTTTCCAGCATCTGTACGGTTTTGATGAACTGAAATCACTGGTGAAAGAGCCGTCCTACCGCAATGACTGGGGCTGGTACGATGATACGCTTCTCGAGCTGGTGTATGACAAATATGTCGAACTTACGGCCAAAGGTGAGCCGTTCTCGCTGTTTGCCCTTACCGTCGATACTCATCACCCGGACGGTTTTATTTCCCGCGGCTGCAGCCGTCGCTCATATGACTTTGACGGTAAGCCCAATAAATCATTTGCCGCCGTCAGCTGCAGCCAGCAGCTTATCGCGGCGCTGATTGAAAAAATCAAACGTACGCCGGGCTTTAAAAATACCATTATTGTGGTGTCATCCGACCATCTGGCAATGAACAACACCGCCTACAAATATCTTAATCAGCACGATCGTCGCGATCTGTTTTTTATGCTGCGCGGCGATCAACCAGACAGCAAAATCATGGCGGCGAAGCGCAGCACTCTCGATAACGGCGCCACGGTGCTGGATGCCATGGGCGGTGATAACTTTATCGGCCTCGGACGCAGCAGCCTGTCGGCAACCTCGCTCAGCACCAGCTATCTCAACCTGCGGGAAAAAATCACCCAGTGGAAGCCTAACGTCATTAAGCTGTGGAATCTGCCCAAAACCATCAGCGACTATCAGATTGATACCGAGCAGAATACCCTTAGCTTCGCTGGCGTAAACTTCCGGCTGCCGCTGCTACTGGCGGTGAAGAAAGATAAAATTGAGCCGCATTTTGATGTTTATCTGTCGGACTCGCTGAAAAAACAGCTTTCGAACTTCCCTGCCGATGAAAAATTCGTCTGGATTGACCGCTGTTACAAAATGGGCAACATCTGGAACCGCCAGCTGGCAACCGATACCCGCTACTGTATCGCCAACGGCCAGCTGAACGCCGGGGTGCAGATATCACCGATCGCCGAGGGCGTCAGCCAGGGCCGCGTCAGCATGCCAGCGGCAAACGACGCCGATAACGCTCGCTACCAGAAAGTGCAGCAGCAGTTGCGTATTGCCGACAGCGACCTGAAATATCCCGGTGATAAAATTCTGTTCTGGCTGCCCGGCCTGCCGGATGCGGTTGCCAGCGTCAGCGGGCTGTCGCCGACTGAAAGCTGGGGCCGCTGGTCAGATGCTAACCTGCAGCCCGACGTGCGCATCCGCTTTCAGCAGCCGCTGCCGCCGCGCTTCTCCCTGACGATAGAAGCGCGCGCTTTTGGCGAAAACATACGTAAGCCAGTGACCATCAGCGTCGGCAGCGCCAGTAAAACCGTAATGCTCTCCGATGACGTCGAGAGTGTGACCCTGACGCTGGATAACCCGGATGGCGCCAGCGAAATCGTCTTTACGCCGCCATCGCCAACCTATACCAATGAAGGCTTCAGCGACGGTTCCCCTGCTCGTAAGCTGGGCATTGGACTGGTAAGTCTACAGGTGAGCGCACTGGAAGAAAGCGCAGCGGCGCAATAGCAATCCGCGAGGAGGATTCCGGGCCAGAAGGTGTCCTCCATCACATTTTATCGTCAAACAGCATAAAAATAGCCCTGTTTACCTCTTTGCCTCACTGGCAAACCCATTACACTGAAGACAATTTTTCAGGTTAACAACAAGGATTTAGCCACCTTGAAATCACGCCTTTGCTTATTACTGTCGCTGGTTGCCGCTGCACTGCCCGCTACCGGGCTGGCTAAACCGGCCGCTAACACGCCCGATCCGCTACTGGCCTCGCAAATCGTCGATCGCTATGCTGAACACATTTTTTACGCCAGTGGCGCAACCGGCATGGCCCTGATCGCTATCGATGGCAATCAGAAGGTGTTTGCCAGCCACGGCGAGACGCGCCCGGGCAACGATACCCGCCCGCAAAAAGATTCGCTGGTGCGCATTGCTTCGTTAAGCAAGCTGATGACCAGCGAAGTGATGGTCAAACTGGCGGAACAGGGCGTGCTGCGTCTTGACGATCCGCTCAGCAAATACGCTCCGCAGGGTTACCGCGTCCCCTCTTACGGCGGGCAGACTATTCGCCTGATTAATCTGGCAACGCACACCAGCGGCCTACCGCGCGAACAGCCCGGCGGCCACTGGCCACGCCCGGTATTCGTCTGGCCGACGCGCGATCAGCGCTGGAACTGGCTGAACAACGCCAGGCTAAAAATCCCGCCCGGCGCGCGGGCCGGATACTCTAACCTGGCTTTCGACCTGCTGGCGGATGCGCTGACCCGCGCCAGCGGCCAGCCCTACCCCGCGCTGCTGAAAAACCAGGTCACTCGCCCGCTGGGCATGAAAGACACCACCTTTACACCATCGCCAGAGCAGTGCTCCCGCCTGATGATCCCCGCTAAAGGCGCCAGCCCTTGTGATAACACGCTGGCGGCTATTGGCAGCGGCGGCGTTTATTCAACCCCGGACGATATGGGCCGCTGGATGCAGCAGTTCCTTTCATCGGACGTGCATGCGCGCTCAGCGCAGGTGGACCGTTTGCAAACGCTGATTTATAAGCGCGGGCAGCTGTCTAAAGTGGAAGGGATGGACGTGCCGGGCAAGGCGGATGCGCTGGGTATGGCGTGGGTATATATGGCGCCGCGTGACGGACGCCCGGGCATCATAGAGAAAACCGGCGGCGGCGGCGGCTTTATCACCTACATCGCCATGGTGCCCAAATACAATATCGGCGTATTCGTGGTGGTCACCCGTTCAGACCTGACGCGCTTTACCGCCATGAGCGACGGTGTAAACGACCTGCTGACTGAGCTGGTGAATAATCAGAGCTGAACCAGCCGCCGCTGCCGCCCTCCGTCGGCATGATATCGGCCGACGGCGGCGTTCAGTGGCGTAATTCTGCGGGCAACGTAGCGCAGGCTAGAGCGCCATTTGCATCTGAATCAGCTCGCTGCGCTGGCTGTCACTGCCAAACCAGCAGCTCCCCACTTCATGCATCCCCTGGCGCTGATAAAAGCGCCGGGCGCCCGTATTGTTTGCCAGCACCTCCAGCCACAGCCAACATTCCTGACGCTCGCGCGCCTGGCGGCAGGCTTCAGCAAACATCTGTTGCCCCCATCCCTGGCCGGTTTGCTGCGCCAGCAGATACAGCTTATGCAGATAAGCGCCGCTGGCGCTGCTATCCGGTAGCGACTGCGACCAGCTAAGCTTAATAAAGCCAACCGGCCGGTCGGCGGCGGCGATTAGCCAGCAGTCTCCGCCAGCCAGGCTTTGGGTAATCACCGGCCGGGCATACTCGCGGTGAATAAACGCCTCAAGCTCCGCTGGCTCCTGCCAGTAAGCGCTAAAATGATGACGATAGCTTTCCTCACCAAGCTGTGAAAGTAGCGCCGCGTCTTGCGAGGTGGCGACGGTAAAATTCAGCATATTCCTCCTGCCATAATGAAGTGAGCCCGCATCAAACCGTTTAGCGCCAGTGAAGAGGCAGCCTGAGCAGCTGAAAAATGGACGCGAAGCACAGCACAAAGTAGATAACGCTGCAGATGATCGCCGGGTAGGAAAACGCCAGCGTCTTAATCAACGTCCAGGGGGTAGCGGCCACCCGTGCCATCATCATTCCGGGACGCATCAGCCACGGCTGATGTCCGGGCCAGCTGTGCCAGAGAAGCGCCAGCAGCAGCAGCCCACCGCCCAGCGACAGTAAAAAGGTCGGCCGGCTACGGTCCGGTGCTTCGACGACCAGAATAAAAGACAAGCCGCCAAACAGCGCCAGCGCTGCCGCAATCGACAGCACAAACTCCAGCAGCAGATAGCAGGCCTGCAGCGTTTTCCAGCGGCTCAGGCCCAGCAGCAGCGCGCCGTGGATAAACAGGTAGAAAGCCACCAATACGCAGACGAGAGTTGCCGGCAGCGGCGCGGCATCCGACATCGGCACCGCAACGCTAAGCAGAAAACCCCAGAAAACCATCAGGAAAAGCCCGGCAGGATTAAGGCCCATACGCTGGGTGCGGACAAAATGCAGAAAAGCCGGATTCAGCCGCTCACGCAGCTCAGGATAGTCGCGCTGAACATCATTCACTCTGACGACGATTTTTTCAATCAGGCCGGGCACCAGTCTTATCCAGAACGACACCTCGCTGCGACTGCCGGTGAGCAGTTTCAGCGCCAGGCGGTCCACCACCTTCCCCTGGCCCGCATCAAGCTGCAGCAGCTTCCAGCCGCGATCGACCTCGGTCTGACGGATCCGCTGGTCGAGCGCTTGCTGAATATCGTCCGGAATGACGTGGTTGGCGCCGTACTCCTCCAGCTGCCAGCCCAGGTGCAGCGAGATGCGATGAAGTATCGCGTCATTCAGCTCCGGCTGCTGCGCCAGCGCTGCGGCTAGCTGGCGGTGAAACAGCTGCTGCTGTAACAAATTGCCCTCACCGCACACCGATTGCCATAGCGCATCCAGTTCGGCAAATCCCACCATTTCCGTCTCTACTAGCTGAGCGGCAAGCTGGGCGATGCGCTCCGGGTGGTAAACCGGAACGCCATCAGAGAAGGCGGCAGGCTGTACCAGCGCGCCGTCGGCGGCTTCAGTTTGCTCCGGCGCCTGCGGCCAGGCTAGCCGATCGTCCAGCGATATAAACGAGGTAAAATCGTGCGAAACGCCGCTTTTCGCCTGCTCGAAGGCCTCACGCAGGCGCTGATAACCCTCAGGATCGGCATCGGGGCGAAACTGCTTTAAACGGCGGGCATAGGCCCGTCGGATAGCGGCCTGGTCGTCGGTTGGTTCAATGTCCAGAATCTGCCAGATGCTCATGGCGAAATATCTCCATCGTAAGCGGCCAGCGCCTGAGACACGCTGCGACGCGCCCCGGCGATGCGCTGCGCGTCCTGGCTATCCAGCGCCTGCTCAAACGCCGTCGTCAGTTGGTCAATCGCCGCACGTTCTTCACCGAGCAGAAACTGATAAAGCCGGGCGCAGCGCACCAGCAGCGCGCGGTTTTCCGGGCGATCGCGCGGATGCTGTTTCAGCTCGCTTAATTTATCAAGGCTTTGCGCTATCTGTTCTGCGCTCATCTGCCCCGGTACTTTTTCAATCACCAGCCGCGCGGCCTGCGCCATACCGGCATGGCGGCACTCCACCTCCAGCAGGCCATCCAGCGTGTAGGTAAAGCGGACATCCAGCGTTACCTCGCCGGCTTTGCGCGCCGGGACTTCAATCGTCATTTCGCCCAGCGCGATATTATCGCTTACCCGCCGGCTCTCCCCCTGATAGATATGCAGCAGAATACGGGTCTGGTTGTCGCTCACGGTATTAACCGTTTCCACTTTGCTGACCGGTAGGAAGGTGTTGCGCTCAATAATCGGCAGAAAGAAGCCCTCTTCCAGCCGCCCGTATTGCTGCTTGACGATCTCAACGCCGAGCGAAAACGGCATCACATCGGTAAGGATGATATCGTCAACCGCCGCGTCAGCCATTACCATGCCAGCCTGAATACCGGCGCCGGAAGCCACTGCCTCATCGGGATTAAGATCGTAGCGGGGAAAGCGTCCAAACAGCCGTGATACCGTCTGGCGGATCAACGGCATACGCGTCGCGCCGCCCACCAGCAATATATGGTCGAGGTCGTCCGGTGAAAAGCGCGCGTCGTGCAGCGCCTGGGTAATTGGCTTTTGCAGGCGCGCCAGCAGCGGCTGGCTGCACTGCGCTAATGCGGCTTCATCAAGCGTCCAGCGCCATATCCTGCCGTTCCACGGCCACTCAACGCGGGCCTCTGCGCCATCACCGACCGCTCGCTTAAGCTGCTCCGCCTGTTGCCACAGCGCAGCTTGCATCTGATTGAGCTCAGGCTTGAGGTCGGGCTGCTGGCTGAGCATCCACTGTAAAACGGCATCGGTAAAATCGTCGCCGCCCAGCATCACATCACCGCTGCTGGCACGCACTTCAACGACACCTTCGAACATATCGATGATCGACACGTCGAAGGTGCCGCCACCAAGGTCAAAAGTCAGGTATTTCTGCTCTCTGTTCTCCAGCAGGCCAAAAGCAAGCGAGGCGGCGGTCGGTTCATTGAGCAGGCGCTGAACGTTCAAACCGGCCAGCTGTCCGGCGGTTTTCACCGCCCGACGCTGTACATCGTTAAAATAGGCCGGAACGGTAATCACCGCATCGTTAACCGGCGCCCCAAGCCAGGCCTGGGCATCCTCTTTCAACTGACGCAGCAGCAGCGCGGAAAGTTCTTCCGGGCGGAAAGAACGTTCACCGAGCTTCAGGGTGACCTGGGTGCCCATATAGCGTTTAAAGCTAGCCTGGGTCAGATGCGGATGACTGCTGAGGCGATCGCGCGCCGGGATGCCGGTGATAATATTACCCACATCGTCCAGACCAACCACCGAGGGAGTTAACAGCTTGCCCTGGCGGTTAGGTATCAACACCGATTGCCCCTGATGCCAGTAGCTTATCGCGCTGTTAGTTGTGCCAAGATCGATACCCGCTACCAGCCTGGTGGTCATTCCCTTCTCCTGCGTTTCCTTAAAAGAGGCTATTTTAGAATCAGATGTAAGGAAATTGCTACTGCTGCATCGCCAGGCGGACTAACTCGCCGTAATGTTCGCTGCAAAGCAAGCCGTTGCGCTCCGGCAGGCTGAAGCACTGACGAAACGCCAGCTGTAGCTCGTGCTCATTATGATAAAGGCGCTGACTGGTCAGTGAGGAAAAATGCGCCATGCGCTCGTCGTAGAAGCGACGTGAAAACAGCCACTGCACGCCATCCAGCTCTAAAGCCACGACCTCGCCCCCCGCCTGCTTACGGGCGCTAAAATCGTCAAACACCTGCTGCATAAAAACGGGCGGTAAGCTAAATTCCTGCTGCAGCCACTCCAGCCAGTGGCGGATATTGAGATTCCGCGCGCTGCTGAGCGCGGCGTTTATTTTGTGGCAAAGCCGGCGGATTTCCCGCAGCCGATTCAGCGTTGCCAGCTGAAGAACGACCGCGCTCAGCCAGTAGCTCATCGCGCCAAACCAGCTCAGGGTGGGCGAGAAGCCCTCAAGATGGGGCAGCAGTGGTAGCAGCGCCGTTAGCGCCAGCAGCAGCTGGCTGATATAAAAATCACGCCAAAAGCGCAGCCCCTGCGGGCGCAGAACCGTTGCCGATAATCCCTGGCGGATAATCGCTTTCAGCCACCACGGATAGCTCAGCATCACCGCCGTCAGAAGGCCAGGCAGCAGAATTTTTATCAGTTCAAAATTAAGCGTCTGGCGCAGATGGTCAACGGCAGAGAAATGCCAGCGCACCGTCAGGGTGATTACCGTCAGGCCCAGTAGCACGCCAGCCAGCCAGCGCAGATGCAGCACGCGCAGCAGACGCTCCATCAGGATGGCGATCAACACCACCAGTCCGGGAGCGAGTATAAAAAGGCTCAGTTGCCAGATAATCATATTGCCCTGCCTGAAGCGACATGCGTTGTCGTATTGGCTATCACTATCGGACTTTTTAAGGCAAATCTTTAGCCATGGGGGCCGCAATAATTAAAATAATTTAGCGCTAAGCCGGCGCAATATAAAAAATTATCATCAGGCAACCGGCAGCCATGGTTAGCCTTTGCGCTAATCCTGACGGCACGCCGCGTAAAAGCGGCTATGGTTATATCTTCCGCCCGTTATAACGTAATCGGGCGATTTAGAACTAAAAAGAATAACTTTATCCAGTATTCAACTATTTACCCACGACGCGCATCCCGTACACTCGCGTGAAAAAATAGTCAGGCAAGGAAAACTCCCCATGAAAAAAATTGCGCTCTCCCTGTTAACCTTTTCGGTCATTGCCGCCTGCGGCGTGCAGGCCGCGACGCCAAAAGATACGCTGGTTATCGCCCAGTCAACCGACGATGCCGATAGCTTTGACCCGGCCAAAGGGTTTGAGCTGACCTCGGTGCAGGCTTTTACCAATCTGTATCAACGGCTGGTTCAGTCCGACCCGCAAAACCCCACCGCGCTGAAGCCAACCCTGGCCAGCAGCTGGAAGGCCGGCGACGATAACCACAGTTTGACCTTTACCCTGCTCGACGGCGCGAAATTCGCTTCAGGCAACCCGCTGCGCCCGGAAGACGTGATTTTCTCGCTGTCGCGGGTAGTAAAACTCAATCTCGACCCATCGTTTATTCTCACCCAGCTGGGCTGGAATAAAGATAACGTCGACGGTCAGTTGAAAAAAATCGATGACCAGCACGTGCAAATAAGCTGGACGGCAAACGTTAGCCCGACCTACGTGCTCAGCCTGCTTTCGGCGCCGGTTTCATCGATAGTCGATGAAAAAACCGTCATGGCCAACCAGCAAAATGGCGATTTCGGTAACGGCTGGCTGGCGACCCATTCCGCTGGCAGCGGCCCGTTTCAGATCCGCAAAGTGGTGCCCCATGAAGTGGTGCTGATGAGCGCAAATCCCCTCTCCCCGGACGGCGCGCCTAAGCTGAAAAACATTCTGATTAAAAACGTGCCGGAGCCAGCAGCGCGCCGCCTGCTGCTTGAGCAGGGCGATGCCGACATTGCCCGTAACCTCGGCGCCGACCAGATAGCCGCCCTGAAAGGTAAGCCGGGCGTTACCACCCTGGCGGTGCCGATGGCCTCGCTTTACTTTATCCAGTTCAATATTGATGCCCAACCAGCGCTGAAAAATCCGGCCTTCTGGGAAGCGGCGCGCTACCTGTTTGACTATAAAGGCATCGCCGATGACCTGCTGAAAGGTCAGTTTGAAGTTCATCAAACCTTCCTGCCCAAAGGCTTCCCCGGCGCGCTGAATGACAACCCGTATCACTACGACCCGGAAAAAGCCAAAGCGATCCTGAAAAAAGCCGGGCTGAACAACATCAAATTTAAGCTTTCCACCAGTAACCAGCCCCCTTATCTGGATATCGCCCAGGCGTTGCAGGCCAGCTTTGCCCGCGGCGGCGTCAAAGTGGAGCTGACGCCGGGGCTGTCGGCGGAAGTTTCCAGCCGGGTTAAAGCGCACAAATATGATGCCAACCTGAACGCCTGGGGCGCCGATTACTTTGACCCGAACACCAACGCCGCAGCCTTTGCTTATAATCCTGAAGATGGCAGCACCACCCTTGCCTGGCGCTCCAACTGGCATATTCCGCAGCTAAACAAGCAAACGCTGGCCGCCACGGCAGAAAGCGATCCGACTAAGCGCGTAGCCCTTTATCAGGCAATGCAAAAAGAGGTGCTGAAAAACTCACCGTACGTTATCGGCCTGCAAGCGCGTAACCTGGTGGCAATGCGCGATAATCTGAAAGGCTATCAGCAGGGTATCAACCCGGATATGGTCTACTACGCGCAGGTCAGCAAGTAATGGCAACTCTGCCAGCCAACGCCGGGTTCGCCCGGCGTCTTCGTCAGCGCAGCGGGCGGCTGTTAACTAACCTGCTGTCGCTGCTGGTTACCCTGTTCGGCCTGCTGGCCTTTACCTTTATGCTTTCCCATCTGTCGCCGGTCGATCCGGTCATGCAGATAGCCGGCGATCACGCCAGCCCATCCACCTATGCCCAGGTGCGCCACGATCTCGGTCTCGATAAGCCGCTGCCGGTACAGTTTGGCCGCTATATCGCCAATCTGGCGCAGGGCAATCTCGGCCACTCGCATCTGACCAACGGCCCGGTTATCGATGACCTGAAGCGTACCTTTCCAGCCACCCTTGAGCTGGCGACCTGCGCAATGATTTTTGGCGGCGTACTCGGCACCCTGCTGGCGCTGCTGGCGGCCTGGAAGCCCGGCAGCCTGCTGGATAACACGGTGCGGCTGATATCGCTGCTCGGCTATTCGGTGCCGGTTTTCTGGCTGGGGCTGCTGGGGCTGCTGCTGTTCTATGCCGTGCTGCACTGGTCGGCAGGGCCGGGCCAGCTTGATGATATATGGGTTTACACCCTGGAGCCGAAAACCGGCTTCGTGCTGATAGACAGCTGGCTCTCAGGCGACCGGGAGATGCTTTTCAACGCTATCGCCCACCTGTGGCTGCCGGTGGTGATCCTTGGCATGCTGTCGATGGCGGGCATCACCCGCTTAATGCGCGCCGCGCTGCTGGAAGAGAGCAATAAAGAGTATGTGGTACTGGCGCGCGCCAAAGGCGCCGGCCGGACGCGCATTCTGCTGTGGCACCTGCTGCCCAACGTTCGCGGCACCTTAATTACCGTGCTGACGCTCTCGTATGCCACCTTGCTGGAAGGCTCAGTGTTGACGGAGACCGTATTTGCATGGCCCGGCGTTGGGCGTTATATGACCAACGCGCTGTTCGCCTCTGACGTTCCGGCCATACTCGGCTCAACGCTGCTAATTGGCGGCAGCTTTATTTTGCTCAATGCGCTGGCGGACGCGCTGACAGCACTGACCGATCCGAGGACCCGATGACGCAACATCTCACCGACCTGCAACGGGCCCCTGCCCGCGCTGCGCGCAGACGCTATACCACCCTGATGCCAGGGCTAACGCTGCTCGCCATTTTGTTGCTCACCGCGCTGCTGGCACCGCTGTTAGCCCCGTCCGATCCCAACGCCCAGCTGATTTCCGCTCGCCTGCTGCCGCCTTCGGCCGCCCACTGGTTCGGCACCGACGGCTTTGGCCGCGACCTGCTTTCGCGGGTGATTTATGGCACCCGGCCTACGCTGCTGCTGGTGACGCTGATCCTGGTGCTGACCATCCCGGTTGGCCTGCTGGTCGGCATCGCCGCCGGCTATCTCGGCGGCTGGGTTGAGCGCGTGCTGATGCGCATAACCGATATTTTTCTGTCGCTGCCGAACCTGGTGATTGCGCTGGCGCTGGTCGCCATTCTGGGGCCGGGCCTGCTGAACGGCGCGCTGGCGCTGGCGCTGACCAGCTGGCCGCCGTTTGCCCGCCAGGCGCGCGCCGAAACCCTGGCGCTGCGGCGCAGCGATTATCTGGCCGCGGCGCGCATGCAGGGCATCACCGGCTTACGCTTAATGGCGGGCCACATTTTGCCGCTCTGCCTGCCGGGCGCAGTGGTACGCGCCGCTCTCAGCCTCGGTGGCATCATCCTCTCCGCCGCCGGGCTGGGCTTTCTCGGTATGGGCGTACAGCCGCCAACCGCAGAATGGGGGTCGATGGTGGCCGAAGGCAGTAAGGTGATCTTCGATCAGTGGTGGGTCGCCGCCGCTCCAGGCGGCGCGATTCTGCTCGCCAGCCTGGCATTTAACCTGACGGGCGACGGCCTGCGTGATCGACTGGATACCCGCCATGGAAACTAACCTGATAGAGGCGCAGGATCTGCACATTACCAGTGCCGGGCAAACGCTGGTGGACCACATTTCTTTTGCTATCGGACGCGAACGCGTGGCGCTGGTTGGCGAATCCGGTTCGGGTAAATCCCTGACCGCCCGTTCACTAATGGGACTGCTAGCGCCGGGGTTGCACATGCAGGCTTCACGTCTGCGCGTCGCGGACAGCGATGCGCTGACTCTCAGCGAAGCGCGCTGGAGCCGGCTACGCGGCAGTCGCCTGGCGATGGTTATGCAGGACCCGAAATACGCTCTCAATCCGGTGCGCACCATCGGCTGGCAGGTGGAGGAGCCGCTCAGGCTTCATCAATCGCTGTCACGCCGGGCGCGTCGCGACAAGGTGTGCGAAATGCTCAACGCCGTCGGCCTGCCGCAGCCGCGACAGCTAATGGATCGCTATCCGCATCAGCTCTCCGGCGGCATGGGCCAGCGCGTGATGCTGGCCATTGCGCTGATCGCCGATCCGCAACTGCTGATTGCCGACGAGCCGACCTCAGCGCTGGATCATGCCATGCGTGACCAGGTGCTGACCCTGATCCGCCGGCTGGTAGACGAACGTAACATGGGGCTGCTGCTGATAAGCCATGACCTGCAACAGGTGGCGGAGCATTGCCAGCAGGTGCTGGTAATGTATAAAGGCCGCCTGATTGACCGGCTGCCCGCCAGCGAGCTGGCTAACGCCAGTCATCCCTATACCCGCACACTCTGGGCCTGCCGCCCAAATCGCGCAACCCGTGGACAACCGCTGCCGGTACTGGACCGTGCGGCGCTGGAGGCAGTCGATGGCGGCCATTGAATTACAGAATTTGAACGTGGCGCATCGCCAGGGCTATGAGCTGCGCACCGTGGTAGAAGAAGTGTCTCTCAGCGTCGACACCGGTGAATGCTTTGGCCTGGTCGGGCCGTCCGGCTGCGGTAAATCATCGCTGCTCTGGGCAATGGCCGGCCTCAACCCGCACTGGCAGGGCGAGATGCAGCTGGCCGGGCACCGGGCGCAGTCGGGCAAAGTATTCAGCGGTGCGCTGCGACGCGAGGTCCAGATGGTTTTTCAGGATCCTTACGCCTCGCTGCATCCACGCCATCGCCTGCGCCGTACGCTGGCAGAACCGCTAAAGCTCTGGCGGCTGGATAACCCTGACGATCGCATCAGCCAGGGGTTTCGCCACGTTGGGCTGGATCCGGCGCTGGCGGATCGTTACCCGCATCAGCTTTCCGGCGGCCAGCGCCAGCGGGTGGCGATTGTCCGCGCCCTGATGCTGCAGCCAAAAATTCTGCTGCTTGATGAACCGACCTCGGCGCTGGATATGTCAGTGCAGGCGGAGATCCTTAACCTGCTTAACGATCTGAAACGCACCGATCGCCTGACGATGGTGCTGGTCAGCCATGATCCGGACGTTATCGATCACATGTGCGATCGCGCAGTACGCATGGTGGCGGGACGCATTAGCGAAAACATCACGCATACCGGAGCCGCCTAAGCGGCTACCGGTTCCTTCGGTAGTCTGTCGGCAACGATAGTCCGCGCGCCGTCATTAGCTGTTGTTCATTTGCAGATCAGAGGCAGACGCTCTGATTCCTGCGTCATATAAAAATATCCGCACGGTAGTTATTGCGCCTGAAAAATAAATTTCGTACTTGTCAAATACCCCTCGGTGATAGAAAAAGGCAATATTCCCTCCCGTGGCGTGACATCCTGGCGACTGTTATATAGAGGTATCATCACCATTCGCTACATATGGATAACAGCGTCTTATTATAAAGCCCGCCTGTTTTTCGCAGCAGGTCAAACTGACAAAACAAACAGCTCAGCCGTGGTAAATAAAAAATAATTACACCTAAAGTTTAAATTTCCGACTTATGTGAAGTTTATAACTAATTATCGAAGCCAGATTTTTAATCCAATTTAATTATCAGAGAATTTTAATGAAATCCAAATATTCAAAACCCCAGGTTTTTCTGCACTGGCTGTCAGCTATCATTATCATCTGGGCAACGATTAGCGGCTTCTGGGCGGCGTTTGGCGACCTCTCTCCGGCCAGCAAGGACTGGATTGGCTTTTTTAACGTTTCACTGACAACGCTTTTTATTCCCTTTTTTATCATCCGGCTATTTTATGCATTCTTCTCCGCTAAGCCGAACGATGACCTATTAACGCATAAAGAAGAAATCCTCGCCTTTATTGGCCATTTTCTGCTCTATGTAAATATCACCGTAGTCATGGTGACCGGCGTACTGATGATGGAACGGCCAATTAACGTGTTTAACTGGTTTACTTTGCCGCAGCCGTTAACCAACTTACAGTTAACCTCATTGTTTAATTTTATACATATGATTTCATGCACAACCCTGGCCCTGTTAGTTATTGGTCATATACTGGCGGTAATTAAGCATCAGTTACAGGGGAAGGCGTTATTACGACGTATGGGGTGGTAGGTTGGTGATGGGCCGTTTCGTTACGGCCCTTTGGACCCGCACGGGGTTGGTTTTTTCACCAGCGGTGGGGGGCTGTTTGCCTGCCAGGCGGATGTTTATTTCACCTACGGCGGGGGTTCCGTTCGCCCTGGCAGCGGCTGGCTGATTTCTCCACCTTGGGTGGGGGGTTCCGTTCGCCTTTGCGCCAGGCACTCCGTTTGCCCGCCGCTGCGGGCGACCGGCAAGGGGCCATCAAACGTCATGGCCCCTTGACCCCGGACTTCCGGCAGTTTCTGCGTGGCTGCGTCCTACCCTCACGCATGTAGCCCGCCGTACGGGCCGTTCGCGATGCGTTCCCGACGCAGCGCTTACTTTCGCCGCCTCCCTGCGGCTCACCCTGGCGGGCTTCATTCGCTCGGCGCAGAAAAGCCTGTTGGTACAGGTTTGTGGGAAACGGCATCCGTTTTTAATCGATAACGGCGTTAGGGCTGGTTTGTTGCTGTTCACCAACGGTGGAGTATTCCGTTCGCCTGGCAGGCTGCTTTCAGCTGCGGTGGATGCTTCGCTCACCGCCGGTGGGTTGTTCCGTTCGCCTGCGCGGCCAGTGCCATCGTTGCCCGCCGCTGCGGGCGACCGCCAAGGGGCCATCAAACGTCATGGCCCCTTGACCCCGGACTTCCGGCGGTTTCTGCGTGGCTGCGCCATGCCCTCACTGCTTCAGCCCGCCTGACGGGCCGTTCGCGATGCGTTCCCGACGCAGCGCTTACTTTCGCCGCCTCCCTGCGGCTCACCCTGGCGGGCTTCATTCGCTCGGCGCAGAAAAGCCTGTTGGTGCAGGTTTGCTGAAACGGCATCCGTTTTTAATCGATAACGGCGTTAGGGCTGCGCTTGTTGAAAACGGCATTCGTTTTTTATTAAAAAGCAAAACCAGGTTGCCGATATTCAATCCGGCGCAGACCTGCTTTTATCTTTTTACTTAAAGCGATGAAGAAGCTTGCGGGGGAGGAGAAGGCCCGGCTGATTTCAGCAGGCTCGCGGCCAGGGATGGCCGTGCGCCAGGCCACACGGACGTGCTTGTGCCGGTGCGGAAAGCAGCCGGGCCTTCTGTGACCTGGGTGCCGGGCTTACAGCAATCAAGGTCTGCCATCCGCTGGCAGGCCACACGGATGTGCTTGTGTCGGTGCGGAAAGCAGCCGGGCCCTCTGTGATCTGGGTACCGGGCTTACAGCAATGGGGGTCTGCCGTTCGCCGGGAGGCGGAGTTTTGCATATTTGACCGGGCATTTGTCGTGCCTTTCTGCGTGACATCACGTTTTTAACCCATCACTGGTCCTGATGATTGGTGAGCCGACATACTAAGCAGGCGAACCATTTAACTAAAAGGACCTGCCATGAGTAAGAAAACGCTGCTTGCTTCCCTGCTGTCTCTGATATCAATCAGCGCAATGGCGGCGCAGAGCACCAGCTGGGTGTATGTCTCTAATGCCGACAGCGGTACCCTGACGCGCTATCAACTGCATAAAGGGCAGCAAAAGTTGCTGCCGCAGGGCAAAGTGGACGGGTTGCCTTCGGCGATGTCATCGGTACTGTCTCCGGACAAGCAGCATCTGTACCTGATGCTGCGCAGTAAGCCCTTTCGCGTGGCGACCTTTAAAATTGCCAGCGACGGCCAGTTAATCAAACAAAGTGAAACACCGCTGGCAGACAGCATGGCCTATCTCTCTTTAGATAAGCAGGGGCATTATTTGCTGGGCGCATCTTATGGCGGCGATCTGTTCAGTATCAATCACATCGCGGCAAATGGTGATGTTGAACGCGCGCCGGTGCAGGTCAGCCATACCGGCAAGCGCGCCCATGCCATTCAGACCGACCCGGATAATAAATATCTGTATGTCAGCCAGCTGGGCAGCGATCAGCTTTTACAATACCGTTTCAATCCGGCGGATGGCCGTGCGCAACCTAATTCGCCAGCGTTTGTTAACGTTGAAAAAGAGGCCGCTACCGGGCCGCGTCACTTTGTTTTTTCTCCCCATGCCAGCCAGAACGGCAAAAAGTATCTGTATGTTCTTAATGAAATGAGCGGCACCATCACCACCTTTGTGCGCCGGCAGGACGGCACGTTGATTCAAAGCGCCAGCACGCCGTCGCTGGACCCGGCTATAGCCCGTAATATGCAGCGGGGTGAGGCGCGGCCGACGGTCGGCGAGCTGCCGCCTTCAGCCAGGCCGCGTATCTGGCAGGCGGATATTCACATGACGCCCGACGGGCGCTTTCTCTATGCCTCTGAGCGCACCAGCAGCACGCTCAACGTGTTTGCCGTCTCGCCGCAGGATGGCAGCCTGAGCTTCATCAATAGCGTGAAAACCGAAACGCAGCCGCGCGGTTTTGCGATCGATAACAGCGGGAAGTTTTTGATTGCCTCAGGGGAGAAATCGCAGCAGCTATCGCTCTACAGCATAGACAAGCACAGCGGCAAGCTGAGCCTGTTGCAGCAGGTACCGACCGATAAAGGCGCCAACTGGATTACGCTGGTGGAATAACCGGGTCGGCTTTCCGCCCGTGGCAGCACGGCGGAAAGCCTGATGTCGCCCGTCCGCCGGGACGCGGACTATTTGCGGGCAGACAGGATATCGTCGGTAAACTGATGCGGGTCGCCGGGGTTCATCTCAGAGGCCAGCGCCGCCAGCGCCTGCTTATTTTTAATAACATAGCTCGCCCCCGCTTTTTGCAGATAGCCCTCACGCGTAAATCGGGCAAAAACATAGAGCAGATGACGATAGGTGACGCCCATATACTCTGAAACTTGCGTATGCTTTTCGCGATAAACATCATCATGCTGCGAAAGCAAAATAAATGCCGCCAGGCGATGAGTTAATGGAAATGACTGGTTTTGCGTTAAAGAGACGATATTACGCTCATTTTTTCTGATGAGCGCCACGCACAGGCTATGCAAAAAGGTTGCATCGTTTAACAACATAGCGCGAAATTTTTTCATCGGCAGCGCAAGGCACCAGCACGCCTCAATCGCCTGCACCGCACGCGGGTCATGACGTTCATTAATTAATTCCATTTCACCAATGAAACAAGGGGCGCCAAAAAAATCAATCAGTGAAACGCGACCGTTAGATAAGGTGGCATGCAGCCTGGCCCGGCCGCGAGCAAGATAAAAAAGGTGCTGAGGCTGACTTCCCTCTTTCACAATATAATCACCGGCCGCGATATACAGCAATCTGGTTTCGTTTATCACCGCAATTGAGAACATGTCTTTATAGCCAGAATCATTTATCAATTGCCGTCTTAAATTTTCATCCTGGATATCTTTCATAATAGTTTTCCTATATGAGATTTCTCATATCCCACACTAAATTTTAACTGATAGGGTGAAAAAACGTAACCACGCCATTTTTTAATGGCTCAGATTAGCACCCCAATATCAAGTGAGGAAATATAACAATGGAAAAGAGAAAAATAATCTTAGATTGTGATCCCGGTCATGATGATGCCATTGCGATAATGATGGCGGCCAAACATCCGGCAATAGATCTACTGGCGATAACCATCGTTGCCGGTAACCAGACATTGGATAAAACCCTAGTAAATGGCTTAAACGTTTGCCAGACATTAAATATCAACGTGCCGGTTTATGCCGGAATGCCAGGACCGATTATGCGGCAGCAGATCGTTGCCGATAATATTCACGGCGAGACGGGACTGGATGGCCCGGTATTTGAGCCATTAACCCGCAAGGCAGAAAAAACCAATGCCGTTCAATATATTATTGACACCCTGATGGCGAGCGACGGTGATATTACGCTGGTGCCGGTCGGTCCGTTAAGCAATATCGCCGTGGCGCTGCGCATGCAGCCTGCGATCGTACCCAAAATTCGTGAGATTGTACTGATGGGGGGCGCCTATGGCACCGGCAACTTTACCCCGTCGGCTGAGTTTAATATTTTTGCCGATCCCGAAGCGGCCCGCGTAGTATTCAGCGCCGGGGTTCCTTTAGTTATGATGGGGCTGGATTTAACTAATCAAACCGTCTGCACCCGGGATATCATCGCCAGAATGGCGCAAGCAGGCGGACCGGCAGGGAAGCTATTCAGCGATATGATGAACTTCACGCTGAAAACGCAGTTTGAAAACTACGGCCTGGCCGGTGGTCCGGTACATGACGCAACCTGCATTGGCTATCTGATTAATCCCGACGGTTTTAAGATGCAGGAGATGTATGTTGAAGTCGATGTTAATAGCGGCCCCTGCTATGGCCGTACCGTCTGTGATGAGCTTGGCGTCACGGGAAAACCCGCCAACGTTAAAGTCGGCATGACCATCGATACCGCATGGTTTTGGGATGTGGTTGAGGAATGTGTGAAAAAATATAATTAATCTTTCAACGCCATTTTAAAACCTGGCAAGTTTAAGCACCCTACGACGTTAACTTACCGTCAGAAAAATAACTGCGGGCAGTTCACCCTTTCCCGCAGTAATAAAAACATAGCAAGATAGAACATACAGAGATAATCACCATGGACATAATACGAAGTGTTGTGGGAATGATTGTATTACTGGTAATTGCTTTTTTATTATCGGTGAATAAAAAACGCATCAGCCTGCGCACTGTGGGATCTGCGCTGCTGCTACAAATTGCTATCGGCGGCATTATGCTCTATTTCCCGCCGGGAAAATGGCTGGCTGAGAAAGCAGCTCATGGCATAGCAAAAATCATTACCTACAGCGATGCCGGCAGCGCCTTTATTTTCGGCCCACTGGTGAGCCCTAAAATGGACACACTCTTTAATGGCGCCGGTTTTATTTTCGCCTTTCACGTTTTACCGGCCATTATTTTCATTACCGCGCTGGTGAGTTTACTTTATTACATTGGTATTATGGGTTTTCTTATTCAGGCGCTCGGTGCTATCTTTCAAAAAGCGCTGAACATCAGCAAAATTGAATCCTTTGTGGCCGTTACCACCATATTCCTCGGTCAGAATGAGATCCCGGCCATCGTCAAACCATTTATTCAACGGCTGAACCGTAATGAGCTGTTCACCGCGATTTGCAGCGGAATGGCTTCGATTGCCGGCTCTACGATGATTGGCTATGCCAGCTTAGGTGTACCGATAGATTATCTGCTGGCCGCCTCGTTTATGGCTATTCCTGGCGGGATCCTGTTCGCCAGGGTTATCAGTCCGGCGACGGAGAGTTCGCAGATCGCGTTTAACAATCTCTCGTTCAGCGAAATCCCGCCGAAAAGCTTTATTGAAGCCGCAGCCGCCGGGGCAATGGCCGGACTGAAAATCGCCGCCGGGGTCGCCACCGTGGTTATGGCATTTGTAGCGATAATCGCCATGATAAACGGTCTGATTGGCGCTATCGGTGGCCTGGCCGGTTTTCAGCATGCCTCACTGGAAGGCATTTTTGGCTATGCGTTAGCGCCGCTGGCCTGGCTGATGGGCGTTGACTGGCAGGATGCTACCCTGGCTGGCAGCCTGATTGGTCAGAAGCTGGCTATCAACGAATTCTTCGCTTATATCCATCTTTCGCCTTATTTGCAGTCGCCCAATATGCTGGAAGCAAAAACCCTGGCGATCATTTCATTCGCACTGTGCGGCTTCGCCAATTTTGGTTCAATCGGCGTGGTGGTAGGCGCATTTTCCGCTATCGCCCCGCAGCGCGCGCCCGAAATAGCCCAGCTGGGGCTCAGGGCGCTGGCCGCCGCGACGCTTTCCAACCTGATGAGCGCCACTATCGCCGGTTTGTTTATCGGCCTGAGCTGAAAGCGCCAGCGGCAGGAAACCAGTTCTGCCGCTGACCTGCTCATGGCTGGCGCAGCTTGCGTCACGGGCGATATTGTCAGCCGCCCGCCGGACGCTCATCGCGCAGCAGTGACATTATCATCACATCGCAATATTCGCCGTTTTTCAGCGCCGCCTGGCGCTGTACGCCTTCCGACTGAAAGCCGAACTTACGGTACAAGCCGATGGCGCTTTGGTTGTCGACGAATACCTCAAGCTCAAGCCGCCGGGCGCCCAGCCAGTTAAAAGCGTAATCAATACCTGCTTTCATCAGTTGGCTGGCGATTCCACGCCGCACATAACCACGATCGACGCTGATGCCAAAGCTGACGGTGTGCCGGGTACGCGGGCGTAGATTAGTGAACAGCGTCATTTCGCCTACCACTTCGCCAGCCATTTCAGCAACGAAGCCGATATTGCCATTCTGTACGTTCTGTTCCAGCTTAGTGCGCCACATGGCAACGCTTGCCATCGGCAGCTGCAGCGTCCAGCAAAAATTGTCCGGATGGCTGTGAATACGGTGATAAGCAGTGGCATCATCAGGTTCGACGCCGCGCAGCGTTATATCCATTTGCATCCTCTTTTTTTAAGCGAAGTATAACCCTGGTGTAGGGCAAGGTACCGATCGTCGCATCCCGCCTTCACCACCCTATTCTGAAACTATCGCCATGATATTGCCTGAGTTTATAGCCTGGCGTCTGGCTGCGTCCAGCTTTGACGTTGCGCCAGCAGAAACCTGCCCGATGTCGATAGTGGGTCACATCAGGTGGCAATTAATTTTGCAAAAGTAAAACGATCGGTTTACTTTTAACAGTATGAATAAACGCCAGGACATTATGCAGACCGCCGAGCGGCTGTTTTACAACAACGGTTTTCATGCCACCAGCACCGACCGCATCTGCAACGATGCCGGGGTATCAACGCGCACGCTTTACCGCTATTTTCCGACGCGCGAAGTGCTTACCGTCTGCGTGCTGGAAGCGCGAAAAAAACGCTTCTTCGCCCCGCGGCATCCCAGTCATCACCCGCAGGCGATAGCAAAGCTGTTCAGCGCTATGGAAGAGTGGATGCAACAGCACGGCACCGGCGGCTGCTTTTTCGTTAAGGCCTGGGGAGAGTACGCCGGGCGGGATCTGATGCTGGCGGCGCAGGCGCTGGATTATCGCTACGCCGCCCGCGACTATATAGTCAGCTGCCTGCGTCATTCGCACGGCGCCGACAGCGCGGCGCTGGCAAACGCTATCTGGATGCTGTTTGAGGGCGCGACCACGGCGGCGATGATAATCGGCCCTGCGGCGGCGGCCAGCGCCGGTGACGCCGCACAGCAGCTGATGAAAGCAGGCGCCTCGCTATGAGGTCGGCGGTCGCGCTGGGCGCTACCGGCTTTGCGCTGATTGCCGTTACCTACGGCATGGCGCGCTTTTCCTGGGGGCTGATGATGCCCTCGGTGGCAAGCGATATTCCGTTCAGCCCGGCCATCGCCGGAATTATCGCCGCCAGCAGCTACCTGTCTTACTGCCTGTCCACTTCCGCCGCCTCGCTGCTCACCCGCCGCTTTGGCGCGCGCATGACGGCGATTGCGGCGGCGCTGTGCGCGGCCACAGGACTGGGGCTGCTGGCCTGCGCCGCTTCTCCGGCCATGCTGGCAGTCAGCCTGTTTATCGCCGGGCTGAGCGCCGGGCTGGCGTCACCGGCACTGGCGGCGGCGGTCAGCCTCAGCGTTACCGGACGCCATCAGACGCTGGTCAACACCGTCATCAACGCTGGCACCAGCGCCGGCATCATTCTCTGCGTGCCGGTGATATTTTTGCTGGCGGGCAGCTGGCGCCTGGCCTGCGAAGTTTTTGCGGCGCTGGCGCTGCTTTGCCTGCTCCCGACCCTGCGCTACCTGCCCGCCTGCCGCCAGCAAGCGCCGCAACAAAACCAGGGCAGCTGGCGTGGCATGATGAGATGCAGGATGGTGACCCGTCTGGCGTTTATCGCCTTTATCAGCGGTATCGCCAGCGCGGCCTGGTGGAGCTTCGGCCCCGATATCCTGCGTCATTACGCCGGACTGAGTAAACAGACGACCAGCATGCTGTGGCTGGTCAGCGGTGGCGCGGGTATCCTCGGCGCGCTGACCGGGCCGCTGGCGGCGTTTATCAGCCTCAGGCAGGTCTACCGCTTATCGCAGCTGTGCATGGCGACGCCGCTGCTGCTGCTAGCGCTGATGCCGCACTTCTCATGGTGGCTGTTTCCGGCGGTCGCTCTTGGCGGGGCGGGCTACGTCACCCTGTCCGGCGTACTGCTGGTATGCGGCGCGGCATCAACGCCGGCATCGCCGGCCTCCGGTGTCGGCGTGGCCTTCTTCATGTTTGCCGCCGGGCAGATAGGCGGTTCGCTGGCGTTCGGTCAGTTCTACGCCGCAGCGGGGGCGCTGCCAGCGCTCAGCGCCTTTGCCGCCCTCGCCCTGCTGATGATGCTGGTCGTGCCGCCTGACGATACGCTGACCGCTTAGTCAGCAATCACCGGAGCGGCGGGCGCCGCGCTGGTATCTCTCGCCTGCAAACTCACCGGCAGAATGTTTGTCGAGGCTGGCGCACGTGGCTGCGCCAGCCGGGCCAGCATCGCCTGCGCCGCCGCCTGACCGAGGTTCCGCTTAGGTTGGTCGACGGTGGTCAGGCCCTTCTGCTGCAAGCCAGCCAGCGCGGTAAAGTGATCGCCGAAGATATCATCAAACCCACATACTGAAATGTCTCCCGGCACCGCAAGGCCGCGTTCAGCCAAGCCGTTTATCACTTCCATAGCGACGAAATCATTGGCCGCCAGCACCGCGCTGGGACGCGGCTGGCAGCGCAGCAGGGCTTCAACCGCCCGCCGCCCGCTGCTGCCGCGATAGTCCCCTTCAATCAAATAGTCCTGCGGCGCCGCGCAGCCCAGCCGGGCCATACCTGCTCGCCACGCCGCTGTGCGCTCAAGCACGGTGGACGACTGCGCCGGGCCGGTTATGCAGGCGATGTGGCGATGCCCCAGCGTATACAGGTGGTTGAGCAGCAGGTCGATCGCCTGCTGGTTATCCGGGCCAATATAATCAGCCTTGAAGCGGGCGGGCATCCGGTTAACGAATACGCAAGGGGGGCCGTTACGCAGCAGCGCCCGCGAGGCGTCACTCAGGGTTTGCGACAGCATAATCAAGCCATCCACCTGGCGGTCGAGCAGCGAGCGGATCAGCGTCTGCTGGCGCTGAGGATTTTCATCAGTATTGCAAAGAAACAGGGTATAGCCCGCCGCGCTGACCACCTCGTCAATACCTTTGACGATGGCCGGAAACAGCGGGTTAGTAATATCCGCCATCAGCACGCCAAGCGTCATGGATTGCTGGGTACGCAGCGCGCGGGCAATCGTTGAAACGCGGTAGCCGAGACGTTCGGCGGTAGCCAGAATCAGCTGCTTCTTTTCCGGGCTGACGTAGCCATTACCCGCCAACGCGCGCCCTACTGTCGAGCGCGACATACCCAGTTCGCGAGCGATATCTGCCAGTGTGGCTCGGCTACCTTGCGCCGCAGGGGGAAGGGGTTTCATCGCCAGTCTCCTTGTTTAGATAAGGCGGTTATACCTGATTGCGTTGAAAAATTAAACTGGGATCGATCTCACATACAAGCAACCTGAAGCCGGATAAGTTAAATAGCGTAATGCGTCATCCCAGGTCGCGCCGTTAACAACGGCGTTTCTTTTTCTCTGTTTATGGGATCGTTCCCATATTTAAAAACTTAGTTATCAGTAGGTAACATGAAGAGAACAATAAAACTTACCAGCATGACTGAGGCGATTCAAAGCGTGGAAGATGGCGAACGCATCGCGCTGGGCGGCTTTGCCATCTATCAGCGGCCAATGGCGCTGAGCGCCGAACTGATACGCCAGCAAAAGCGTCGCCTGACGCTGGTCGGCATTGTGAACGCCATTGAAGCCGATCTGCTGATCGGCGCCGGCGTCGTCGATCGCATTGAAACGTCTTACGTCGGGCTGGAGCGCTTTGGCCTGGCGCGCAACTTTCGCCGGGCGGCGGAACAGGGCGAGCTACAGGCCGTTGATTACCCGGAGCTAATCGCCTGGGATCGCTTTCGTGCTTCGCAGGAAGGCTTGCCGTTCTGGCCTTGTACCTTTCTCGGCGGCAGCGGCGTAGCGGCGAACAATACTGCGATAGTCCCCTTTACCTGCCCGGTTAGCGGCCGCCAGATGTGGGCTGTGCCGCCAGCCAGCCCGGACGTAGTGCTGGTTCATGCTCCGCTGGGCGATGAGTTCGGTAACGTGGCCTTTCACGCACGCAAAATGCTGCCGCAAAGCGCTGATATCACCCTCACCCGCAGCTGCGATCGGGTGATCGTCAGCGTGGAGAAGATCGTCAGTTCACGTGAACTGAGCCGCCAGCCTCATCTGGTGGAAATTCCCGCTTTCCGCACCACTCATATCGTTGAGGCGCCCTTCGGCGCCCACCCGACCTCGGTTCCCGGCCTGTACGATTGCGATGAGCCTTTTTTTAATCACTACGTCAGCGCCAGCGCCACGCCGCAGCAGTTCGGGCACTGGCTTCAGGAACATATTTATCAGCCATCGGACCACCAGGCCTATCTCGATCGGCTCGGCGTCAGCCGCCTGCTGGCGCTGCGCAATACGGAGGTGCCGCAATGAAACGGCCAGCCTGTAGTCGCGAAGAGTTAATTACTATCCTGCTGGCTAAGCAGATGCGTAACGGCGAGGTGGGCTTCACCGGCCTGGCTACCGGTAGCGCGGCAGCGCTGTATATCACCGGCATCCCGCTGGCGGCGATGTCATTCGCTCAGCATACGCACGCGCCGGACCTGACGATTCTGCTGGCGGGCTGGTGTATTAATCCCGACCTTAGCCAGCTACGCGCCCTGCCCGGCGCCGAATTTGATAACGCCCTGCAACAGCTGCCCTGTGAGGCGCAAATGCAGGCTTATCCCGGCCACTACGCGGTGCGACGCGGCGATGTGGATTTTGGCTTTGGTTCCGGCGTGCAGGTTGACCGCCAGGGCAATATCAACAGCACCTGCATCGGCGACTATCAGCAGCCGCGCGTACGGCTGGTCGGCTCGATTTTGCTGCCGGAGCATATGACCTGTTTTGGCCGCGAATATCTGATGATGCCGAGCCACGAAACGCGCACCTTCGTCGAACAGGTGGACTACATCTCCGGCGTCGGCTGGCCGGGCGGCGAAGCGGGCCGGGCCGCGCTCGGCCTGCATCACGGCGGACCGCAATGGATCGTGACGCCGAAGGCGATTTTTTCTTTTAACCGCCAGCAGGGCCATGCGCAGCTGCACTCCATTCATCCCGGCGTAACGCCGGAAGAGGTGCGCAGCAGCACCGGTTTTAGCGTGGACACCGATGAGGTGCCTGCCACGCCCTGGCCAACCGCCGAAGAACTTTCACTGCTGCGCCGGGTAGTCAACCCCTACGGCGCGCTGATCCCCCATCCCGAAGAGGTATAACGCCATGAAAAGCAAACTCACTACGCTGCAGGATGCCGTGACGCGCATCCCTGACGGCGCCAGCATTGCGCTGGGCGGCTCGCTACTGCGGCGTCAGCCGATGGCGCTGGTACACGAGATGATCCGCCAGCGTAAGCAGAATCTGACCCTGCTGACCTGGGCGACCACCCTGGCCAGCGACATGCTGGCCGCCAGTGATGCCATTCGCCGCTGGGAAGGTATTTACGCCGGCTTTTTTCGCCACGGCCTGGCCCCCAATTTTCGCCGGGCGGTGCAAAACGGCCAGATCGAAACCCATGATTATTCCGAATCCGCCTTCGTTGCCCGCTTTCGCGCGGCGGCGATGGGACTGCCGTTTCTGCCGTCAAAGGCGCTGCTTGGCACCGGTATGGTGGGTAAAAGTCCCGACGAAATAAAGCCTATCGACTGCCCGTTCAGCGGCCAACCGCTGCTGGCGCTGAAGGCCGCCGATAGCGACTTTACGCTCCTGCATGGCTACGCCGCCGATGAATACGGCAACGTGCAGTGGCCGGTGGTACGCGACAGCGATGATATCGATCAGATGATGGCCTCAGCGTCAAAGCGGCTCATCGTGACCGTAGAAAAGATCATTCCCCACCAGCAGGTACGCCAGCGCCCGGCGCTAACCTACATTCCCCATACCCTGGTGGAAGCGCTGATTGAAGTCCCCTATGCCGCCCACCCAACCGCCACCGACGGCTTCTATGACGAAGACGAAGCGGCATTAAAAGTCTGGCTGGCGGCCTCAGCGACGCCGCAGGGCGCGCAGGCCTGGCTGGAGGAATACGTTTTCAGCTGCCCGCAGCGTGAAGACTATATCGAAAAAGTGGGCGCCATGTCGGCCCTGAAAGCTTTTGACGTTGCCAGGGAGTTTTAACCATGAGCCAGCCTGATTACACCACCGAAGAGTTGATGATTTGCGCGATTGCCCGCGAGCTGCGCGATGACGAGCTGGGATTTGTCGGCCTCGGCACCGCCGCCCGCGCGTTTACCCTGGCGGTAGGTATTCCAATCGCCGCGGCGCGCCTGGCGCAGCTACGTCACGCGCCGGGCTTTTCCATTTACTGGGGCAACCTGCTAACGCCAGCGCTGGATAATATTCCCGACGCGCTGCTGCAGGACGCCTACACCCACTGGCCCGCCGCCGCCTCGCCGGCCGACGTCGGCTACAAAATTGATATGGTCACGCGCGGGCGCTTTGACGTTTCCTTTGAATCCGCGCCTCAGGTTGACCAGTATGGCAACCTGAATATCACCGAGATTGGCGCCAGCCAGCCGCCGAAAACCCGGCTGGTCGGCTGCCTGGCGCAAACCGAGCATCTGGCGTTTATTAAACGGCCGATAATCGTCACCGATTTAACTACCCGCGCCTTTGTACCCAAAGTGGACTTTATTACCAGCGTGGGTTATCTGGATGGCGGCGAAAGCCGCGCCAGGCTTGGCCTGCCGGGACCGGGTCCGGCGCTGTGCGTAACCAACAAAGCGATTTTCGATTTCCATCCGCAGTCAAAACGTATGCGCCTGCGTTCGCTCCATCCGGGCGAGACCTTGCAAAGCGTGCTGGCCGCCATGAGCTTCGAACCGGTGATTGAAGGGGAGCCGCCCTATACGCCGACGCCGACAGCGCAGGAAGTGCAGCTCATTCGTGAGGTTATCGATCCGCAAAGCACCCTTTATCAGCTCAACGCCTGAAGCGGCGGGGCGTCAGCAACCACTGACGCCCCGCAACAGGCTATTGAGGTCTGTAACGGCCTTGCGAGGGTATCAGGACTCGCTGACGCCGCCGGTGGAGCCGCGCACCACCAGCTTCATCGGGAAGATTTTCTTTTTGGGCTTCGATGATAACCCCTTCTGGCGCACCATTTTCATTACCAGCTCAGTGGCCGCTGCGCCCATCTCGCGCCGCTGCAGCGCAATAGTGGTGAGATTAATCGGCGAGAAAGAGGCCATTTCAATATCATCAAGGCCAATCAGCGAGAAGTCTGCGGGAATATTCAGCCCCGCGTCGTGCGCAGCGTTCATCACGCCGATGGCGCTCATGTCATTGGCGGCAAGGATCGCGGTAGGCGGCGGCTGCATAGCGAAAAACCGCTTTGCCGCCTGATAACCACCGCTGACGTGGTAATCGCCCTGCACCACATATTCTGCCACCAGCGGCAGTTGATGGGCGCGCAGCGCGCTAAGATAGGCTTCATAACGCTCGTCGGCGGTAGAGGAATCCAAAGGCCCGCGTATCAGTCCAATGCGACGATGTCCCAGCCCGACCAGATGCCTGACCGCCGCGCCGATCCCTTCCTCATTATTGGCACCCACGTAGTTGTCATCATGGCTGAGCGAGCGCCGCTGGATCATCACATAGGGAGTATCGCCGTTAAGCAGCGCGCGTACCTCCGGCTGATCGCAATGCTGCGATAGCATCACCAAACCATCGACGCGCCTGTCGAGCAGCACCCGCATCTGCGCCAGCTGTTTATCCAGCTGCCCGTCGGTATTACATACCAGCAGGCTGCACTGCTCACTGTCGGCAATATCCTCAATACCGCGCAGAAAATCCGGCGACGAGGGGTTCGCCACGTCCGCCAGCAGCACCCCGAGGGTAAAGGTGCGTTGCATGCGTAAAGAGCGGGCAACCACTGAAACCCGGTAGCCCAGCTTATCCGCTGCGGCCTGCACCCGCTCGCGGGTAGACTCTTTAACGATGGTCTTACCGGTCAGCGCGTTAGAAACCGTTGAAACCGCCACGCCGGCTTCACGCGCAACGTCGAAAATAGACACTTTGCCGCCAGCGCTGGCTTTGCTTTGCGGGGGTTTTCTGGTCATCCTGCGGTACCTGCTGAGGAGAAATGGCCCAAAGAATGAGATGATTATTACACAATCGTCAATAATGAAAAAAACGTTTTTAGACGGGCGTACACAGCGCCCCACCGGGGAGGCATCAGCCTCCCCGGTGAAAGTTAACGACTTTTTGCCAGTACGGCATCGCTGTGCGGCGCTTGCGCCGACGAGCCAAGCATATCGTCGTTGAGATCGCGGTGCATCGTTTCGCCGGTGCCGAGCGCACAGAAGCCGGTAACCACGCCGGAAACAATGATCATCCAGGTGATCGGCCAGAAACCGCCGCCCGCCCAGGCAACCAGCGCCGTTGCCACCATCGGCGTAAAGCCGCCAAACACCCCGGCCAGCTGCGAACCCACCGACACGCCGGTATAACGCACCTCGGTGCTGAACATTTCCGAAAGGTAGCAGGGTTCGATGCTATACATTGAACCGATAACAAAGCTGTAGCCGAGGATCAGCGCCAGATAGACGCCCCACATGGTGCCGCTGTCTACCAGCCAGTAGAACGGATAGGCCAGCAGGCAGGAGCCGAAAGAACCGATCAGGAATACCGCCCGGCGGCCGATTTTATCTGAAAGTATGCCCCACAGCGGGAAGGCAATAAGCCCGCTGGCGGCCGCGACCATCACGCCCATTAGCACGGTACTGCTCGGCATGTTGAATTTTGACGTGGTGTACTGCAATACGTAGCTAATAATCAGGTAGCCCACCACGCTTTCGCTGATGCGCAAACCGGCAGCAAGGAAGATCTGACGCGGAAATTTTTTAAACACCTGTACAATCGGCAAGCTGGTTTTCTCGCGCTCCGCCAGCATCTTTTTAAACATCGGCGGTTCCTGAATTTTCATGCGAATGAAAATACCAATCAGCATCAGGATAATGCTGGCGATGAACGGTACGCGCCAGCCCCAGTCGAGAAAGATCTCTTTTGGCAACGCCGATGCCAGGGCAAAGGAGCCGGTGGCGCACAGCACGCCGAGCACGTTGCCAAGCTGCACGAAAGTGCCGTAAAAACCGCGTTTATTTTTCGGCGCATATTCGATCATCATCGTGGTGGCGCCGCCCCATTCGCCGCCGACCGCCAGCCCCTGGATCAGACGAATGATAATCAGCAGTATCGGCGCCGCCAGGCCGATGGTTTCATAGGTAGGCAGCAGACCGATCACCACGGTTGCGATCCCCATAATGCTCACTGAAGCAATCAGCATCGCCTTGCGGCCTACGGTATCGCCATAGTGGCCAAAGATAATGGCGCCGATCGGCCGGGTTAAGAAAGCGACGCCCAGCGTGGCGAAGGAAACGATGGTCGCCACCGTCGGTGTCAGTTCGGTAAAAAACAGGTGTGGGAAGACCAGCGCGGCGGCGGCGCCATAGATAAAGTAGTCATAAAACTCGATAAAGGTGCCGATAAGGCTGGCAAAGGCGACGCGACGCAGCTGTTTTTTATCGACTTTTTCGCTGGCGGCCGGGGTTGCGATGTTATTCATATAACCTCCCTCGGGAGTTGGCTTGTAGGGTAACGTCAGGGTACGCGGTCGCCCGCACGCCCCCGCTACGTTGTGTTAAAAGTAAGATAAAGGCCTGCAACAACCGCAAACAGGCAGCCTGGTGTTCGGCCACTGCCCAAACGTCTGACAGCGGCGAAGTTTGGTTCTAAGGTTGCATTCTGCCGCTGGCCCAGCCAACAGCGGTGCGTTCGCCATGCTGGTTCTCTGCCCAGACATGGAATTTCACGACGTTGTCCTCAACGTCCTCAACCAGCGCCCGGCAGGTGATTTCATCTCCCCGATACACTGGCCGGATATACGCCATTTTTATCCAGCCGGAGGTGTGCCAGCCGGGGCCGATAAAGCGCGCCAGCATTTCGGCAATCCAGCAGGTTTCCATCATTCCCTGCGCCAGGGTATCGCGAAAACCGGCCTTGAGCGCCACTTCAATATCGGTATGGATGTTGTACCACTGGGTGTTGCCCCCGGAAAAAACCGTCATCTGCCCCTGTTCAGGGCGCTTGGTCAGCGGCTGTACCGGCGTGCCTGGCGTCATACCCGCCCTGGCGTGGGTTAACGGTACGATCGCTGTCGGCCATACCGGATCGATATGATCCGCCCCGGCGCTTTTTCCCGCGCCGCCGGTGGCCAACTGAATATCATCAGGAATACGCATGATCTCGGTACTAATCTGGCGCACGTAGGGCGTGCCGCTATCGGCATCGCGCGCTTCGGTATCAAATACCGTGTAGCCCTTGCCGCGCTTCATGTATTTGTCGGTATATTTTCCGCTGTAGTTAATACGCGCGTTAACCGGCACCGGATTGATAAACCAGACTTCCTCTTTCTGGTGCAGGCCAACGGTGCGACTGGGGTCGTAGACGCTGCAAAACAGCGCCACCAGATCGCGGCCTAACATTGCTGCCGGCACCCAGGGGGCCTGCTCGCCGACATACTCCGGGCTGAAATCGTCGAGCGCAAAGCAGGCGCGTCGGCGGTACGCTTCGTCAGCGGTGATAGTCAGCGGGCCAATCGGCTCATCGACAACCACATTGTCAAAGGTAGGATCGCGCAATTCAGGATTGATAAGGGCCATGCTGAGCTCCTTTTACTGCGACCGGGGATGGGCTTTGCTGCCACACCACTCGGCCAGCACTTCTTCGGTATGGGCTCCGAGCACCGGCGGCGCACGACGTATCGCCCCCGGCGTGTCTGAGAGCCTGACGGTAATGCCGTGCGTGGTATAGGTTCCAGCCGTGGGATGCTCAATATCCACCAGCTGGTTACGCGCTTTCAGCTGTGGGTTTTCCAGCACGTCGGCAATATTCGCCACGGCAGAGCAAGGCACGCCCGCTTTATCCATCAGGTTCACCACCTCATCGGCATCGCGCTGTGCCACCCACTCAGCCACCACCGCATCGATGGCGGCATTGTTGCTCAAGCGGGCGTGGTAGTTATTAAAACGGGCGTCTTCCAGCAGATCCTGGCGCGCCATAGCGCCAATCAGACGTTGAAACAGCGCGTCGGTGCCAGCGGAGAGATAAACCCAGCGCCCATCTGCCGCCTGATAGCAGTTTACCGGCGCGGAATAGCGGTCGAGGTTGCCAACGCGATCCATGGTGCGTCCCAGCTGTGCCTGCTCCGGAATGGCTGAAATCAGCATGCTGATGGCGCTTTCCAGCAGCGAAGCTTCAACCAGCTGGCCGCGGCCGGTCGCGTGGCGCACGTTGAGCGCGCCCAGCGTGCCGATGGTGGCGTACAGCGCCGAGGCGTAATCGACCATAAAAGTGCCGGCCATGGTCGGCGGTCCATCCTGCTGCCCGGTAATACTCATAATGCCGCTCATCGCCTGCGCAATGGCGTCAAAGCATGGCCGCTGGGCAAGAGGTCCATCCTGACCGAAACCGGAAATACGCACCATAATCAGGCGCGGATTAAGCTGATGCAGCGTCTCCCAACTACAGCCCATCTTTTCCATGGTGCCGGGCCGGAAGTTTTCGATCAGCACATCGGCTTTACTTATCAGCTCACGCAGTTGGGCCTGACCCTCTTCTGAGCGAAAATCGAGTTCCAGGCTGCGCTTATTGCGGTTAAACGACATAAAGTACAGGCTCTGGTCATTGAGCTGCGGCTTGTTCTGCCGGGTATCTTCACCCTTGCCTTTTCGCTCAACTTTCACCACGTCGGCGCCCATATCAGCTAGCTGCATGGCGCACATCGGCCCGGCAATAAAGCGGGATAAATCGAGAACTTTTAATCCTTCCAGCGATCCTGACATCAGCGTGCCTCCTGTGAATGCCGGGCGTGCCCGACAGCGGCGTCAACCAGATGAGCGAATGCCACCATGCCGGGGTCGTCAAGGCCGACGGAGCGTTCAGCAAACATCCGCGCCCGCCCTATTTTGTTCGGCTGCTGGCGAAAAGCGTCCAGCGCCGCCGCCACCGCCTGCGGTGCGATTTGTGACCAGTTTTGCGCTGGCTGACTGCGCAGGGCTTTATTCAGCGCGTCGATGGCGTCCAGTACGGTTTTATCGCCGAGGCTGGCGCCGCCGCGAGCCATTAACGCCGCCAGCACCGCTTCCAGCAGCGGTGGAATATCCTCCGCCTCCAGCGTCTGCTTGCCAGCGCTCTGCTTTGACGAAGTTAACAGCGCCACGCCAAGCAATGTGCCGAAGCTGGAGCCGGAAGCCCGCACGCAGGCCATCGAGGCGGCCTGAAATACCGCCGCGATATCCTGCGGCGTTTCCACCAGCGCCTGCTGTGTCAGCCGGGCGCATTTTTCCAGCGTCGCGCCGAGGTCGCCATCGCCCAGCTGGCCGTCCAGCGCGTTCAGTTCAGCCGCCGAGCGGTTGATTTCGTCGCAACAGCGCAAAAATAGCGCGCTCAGCTGTTGTGCATCGAGACTCATTGCGCGTTACTCCACCAGGGGGAAGCCACCGGCGCTGCCAGCAGTTGTTCCAGTTCCTTATCCAGCTTCATTAGCGTCAGCGAAGCGCCCGCCATCTCCATTGAGGTGGCATAGCGGCCAATCTGCGGCGGGAACCAGCTAATATTTTGCGCCGCTAACCCGCTCTGAACGCGGCGCCAGAGAATAAACAGCTCCTCCAGCGGCGTGGCGCCGAGTGAATTGAGCATCACGGCGACCCGGTCGCCCGCTTTCAACCCGCCGTCTTTCAGCAGCGTGCTAAGCATTTCATCGGCCAGAGTATCGGCGGCCAGCAGCGGCCCGCGACGAATCCCCGGTTCGCCGTGGATACCCATCCCCATTTCCATCTCGTTCTCTGCCAGGCTGAACGTCGGTTTACCCGCTTCCGGCACGGTGCAGGGTGACAGCGCGACGCCAATGGTGACGGTATTATCCAACGCGCGCTGCGCGACCCCGGCGACCGCCTCCAGGGTGGCGCCCTGCTGCTCTGCCCTGGCACCGGCAACCTTATAGGCGTAAATCAGCCCCGCGACGCCGCGTCGCTTAACACGCTCATCACGCGATGCGCTGCCAACGTCGTCGCTGGCCAGCACGGTGCGCGTTTCAATGCCTTCGGCTTCCAGCATCTCCGCCGCCATGGCGAAATTCATCTTGTCGCCGCCGTAATTACCAAACAGCAGCAGTACGCCTTTGCCGTTATCGGCCGCCCGGATCGCATCAATGCAATCCATTACCGCCGGGCCGGCAAACACGTTGCCCACCGCGCAGGCGTCCAGCAGGCCTGCGCCAACATAGCCGGCAAAGGTCGGCAGATGTCCACTGCCGCCGCCGGACACGATACCCGGCTTGTCTTTTGCCGGCGCGGCGCGGGTAATTACCCGCCCGGCCTCGCCGGACTGAGCGTAAAGGTGCGGAAAGGCCAGGCACATCCCTTGCAAAGCCTGGTCGGCATAGTCTTGCGGGGCATTCAGGATCTTTTTCATCATTTTCTCCCGGCAATCAGTAATTCAGGCCGTCTTTATCATCGAACATCGTCACCGGCGGATAAGCGCGCTCATCGGTGATAACGTCAATGACGGTGGTGACATCAGCGCTAAACGCCGCATTCAGCGCCGGCAGGAAATCGGCGGCCTTATCAATGCGGACCCCATTGCAGCCACAGGCGCGGGCCACGGCGGCATGATCAACCGCATGGAAATCACAGGCGTCGGAATAGCCGCCAAACAGCGCTTTTTCCGCATGTTTTTCATAGCCCAGAATCTGGTTATTCAGTACCACCAGTACCACGTTGATCCCCATACGCCGTGCGGTTTCCAGTTCCGACCAGACGTGAGCAAAGCCGCCGTCGCCAACCAGCGCGAAAACCGGCGCTTCCGGGCGGGCGACTTTCGCCCCCAGAGCGTAGGGAAAACCCCAGCCAAGTCCGGCCAGCCCGCGTGGCGTGACAAAACGACAGCCAGCGGCGCGAGCAGTAAGGAAGTTTGCCACCCAGATGGAGGAGTAACTGGCGTCGGCCACCACGATAGTTTCCGGGGTTAAAATGCTATCGAGGTCGCGCATCAGGCGCTCAGGGCGTAGCGGTGACGCATCAAGATTCAGGGTACTGTTGATCTCAGCCTGCCAGCGCTCATGACCGGTGGCAATTCGCTGGCTCAGCCCGGCGCGCTGCTGATGGCGCTGGCTGAGATCCTGCTGCTGCAAAGCGCTGCTTAACGCTTCCAGCGTCAGGCGGGCATCGCCGACCAGCCGCAGCGCATCGTAATTACGACCAACCTCCTGGCCGTCGATATCCAGGTGGATATAGCGCGCGTTCTGCGGATAAAGCGACCAGCTGTCGGTACCGTTCTGATTAGTGCGATTGCCGATCATCAGGATCACATCCGCATCGGTTACCAGCTCGCGCAGATGGCGGGTGCGGCCGCGCTCACCCATAAAATAGCCAACGATGCCAACGGAAAGCGGATGAGTTTCATCCACGCTGCCTTTGCCCATCGCCGTAGTCGCCACCGGCAGACTGGCGCTTTCCTGCAGCTGCGCCAGCGCGGCGGAGGCATCCGAAAGATGCACCCCACCACCGGCAATCACCAGCGGCGCGCGCGCGCTGGCCAGCAGTTTTGCCGCCTCGGCAACGGCATCCGGCGCGGCGACGCTGCGATCCAACGGGAAATGACCGAGGGATGAGCTATGGCGGCGCACGGGTTGCTGTTCCGCTTCTTCGTTAAATAAATCAATGGGGATGACCAGCACCGCCGGCCCCGCGCGCCCGGATGCGGCAGCGGTAAAAGCCACGTCGACATAATCATCCAGCCGATCGATTTCGCTGACGCGGCGGGTCCATTTGGCGACGCCTTTGAACAGTTCCAGATGGTCAAGCTCCTGAAAGGCATTCTTATCCACCATTTTTCGGTGAACATCCTGAACGATAGCCACCACCGGAATCGATGCTTTAAAGCATTCCGCCAGACCCGCGACTAGCAGCGTCGCCGCCGGCCCGTTCTGCGCGGTTACCACGCCAACTTTATGTGACAGGCGAGCATAGGCGTCGGCCATATAGCTGCCCGCATTTTCCGCGCGATAGCCAACCTGGCGAATACCGTACTGCGGCGTAACCAAAAACAGGGCGGCCGGAATGCTCTGGCCGAAAATGACTTCAACTCCGTGACGTTTCAGGGCGGCAGCGACGATATGTGCTCCGGTCTTACCCTGCTGCTGGCGTTGTTCAGCGCTCATGATGACTCCCGTTGTAATAAATGACGACGTTATTCACCCGTTGTTACGGCCGGTCGCAACAGTTGATTAACCAATGATTAACTTACCGTCACCTTTGCATAAAAACGTTTTTAATAAAAACGTTTTTATTGCATTTGCAGGCGAAGATCACGGAACCAACGGCCTCCCGCTGGCACGTTTTCGCTAATTGATTGAAAGGTAAAGATTATTAACTTTGAGCGCGATTGTGTAGATGAAAGTGGCGCCTTAATCGCCATTTTTCAAAATATTGAACTAAAAAATCTAATATTAGCGATTTTATTTATCGCAACTGACCTGAACGCCAGATGGAAAGGCCGATATGAAGCTGATCGCTGAAATAATGTGATGCAGATCGCACTTTTGGTTAATTAGCTAATAGTAACCATGGTTATTATTAACCCCATCGACGGCAGGCAATCTTTCGCAGCCGCAAAAATTAACTGGAGAAGTAAGAAATGAAAAATATTCGTGCAATGTCAATCGCAGCTGTCGCCGCTCTGTCACTGGTTTCTTTCACTAGCTTTGCTGCCGAAAGCGTGTCTGCCCACGGCAGCACCCTCGATAGCGCAGAAGCGCATATCGCGGCTAAAGCCAAAGCCGCTGGCGCTGAGTCTTATAAAATTACCAGCGCCCGCGTTGACAACGGTGCTTATATGACCGCTGAGCTGTTCAAATAATAACGATCAAAATTTTGCTATGTGCCTTCAAGCTGCTCTCAGGAGCAGCTTTTTTTATGGCGGAAAACTCGCCGGCGCAGCCTTTCCGCCCTGGCGCAGATGCACAGGCGACAGAGCGGCTTGCCGATGCGGGTTATCGCTGACCACACTGCCGGGCTTTCGGATCCATAACGCAGTGAGGCAAATTGCCATAGCGGGCGGCAATAAAATACCGCCCTGAGCGGCGAACGATACCCTGCCAAAGTTGCATAAATTTTTGCACAGCTATAAAAAAAGCGCCTCAGCAGGCGCTTTTTTCACGGCATATTGATCACGCTGTTGGCGTACGAATCAGATAATCAAAAGCGCTTAATGACGCTTTCGCCCCTTCGCCGGTAGCAATGATAATCTGCTTGTAAGGCACCGTGGTGCAGTCACCCGCAGCAAAGATGCCTTTCACGCTGGTTTCACATTTCGCATCGACAATGACCTCACCCATGCGATTACGTTCAACGGAGCCCTCCAGCCAGTGAGTATTAGGCAACAGTCCGATCTGGACAAAGATACCCGCAACCTCAAGGTGGTGCGCTGCGCCGCTGATGCGGTCGAGATAATCCAGCCCGGTTAGCTTCGCGCCGTCACCCTTCACTTCCGTGGTCTGTGCGTTCAGCACGATATCGACGTTTTTCAGGCTCTGCACCTTATTTTGCAGCACCTGATCGGCCTTCATTTCCGAGGCAAATTCCAGCAGCGTGACGTGGTCAACGATACCAGCAAGGTCGATTGCCGCTTCCACGCCGGAGTTGCCGCCGCCGATGACGGCTACGCGTTTGCCTTTAAACAGCGGGCCGTCGCAGTGCGGGCAATAGGTAACACCGCGCGTACGATATTGGTCTTCCCCCGGCACGTTCATATTGCGCCAGCGGGCACCGGTAGCAATGATGACGCTGCGCGCTTTAAGTACCGCTCCGGAAGCCGTATGTACTTGATGCAGGCCACCTTCCACCGCTGCCGGCGTCAGCTTACTGGCGCTCTGGCTATCAATGACATCAACCTGATAGTCATCCACGTGCGCCTTCAGCGATCCCGCCAGCTTGGCACCTTCGGTTTTCGGTACTGAAATATAGTTTTCAATATCAACGGTATCCAGTACCTGACCGCCAAAGCGCTCGCCCATCAGGCCGGTGCGAATGCCTTTACGCGCCGAGTAGATAGCCGCCGCCGCGCCCGCCGGGCCGCTGCCGACGATCAGCACGTCATAAGCGTCACGTTTATTCAGCGCTTCAGCCGCGCGCTGATCGGCATTAACGTCTACCTTGCTGACAATATCAGTCAGCGTCATGCGTCCCTGGCCGAATTCCTCACCGTTAAGAAATACCGCCGGAACCCCCATCACGTTACGTTGCTGAATTTCATTCTGGAACATGCCGCCGTCGATGGCCGTGTGGGAAATGCGCGGGTTGAGCACCGCCATTAAGTTCAGCGCCTGCACCACGTCGGGACAGTTATGGCAGGAGAGCGAATAATAGGTTTCAAACGCCAGATCGACATCCAGTTCACGGATCTGATCCAGCAGCGCTTCCGCTTCTTTTGAGGGATGGCCGCCGGTTTGCAGCAGCGCCAGCACCAGCGAGGTAAACTCGTGGCCCATCGGTGAACCGGCAAAGCGTGGCCCCTGGTGTGAGCCCGGATTGGTAATCAGAAAAGAAGGTTTACGCACCGGTAAATCGTTCTGTTCTGTAAAGCTGACCTGGTCAGAAAGTTCGGCTATATCAGCCAGCAAACTACGAATTTCTGCCGACTTGTCGCTGTCGTCCAGTGTCGCAACTAACTCAACAGGTTTGGTTAAACGCTCAAGGTAAGCCTTAAGCTGATTTTTCATATTGGCGTCGAGCATGATGTTCCCTCCCGGCAGAAAAAAATCGGGTGCCAGGCACCCGATTTATCAAATATCAGGTTGTGATCCGGCGCTGTGCGAGGATCGCAGCCCCAAAGCGTGACTCAATTAGATTTTGCCAACCAGATCCAGTGACGGCGCCAAGGTCGCATCGCCTTCTTTCCACTTAGCCGGGCACACTTCGCCAGGGTGGGAAGCAACGTACTGAGCGGCTTTCACTTTGCGCAGCAGGTCAGAAGCATCGCGGCCAATACCTTCCGCGGTCACTTCGATCGCCTGGATGATGCCCTGCGGGTCAACGATGAAGGTACCACGGTCGGCCAGGCCTTCAGCTTCGCGCAGGTTTTCAAAGTTGCGGGTCAGAGCAGCGGTAGGGTCGCCGATCATTGCATACTTGATTTTGGCGATAGTTTCAGAGCTGCTATGCCACGCTTTGTGCGTGAAATGGGTATCGGTGGAAACAGAGTAGATGTCCACGCCCAGCTTCTGGAATTCTTCGTAATGGTCGGCAACGTCGCCCAGCTCGGTCGGGCATACGAAGGTGAAGTCAGCCGGATAGAAGAAGAACACGCTCCAGCGTCCTTCAGTATCTTTCTCGCTCACTTCAATGAACTGGCCGTTTTTGAATGCGTTATTTTTGAAAGGTTTAATTTTGGTGTTAATCAGGGACATAAGGTTTCCTCCGTTTTGCGTTGCCCCACAAATTAACCAAAAGCGTGACCTGGATCTAATCCGTTTCAGTTATCAAATCAATAAGCGAAGACTAACAAACAGGCGGAGGGGGGAATAACAGCGGCGTGGCGGGATAATAACCCGCCATCAGTAAAAATCAATCAGTAAATACGCTGCAAAAATGCCAGCAGATCCTGATTCAGCGCCGTTTTATGGGTGACGACAAAGCCATGGGGACCGTTGGCATAGCTTTTCAGGCTGGCATCTTTAATCATCCCAGCGGCAATTTTACTGCTGACTTCAAAGGGGACTATCTGATCGTTATCACCATGCAAAATCAGCGTCGGCACGGTAATTTTTGCCATATCGCCACGAAAATCGGTTTGCGAAAAAGCCGTCACGCACGCAATAGTGGCCTTTAAGGAGGCGAGCATCGCAATATTGAAGGACTGCTCCAGAACGCCATCGGACACCCGTTGACCGACGTTAGCGCCGTAGAAGGCGTTAACAAACTCACGAACAAACTGCGCACGATCGTCGCATAATCCCTCTTTTATGCCGTTGAATACCGCGTTTTCAACGCCGTTTGGGTTATCCGCCGTTTTGAGAAAATACGGCGTTACCGATGCCAACAGCACCAGCCCCCTGACGCGATCGCTGCCGTAATTAGCGAGGTAACGCGAGACGTCTCCGCCGCCCATTGAAAACCCCACCAGGGTGATATCGTCAAGATCGAGATGGTCGATCAGCGCCTTAATATCTGCGGCGAAAGTATCATAATCGTAGCCCTGCCAGGGTTGCTCTGAGCGTCCGAACCCCCGGCGGTCAAAGGCGATGGCTCGGTAGCCTGACTCGGCAAGAAAATTTAGCTGGACGTCCCACATATCGGCGTCCAACGGCCAGCCATGGCTGAAAAGCACCGGCTTACCGCTGCCCCAGTCTTTGTAATAAATTTCGATGTTATCCTGCGTTTTAAAGGTGCTCATGGCTGGCTTTCCCGGCTGGTTGGTATGCCAGAAAATATAGCACAGCAAAATGACGGCCAGTGAATGACAGCATGCAGGCGGCCCTCGGGCAACGACCAGCGCTTTATTAATATTTATTCGTCAATAAGTTCATCGGTAAATAATATTTTGTTGAGTTATTTTCATTGCACGCCGCCAGTTATTTCGTCAAAATTTTCATTCGCTATCGGGAGAGAACCAATACGCGGCAAGGATAACCAATAAAAACAGGGACAGAGAAATATGGATATTTTATTAACCAGCGATAATATTTTACGCCTGACGATTTTGGTGATTTGCTTTGGTATATCAATGTTCCTTCGAAGATATAAAAATGAACACCATGATACAAAATATTACCTTGTCAGGCAGGCCAGCAAGTTTTTAACCCAGTCCGTTATTATCATCATCATTGGAAACTACGTTGATGACCTGGCGCGGGGCGTTCACTCCGATCTTATTACCGGCGCGTTCGTCAATCTTATCTGCATATCACTTATTGCGATACTGTTCCTTGGCAAGTCATTTTTATTCATTGACCGTATAGAAAGTAAACATGTCAGAAAAGGTAACGATATTACCAACGCCAGAATCTTCGCGCGCGGTTTAAAAATAACGCTGGTATTAATTATTATTCTGCTGTTCGGCAAACATTTTGGCATGAGTCTGTCAGGCCTGCTAACCTTCGGCGGCATTGGCGGGCTGGCCATCGGTATGGCTGGCAAAGACATCCTGAGCAACTTTTTTTCCGGCATCGTGCTCTACTTTGAACGGCCGTTTAAAATAGGCGACTGGATCCGCTCACCGGACAGAAATATTGAAGGCACGGTAAAAGAAATTGGCTGGCGCACCACTAAAATCGTGACCTTTGATATGCGACCGCTTTATGTACCTAATTCACTGTTCACCACCATCAGCGTCGAAAACCCCGGGCGGATGAGCAACCGCCGAATCAGCACTACCATCGGATTGCGCTATGAAGATGCGGATAAGATTGGCGACGTAGCTGAAGAGATCCGCATTTTTTTGAAAAAGCATCCGGATATCGACCAGGGGAGGACCATTCTGGTTTACTTCAATGGCTTCGGCGAGTCTTCGCTTAATATCATGGTTTATTGCTTCACTAAAACGAAACTCTGGGAAGAGTGGCTGAAGGTTCAGCAAAGCGTTTTTTTAGCGATTATTGGCGTGGTTAAAAAGCATCATGCTGATTTCGCCTTCCCCAGCCGGACGCTCTATATCGACCGCGGAGAAAGCGAAGACGCAGGCCGAACCGCTCAGCCAGCCCCCTTTACCGCCCCTCCCCTTACGCCTCACGCATCCGTAGTCAGGGAGACATAGCCTGGCCTTCGTTACCTGCCTGACAGGCAAACGGAATACCTTCATTGCTGTAAGCCCGGTATCCAGGTCACAGAGGGCCCGACTGCTTTCCGCACCGGCACAAGCACGTCCGTGTGGCGAGACTATGCAAACAGCAGCCCCTCATTGCTGCAAGCTCGGCACCCAGGTCACAGAGGGCCCGGCTGCTTTCCGCACCGGCACAAGCACGTCCGTGTGGCGAAACTATGCAAGCGGCTGCCCCTCATTGCTGCATGCCCGGCACTCAGGTCACAGAAGGCCCGGCTGCTTTCCGCACCGGCACAAGCACGTCCGTGTGGCCTGACTATGCAAGCGGCTGCCCCTCATTGCTGCATGCCCGGCACCCAGGTCACAGAGGCCCGGCTGCTTTCCGCACCGGCACAAGCACGTCCGTGTGGCGAAACTATGCAAGCGGCTGCCCCTCATTGCTGCATGCCCGGCACCCAGGTCACAGAAGGCCCGGCTGCTTTCCGCACCGGCACAAGCACGTCCGTGTGGCCTGGCGCACGGCCATCCATGGCCGCGAGCCTGCTGAAATCAGCCGGGCCTTCTCCTCCCCCGTAAACTTCCTCATCGCTTTAGTAAAAAAACCAAGTCTGCGCCGGGCTGAATGCCGGCAACCTGGTTTTGGCTTTTTAATAAAAAACGGATGCCGTTTCCCGCAAACCTGTATCAACAGGCTTTTCTGCGCCGAGCGAATGAAGCCCGCCAGGGTGAGCCGCAGGGAGGCGGCGAAAGTAAGCGCTGCGTCGGGAACGCATCGCGAACGGAATAACCCACCGACGGTGAACAGAACAATCCACCAAAGGTGAACGAAACAATCCACCGAAAGTGAAAAATACCCTGAGGCCAGATTTAAATCAATGCAGCCAATAAACCGTCGGCGTCGCCGTCAGTTGGGTCACGGAGCAGCCCAGATATCCGGGAGCATACACCAGTATGTGACCGGAATCTGGGCGCCCGACGGGGTCCAAATGGCAAGTAAGCCAGGTTTATTTTGTCAGCTGACTGGCAAACAACCCCGCCGCGCTCACAGCATCAACCGCAATTTTCCCCAACTGCTCACGAATGGCATCCGCCAGTGCGATGGTGGAAAAGCCAGTGCAGGAGAACGCGATAATTTCTGCGCCTTCTTTATACAGCATCTCGGCGCAGGCCAGCGCGCTGGCTTTGCCCTGCGGCGTCAGCAGGTCGGTAGTTTTGCTGACGCCTTCCGGACGCGCATAGCGAACCTGCTCACCCAACAGGGTTCGGAACGGCTGCGGCGCGCCGGCGCCGATGCCCATAACGGCCACCGGCCGCTTAAGCATGGCGGCGATGCTGGCCGAAGCGCTGCCGGCGCTGACCACCGGTACCGATACCGCTGCGCGCAGCTGCGCCAGTCCCGGATCGGCAGCACAGCTAAGAAACAGCATGGTACAGCCTTCGGCTTCCAGGCTCTTTCCAAGTGCGACGATTTTTGGCACCGCAATCGCTTCGCTCTGGGCATCAAAAATCCCGCTGCGCTGATCGTCAATACAGCGGCTGATGGAGGAGATCCCATATTGCTGCTTGATAAGCCGCCCGTGCTCTTCAACAAATTGCCGATCGTCGTGGGTCAATACCCGAATAATTCCCAGCATGTTTGCACCCCGTCAGAAAAATTGGTGGCCGCAGGCGAGCGTAATCGCCTCCTGACCGGCCTTAAATAGCAGCGCCGGCTTGTCACCAGCCAGCTGGGCGCTACCGTTTTGTACGCTAATCCAGCAGCCTTCCGGTAAGCCGATCACCTCCAGCGCCGGTTCCAGCACCAGCAGCTCACGGATACGCTGCTCACGGGTTTCTCCCTGGTGGCCAACCGGCAGGGCGTTGGTGAAATGCGGATTGATTTGCAGCGGCACCAGATTTAATGCATCAAAGCCGCCGGGATCGGTAATCGGCATGTCGTTTGTGGTACGGATTGTCGGGCAGGCGAGGTTAGCCCCCGCGCTCCAGCCAACGTACAGCGCGCCTTTTTTTATCGCCGCGCGGATCGGCTCCAGCAGCCCACGCTCGCGACAGCATTTCAGCAGATTAAAGGTGTTGCCACCGCCGACCATAATCACATCGGCGTCGGCGATAGCGCCTTTTGCATCATCAAGCGTATGAATGCCGGTGATTTCCAGCTTCAGACCGGCCAGCGCGGCGCTGACCTTATCGCTATAGGCATCCCAGCTTTGAGTTACGCCGGCGAAGGGAATAAATACCACCTTGCGACGATTTGCCAGCTGCGCTTTCAGCGCGGGCAGCGCGTACTCAAGGTAGCCACTCCCCGGCAGTACCGAGTTGCTCAGCAACAATAAATCCATCTCATTCTCCTTTACAGCAGATTGCGCACCAGGTCCGCCAGCAGCTTATTAGATAGTACGACCGGCTGCTTTACCTGACGCGCACAAATATCCTGATGCCAGCCGGTATAGCCCATGCAGTCGGTGAGGATCACCTCTGCGCCCTGCTCATCCAGTGAGCGGGCGGCGGCGGCGATTTCCGCTTCGCTGGCGGTGTACGGCGACGCCACGGCAAATACCGGCGTCTGTTTCGCGCCTTTCCACTTCTCCAGCTCGCTGGCTATCTGGGCTTCAAGCGGCACCAGAATGCCGGCGCGGCGTTCACCCACCAGCGCGTTAAGGGTGGGCGGCAGGATCTGATCCGGTTCAATCAACCAGGCATTTTTGCTGCTCAGACCGTGAAACTCGCCGGTGCAAAGGATAACGATGATTTCGCAGCCCTGGGCTTCCAGCCAGTCGATTTTCTGCTGCACGGCCGGCGCTACCGCCGGTTTTCCCATCACCACCGCGCGTCCATCCAGCAGGCGCGAGGTTAACAGCGCGTCACCGGGCTGCGGGGTAAAACGCTCAGCGATAGCGGCATCATCAAGGCCATCCAGCACCCCGGCATGCAGGCAGTCAACGTGCCCTGGCAGCGCGGCATCAAGGATCGGCGTGATATCTGCTCTGGGGGCCTGACCGATGGTCAGCGTGCCAATTTTACTGATAGCCATGTCAGACTCCCGGTTGGCGTTTTTGCAGATGCGCCAGCGAACCGTACAGATCCTGCAAACGCTGGAATTCGTCTTTGTTGTAGAACTGAACGGTGCCACGGGTAAACTCTTTCGCCACTTCGACCGCATATTTGCAGGCCAGCGCGATATCGGTTTCATGGCTGGCGCCAGTGCCGCAGCCGGGTACTACGCCGACGGCAGTAATCGCCACGCCGACCACCGGTGCGCCAGTGGCGATCGACGGTTGCAGAATGCTGTTCAGATGATAAACGCCGTTACCGTAAGGGGTAATATCCTGAGTGGTAATAGGGAAGGTAACCGGCAGCTGGCCGGTGGTCATTTCCATCACCCGCAGCAAATCTTCCGAAACTCGCAGGATGTAGCCCTGCTTGACGGTCGGGGAGATGGCAAAGCCTTTATGGTTGATGATGCGATTGCCTTTAGTGGTATCGATCGACAGCACCGCATCCATTTCATCAGAGACTTCCTGCTCGTTCATGTCTTCGGTTTCAACCGGCGAATCCATAAAGTCGACCGGCTCATGGGGGCGCGTCGGCGCGTCCGGGCAGATGTGGGTGGTGACAATCACATCACCTGGCAGGCTGTCGCCCTGGCGCTGCATTTCCGCCAGTTTCAGCGCGCTGGCGACCGCCGCGATCGCGCCATCGGCGTCGGATACTAATCCAATACGGCCGGGGCGAGCGCCGATGCCGCCAAGGCGACCAACGATGCCAAGAGTCGGCGCGCTGCCGCCGCTGCGCTTGCCGTGCGTGCCGGGGATGACGATTTTGATGAAATCGGTACTGCCTTTGGCGCCGGTGACTGTCTTAACCGTGACCTCAAGTCCGCGGTATTCGGCCAGCAGGGCTTTCACTTTATCGCCGCTGGCATAAGCGCTGTCGAGTAACTCAAAGACCTGTAATGTTTGTTGTAAGCTCATACTAATTTCCCTGGTGTTGGATTACTTTTTGCCGCCCGGCAGGACGGAACTGAAAAAGCTGAATAGCGCATCGCCGGCAATAAGTCCTGCCGCCAGCACTTCGAGTTTGTTGCGCACCCGATCGCCACCAAAGCGCAGCGCCGTGGCGCGAATGGCGATACCGATCATTACCGCCCAACCGGCCAGCGGGTTATTGATCAGCAGGCCGGTGGCCAGCAGCACGCCCATCTGGCGGCCCGGACCGCCGATCAGCTGAATAATGGCCCCCGGAATTGCCCAGATCAGCAGCGATTTGGCAATATCCATTGAGACTCCGGCGTTAATCGCGGCGACATATACTTTCGCGACCGGCGGCACCAGCCCCTGCGAAAAGTAGTCGCGGAAGATAAACAGCACCACCGGCATGGCAACCACAAAAGCCAGCATGGCGGCAAGCAGCTGCTGACGGCGGCCTTCCAGTTCAAAACGCTGATATTCACCTTTACCGCGCAGGATCCAGCCGGCTTTCAGGTCATACCCCATATCGGCGAATGCCGGCCCGGTGGCGGCGGAGAAGCCGCACAGCATGGCCAGCGCCTCCGGTGGAAAACCAATCAGCAGGCCAATAAGCAGGGTAATCAGGGCGACGGCGAACGCCGGAAACCAGCCGGAGTGCATGGCCGCCAGGCCAACGATCATTTCATGCAGGAAAGCGGCAAAGGCGGCGTAAAACATAAAGGCTATCAGCCATGGCAGTGAAAGATGGGCATACAGGCCGCTGGCAAGCGCAATGAAGATCGATATCAGGATAAAACCGAAGGCGCCAAAGCGAATCGTTTTACCAATTTGCTCATTTTGCTCAGCGCCCAGAGCCTCAGATGACGCCCCATCGGCAGGCTGCTGTTTATTGCTCTGACGGATCAGCCTGATGATTTGAAACAGCGCCACGACGCCAGCACCGGCCATGACGCCGTGCGGAATAAACAGCTTGTTAATGTCGATGCCGAACAGCGGCTGCGAATAACCGCGGAGTAAAAAACCAACCCCTAGCATTCCCAGCGCCCAGATATTGCCGATAAAAGCGGTTCCCAGCGCCGCCATCGGGAATTTAAACCATGAGCCGATCGCGCCAATCACAATGCCGGTGCCTAACAGCGCCGCCTGCTGACCGCCCTGGTCGCCCGCTTTGATTGATTCGGCGGCGGCGATACCCGGAGGCCAGGCCCCTTCGGCGGGAAAAATGCGTGTGTTAAATAAACGGTAAAGCAGCCAGCCATCCAGCAGCATCGCCAGCGAAACGCCGATAAACATGGGCATCACCATGTCCTGGCGGCCAAATAACCAGGGAATGGCGATCGGCAGTAACAGGGAGTTCGCCGCGCCAAAGGTCGCCGCCGAGGTGGCGCTCTGCGCCAGGTTCTGAATATGAATGGAGCGAAAGCGGGCAAAGCTTTGCAGCGGAATGCGGGCGATGATCATTGCCACCATCGCACCAATAATCGCCGTGTTCGGCGTGACCCCCAGGGTGGTCAGCAGCTGAACGCCGATAATGGCGCCAAAAACGCTTAGCGCCAGCAGCATTAACAGCGTGGCGGGAGCAAAAGCGCGCGGATGCGATTCGCCCGCATCGGGCGGCGTTGCTGAAGGTTCAATCTGGCTCACGGTTATTCTCCTGGTATTGGCGCTTAAAATTTAAAATTGATGGTTTATTAAGGTATCGCCCGTTTTACGGGCTATGTTTATCGCTGTTTCTTTTAGCAGCAGCGCGATGCGCTGCAATTCTTCCGCCGTAGCAAGCGTTTGCGGAAAGGAGAGACAAAACGCCACCGCTTCGCTATTCGAAGCATCGCCAACCGCACAGCTGACCGAAGCCGTATCGGTAACAGATTCATTGACCGCCGAGGCATAGCCGGTATCGCGCGCCAGCGCAACCGCGGCCACCAGCGCGCTGACGTTCTGCTGGCTGCCGCTGAGCTGAGAAAGGACGCGTGGGCTGGCAAAAAAATCATGCAGCTGGCTATCGCTGAAGCGGGCCAGCAGCGCCCGGCCGGTCGAGGTGCCCCACGCGGGAGAACGCGAGCCGGGCCAGGTCACCGCCGGCAGAGCATGGCGACCATGAATAACGCGCAGCACCAGAATTTCCTGGTTATCCAGCATTGAGATATACCCGGTATAGCCGGTGCGTTCGCACAGGCTACGCAATGCCACATCAACGTGGTCACTGAGGGTAAGCTGACGACTTACCAGATGCGATGCGGAAAGAAGTAGCGGGCCGGGGAGAAAGGTGCCCTGAACTTCATCTTTTTCCAGGTAACCGTAAGTTTCGAGCTGTCCCATTACCCGTGAGGCAGTGCTTTTTGGCATACCAAGATGGCTGATAACGTCGCTGATGCGGATCCCTCTGCGCAGTTCGACCATAAGTTGCAGGATACTGGCGGTTGTTTGCAAAATTGACATCAGTTAGTCTCAAATAATGGGACAAAGTTCTGTTTAATGAGACTGCAAGATTAATGCCATTATGTAACTCATTGATTTATCGTTTAGGTTAATAATCCGCCAATCGTAAGCGCACCATAATGAAGCCCCATTAAAGTGCATTGTTAAATTTTTGATTTAAAAATGTGCAAAAAGCATAAGACAAAGCGCCCCACGACATGACTGTCGCAGGGCGCTATGGGGATCGGTGAGCCGCAGTGATATGCGGCTCGCTTTTTCCAGACTCAGGCCGTCATGGCGATTTTTTCGTTAAGCGTGTCGCGGATGCGGTTAACCCAGGCCTGGGTATTATCGCGAGTACGCTCTGCACGCGGGATATCAATAGTGAAGATATCCGTAATAGTGCCGGGATCGCTAGTCAGCAGGCAGACGCGGTCGGAAAGCATGACCGCCTCTTCCACCGAGTGGGTGACCAGAATCATCGAGCGGGTAGCAATTTTACGCTGCTCCCAGAGATCCATCAGATCCTGACGCAGTTTCTGACCGGTAAAGACATCCAGCGCTGAAAATGGCTCATCCAGCAGCATCAACTTTGGTTCGATCGCCAGCGCACGGGCAAAACCGACGCGCTGACGCATACCGCCGGAAAGTTCTTTCGGGTAGGCATTAGCATACTCAGTCAGGCCGATCAGTTCGATCATGCGCATAGTGCGGCGTTCGATTTCTTCGCGGTTAAGCCCGGCCGCCTGCAGGCCAAAAGCGACGTTGTTGAATACCGTCAGCCAGGGAAACAGGGCAAAACTTTGAAATACCATGCTGGTATCACGGCACGGACCGTTAACCGGCAGATCATTACAGACTATCGAGCCAAAATCTGGATCGATCAGCCCCGAAATCATGCGGATCAGCGTTGATTTACCGGAACCAGAGCGGCCCAGCAGAGAGACGACCTCATTGTCGTACACCTCAAAGTTAATATGTTCCAGCACCGGAATGCTCTGTTTGCTTCCTTTGCAAAAGGATTTAGAGACATTCTTCATTTCGACGAGCGGATGACGTTTTTTCATAATCTTTCCAAATAAATAGGTTTAGCGGGCGAATCAGCCGAATCTGTAGCGGTTTTCCGCGAAGCGATAAAGCGGAGTCCAGACGAAAATGATGCACAGGGCAACCATGAAGCACATGGCGACGCAGCCCAGCGCCTGCTCCGGATTCTTACCGGCAGAGGTTGCCTCAGAGATAAATGCCCCCAGCCCGGTGGTATGCAGCGTCACGCTGCCCCAGCTCAGCACTTCGGCGGCAATAGCCGTGTTCCAGGCGCCGCCCGCCGCGGAGATAACCCCGGTTACGATGGAAGGAAAAACCGCTGGCAGAATAAATTTTGTCCACCACATAAGCCCGCGAACGTGGAAAACCTTGCTGGCTTCCGTTAGCTGACTTGGGATCATTGAGGTACCGGCAATGACGTTAAACAGTACGTACCACTGGGTACCCAGCATGATCATTGGCAGCGTCCAGTCATCAAGGCTCTGATGGAAGGTAATGATCATCATAGCCACCAGCGGATAGAACACATTTGCCGGCACCGCTGCCATAACCTGAATAATCGGCTGGAAAAAACGGACCAGCTTCGGACGCAGACCGATCCATACGCCAAGCGGGGTAAAGATAATCACGCTAAGCAGCATGGCGCCGATCACCCGCGCGGCGGTCAGCCCCATCCATTCAGGTAAATTCGGCATATATTGCTTAGGAACGAACAGCCATAGTTCATGGGCGTAGTAAGTACAAACGACCGCCAGTGCGAGATACCAGATGCCTGACCACAGCCAGTTCATCACGCTCAGACTGGCAAACAGGCGGTGCAAGCGTAGCTTGTACCAGCCGCGCGGCAGGACAAACAGCCAGAAATGTGCGAACCCGGAGGCCACCTGACCCAGCAAGCAGCCGATAAGTGAACGCTGCATGCAGTTGTAAAACCATGAAGTTGGCTCGCGGTTTTCTGAGATATCTTCATATTTAAACTGATGGGCGTAGCGCACCAGCGGACGGAACAGCAGCTGGTCAAACAGCACGATGGTGACGATCAGCGCGGCAATGCTGTATAACACCGCCCGCGAGTTGCCTTCATTCAGAGCCAGTCCCATGTAAGCGCCGACGCCCGGCAGATTAACGCTGTTATTGCCAATCGTCAGCATCTCCGAAGCAATCAGAGCAAACCAGGCCGCCGACTGCGATACCATGGTATTCCACAGCAATCCCGGAAAAGAGAAGATAAACTCCAGCCGCCAGAAACGCTGCCAGCCGTTATAGCGAAACGCATAGGTGGCTTCGGTCAGATCGGCAGGTACCACGCGCATGGTCTGAAACAGCGTCAGCATCATGTTCCAGGCCTGTCCGGTGAAGACGGCGAATATTGCCAGCCCTTCAAGCCCCATCACGCTATGCGGATAGAGACCGAGGAAGAAGGCGGTAGTAAAGGTTAAAAAGCCAACCAGAGGAACGGATTCCATAAAGTTTACGAACGGCAAAATAACGCGCCGCATGGGAGCAAACTTAGCGGCCAACACGCCAAATACGATACTGAAGACCATGGAGAAAAACAGGCCGACCACCAGACGCATACTGGTTCGTAAAGCATAATAAGGCAGATTGTGATAATCGAGACTTATCGGCGCGAGCGTACTGCCATTAAAATTACCGTGCATTCCCATCCAGCCATAAATAAAAAGAACAATGGCTGAACCGAGAATCAGTGCAACGATAATATCATTCAGGTTAAACCTGACATTTGTTTTTTCTGTGCGCATAGACTGCATTGAAGGCGCTCTCCAGATTAAAATATACAGCGCGCAGGAACTATCATCAGTAATAGAACTGAATAAATGCCTGATGCATAAAAACGAATCAGTCCGCCATCAAAAAAACGATGACGAACCGTTCGTAATGATTTTCAGGGAATTAATGAATCCACTTCGTCAAGAATAAGCTGATGACGTTTCTCCGCCATTCTTTTCAGGAAAGCGTTGAAAATGACAGACAGCTTACGTTTTTTTGCTGAAGTAGGATAACCCTTAGGAGCCTGGGGTTTACGGTAATATGAACTATCAAATGGCTGTGCATTTGATGAGCGATTTATGACCAGAGACCCGACATAGCAGGAGAAGAAATAATCGATACAGAACATTCTACACCTCGATTAAGCGTATAAGTTTAAATAATGGTATTTGCCCATGCTCGCAGACGAGCACCGACTTAGCGCCGATTATTCTTACCTACACATTACCGGGTGTTCGGAATAATCAGCCTTTAATGACGTTTCCCGATGGAGGCTCGTCAGATGTAGCACTGAACATACGTGTTCCTCTCGATGGATGGATATTTGCGCGAATAGTATGCGCGAGTGAAGATAAACATAACCTTTACGAGGCTGCTTTTTTCTGTCTTTTCTGTCAGATAACCGCCTGCCCATGGCCATCCGTCAGGGCGATTAGCCATTCAGTTGCCGGAAAACAAAAGCGCCCTCCGGTGATGGCTGACGTTCACCCCGCCGCTGCCGGCATAAATGCGCGAATCAGAAACGATAACCAATGCCGAGATTAACGCCGTTTACTCCACGATGCTGCCCTTCAACCCGCGTCTGAGAACCTTCGTACCCCAGAGTGACTGACAGATAATTGACCGGATTAATAATGATACCGGCGCCATATGCGAACGCATTGGTGCTATCTGAAAAATCAATTTGTTGCAGCGATAAATTACTGTAATTGTCATGGTTATGACGCGCCATATTCGCATGTGACATACCCGCAAGCCCATAAAGGCTGACATAGTCATTAAGACGGTATGCCGGGCCAGCCATCAGCGAATAGTATTCCGCTTTCACCCGGTCGGTTGAATGGTAGTTTCCCCAGTTGGTTTGGCTGTCGCCATCATTTTCGAGGGCGGTAAAAGAGGCCAGCATGCTCAGCGGCGAATCCCACTCATAACGGTATTGTAAATTAACCCCCGGCATGTTTTTAAAGTTCGCCACTTTGCTTTGCGCGTAACCAATGGAGAAGGTATTACTGGCTAGGGCAGGGAAAGCGCCGGCCAACAGGGAGATAAACAACCCGGAAATAGCTAGTTTTTTCATAGGATTATCCTGAATCAAAAAAATAAATACTGGTAAAAACATGTTAACGCTGTAAATAAAATCGCTACCAACCAGAAGTATTTGAGCAAAGATTACGCTCAAGATCTTTTACTGCCTTGTGAGAAAATAAAATAAACAAGATGAGATTAAAAAAGAAATAAAAGCCACACGATTTCATCACGTAACGTCATGCGCTATTTCGTGTTGAGCAACAGCAAGTTAAAACATAAACCCAGCTGGAAACTTATTAATCTGCTATTTAATAGCAATTATATTAACCACCCCCATTTAAAGCCACAATCTTTATGTGGGATAAATCCGCGCAATTCAGGATTCATTGATAGTTGATTTAATTTATGCCCGGTGGTTAACTTTTGACCATAAACTTATGACATTCAGTCGAAGCGTGCGATCTGCGCCGCAAATCGGCCGTTTTTTTATTGGGGAGGTAGGTAAATACTGGCAGTCAGCGATACGATGACAACTGTCGGTTTTCAGATAAAAGTTGTTATACTTGCGCCATTCGCCTGGAATTTTAAAAACCGGTCGGCTGTAAGTGACTTTGGTTTCAGGCAACGCAGACAGCTTTTGACAACATTCGTTGAGATGACGCCATGAGACCCTCCGCAACCACCTTTATACCCAGTCTGCTGACGCTAGCGGTATGGATGTTAATTTATTACCTCTCCGGCGTGCTGTCGCTAAGGTTTGACGATCCCGAGATGCATATTTCTATCGTCTGGTTCCCGGCAGGGGTTGCTACCGCTGCCTTTTTACGTGCCCGCTGGGGCTTGTGGCCAGTGCTGACGGTATTATTCATTCTACTCAACTTGCTGATGGATAAGCCAACGCTGCAAGACCTGCCCGTCAAGACGTTGTATGCCATTCTCGCGCTTCCTTCTTCGCTGTTAATTGCCTGGATCGTCAGGCGCTTCGCCCGACCGGGCGATGACCTTAATATTATTACTCTGTGGTTTGGCGCCACCATTATTATCAGTTTTCTTGATGCGCTGCTGTTTGGCATCGGCTTTTCGCTGGCAGGAAAGAATACCTTTTCTGATGTTTTCTGGACCGGTTTTGTCGCGGATATCACCGGTATCTTCCTCGCAACCACGGTGATCCTGGGCTTTCTTAATAGCCAGCTGCGTACGACGCTGCTGGCCTCATGGAAGAATCTGACGCTGGGGGCCGCGATCTGGGTTTTGCTGGCGGCGCTAACGCTGTGGGTTTTCAACGGCGGCGCAAGGGCATTTAGCATTTCCTACATGATTACCCATGATGACAGCCTGATTTTCGCCTTCACCGGCATTCCAATCATCCTTGCCGCGTTTCTGACGCTGTTTTGGGGCAATCAGGGCGGGTCCATTGCGCTGCTGACGGTCGCGGGGATCGTCATCTACTATACCGATAAGGGCATAGGTCCATTCTTTCTTCGCGGAATGCACAGCGGCGAGCCGCTGCTGCTGGTGCAGAGCTATCTGACCGCCACCGCCTTGCTGCTGGTCTTTCTGCGCGTGGTAACACACAATATCGGTCACTACAGTACGCAGAATGGTTTACAGCTCAAGCAGCAGGCCATCTATCAACTCGACCTTAGCAATGGCAAACTGCGCTGGGATAACCTACCGCAAAGCCTTGCCGCCATTAATCCACAAATCCTTAACGATAAAAGAAGGCTGCTGATGCAGTTGCATCCGGAAGATCAGCACAGGCTGGCCGACCACTGGCAATCCGAGCAGCACCAGCAGAAACTGGCGACCATCAGCTTCCGTCTACAGGACGACCAGGGGCGCTGGCTGCGCGTAACGGACAGCGGTGCGGTGTTACTTGAGCATCAGGGAACGCTAATTATTCTGGGAAACTGGTCAGTTTCGGCATGAGCGGCCTGTTGATTCAGAGGGAGGGATTAAAGTGATACAGATAGCGATGCTGCTACTCGGCACCAAATATATTAAGCGAAACGCCCGATATCTTTCGATTGCTGGCGGCCTGTGGTTCGTGGCTGGCGTGCTGCTTTTTATTGATGGCCTCGATCAACACTCATACTTTCCGTTAAAGATTTTTGGCTACATCCTGATGGTGGAGAGCGTGATTACGCTCAGCGTTGCCTCGAACGGCGTTGGCACCAAAAAGAGCATTCTGTTTTTTAAAGGCGGAATATTTCTGTTCGTGGCGCTGATTATTCTGGTCAACCAGAAATACAGTAACGTGTTGCTGGCTATCATCTTTGGCTTTACCTTCTTTATCATCGGTTTTTTTACCAGCTTTTCCTCTTTCATCGTACGCTTTCCACGCTGGAAGCTAACCCTGGCTTACGGGCTGGTGCTCATTGCTTTTTCATTCTTTTTATTGCTTCACCATGCCGCTACGGTCTCCTTCTTCATTGGCTTTCAGATGATAAGCAGCGGGCTGAGCAGCATCGGCATCGCCCGAAAAGCGATGCGAATGAAGAGCGGCACCTCTATTTTCCAACTGATACAGCCAGGGGACGTTCTGCTGAGCAGCGTACCGTTAAAGCATGATGCGAAACCGGTAGCGAAACCCGCTGACGCCAAGTCCGCACCGCCCGCGTCGCTGGTGGTGCACGTCTGGACCCCGGAGGAATCGGCGGAGGCGCGGCCAATCTCACGGCCGGTGATCAACCGCTACATTGCGGCTGTTGATGAAAACGGCGTCATTTCTACCGGCCATGCCGCCCTTGAAGTTCCCGGTCATTTATACATAAGCCTTTATCCTGCCGAAGATATTGACCGTTCGCCTTCAGAATTTCTCCGCACGCTGAAAGCAACCCATGAAAATGACGTGAGCGGACGCTTTCTGCCCGATTACGCGACGGAATCACGCGAGTGGTGCGACTCAGTTCGTAAAATTGTCTTTGACAACTTCAGTGCGCACAAGCTGAATAACTTCTGGGAGACCTACCGCCAGAATGAGACCTACAATCTGACCTATCGGAACTGTTCAAGCAGCGTTGCCTATGCGCTTGAAGCCGCTCTTGACGGGGTGCTGGCGCAAAATAAAAAGTTTGGCTATCTGCTTAAAATCCTGCTGGTGCCGGAGCTGTGGATTGCGGCTCAGGTACGCAAGCGCGCGCAGATGATGGCATGGACCCCCGGTCTGGTGATGGATTACAGCCGGGCGCTGTATGCGCTGGTCCATCCCCTTCCCCGACCCTGGTACCGACGTTTACCCTGGTCGTCAGCCCGAAAAAAATAACGCCCGACGGCAGCTGTCAGGCGTTATTTGATCGGTTAAGTGAAAATGATTTTATCGCACATTAATCACCAGGATATTATTAATATTTTATTTAAAAGCATGCCAAAACCATATTAATTTAAAATAATATTATTCCATTGCGACCATTTTTTATTATTTAATTACAAACATTCTTAATTATCATCGCCATTTTTTAACTTGTGATTCAGGCTTACAAAAGAAAACATATCACAAGTTCAGCAATGCTCTGTTGATTGTTATGTTCGTTGTTAACCGGCATATATTTCACATCAAGCCAAATAACCAAGCCAGGTTAACTCACTCATCAACACGGAGCGACTGTTATGAAGAAGAGCATTATTGGATTTTCTCTGTTGGCGTTAACTACCATGGCCGTTATGACTAACGCCAGTGCGGCAGAAAATAAAACCAGCGGAAATAATAGCAGCAGTACGGCTTATCAGTCACAGATGAAAGCCGTCGACCATATTGCCGTCCAGGGTCTGAAGGCTATGTATGACGTGCATTATGCACGGCTGGCGCTGTTTAACGGGCATCCCAAAGACGCGCTGAAAGTTACTTATCAGGCCAAAAATTTATTAAATGACGACAAAACTGACTGGAAAAAATATGTTCATACCGGCAAACAGCTGCCCAACAACGGCGACAGCTATGTGCTAATTAACTCCTCGATTTCTCAGAGCGAGAACTTCACCATAACGCCGGAGAAAAAAGCCGCCATCGCCCGTGCTAACGTCAAGCTGGCTAAAGGCGACCGTAAAGGTGCGCTGGATGAATTACATCTGGCGGGCATTGATACCACCGACACCCAGGTATTTATGCCGCTGAAAAAATCCCGGCAGGACGTCACCAAAGCCATTGATCTGCTAAAACAAAATAAATACTACGAAGCCAATATTGCGCTTAAAGACGCAGAAGACAGCGTCATCATTCAAAATGAGAGCACCAAAGACCAGCATCCTTAACCGCAGCTGTTAAGGCCATTCGGTCAGGCTGACACAGCCTGACTGACGGTAACCGCTTTTTACGCCGGCCCCGGCATGGCATTTTGCTTGCTGGCGGCCAGCAGGCAGAACGCAGCGCAAAGAATCACCACTAACAGCGGCAACCCGTGCTGGGTTAGCGACATGGCAAAGCCCCCCAGCAGCGGCCCCAACAGCGCACCGACGCCCCATGACACCGAAGACGCCGCATATACGCCCGCCAGTTCCGCCCCGCTGAAGACCGAACCGGCCCAGGTAATCGCGACAGTATAAATACCGACAAACACACCGCCCCAAAGGAACAGCAGCAGATAAGTGGCATCCGGCCAGCGCAACAGCCACGGCCAGGCGGCAGCGCCTACGGCGGAGAGAAACGCCAGCACAACGATCAGCTTCCGACGATCAACTTTATCGGCGATGATGCCAATCACTGGCTGCAACACAATGGCGCCCAGCATCAGCACCGAGATCAAAATAATCGCGTTGCGTTCACTCCAGCCGTGAGACATGGCGTAAATCGACAGAAAATTCAGCCCGGCGACCTCAACGGCGGCATTCAGTCCGGTGGCGACGATCACTAAAAATGCCAGGCGAATACTTTTCAGAAAGCTCAGCGGCGGCTGATCAAAATGGTTCTTACGCGCCATTCCCAATAGCATAATCAGTACCAGCGCCAGCAGCGTTATCGCCATACCGATAAAAAATGGCAGATTGCCCTGGCTGCCGGTACAGGCGAGGATCAGCGGCCCGCAGGCAAATCCAACCGAGATGCCCGCGGTGTACCATGCCATGGTTCTTGCTCGCGCCTGTTCAACGGTGGCATCGTTAATCCAGGTTTCGGTGAGTACCATGATGATTTCGCTGAAAATGCCGAGCACCAGGCGCAGAGCAAACCACAGGATAAATGGCACCCAGGCAAATAGCAGCATAATGAGGGTTATCGCCGCAAGCGACACCCCCATCAGGGTCCTGGGACTGAAGCGGCGAAATAGCCAGGGAATGAACGGCGCCACGGCAAAAACGCCAATTGCTTGCATTGCGGCATTGAGTCCGATATATCTTTCGCTATATCCGCTCTCCTGCAATTGAGTTGCAATCAGCGGCGCGCTCAGGCCGTATGTCAGGCCAAAAATGGCTACGCAAACAATGACGGAAATAATACCTTTTTTGTCATTCACGTTTATAACCTCATGCAGGCAATGATGATCTGGTAGCCGATGCCCCCGGCTGCTGAATAAAATCAGGAATGATAATTATCATGCAATCACTCTTCAAAAACGCGCTTTGTTGCATATTGCTTTGTCATACTTCTCTGGCACTGGCTGACGGGATTACCCTTGGCGCCCAGGGCGAAGCAAATTTTACGCCTTACCGCCAGTATAAAACCCAGTACTCAGGTATACCCTATATTGGCTACGATAATTCTCATGTTTATATTGACGGTACAGAGGTTGGTGCTTATTTCATCAATAACGATACCGACCAGTTAAAAGCCCGCTGGTGGTATCTGGATAATGAATTCGATCCGGGTAAATCATCCGATTCGGCACTGCGCCAGCTGCGCTCCCGCCACAGTACAATGATGGGGGGGTTAAGCTACCAGAAAATCACTCCGGTCGGTGCTTTTCGCGCCGAATTTTCCGCTGATACGCTGGATAACAGCAGAGGTCTGCTGGGAACGGTGGCCTGGCTTGGTCAGGTCTCGTTGACCCAGGTTGATATTTACCCGCAAGCCGGCGTTGACTGGCTAAATAAACAACAGGCGAGCTATTACTATGGCGTCACTGAACGTGAGTCGGTCCGTAGCGGTTTGCCCGGCTGGGCTCACCAGGGCGTAACGCCGTGGCTGGCGGTCGCCTTTGACTGGCACCCGGTTAAACCGCTGCACATTTATCTGCAGCCAAAACTGACCTTCCTCACCGGCGCGCTACGGGACAGTCCAATGACCGACCAGAACTATTACTGGGTACTCTCCTCCGGCGTAACCTGGACATTTTAGCGCCACCGCCTGATGCAGCTGGTCTGACCCACGGCCAGCATCAGGCATTTTTGCTGCTATCAGTCTTTTTTCAACTTCTGCGCAACGTTCTCAATGGCCTCAACCACTTCCGTCGAATACGTCTGGATGCCAACGATCATTTCACCGGCTTCTTTTATCATTGAGACGCCCTGATCGGCTCTGGTCAAGTTATCAGTAATGTTTTTCTGTGCGGCGCTTGCCAGCGTCTGGTTGCTGTTCACCACGCTGGCTATTTGCTGACTGGTGTTGTTGATATTGGTCGCCAGAGTACGCACTTCATTAGCCACAACGGCAAAAGTGCGCCCGTGGGCTCCGGCTCTTGCCGCCTCAATAGCGGCGTTGAGCGCCAGCAGGTTGGTTTGATTGGCGATCGACCGGATGGTATCGACCAGCATCCCAATTTGAGCCGACTGGCTACTTAAACCGTTTATGTCATCGGAAACCTTACGTAGCTCGCTGGCGATCTCATCCATTTTCTGCACGCTATTTTCAATCACAATAACGCCCTGCCGGGTATTCTTATTGGTCTGCAGCGCAGCGTTATAAGCATACTCAGCGGCCTCGTGCTCCTGCTGATTCCTTTTTACCTGCTCGCTGACATCCGTTGCGAACTTGACCACCTCATACAGTCGCTTATTTTCATCAAACACGGGATTGTAGGTGGCACGCAGCCATACCGTATTGCCTTTTTTATCAAGCCGGGGATACAGGCCAGACTCAAATTGTCCGCTACGCAGCTGCTTCCAGAATGCCTCATAGCGCTCGCTCTTATACAGCTCCGGGGCGCAAAAGATACTGTGATGCTGACCAATCACTTCGCTTTCCTCATAGCCCATGGCCTTGAGAAAGTTAGCATTGGCGCGCAGAACTTTTCCATCCAAACCAAAGGCAATAACCGCCATTGAACGGTCGATAGCGTTGGTCATGGCGCGCTGTTCCTGGGCATCAACGATATGCCCGGTGATATCCGTTGCCAGTTTGACAACCTTAATCACCCTGCCGCTGCGATCCTGAACCGGCACGTAATTAGCCTCCAGCCAGACGGGGCGGCTGTTTCTGGCAAGGCGCAGGAATTTATTACTGAAGCTTTCACCGCGGTTAAGGCGCGCCCAGAATGCCGAATAGTCAGGTGAATTAACGTAGCTATCGGGACAAAACATCCGGTGATGCTGACCCATAATCTCGCCTGCCTGGTAGCCCATCATGTCCAGAAACAGCGAATTCGCCGTAATGATTTCGCCACCCGCCGTAAATTCAATCATCGCAATGGCGTTATGCAGCGAGCTGACAGTCTGGCGCGAATGGCGGAGCGGCGAATGGGCAAGACACGACATAACCGCTGCTTTAATTGAACCGATCATTTTTATCCCTTCTACTCTGTTACTGGCGCGCTGTTATGTCTGTTATCGACACCGCTGGGGAAAAGTTCAAATTTTCAGCGGATGAACGCCGCCAGTACGCTGCGCATCAGGTTCCTGCCCTGCTGAGAACGTAGGGCTGCGGGATAAGTTAATGCAGGAAGGGTGCCCTATCACTCTGCGGCCAGCAATCCGGGCGCTTAGATGGATTTCACGCCGGTGCGTCGGTAACAGAAGCCGCAGTTAGCAGATATTGCCCGCACCCGGATAGCGAAAAGCGCTGGCCTTCAGGCTACGGGTTGCGCCAGCGCGCCAGCCAGCCAAGCCCTGCTTCGGTCTGCGCGCGTGGATGATATTCGCAGCCCACCCAGCCGCGATAACCGAGTGTGTCGAGCTGCTCAAACAGCCATGGATAATTGATCTCGCCTTCGTCCGGCTCATGCCGGTCGGGCACCGAGGCTATCTGGATATGACCGTATTTTCCGGCATAGTGGCGCAGCAAATGGCTCAGATTGCCGTCTACCTGCTGGGCGTGAAACAGATCCAGTTGCACTTTCACATTAGCCCGATCGACTTTGTCGACAATATCCAGCGCCTGATACTGACTGGAAAGCAGATAGCCAGCCCGGGTTTTCGGGCTGAGAGCCTCCACCAGCAGCTGAATATTTTCTCCAGCGCACTGCGCTTCGGCATAGCGCAGGTTTTCAACAAAGGTTTCAGCGCAGGATGCCGCCGGGCAACCAGCGGGCACCACGCCGGCCATGACGTGCAGCGAAGGCAGGTTCAGCGCCCGGGCATACACCAGCGCCCGGTCAATATCGCGTCGCGCTTCCTCCTCACGGCCAGGCAGCGCGGCCAGCCCCCATTCGCCTTTATCAACCGCGCCGGGCGGCGTATTGAACAACACCACTTTCAGACCGCTTTGCCGCAGCGCGGTCTTAAGATCATCAACCGCGTAGTCATAAGGAAACAGAAATTCTACCGCCTCAAACCCGGCGCGCGCCGCAGCGGCAAAGCGTTCAATAAACGGCACTTCGTTGAACATCATCGATAAGTTAGCGGCAAACTTCGGCATCCTTAGTTCCTCAACTCTGCGATTTCTTCTGGTGTCAGATAGCGAACAGGCCGATCGCCAAGTATAAACATCAGGCGCGCGGTCTCTTCCAGCTCTTCAAGATTGTCCGCCGCTTCCTGCAGGCTGTTACCGGTTACTACCGGCCCGTGATTGGCGAGCAAAAACGCCCGGTAATCAGGCGCCAGTCTGGCGAGATGTTCGCCAAGACGCCCATCGCCGGGGCGAAAATAGGGGACTACCGGCACTTCACCGATCTTCATCACCACATAGGGCGTAAAAGGACGGATGCAGTTGTCACGATCGAGATTTTCCAGGCAGGAAAGCGCCGTCAGGTACAAACAATGAAGGTGTACAACCGCTTTACAGCGAGGATTATTCAGGTAAAGCGCGCGGTGAAAGCTGACCTCTTTCGAGGGCTTATCGCCGGATATCAGCTCGCCGTCCATGGTTACTTTTGACAGGCTTTCCGCCTGTAGTTCGCCGAGGCAGGAACCGGTAGGCGTCGCCAGGAGGGTATTATCATCCAGCAGCAGCGACAGGTTACCGGCCGAGCCGGTGGCGTAACCGCGCTGAAAGAAGGAGCGCCCCAGCCTGACCATTGCCTCGCGCATCTGTTGTTCATTCATGGCATAAACTCCAGTTGGGCGCGGGCAAAAAAGTTTTCATCACCAAAATTGCCTGACTTCAACGCCAGTGAAACCGGCCGATCGCTGGCTCTGACCCAGGGAATACCGGGGGAAATCGTCGGTCCGATATGCAACCCGGTGATGTTCAGCGACTGAGTGACCACCCCGGACGTTTCACCGCCGGCGACGATAAATCGCTGAATGCCGTTCTCCGCCAGCAGCGGGACCAGTCGGGCAAACAGCTGCTCGATCGCCTGGCTGCTTTCGGCGGCGCCGTATTGCTGCTGGATTTGCTGCAGTTTATCGGCATCGGAGGTGGCATAGACCATCGGCGCCAGCGTTGAGTTGCCTTGTTCAACCACCCAACGGCAGATTTCCGCAGCATAGCCGGCGCGGTCCTGCAGGCAGCGCACAATATCCAGCGCAAAGTGCGGCGCCTGCGGCTTATAGCGAGCAACCTGGGCGTTGGTCATCGTCGAACAGGACCCGGAAATAACCACCGCCGGGCCAGCTACCGGCCTGCCCCGCTGCGCATCCGACTTTGTGCCATGGGTGGCGGCAAAATGGCGTGCGACACCAAATCCCAGCCCGGAGCCGCCGGTCAGCAGCCGCATATCTTCGGTTGCCGCCGCCTGAATCAGCAGGTCATCTTCGCTAACGGCATCCATCACCACGTAGCGCACCGCCTGCTGACGCAGCTGCGCCAGCTGCTGCCTGACCGCCTCGCTTCCCTGCTGCAAGGTAGCCAGCGGGATCAACCCGGCCCGGCCCGAAGCCTGTTGCTCCATCAGCCGCAGCAGCTGGCTATCGCGCATCGGCGTCACCGGATGATGACGCATGCCGGATTCAGACAGCAACTGCTGATGAACAAACAGATAGCCCTGATACACCGTCCTGCCGTTTACCGGCAGCGCCGGTGAAATCACGGTCTGACTTTCGCCAAGCTCAGTGAGCAACGCGTCGGTAACCGGGCCGATATTGCCGTCGGCGGTGCTGTCAAAGGTGGAGCAATATTTGAAGTAAAAGCGCTGGCAATCGTGCGCCCTCAGCCAGCGCAGCGCGGATAGCGAGTCATTCACCGCTTCTTCTGACGGGCAGGAGCGAGATTTCAGGCTGATGACCACGGCATCGACGTCTGGCGGCAGGTTGTTTGCTGCCGGCACGCCGTTGTACTGAATAACTGACATCCCGTTTTGCGCCAGAAAGCTGGCAATATCGGTAGCCCCGGTAAAATCATCGGCAATGACGCCCAGATAGAACATTTATCCTCCTGCCATTAAGCACCTGTACTGATATCACGTCATCATATGTGAAAAAATATCAATTCTCACCAAAATATTGTTAATATTTCACAGATAAGAACTGAATTAGCACCAACTTCACAATTATTAACAAGCAGCATCCTGTTACAGGCTTTCCGGTGTAACAATGAGGGCGCACGTGAACGCCACAGCTGAAACCGGGTTATGTGATAATGCTGCAAGATACGGCAACTGGCTTACAGCATCAGGAATGAGGACTGAATGATACCTCTTGAGCGACAGGACAAGATTTTAGCGCTGGTGGCGGATATGGATGCGATCAGCATCACTGAATTAGCCCGGCGGCTACAGGTATCTCACATGACGGTGAGACGCGATATCAGAAAGCTTGAGGGTGAAGGTCGGCTGCTGGCGGTTTCCGGCGGCGTGCGTTCCATGCAGCGTTTGCAAAGCGAACCTTCCCATCTGGATAAAACGCAGATGCACAGCCCGGAGAAGCAGGCGATCGGCAGCTATGCCGCGCTGCAAATCCCCCTGCACAGCTGCATTTATCTTGATGCAGGCACCACTACGCTGGCGCTGGCACGCCAGCTGGGTCAGCGTCACGACCTGCTGGTGGTTACCAATGATTTCGCGATCAGCGATTTCCTTATCAGCAACGGGGAATGCCGGATGCTGCACACCGGCGGCATGCTATGCCGGGAAAACCGGTCCTGCGTCGGGGAAGCCACTGCGCAGGCGCTGCGCAATATTTGCATCGATATCGCCTTCGTTTCAGCATCATGCTGGAACACCGGCGGGCTTTGTACGCCGGATGAGAATAAGGTGGCGGTCAAGCGCGCCGCACGGGAGGCGAGCGGCAAATGTATTTTACTCAGTGACAGCTCGAAATACGGCAAAGTCGCCACCTGGCGGGCTTTGGCGCTAAGTGACTTTGACGAAATCATCACTGATGAGCATCTTGCTGACCACGGGCGGGATGCGCTACAGCAAAGCGGCGCCAGGGTGGTCATGGTGCCGCTGTAACAGACCGCGCCGGAGTGAAAGCGCGTTGGCTCACGATGACGCCTTCACGGGCAATGACTGGCAGGGTAAAAGTATGAGTAAAAATCTGGCTTCCGTTTCCCTCTTGTCTGAGGAGCGCAATGTCTATCGCATCGCTTCCGGTATCCGTTGCGATCTGGTAACGCTTAAGCTGTTTGTGGCGACGGCGGAGCTGGGCGGCATCACGCACGGCGCGGCAAGATTGCACCTGGTGCCAGCCGCCGCCTCCCGCCGCATTCGTGAGCTGGAGGATCAGCTGGGCATCGCGCTGTTCGTGCGTCTGCCGCACGGAATGGCACTGAACGATGCCGGGCGCGCCGTGCTGGCGCATGCGCGCGCCATCCTGCACTCGGCGGAGCGGATGCAGGACGATATGCAGGCCTTTTTACAGGGGAATCGCGGCGTGGTGCGTATCGCCGCCTGCACCTCGGCAGTACTGCAATTTCTCACTGACGACCTGCGCAAAAGCCACCAGCGCTATCCCGATATTCATATCGATTTGCATGAAATGAACAGCGAAAGCGTTATTCAGGCCGTGCAGCGCGGCGTGGCCGATATTGGCATTTACGAGCAAACGGTCAGCCATGTGTCACTGTCGGTGGTGCCCTACCGCAAAGATCGGCTGTGCGTCGTCACGCCGGTCGGGCATCCGCTGGCTAAGCTGGTTGCCAGCGGCCAGCCGCTAACCGCAGCCACGCTGCTTGAGCACGATCTGATTGGCCTGACGGAAGGCGCATCGATCTCCATTATGCTAAGCAGCCTGGCGCGACGGCTGGAAATGCCGCTGAAAATGCGCATCCGGGTCGGTAGCTTTGATAGCATGGCCGCGATGATCACCTGCGGCATCGGTATCGGCCTGATGCCGGAAGCGGTCGCCCGCCAGATAATCCCCTCCCCGGACTTTGCCCATCTGCCGTTAACCGATTCTGCCGCCAGCCGCCAGTTTGTTCTGTGCTACCAGCCTCAGAGCAAATTAGCCATGGCGGCAGACTCAATCCTCACGCTGTTAAGCAGCGATCCGGCGGCGTGTTGACGTATTGTTAACGCTGTATATCTAAATAGCTAATAGCCGCCGCCTCATTGATTGCCTCATAGTTGTCAGGGCGAAATACCCTACAACTGCCCCAATTAAAAAAAACCGGGAGGCAATCTTGCAAAAACAATCCCATATCAGCAGAAATATGCTGATTATCTTCTGTGCTATGTCGTTTATCCTCTACCTGGATCGGGTTAACCTCGCTGCCGCCGCAGGACCGTTAAAAGCCGAGCTGGGGCTAACCAACACCGAGCTTGGCATCGCATTTTCCGCCTTCGGCTATACCTATGCCATCTTTCAGCTGGTCGGCGGCTGGGTGGCTGACCGCTTCGGCGCGCGGCGGACCATTATTGCCTGCGGTCTGATCTGGGCTGTTGCCACCGTCTGTACCGGACTGATTGGCGGCCTGGTATCACTCTGTCTGGCACGTCTGCTGCTGGGCATCGGCGAAGGCGCGGCGCTCCCCGCCCAGGCCAGAGCAATCACCAACTGGGTGCCTAAACCGAAGCGCGGTATGGCTCAGGGGCTGACGCACTCCTTCTCCCGTCTTGGCAATGCCGTCGCGCCGCCGCTGGTCGCGGTGTTGATTGCGTGGCATTCATGGCGGGCATCCTTCATCGTCGTTGGTATTCTCTCCGCGTTGTGGCTGGTGGTCTGGCTGGTCTACTTCCGCGAAATGCCGGAAGAGCACGCCGGCGTATCACCTGAAGAGCTGGCGCTGTTGCCGCGCCGGGAAAGCGTACAGGAGGACGGTACGGCGATGCCTCATTCATGGTGGGCCATCCTGCGCCGCATGCGCGCCACCGTCGCGGTCTATTTCTGCATGGTCTGGTCAAATACGCTGTTTTTCAGCTGGATGCCGATCTTCTTTATGCAATCACTGAACCTCGACATTAAAAGCTCGGCGCTGTATTCGTCCGGCGTCTTCTTCGCCGGCGTGGTCGGCGACCTCACCGGCGGGGTGATTAGCGACTGGATTTTACGCCGTACCGGCCGCCTGGCGCTGGCGCGTCAGAGCGTGATAACCATCAGCCTGCTCGGCGGCCTGATTTTCTTTATCCCGGTGCTGATTAGCCATGACGTGGTCACCATCGCCCTGTGCCTGAGCGCGGCGTTTTTCTTCCTCGAACTGACCATTGGCCCTATCTGGGCAGTTCCGATGGATGTGGCGCCGAAAACAGCCGGCACTGCCAGCGGCATGCTTAATTTCGGCGCCGCAATGGCCACCATCATTTCACCGATTATTTTCGGCCTGATGATCGATATGACCGGTAGCTGGACGCTGCCCTTCGCCGGCGCAATTGGCTTTTTGATCCTCGGTATTATCTTCACCCAGTGGATTCGCCCGGACATCAGCGTCGAGCAGATTGAACAGCAAAAACCCACCCGGCATTCGCTGGCGGGCTGAAAAAACCTTACGCATTTATCCCAACATTATCGGCAGGGGTTCGCCTCTGCCCGCTAAGAGGAGCATCAGATTATGACGAGCGAAGTAGTCCGTACCCCTTTCGCAGCCGCTGAGAAACCACACATCGTGCTGGCCGTAGGCGACCCCGCAGGTATTGGCCCCGAAATCATTGTTAGCCTGCTCGCCAATCCGCGAACCGCTGACAAAGCGAATATCACCCTGATTGCCAACATGCCGGCGCTGGAAGCCGCCGCCGCCAGCCGGGGCGTCGCGCTGCCCGTCGAATCTGACTGGCTGGCTATTCCTCAATGGCCAGGATTAAACCGCCATATTGCGCCAGCGCAGGTGGCGGCAGAGAATGGCCGCTTTATTCTGGAATCGCTGGAAATCGGCACCCGGATGGTGGCTTCAGGGCAGGCTGATGCGCTGTGCTTTGGTCCGCTGAACAAAGGGGCTATGCGGCTCGGCGGAATGCAGCAGCAGGATGAAATGCGCTGGCTGGCGAATGAACTTAACTATGACGGCGTCTGCGGTGAATTCAACGTGCTGGACAAGCTCTGGACGGCGCGCGTGACATCTCATATCCCGCTATCAGCGGTTTCCAGCCAGCTTAGCGCGGAGAAAGTCGCCAGAGCCATCGGTATGCTAACCCAGGCGCTGAAGGACTCCGGCGTGGCCCAGCCCAGAATCGGCGTTTGCGGCCTCAACCCGCATAACGGCGATAACGGCAACTATGGCGATGAAGAGGGGCGGATCATTACTCCCGGCATCCAGCTGGCCGCCAGCCAGGGGCATCCTGCCGACGGGCCTTACCCGGCCGATACCATTTTTCTGCGCGCCAGAGACGGGCAGTTCGACGGTATTGTCTCGATGTATCATGACCAGGGGCAGATCGCCACCAAGATGATGGGCTTTGATATCGGCGTCACCGTACAGGGCGGTTTGCCGATCCCGGTCACCACGCCGGCCCACGGCACCGCCTATGAAATCGTCGGTAAAGGCGTGGCCCGCACCACTGCGATGGAGAACGCTTTCGACCTCGCCTGTCGTATGGGATTAAGCCATCGTCAGAAATTGCTGAGCGGCGCGAAATAACGCCAAACGATCACGAAGGTTAGCTTCGTGGCCGTTTTCAGACTGTCGGAGAAGCTGGCCGCTAAGCGGCGTTCTTTTATATACAGTCGAGTGGGCGGCGATTAATCTCAGCGCGCATCAAGATAAACGGCTACCGGTTTATACCGGTAGCCGTTTGTCATTAACTATGCAGCTTATCTATATTCCTGCTGTAAAAATGGCACTAACGGAAAGATGCCACTCCGCCTCCTTATGCTATATCTCCCTCAACCTATACTCATCACTAAAAGGAAGCGTGCTTATGCTGAGTGGCAAAAGAGCCATTATTAGCGGCGGAGGTCGGGGATTTGGTCAGGCCCTGAGCGTTTGGTTTTCAGTTTCAAAATTATGTTAACTACCGTGGTAAGCAGGTACGATTACTTGTACGCCCGAAAGCTGTTAATTCCTGTTTATAAATTAGCGACACTCCAGGCTTCATCTAAAGCGGATCTTGCCCTGCTCGCAGCTCCGCTTTGAGCCTGGAGGACGTTGCTGAGACGGGTTGTTAAGGCCCGTCATTTCCCCCAAGCGAGAAACTTTACATTTACGCATTAAACCCGCTGAGCGTGATCTCATTGATCGCGCTGCGAAAGCTAAAGGGAAGAACCGTACGGATTTTGTTCTGGAGGCCGCTCGCGCTGCCGCAGAGCAAGCGTTGATTGAACAGCGCATCATTATGGCCGATCCAGACGCCTGGCCGGGGTTTCTTGCGCGTCTGAACCTGGCTCCAGCACCGTGACGGTAAATGGCCCCATGATTACGCGACAGGCTACACGCGGGTCTGGTAAGCCTGTCCTTGTCATGTCAGATACCTATCGGTTGATAGCCCTGCCATTCTGGTTGATCACGACGACCTGATGCGCAGGGGGTCAGATGAATAAAGAGATCGCCAACCTTTTCAAGTAACAGACAATCGTCAACATCCTTCAAATTATCCTTATGTTGCTGATCGATGCCACAAAGTAATGTTTTTAGCGCTTTATTTTTGGCCTGTTGGGCATCTTCAGCGACCAACAAGTCAAATTCATGTAACTCTGCCAGCGTGTCCGGTCGGTAACCGCCAGCGTTGACGAAAAACAACTTTTCCGCCGATTGAGATGGCTCAGCAGAGAGCATGACAGAATATCCATCAGCCCAGGTAACCCGGCTGTAGCCGTCAATATGGATTTTGTCGCTATCGCCAAACCATGCCTCGCGCAGAGCAGGCTAGGCTTCTTTGGGGTGGTTGGCGGCAACGAACTGAATGTCATGCACTTCAATGTTAGATTTACCGGCATTTCCACCGAGGTAAAACATGTATAGATTCATTGAGATCCTCTTTTAGTCAGCCTTTCGCTATATATTTGAATATATAAAGAAGAATACTGCAACCTGCTAAAAAAGAGACCGCGAGGTATAGCAGTCCTTTATGCCGGGATCGGTCAGCTTAGCAACTGTAGACAGAACGTCCGTTTTCGCTCACAGCGGGCGTTGCTATAAGCTGGCATGGCTTAACAAAGTGAAAGCGTCGATGCCGTTGCTGTTATTGAAAATAAGAAAAACTCGCTTTTTCCCCACTGCAAGCAAGCGGCGGGCAGCACTCCCAGGCACATCCTTGTCTCTCCGTGTGCCATGCTGACTGTGCTTTTTGTCAGATACCTTGCCATAAAAGCGGAGCACACCACGGCTTTGCTACTGGCTTAAGCGGATAAATATAGATTCATTGAGATCCTCTTTTAGTCAGCCTTTCGCTATATATTTGAATATATAAAGAAGAATACTGCAACCTGCTAAAAAAGAGACCGCGAGGTATAGCAGTCCTTTATGCCGGGATCGGTCAGCTTAGCAACTGTAGACAGAACGTCCGTTTTCGCTCACAGCGGGCGTTGCTATAAGCTGGCATGGCTTAACAAAGTGAAAGCGTCGATGCCGTTGCTGTTATTGAAAATAAGAAAAACTCGCTTTTTCCCCACTGCAAGCAAGCGGCGGGCAGCACTCCCAGGCACATCCTTGTCTCTCCGTGTGCCATGCTGACTGTGCTTTTTGTCAGATACCTTGCCATAAAAGCGGAGCACACCACGGCTTTGCTACTGGCTTAAGCGGATAAATAAGGAAGACTCAATGATCACTTTATGCAAAACCTGCGGCACATCCTATGAGATAACCGATTCCCATCCGGAGCATTGCATTATCTGCGAAGATGAACGCCAGTATGTTCCCTCAACCGGGCAGGAATGGTGCAATTTTGACGCCCATTGTGCTTCGCATACAAATAAGTGGAAACAACACGACAGCGATCTTCTCAGCATCCGCACCGTACCTGATTTTGCGATTGGTCAGCGCGCGTTTATTCTGCGTACCCCGCAGGGCAATATTCTGTGGGACTGTATTGCCACGCTCGATGACGCCACAAAAATGCTAATAGCTTCCCTGGGCGGGCTCAAGGCCATCGCGATATCGCATCCTCATTACTACACCACCATGCAGGATTGGGCCGAAGCATTTAACGCCCCAATTTATCTTCACGCCAGCGACAGCAAGTGGGTTATGCGCGACAGTCCCTGGATTACCTTTTGGCAAGGCGACATTCTTGAGCTGACCCGAGACGTCCGTGTGATACGTCTCGGCGGACACTTTGCCGGCGGCTGTGTTCTGCACTGGGCGCGAGATGAAGGCGTGGTGCTTTCCGGCGACATCGTTCAGGTCAGCCCTGGCGCGCATGCCGTCTCCTTTATGTGGAGCTACCCGAATATGCTGCCGTTGCCAGCAGCAACGGTCAGTGACATAACCCAACGGCTGAGTACGGTGAAATTTAACAAACTCTACGGCGCGTTTGAAGGAAAAGATATTACGCAACATGCCGATGAAATCGTGCGCCGCTCAGGCGAAAAGTATATTTCCTGCCTCAAAGAAACAGCCAGTAAATAAGCCGGGGCGACTAGCTGTGTCAGTTTCGTATTGTCTGCTGTTCAGAAACAGACCTGTGAATCCTGACTTCTCGTCCATATATTACCTGCGCAGCAAGTGTTGAAGTCTCTTCTGCTGCCATTTGCTAATCAAACCGCTAAACAAAAATGTCCTCAGGCCACGCACTGCAAGCAACGCAAACCAGATAGCGGCCACCCATAAAGACCAGAAGCTATCAGAAGACGTGTAGCGGTTCAGCATGAAAAGCAATATGCAGACGACGAGCGCTGTAATGACTGAGCGGTAAAACCGTCCCTCCTCGACAATCCTGCTTCTCGTTTCGCTGATTCGCTCATCCAGCGCGTTGTCTTCAGCATTTTCCTGAACGGAAAACGTTGAAACGCTCACCTCAAACACAGCAGCTAAGGCGCTCAGGGTCTCCAGACTTGGCCGTTCGCCATTCTCTATTCGCTGCACAGTACGGGTGCTCAGGCCAGATAACTCGGCAAGCTGCTCCTGTGACCAGGCTCGTTCAAGGCGAAGCGCTCTGAGCTTATTCGTGTCATTCATGGTTCATCTCCGTGTAATGGGTTTTCAGTGGACAGGGTTACCGAAGCCAGCCCACATCACCACGATCAGAACCCGACAGCAACCTGACATCACCATGACACCAGCGTGGCAGGCATCAGCTTAACGCTACTTAGGGGAGTTTGTATAAAAATGTCGATTCATCCTATTTCTAAATCAACAGCGCTAAGATCCGGTGTTAGCAGGTAGAGTCTGCGCCTTGCCCATAGTAGACCTGACAGCCATCCAAATGTAGTCAGTAGGATCGCTAAACCTCATTCTTTCATAGAGAGCGGAGTGGACAGTCATTCCCTCCCCCATAAAGTAAAACCTCGCAGAATCTCTTCTGCGGGGTTTTGATGTAGTGCGAAGCTGACCGGTAAGCCGCGTTCTTTCATAGAGAGCGGAGTGGACCGTCATTCTCTGCCCATAAAGTAAAACGCCCACAGAATCATTTCTGCGGGCGTTTACATGGAAAAGTTGAAGCTGACCGGTAAGCCGCGTTCTTTCATAAAGAGCGGAGTGGACAGTCATTCCCTGCCCATAAAGTAGAACGCCCACAGAATCACTTCTGCGGGCGTTTACATGGAAAGGTCGAAGCTGACCGGTAAGCCGCGTTCTTTCATAGAGAGCGGAGTGGACAGTCATTCCCTCCCCCCATAAAGTAAAACCCCGCAGAATCTCTTCTGCGGGGTTTTGATGTAGTGCGAAGCTGACCGATAAGCCGGGTTCTGTCGTGGACAGTCATTCATCTAGGCCAGCAATCGCTCACTGGCTCAAGCAGCCTACCCGGGTTCAGTACGGGCCGTACCATGTGAACCCCTATTTGGCCTTGCTCCGGGTGGAGTTTACCGTGCCGCGAACTGTTACCAGCCGCGCGGTGCGCTCTTACCGCACCCTTTCACCCTTACCTGATCCCTTGCGGGCCATCGGCGGTTTGCTCTCTGTTGCACTGGTCGTAGGCTTGCGCCTCCCAGGCGTTACCTGGCACCCTGCCCTGTGGAGCCCGGACTTTCCTCCCCAATATCACCCGAAGGCGATAAAGCGGCGACTGTCTGGTCAGCTTCGGCGCGAGATAATAGGGGATTTCAGCCGCGTTGTCACTCTTCTTGCTGCGCCAGCGCGAACTTATACAGGGCATTTTTTTTAACCCCATGAATTTCCGCCGTCAACGCGGCCGCTTTTTTTAACGGCAGTTCGGCCTGCAGCAGCGCCAGAGTGCGCAGCGCCTCCACCGGCAGAGCCTGCTCATCGGCCTGATGTCCTTCAACGATCAGCACCATTTCGCCTTTGCGCCGATTTTCATCATCCTGAACCCAGGCAAGTAGCTCAGCCACCGGCGCACCGTGAATCGACTCCCAGGTCTTAGTAATTTCGCGCGCCAGCACCACGTAACGCTCAGCCCCCAGCTCCAGCACCATATCCTGCAGGGTTTCCAGTAAGCGGTGGGTGGATTCATAAAAAATCAGCGTCCGCGGCTCCTGCGCCAGCGCGCGCAGCGCATCTTTGCGTCCCTTGCTCTTTGCAGGTAGAAATCCTTCGTAACAGAATCGATCGGACGGTAGTCCGGCGGCGCTTAATGCTGTAACCGCCGCACAGGGACCGGGTAGAGGCACCACTCTGATACCCGCTTCGCGGCAGCGTCGCACCAGGTGGTAACCCGGGTCGTTGATTAAGGGGGTGCCGGCATCAGATACCAAGGCAAGGCTTTGGCCTTCCTGCAATTTTGCCAGCAGCACCTCCGCTTTTTGCTGTTCGTTGTGGTCATGCAATGCGAACAAGCGCGCATTGATGGCGAAATGTTGTAGCAACAGCCCGGTATGACGTGTATCTTCCGCTGCAATCAGATCAACCTGCCCCAACACCGTCAACGCACGCTGCGTTATGTCGCCCAGGTTACCGATGGGCGTCGGGACGATATAGAGCGTGCTGGCAGAAATCTCTGCCCGATCGTGTTGTTTCATTGTTTGATCCGCATTGCCGATTTAATATTGAGCATCTTGAAAAAAACATCACTGGATACAGTATGCTTCCTTCAAAAGTCGTTCGTAATAAAGCAGGACGCGCCGTTCCGCTTCTTCTTGCCGCGCTGATTTTTGCCGGCTGCTCCGGCCAGGGGCCAACAGGAAATGGTGCAGATATTAAGAGTCCGGCAACCGGCACCTCGGACTACTATCTGCAACAAATGCAGCAAAGCGGGGATAATAGCAAGCTTAGCTGGCAATTACTCGCAATTCGGGCGCTGCTGAACGAGGGTAAAGCCAGCCAGGCGAAGCAGCTGTTGGATAAGCTTCCCCATGAGCGCGATGCCGATCAGCAGCAGGAAATTATCCTGCTCAGCGCGCAATATTACGTATTGACCAAAGATAATGCCGGCGCCAGCGCGCTGCTCAAGCAAATTGAAAACGACCGGCTGTCGAAGGACCAGCAGGCACGCTATTACCAGCTGGTGATTAGCGCTCAGCATGACGCCCCTTCCCTACAGCTGATTCGCGCTTATATCGCTCAGCAAGCGCTGCTGAGCAGTCCGCAGGATAAGCAGAAAAACATCGATGCCACCTGGCAGGCGCTGACCGGGTTAAGCAAACAGCAGCGCGACAGCCTGGTGATTAACGCCAATGAGAACGTGCTGCAGGGCTGGCTGGACCTGCTGGATACCTACCGGGCCAATCAGAATACGCCGGATATGCTCAAGTCAGGCATCAGCGACTGGCAGATCCGCTATCCGGATAATCCGGCGGCAAAAATGCTGCCCACCGCCCTGAGCGGTATCCAAAATTATAAGCAGGCTTCCACCGGTAAAATTGCCCTGTTACTGCCGCTGAACGGCCAGGCAAAAGTTTTTGCCAACGCCATTCAAAAAGGCTTTGATGATGCGCGCAACGGTACGCTGAACGCCGCGCAGCCTGCACCTGCAACTGCACCTCAGGCGCCGACGACCGATAGCGCCGAACCGCTGCAGCAGGCCCAGGCTCAACCCGCAGCGGGTCAGGATGCGTCACAGCCTGCCGGGCAAGCTCAAGCCGATGCTTCCCAGCAAAATGCCGCGCAGCCCGCAGATCAGGCGCCGGAAGGCAGCGAGAATAACCCGGTAGTCGCGCCGAGCGATGCGGCTTTCCAGCCCGATAACGAAGATAATCCCGCCCCGGCGGCCAATAGTACGGCGGCCTCACCGCAGGTTACCGACACCGCTCCGCCCTCCTCTGCCGCGCAGGTTCAGGTGTATGACACCAGCAATCAGCCTATCGACCAGGTCATTGCCAAAGCGCAGCAGGATGGCGCAACGCTGATCGTCGGCCCACTGTTGAAAGACAATGTGGAAAAGCTGGCGAATCTGCCTTCCTCGGTGAACATACTGGCGCTGAATGAGCCGGAACAGGTGCAGAACCGTCCGAATATTTGCTACTTTGCACTTTCTCCTGAAGACGAAGCGCGTGATGCCGCCCATCATATGTGGGACCAGGGAAAACGCCAGCCTCTGCTGCTGCTGCCCCGCAGCGCGCTGGGGGACCGGGTAAGCAAAGCCTTTGCTGAAGAGTGGCAGAAGCTGGGCGGTTCAACCGTACTGCAACAGCGTTTTGGCTCGGTTGCCGAATTGAAACAGGGTATTAATAGCGGCGCGGGCATTCGTCTTAGCGGAACGCCAGTGCAAACGGAACAGCAGCAGCAACCTCAGCAGGTGAGTATCGCCGGTCTGACAATTCCGGCGCCGGCGTCTGATACGCCGCCGCCAGCGGCCTCGGGCGGTAATCCGGACTCGGTTTACGTGGTTGCCACGCAAAATGAGATGCAGCTGATTAAACCGATGATTGCGATGCGTACCAGCAGCCGCGATAACGTTGCTATATACGCCAGCTCGCGCAGCTATCAGGCAGGGGGCGGCGCCGACTTCCGTTTTGAAATGGACGGGCTGCAGTTCAGCGATGCGCCGCTGCTAACCGGTGCTAATCCGGCACTGATGGCGCAGGCAGCGCGTAATTTTAATAATGATTACTCGTTGGTCCGTCTGTATGCGATGGGTATTGATACCTGGACGCTGGCGAATCATTTCAACGAGATGCGCCAGATGCCGGGCTATCAGATTAAAGGTGATACCGGCGTGCTGAGCGCCAACCAGGATTGCGTCATTAACAGGAAGTTAACGTGGAGCCAGTACCGTCAGGGGAAAATCGTCCCGGTCAACTAAGCCGGCAGCAGCGAGGCCAGCAGTGTGAGCAGCAGGCTCGCCGCTGGCTGGAAAAGGCGGGCTTGCGCTTTATTGCGGCTAATGCCCGCTTTCGCGGCGGCGAACTGGACCTGATTATGCGCGACGGCTGTACGCTGGTGTTTGTCGAGGTACGCTATCGCCGTGACGATCGTTTCGGTGGTGCCGCCGCCAGCGTCACCCGGAGCAAGCAACACCGACTGAAGCAGGCTGCGGCCTGCTGGCTGGCTGGCAAGGGCGCTCGCTTTCGCAACGCGCCCTGCCGGTTTGATGTCGTTGCCGTTACCGGCAATCAGGTTCAGTGGCTGCGCAATGCTTTTTACGCGGATGAGTAATACCGCGCCAGATAAACCAGGTGAGTGAAGTGCTGGAAAGAATTAAAGTCTGCTTTACTGAGAGTATTCAAACACAAATCGCGGCGGCGGAAGCGCTGCCAGATGCAATTTCGCGGGCAGCCGTCGCTATGGTGCAGGCGCTGCTTAACGGTAATAAGATTCTGAGCTGCGGCAACGGTACTTCCTGCGCGAATGCCCAGCATTTTGCCGCCAGCATGATTAACCGCTTTGAGACCGAGCGGCCAAGCCTGCCCGCCATTGCGCTTAGCGCCGATAACGTGCTGTTAACGGCTATTGGCAACGATCGTCTGCATGATGAAATATATGCCAAGCAGGTGCGGGCATTAGGCAGCAACGGCGATATTCTTCTCGCCATTTCAACGCGCGGCAACAGTCGTGATATTGTAAAGGCGGTGGAGGCGGCCGTAACGCGGGATATGACAATTATTGCGCTGACCGGCCACGATGGCGGTGAACTTGCCGGCCTGTTGGGACCACAGGATGTGGAAATCCGCATTCCATCGCATCGCAGTTCTCGCATTCAGGAGATGCACATGCTAACGGTGAATTGCCTGTGTGACTTAATGGATAACACCTTATTTCCTCACCAGGATGTTTAAAGGAGCTAAAATGAAGGCCTTATCTGTTTTTGCCATTGCGCTATCTGCGCTGCTTTTACAGGGCTGTGCAGCCGTCGTGATCGGCAGCGCAGCGGTTGCGACTAAGACGGCGACCGACCCGCGCACCATGGGGACACAGGTTGACGATGGCACGCTGGAGCTGCGCGTTAATAATGCGCTGGCGAAGGACAAACAAATCAAAAATGATGCACACATCGATGTTACCGCCTATCAGGGCAAAGTGCTGCTGACCGGCCAGTCGCCGGATCCTGCGCTCGCCAGCCGGGCGAAACAAATCGCCATGGGCGTTGAAGGGGCGACCGAAGTTTATAACGAAATTCGCCAGGGGCCGAAAGCGTCGCTGGGCACCATGTCCTCCGATACCTGGATCTCCACCAAGGTGCGTTCGCAGTTGCTGACCAGCGACCTGGTGAAAGTGTCTGATGTGAAGGTGACGACGGAAAACGGCGAGGTATTCCTGATGGGTCTGGTGACGCAGCAGGAAGGCCAGGCGGCGGCAGAAATTGCCAGCAAGGTTAGCGGCGTGAAGCACGTAACCACCGCGTTTACCTATATCAAGTAATGCTACCGGCCTCCCGATGGGGAGGCCGTTCTTCTATAGTCGACTCAGGCAGTCGATCGCCACCGCTTTAAAGCTGCTGAAATCGCTGCTGGCCCGCAGACGCGGCATGGCGCGTTCGCGCAGAAAGGTGACGAACAGGTCGTAAATCGCCATCGCTTCCTCGTAATCGTCTTTGCTGATCGCCAGCAGAAAAATCACGTAAGCCACCTCATCGCCCCAGGCAATACCCTGCGGCGCCAATACCGTATAGACCGCCGTTTTACGCGCCTGTAGCCCCAGCGAGTGCGGCAGCGCGATGCCATCGCCTAGCATGGTGCTGACTATCGCTTCGCGCTCCTCCACCGACGCGTAAAAGGTTTCGTCGACGATGCCCTCCTGCTCCAGCTGCTGACAAAGTTGCTGAAACAGCTCAGTACGATCGATGGGCCGGTCAATGATGCAAAAGTGGCTGGCAGAGAAATAGCGCGACAGCATATAAGGACGGGTACGATCAACCAGCACCAGCTTGCCAATTTGCTCCAGCTGGTAATCGGTGGGAAATGGCGACATCAGCACCACCGGCTTCTCTTTTTCGCTTACCCGCACCGTGGAGATAACAAAATCGGCGGCGACGTCGTCCATCTGTTCATAGTCGCGCTGCGAAACAATACCCTCGACCACGATCTGCGGATATTTACGCAGCAGCATCGCCTGGATCATGCGCGCCGTAGAATTGCCGGTATCACACACCAGCAGCACCTGGGGATGACGCTGGTAACCAACGTTGTAGTGGCGCTCAAGACCGACGCCAATATGCAGTACCAGAAAACCAATCTCGTTTTCATTGATGACATAGGGGCTGTATTTGCCCCAGTTGCTGACCGCCGCCAGGGTGACGTCCCACGCCATCGGATAATGTTGTTTGATATTGCTGAGTAGCGGATTCGGGATATTAATCTGGTAGCGCACCCGGGTAATCATGGTTTTAATATGCGTCAGCAGGTCGGCGCGCAGCTGGGTATCGTTTTGCAGGCTGTAATTGTAGTGAAGGTTGATGTAATTAAGGATGTACTCAACCAGCTGTTCGCCATCATCAGCATTGATGGCGCTCGGCGCCAGCGCCTCGACGCGTCGGGCGGCGATATTCACCCGCAAGTAAGCTTCCTCCGCTGGCGATACCGCTTTACCGCAGATTGGCCGCATCAGGTTGATGATGTGGCGGGCAGCGTCGCGCACGTCGTCATCGACATCGTCAGCGAAAAAGTCATTGAGCGGGTAACCTTCGCTGATACGGCGCACGGCGACGGCGCAATAAAGCCGCAGATAGCGTTCGCTGTCGTCGCTCAGCCGGATGCCAAAGCGGCTGAAACAACCCTGTAATAAGGGCTCCAGCGTCCCCAGCATCCCGCTGTTGAGCGCTTCCAGATTTAGCAGCGGATTCTCCACATCCTCCAGCGCGATTTCATACAGCAGATCGGTCAGACAGGTGCGGATCGCCATTTCGCTACCGAACAGCTTCATGCCATAGCGGGGTTTGGTTTCGATCGCCAACTGGTAGCGCGCCAGATATTCTCTCACCTCGGCCATATCGTTCTGCAACGTCGCCCGGCTGACGAACCATTCGTCGGCCAGATCTTCGAGCTTGAGTGAAAAAGCCGAGGTGAGAAAACGGGTCAGCAGGTAGTGAACACGCTCGCCCGAAGTACGCGGCACGCGTAAGTGCGCAGGCTGCTCGGCCTGGAGTCGATGGTAGCGCTCCGGGTCCTCAATCACCAGCTGATAGCCTGCGCCACGGCTAAGTACCAGCTGAACGCCATGATCGGCCAGCAGCATATTGAGCGCGCTGATATCAGTACGCACCGTGCGCGTTGAAACGGCGAAACGCCGCGCCAGTTCATCCTGGGGCAGCGTTTCGCTTTGTAGCATTTCAAACAGTTGGGCCAGCCGCTGGTTAGGAAATCTCACCAGAAAAGTTACCTTTAATTAAATTTATTTCATCCTACCTTTTCCGCGTCGGCCAGGGGAAGAGGCGTCAGGGCAGGATAACCATTTGTGAAGGCGCGCCGACCGCCGTGTAATCATCGCTAAAGTGCAGCGCGCCGCTGCCCTGTTCAACGCTAAAACGCGTAATGTTATCGCTGCGCTGATTCATCGCATAGAGCGTGCGGCCATCGGCGGAGAGCGTCAGGGTGCGCGGGTAATCGCCCCGGGTCCAGATATCATCTTTATGACTCAGCGTGCCGTTCGCGTTAATGGCAAAGTGCGCGATGCTGTTATGCAGGCGGTTGGCAACGTAAAGATTTTTCCCACTGCCGTCGATAACCAGACCCGCGGCAAAGCTGGTGCCCTTGTAGCCGGCCGGCAGGGTTGAAACGCTGGCGCCTTCATGCAGGCTGCCGCTGCGCGCATCGATGGCGTAATGAGTCAGGGTAGACGCTTCTTCATTAACCAGCCATAGCCCTTTACCGCCGGGCAGGAAAACAAAATGACGCGGCCCGGCGCCCGGCGAGGAAGCGTTGATCCACGCGGGCTTACCTGCGGTTAGCTGACCATCGCGCCCCAGGCGATACTGGTATATGCGATCGAGTCCTAAATCAGTGGAGTAGACAAACTTACCCTGCGGATCGCTGGCGATCATATGCGCGTGCGGGCCGTTATGGTCGCTGACGGCGAAGCTGCCTTCAACCGCCGCCGCCGGTTTGCCGGCGCCCGGTGCGCCGCTGTCCTGATGGTGATCAACGGCTTCGCCGAGCTTACCGTCTGCATCGACCGGTAAAACCGTAATGCTGCCGCTGACGTAGTTCGCCACCAGCAAAAAGTGGTTATCCGGGGTCAAAGAGAGGTAAACCGGGCCAGCCCCTTTGCTGCTGACCTGGCTGAGCTGGGTCAGGTTGCCAGCGGCGTCGACGGCATAGGCCACCACGCTACCCTGTTCGCTTTCGCTGGCGACGTAGAGATGCTTACCGTCGGACGAGGCCACCAGCTGCGCCGGATTTGCCAGCTTGCTGACCAGCGTTTTCCCACTCAGCGCGCCGCTTTGCGCGTCGACCTGAAAACGGTACACGCCTTCGCCGTTCGGATTATAGCTCCCCACATAGGCATACTTTGCCTGCGCCAGAAACGGAGCGCTGGCCAGCATCGCCGCCCCAAGGGTTACCATCAGTGTTGCTTTGCGCATCTTTACCTCGCCTTTGGTTTAAAGGAAAAAGCGGGCTGACGCCCGCCGGGAACGCGTTATGCCACTAATTTTTTGGTTATTGCCAACAGCGTCGCCACGTCTTCAGGCCGGGTATTACCGCTGGCTTTGTCGATAATCGAGCTGTAAATGTGCGGAATGATTTTGCTGACACCGGCCTCAAGCGCAATGGAGAGGATTGCGGCGTAGTTGTCCAGGTCGATGCCGCCGGTTGGTTCCAGCCAGAAGTCGTTTTCGGCGCAGGCCTGCGCTACAGCGCGGAACTCAGCTTCGGCTTTAAGGCCGCCCATCGGGAAGTATTTTACCGAACTGCCGCCCATATCTTTTAGCAGGGCAATGGCCGTCTCAACCGGAACGATACCGTCGCTGGCTGCGCTGCTCAGCGGCCCGGTGGAGATTTTCACCAGCCCGGCCTTGCCGGTCGGCGAAATCAGGCCATTAACCACGGTTTCATTTTGTCCGAGCAGCGCCCGGCTGGCGCCAACGCCGGTAAAAACCTGATTAACGTGCTGCGGCTGTACCTGCGCGGAAATGGCGCTGACCATCTCAGACTGGCGCGGATCGCCGGCGCCCAGCCCGACGGAAAGCGCATTATCAATCAGCGCGGCGTATTCGCGCATATCGCTGACGGCGCTGTCGATGCTGCTATAGTTTTTCGACAGAACGCCAACCAGTACATAGCCTTCGGCGGCCTGCCAGATGTCGCGGGCGTTGTCTTTGCTACCGGCCAGCACGTTGAGGCAAACCCGGTCCTGATAAAATTTTGGCATCAGCTTCATGCTTTCTTTTCTCCTTCAAGCAATGCGCGAATACAGCGATAGATAACGTTCAGTTGTTCTGCGGTGACGCTGCGCACGTCGACCTCGACGATGCCCTCGTTGGCTTTGTAACCGCGAAAATAGATGGCGATATCGCCGGTTTTCAGGCGCTGCACCAGCTCGCCGGTGGTCATACCGACGATCGCTTCGTCAAAATGAATTTCGCTGCGGGCGATATCGCGCCCGGCGGCGTCCCACACCACGCGGGCTTTAACCCCGCTAAGGGTATTTAAACTGTCGATAAAGGGCGTCATTTTCTCCACCATCTGCGCGCCGGTAACTTTTTCCTGCACCAGATAGTTTTCAATCGCCTGCGTCAGGCCGAGAATGCCCTCTTTACCAACCTTCATTGCGCGGCCGATGCCGCCGCTCTGACGTTTTACCCAGTTAACGTAAGGCTGGCGCCCCAATACCAGCCCGCTGGTTGGCCCTTCAATCGCCTTCGCCCCGCTGTAAATCACCAGGTCGGCGCCGAACTGGTAATAGCACTGCAAATCCTCTTCGGCGGCAGCGTCTACAATCAGCGGCACCTTGTGCTTACGCGCAACCACCGCCGCCTGCTCAACGCTCAGGTGGCTTTTCTGCACGCAGTGATGGGATTTGATATACAGGATCGCGGCGGTCTGTGGCGTAATCGCGGCCGCCAGCTGCTCAGGGGAACACTCATTGGCATAGCCAGCTTCTACCAGCCGCCCGCCGCCCAGCGCTACCATGGTGCCGACCGGCGCGCCAAAGTTAACATTATGACCGCGCGGGACCACGATATCATGGGCCACGGTTAGCGGCGCCGCGTGCAGGTTCTCCAACAGCCAGTCGTTATCCTGAACGATCACCGCCGCCACCGACTGGGCGATACCGGCCGAAGCGCAGGAAACCACCACCGCATCCTCCGCGCCCAGCAGCTGCGCGATATAAGCACCGGTCTTATTGACCAGATCTTTCATTTCAAAGTAGTGATTAAGACCATAGTTAACGGTTTCCACTACCTCCGCAGAAGGCGTAGAAACCCCAAGAATAGTCATCCGACCCGAGGCGTTAATAACCTGTTTCAGGTCGTATTTTTCATAAATCGAAGACATGATTAGCTTTCCCTTCGTCGGTCATCACCCACTTACCTGCAACCACGGCGGCCAGCGGGGTGAAATGTTTAGCGCCGGTTTCACTGATGCCGTCGGCATCTACCAGCGGGCGTGATTCTTCGCTGAGGGTAAAAATGGTGAAGTCGGCATCGGCGCCCACCTCCAGCCGGCCTTTATCCGCTAAACGCAATCCTTCAGCGGCATTGCGGGTGACGCAGTCAACTATTTGCGTCAGGGTCATACCGACATTAAAGAATTTCGACATGACGTGCGCCAGGCCATAGACCGGACCGCTGATGCGGTTGCGACAGTAAATATCTGAGCTGATGCTGTCGGGTAAAATTCCCTGAGCGATGGCAACGCGCGCGACCTCAAAGCTGAAGCTGGCGCTGCCGTGGCCGACGTCCAGCCGCACGCCGCGCTGAATGGCGCTTTTAACCGCAGCTCGCAGCTCACCGCCCGGCGTGAGGATGCGATTCGGCTTGCCGTTATAGCAGTGAGTAATAATATCGCCAGAGGTAAGCAGGTCGGCTATTTCATCAAGATCCGGCGGATTATTGCCAATATGCACCATCAGCGGCAGCCCGCCGATCTCGCGCTGGATCTCTTTAGCGCGTACCAGTGGCTTAATGCCGTTCTGGCCCACAACGCTGCTGCTCATACGCGCTTTAATGCCAAGAATAAAGCCGGGCAGGCGCTGCACCGCGTCGCGCACGCCCACTTTGTCGATGTCGCTCATATCGGCCAGCTCGTGCTGCACCACCAGTCCGGTACGCGAAATATTCAGCAGCGCGTACACCTGGGTGGCGGCGCTGCGGGTAATCTGATAGAAATCATCGACATCGTCAGCACCGGTACTGCCGGCATCAACGACGGTGGTCACTCCTTGCGCTACGCCGATATTATCGGGTTGGTCGTGATAGATAGGCGATTTGGCATAGCAGTGTACGTGTGAATCGATCCATCCTGCGCTGAGATACCAGCGGCCACCCAGGTCGCGCTCATCTTTCGCTTCGCCGCTGACGTTGCCGATTGCGGCGATTTTTCCCGCGCTGACAGCAATATCGGTTAGTGTCTCATCCGGCAGGCGTGCGCGGCGAATAATCAGATCAAACATGGGTTACTCCTGAAATTGTTGACGGCGTTGCAGCCGTCAAAACCGGCCTGTCTACGTCAGTCAGGCCGGTTAGTCTTACAGCGCCACCGGGAAGATAGCGCCCAGTACCATGGCGCCAAGGATCGCGCCGCCGGTGATAGGTTTACCCCACAGATAAAACAGCAGCGCGCCAGCCAGCGATCCCAGTCCGATAGGAATCGATGCCGCCATCGCAGACAGGATAATCAACGGACCAAGGAAACGTCCGGATGCGTTGCCCGCGCCCATCATGACGTCAGCGCCGTAGGTGGAATCACTCTGTCCGATAGTGAACTTGCGTGCCAGAATGATGACGTAGCCGATCGCCAGACCAATAACCAGGCCGGTCACCAGCGAAGCGGCGAAGTTAGACACCGGGAAGATGATCCCCGAGCCCAGCAGCAGTGCCGGAACGCCAAGGCCGACACCGGTCTGAATGGCGCCGCCGATATCCAGGATACCAACCAGCGATCCTTCAATAATGCGGGCAAACAGAAAGCTGGCGCCGAAGGCGGCTACCGCGCCGTACACGCCGGTATCAATACCCGCGCGCAGCATGGAGACAAAAGCCACTTCGTTAAAAGCGCCGATGCCATAGGTGTAATACATGTGAGTACCGGCGAATACGCCCGCCGACAGCAAACCGACGAAGATCGGGAAAGACCAGTCGGCATACCAGAATCCGCTTTTCGACTCTTCCATTCTCGTTATCCTCGTTATTTGCCGCTTAACGTGTTGTGGATCATCTCCAGCCAGCCCGGGACACCCAGCTGGAAGGATTGCAACGCTTTCATATCAAAACCACGGAAGAAGCCGCTCAGCACGAACAGCAGCACGATGGCGAACATCATGATTTTGGTCACCTTGTGCCAGCCGCTTTCCTCAACGCCTTTACCGATCAGGATGCCAAGCACCAGTCCCGGTACGGCATTGCCCATAATCAGCTGCGCCAGACCGCCGAAAATAGTGGCCCAGAAGCCTGATTTCTTACCGGCATCGATCGCTGCCAGCCAGAAAATAACCGGCATCACGGTATTCACCAGCAGGTTGGCCGCCGGTACCAGCACCTTGACGGCGGTAACCTGCAGCGCTGCCGGTACGGCCGAGGCGGTGCTGTTAAGAAACGCCACCACCACCATGCCGATCAGTCCGCAAGCAATGGCCATTTTTTTCGGGTCGTGCAGGGTTTCAGCAACGTTGCGGTTTTTCACCATCAACGCAGCGGCGCCCCAGTTTGGGATGATGCGATGGTCCACGTCCTGCGTGAAGGAACCCGCCGCAACGGAAGACGCCCAGGCGTTGAAGAAAAAGCCCAGACCAAAAGAGAAGTGAGAGGCAGGATCGCCTTCACAGGAGTTCAGCTCGCCCAGCGTACGAAACGCACCCATTCCCTGCGTAGTCGGTGCATGAAACATGCGTGCAGCGCCTGCACCCACGCCAACACCGACCAGGCCGCCGATAATGAGCGACTTAAGCAAAATAATTAAAAACATCAGTCTATCCTTTCAGGCTTGCGCCAACGTTTTTAAGTTGTGGTTATAGTTCCCGTTGACCAACCGAGAACGGTCATTGCGTGGCGAAGTCAACCTTATCGGTATCAATTGCGCTCACGTTGACGGTCACGTCCAGCTCTACGCTGTAATGACGTCGCTGCCGCGCCAGAAAGAGAAACAGAAACTTCTCCGTCGTGACGCGTTCCTGTGCGCGCAGAACCTTGACCTCCTGAGGCTCAATGCGCAGCAGAACTTTATTGCTCGACTTCAGCACGCTGTTCTGTACCCGGCTCAGCGCGTCGGCGAACGCTTTTGCTTTACTGTCGCCGCGCCCGCTGACGCTCACCGTCGTGGTGAATTGCTCTTTCATGGGTGTTTTTTATTCCAGGCCTGCACCAGCCGCTCGCCCAGCTCTTCTTTATCCATAAAACCAAAGCCAAGAACGTTGGCGCCTTCGTTGATCGCGGTTACCCCTTCATCGATCGAGCGCATACCGTGTTTGGCTTTGTAGCCATATTTGTTCTGCGCGGTGATAGCGCCGGCCCCGCCGCTGCCGCAAAAGGAGATGCCGAAGTCGGCATTTTCCGCTTTCATTACGTCACCCAGCTTCATGTCTGCCGCCACACCCGGCACTACGATGGCTTTGCCGCCGGCCTTTTCAACGCCCGCCGCCACTTTCTGTCCTTTACCTAACCGATCGCCGATGACTACCGTTACCATGGAATGCTCCTTAAAATTTCTGTCTGAATGTTGTTTTATCAGGCGGCTCATAGCGCCGGATGAAGGCTAGGCGTTTTTCGCCACTTCAAAATGTACTGATAGCAGCCAAGCCTCTTCGACCGGCAGATTGCCAAACAGATCAACCACCTGCTGAGCCAGCTGCATGGAATCCTGCGAGATATCCTCGAACAGATCGGCTTCGACTTCCGGCAACGGTTCACCGGTTACCGAACGCAGCGCCATCGCCCGTACGTGCGAAGCCAGCATCTGCTGCTGAACCGCATCAGGCTGAATACCCTGACGGGTAAACAGCTGGGCGATCTGTCCCATTACCCGGTCGGCCAGAGCCTGGATATCCTGCTCCGCTGCCGTATCTACCGATACTGCTCCGTTATTCACGCTATCACCTCTTAATCCAGCGCTGGCGCCGTACCAGCCATGTTCATTCGCAATGGAAGTAAAGTACCGCCGGGAGGGCGACCTGTGTAGACGCACTTTTTCCACTTCAAAGTGGAAATCATCTGGAGTGGGGCGATCAGGACCACAGAAAACGCAGGACGTGCGTTGAAGAAGCCCGTCGGGGCAGCATTACGTGCTCACTCAGCGTAGGAGGCACGGCTTGCGCAGCAGACTGTTCAGGTCATTTCGCCCTGCGCTTACGCCGGGGAAAATAAGAAAAACGGATGGATGTCACAAAAAAGAGCGGACCGGATGCCGGTTTATCGCAGCGCAAAACATACAAACGATAGCGGAGGGGATAACGGACGGCGAACACCGCCCGGGAAACGGGAACGCAATTAGCGGAATTTTTTATGGCTTTCGTTGCGGGTCTGCTCAAAGTTGGCAGCTTCAGCCTTAGCGCCGGCAACATCGCCCGCCTCAACTTTTTTCAGGCTGAGATCAATCTGGCTAATCAGCTTATCCAGATGGGCGTGATAGTCCTTCACTTCAGCACTGTCTTCGGCTTTGCCTTCCAGCGTTTCTGGAGTCTGGCCTTTCGCATCCTGCGCCGCCTGGCGCATAGCGGTCAGCGCCTGCTTAAGCTCACCGGCATCGCTGGTTTTTTTCACCGTTGAAAGATTCTCTTTCAGGGTGTCCATATCCTTTTCCAGGTCGGCCAGCGCGGAGACGCTGGTAAACAGCAGGGAGGCACTCAACATTGCAATTACATGCTTACGCATAACGTTATCCTTTTAATTTTTGAGTCAGAACAACAAGGGGCGACCCACAGGCCGCCCCTTTAATCTTATAACGACTTTGTGTAAAGAACAGTCATTGTCCGGCGATCTTCATCTCCGGCAGGAGTACGGAACCGCACTGGATATTGCTGCGGGTTTCAATGTCATCGCCGACGGTGACGATATTGCGCCACATATCTTTCAGATTACCGGCAATGGTTATCTCACTGACCGGATACTGAATCTCGCCATTCTCTACCCAAAATCCGGCGGCGCCGCGCGAATAGTCGCCGGTGATGCCGCTTACGCCCTGCCCCATCAGCTCGGTAACGACCAGCCCTTTGCCCATTCTTTTCAGCAAATCATCAAAGCTCTCGCCATGACCGGCGATACGCCAGTTATGGATACCGCCTGCATGTCCGGTACTGGTCAGCCCCAGCTTGCGCGCTGAATAGGAGGTCAGCAGCCAGGTTTGCAGGATGCCGTTTTCCACGATATTACGACGCTGGGTGCGCACGCCTTCGCTGTCGAAAGGGGTCGAAGCCAGCCCTTTTAACAGGTGGGGCTGCTCTTCAATCGTCAGCCATTCCGGCAGAATTTGCTGCCCAAGGTCATCAAGCAGGAAGGTTGCTTTGCGGTAAACGCTGCTGCCGCTGATGGCACCCACCAGGTGGCCAAACAAGCCGGTTGCCGCCTCGGCGGCGAAGATAACCGGCGCTTTCATCGTTGGCAGCTTACGCGGCGCCAGGCGCGACAACGTGCGACGCGCGCACTCCGCACCGACCCATTCCGCTGATTTTAAATCGTCAATAGCACGGCCAATGGTGTAGGCGTAATCACGCTCCATATTGCCATCCTGTTCGGCAATAACGCAGCTGGAGAGCGAATGGCGACTGGAAGCATAGCCCTGCAGCATACCGTGGCTGTTGCCGAATACTTTGACGCCGACGTGGCTGTTAAAGCTGCCGCCTTCGGTATTACTGATACGTTTATCCGCTTGCAGTGCCGCCTGCTCGGCCTCGGCGGCGAGGGCAATGGCTTTATCCGGATCGATCTCCCAGGGATGGAACAGATCGAGATCCGGCGCATCATAGGCCAGTAGCTGCGGATCGGCCGGGCCGGAAAAAGGATCTGCTGAGGTATAGCGCGCAATATCGATTGCCGCCTGTACCGTGCGCTGGATAGCCTCCGGCGTTAAGTCGGTAGACGAAGCGCTACCCTTCCGATTTTGCTGGTAAACCGTAATGCCGAGCGCGCCGTCGCTGTTGAATTCAACGTTTTCAACCTCGCCATAGCGGGTGCTGACGCCAATGCCGGTACTTTTGGTCACCGCGACTTCTGCGGCGTCAGTATGGGATTTCGCAAATTCCAGGGCCTGAGCGACCGCCTGTTCCAGAATTTTACGCTGTTCTGTAACTTGTGAGAGTACTTTCATCGGCCTGCCATATAATGAGACGGAAACTTAATGCTGAGTCTAACAGAGTCAGAGAACAATTTCGCAGTAGCGCGCTAACCTGTTAGCATGTGCCTCTTTTTTAGGGAGCCGCAAAAATGAATAAACAGACTGAAGAATGGCTCGACGAGCTGCCGGATGACGGCCCGGAAGATGAGGATGATGAAATCATCTGGGTCAGCAAAAGCGAGATTAAACGCGACGCCGAGGAGCTAAAGCACCTTGGTGTGGAGATGGTTGAACTGGGCAAAAATAGCCTGGAAAAGCTGCCGCTGGATGAAGAGCTGCGCAGCGCTATTGAACTGGCTCAGCGTATCAAGAAAGAAGGCCGCCGCCGCCAGGTGCAGCTGATTGGTAAGATGCTGCGCCAGCGCGATGTGGAGCCGATTCGTCAGGCGCTGGACAAGCTGAAAAATCGCCATAATCAGCAGGTGGCGCTGTTTCACAAGCTGGAAGCGCTACGCGACCGCCTGATCGAACAGGGTGACGATGCGCTGCCGGACGTGCTGGCACTCTATCCCGACGCTGACCGCCAGCAGCTGCGCGCGCTGATCCGCAATGCGCAGAAAGAGAAAACCAGCAACAAGCCGCCGAAAGCGGCGCGCCAGATTTTTCAGTATCTACGCGAGCTGGCGGAAGCCTGACAGGCCGGGCGGCACGCCGCCCGCCATGACGCTTTATGGCTATTTCGCCAGACGCGCCAGCAGCTTCTGGTGAATGCCGCCAAAGCCGCCGTTGCTCATTACCAGAATATTGTCTCCCGGCTGCGCGGTCTTAGCGATCATTTCAACCAGCGTATCAACGTCGGCGCTCCAGTGGGCTGGCTGAACGCAATCTTCAGCAACCTCAGAAACCTGCCAGGGAATATGGTGCGGCTGAAACAAAAAGACCTCATCAGCACGTCCCAGCGAAGGCGCCAGGTCGTCTTTGCTGACGCCCATTTTCATGGTATTGGAGCGCGGTTCCAGTACCGCCAGAATGCGCGCCGTACCGCCGACTTTGCTGCGCAGAGCCGCCAGGGTGGCGAGGATCGCGGTGGGATGATGGGCGAAATCATCGTACACGTTGATCTCATTGACGCTGCCGCGCAATTCAAGACGACGGCGGGCGTTAATAAAGCTTCCGAGCGCGCGACCGGCATCTTCCGGCTTCACGCCGACATGGCGGGCAGCCGCAATCGCCATCAGGCCATTGTGCATATTATGCTCGCCCACCAGATCCCAGTTAACTTCGGCTACCCATTCACCGTCCAGCTTTACCTGCCAGGCTGAGGCATCCGCCGTCAGTTTTTCCGCCTGCCAGTGGCCGTGCTCGCCGCCGACCATCTCCTGCTCGCTCCAGCAGCCCATGGCGATGACCTGCTTGATGTTAGCGTCATTCTCCGGCAGCAAAATGCGGCCCTGGCCCGGTACAATACGCACCAGATGATGAAACTGTTTCTGAATAGCTTTCAGATCGTCAAAGATATCCGCGTGATCGAATTCCAGGTTATTCAGAATCAGCGTACGCGGGCAGTAATGCACAAATTTGGAACGCTTATCGAAAAAGGCGCTGTCGTATTCGTCCGCCTCAATCACAAAGAATGGGCTTTTTCCTAAAGTGGCCGACACCTCAAAATTACCCGGCACCCCGCCGATAATAAATCCGGGCTCGTAACCACAGGCCTGTAAAATCCAGGCCGCCATGCCCGCAGTGGTGGTTTTACCGTGGGTTCCGGCCACCGCAAGCACCCAACGATCGCGCAGCACAAAATCATGCAGCCACTGGGGACCGGACATATACGGAATATTGCGCTCCAGCACTGCTTCGACGCAGGGATTACCGCGCGTCATCGCATTGCCGATGATCACCAGGTCCGGCGCGGGATCGAGCTGGCTTGCCTCGTAGCCCTGGATTAAATCAATGCCTTGCTTTTCCAGCAGCGTGCTCATAGGCGGATAAACATTTGCATCTGAGCCTACCACTTCATGGCCCTGCGCCCGTGCCAGCATCGCCAGCCCGCCCATGAAGGTGCCACAGATGCCAAGGATATGAATACGCATAGAAGATCCATTCTCAAAATAAGTACGCGCATAGTGTAGCGTCCCCGTGACGATGAAGAAACGGATTTAGCCTATAGCCTTTGCCATTCAATCCGCTAAACTGCCCGGGTATGTTGAAGCATATTGTAAATGCTGCCCCTCAAACATAGATTCAGGGATTGTGTTATGAAAACGTTAGGCGAATTTATCGTCGAGAAGCAACACGACTTTCCTCACGCCACCGGCGAACTGACCGCGTTGATTTCCGCTATCAAGCTGGGCGCCAAAATTATCCATCGCGACATCAATAAAGCAGGATTGGTTGATATCCTTGGTGCTAATGGTGAGGAGAACATTCAGGGCGAACAGCAGATGAAGCTGGACCTGTTTGCTAATGAGAAGCTCAAAGCCGCCTTGAAAGCACGCGGTATCGTCGCTGGCATCGCCTCTGAAGAAGAAGATGAGATTGTTATTTTTGAAGGCGTTGAAAACGGCAAGTATGTGGTGCTGATGGATCCGCTGGATGGCTCTTCCAATATCGATGTTAACGTCTCAGTCGGCACAATCTTTTCCATCTATCGCCGGATTACCCCGCCGGGCACCCCGGTTACCAAAGAGGATTTCCTGCAACCCGGCAGCGCCCAGGTCGCAGCAGGCTATGTGGTTTACGGATCCTCAACCATGCTGGTTTATACCACCGGCTGCGGCGTACACGCCTTTACCTATGATCCGTCACTCGGGGTGTTCTGCCTCAGCCAGGAGCAAATGCGCTATCCGGCGAAGGGTAAAACCTACTCGATTAACGAAGGCAACTACATCCGTTTCCCGCAGGGCGTGAAAAAGTATCTGAAATTCTGTCAGGAAGAGGATAAAAGCACCGATCGCCCCTATACCACGCGCTATATCGGCTCGCTGGTAGCGGATTTCCATCGCAACCTGTTAAAGGGCGGCATTTATCTTTATCCCAGCACCGCCAGCCACCCCACCGGTAAGCTGCGCCTGCTGTATGAATGCAACCCGATGGCTTTCCTCGCAGAACAGGCGGGCGGTAAAGCCAGCGATGGCGCACGCCGTATTCTGGATCTGCAACCGCAGGAGCTGCACGAACGCTGCCCGTTCTTCGTTGGCAATCAGCATATGGTTGATGACGTCGAACGCTTCCTGCGCGAGTTTCCGGACAACTAAGCGCCTTCCGGTACGGGACTAAGCCCGTACCGGATCTATTTCCCGTCAGCCAACTGTATTCAGCTTAAAGACCGCCATGGTGGTCACCAGCTGCTGCGATTGTTCTTCCAGCGACTGGGTAGCTGACGCGGCCTCTTCAACCAGCGACGCATTTTGCTGCGCGGCTTCATCCATCTGGGTTACCGCCAGGTTGATCTGCTCAATACCGCGACTTTGTTCCTGCGAGGCGCTGGAAATCTCTTTCATCAGACGCGTTACCATAGAAACTTCACTGGCTATATCCCCCATCGTCTGACCTGCTTTACCGGCCATATCCGCCCCCTCGCTGACGCGCGTCTGCGACTCGCTGATAAGCGTGCGAATCTCTTTGGCGGCGGTCGCGCTGCGCTGCGCCAGAGTGCGAACTTCATTAGCGACCACGGCAAACCCGCGCCCCTGCTCGCCAGCGCGAGCCGCTTCAACGGAGGCATTCAGCGCCAGAATATTAGTCTGGAAAGCAATGCCGTCGATAACCTCCAGAATATTACCAATCCGGTTGGCGCTATCGGTAATCTCGCGCATCTTATCGATAACTGAACTGACCACGTCGGCGCCCCGCTCGGCGGTAACCGAGACGTTAGACGCCAGCATGTCCGCTTGCTGAGCGTTGGAGGCGTTCTGCTTAACGGTGGCGGTCAGTTGCTCCATGCTGGCAGCGGTCTGTTCCAGCGAGGCGGCAGACTCTTCGGTACGCTGCGACAAATTCAGGTTCCCCGCCGCCAGCTCACGGCTGCCGACATCGATTTGCATACTGGCGTCGCGCACCCGGCTGACAGATTGCTCCAGTGCCTGCTGCATGCCGGCCAGCGCGCTGTTAAGGCGCCCAAGCTCGTTGTTACCAGCCTCGGGGTTCGGCTGAGTCAGGTCGCCGGCAGCCACGTGCTCCAGATGCACAATTGCCCGATTCAGCGGCTTAAGCAGCATAACGCGCAGCGCCAGCCAGGCCATCACCACCAGCACAATGCTGAGCGCCAGGCTAACGCCGATAAGCAGCGTCATTTGCCGCTGATTGCTGTGCGCACGCTCAAGCCCGTCATTAGAAACCTGATTGGCATAGTCGCCAAAGCTGTTCACTGCTTTGGCGTAGGCGGCATTGAGCGGGGTAAGCTTGCTTTCCAGTACCTGATAATATTCATCGGTGTGCTGATCCAGCGCGGCTTTAAGCATCGGCTGAATGCCATTGGCAACATAGGCCTGATAGCTTCTGTCGATATCCCGGGCCAGCTTGCTGCCCTGCGCAGTTACCGCGCCTGCCGCAATAAAATTTTTGTGCTGCTTGTCCGCTTCATCGATATAAGCCCCTGCGCGTTTAGCATCCTCCAGCGCCTCATCAACCAGCCCCATCTCCAGACGGTGAATGGACAATGCCGCCGCAGTACGGGCGCGCAGCATAGCGATATTACTCTGGTAAAGACTGTTTAACTCAACGCCCTGGATACGGTTTAAAACATTTAACGAGGCGTTGCTTTGCTGTATTGCCATAATTCCCAGCACGCTGACGCTCAACAGCAGCAGCGTCATGATGGTCAATAGCACCAACAATCCTGACCTTAGTGATATTTTGTTTAGCATAATTATTCTTTTCTCCGATGCGGCGACGCAAGACACACAAAATAAGCTCTCAGGTTATCGGCAATAGTTTCGCCAAATTTATGTTTGATGCTGAAATTTTGAAAATGCGCCGGCGCCTGATCCGCTGATGTTTGCACAGCGACGAAAATCCGCCGGCGACCCGACAGGAGATACCGCCATGACTTATCAGGTTAATGCTCGCGATCATGGAGCAATCTGAAAGCGCAAAAAGGGGAGATACTTTCACTACTGGTTGGCTATAATGAGCGTCACTTTTGAGACTGCGTAAAGGAATTTATCATGAGCTTGAACCAGGTACCCGCGGGTAAAGACCTGCCAGAAGATATCTACGTTGTTATTGAAATCCCGGCAAACGCGGATCCGATTAAATACGAAGTGGATAAAGAGTCCGGCGCCCTGTTCGTTGACCGTTTCATGTCTACCGCCATGTTCTACCCGTGCAACTACGGCTATATCAATCACACCCTTTCGCTGGATGGCGACCCGGTTGATGTGCTGGTCCCCACCCCGTATCCACTGCAGCCAGGCTCAGTGATCCGCTGCCGTCCGGTTGGCGTGTTAAAAATGACCGACGAGTCCGGCGAAGACGCCAAGCTGGTTGCCGTTCCGCACACCAAGCTCTCTAAAGAGTACGATCACATTAAAGACGTTAACGACCTGCCAGAGCTGCTGCGTGCGCAGATCACCCACTTCTTTGAACATTACAAAGACCTGGAAAAAGGTAAATGGGTCAAAGTTGATGGCTGGGATAACGTAGAAGCGGCAAAAGCAGAAATCGTTTCTTCTTTTGAGCGCGCGGCAAAAAAATAAGCCTGCCCGCTGAGTAAAAAAGCCGCGCTACGACGCGGCTTTTTTATTGCCTGATTATCGGCACAGCGCTTCATGCAGGTGCCTGACGAGAGAGATAAATACCCCAGGTCTCTACATCTACGCCTATAATAATCACGCATCTTTTTGCTAAAACTGAGGGACTGATTATGCAAAAACTGATTATTGCGTCCTTGCTTTTTCTGCCCGTAGCGCCGGCGCTGGCGGTGGATTGCGCTAATGCCACCACCCAGGCAGATATGAATCAATGCGCCAACGAGGACTATAAAAAAGCCGATGGCGAGCTGAACACAACCTATAAACAAGCGCTCAAGGCAACGTCGGGTAAGCAAAAATCGCTACTGCAGGCGGCCCAGAAAAAATGGATTGAGTATCGTGATGCCGACTGTAATTTCCAGACCTTCAAATCGAAGGACGGAACGGTCTGGCCAATGAACGTCTCTGCCTGCCTGCAAGATAAAACGCAGCAGCGAACCAAAGAGCTGAAAAGCATGCTCAACTGCCCTGAGGGCGATGTCAGCTGCCCGCTGTGAAAACAAGGTAGCTAAAACGGCAATAAAAAAGCCGCTCTCTGGCCCCCTCAGGTTGAGTACATTCAACGTTGACGGATATTCAGAACAGCGGCTTTTTCTTGTCGCGCTACAGGTTAATCTTCTTTATCACGCTGCACCCAGTTGCCGCTGACGATGCGCTTACGCCCCGCCACCGGACGCTGATAAACATAAAGCCAGGCGGACCCGTAAGGGGTTGCTGTCAGCTCGCGCTTATATTCCCCCCCTTTACTGCGCAGCGCATCAAGCTCCGCCAGCGTTGTCGCATCGATGCGATACACCTCGCAGTAGACTTTACCCGTCCCTTTAATCACCCCCGGATAATGGCCAAGACTATAGAGTTCATAGCCGTCGATAACGTGATCGCCAAGCCATTGCCCGTTAGTCATCCAGTGGCTGTTCCCCTGCTCACGCCGTAAACTGCCGTAGACAATAATTCGCATTGCTAGAACTCGAACTGATAGAGCACATCAAGTGCCTGGTCAAGGCCAGAGACCGCTTCCAGATAAAGTTTAGGCATCAGCCGATAACGTAATGTCAGCGTTGCCAGAGAATCAAATATGCCAACACCGTATTTAACCTGCAAGCCCGGAAGTACATAACCGCTCACCTGAACCTGCTGACTATCCCCGACGCCGGTGGTATCCAGCGCCAGATTGCTGACGCCAAATGTTTCACCAATTTTACCCATAACCTGCCCACTCTGCGCAACCCCTAACCCGATCAGCGCGGAGGTAACGGCGCTATCCCCACCGCTGCTGTCAAGTCCCTGCCCGCGCAGCAGGTAAGAAAGCGCCTCCTGCTGCGACATCGCCGGGTCCGAGAAAACTTCGGCTTTCGGCTGGTCCGCAGGGCCGGTTACCCGCAGTCCGGCGGTGACATCGTTTTCTGTCGCCTCCGGATTGCGGATAGCTTCAATGTTCAGGTAAGGCTGATCGGGCGGCCCGGCAAATTGCAATTCACCTTTTCGAATAATCAAATCCTGACCGTAGGCGTGGAAACGCCCTTCCGGAATATTGATCTGACCGTTCAGACCCAGCCCCTGGCGATCCTGTACCAACTTCAGGTCGCCGTTGAGCTTAGCCTTCAGGCCAAAAGCGTTCAGGCGCACATCTTTGCCGACGTGGATAACCAGGTTGCTGTTGATCGGAATCGAGGTGGTTTTCGGCGCGATCGGCTGCAGATTTTTGTCCAGCATCACCTCATCGGGCGAGACGCCTACGGCGCTCGGCGGCACATCCTGCACGGTAATCCGCGCCCAGGGAATATCCACCCTGCCGTTCAGATTCAGTAACTCCGGCGTGGCTTCAAATACCAGGTCCGGCGAGACATCCATGCGCACCATTGGCGGCACCGTTACGCGGATCCTGTCGCCTTTAGCGGCAACGCGCGCACGCCAGGCGTTAAGATTGCTCCAGTCGGCGCTGCCGTTCAGATTAAGCTGCCCTTTCGCGGTACGCAGCAGCCCTTCCAGCGTCGAATCCATGCCGTTGAACTGCACGTTAAGGTTGGCGGCTTTCAGATCGACCGGCATAAAGCTGGCATCGACCCGCCCATCGCGCAGTCCCAGCTGGCCAAACACCTGCGGACGCTGAAGGTTACCCCCCAGCCGAAGCTGGCTATTGACCACGCCGCTGACCGATTCACCCTGCATCAACGCCGGATTAAACATCGCCAGCGACAGATTCTTGATGTTGACGTTGCCGGCGAGGTTGCGCCTGCCCTGCGGATCGTCAATCTGTACGTTTCCGTCCAGCTGACCGTTTTTAGCAATGCGTATCAGCCAGTCGAGCTGCGCATGATTTTTGTGCAATCCGGCGTTCAGGTTCAGCGTATCAAAAGCGATCGGCAGCACATTGCCCTGCACGTTTTGCGCAACCTTAACACCGTTACCTTTCAGCGAAACCTGCCCTTCCGGCAGCCCGCCGCCGGGCTTCCAGCTAACTTCAGCGTTGCCGTTGAACACGCCGGAAAGCTGAGTGTCATCGCCCAGGAAGGGCTTTAACATCGCCAGGTCGAAGCGCTTCAGGTCGATACGGGCATGGCCGGCGGGGCCCGCTTCGATAGTTTGCGGCACGCAAAGCTCGGCATCCGGATTCTGCCAGCAGTGCGGTCCAATACTTATGGTCTGTTTTTTATTGAGATAATCCAGTGCGATCGCCCGCGTCAGACGCCATTCACCCACCGGCGTGTCAAAGCGGGTATTGTTCAGCGTGCCGGTCCAGCGCTCGGCGGCGCGATCGAAGCTGCCGTTAAGTGCCAGCTGGCCAGAGACCGGTTTCCCTTTTATTACCAGCTTCAGCTGATGCTGTTTTTCATTGCCCTCGGCGTTTAGCGTCAGATTACTGATATCCAGCGCATCCTGCTTGATTTGTTCGACCTGGAGCGCCAGCTTGCCCTGAATCTGATCGCTGGACATGACGTCGCCGTCGAGCTTAACGCGGGCGATGTGCAGCTGCTGCCAGCGCAGATTACGCGCGGTCAGATTAGCCAGCAGCTGCGGTTTTTTCAGATCGCCACGTGCTTTAATGCTGCCCTCAGCCGTGCCGCCAAGACCCGGCAGCGCATTATCCAGACGAGGCGCATCAATAGTGGCGTCCAGCGCCAGCTTGTCTTTCAACGCCCCTTTCACATCAATGTGGTTCGGCCCCAGGGCAATCTTAATGCCGGGGATCTCCCACTGATTGTAGCTGTTGCCGTACAGGGAGCCCTGCACCTTCACCGCGTTTTGCTTCACGTTGCCGTTAAGGGCCAGCTCCGGCACCCGAACCTGCCAGCTGCCGCCATACAGGCTGCCGCGAGTGGTGATTTTTCCATCCAGCCTGGCCGGCCAGTCGGGATACTGCTTCGCGGTGTTTATACCCTGTACGGTGAGCTCGCTACGCCAGCTGATGGACTTACTCCAGTCGACCAGCGCGTTAAGATCGACGTTCCCCTGCAAAGCGGCAACGTGCAGCTTGTCCAGATTAAACTGACTCAGGTTGCCTTTACCATTCAGGTTAACGGTCGCAGGGGGAATGTCAGCGCCGCTTATCGCCGCTTTCAGTGTTGTTTTGTAATCGGTGGCCTTGCCGTCAACGTTGAAAGCAAAGTTATCAACCTGATATTGCGTCTTCCCAGTCAGCGGCCAGCGCAAGCGTGGACTTGCGATCGCCAGCTTCAGCGGCAGTCCGGGCGTGGCCAGCTCCGTTTGTCCTTGCAGCTGCGCGTCCAGCGGGCCGGAGAGGTTCAGCGCCAGCTTCAGCTGCTTGCGCATCGCGCCGCCCAGGGTCATCTTCAGCTTTTCGCCTTTCAGCGGCGCGATATTGACCGTGCCGTTCAGGGTCATATCCAGCGGCCAGTCGCCGCTCAGCTGCGCCTGACCGCTGGCGTTTACCAGCCCCATAGAAGAATCCACGTCCAGCGTGGTCAACTGCAAGTGGCGGTCGGTGGTTTGCGCTTTGATCTCTACCCGGTTTATCGTCAGGTCGCTACCGCCGGTAACCCGCAGCTGCTCGCCCAGAATTTGCTGAACGTTGATATCCAACGGCAAACGGAAATCGGGCAGATCGGGCAGCAGCGGCTTCGCGAACAGCGCGTTCAGCTGCTCGCCCAGCGGCGCTTCAGCGTCAGGCTTTGTTGGCGGCGCCGGTGCGGGCGCCGGCGTTTTTGGCAGCGCCACCAGCAGGCTTTGAATATGTGTAGGCGTCAGCGTCAGCGCGCGCTCCTGCCAGGCCATGCCGGAGCTAAAGTCCGCCAGTGAAATCGCTGTATCATCCACCTTTACATTGACGTTATGCAGCGCCAGCCGGGTGAGGGTTAATGGCCAGGGCGTGCGAATTTCACCGCTGCTTTCCTGCTTATCTTCTGGCGCCGGCGCGGCCGGTGCCAGCTTTTTGCTATCAACGGTGACGTCAACATCGCTTAACGATAAGTCATTGATGCAAAATGCGCTGTGCTTCAGGCAGCTCAGGTTTACCGCCAGATGAAAACGACCAACGGAGGCGCTAACGCCGGGCATGTCATAACGCAGGTTGCTGACGGTCAGATCGCGCCATCCCCCCTCTACCTTCTGCACCGAGAGGCCGGGAACCCAGCGATTGGCGGCATTAAACAGCATATGCAGCCCTGGCGTCGTACCAATCAAAAACGCCACGCTGCCCAGCAGTAGCACCAGCAAAATCACCATGCCGATCAGGACCTTTTTCCACCAACTCATAGCTCAGGCCCCAGACCAATATAAAATTGCAGGTTATGGTTATCATCATCGCCAATCGGCCGGGCGATATCGAGTTTTATCGGCCCTACCGGGGATTGCCAGCGCACGCCAACACCGGCGCCGGTTTTGAAATTGCTCTGCTTGATATCACTTACCGCTTCACCGGAGTCAATAAATACCGCGCCCCACCACTTGCCGGTCACATTGTATTGATATTCAAGGGAGCCGGTCGCCAGTTTAGACGCACCGGTGAGCTTGCCATCGGCATCGCGCGGAGAGATGCCTTTATATTTGTAACCACGGATGCTGCGATCGCCGCCGGCGAAGAAGCGCAGATCCGGCGGCACCCGATCGAAATCGCTGGTTTCGATCCAGCCGAGATTGCCGCGTACCACAAAGCGATTTTTCTCACCGAGAGTACGGATCCATACGTTTGATGCTTGCAGCACAAGGAAGTTTATATCCGACGCCCAGCTGGTGTTGGAAACATCGACCGAGTAACGCTGGGAATCACCCCAGGTTGGCATCAGCCCGCCGCGCGAGCGGGTGCGGTTAACGCTAACGCCGGGATAAATCAGCATGGTGGTGTTGGTGACGTTACCCTGGGTAAAGTGATCGAGGCTCCAGCGCAGGTTGATAGCCCGCTGCCAGCCGCTGGAGGATTCCCAATAGCGCGAGGCGGCCAGCGTTGACGAATCGGCACGGGTGTCGTTCAGATCGGTACGCTTCAGGCCGCCCTGCAGCAGGTAGTATTGCTCCAACGGGCTTTTCAGCAGCGGAATTTTATAGCTGAAATCGAGCTGCTGCTCCGGCGCGGAAATATTGGCGCTGGTAGTAAAGCTATGGCCCCGCGAGTTAACCCACGGACGCTTCCATGTCGCCTTAACCCGAGGCCCGACGTCGGTTGAGTAGCCGACCCCGGTTTCGATAGTATTTTCGGTGCGCGGCGTGAGAACGCCGTCAAGCGGCAATATTTTACTCTCGCGGGATTTGTCAAAATCAGGTGCAACCACCACGGAATTAAACCAGCCGGTTGCCGAAAGCCGACGGTTCAGCTCGGCGAGATCCGCAGAGTTGTAATAGTCACCTTTGTGAAACGGCACCAGGTTCTGCAAATAGCGGTTATCAATTTGCGAACCTTCAAAGGTCACATCGCCAAAGCGATAGCGCTGGCCGCTGTCGTAATCAATATCCCAAAACGCCTCTTCACGCGGCACCGAAACGCCCAGCTCGCTTTTCAGATATTGGGCATCGAAATAGCCCTTTCGTAGCGATAAATTATTGAGTGACGATTTGAAATTGTCGTAAGTGCCGTGATTAAGAATCGTGCCTTTTTTCGGCTGCCCTGTACTGACCAGTTTCTGAAAATCTTCATCCTGGCGGGCGCCGCCGCGTATAATAACCGTCGTTCCGGCAATACGAACCGGCGTGCCAGGATTAACCCTGGCATGCAGAACCTGGCGCTTACCGCCTGCCGGTGGAGGGCTAAGCTGAAAACTAATGTCGGGTTCGTAGTAGCCCAACGCTTTCAGCCCCTGCTTAATCGCCTCGCTAACGCGAGCGCGGAAGCGACCGTCTGGCGCCACCTCATCATTACCGATGGTGGAAAGACGCGCTCTGACGTTTTTTTCTAATTCCCCGGATAACCCTTCAACCTGCAAACGGACAGGCGCCGCCTGCACAGGGGACGCTGCCGCCAGCACCAGACAGCACATGCAATACACATAAATTCGTGGCACGCTTACTCCTGTTATCGTCGCCAGCCCCGTTCGGGGATAAATCTTATATTTACTCGCAATTTACAGCGGCGTGCGGCAATGATAACTGCCCCAACAGGTGGTAAATTAAATTAAATTTCAGCAGTTGAGACAATATCCAGTGATGCAATAAAGTCAAATTTGCTCTCTATTGTGGTCAAAGTGAAGGCGTGAAACAACCAGCGATAGACGATTCTTAATCAGTGATAGACAATTCTTAACCTCAGGAGTTTAGCGTGAAGTCTGAAATCAATAAAACCCAGCTCATTACTCAGGCCGATGCGCTGCCAGGACGTAATACGCCAATGCCGGTGGCCGCCACGCACGCGGTCACCGGACACTCCATGACGCACGTGCCGGAAAACATGGCGATCGCGTTGCTGGCGATGGGCTGTTTCTGGGGCGTGGAGCGTTTATTCTGGCAGCAGCCTGGCGTATGGAGCACCGCGGCAGGCTACAGCGGCGGCTTTACGCCCAATCCGACCTACCCTGAGGTTTGCAGCGGCCAGACCGGCCATGCCGAAGCGGTGCGTATTGTTTTTGATCCTGCCATCATCAGCTACCTGCAGCTGCTGCAATTGTTTTGGCAAAACCACGATCCGGCTCAGGGTATGCGTCAGGGCGGTGATATCGGCACGCAGTACCGCTCGGCGATTTATCCGCTGGACGAGGCGCAAGCCAACGCCGCCCAGGCCAGTCTGACGCGTTTTCGCCAGGCAATGGACGAAGCCGGTGATAATCGGGCTATCAGCACGGAAATCGCGCCCGCTGCGCTATTTTATTATGCAGAGGACGATCACCAGCAGTATCTGCATAAAAACCCGGAGGGATATTGCGGACTTGCCGGCACCGGTATCTGCCTGCCGCCGCAATTGTAAGGCGCCTCAGGCAAGGCTATAATCTGCACACGGGCCGCAGCTGCGGCCTGTCAATCTTTTCTGCCCGACAGCAAACGCTCGTCGTATCGGCGCAGACGTTTTTGGCACGGATAGCTCCAGACACCCGGATATAAACCTCCAGTTGCCCAGGCCAAAGATGACAAGTTTATGAAATATGGAATGGATATGTTAGATAGCTTTCTTGTCATACTGCTATTAATCGTAGTGAGTGCCTTTTTCGCGCTTTCAGAAATCTCTTTGGCCGCCGCGCGTAAAATTAAGCTCAAACTACTGGCCGATGAAGGCAACATTAATGCCCAGCGGGTGCTGAAAATGCAGGAAACGCCGGGCACCTTCTTTACCGTCGTGCAGATAGGCCTGAATGCGGTAGCGATCCTCGGCGGTATCGTGGGTGATGCCGCATTCTCACCGGCGTTTCGCTCATTGTATATCCGGGTCATGTCGCCGGAGCTGGCGGAGCAGCTAAGCTTTATCAGCTCCTTTGTGTTGGTAACCAGCCTGTTTATTCTGCTGGCCGACCTGACGCCCAAGCGCATCGGGATGATTTCGCCTGAAGCTATTGCGCTAAGAATTATTAACCCAATGCGCTTTTGCCTGATGATCTTCAGCCCGATGGTCTGGTTGTTTAACGGCCTGGCAAATATGATCTTCCGCCTGTTTAAAATCCCGATGGTGCGCAAAGATGACATCACCTCCGATGATATCTATGCGGTGGTGGAAGCGGGCGCGCTGGCCGGCGTATTGCGCAAACAGGAACATGAGCTAATTGAAAACGTATTTGAGCTGGAGTCGCGCACCGTCCCCTCGTCGATGACCTCACGTGAAAATATTATTTGGTTCGATTTGCATGAAGATGAGTCCAGCCTGAAAGATAAAATCGCCTCCTACCCCCATTCAAAGTTCCTGGTGTGCAACGAAAATATTGATAGCGTCGTCGGCTACGTTGACTCCAAAGAACTGCTTTTACGGGTACTGGGAAGCCAGAGTCTGACGCTGAATAGCGGCGTACAGATCCGCAACGCGCTAATCGTCCCCGATACCCTGACGCTGTCCGAGGCGCTGGAAAGCTTCAAAGCTGCCGGCGAGGATTTTGCCGTCATCATGAACGAATACGCGCTGGTGGTCGGTATTATTACGCTTAACGACGTGATGACCACGCTGATGGGAGATTTGGTCGGTCAGGGAATGGAAGAGCAGATTGTCGCCCGCGATGAGAACTCCTGGCTGATTGAGGGCGGCACACCGATTGATGACGTGATGCGCGTGTTGGATATTGATGAATTCCCGCAGTCGGGCAATTACGAAACCATCGGCGGCTTCATGATGTTTATGCTGCGCAAGATCCCCAAACGCACCGACTTCGTCAAATTTCATGGCTACAAGTTTGAGGTGGTCGATATTGACAGCTACCGTATCGATCAGCTGTTGGTGACCAGACTAAATCCCCGGACGGTAACCGGCACCGTGCTGCCAAAAGTGCTGGAAGAGTAAAAATACCGCCAAACCCTTCATCCTTTGCTGCTTCTGGCTTACAAACGCCCGTGAGCCAGAGGTCCTGCCTTTGGTTTGTCTGTTTTCAGAGGAAGTTCACTTGAGGTTTCATGTATCCGGGGCTGTTGCAGCCCAGGATACAGAACGGAGGGTGCGGGTAATACTAAAGCGTGCAGGTGGGAATATTAAAGCGTTGTTAACACTCCAGCTGTAGCCGCAGAACCTGACGGTTAATTTCCGACATCACAGACAGGTGCTGCTTGTCCTTTACTCGCGGGATAAGGATTTTACCTTTATCAAACTCAAAAGCCCCGACATTGTGGATGTAAAGGCGGCCGCGGAACAACGTTTTTACGTACTTAGCGATTTGCAGTGGATTATATTTCTTAAATATTTTCATTATGCCTTACTCCAGATTCAAGCTCGCTCCGGCATAGTCAAATTGGTATGCACCATGGAGACGAAAGCAGCATAACTATAGAACATCCAGGACTTCCAATGTTCCGAAAAACCATTAAATTTACTGTTTTTACATTTCATTACCGATGAATCTCTCGCGAGACACCGCGTCAGCAGTATAGACCGATATGATGTTGCAAAATTGTGCTAATTGCCGCAAAGCCGACAAGTCGACGCGACAGAGTCAGTATTCACGTTTATTATTGCAAAAATACGAACATCTGGTCGGATCACTTTGTGAAAGGAAATATTATGAAAATTACTTATTTACCTGCCCTGCTGCTCTCATTAGCCTTACCTTTCACAGCCTTTGCTCATAATCTCGTTGAAGATCAGCGCGTTCCGGCTATCGGTATTAGTGACAAAGGTGAGCTCATGCTTACCGCAGATAAATTTAGTTACCAAAGCTGGAACAGCGCCAGGCTGGCGGGAAAAGTACGCGTCATTCAGCACATTGCTGGCCGCTCCTCGGCGAAAGAGATGAATGCGGCACTGGTTGAAGCTATAAAGGCGGCGAGTTTTCCGCACGATCGCTATCAGACCACCACTATCGTCAACACCGATGACGCCATCCCCGGCACCGGAATGTTTGTTCGTAGCAGCATTGAAAGTAATAAAAAGCAGTATCCCTGGTCGCAGTTTATTGTTGATAGCAACGGCGTCGCCAAAAAAGCCTGGCAGCTGAAAAGCGGCGGTTCGGCTATCGCGGTACTCGATAAGCAGGGACGGGTACGCTTTGCAAAAGATGGCGCTCTGACGCAGGATGAAACGCATCAGGTAATAGTGCTGATTAAATCCTTACTGAAGGAATAAAGACCGCCATCCAGGGTAAAACGGGCCGCCCGATGGCCCGTTCAGCCGGGGTCTACCGGCTCAGAATAGTGAAACGCGAAAGCCCGGATTGAGAAACGACTCACGCGGCGTGTAATCCAGCGTTTGCCCGGTCCAGTCGTGAACGTGGGCGCCGGCCGCAACGGCAACTGCGTGCCCGGCGCCGGTATCCCAGATATTAGTCGGTCCGAAACGCGGATAAAGCTGGGCTTTACCTTCCGCGACCAGACAGAACTTCAGCGATGAGCCAATCGACACGGTCTGATGTTCGCCAAGCTGTTTGAGGTACTCGTTCAGTTCTTTATCATCGCGATGCGAGCGGCTAACCACCACTAAAGGCGGAACGGCGTCGCAAACGCGTATCTGCGCGCGACTTCCCTTCTCTTCTTTCCATGCTTTCCCCTGCGCTGCCAGATACATCACGCCGGAGGCCGGAGCATAGACGACGCCCATCACCGGTTTACCCGCCTCAATCAGCGCGATATTTACCGTAAACTCACCGTTGCGTTTGATAAACTCTTTGGTGCCATCCAGTGGATCGACCAACCAGTATTGCTGCCAGTGCTGACGTACTTCCCAGGCCGGGGGCGCCTCTTCAGATAATACCGGAATGTCGGGCGTCAGTGCGTTCAGACCCGCCAGAATCACGCGATGGGCAGCGATGTCTGCTGCGGTGACCGGCGAATCGTCAGACTTCTGGCTGACCGCCATCGGCGCGTTCCCCTGATAGACCTCCATAATGGCATCACCTGCTTTGTATGCCAGCTGGCAAATCTGCTCTAACATATTCCACCTCGTTAATATTGCGTTTCCGTCATCCTTACCTGCTGCAGTACGCGAATACCTATGATCATAGCATTACACGCTGTTCGCGCCTGGCTTCTGTGGGGGCGTGACGGTAAATATTCGTTTTTATTTGTTGATTTTATTAACATAATCATCACCGGACCACAAGCGTAAAGGGTTCTGTCGCATGTAGCTGCCAAATAAACTGTCGGTCGCCGCTGGCGAATGGCTGAAACGAACATCGAGGCAGGCGTCGCTGGAAATATCTTGATAACCGGGTTGAGCAGGATAAACGTAACATCAAATGCAGGGTAAGACCGATAGCGGGATTCTAATTATTCAGGCGTACTCGGACGAGCTTTCCCTGTATTGGACGGGTTCAGATGATATGTAGAGGGTAATATCAACATCCGCAAAATGATGAATCGCCATCTGCAGAACAAGGTTATCTGTTGACCGACGACATAATCAGCAAGGCCACTTCTGCTGACTTTGCGCCGCTAATGGAGCATAACCATTTTTCCCGCCTGGCATGCAGACGGGAAAAACTTTTACTTATGCACGGTAACCGGGGTGCATTTTGGCACGGTAACGACCGGTTCCTGGCCAAGGATTCCTGGAATCATCTGGGACTTACAGTCAAAAATACGGCCTTTATCGGTGGTTGCACGGTAAGACAACATCTGAGACCCCAGCGTATCCGGATTGGTGGCCGATACGTTTGTAACCGTTATCTCATCAGAAGAACCAAGCCCCAGCATTTTTGCCGTTTCAGCCTGCAGTGGAGGAATCGCTTCATTAGAAGACATTGTGCTGCATCCACTCAAAACAAGCAGGGATAAGATAACAAGGACCCTATTTTTCATGATTTTTTTCCCAAAAATTTAAAGAAGAGGTTACGTCAGCGAAATATTTTACTAAATATTGCAGAATGATTTTTAACCTTTCATTTTATTAATAGCAACATCTTATGTGATATTAATTGCGCAACCTGAAGGCGATAGTGGCTGGAGGTGGCGTTGTGGTTACCAATTCCAGAGTTCAGCGCTGAGTTATCCGCATTGTGTCCCTGCTGGATTCATCCCCCCGTCGGTCGCCGGAGGCGAATACATCAGGGCCAGGGGCCGGTGGAAATATCGCTAGCGGGCGCGCAATAGCGAAGGGCAGAGCAGCGAATTTCTGCTGGCTTGCTTGACGCTAATGGGATAAACCAGAAAAACCTCATACTGAACGGCAATCGCCTCACCTGAATCCAGCAATCAACTGCGATAAATTCACGATCGCCTTCACAGTTTCGTAAGAATACATGTAACAATTTCACTGTATTTTGCGATGTTTATTACATATTGAAAACCACCGTGAGATAGCCTGATGTTTAAACAAGGGATAACGCTGGCCGCACTGCTAATCAGCGCAACCGTTCATGCCGCAACAGTTGATTTCCGCATTCTGGAAACCACCGACCTGCATAGCAATATGATGGATTTTGACTATTACAAGGACAAAGGCAGTGAGAAATTCGGTCTGGTCCGTACTGCAACGCTGATCGAGCAGGCACGAAAGCAAGCGACTAACAGCGTGCTGGTGGATAACGGTGATATCATCCAGGGCAGCCCGCTCGGCGACTATGCGGCAGCCAGGGGATTAAAGCAGGGAGAGACGCATCCGGTTTATAAGGCATTGAACCGGCTACATTACAACGTCGGTAACCTCGGCAACCATGAATTCAACTATGGCCTTGATTTCCTTCAAAAAGCCATCTCCGGGGCGCGTTTTCCCTATATAAACGCCAATATTATCGACGCTCACAGCAATAAGCCTAAGTTCACTCCCTATCTGATTGAAACGCTGAAGGTCAAAGATCGGCAGGGGCAACCCCATGCGCTGAAGGTCGGCTATATTGGTTTCGTGCCGCCGCAGATTATGGTGTGGGATAAGGCTAATCTGCAAGGACGGGTCACGGTCAACGATATTACTGAAACCGCAAAGCAATGGGTGCCAAAAATGCGGGCAGCCGGTGCGGATGTGGTGATCGCCGTTGCTCACTCAGGATTATCAAGCGATCCGTGGCATGCGCTGGCGGAAAATTCCGTTTACTATCTCAGCCAGGTGCCGGGCATTGATGCAATCATGTTTGGTCATGCGCACAAAGTGTTTCCCGGCAAAGAATTTGCCGACATTAAGGGCGCGGATATCACTCAGGGTACGCTGAATGGCGTGCCTGCGGTTATGCCCGGCATGTGGGGAGATCATCTTGGCGTGGTTGATCTGGTACTTGAGCTTAACGATGGCAAGTGGCGGGTAACCTCCGGCAAAGCGCAGGCGCGGCCGATTTACGATCCGATCGCCAAAAAATCGCTGGCAACGGAAGATCCGGCGCTGGTGAAAGTGATGGCGGACGATCACAATGCGACGCGTAAATTTGTCAGTCAACCGCTCGGCAAGTCAGCTGACGTAATGTATAGCTACCTGGCGTTGATTCAGGACGATCCCACGGTGCAGATAGTCAACAATGCCCAGCGCGACTACGTTAAACACTACATTCAGGGTGATCCGGATCTGGAAAAATATCCGGTCCTTTCCGCTGCGGCGCCTTTTAAAGCCGGCGGACGAAAAAACGATCCCGCAGGCTATGTCGAAGTTGAAAAAGGGGTGATGACATTCCGTAACGCCGCCGATCTTTACCTTTATCCCAATACGCTGGTGGCGTTAAAAGTCAGCGGTCGTGAGCTGAAGGAGTGGCTGGAATGCGCGGCGGTACAATTTAACCGCATCGATCCTGACAGCAGCCAGCCTCAATCGCTAATTAACTGGCAGTTCCCGACCTATAATTTCGACGTTATTGACGGCGTAAACTATCAGATCGATGTCACCCAACCCGCGCGCTACGACAGCCACTGCAAGCTGATTAACGCCAACGCCTCGCGTATCAAGCAGCTAACCTTTGAAGGTAAAGCGGTAAACCCGGAGCAGATTTTCCTGGTGGCAACCAATAATTACCGCGCCTGGGGAGGAGAATTCGCCGGCACCGGCGATGGGCATGTCGCCTTCTCTTCACCGGATGAAAATCGCTCGGTGCTGGCTAACTATATTCGCCAGCAAACCCAACAGCACGGTGAAGTTAAGCCTCAGGCTGATGGTAACTGGCGCCTGGCTCCGGTTAACAGCAACACACAGCTCGACGTGCGCGTTGAAACCTCGCCCGGCGATAAAGCCAGCGCCTTTATCAAAAGCCATGCGCAGTATCCGATGAAGCGACTGGAAAACGATGAAATAGGGTTTGCGATTTATCGCGTTAACCTGCAGAAATAGCGATCAACGGGCGACAGCAATGTCGCCCGTACTGGCGGGAATCTTACAGAATTTCCAGCAGTTCGACTTCAAAGACCAGCGTGCTGAACGGCGGAATAGAAGCGCCGGCGCCGCGCTCGCCATAGGCGAGGTTATGCGGGATCACCAACTGCCATTTTGAACCAACAGGCATCAGCGTCAGCGCCTCAATCCAGCCGGCAATCACACCGCTAACCGGGAATTCGGCCGGTTCGCCGCGCGCCACCGAGCTGTCAAATACGCTGCCGTCGATCAGCTTGCCAGTATAGTGAACGCGAACGCGGTCCTGGCGCGAAGGGATTGGGCCTTCGCCCTGGGTAATGACGCTAAACTGCAGGCCAGACTCGGTGCTGCTGACGCCTTCGCGCTTGATATTTTCTTCAAGGAATTTCTGCCCTTCTGCCGCCATCGACTGCTGCTGCTCACGCCGCACGGCATCAGCGCGTTCATGTACTTCACGCAATGCACGATGGACCACATCGACAGGCACCGCCGGAGCATTTCCCTCAAGCGCATCACGTAAACCGGCCAGCAGCGCTTCCGGCTGCAGCCCTTGTAATCCGGACTCCAGCAGCTGCTGTCCTACTTGTAAGCCGATACCGTAGCTTGCCTGTGCTTCTGTGCTGTCAAAAGAAGGGGTCGTCATGAATTTACCTTTATCAATAATCAAATCGAAGGCGAAGCATAACAGTGCGTGAGTCAGCCGTAAAATCTCAGCAGCGAAAGATGACATTTAGCAGAGAAAAGGAAACAATAATGTCCTAAATTTTAATACGTTGACCATCAAGTTTCAGGGTAAAAGTAAGACGCGTAGCCAGGCGGCGCAAAACGCTACCCAGCGCCCGCATTTACCCGGCGACAAAAAGCGGGAATCATACAGATGTGCGTGAACAATGCCAACAGGAGGATGCCATGCCCCGCAAAGGCCTGACCGAAATGTTTCACCGGCTGTGGCTGCTGCCCGCCGATCTGCGCTGGATGGACCCGCTGCCGCTGGCACACCGCCGGGGCATCATTGCCGGCATTGCACTGATATTGATTGCATTTCTTTGGCCTTCGCCGGCATCACGGCAGCAGGTTAACGCGCCGCCTGCCAGCTCCGCACAGCACAATAATGACGCCGCGCTGCAGGCCAATATGGTTGATAATGGGGAGCAGCAACCGCCTAAAAGCGATAACAGCGCGCCTGCGCAAACTGTCCCGGCGGAAAATAATACACCGCCGGAAAATAACGCACAGGGCAGCTGGCACGATTACAAAGTGGCCAACGGACAGACCCTGGCACAGCTTTTTCGCGATAACAATCTACAAGTCAGTGATGTATTCGCGATGGCCCGGGTCGAAGGCGACGGTAAACCGTTGAGTAACTTGCAACGCGGCCAGACGGTAAAAGTGCGCATTGATGCGCAGGGCGTGGTTACCGGGCTGACCGTGGAAGGCAATGACGGCCCGGCGCTGTTTACCCGTCAGCCAGACGGCAGTTTTATCCGCGTGAAGTAAATCGGGAGGGGGATTTTCCCGCACTGGCTGGCGGCGACGCCGCTACGCCAGCTTGAGAATGATCATTCCCGCCAGCAGTACGCCTACACCCAGCCAGCCTTTTTTATTCAACCGCTGACCAAATAAAACCCAGCCTGCTGCCACGGTTGCCGCGATGCCAAAACCACCCCAGATAGCATAAGCCACCGACAGTTCGATTTCTTTTACCGCCTGCCCCAGAGCACTAAAAGCGGCCAGCACCCCAACTAAAGAGATAATTCCATACAACGGCCGGCGAAAACCATCGGCGTATTTTAGCGAAATGTTCGCTGCAATCTCCAGTACGATGGCCAGCATCAGCCAGCCCATTGAAACCCAATCAGCGTGCTGCATGTGGCACCTCTTCTGCTTTTACCGATCGGGTGGTACCAAACTTGATAAGCACAATGCCGGTTATCAAGGTAAGTAAGCCAATCACTTTCGCCGGCGACAAGCTTTCCTTAAATAACCAAACGCTAAATAGCGTAATCAGCACAATTCCAATCCCTTCCCACATCGCATAAGCAACACCCAGCGCTATTTTCTTCACTGAAAACGTGAGCAAAATATAGGACAGAGAAATCATCACCATCATCACACCATAGCCTGCCGGGCTTTCATTATGATTTGCCCATTTCAAACATAAGGTTCCGATAACTTCGGCAAAAATTGCCAGCCCTAATAATATCCAGTAACGCATATATCCTCCTGCATACCAGGAAAACCTGACTTATTTATCAGGTAATAAAAAATAGAGGTATTAGTGAAAGCTTACCGGTCGGCAGATAACGGCTCGACAGGTAACGCATACGCAGAAGGAGTGGGCTAAAGCGCGGCCGTCCAGAGTTTCTCGCTGCAAGGAGAGGAAAGGATTGGAATTGAATCAACTACGGTAATACTGAATGAATTGAACGCCTTGTTCATAATATTTCCAATATATCCGCGGTATTGCTTCTCGTCGTTGCGGATTAAAATTGTCCTCGGTAGCCTGACACCAGGGCATTAGAGCACACCGGCAGAGACGACTCAACTGATTTGCAATTATTTACCTGCCAGCCAATCATTCGCCAGCAAATTATTATCAATAAAAATAATTATTTTTTTATTGCCTAAAAATGACAGATAAAGCTATATAGAAAATATAAACATGCTATTGCAATAATAAAACGCGTGAAAGGCCGCTGCCGGGCGGACGGTATGAATAAGTTAGCCGGCGAAGCCACCACACAGGCATAAAAAAACGCTGGCCTGGGCCAGCGTTTTTCACATTACCGCATAAGTAAAAACTTACTCGGCAACAACGTTCACAGTCAGCTTTGCAAAAACGTCGCTGTGTACCTGGAAGCTTACTTCGTGCTCGCCAGTGTTACGCAGAACACCTTCCGGCAGGCGAACTTCGCTCTTCGCCACTTCAACACCGGCCGCAGTTACTGCGTCAGCGATGTCGCGGGTACCGATAGAACCGAACAGTTTACCTTCGTCACCCGCTTTAGAAGCGATGGTGACGTTGCCCAGCGCGTTGATTTTCTCAGCGCGAGCGTTGGCAGCAGTCAGAGTTTCAGCCTGTTTAGCTTCCAGTTCAGCACGGCGAGTTTCGAAGAACTCAACGTTTTTCTTGGTAGCCGGAACAGCTTTGCCCTGCGGTACCAGGTAGTTACGAGCATAGCCCGCTTTAACATTTACCTGATCGCCGAGGCTGCCCAGGTTGGCTACTTTATCAAGCAGAATAACTTGCATTACCTTATCCTCTTAAAGTCGTTAATGGACAGCAACCGATTACTGATGACGATCAGTGTACGGCAGCAGGGACAGGTAACGCGCGCGCTTGATAGCACGAGCCAGCTGACGCTGGTATTTAGCGCGAGTACCGGTGATACGGCTCGGTACAATCTTACCGCTTTCGGTGATGTAGTTTTTCAGCGTAGCGATATCTTTATAGTCGATCTCTTGAACGCCTTCCGCGGTGAAACGGCAGAACTTGCGACGACGGAAATAACGTGCCATTTGGCTAGTCTCCAGAATCTATCAATTCAATCTGCTCGGCATGCAGTACCAGTTTGTTCAGGCCGTTGCTTCCCTGATGGGAGCTAAGGAAACCTGACACCGTAAGCTGCGTGCCGACCGTTATACTGTGAGTAATGGCCTGGTGAGCGCTGCCGCTGATAACAACGGGCATTCTGCACCATGCCTGCCGGTTAAAACCGGCTTCCACCTGCATTGAGCGGTGCTCAAGCACCAGCTGGCAGTGTGGAATCCCTGAAGGACTGACTTTACGAACCGGCGTCTTGCAAACGGTGCCAGACAGCTGCAGTCGGTTAGTCGCCACGGGAATTACTCTTCAGAATCCCCAGCATCTGCATCATCAGAGGTTTCGTTAGCGAAATCTTCACGACGCTCACGGCGCTCGTCTTTCGCTTTAACCATCGGAGATGCTTCAGTTACCGCGTGCTTAACGCGCATAATCATGCTGCGGATAACGGCGTCGTTGAAGCGGAAGTTGTTTTCCAGCTCGTCGATAACTTCCTGCGGCGCTTCAACGTTCAGCAGAACGTAGTGGGCTTTGTGCAGTTTGTTGATCGGATAAGCCAGCTGACGGCGGCCCCAGTCTTCCAGACGGTGGATCGTGCCCTGCGCACCGGTAATAGCACCAGTGTAGCGCTCGATCATGCCAGGAACCTGTTCGCTCTGGTCAGGATGAACCATAAATACGATTTCGTAATGACGCATCAAATTTGCTCCTTACGGATTATTCAGCCTCCTGTCAGGGTCAGTCGCGGCCCATGGAAGCAAGGAACGTTGTAGGCTGTGTCCCGAAGTTTTTTGCGTTAACAAACGGCCCGGCGGCACAACCTGTAAATGCGACTGAAAAAATTGACGCGTAATCATACTGACACGGCCAGCGAAACTCAAGGTAAAATAGTCATAATATCGCGTTATTTACCTGCGGCCGGCGCGCGCCATAACTGGCCTGCCATGTTTTACGCTGAGGATGGCGGCGGCGCTGCGCCGATAGCGTCAGAGATGATGGCCGAAGAAAGCCGTAAAGGCCGTCAGCGCTGATGGCGTGATGCGGTGTCCCACCCCGGTTTCCGTCAGCCAGGTGAGATTATGGTCTGAACCGGCTTCGCGCAACGCTTTTTCCAGCCTGACGCTTTCCGCTACCGGCACCACTTCATCGGCATCGCCGTGCCAGACAAGCAGGGGCCGATCGGCCAGCTTATCCAGCTGGTGGCCCACTTCATATTCCGCCAGCGGCGCCATAATTTGCTCAAAGCGCTGTTTTTCCTGCGGCGAGCGCACGGCAAGCGGCGGGAAGAGCTGGTGACTCAACGAGAGAAAATAACCGGATCCCATCATACTGGCGGCGCAGCGCAGTTCAGGATAACGAGCCAGCGCGGCCAGCGCCGTCATCCCGCCCTGTGAAGCGCCGCCAACGGCAACCCGCTGCTGGTCAATCAGCCCGCGTTCGTTCAGCGCCTGAAGCAGAACCGGCACCTCATCAATATTATTTTTCAGGATCGACCAGAAATGACTTAGCCGCGCTTCGGTATCGCCGTTGTAACGGCTGCCATGCATTTGAGCATCCGGCAACAGAGCACGAAATCCGGCTTGCGCCAGCGCAACCGCAAAGTAGGCATAAACTTCTTTTGAGGAGGTAAAACCATGCCAGAAAAGCACCGTCGGCAACGCCGTTTGCTGCTTACCCGCAGGCGTAGCGTGCAGGCACTCAATGCCAGCGAAGTTTTCTACGTTTAATTCAATCATGGACATTCCTTAGTAAAAATTAAGCGGAAAACTCACAAAGCGGCCACTGTCCGTCGTGCAATCTGGCGCCTTTCGCGCTGCTGTCGTTATTATTTTACCGGTGGGTCAATAAACCCCGGTGCTCTGAAGCGGTTTCATCAACAGCTAAATAAAATTAGCGTACACTGACCCTTATCCTGACCACAGAGAACAACGTCATGCGCGCCACGCTTTTTTGTCTGCTGCTGTTGCTGAGCGGCTGTAGTGCTTTTAAAACCACGCCCCAGCCACCGCCGCCGCCAACCGACCACGCGCAGGAAATTACTAAAGCGCAGCGGTTTAACCTGCCAGAGCTCGGCACCTATAGCGTAACGCTTCCCGGCTCGCCGGACGATGCACTGCGGGCGATAAAAGCCCGGGCTGATTCAGTTCATGCTGCTTATTACCTGATTCTGGCGCTCGAGGAAACTATCCGGCCAGGCTTCTGGTACGCCACTGCGAATCTTTACGGCCCACCACCAGCATCAGCCTCCGCAAGCTCTGCTCAGTAAACGACGGCAAACCGCTTCCGGCAGCACCTCGCCGCCCCGCGCGGTCAGGTGCTGCCGACACCAGGCATCGGCCAGCGGAGGCTCAAGATCTTTTACGACCTGAATACCGCTAGCCAGCGCCAGTAAATCCCGCGTAAGCTCACGCGCATAGCGCTCATCAGCCTTTGTCGTCATGGCGAGCATCCGCCGGCCAAAGCGATCAAGATGGCGATTCACGCCCTTGACCTCTGCCAGCTGCTGCGCCAGTAACTCATCCAGTCCGTGCTGCTTTTTCAGCACTCTTAGCACGTCAAGGCACATAACGTTGCCAGAGCCTTCCCAGATGCTGTTGACCGGCATCTCACGGTACAGGCGCGGCAGCTCGTTGTCCTCACAGTAACCAATGCCGCCCAGCACTTCCATCGACTCCGCGACGAAGGCGATTCCTCGCTGGCAAATAACAAATTTTGCCGCGGGCGTCAGCAGGCGTGCCAGCAGCGCAGAATTCGCATCCTGCATATTCTCCCAGGCCCGCGCCAGACGTAATAGCAGCGCCGTCTGGCCTTCCAGCACCAGCGCCTGTCGACTCAGCACTTGCGTCATTAGCGGTTGGTCGAGCAGATTTTTACCCATAATCTGACGCTGATGGGCGTGATAAAGCGCGACAGAGAAGGCGCGCCGCATTAAACCATGGCTGCTCAACGCGCAGTCGAGACGGGTACGGCCAGCCATTTTCAGTATCTGTCGAACGCCTTCCCCTTCCTCACCGATGAGCCAGGCGCTGGCATTGCAAAACTCGACTTCACTGCTGGCATTGGAGTGATTACCCAGCTTCTCTTTCAGCCTCTCAATATGCAGCGCATTACGGCTGCCATCCGGCAGCAGACGCGGCATAAAGAAGCAGGAAAGCCCCCCTTTCGCCTGTGCCAGCACCAGATGCGCATCACTTTGCGGGACGGAGAAAAACCATTTGTGGCCGGTCAGCAGATAGCGCTCGCCGCTCCCACGCCCGGCAAGCGGCTCCGCCCGACTGCTGTTGCTTAACACGTCCGTGCCGCCTTGCTTTTCGGTCATTCCCATGCCGATCAGCAGACCGCTTTTTCGATCGCCCGGCAACAGGTGCGGATCGTAACGATCTGACAGCAATCCCTCGCGCCAGGCGCTAAAGTCGCTGGGCAAATGTTCAAACAGCAGCGGAATAGCCGCAAAGGTCATGGTAACCGGACACAGGGTGCCAGCCTCAACCTGCGCATGCAAAATTAAGCGCGCGGCGCGCGCCACCATGGCTCCAGGAACCGCATCGCAATGCCAGGGCAGGTTATGCAGCCGGTTGGCGCATAGCCCCTGCATCAGCAGATGCCAGGCGGGATGGAAGCGAACGTCATCCAGACGCTCCCCCTGAGGGGTAAACCGAAGCAGCTCCGGCGGATTCGCGTTTGCCAGCCGTCCCAATTCCAGCGACTCCGTACTGCCGAGCTGCTGTCCGACGGATGCCAGCAAATCGCCATCCCAGCCGGCGCCCTCACGCGCCAGCGCCTCGCGCAGCGGAACGTCGGACACGAACAAATTACTGTTATTCAGCGGGCGCGGCTGATTAAAAACGCTATGGGTATTCCAGGTCATCGTCATCTCCCTTCTCACAGATGCCTGAAGTAAGTGTAGTTGGCCGCTATACAGGCTGCCGGAGGAGATAACGCAGGAGAAAAGGAAAAAGCACAGTGAGCCGTCGGGATGGTTATCCCGACGGGCGGGTATCAGCGCGCGCTACGCTGGCGCACGGCTTCAAACAGGCAAATCCCCGTGGCGACCGATACGTTCAGCGACGAGACGCTGCCGGCCATAGGAATACGCATTAATGCATCGCAATGTTCGCGGGTAAGACGGCGCATTCCCTCACCCTCCGCGCCCATCACCAACGCCATCGGCCCCGTCATTTTACTCTGATAGAGGTCGTGGCTCGCTTCGCCGGCGGTACCGACGATCCAGATATTGGCCTCCTGCAGCAGGCGCATCGTTCTGGCCAGATTGGTCACGCGAATGAGCGGCACGTTCTCCGCCGCGCCGCTGGCCACTTTTTTTGCCGTTGCATTCAGCTGCGCCGAGCGATCTTTCGGCACGATCACCGCATGCACACCGGCCGCGTCGGCGCTACGCAGGCAGGCGCCCAGATTATGCGGGTCGGTTACGCCATCGAGAATCAATAAAAAAGGCGTATCAAGGGTGGCAATCAGATCCAACAGATCGCCTTCCTGATACTGACGACCGGGTTTCACGCGCGCGACTATCCCTTGATGAACCGCGCCTTCTACTTTTTTATCCAGCCACTGGCGGTTAGCCAGTTGCACCACGATCCCCTGGACTTCAAGCGCCGAAATCAGCGGCTGTAAGCGACGATCATCGCGGCCTTTCAGCACGAAAACTTCCTGAAAACGCTGGGGATCGTTCTCCAGCAGTGCCTGAACGGCATGAATACCAAAAATTATTTCACTCATTTCAATCCTGCACGATAACGCCGGGTAATGACGGGCTGCGAAGCAAGCCGGTGATTCACTCCGGGGCTTTATTTTTCTTTGCCGCACGCTTTGCTTTGGTAGCAGCGGCTATTTTACGGGTTTTTGCCGCGTTTTTAGGCGCTTTTTTCTCTTTCTTGCCGGGACTATTTTTCGCGCTTTTCCCCGGCTTTTTCTCGCCACGAAAAGCGTTGTCAGGCTCAAAATTTACTCCGCTACGCATCTGCTTACGCCGTGCTGGCGCGCTGTTCGAGCCTGCTTTCTTTTCGCGGGTGCGCGCTGTTTTACCGGCGCCACGCACCTTGCGGCTACTGGAGATCAGGGCAAAATCAATTTTACGCTCATCCATGTGCACCGCCTCAACCCGCACTTCCACGCTATCGCCAAGGCGATAGGTACGCCCTCCCGACTCACCGATCAGGCGCTGTCCGACGGCGTCAAAACGATAATAATCGTTATCCAGCGTCGACACGTGTACCAGACCATCAATAAACAGGTCGTTCAGCCGTACAAAGAAGCCGAATCCGGTAACGCTGGCAATGACGCCCTCAAACACTTCGCCAACCTGGTCTTGCATGAAATCGCATTTTAACCAGTCAGCGACATCACGCGTCGCTTCATCGGCGCGTCGTTCCGTCATTGAGCAGTGCTGACCCAGCTGCAGCATCTCTTCGAAGCTGTAGTGATAGCCGCCCGTAGGCGTAGTGTTACCCTGCAACTCACCGCTTTGCTTCGCCAGCTGATATTTAATCGCCCGATGCAAAAGCAGATCGGGATAGCGACGGATCGGCGAGGTAAAGTGCGCATAAGAGGTCAGAGCCAGGCCAAAATGCCCACGATTTTCCGGATCGTAAACGGCCTGCTTCATTGAGCGCAGCAGCATGGTTTGCAGCATCTCCCGATCGGGACGATCGGCTATCTGTTCCAGCAGCGCGGCATAATCAATCGGCTGCGGCTTACTGCCGCCGGGAAGCGTCAGCCCCAGTTCATTCAGCACCGTGCGGAAGCCGGTAATACTGTCATCGCTCGGCCGATCGTGATCGCGGAATAATGCCGGTTCATCATGCTTTTCGACAAAGCGAGCGGAAGCGATGTTCGCCAGAATCATGCACTCTTCGATCAGCTTGTGCGCATCGTTGCGCACCACCCTCTCCACGCGCTCGATACGACGCTCCGCGTTGAAGATGAACTTGGCCTCTTCCGTTTCGAAAGAGATACCCCCGCGCTGTTCACGCGCGGTTTCCAGCACCTGATACATGCGATGCAGTTCTTCCAGATGCTTAACCAGCGGCTGATACTGCTCGCGTAGCTCGGCATCCCCTTGCAGAATATGCCATACCTTGGTGTAGGTCAGGCGCGCATGAGAGCGCATGACCGCTTCATAATGCTTATAGCCCGTCAGCTTACCGCTGGCGGAAATGGTCATTTCGCACACCATGCACAGGCGGTCAACGTCCGGGTTGATCGAGCACAGGCCGTTTGATAGCACTTCAGGTAGCATTGGCACTACCTGAGAGGGAAAGTAAACCGAAGTGCCACGGCTGTGAGCTTCCTCATCCAGCGCATTGCCTGGGCGCACGTAATAGCTAACGTCGGCAATTGCCACCCACAGGCGCCAGCCGCCACCGCGCTTTTTCTCGCAAAAAACAGCGTCGTCAAAATCGCGGGCATCTTCGCCATCAATGGTAACCAATGGCAAATTACGCAGGTCAACGCGGCCTTTTTTAGCCGACTCAGGCACCTGTTCGCTAAGGCTGGAAACCGCCTGCTCAACCGCTTCCGGCCAGGAGTGAGGGATTTCATGGGTGCGCAGCGCCATATCAACCGCCAGCCCGGTCCCCATGTTTTCACCGAGGATCTCAATAATGCGGCCAATCGCTTTGGTTCGACGGGTTGGCCGCTTTTCAAGCTCAACCACCACCACCGCCCCCATACGCGCGCCCATTATCGCTTCAGGCGGGATCAGGATGTCGAAGCTCAAACGGCTATCATCCGGTACGACAAAACCTACGCCGGCATCGGTAAAATAGCGGCCAACAATCTGGCTGTTACGCGGCTCCAGCACGCGCACGACGCGGGCCTCGCGCCGCCCTTTACGATCGGCAACCATTGCCTGCGCCAGAATAATATCGCCGTGCATACACATTTTCATTTGCTCGGCGGAGAGATAAAGATCGTCTTTACTGCCTTCAATGCGTAAAAAACCAAAGCCATCGCGATGGCCGATGACGTTACCACGGAGCAAATCAAGGCGTTCCGGCAGGGCATAGCACTGCCGACGCGTAAACACCAGCTGCCCGTCGCGCTCCATCGCGCGCAGACGGCGGCGCAAGGCTTCGAGCTGTTCGTCGCCTGTAATATTGAGTTCCTGCGCCAGCTCTTCGCGGCTGGCGGGTTTTTCGCGCTTATCTAAATGCGCGAGAATAAATTCGCGACTGGGGATCGGGTTTTCATATTTTTCCGCTTCTCGTTCCTGAAAAGGATCCTTTGACATATCGGTTCTCCGTTGTCGCTCAACTGCTGATCTGCGGCCGCTCCGTCAGCAGGAGCTTGTATAGCGGCTGATTAGTATCGACCAGATCAGCCAGGGTGTAATTATCAAGCTCTTCAATAAAGCGCTTAACGGCTTCATTGAGCGCTTTTTTAAGCCGGCAGGACGGCGTTATCAGGCATTCGGTGCAATCTACCAGCTGCAGCGGCTCCATCTGGCGTACCACATGGCCGACAACAATCTGACTGGCTGGCTTGCCTAAACGGATACCGCCATTTTTACCGCGCACCGCGTCGACGTAGCCAGTCCGGCTGAGCTGATTAATAATTTTGACCATATGGTTTCTTGAAACACCATAAATATCAGTAACCTCGCTAATACTGGTCAATTGACCTGCTGGCAAGGTCGCCATAAAAATCAGTGCTCGCAAGCCATAATCGGTAAAACTTGTCAGCTGCACATGTACCTCACAGTGATGCCAGACCGTCCCTGCATACTGAGTATCCGTTTGAATTTACGTTTACTTTGATAATAAACCAAGCCAGTCAGGCAGGCTATTTCTGGATAGTCGACAGACGAAAGAAAAGGAAGGCGCCCCTGAAAGAACAAAAGGCCGGTCTGAAGACCGGCCTGGCATAATTAAGCGTCGAACGGATCGCGCAAAATCATGGTTTCGCTGCGGTCAGGGCCGGTTGAAATAATATCAACCGGAACGCCTGTCACTTCTTCAATACGTTTAATGTAATCACGGGCGTTTTGCGGCAAGCCCTCTACTGACTTAACGCCAAAAGTGCTTTCACTCCAGCCCGGCAGCGTCTCATAGATCGGCTCTATACCTTCCCAGCGCTCCGCCGCCAGCGGCGTCGTTGTGACTTCGCGTCCGTCCGGCAGGCGATAAGCCACGCATATCTTCACTTCCTGCAGGCCGTCCAGCACGTCGAGCTTAGTCAGACAAAAGCCAGAAAGCGAGTTAATTTGCACCGCGCGACGCACCGCAACGGCATCCAGCCAGCCGGTGCGACGACGACGGCCGGTGGTAGCCCCGAACTCCTGGCCTTTAACGCTCAGGAACTCGCCGGTTTCATCAAACAGCTCCGTCGGAAAGGGGCCGCCGCCAACGCGCGTGGAATAGGCTTTGACGATACCCAGCACGTAATCGACATGGCGCGGGCCAATGCCGGAACCGGTCGCCACGCCGCCAGCAGTGGTATTTGAGGAAGTCACGTAGGGATAGGTGCCGTGATCGATATCCAGCAGCGTTCCCTGCGCCCCTTCAAACATAATCAGGTCGCCGCGCTTGTGCGCCTGATCGAGCAGTTCGGAAACGTCCACCACCATCGCGGTCAGGATATCGGCAATATCCAGCACGTCTTTCAGTACTTTTTCGTAGTCAACGGCTTCCGCTTTGTAGTAATTAACCAGCTGGAAGTTGTAATAGTCGACGATCTCTTTAAGCTTGCCGGCAAAGCTGTCTTTGTTAAACAGGTCGCCGACGCGCAGGCCGCGGCGAGCAACTTTGTCTTCGTAAGCCGGTCCGATACCACGTCCCGTGGTGCCAATCGCTTTGTCGCCGCGCGCTTTTTCACGCGCCAGGTCCATCGCGACATGATAATCAAGGATAAGCGGGCAGGCTTCTGAGAGCAGTAAACGATTGCGTACCGGTACACCACGCTCTTCAAGCCCTTTCATTTCTTTCATCAGCGCGGCAGGCGAAAGCACCACGCCATTACCAATAATGCTGATGACGTTTTCACGCAAAATGCCAGAGGGGATCAAATGAAGGACGGTCTTTTCACCGTTGATAACCAGTGTATGACCAGCGTTGTGGCCACCTTGATAACGCACAACATACTTAGCGCGCTCAGTCAGAAGGTCTACGATCTTACCTTTACCTTCATCACCCCATTGGGTGCCCAGTACGACGACGTTCTTACCCATTTCTCAAAACCACCGATTGCTTAAAAATGGATTTTACCATCAGCTTTCCGCATTTTCAGCACTTTTAGCTCATGCTATGCCATATTTCTGCCGCTTTATCGCGCAATAACAATATATGGATATTCTAACCGCAGCAGACACAATTTATACCTCAACCGCCGCTGCCGGCATGGGCGCTGAGCATGTAATAAATCACCACGCCCGCGACCACCAGCCCGCCGCCGAAACGCCGTAGCAGCCGATCGGGCAACTGCGCCATGCTCAGTATCATACGCCGCCATATCCGCGGCAGCAGCATCGGGCCAATACCTTCCAAAACCAGCACTAATGCCAGCGCAAGCCAGATAGTGATATTCATCGCTTGTTCTACGCTCCCACAGACAAAAAAACGGGCCGGATTATATCCGGCCCGCCGCAGTTATATCAGAAACCTAGCGCTTAGCGTTAGTAGGTGGCCGCATATAGCGGAAGAAATCGCTATCCGGGCTTAATACCATAATATCCTGATTACTCTTGAAGCTGTTTTCATAAGCGCGCAGGCTGCGGATAAAGGCGTAGAAATCCGGATCCTGGCTGAAGGCGTCCGCAAACAGCTTAGCCGCCGCCGCATCCCCATCACCGCGTATGATTAAGGCCTCACGCTGCGCCTCGGCCAGCGTACGGGTTACCTCGTAATCCGCCTGGGCGCGTACTTTTTCAGCCTCTTCCTGACCCTGTGAACGCTGGCTACGCGCCACCGCTTCACGTTCCGCACGCATACGGTTATAGATAGCTTCTGAGACTTCCGTTGGCAGGTTGATCTGCTTAATGCGCACATCGACCACCTGAATACCCAGCGCCGCCATACTGTTCGGATTAATCGCCTGAACATGGCCTGAGGTTTCACGCTCAACCCGCTTAGCCGCTGAGGCAATCGCATCATCCGCTGCCGGAGTGCTGACTTCATCATCCGCGCCGGCCGAGCCGTTATTCAGGGCATCACGGACGTCGGTAGTCAGGCGGCCACGAGAGTCGGTTACGATGTCTTTCACATCCAGCCGCCCCATTTCAGAACGCAAGCGGTCGCTGAATTTACGCTTCAGCAGCACCTCTGCCTGCGAAATATCACCCCCGCCGGTTGCCAGATAGTAGCGGCCAAAATCGCTGATACGCCATTTAATATAGGAATCAACAATAAGGTCTTTCTTCTCACGGGTAACAAAGCGATCGGCCTGGTTATCCATGGTCTGAATGCGTGCATCCAGCGTTTTTACTGACTCAATAAACGGAATTTTAAAGTGAAGTCCCGGCGCGTAGATCAGCGGCTTGTTATCTGAATCGCGCAGAACCTTGCCGAAGCGCATCACAATACCGCGCTGCCCTTCCTGCACCACAAACAGTGACGCGTACAGCACCACCAGCACAACAATCAATACTACGATTAATGGCTTACGCATCGTTATTCTCTCCCTTCGCGCTGGGTATCATTGCGCAGCGCGTTAGCACGACGCTGATCCATGATGTCATCCGGACTGAATGACTGTCCGCTGCCGTTACGGGCATTGCTGTCCGACAGCGGCGGCATGCGCATCAGGTTACTGCTCCCCTTGCCGTTCCCGTTAGCAGGGTTCTGCCCACGCATAAGCTGATCGAGGGGCAGCACCATCAGGTTGTTGCCTTTGTCGCTGACCAGAATCTTATGAGTGTGGCTGAGCACATGCTCCATGGTTTCAATATAAAGACGTTCGCGGGTAATATCCGGCGCGGCCTTATATTCCGGCAGCATTTTCGCGAAGCGGGCAACCTCACCCTGCGCTTCCAGCACGGTTCGGGCCTTGTAAGCACGCGCTTCTTCAAGAATACGCTGCGCCTGACCGTTGGCGCGCGGCTGAACTTCATTGGCGTAAGCTTCCGCTTCGCGCACGTACTGTTCGCGGTTTTCACGCGCGGCAATAGCATCATCAAACGCCGCTTTTACTTCTTCCGGCGGACGCGCGGTCTGGAAGTTGACATCCAGCAGCGTGATTCCCATATGATACGGGCGGATCGTCTCTTCCAGCTCGCGCTGGGTTTCGCTACGAATAACGGTACGGCCTTCCGTCAGAATACGGTCCATGGTTGAACGGCCGATAACACCACGCAGCGCGCTATCAGTCGCCTGACGCAGGCTGTCATCAGCGTTAACCACCGAATACAGATATTCTTCCGGGTTGGTGACGCGGTACTGCACGTTCATTTCAACGCGCACTACGTTTTCGTCTGAAGTCAGCATTAAGCCGGATGCGGCCAGCTCACGCACCGCTTCAACGTTAACCGCGCGGACGTGGTCGATAAATGTCGGCTTCCAGTTCAGACCCGGACCAACGATATGGCTAAAATGGCCAAAACGCGTTACCACGCCTCGCTCGGCTTCTTTGATGGTATAAAAACCGCTGGCGGCCCAGATAACCACGGCGGCCACCACGACAATACCCACTAACCGGCCACCGTTGCCCGATGAGCGGTTATTATCTTCTCCGCCTTTTTTACCACCGCCCAGTCCACCCAGTTTTTTACTGAGCTTACGGAAGATATCATCTAAATCAGGAGGTCCCTGATTGCGCCCTCCCTTATTTCCCCCAGAGTTGCCGCCTTGATTGTTGCTGCTTCCCCACGGGTCGCGGTCATGTCCGTTATTACCGGGCTGATTCCACGCCATGTTTTTACTCCATTATGTGTGTGTGCGGTGGTATCCCAAAGGTCAGAATACGCATTCAGGCAAAATCAACTAACAATATAAGTCACCAAAGAAGGCTCCTGCTTGCACAGCCGGCGCCAGTCCACAGCGGGCATACGAATCTGTATGCCAATACTTCCATCCTCTTCATTCCATTCTTTTTCAATAGCCTGAAGCTGATAAAAACGACTGCGCAGCCGCCCTTCATTGGGCGGCAAACGTAAATCAAACTGTGCTACTTCACCGGCCAGACGCTCGGTAAGCGCCTGGAAAAGTAGCTCAATACCTTGCCCGGACTGTGCCGAAAGCCAGACTCTAACCGGGCGGTTCTCATCGTCACGATCGATACGCGGAACAAACTCATCGAGCATATCGATCTTATTCATAACATGCAGCGTTGGAATTTCGCTGGCTTCAATTTCATCGAGAACGATATCTACGGCTTCAATATTTTCATCGACTCGCACGTCCGCCGCGTCGATAACGTGTAACAGCAGCGTTGCCTGACGCGTTTCCTGCAAAGTGGCCTTAAAAGCGGCAACCAGATCGTGGGGCAGATGGCGTATAAAACCAACCGTATCCGCCAGCACCACTTCGCCTACATCAGCAACATCAATGCGTCTCAGGGTCGGATCAAGGGTAGCGAATAGCTGGTCTGCCGCATAAACGTCCGCTTCGGTAATACGATTAAACAGCGTCGATTTACCTGCATTGGTATAACCAACCAGCGACACCGTCGCGATATCGGCTTTATTACGCGACTGACGTCCTTGCTCGCGCTGCTTCTCAACGCGTTCCAGGCGCGACATAATCTGACTGATGCGATTACGCAGCAGCCGGCGGTCGGTTTCCAACTGGGTTTCGCCCGGGCCGCGCAGCCCAATCCCCCCTTTCTGGCGCTCAAGGTGAGTCCAGCCGCGTACCAGACGCGTAGCGAGGTGGCGTAGCTGCGCCAGTTCAACCTGCAGTTTCCCTTCGTGGGTGCGCGCGCGTTGAGCAAAGATATCCAGAATCAAACCGGTGCGATCGATAACCCGGCACTCGCACAGTCGCTCCAGGTTGCGCTCCTGGGCGGGCGTCAGCGCGTGATCGAACAGCACAACGCTGGCACCGGTTGCTTTGACTGCCCCGGCGATTTCTTCGGCTTTACCTTCACCAACAAAATATTTGGGATGTGGCGCTTTGCGGCTGCCGGTAACCACCTGCAGCGCTTCAACGCCGGCGGAAGAAGCCAGGGTTTCAAACTCCTGCAAATCTTCCATATCCTTATCTTGCGAGAAATAGATGTGTACCAGTACGGCCTGCTCACCGGCATCATAACGGTCGAACAAACTAAAAACCTCTCTGAAACTTAAAGTTGCAACGCGTTGGCCATACTGCGTGAAATCAGATTTGGAACGCCTCACGAATAAAAGGCGTTTAATACAGACAGCCGCTTCTAACCCGCGGTAACAGAAGGCAAGGTCAGAAACGTTTTACCAAACGGGGAACCCAACGCCTGATGATCCCCGCCGCATCCTGATCGTCTAAATCACAGCATCGCGCGCCGCTAAAATCCCCCGGTTATATACAGCGGCGTATATTACCGGGGATATGCACGGTTTTACTTTGCTGAAAACTAACGGATAGCCGGATAATTTCCGTGCGCTTATTCAGCGTCGTCGCCATCCTGCTGCGGCTGTGCAGCTCCAGCCGGTTGATTATTGCTGCCATGATGATAGTTATTGCTACCGCCACCCGCATTATTGCTATGGTGGGAAACCGGACGGGACGGAACCACGGTCGAAATGGCGTGCTTATAAACCATCTGGCTAACCGTGTTTTTCAACAAAATAACAAACTGATCAAACGACTCAATCTGACCTTGCAGTTTGATACCATTCACCAAATAAATAGAAACCGGAACACGTTCGCGACGCAATGCGTTCAAAAACGGGTCTTGTAATGATTGCCCCTTAGCCATTCTATCTTTTCCTTATATGCTTGTTGTTTATAACTTTTGGAGCCCGGAGGCTCTGAAATACTGCGTAAAAAATTTGCGCAAGCTAACATGCTAATTTTACACAATCATCAGGGCTTCGCACTAAGAACCTGAAGTACCTGCTCCAGTGCATCCGCTGGCCGATCGCTATCCAGCCAGTGAACCCCATCCCACCCACGCAGCCAGGTCATCTGACGCTTGGCGAGCTGGCGGGTTGCGCAAATTCCCCGATAAACCATATCATCGTAATCAATTTCGCCCTGCAGATATGACCACATCTGGCGATAACCAACACAACGAATGGAAGGCATATCCGTATGCAAATCAGCTCGGGCAAAAAGAGCCCGGACTTCCGCCTCAAATCCTGACGCTAACATCTGCTGGAAGCGCTGCGCAATGCGTTGATGTAACAATTCACGATTTGCCGGAGCGATCGCAAACTGCGTCACATCATACGGTAACGCTTCTCCGGATGTTTTTGTCAGTTCGGTTAAAGTTTTACCCGAAATAAAAAAAACTTCCAGTGCTCGCGAGAGTCTCTGGGGATCATTCGGATGAATACGATTACCCGCCACCGGATCCACGGCCAGTAATTGACGATGCAGATAGTCCCATCCCTTCTCGTCTGCCGTTTGCTCAATTTTCTGGCGTACTTCAGGATCGGCCGGGGGCAGCGGCGATAATCCTTCCAGCAACGCCTTATAATAGAGCATGGTTCCGCCAACAAGCAGCGGAATACGTCCCTGCTGAGTAATCTCGTTCATCGCGGCCAGCGCATCGCGGCGAAACTCTGCCGCAGAATAGGCCTGCGCCGGGTCGCGAATATCCAGCAAACGATGGGGAGCTAGCGCTAACTCTTCCGCCGGGGGCTTAGCCGTGCCAATATCCATTCCCCGGTAAATCAACGCCGAATCGACGCTAATCAGATCAACCGGCAGTTGCTGACGCAGCCGGATGGCCAGCGCCGTTTTACCCGAGGCCGTTGGCCCCATCAAAAAAATAGCCTTTGGCCGGCTAGCCTGGATTATCTCAGTCATGCTTCAGGGCGCTAACCGCCGTTTCAATATCGATCGGTTGTATTAATCCAGCAGGCGGCGATTTCACCAATTGCGGGCAGAGTCGTTCAACTTCCGTCAGCAGCGTAATTGCCTGCGAATGATTCCATTGCTGGGATTCGTTTGCCGCGTGGCGCGCTAGCCATTGCACTATCTGATCTGCCGTTACCTCTGGCCGACTGGCAAGATAGCCTAACAGTTCCGGAATCAAGATTTGTAAATTTTGGTTGCGTAAAGGTAAAGGCACAGCGCGCAGAGTCACATGTTGTCCATCGCTCATCAGGTCCAGGCCAAAATGCTGTAACAGCTCCGACCTCTGTACCACGACGTTTCGTTCCGCCTTTTCCAGTTTTAAGCGCACCGGAATCAGCAGCGGCTGCGCTTTCAGCGCAGCGTTCGCCGGGTCGAGCTGGGCCTGTTTCAACCAGCGCCCCGCAACGGCAAGACTCATCAGGCGCAGCGCGCCATTATGCTCCAGCAGCGCCCAGACGCCGGACAGAACCGTCAGCAGGCGACCAAAGCTTTGGTTATGCCCTTGTAGCGGAACGACAGGCTCCGGCGCGCTGTTCGCGGTTATATTCACTGCCGGCACAGGTTCCCGCGCCGGCAGCGGCGCGGCCTGCAATAACTTTTGATAGACCGCGCCCTCCCGCTTTCGGTATCCCTCTTGCTGCGGCTGCCAGCCTGGCTGGCGGCCAGCCGCCTCACCGGCGCTAACCGCCGTCGGCGCCGCAGGCGTTGCAAAATGATTGCCGCCGGCCGCCGGACGGTTAGTGGGCTGCCAGCGGGTATCCGGCAAAACGCCATCATCATCAGGTTCCTGTATCGGCAGCGTCGGGCTACCGCTTTCCTGAATCACACTGACCACGCCCTGATAGATGAAATCGTGCACCATGCGCGACTGATGAAAGCGCACCTCATGCTTAGCCGGATGAACGTTGACGTCGACCTGGTGAGGGTCGATATCCAGATAAAGCACGTAGGCAGGCTGATGCTCGGCGCCGAGCTTGTCCTGATAGGCCTGACGGATTGCGTGATTGATCAGGCGATCGCGCATCATGCGGCCGTTGACGTAGCAATATTGCATCTCCGTCACCGCGCGCGCGCCAGCAGGATCGGCAACCCAGCCGCGCAGATTAAGGTCGCCGTGCTGCCATTCAACCGCCAGCGCATGGCTAAGAAAAGCGGTACCGCAAATGGCGCCCAGCCGCCGCTCGTGTTGGCCGGGATCGTTTACGCCGCGATACTGACGTACAAGCTTGCCGTTATGAGTCAGCGAGATGGCAACATCAAAGCGCGCCAGCGCGATGCGCCGGACAACTTCATCGATGTGCGCAAACTCAGTTTTCTCAGTACGCATAAATTTGCGCCGGGCCGGGGTGTTAAAGAACAAATCCAGCACTTCTAACGTCGTGCCTGGCGGATGCGCCGCCGGCTTAACCGTTACCACCATATCCCTGCCCTCAGCGTAGGCAGACCAGGCTTCACGCTGATCTTCAGGGCGCGAAGTGAGGGTCAGGCGGGAGACCGAGCTGATACTGGCCAGCGCTTCGCCACGAAAACCCAGGCTGAGGATCGCTTCAAGATCGTCAAGCGAGCTGATTTTACTGGTCGCATGACGTGCCAGCGCCATGGTCAGCTCTTCTTTGCCGATGCCACCGCCGTTATCCCGGATGCGGATAAGCTTAGCGCCGCCCTTTTCAATATCGATATCAATCCGGGTAGCACCGGCATCCAGGCTGTTTTCAACCAGTTCTTTCACCACCGACGCGGGGCGTTCCACCACTTCTCCGGCGGCAATCTGGTTAGCAAGCTGCGGCGGTAAAACCTGAATTGGCATAGGTATCCCTTTGAAAACCTGAAAAGCGAGAAAACAGGTGGAAAATAAAGCGCCCGCGCCGGCAGTTAACCGGTGTTATCAGCACTGGCCAGCAGGCGACTTTACCCGCAGCCTGCACGCTCTGCACGGACGCATTATTAACAATGCGTAACGCGATCTTAGATCGCTATTGCACGATCAGGAAGCAGGAATTTTTAGCGTCTGTCCAAGCATCACGTTTTGCGATTTCATATTGTTTGCCTGCATGATGGCTTTCGGGCTGACGCCGTAGTGAGCGGCAATCGCAGAAAGCGAATCACCGCTCACGACTTTATGACGCTGTACGCTGTTAGCGACCGCCGGACGGGCGGTACTGGCTGAAGAGTTCGCCGCCGCGTTAGCCGGCACTTTGAGTCGTTGCCCCACCCACACGCTCTGTTTTTTCAGCTTATTGAGCTCGCTCAACGTCGACATGCTTACGCCATAGTGCGCCGCAATGCCAGATAACGTCTCGCCGCGTTTAACGACATGGCGGCTGGTCGGCCCGGTATATTGCGTAGTGCTGCTGGCATTGTTGGCCGAGACATTAACCGCCGCTGCGCTTTGTAGCGGACGGTTTTCCTCCTTTGGGGCGGATTGCACCGGATGCGTCAGGAAGTAATTACGCAGGCCGTGGTAAATCGCATCGGCCACTTTTTGCTGGTAAGCGCTGGAACCCAGCAGTCGTTCGCCGGCCGGGTTGCTGATAAAGCCGGTTTCCACCAGCAGCGAGGGAATATCCGGCGATCGCAACACGCCCAGGCTGGCGTGTTCGGGCCGGCGCTTATGTAACACGCCAATATGCTGCAACTGTGCCAGCACTTTCACCGCAACGTCGTAGCCGACGCGTTGCGAATGGCCAAACTGTAAATCGAGTACCGCCTGGCTGAGATAAGGGTCGGCCTGGCTGTTAGCCAGCAGATCGCCCGCGCCGCCGAGTAATTCCGACTGTTTCTCATGCTGCTCCAGCCAGTTTGCCATTTCACTGTTGGCGCGGCGATTGGAGAGCACCCAGACCGACGCGCCCGAAGCAGTGCGGTTCGGCGCGGCGTCGGCGTGAATAGAAACCAGCAGGTTAGCATTTTGTTTGCGCGCCACGTCCGAGCGTCCCATCACCGAGATAAAGTAATCGCCGTCGCGGGTCATCACACCCTTAAATATCGGATCGTTATTGAGCAGCACCCGCAGTTTGCGCGCAATGGCGATAGTCACGTTTTTCTCTTTCAGGCCGCCAGCGCCAATGGCGCCTGGATCCTGACCGCCGTGTCCGGCATCAATGGCAACAACCACCCGTTCGTTGCCCGTCCCGGCGCTACTGGTGCCGGGAGAAACGCGCGTATTTTCACTGGCAACCGCGGTGACGGGATTGCCATTAAACGGATTTTTCTGCGCCGGAGTCGCGTTACGTGCCGGTGCCGGTGCCGGTGCCGGCGGTGGGGTACTGCGCGCGCGGGTAGCCGGCTGGCTTCCCTGAATCGTGAAGACCACCCGATAGCCGCTGCCCGCTTTTTGCGTAACGGCGCGCGTCCGCCCCGGCTGCGTCAGCTCAAACACCAGGCGGATACTCTGACTGTCTTTCGGTTGGCTGGTACGAATAACTTTAACCAGATTTTCACCGCTAAAATTGAGCGGAAGCCCTTTTACCACGCCGCTTTTGCGAATATCCAGCACCACGCGTTCCGGATTATGCAAAGGAAAAAAAGCATAGACCGGCTGTCCGGTAAAATTCAGCGTCACCGTAGCCCGGCTATTGCCATTGGAAACGTTAATATCTGAAAGATTGGCCGCAGTGGCTTGAAAAGTTAATACTAAAAAAAGCGTAATCAGACCTGTTTTTATATGACGCATTATCAGCAACCTTTCTCCCCGTCTATTTCCTGCAGCATTTTCTCACCTGTTTCACTAAGCGCTTTTAATATGGCTTCACGTCCTTGTCCTTGATAAATCAAACTGAGTTCGAGGTCCGGCTCAGGAAGCACCCCTGCGCCCTGCTGAGGCCACTCGACCAGACAGACGGTATTTAGCGTGAAATAGTCACGTATCCCCATAAATTCCAGCTCTTCGGGATCGGCGAGACGATAAAGATCAAAATGATAAATCGTACGTTCACCCAGTTTATAAGGCTCAACCAGGGTATAGGTTGGGCTTTTAACATTGCCCTGATGCCCCAACGCTTGCAGAAATCCACGACTAAAAGTGGTTTTACCTGCACCCAGCTCGCCCTGTAAATGGATCACCGCCGCGCCGTGACAGGCGCGGGCAAGTAACGCCCCTAAATTGAGAGTAGCCGCCTCATCTGGCAGCGAAAATAGACAGCTTTTCATTTTACTGGAGTCGACATCTCTGGATTAACATACAGATACAGCTGAGAGAAAAGATCGGACGCCAACATGCCGCGCGTTCCTCTCAGGCTTGCGACGCGGTCCGCCGCGGCTCCGTGCGCCACACAGCCAGCGCAGGATGCATCATACAACGACAGCTTCTGCCCTGTCAGCGCGCCGATAATTCCGGAAAGCACATCCCCCATCCCACCGCTTCCCATACCCGCATTACCAACGTCGGCGATGGCCAACTGGCCCTGCTGGCTGGCGATAATGGTGCCGGCGCCTTTTAATACCACCACGCCGCCATAACGTTTTACCAGGCGCTGCGCCGCAAGTAAGCGGTCGCTTTCAATCTCGCTGGTTTTTACATTAAGCAGCCGGGCCGCCTCACCGGGATGGGGCGTAATGATGCGATTCTGACGTTTATCGGGTCTGATTGCCAGCAGGTTTAGCGCATCAGCATCCCATAACATGGGCTTCTGGGACTTTTCTGCCTTTTTTAAGGCATTTTTACCCCAGCTTTCCTGGCCAAGCCCCGGACCGATAACCACCACATCGCCCCACTCTAGCGCGCTATCCAGAGTCTTATCATTCAGCTCATCAACCATCAGCTCCGGTCGGGCAGTCAACAGCGGGCCGATATTGTCAGCATGAGTAAGCACGCGCACTAAACCGGCGCCGCTGCGTAAAGCGGCTTCAGCGGCCAGCCGGATAGCGCCAGCGGTGCCGCGATCGCCGCCGATCATCACCAGCCGGCCATTGTCGCCTTTATGACTGCTGGCGCGCCTCGGTGCCAGCCAGTTGCTGAGGGAACCGACATCAACGCGCGACCAGGGCGCATTCTGCCCGCTAAGCCAGCGGTCCAGGCTAAGCCCGTGGTAATGCAGGCGACCCACATGATCGCGCGCTTTACCGGTCAATAATCCGGGTTTCAGGGCGATGAACGTCAAGGTCGCCGCTGCCAATATCGTCGGACCGGGAGTGGTACCATTGGCGGCCACTAATCCGGAGGGAATATCGACGGCAAGTACCGGCGCCGGATGGCGATTCGCCTGCTCAATAAGCGCAGCATAAGGTTCGCGCGCCGGGCGGTTCAGACCGGTGCCCAATAAGGCATCAACAATGACCTCAACCCGTTCAGGCCACGGAATGTCCGGAGCATGTATAACGCCGCCGGCGGCGAGCCAGGCGTTTCTTGCCTGCGCAGCCTCTTCCGGCAGCGGCTTACTCCCTTCACAGGCCAGCAGCGTGACCGTTAGCCCCGCCGAATGCGCCAGCCGGGCCACGACGTAACCATCACCGCCGTTATTGCCGTGACCACAAAGGATCAGCAGATGTTCAGCCTGCGGCCAGCGCTGACGAAGCAGATTAAATGCGGCCTCTCCCGCCCGCAGCATCAGTTCGTATAGCGTCAGACCCAACGCATCCGCGCCTTGTTTTTCCAGTTCCGCCATCGCCTCGGCGGGCCACAGGGAATGTGGTAAGCTATACGGGTTTTCTCCGCTATTCAGGTCAGTCATGTCGCATCCTCTCGATCTTGCTCAGCTTGCCCAACAGATTAAACGCTGGGGACTGGAACTCGGTTTTCAGCAGGTGGGTATCTGTGACACCGACCTGACGCCAGAAGAGCCGCGTCTGCAGGCGTGGCTCGATAAGCAGTACCATGGCGAAATGGCGTGGATGGCGCGCCACGGTATGATGCGCGCCCGTCCGCAGGAATTGCTACCGGGCACCCTGCGCGTTATCAGCGTACGCATGAATTACCTGCCTGCCAATGCGGCCTTTGCCCGCGTACTGAAAGATCCCCAGCTTGGCTACGTCAGCCGTTATGCCCTCGGGCGTGATTATCATAAAGTATTGCGCAATCGGCTGAAAAAATTAGGAGAAATGATTCAACAGCAGTGCGAAAAAGTCAGCTTTCGCCCCTTTGTTGATTCCGCCCCGCTGCTGGAACGTCCGCTGGCTGCGAAGGCCGGGCTGGGCTGGACGGGGAAACACAGCCTGATTCTCAACCGTCAGGCAGGCTCATGGTTTTTTCTTGGCGAACTGTTAATTAACTTACCGCTGCCGGTCGATAAGCCCGTGGAAGAAAACTGCGGTCGCTGCATTGCCTGTATGACTATTTGCCCGACCGGCGCCATTGTTGAACCCTATACCGTCGATGCCCGCCGCTGTATCTCCTACCTGACCATTGAACTGGAAGGCGCGATTCCGGTCGAGCTGCGCCCGCTGATTGGCAACCGCATCTACGGCTGCGATGATTGCCAGCTTATCTGTCCGTGGAATCGTTACGGCCAGTTGAGCGACGAAGCGGACTTTTCGCCCCGCGCCAGGCTGCACGCGCCAGCATTAATAGAACTTTTCCGCTGGGATGAGGCGACTTTTTTACGCGTGACTGAAGGTTCGGCGATCCGCCGGATTGGCCATTTGCGCTGGCTGCGCAATATCGCAGTCGCACTGGGTAACGCCCCCTGGGACCAGGGCAACCTGTTGGCACTGGAGACGCGTCTGGGGGAGAATCCGCTGCTTGATGAACATATAAACTGGGCGATTGAACAGCAAATAGCGCGTCGCAGCGAAGTGCGCATTGAGGTTCAGCGCAGCCAGAAGCAGCGTCTGGTCAGAGCGATTGAAAAAGGACTGACGCGCGACGCCTGAGAGACACATGTCGCTTTTCCACAAGCTGTGAATAAAAACAAAAAAGCGTTGTCATTCAACCTTCACAAAAACTACAAGTGATCCAGTTAACAATCTGAAATGTTTTAATAGTCTTTAAAATCATAAGGTAAAGCAAAAAAGACAAACCTGATCATTTTTATGTCATCTCGGTAGCATGCGTCAGCTCTGTGGATAACTCTGTTTACAATAGATAAAAAACCAGAGGGAATCACCGGTACAGCATAGCGGATAGATTGTGAAAAATAAGAAAGAGAATTCTGGAGCGGGAAACGAGACTCGAACTCGCGACCCCGACCTTGGCAAGGTCGTGCTCTACCAACTGAGCTATTCCCGCAGATAGAAACTGGCTGCCTGTAACAGCTGGAGCGGGAAACGAGACTCGAACTCGCGACCCCGACCTTGGCAAGGTCGTGCTCTACCAACTGAGCTATTCCCGCATTTTTGCGGCTGTTACTGCAAACCTGATTTTGGAGCGGGAAACGAGACTCGAACTCGCGACCCCGACCTTGGCAAGGTCGTGCTCTACCAACTGAGCTATTCCCGCTTTACGTAACAATGCCAGACAAAAATCAGCATCGGTACGGGGAGCGCATTATACGAGAAATCCTTATAGCCGCAAGCTTCTTCTCGCAAAATTTTGCGCTTTTCGCGCGACTGCCGATTTTATCGGCGACCCGATGTTTTATTCAACAGCCGCGGCAAAATTTCATCCGGCCAGATTGATAAAATGTTCACGATAGTAAGCCAGCTCGGCAATCGATTCGCGGATATCATCCAGCGCCTGATGCGTCCCACGCTTTTTAAAGCCTGGCAGAATTTCCGGCTTCCAGCGACGCGCCAGCTCTTTTAGGGTGCTGACGTCCAGGTAACGGTAATGAAAATAGGCTTCTAACGCGGGCATGTACTCAAACAGGAAGCGGCGATCCTGCCCAATGCTATTGCCGCAAATCGGCGATTTACCGGCCGGTATCCACTGCTGCAAAAAGGCGATGGTTGCCTGCTCTGCGGCCCGGTCATCAAACGGGCTGGCTTTCACTCTCTCCACCAGGCCGCTCTTAGTATGGGTACGCACATTCCAGTCATCCATCAGCGCCAGCTGCGCGTCAGACTGGTGTACCGCCATCACCGGCCCCTCAGCCAGGATGTTGAGATTGGCATCGGTAACGATGGTCGCAATCTCAATAATGCGATCCCGTTTTGGGTCTAACCCCGTCATTTCCAGATCGATCCAGATAAGATTATTGTCACTGAGTGTCATGCTGATTCCCGGGTTTGCCATTGTCGTCATAGATTTCAGGCTGAATCCCACATTCAACCGCCTGTTAGCGGCGCTCAGCAGTGGGACTGCATCTGATTAGCGTGTATCATAGACGTTTTGCCCCGCCGGGGTGAAACGCTCTGTAACCGCGTGAGGAAAAGTGAGTAAAAACAAACTGTCAAAAGGGCAGCAGCGTCGGGTCAATGCTAACCATCAGCGCCGCCTGCAAACGCGCGAGCAGAAAGCAGAAGCCGATGACAGCCTGTTCGGCGAAGCCCGTGACGGCATTGTTATCAGCCGCTTTGGTATGCATGCCGACGTTGAAGACGCGCAGGGCGAGCAGCACCGCTGCAATATCCGTCGGACTATCCGCTCGCTGGTGACCGGCGATCGGGTCGTCTGGCGTCCCGGTCTTGGCAATGGCGCGGTGGTAAAGGGCATCGTTGAAGCCGTTCACGAACGGCAATCCGTGCTGACAAGGCCGGATTTTTACGATGGCGTCAAACCGATTGCCGCCAATATCGATCAGATTCTGATCGTGTCCGCCATACTGCCCGAACTGTCGCTGAATATTATCGACAGATACCTGGTAGCCAGCGAAACGCTGGACATCGAACCGTTACTGGTGCTCAACAAAACCGATCTGCTCGATAAAGAAGCGCGGGAATTTGTTGAGCAGCAAATGGATATCTATCGCCATATCGGCTACCGGGTCATCATGGCATCCAGCCACCAGAGTGAAGGGCTGCAGGCGCTGGAGCTGGCGCTGGCCGGGCGTACCAGCATTTTTGCCGGCCAATCCGGCGTGGGGAAATCGAGCCTGCTTAACTCGCTGCTAGGCCTTGAGCTGACCGAAGAAACCATTCTGACTAACGACGTTTCAGATGCCTCCGGTCTGGGACAACATACCACCACCGCCGCCCGACTTTACCATTTCCCTCACGGCGGCGATGTCATCGACTCGCCCGGGGTGCGCGAATTTGGTTTGTGGCATCTTGAGCCGGAACAAATTACCGAAGGTTTTGTCGAATTTCGTGAGTTTTTAGGGGGCTGTAAATTTCGCGATTGCAAACATGATAACGATCCCGGCTGTGCTATTCGCGCGGCCGTGGAGCGCGGCGAAATCGACGAGTCCCGCTTCGACAACTATCATCGGATTCTGGAGAGCATGTCGCAAATTAAAACCAGAAAGCATTTTTCTGATAGCGGCAGCTAGGTCCTGATTTATAACCGTACGCAGGCAACATCAGTCGCCTTATTCGCCGGGCGCTGATACAATCCGGCCTCCTTCGCCGTACGGTAACTCAATAAGCCAGGAGGCTTACGTGTTTGATAAAATTAAACTAGGTCTGAACGCCGTGTTACCCAAACAAGCCCTGACGGAACTGGCTGGATGGGCGGCAGAAAAGCGCGGCGGTCGCCTGACTAAAGCGGCGATCGATTTATTTGTCTGGTTTTATAAAGTCGACATGTCCGAGGCGCAGAAATCGGATACCGCGCGCTACCGCACTTTTAACGACTTTTTTGTCCGTCCTCTGCGCGACGATGCGCGTCCTGTTGACGCCGATCCTAATTTACTGGTGCTGCCGGCCGATGGCGCGGTCAGTCAGCTCGGCCACATTGAAGGCAATCAAATTTTTCAGGCGAAAGGCCACCACTATTCACTGGAAGCGCTGGTCGCCGGCAGCCCGCAGATGAGCGAAGTTTTCCGGGACGGCGAGTTTGTGACCACTTACCTCGCTCCGCGCGACTATCACCGCGTTCATATGCCCTGCAACGGCATACTGCGTGAGATGATTTATGTGCCTGGCGATCTTTATTCGGTAAACCCACTCACCGCACGCAATATCCCTAACCTGTTTGCCCGCAACGAACGCGTGATCTGCCTGTTTGATACCGAGTTTGGCCCGATGGCGCAGATACTGGTTGGCGCCACCATCGTCGGCAGTATAGAAACCGTCTGGTCCGGCACGGTTACGCCGCCACGCGACGGCGCCATTAAACGCTGGACCTGGCCGGCTGCCGATGAGCAAGGCGCGGTGGTGCTGCTGAAAGGACAGGAAATGGGACGTTTTAAACTGGGTTCAACGGTAATCAATCTGTTCGCGCCGGCCAAAGTTAAGCTGGCGGAAAGCCTGACGCCAGAAACGGCAACCCGCCTGGGCCAGCCGCTGGCCGTGGCGCTGCAACCGGTGCCTGCTCAGGCCGTAACAGCGCAAGAATAACCCGCCGATGCAACGTCTGCTTATCGCCCTGCTTTTGGGCTGGAGCCTTATCCAGCCCGCCATGGCTGCCAGTGCGCCGGATGCTACGCAGATTAAACAGCAGCTTGAGGAAGCCAAAGCCGCTAAAAGCTCGCCGACTCAGACGGAAATTATCTCCGCCCTGAAAGCGACGCTCAATTATCTTGACGACCGCCACGCCTCGCTGGAGCGCAGCAAGCAATATCAGCAGGTTATCGATAATTTTCCCCGGCTGTCGCGCGAACTGCGCCAGCAAATCGGCGCCGTTGACGATAACAGTAAATCCCTTCGTAGCAGCTTATCCGCCACTGAGCTGGATCAGGAGATTTTGCAGGTCAGCAGTCAGCAGCTGGAGGAAGGACGTCAGGCTCAGCAAGAGCAGGACCGCGCGCGTGAAATTAGCGACTCTCTCGGCCAGCTCCCACAACAACAGACCGATGTTCGTCGCCAGTTAAGCGAAGCCGAACATCGCCTGCAAAGTATGGATAAGCCGGCCACGCCACTGGCTCAGGCCCAGCGCTATAGCGGCCAGGCCGCCGCGGCGGCAAAAAAGGCTCAGGTTGACGAGCTGGAGCTGGCACAGCTTTCCGCAAATAACCGTCAGGAACTGGCGCGCTTGCGTGCCGAGCTGTATCAGAAAAAATCTGAACAGCTGGACAAATATCTGCAATCGCTGCGCGATCAACTAAACACCCTGCGCCAGCAGGAAGCGGAGCGCGCCTTGCAGCGCACCGAAATGCTGGCGGAAAACAGCCCTAATCTGCCACAGGCAATCAGCGAGCAGTTTAAAGCTAACCGCGAGCTTTCCGCCGCGCTGAACCAGCAGGCAAAACGCATGGAGCTGCTCGCCGCCCAGCAGCGCGCCGCGGTCAATGACACGTTGCAGGTTCGCCAGACGCTAAGCACCATCCGCGAGCAGTCACAATGGCTGAGCGCCTCGAACGCCTTAGCCGAGGCGCTGCGCGCGCAGGTGGCTCGCCTGCCGGACATGCCAAAAACCCAGCAAAGCGATAACGAAATGGCGCAGTACCGCGTACAGCGCTTGCATTATGAGGATCTGCTGGCGCGCCAGCAGCAGCTGCGCCAGATGCGTCAGGAAAATGGCGAACCGCTGACCGCCGAGCAAAAGCGCATTCTTGATGCGCAGCTAAAAACGCAGGGTGAATTACTCAGCTCGCTTATTGCCGGCAGCGATAATCTTATCCTCGAAGTGACCAAGCTACGGGTTGCCAACGGCCAGCTCATTGATGCGCTAAACGAGGTAAAAGAGGCTACCCACCGCTATCTGTTCTGGACGGCGGACGTTCGCTCAGTCAACTTCAGCACGCCGCTGGACATCATTCACGATCTCTATCGGCTGCTGTCGCTCGATACCCTTGGGCAGCTGAGCGGCGCAGTGGTGATGATGTTCACCAGCCGTGAAACGCTGCTGCCGATTATCGGCGCGCTGCTGCTGGTCGGCTTTAGCGTCAGCACCCGCCGCCACTACCGACAGTTTCTTGACCGCGCATCCAGCCGGGTTGGCAAAGTAACGCAGGATCACTTCAGCCTGACGCTACGCACCGTATTCTGGTCGATTCTGGTGGCGCTGCCATTACCGATACTGTGGGCGGCGCTGGGCTTCGGGTTACAGCAGGCATGGCGCTATCCGATCGCCATAGCCGTTGGCGACGGCGTAACCGCCACGCTGCCGCTGCTGTGGTGCTTTATGATCAGTGCCGCCTTCGCCCGACCAAACGGGCTGTTTGTGGTGCATTTCCGCTGGGCGCAAAACCGGGTAGCGCGCGCCATGCGCTACTATCTGCTGACTATCGGCCTTATCGTTCCGCTGATTATGCTGGTGATTACCTTCGATAATCTCGAGGATCGCGAGTTCTCCGCTACGCTGGGGCGCCTGTGCTTTATTCTGATTTGCGGCGCGTTGAGCCTTGTCACCATTAGCCTTAAGCGCGCCGGCATTCCGCTCTATCTCAATAAAGACGGCAGCGGAGATAATCTGCCCAATACTATCCTCTGGAACCTGCTGATCGCCTCGCCGCTGATTGCGGCTCTCGCTTCCTGTATTGGCTATATGGCGACGGCGCAGGCGCTGCTGGCTCGCCTTGAAACCTCGGTTGCGATCTGGTTTGTGCTGCTGGTGATTTATCACATCATACGACGCTGGATGCTGATCCAGCGCCGGCGCATAGCCTTTGACCGCGCCCGCCACCGGCGCTCCGAAATGCTTTCCGCACGCACCAGGGGCGAAGATCTCGCCGTGCCGCCTGCTGAACATGAAATTGATGAGCCGATTATCGATCTGGACGCAATCAGCGCGCAGTCGCTGCGGCTGGTACGTTCTTTACTGACACTGATTGCCCTAGTCTCCGTCATCGTGCTGTGGTCAGAAATCCATTCAGCGTTCGGTTTTCTGGAAAATATCCGGCTGTGGGATACCAGCACCACGGTGCAGGGCGTGGAAAGTATGGAGCCAATCACCCTGGGCTCATTACTGATTGCCATTCTGGTGTTTATTATCACCACCCTGCTGGTGCGCAATATGCCCGCGCTGCTGGAGCTGGCGCTGCTTCAACATCTGGAGTTAACGCCAGGTACGGGCTACGCCATCACCACCCTGAGCAAATATCTGCTGATTCTGGTCGGCGGCCTGATGGGCTTTTCACTGATTGGCGTTGACTGGGCCAAGCTGCAGTGGCTGGTTGCCGCCATGGGTCTGGGGCTTGGGTTCGGTTTGCAGCAGATTTTTGCCAACTTCATCTCCGGCCTTATCATCCTGTTTGAAAAGCCTATCCGCATCGGCGATACCGTGACGATACGCGATTTGACCGGTAGCATTACGCGTATTAATACGCGCGCCACCACCATCACCGACTGGGACCGCAAGGAGATTATCGTTCCCAATCAGGCCTTTATAACCGAGCAATTTATAAACTGGTCGCTGTCAGACTCGGTCACCCGCGTGGTGCTGACGATTCCTGCCGCCGCCGAAGCCAGCACCGAACAGGTAACCCAGGTATTGCTGACGGCGGCTGAGCGCTGCAGTTACGTATTAGACGTGCCTAAACCGGAAGCATTTCTGGTCGACCTGCACCAGGGGATCCAGCTGTTTGAACTGCGCATCCACGCCGCCGAGATGGGTCACCGAATGCCGCTGCGCCATGAGCTGCACCGCCTGATCCTTGAAGGCTACCGCGAGCACGGCCTTGAAATGCCATTCCCGCCCTTCCAGGCCAGAGTTGAAACCGTTGGCGCACTGCGGCGCACCAATGGCAAAAATGCCAAATCCGGCGTGAGCCAAAAAATCTTCCGCTCCGGCGGCTTGTAACGTTCACCTGCCTCAGACCCGGCCGCCGCTGCGGCGGCCGCAGTCCGCTTCCAATCCGTAATCCGCAGTCCGCAGTCCGCAGTCCGCAGTCCGCAGTCCGCAGTCCGCAGCAGTCCCACAGATAATACGGAAAATAGCCGCAGTAACTTCCCCTGCTTCACTATTGACCATAATTGCGAAGCCTCTCACATATCAGGCATGAAAACCGCTGCTGTTATTGCTCTGTAAACTTATTGTATTTACGTTGTATACAATAAGTATATCCAATGAGCACTGGTAAACCATCACCGTAGCCAGAGAAAAACATCGCGCTTTGCTCAATAAAAATGGATGCCTTAACCGCATGATTACATCTGCGGATCGTTGATGACATTTGACCAGAGGTCCTGCTATGCAACATCAATCCGGCGAGCCAAAAACGCTGTCAATCAATCAGGCTGCAAGCCAGGTAAAAAAGACCAATGTCCGCTGGATGGTGGTAGTGGTTCTGTTTCTCGTTACCCTGATTAACTACGCCGACCGCTCCTCAATATCCCTTGCCGGCCCCAGCATGGCGAAAGAACTGGGGCTGAACGCCGTTGATATGGGCTTTATCTTCTCGGCTTTTGGCTGGGCTTACGTTATTTTTCAGCTGCCTGGTGGCTGGCTGCTTGACCGCTTCGGCTCCAAGCTGATCTACAGCGTCGGCATCTTCCTGTGGTCACTGTTTACCCTGATGACCGGCCTGGCTGGTTTTGTCACCGGCGGTACCGCGGTATTGGTTATTTTCGCACTGCGCTTTCTGGTTGGCGCCGCCGAAGCGCCCTCATTTCCGGCGAACAGCCGCCTGGTTGCGGCCTGGTTTCCGGCAGCAGAGCGCGGTACCGCTGCGGCAATATTCAGCTCGGCGCAGTACGGCGCAACCGTGTTCTTTGCGCCGCTAATGGGCTGGCTGGCGCATAATTATGGCTGGCATTCGGTCTTTACCGTATTGGGACTGATCGGGATCTGCTTTTTGCCGGTATTCAGAAAGCTGGTCCATGCCCCCAGTCAGCACCCGATGGCCAACGAGGCGGAACTGAGCTACATCGAGCAGGGCGGCGCGTTGGTCAATCTCGATCGCGATAAAGAGTCCGCTGATGAAGCCAGCGAAAAGCCGCGCCTCGGCTACGTAAAGCAGCTGCTGGCCAGCCGCATGATGATGGGGATCTATCTCGCCCAGTATTGCCTGAACGCCATTGGCTTTTTCTTTATCACCTGGTTTCCTATCTATCTGGTGCAGGAAAAGCATATGACGATTATGAAGGCCGGCTTCGTCGCGGCAATTCCGGCGGTTTGTGGTTTCCTCGGCGGGCTGCTGGGCGGCTTTCTGTCCGATGTCCTTATTCGCCGGGGGGTATCGCTGTCGCTGGCGCGTAAGCTGCCAATCACCGTCGGCATGCTGCTGTGCTGCATCATGGTGGCCTGTAACTACACCGATTCAGAAACCGTGGTGATCGTTATTATGGCGCTCTCTTTCCTCGGCAAAGGCATTGGCGGACTCGGCTGGACGGTGAACGCTGACACCGCCCCCAAACAAATCGCCGGTTTATCGGGCAGCTTACTGAATACGTTTAGCAACGCTTCCAGCATTACTACCCCGATCATCATCGGCTACATTCTGCAAAAAACTGGATCGTTCAACGATGTGCTTATTTTCGTCATCGCCCACGCCGTGGCGGTGATCGCGCTGTATCTGCTGATGGTTGGCAGAATTAAACGCTTCGAACTGAATGAAACGGCATGAAAAGGAGATCCCCGTGAGCATTGACGGCCGGCCACAGATAAAGCAGTCACTGAGCTTTATAGCCTATGAAAAAATCAAAACGATGATCCTCAACATGGAGCTGGAGCCAGGCAGTTCGTTAACCGAAATGTGGCTGATCGAGAAGCTCAGTATGAGCCGCACGCCAATTCGTGAAGCACTTTATCGCCTGCAACAAGAGAATTTTGTCACCCTGACGCCGCGCAAAGGCTGGTACGTCAGCGAAATCAGCCTGCGCGACATTCAGGAACTTTTTGAAATTCGCGAAGCGCTGGAGGGGATTTCCGCGCGCAACGCGACCAGTCGGCTGAGCGACCAGCAGCTTGACGAGATGGCGCGCTTTCTCGCCTCGCTGGAACACGCGCTGGAAGAAGATGAAGCGGCCGTGGAGGATCCCGGCGATTCGCTACACGATCTGATTTTTTCGGCGGCGGACAATCAGTTTATCAACAACATTATGACGATTTATCTCGACCGGCTGCGCATGTTTCACGTGCTGGCCAGCAGTCTGCCCGGACGTAAACGTCAGTCGTGGCGTGAACACCAGGAGATTTTGCAGGCGATGATCGCGCGCGATGAGGAAGGCGCGGAACAAGCTATGCGCCGGCATATCCGCAGCAGCATGCAAAGCATTCTGCAAAGCATGATGAAAAAATCATCTTCGTACCAACGGGATATCACCCTGTTCCCGCACGGAAAACCATAACTGGCTCGCGCAGTCAGCTAGCCACCAGGAGTTTTACAGTGATGAGAAAAGTAATTATTTTTGGCGTTGATGGCCTGTCAATGCCGCTGTTGCAGCGCTACGTTCAGCAGGGCGCGCTACCCCATATGGCTAAAATGCTGCGTGAAGGCGCGGCTACCGAGCTACTGCCGTTTATTTCCGCCTGGGGAGACGTTAATTTTGTCAGCCTGATGTCCGGGCAAAGTCCGGGCACCGCCTGGATAGGTCAAAGCCATCCGGCCGATAATCAGCATACCGGCAACCTGCTGGCAAGCTTAGAAAAGCAGGGAAAGAAAGCCGCACTGGTCCATTTTCCGGAAACAATCGCCGCTCCGGCGCCGCATTTTACCTTCGCGCCTTACTGGGGACGCGCGGCGCGCTGGCCTTCTGAGCTGTTTAAACCGATGGGACATACCACCCGTTTTGAGCAGCGCACTGGCAGCAAGCAGATCAAACAGCAAAAGCTGGGATGGCCGCCAAGCGCCAGTCTCGCCTATCATAATAAAGGCGCCTGGCAGCCTCTAGAAATAGAAAATGGACGCTACAAGCTACAAATGCATGGAAGTGAGCGCACGCTTACTCTCTGGATAGAAGACCATCAAGGCCAGCCGCAACTCTGCCTCGGCGCAGATAAGCAGATACTGCCGCTGAATGCCTGGAGCGACTGGCTGACGCTGGATAATCTGGACATCAGCGGCAGCGTGCGTTTCTACGTTGGCCGCTTTGATACGCACAATAACGATGTCGAAATTCTGCAAAGTCAGGTGACAAACCGCGCAGGCATCGCCTCGGATGCGACGCTGGGAGCATCACTGCTGGAAAATGGCCCCTGGTACAGCAAATGGGTAGCGAAAGCGGCGCTGGATGAGGATTATCTGAGGGCCACTTATCAGGAAGGCGATCAGCAATCGCGCTGGCTGGCGCAGAGCGCCATTACGCTGACGCAGCGCCATGACTTTTCGCTGTGGGCCACCGTTCACCGTCTGGTCGATGAATCTCACCATAACTGCCTCGGCCAGTGCGACCCGCAGTCGCCGTTTTATGACGCGGCGCGCGCAGAACAGTATGAAGGCGTGATGCGCGACTGTTATCTGGTTCTGGATGATACGCTTGGCGCGCTGATGTCAGCAATCGATGAAGATACCACGCTGATGATGATTTCCGATCACGGCGCGGTTCCCAACGCTTACATGTGTGATATCTACCGCTATCTGGAAAAATAGGGCCTGTGCCGGCTGGATAATGACGGGAACGTACTGCTGGCGCAAAGCCAGGTATTTCTGAAAGACGAACGCGGCGGTCTGGAAATTTTCGTTAACCTCGCCGGGCGTGAAGCGCAGGGCATCGTTGCCGCTGAGCAGTATGACGCCGTATGCGCCAGAGTACTGCATGCGCTGGGCAGCTGGCACATAATGGAAGGCGACAGGCTGCGTAACGCGGTTAGCATCGCCCTGACGCGGGAAGATGCTGCCGGTATCGGTTTCTGGGGCGACTGCGCTGGCGACGTGGTGTTTGCTTACAACACCGGCTTTGTCTGGGGCGTCAGCCGCGGCGGGGAGGATATCTGCCCGGTGGAAGTCCCCGGCGCTAACCACGGCCCGCAAAAACCAACCGCGCAAACCGCGATGGCCTCTAACTATGGCGCGCTGCTGGCCTTTGGTGCCGGCATTCGCCAGGGCTATTATCGCAATCGCCAGCAGCTGGGGCCCTATAAAATGGTCGATCCTGCCGCAACTATCGCCCATCTGCTGGGGCTGGACCACAGCAGTCTTGACGGGCGGGTAATGCACGACCTGCTGGATAATCCGCACGACGCGTAAAGCTGAAAGCAGGGTTCGGGATTGGGCAAGACAGCGCGATAACCCCGCCATTCGTCAAGCCATTGAACAGGCGAAGCAACCCTCTCGGGCGGTATACCGCATTCGTTTTTCTGCTACTTTGCCATGGATGGCAGTGGTGCCAACTTCCAGCCATCAGATCCATTTATTACTGTAAAAAAATCAGAACAACGCCCCCATCTTTCAGGCCATTTTTTAGCGACCGCTAGCGCTCAAAAATAGCGCCAGCGCTGTTGCTGCAGGATCGGATTAACAATTGAAAATAATCATGATTCGCCGGGCTTGTTTAACGCCGACCAGGAGACATCGGGCCATCAGAACAGGCTAATAGATAGCATACTAAGTTTAATTTCCATACTTCTTCATTTACTTTTTTGACAAATAATAAAAATCCTGTGTGATTATGCCACACAGGATTTGCATTAATCTGCCATTTGTATTTAAATGTCATCCGGACGCCGGCTATAATATTTTTTAAATTTCCCTGGTGTTGGCCAAATTGGCACCCTGACTTTTATAGTCAGGTTTTTTTTTGACTTTTTTCTATTCGGTAAAAATTATAACGCGGCAGCGGTTGTGATATAACTTGTACTTAGGTACCGAAATGGTCTGTACTTAAGGTCAGTTTTTTGATAAGAAAAATAAAACAAGCCATTGGATAATAACATGTTTTCTACTATACACAGTAATACATTCATCGCCGATACTCTTCGTGAATACATAGAAAAGAAACTGCAACCCTATTCACTTCCTTCTTATGCTTTTACGGTAATTAATAAGAAAGACCCATCAAAGATTCTAATAATTTCCAGTTATCCCAAAGAATGGGTGGAGTTGTATAAAGCGAATAAATTTCAGAACATTGATCCCGTAGTTCTCTACGCTTTAAGACGGACATCGCCATTCGCATGGGATGAGAATCTAACTTTGATGACAAAAGTAAAAGCATCAAAGATATTTTCACTATCAAAAAAATATAATATTGCAAATGGTTTTACATTTGTTCTGCATGACCACACTAACAACATTTCATTACTTTCATTATTGATTGATAAAAAAAACCAAAGTGATCTTGAGGAAGTAATTATTAATGACATTAGTAAATTACAGATGACACTCATCGATATTAATGAGCAAATGAACAAGCTGGTACAAACAACATCACCAATCGAAACTACTCATAGCCGTGGGCAAAAGTCGATGTTCTCCTCAAGAGAAAACGAAGTTTTGTATTGGACAAGCATGGGTAAAACTTATGCCGAAACAGCATTGATACTTGGCATTACAGTTCGTACAGTTAAGTTCCATATGGGTAATAGTATAAAAAAAATGGGAGTCAATAACGCCAAGCAAGCAATCAGATTAGGAATGGAATTAGGGTTAATCCATTCGCTTCACAGCTAGAGGCCAATTACTTATAGTAACTCGTGCGGGTTGTAATTTTTCCTCTATTTTCCCCATGACCTTGAGTTGGCTATCTTTATCAGTCGGGAGGAAAAGTAGATAGATCCTTTCTGTGGGAGTTAAATGGGCCATTTTGATGATAGTAGCATCCCAGCCAGCTCGCTTAAGGATATGCGTCATTGCGTGACTGACTATCGTATAAATTCCGTCTCCTTCGATATTTCTAACAAAATGGATCATTGAAAGAAAAAGAAAATTTCCAACAGGAAAATTGACGCCAAGTAGCTTTCTGGCTCTTTCTTTATCTACAAAAAAACGGCTAGACTCAATGGCCTCATTAGGAATTGATACATCATTAAAAAGATAACCAAATGTATCCCTTATCATATTTGGCTTTGTTATAGGGTTAAATCGCACACTGCATAAAAGATTGTTTTTATGGTAACCAAGTATATAACGTGTATTTATATTATCGAATTCATCAAATTCCATATTGTTAAAGCATTTAACATCCCATTGAAGCCTGTCGCTAAAAGTTAATTTCCTAAGATGGAACACCTCATGCGATTTTATTTTCATTAGATCATCATAGGAGACATCAATAAATTCAATCATATAATAACTCTTAACAATACTGTCCATACTAAAATTAATAAAAAGATATCTATAATGAAATTTCGACGTATAGATACCTCAGATATGTGCCATTTTTTCAAAATTTCTTATATTTTAACCATTTTTTGGAAACGCCAGCTAAAAATGCCCGGCTCTGGCTTATAGCCAGAGCACCTAAAGGAGTATAATAATCGTTAAAAATGGTACTGTCAGCTACGATCCACCGTAAAAGCGATGACATCGGCAATCTGTTCCGCGTTAAGCGCCAGCATCACCAGACGATCCACGCCCAGCGCCACGCCTGAACACTCTGGCATCCCCTGCTCCAGCGCCGCCAGCAAATTTTCATCAATGGTATTTTCCGGCAGTCCACGCGCCGCGCGTTTACGGTTGTCCTGCACAAAACGCTGGCGCTGCTCACGCGCATCGGTCAGCTCGCGGAAGCCATTGGCCAGCTCAATACCTTTGAAATAAACTTCAAAACGTTCTGCAACCCGATGGTCTTCGGTACTGATTTCCGCCAGCGCGGCCTGCGAGGCCGGGAAATGATAAATGACCACCGGCTTGTCTTTGCCGATTTCTGGCTCCACGCCCAGCATAAACACCAGCTGTAGCAGCGTGTCGCGATCGTCCTCGCGGTTCGCCAGGTCGCCCGCGCCCAGTTTCTCCGCGACTTCACGCAGTTCGTCTTTGTCTGCTGACAGCGGATCAATATCCAGATAACGAATAAATGCCTGCTGATAAGAGAGCTTCTCTGCTGCCGCGCACTCGAGAATTTGCTGTAGCAGATCGTCGACTTCGTTGATCAGCCGATACATATCATAATGCGGGCGATACCACTCCAGCATGGTAAATTCCGGATTATGATGACGCCCCGCTTCTTCGTTGCGAAAGCTTTTGCCCAGTTGGTAAATCGGGCCACTACCGGCGGCCAGTAAGCGCTTCATATGGAATTCAGGGCTGGTCATCAACCAGAGATTAAGCCCCTGGGCTGCACCCGGTCCAACAAAGTGGGTGCGAAACGGCACCAGATGAACGTCGGTGATAGTCGCCTGACTCATCGCCGGCGTCTCAACCTCAAGTACACCACGGTCGGCAAAGAAACGCCGGATCTCCGCCACAATGGCTGCGCGTTTCAATAAATTGGCAATCGAAGCGCTGGGTTGCCAGCTTGCCATCTCGGCCATGATCATTACTCCACATTCTGTAGGGGCATGAAGTCTACCTATACTCAGGCTGGCAGACAAATCCAGATGCGTAAATTATTTAGCCGGGGTGTAACCAGGAAAAGAACCAGAAGATAATACGGCGGGTGAACCGGTGTCCGGACGACACCGGTAATCATGCTTACTGTGAGCTTCTTTGAATCGCCTGCCCGCCCGCTTCGACATCTTCTCCCACGCCGCGAGTGGTATTACAGGCAGAGAGAACGGAAGAAAGCACCAACACCGATAAGATTGCAATAACGCTTTTCTTTAACATGGCAATGTCCTTTTTTATTAATGGCAGAAAGTGCTTTTTAAGCATAGCCAGAATCACGCCATGTGCTTTAAGAACATGGCTAAAAGGAACATTAGCGCCAAAAGAAATTACTTATCAGCCGCGTGAGAAATCGCGCCGCCCAGGTGCTGAACGTCTTCGCCAAAGCCGTGGAAGGTATTACAGGCGCTGAGCGCGCTGGCCATTACCAGAGACAAAGCCAGAAGTTTCATCCATCTCATCATCAATGCAAACTCTCAGCGTTAAACAACAGGGCCCGGCAGCGCAGGCCCCATCTGCATAATTATTTCACGCGCGATACGTATTCGCCGGAGCGGGTATCCACGCGGATCACTTCGCCAATCTGCACAAACAGCGGTACTTTCACCACTGCGCCGGTGCTCAGCGTTGCGGGCTTACCGCCGGTGCCTGCGGTATCACCTTTCAGACCCGGGTCGGTTTCGGTGATTTCAGCTTCGATAAAATTCGGCGGCTGAACGGTAATGGCGCGACCATTCCACAGCGTAACGATACATTCTGCATTGTCCTGCAGCCATTTGATGATATCTTCAAGCGCCTTGGCTTCAACCTGATACTGCTCAAAGGTTTCCGGGTGCATGAAGTAGTAAAAATCACCGTCGGTATAGGAGTAGTTCAGGGTCATATCCATGACATCCGCGCCTTCGGCGGAATCGGTGGATTTAAAGGTTTTCTCAACGCGTGAGCCGGTCAGCAGGCGACGCATCTTAACGCGTGCAAACGCCTGTCCCTTACCCGGTTTTACGAATTCACTGGATTCGATGGAATAAGGCTCGCCTTCGAACATGATTTTGAGACCGCTACGAAAATCGTTGCTAGAATAAGTCGCCATAAAGGCCCTCTATATTTTATTACTGGTACTTAGCCAAAAAAATGGCACACATTGTAACCCTAAATACCCCGTTGCGAGAAGGCTGGCTAGCTCAACTTGCAGACGTCATCACCGATCCCGATGAATTACTACAGCTTCTGGCGCTGGAAAGCCACCCGAACCTGAGCGCCGGCCATGATGCGCGCCGGCTATTTGCCCTGCGCGTTCCCCGGTCCTTCGCTGCCCGCATGCAGCCAGGGGATGCTAAAGATCCGCTTCTGCTGCAGGTTCTGACCTCGCAGCAGGAGTTCATCCAGACGCCCGGTTACAGTACCGATCCGCTCGATGAGCAAAGCAGCGTAGTACCAGGATTACTGCATAAATATCGCAATCGTGCGCTGCTGCTGGTAAAAGGCGGCTGCGCGGTGAACTGCCGTTACTGCTTCCGCCGGCACTTTCCCTATCAGGATAACCAGGGCAATAAGCGCAACTGGCAGGTTGCGCTGGATTATATCCGTTCGCAGCCAAATCTGGATGAGATTATTTTCTCCGGCGGCGATCCGCTGATGGCTAAAGACAGTGAACTGGACTGGCTCATCGGCGAGTTGGAGCGCATCCCCCACATTAAGCGCCTGCGCATCCACAGCCGCCTGCCGGTGGTTATTCCGGCGCGCATCACGCCTGCGCTGTGCCAGCGGCTGCATCGCTCCACTCTGCAGGTGATTTTAGTTACCCATATCAATCACGCCCGGGAAATTGACGACGCGCTGCGCACTGGCCTGAATGCGCTGCGTCAGGCTGGCGTGACGCTGTTAAATCAGAGCGTACTTTTGCAGGGCGTTAACGATGATGCACAGACGCTGGCGGCGCTGAGCAATGCGCTGTTTGACGCCGGTATTTTACCCTACTATCTGCACGTCCTTGATAAGGTTCAGGGCGCGGCGCATTTCTACGTGGATGACCAGCGTGCGCGCGCCATTATGCGCGAGCTGCTGACGTTGGTTTCAGGTTATCTGGTGCCGAAGCTGGCGAGGGAGATTGGCGGCGAGCCGAGCAAAACGCCGCTGGATTTGCAGCTACGCCAGCAATGAGCCGCAACAGCAGCCCCTCAGTGTGACTTGAGGGGCGCAGCGATTACGGGCATTTATAAACCTGACCGCTCATCTTGCTGTCGAGTGGCGCAAAACCGGTCCAGATATTCTGTGTCGGGCTGGTGGCGCCATAAATCACATTACCCCCCATTTCCGCCGCCCGGTTGCGCAAATCGTTCGCCGCGCCGCGCAGACCGCTGGTTTCATTGCCGCCAGCGCCGGTGAATAAGTTGCTCTGCGTGCCGGTTACGGAGCCAAGCAGCTGACATTTGCTATCGGGTTGCTGATCAACGAAGGTGACGCGCTGTCCTGCGGCCGTCAGATCGCTTTTGCTGCTACAGCCCGCCAACACCAGCGTAGCAAAAGTAAGTCCCATCAAAGCCTTAATACGCATTTTATTCCCCATCTTGTTATCATCAGAATCAGGCCGCAGCTTAGCAGAAACTTACCGCATTTCTTATACATTCAACGTGTTCTGTAATAAGTATGTCAGCTTACAGCTGCGCCATTACTTATACTATTTTCCCCGCCAAAAGAAAAACCCCCTGTCCAAAGGACAGAGGGTTTTGACTGACGGATGCCAGGGGGGATGATTACATCATGCCGCCCATACCACCCATGCCGCCCATGCCGCCGGCAGCGCCTAAGTCAGCTTTGTCGTCTTTCGGCAGATCGGTCACCATACATTCGGTGGTAACCATCAGGCCGCCAACGGACGCCGCGAACTGCAGTGCTGAACGGGTCACTTTAGTCGGGTCAAGGATACCGAAGTCGATCATATTGCCGTACTCTTCGGTCGCCGCGTTATAACCGTAGTTACCATCACCGTTCTTAACGTTGTTAGCAATGACAGACGGCTCTTCGCCAGCGTTGGAGACGATCTGACGCAGCGGGGCTTCCATTGCGCGCAGCGCAACTTTGATACCCACGTTCTGGTCTTCGTTCTGACCGGTCAGGCCAACGAGCTTAGCGGCTACGCGTACCAGCGCAACGCCACCACCGGCAACCACGCCTTCTTCAACCGCGGCACGCGTTGCATGCAGGGCATCTTCAACGCGCGCTTTCTTCTCTTTCATTTCAACTTCAGTGGCCGCGCCGACTTTCAGAACGGCAACGCCGCCTGCCAGTTTCGCTACGCGCTCCTGCAGTTTTTCTTTATCGTAATCAGAAGTCGCTTCTTCAATCTGCTGGCGAATCTGCGTTACGCGGCCAGAGATAGCGCCTTCATCACCCACACCATCGATAATGGTGGTGGTATCTTTGTTGATAACCACGCGCTTAGCCTGGCCCAGATCTTCCAGAGCCGCTTTTTCCAGCTCCATACCGATCTCTTCAGAAATGACGGTACCGCCGGTCAGTACAGCGATATCCTGCAGCATCGCTTTACGGCGATCGCCGAAGCCAGGTGCTTTTACCGCAGCAACTTTAACAATGCCGCGCATGGTGTTAACAACCAGCGTCGCCAGGGCTTCGCCTTCAACGTCTTCAGCAACGATCAGCAGCGGTTTGCTGGCTTTAGCAACGGCTTCCAGAACCGGCAGCAGCTCGCGGATGTTGGAGATTTTTTTATCAGCCAGCAGGATGAACGGGCTGTCCAGTTCTACGGCGCCGGTTTCTTGCTTGTTGATGAAGTAAGGAGACAGGTAGCCGCGGTCGAACTGCATACCTTCAACCACGTCCAGCTCGTCCTGCAGGCCGGTACCTTCTTCAACGGTGATAACGCCTTCTTTACCCACTTTTTCCATCGCCTGAGCGATCAGCGTACCCACGGTTTCATCGGAGTTGGCGGAAATGGTACCCACCTGCGCGATAGCTTTAGAGTCAGAGCAAGGCACGGACAGCGCTTTCAGTTCTTCAACTGCAGCGGCAACCGCTTTGTCGATCCCGCGCTTCAGGTCCATCGGGTTCATACCCGCAGCAACGGCTTTCAGACCTTCGTTAACGATGGACTGTGCCAGTACAGTCGCGGTGGTGGTGCCGTCGCCAGCAGCGTCGTTAGCTTTAGAAGCGACTTCTTTCACCATCTGGGCGCCCATGTTTTCGAACTTGTCTTCCAGCTCGATTTCACGCGCTACGGACACGCCGTCTTTAGTGATGGCCGGTGCGCCAAAAGATTTATCCAGAACTACGTTACGGCCTTTCGGGCCCAGGGTAACTTTTACTGCATCTGCCAGTACGTTAACGCCGCGCAGCATTTTTACACGGGCGTCGTTACCGAATTTTACGTCTTTAGCTGCCATTTGATATATCCCTTGAATTCTATATGTTCAGTGAGTTACGTGAAATTACGCTTCAACGATCGCCAGGATGTCGCTCTCGGACATGATCAGAACTTCTTCGTTGTCGATTTTTTCAACTTTAACGCCGTAGCCGTCGTTAAAAATCACAATATCGCCCACTTTCACGTCCAGCGGCTTCACTTCGCCGTTTTCCAGGATGCGGCCTTTACCCACAGCAACAATTTTACCGCGAGTAGATTTGCCTGCCGCAGAACCGGTCAAAACGATGCCGCCAGCGGATTTGGATTCAACTTCTTGACGCTTGACGATAACGCGATCGTGCAATGGACGAATGTTGTTCATCTGATAACTCTCCTTCTGAGAAGTCCAATCTGTAGTTTCGGGGTTGAATGCCGAGCCTGACTGGCATTCGGCTTCGTGCCCTGAGAGATAAGGACAGGTTGCCTGGCTTTCAAGGGCTGCGGGTAAATTTTTTTGACCGAAAGAGATATCCGCTGGCTTTTTGTTCGTATTGCAAGCACAAAGCACGTGATATTTCTGCTCTGCCCGTCGTCGTACTGAACTTATCATCGCTGAGCGCCGTCTCAGGATAACGGCCTTTTTCATGCGCTGCCGGGCTGCACAGTTTTATCAGGAAAGAGGAAAGCAGCGTTTTTTGTGGTTTTCTAAGGAGAGTTTGATGTCATCACCAACCAAAGCCCCACATGTTCGCTTTTACAACGACGATGACGGCACGGAAATTTCAGTCACAAAATTAAAGGTTGTACTGCCAGACAGTCAGAGCTTCGTTATCGAAGCGCAGCCCGGTCGGGATGGCTCAGTGGTTTTTTTAATCCCCGGCGCCAACCCGGAGGATAAGCAATTCAGCCAATTCATCATTGAACCCGGCGCCTGCAACCTTTTCTCGGTTAAGGTCGCCAGCACGAGCAAACGCCCCGTCGAATAGCAACAGGGCTTCTCTGCTAACGACGATCCTGGCGGTCGTCGTGATCTAAACGTTCGGTGTCTTTACGCTCGAACTCGCCATCCACCGTGTAGCCGCTGTCCGGACCATTCGCCCCGCCGCGCCAGACGCGCAGATGCGGCATCAGTCGCAGCGTCAGATGCTTTTGTACTGGCGGCAGCAGCAGTAGCAGACCGAGAAAATCGGTGAAAAAACCCGGCAGCAGCAGCAAAAAGCCAGCGATAATCAGCGAAACGCTTTTCACCATTTCCACCGCTGGACTTTCACCCGCCGCCAGCTTTTCCTGCATCAGCATAAAGTTTTTCATGCCCTGGTTACGCACCAGTGAAATACCGATGCTGGAAGTGGCGATAACCAGAATCAGGGTTAGCAATACCCCAAGTACGTGCGCAACCTGAATGAACAGCGTGATTTCAATCCAGGCAAGAATAAATAGCACTAAAAACGGTAACCAACGCACCGTAAGCTCCTTCTGTCAGGGCCAGGACGCTCGCGCGTCCCGACGAAAATCGTGGTTGTCGTCAGACAATGAACCTAGAGATGGTCATGGCGATCGACTATTTCAAGCGGTGAGCAAGATTATTTCACCAATGGACGCATTAGCGGCTATCTTAAACTTTGTGTGACTCAGATCTTGTTTTTCCGGTTCAGAGTGATACGAAAAACTGTTTAGAGTGATCGCCATAGCGGTATTTTTAAAACAAAACAATATGATCACCTACGCCTGCCGATAAGGAATAATATGTCGGTGCATACGTTCCACGACAAGACAATCACCGGTTGAGTGGTTGAAATCACCATAAGAAATAACAAGAAGGTTTCCATGGCTAACAACATTCGTATCGAAGAAGACCTGCTAGGCATGCGTGAAGTTCCGTCGGATGCCTATTATGGCGTTCATACTTTGCGTGCGATTGAAAATTTCCATATTAGTAATAATAAGATCAGCGACATACCTGAATTCGTTCGCGGTATGGTAATGGTCAAAAAAGCAGCCGCGCTGGCAAATAAAGAGCTGCAGACAATTCCGCGTAACGTCGCTAATGCCATTATTCAGGCCTGCGATGAAGTCCTCAATAACGGCAAGTGCATGGACCAATTCCCGGTGGACGTCTATCAGGGCGGCGCCGGAACCTCGGTTAACATGAATACCAATGAGGTACTGGCGAATATTGGCCTTGAACTGATGGGCCATCAGAAAGGCGACTACCAGCATCTGAATCCCAACGACCACGTTAATAAATGCCAGTCCACTAACGATGCCTACCCGACCGGCTTTCGCATTGCGGTTTACTCTTCGATCCTGAAGCTGCTGGACGCCATTGGCCAGCTCGCCGAAGGCTTTGAACGTAAAGCTCTGGAGTTTGACACCATTCTCAAGATGGGCCGAACCCAGCTGCAGGATGCCGTGCCGATGACCCTGGGCCAGGAATTTCACGCCTTCTATGTGCTGTTAAATGAAGAGATCAAAAGCATTCTGCGCACGGCGGAGCTGCTGCTTGAAGTCAATCTGGGGGCGACCGCCATCGGCACTCGCCTGAACACGCCGGATGGCTACCAGCAGCTGGCGGTACAAAAGCTGGCGGAAGTCAGTAACCTGCCCTGCGTGCCGGCAGAAGATCTGATTGAAGCCACTTCCGACTGCGGCGCCTACGTCATGGTGCACAGCTCCCTGAAGCGCCTGGCGGTAAAACTGTCGAAAATCTGTAACGACCTGCGCCTGCTGTCGTCCGGTCCCCGTGCCGGCCTCAATGAGATAAACCTGCCTGAGCTCCAGGCTGGCTCGTCAATCATGCCGGCAAAAGTTAACCCGGTGGTGCCGGAAGTGGTCAATCAGGTGTGCTTCAAGGTCATTGGCAATGATATTACGGTCACGATGGCTTCTGAGGCGGGCCAGCTGCAGTTGAACGTGATGGAGCCAGTTATCGGCCAGGCGCTGTTTGAATCGGTCCAGATCCTGACTAACAGCTGCTACAACCTGCTGGAGAAATGCGTTAACGGCATTACCGCCAACAAAGCGGTATGTGAATCGTACGTATTTAACTCAATTGGCATCGTCACCTATCTCAACCCCTATATCGGTCACCATAACGGCGATATCGTCGGTAAGATCTGCGCAGAAACCGGTAAAAGCGTGCGTGATGTCGTGCTGGAGCGCGGCCTGCTCACCGAAGCGGAGCTGGACGATATTTTCTCAGTGCAAAACCTGATGCACCCGGTTTATAAAGCCAAACGCTACACTGACGAAAGCGAACAATAAGCAACAAGTTTGCGGTAAATCAAGGGCACGTCATGACGTGCCCTTTTTGTTTTTCAGTCGCTGATGACTTCGATTATTCTTAGTTATTAATAATTATTTCTGGGGAAAGCTATGGCGGGCGTTGAGCTGTTAATTGTACTACTGGCGATTTATCTTGGCGCCCGGCTGGGAGGTATTGGCATCGGTTTTGCCGGCGGCGCCGGGGTGCTGATTCTGTCTCTGGTTTTTCACATCAAACCCGGCGCGATTCCCTTTGACGTGATTGAGATTATCATGGCGGTGATTGCCGCGATCGCCGCCATGCAGGTTGCCGGAGGAATGGACTACCTGGTCAATCTGGCCGAACGCCTGCTGCGCCGCCAGCCACGCTATATCACCTTCCTGGCGCCGCTGGTCACCTACATGATGACGCTGTTGGCCGGCACCGGTCACACCGCGTTTTCCACCCTGCCGGTCATCGCTGAAGTTGCTAAAGAACAAGGGATCCGTCCCTCGCGCCCGCTGTCCATTGCCGTTGTCGCCTCGCAAATCGCCATTACCGCCTCACCGATTTCTGCGGCGGTGGTGTTTGTCGCCGCACTCCTGGAGCCGCACGGCGTCAGCTACGTATCCCTGCTGGCAGTTAATATTGCCGCCTCAATGTGCGGCATCTTTATCACGGCGTTTATCACCAACTTCCTCGGCAAGGACCTGCAGGATGACCCTATCTATCAGGAACGCCTGGCGAAGGGCGAAATTAAGCTGCGCGGCGCTCAGGTCTTTCAGGAAAAGCCCGGCGCTCGCCGCGCTGTGCTGCTTTTTTTAGTCGGCATCGCGGCGGTAGTCTTCTATGCGACGGCAATCAGCGATGCCGTCGGTCTGATCCCGCATCCGGTGCTCCCGCGCAACGAAGCCATCGTGGTGTTTATGCTCACCATCGCTACCCTGATTGCGCTGACCTGTAAAATAGACACCAGCGAAATCCTCTCCGCCAGCACCTTCAAATCGGGCATGAGCGCCTGCATTTGCGTGATGGGCGTCGCCTGGCTGGGAGATACCTTCGTTAAAGCCTATATCGGGGATATTCAGAATGTGGCCGGTCAGCTACTGCAAAATTACCCCTGGATGCTGGCGCTGATCCTGTTTTTTGCCTCGACGCTGCTTTATTCTCAGGCGGCGACCGCCAAGGCGCTGATGCCCGCCGCGTTGATGCTGGGCGTCTCGCCGCTCACCGCCGTGGCCTCCTTTGCTGCGGTATCGGCGCTGTTCGTGCTGCCGACCTATCCGACGCTGCTGGCGGCGGTAGAGATGGACGATACCGGCTCAACGCGCATCGGCCGCTTTGTCTTCAACCACTCGTTCCTCATTCCCGGCGTTATTGCTATCGCGCTTTCCGTGGCCTTTGGCTTCCTGTTCGGCTCGCTGATGCTGTAGGCTGAGGCTTTCATCGCCTGGCATGCTATAGTCTGCGGGTTGCAACCAGGAGAAAAGCGATGAATAGCTCACAGGCGGTGGTGGTGCTTTGCACCGCGCCGGATGAAGCCAGCGCCCGCGCGCTGGCTGATGATGCGCTGTCGGCCCGGCTGGCAGCCTGCGTCACTATGCTGCCGGGAGCAACCTCGCTCTATGTCTGGCAGGGTAAGCTGGCGGAGACGCGCGAAGTGCAGCTGCTGTTGAAAAGCGATCTCAATCACCAGCAGGCGCTGCTTGATTTGCTCAAAAAGCAACATCCCTATGACACGCCAGAGCTACTGGTGATACCCGTTTCACATGGAGAGAGCGATTACCTGTCATGGCTTACCGCATCATTACGCTGATCCTGCTGCTGCTGACAGGCAGCCTCAGCGCTCAGGCTTCGCTGTTTAATAACACGCCGCAGTCGCAGTTCGTTACCGTTAATCAAGCTTTTGCCTTTGATTTCAGCCAACAACATAACCAGCTGACCTTAAGCTGGAAGATAAAACCGGGTTATTACCTGTATCGCCAGCAAATTAAAATTACGCCCCACAACGCCAGCCTGGCCGCATGGTCACTGCCGCAGGGCCAGCCCCATGAAGATGAATTTTACGGCAAAACGGCGATCTTTCCTCAGGACCTGACGCTAGCGCTGCCCCTCAGTCAGGCTAATCAGGGCGCCACGCTGGACGTCACCTATCAGGGATGCGCCGCCGCCGGCTTTTGCTATCCGCCGGAAACCCGCAGCGTGCCCCTTGAAGCCGTCAGCGCCGCGCCGCATCCTCCGGTATCGCCGCCCCCGGCCCCTGCTGACGCGACGCCCAACGCCCCCCCGGACCACGCGCTGCCCTTCTCCGCGCTCTGGGCGCTGTTGATTGGCATCGGCGTCGCTTTTACCCCCTGCGTGCTGCCGATGTACCCGCTGATATCCGGTATTATTCTCGGCGGCAATCGACAGTACTCCCTGGTGCGCCTGTTCACGCTGGCCTTCACCTATGTACAGGGCATGGCGATAACCTATACCCTGCTGGGCATAGTAGTCGCCGCCGCCGGGCTACGTTTTCAGGCGGCGCTGCAGCAGCCCTGGGTGTTAATTACCCTGTCGGCGCTGTTTATCCTGCTGGCGCTGTCAATGTTCGGTCTTTTCTCGCTCCAGCTTCCTGCCCGCTTGCAAACCCGTATCGCCCTGTGGAGCAACCGCCAGCGCGGTGGTTCGCTGCCGGGCGTGTTTATTATGGGCGCGCTGGCCGGATTGATTTGCTCGCCCTGCACCACCGCGCCGCTAAGCGCTATTCTGCTTTATATTGCCCAGAGCGGTAATATGTTAGCGGGCGCCGGTACGCTCTATCTTTACGCGCTTGGCATGGGGCTGCCGCTGATCCTGGTAACCCTGTTCGGCAACCGGCTGCTGCCGAAAAGCGGCCCCTGGATGCAAACCGTCAAAGAAGGCTTTGGCTTTGTTATTCTGGCGCTGCCAGTGTTCCTGCTGGAACGCGTAGTTGGCGATAGCTGGGGACTGCGCCTGTGGAGCGCGCTGGCAATTGCCTTTTGCATCTGGGCCTTCAGCCTGGCGTTGAAATCAGCACGCGGCTGGGCCAGGGTAATGCAGGTGCTGCTGCTGGCCCTTGCGCTGGTGGCGGCGCGTCCACTACAGGACTGGGCGTTCGGCCCCACTGAGTCCGCCAGCGCGAATCAAACCCAGCTGCCATTCACCAGCATCAGCAATACCCAGCAGCTTAACGCGGCGCTGGCGCAAAGCGGCGGGAAAATCACCATGCTCGATCTCTACGCAGACTGGTGCGTGGCCTGTAAAGAGTTCGCCAGATACACCTTTCCCGACCCCGGCGTCGCACAGAAGCTTAAACAGTTTCAGCTGCTTCAGGCCGACGTGACCCGCAACGATGCGCAAGATGCTACGCTGCTAAAACAGCTCCGGGTACTTGGCTTGCCTACGATTTTGTTTTTTGATGCCAAAGGGAATGAAATTCCCGGCTCGCGTGTCACCGGTTATCTTGACGCCCGGGCGTTCAACGACCATTTGCAGAAACTGCCCCGGTAAACGACACTTTTCAGGTTATTGATCAAAGAGGAGCATCCCTTGCAGCGTGAACAGGTTCTGGACCATGCCCTGAGTATGCTGGAGCAGGAAGGCCTGGCGGCTACCCGCTCCCTGCGACAGCTGGCAGGCGACGTCGACGTTGACGATCAAACGCTCGTCAGCTTCTGGCCCAATCGCGAAGCCTTGCTATACGACGCTTTGCGCTATCACGGCGAACAGATAGACAACTGGCGCCGACAGCTGCTGCTGGATGAAACTATCAGCGCTCAGCAAAAACTGCTGGCGCGCTATGAAAGGCTGGAGGAAGCGGTCAAAAACCAGCGCTATCCCGGCTGTCTTTTCATTGCCGCCTGTAGCTTTTATCCACACCCGGACCACCGCATCCATCAGCTGGCGGAGCGGCAAAAGCGCGCATCGTGGCAATATACTCACCAGCTGCTGACCCAGCTAGATACCGACAACCCGACGCTGGTAGCCGAACAGATGGAGCTGATTCTTGAAGGCTGCCTTAGCCGGCTGCTGGTTAAGCGTCAGCTGCACGACGTTGAGACGGCAAAAACGCTGGCGGAGGACGTATTGCGGGTGGCGCTGTGCCGTAAAAATGGCGCCCTGGCCTGAGCCGGCAAGCCGTTTTGCCTGAAAAGCAGGCAGTCAGACGCGATTGCCGCGGTTTTTATGAAAAACGCGTTGACGCCATAGCGTCATTAAGGTTTAATGCGCCCCGTTGCCCGGATAGCTCAGTCGGTAGAGCAGGGGATTGAAAATCCCCGTGTCCGTGGTTCGATTCCGCGTCCGGGCACCACTATTTAGAGAACCCAGCCTTATGGCTGGGTTTTTGCTTTCTGACGCGCGGAACGCGCCATCGAACTGCATTCGATTACTCGCCTCATCCCTGATGCCCGCCCTTCCAGGGCCTGCGCTCAAGCGCCATGCAAAAACGTTCCCGACGTTTTTGTCCGCGTCCGGGCACTACTGGCATTGAAACGCGCCGATTAGACATGTAACTCTCCCGAAGAATTGACAACCTCTAAGAGTTGGGATTCAGAAGCGAGAGTTCAAAGTGATTAAATTGAGCCATGATGTTTAGTTATCTCAACTGGTGCATGATGACATCTCAAAATCATAGCAAAAATACTAATAAAATCTAATAATTAGAAATCCCACCGTTTAACATTATTTCAAAAACCATTGTTCCAACATATCAAATGTAAGTATGAAAGATGTTCAATGCGAAGGGGGCTAAACAGATTAGTCGTGAATATGATTCCGCGTCCGGGCACCACTATTTATCCGCACTGTTTTTCCTTTAACGTCCTTACTTATCAGCTTTGCTGTCAACACCTCCGGGGCATTCTGCCATTTTTTCCGTGCCTGAGGAGACCGCTTCAGCTCTACCAGTTCCTGCCCCGCACCCAGCTTTCTAATGACCTGATATTGTGCATTTACGCAGCGCAAGCATCCAGTGCCTTTCCGTTCGATGACTGCCAGCAATGCAGCAGGCCTGGTGCGTAAAAACCTTTATCAAAGAGAGTCAGCAAGCGACCCGGCGTTTTTCGAACCACCGTTGCCGGGTTCTCCCAAACATCAGGCGGATAACATCTTCCCCGAGCCGCTGACGCGTCTGAACAACCGAATCGGGGACGACAAAAGGTCTTTTTCCCGGCAAAAGGATATCCAGATGCAAGACGAGCTGGCTCATGGAATGAGAGCGGAACAGGGCCATACCTGTGACAGCCCAGACCATCATTTTCATAGAAAGCCGTCAGTTACGGAACGTAACCACACAAGTATCAACCAGACACTGGTCAATCAGTTCCGGTGAAAGAAGGTCTGAGAGAGCGGCGAACGCCTGCGGAGAGAACTTATGAACGGCATCCAGAGCCTGACTGAGTAACATAAAAAATCCGTGATCCCTGAGAGATTACGGATTTTTATACAACCACTGGATCATTCAACCGATCATTTCAGGCTTAACTGATCGGAATTAAACCAAATACCACCTTTTATTAAGTCAGCAATCTATTTTTAAGATGAGCGTATTATTCGTTTCAGGTGGAAAAATTCGTTTATCACAAGATATCCATTCACAAATAAATTCAATTTTAGTCATCCTATTTGCTAATTGATCATTATGCGTCTATTAACTAAGTTGGCCCCTGGTGCTGGAAGAAAGATAAACAGGCAATGGAAAGTTATTTCGCTGTTGTAATTACTGTCCTGATACAACAACTTAATACTTTCACCATAATAAAGTCAACAAAAAAGTTTACATATTGAATTTAAAAATGACAATTTTGTAATGAGGAAAGCGTTATCCCACTGATAATAATAGATAAAACCGCAAGACAATGAAGACATTAATGTTTGCTAAATGCATCTTTTAATGTAATCTTTTGCACAATCCATTAAACCGCTCGTTTCCGCCATTTGAGCGTGATAGCAGAAGGTATATTAAGCAATGACGATATCGGGCTCGCAAAGAAAGAACAATATAATCAATAACATAGAATACATAATCAGAAGCCGGGGCGAGACGAAAGTTTCCTTCTCAAATCGTACTGGCGTAACACGCGCAACCTTATACAAGATCCTTGATGGCAAAGTTAGCAATGTACATCGTTCAACCATAACCCGCATTGCTGATTTTTTTGGTGTCTCCTGTGAGGTTATTGAAAACCACGATTTAGAATCGATTGAATTGATTGAGAAAACAATTGCACCTGATGGCAACAAAAACCCGGCAGCTATTCCAGTAATTCCGCAATCTGATTTTATTTCTAATGCCGACAGCAGAATCGGTAACCTTGTTACTCAATATCCTGTTACATGGTACTTTGGCGATGTCTCAAATATGGTTGCTTTGTTAGTCGAAAACTGCATGAATAATATGTTTTATCCAGGGGATATTCTGATTATAAAACGTAATTCTTCAGCAAAAAACAAACAGTTTTCACTTTGTTACTCTGAAGAAAAAGGACTGTTCTTTAGAAAAAAAGATGACGGTATTGCTTATATTCCTCTGCAAGGAGAGTCAGTGCTGGGCACTGTCATTGAAGAAAGAATTCAGTAAGTTACTCATAGACAGAAATATTAAGGATAGTGAAAAATGATAGGGAATAAAAAATATAAACTACTGGGATTTAATCGATCAGATATAATTACAGCAAATGTCATGGTACTCTCGACCGGAAAGCACATTAATATTCGCTTGCAGGATCTCGAAGATAGTGAGATTACAGAGGATTTCAATCGAAATGAATTAAAAGCACTTTATCGACGGCTTTACGGTGATAAGGATATTGTAACGTCCTATGACCTCGGCGACAGACATGAGCGCTCTTGGTATGCTTATCTGATAATAAGCATCACATTGTCAGTAATTTATATTCTCAGCACGGTTAGCGGAGTTAAACCCATTCTTATTCCCGTGGTCAATTTTGTCATACCTCCCGCTATATTTTTCTACCCACTATCATTCATTCTTGTTGATATTATAAACGAATTCTATGGATTACGTATGGCAAGAAGAACAATATTCATCTCATTCACTTCGAACATAGTTTTTGTAACAGGATTATGGATAACCAGCCTGCTACCAGGTCTGCCGGAGTGGGAATTAAGCACGGCGTATAGTCAATTCGTTCACAGCATCATCGCCGTTCTCTTTGCATCTTCAGCAGCATATCTGATCTCTGAAAATATTAACTCAATGATACTTTGCAAAATAAAACAACTCACTAACTCCAGATATCTTTTTATACGTGTAATAACCAGCAATGTCATCGCATCAGCGATTGATAGCATCATATTCTGCACACTGGCATTCCACAACATTCTCAGCGTAGATACAATTAAGATCATGATTGTCTCGCAATTTATCATCAAGTTGGGCTATGCGCTAATCGGTGTCGGACCGATTTATGCTACCCGTGAGCTTTTCAGACGATATATCAATAAAGAAATTCATTCAAAACATACAAAGGAATGCATATGAAAACTGCAGAAATTACGCTGCTGGGTAAAAACACGAGTTACGTTCAGGACTATACTCCTGATTTACTTGAGTCGCTCCCACGCTCACGCGGCAGAGATGAAATCAGCATAAAGCAAGAAAACTTACCCTTCTCAGGGTTCGACCTGTGGACAGGTTTTGAACTTTCATGGTTGAACGGGAAGGGAAAACCTATCGTGGCGATTGCCGAGTTTTTTATACCGGCCAGCAGCGATAATCTTATCGAGTCAAAATCCTTTAAACTTTATCTTAACAGCTTCAATCAGACAAAGTTCGCCACACCAGAGAAGGTTCATAGCACGCTCGAAAAAGATTTATCGCAGGCCGCTGGGAGTAAAGTACAAGTAAAACTCTACATCAACCTCAACCATTATCCGGCTATTACTACAGATATACCTGATGAATGCATCGACCATCTGGATATTAATATCGATAATTATGAGTTCAACCCGGATTATCTTATCAACGCCACGTCTGAAGAGATTGTCTCGGAAACACTCACGTCAAACCTGTTGAAGTCTAACTGTCTTGTAACCAATCAACCCGACTGGGGAAGTGTAATCATCAGATATGAAGGCAAGAAAATTGATCGCGAAAAACTCCTTCGCTACCTGATTTCATTTAGAACCCATAATGAATTCCACGAACAATGCGTTGAGCGAATATTCACAGACCTCAACCATTATTGCCACCCGGAAAAACTGACTATATTTGCCAGGTACACCCGCAGAGGGGGACTGGACATTAATCCGTTCAGAAGCAATTTTGAAACAAGTTTACCGGTGGATCGGTTAATAAGACAATAAAGTCAAAAATACGCCTCCTCAGGAGGCGTATTTTATCAGGCATAATGCCTTTGCTATAAATATAAACCGATGATGCTTATTTCCCGGGTGATCCCCGGATGTCAGCCGTACAGGCAAGACTTAACGCTGTTCAGCACATCAGGATAACCCATTACCTCTCTTATGCCATTCCACAACATGATCCCTGGCTATACCGCGAAGCATGTACCCGTCGCCTACTGCGCCTGCGCCGGCTCCAGCCGCTGCTGGCTGGCGCCTTCCTGACGCTTACGCTCCAGCTCAAGGGCGCCGCGGTGAGACAGATAGCAGAACAGAATGCAGCAGATTACTCCGCCCATCAGCAGATAAAAGCCGCCGTGCCAGCCGACGCGGTCGACCATCACGCCAAACAGGCTGGTGCCGAGCGAGGCGCCGAATATATAGCTCATAAAGCCGCGCAGGCCGACGGCTGAGCCGACCGCAAAGCCGGGGACGATTTCCATAGTCTGCACCGAGGCGAGAAACTGCGGCACGTAAATCAGGCAGCCGACGATGGCGGCATAAATCGTCACCATCAGCAGCGAATCGCTTTCCCAGTAGCCAAGCAGACAGAAAAAGATCAGCGTCATGCAGATCATCGCCAGCGGCATACGGCGGCCTTTAAACAGTTTGTCAGACAGCCAGCCCGCCAGCAGGGTTGAGGGGATTGCCGCCCATTCAAAAAACAGAAACGCTACGCTCATCTGCTCTTTAGAAAAGTGTTTCACCGACAACAGATAGATTGGTAACCAGCTGATCATGCCAAAGCGCACCATATAGACGAAGACATCGACCATCGACACATACCAGGCATTTTTATTTTTCAGCACGTAGGTACAAAAAATCTGGAATGCGCTCATATTTTCCGGCGCCTGTCCGCTATGGCTGGCGTTGAGAGCCACTTTCTCTTCCGGCAGCATTTCTTCCAGCGCCGGTAACCCTTCGCTGCGCGGCGACCCCTTACCCAGTAGCAACACCACCGCGGCAAACAGCACGGCTATTGCTGCCGGAACGATATAGCCTGCGGTCCGCCAGTGCTCGCTGCCTAACAGCGCGAAGGCGGTACCAACGATCGGCGCGACAATACCGCCGCCCACGTTATGCGAAATATTCCAGAAGGCCCCGACGCGACCGCGCTCACGGCGAGGGAACCAGTTGGCGATGGTAATAAACGACGGCCCCACCCCCATGCCCTGAAACAGGCCGTTAAGCACCACCAGCGCCACAAAAATCCAGAACGCACTGCTGAAACCCAGCCCAAGGTTAACAACGGCGCACAGTATCAGGCCGCAGGCCATAAACACCTTCGGACTGGCTTTATCGGCCAGGCTGCTCATCACCCCTTTACTGATGCCATAGGCGATCAGCATACAGCTGCTGAGCATGCCTATCTGAGTGGCGCTCAAATCCAGCTGCTCTTTGAGGTAGGGCGTCGAAAGCGTGAAGTTATTGCGCACAATGTAATACGCCAGATAGCCGAGAAAAACGCTCAGCAAAGCCTGCATACGGTAACGTTTGTAAGTCGGCTCTATCTGTTCGGTCGGAATAGTTGTTGCTGCAACCTTGGGTTTTAATAATGAGAACATGATCGATACCTGTAATAGTTATCAATAAGGAGAACGAGGATATTAAATTCAGGAATCAGAATTTCGAAACAGATAGTGGGGTAATTAATCCGACAATACAATCCGCCCTGTATGAGTCAAATTTGACTCATATATAAATAAACCTACCCCTTTTTTGACTCAAATAATATTCAGAGTAAGAAAACTAAGTTCTCCCGGCAAGAGCGCGCTCTCTCCTTATATTTTCAGGATTTTCTCCGCCAGCCCGATCGCCTTAACAGTTTATCGCCGACAAAGGGTGTAACCTGTGCAGACGAAGGTCAAATTAAAAACCCATGAGCACATGCCACTTTTTTTTACTGTTTTTAAAATTGACCTTTTTGCCTCAAATAGAAAAAAGTTATTTTATTATTCTTGTTTCTATTTTATGAATACCATCACAAAGCTATCTGTAGCGCGAGGATAACAGAATGCTCAGGCGGTCAAATAAGAGTCAACCCAGATGGTTCCTGGCCGGACTGTTTCTGAGCCTGATGACAACCTTTTCCGTTCAGGCGAAAAAAAACGAGTTGGTCATCGCTACCACGTTTTCACCGGAGGCGACTGCCTATATCATCAGCCGCTGGCAGACTCAGCCGCAGTCGGTGGTGATCCGCACGCTAAATCGCACCAGTTCTTCCCTGGAACAGCTGCTGGATAGCGCTGGCGATGAAAATATCGATCTGGTTCTCACCTCCTCGCCGATGCTGCTGCAGCATCTGCAACAGCATCAGCGGCTGGCTGACTGGCCGGATGCGCCGCCGCAATCACAGCGCCTGGTGCCGGAGTCCATTCGCAGCACGGCGGTGGCGGTGGCTATTTCCAGCTTCGGTCTGCTAATCAATCAGCGCAACCTCAACGATCGTCACCTGGCGCTGCCGGCCAGCTGGGATGACCTGATGCAGGCCCGCTATCAGGGAACGCTGCTGATGAGCAGCCCGTCCCGCTCAGATACCAACCATCTGATGGTGGAGTCCCTGTTGCAGCAACAAGGCTGGCAGCAGGGCTGGCAGACCATTCTGAGTCTGGCGGGGAACCTGATAACCATCTCCAGCCGCAGCTTCGGGGTGGCCGATAAAATTAAAAGCGGTCTTGGCTCGGTAGGACCGGTTATCGACAACTACGCCAACCTGCTACTTGACGATCCCGACCTGACCTTTCGCTATTTCCCGCACGCCGTCGCTTCGCCAACCTACGTCGCGCAGCTCAAAAGCAGTCAGTACCCGCAGGAGGCCCGGCGCTTTGTGCTGTTTCTGCTCAGTCCTGAGGGGCAAAAGGCGCTGTCAGATACCAACACCGGAAAATATTCGATCATCCCAAGCCAGGAGGACAGCCCGCGAGCGCGCCAGCAGCACCTGTTACTCAACGCGCCGCCGCTCAACTACCGGCTGATCCTGCAGCGTCAGCGCCTGGTGCAAAAACTGTTTGATACCGCCATAAGCTTTCGCCTACCGCAGCTCAAAGACGCCTGGCGCGCGCTGCACAATGCCGAAGCGCGACTCAAACGCCCGCTGCCGGAAATCCGCAGTCTGCTTACCGCACTGCCAGTGAGCGAAGCGCAAAGCACTGACCCGCGTTACCTGGCGCAGCTGGAAAATAAGGCCCGGGCCGAGCAGCTAATGATGGAGTGGCAGCTGTTTTTTCAGGCACACCAGCGCCAGGCGATTACCCGGTTGGAGAACCTGAAATGACGTTGCTGAAATTCATTAAAAATCTGACTATCAGCACCAGCCTGCGCAGCGCATTTCTGATCGGCGCGCTGCTGACGCTGATCGTCAGCAGCGTCAGCCTTTACTCCTGGCATCAGCAAAGCTCTCAGGTCCGCTATGCCCTCAGCGATTACTTCCCGCGTATCCAGACCTCGTTTCTGATCGAGAATAACCTCAATCATTTAGTCGATCAGCTCAACGAGTTTTTACTGGCGGCAAATACCACTTTTCGCCTGAAATTGCGCAACCAGATTCTGCAGCATCTGGATGAAATAGGTACGCTCAGCCAGCGTCTCGACGCTCATGAGCGTCAGCAAATCGGGCTCACGCTCAGCGACAGCCGCCGGCTGCTCGCTCAGCTTGACCAGTCGCTGTACAACACTTTTATCGCCCGCGCGAAAGTTAACGAGATTACCGCTCGCATCAACTGGCTGCATGAAGACTTCACTTCGGAGATGAGCTCGCTGGTACAGGATTTCAGCTGGCAGCAAGGGGCGCTACTGGACCAGATGGAAGAAAAACCGGGAGCAGCGGCACACCGGCTGCAGGTCAACCTGCGTGCGGTTCAGAACGAACAGCAGCAGGTTTATACGCTGGCGCGCATCGAAAACCAGATAGTCGCCGATTTGCGCGACAGGCTAGCCGACGTTCAGTCCGGCGCGGAAGGCGCGGATAATATTGAGGGGCATATCCGCTATCTGAGCTATCTGAAGAAAACCGCGGATGAAAACATGCGCCTGCTGGAAAACCACCCCAGCACCGTCACCCTGCGGCAAACCATTGATGAGCTGCTGGATGTTGGCATGGCGGATAACAAAATGCCGGCGGCGATGCGGGAATATAATCAGGCGCAAGCGGCGCTAGAGCAGGCAACACAAGCCAAAGAACACACCCTGGCGCGCTTTCGCGCGCAGCTGGAGTCCCAGCTTAACGACAGCCATAGCAAAATGCAGACCTTCAACCAGCGCATTGAGCACACCATGCATTTTAGCGGCGCGCTGATCCTGGTGGCAACCTTGCTGGCGCTGCTGCTCGCCTGGCTACTTAATCATTATTTCATTCGCTCGCGCCTGGTCAGACGTTTTACCCTGTTAAATCAGGCGGTCGTTCATATTGGCCTCGGCGATAGCAACGCCGCAATACCGGTTTACGGTGAGGACGAACTGGGACGCATCGCCCGGCTGTTGCGTCATACGCTGGGCCAGCTGCATCAACAGCGTCAGCAGCTGGTGCAGGAGATAACTGAGAGAAAATCGGTCGAAAAACACCTGCGTGCCACCCAGGATGAGCTGGTGCAGGCTGCCAAGCTGGCGGTAGTCGGTCAGACGATGACCACCCTCGCCCATGAGATTAACCAGCCGCTCAACGCCCTGTCGATGTATCTCTACAGCGCGCGCGGCGCCATTAAAAACCAGCAAACCGCCAGCGCCAGCCTGCTGTTGAGCAAAGCTGAAGGGGTGATTGGCCGCATTGACGCGATCATCCGTAGCCTGCGCCAGTTCACCCGACGCTCAGGCGCTGACGCCCCCGCCAGCGCGGTTGATTTACGCCGCTCTTTGCTGGCCGCATGGGATTTGCTGGCGCTGCGCCATCAGCCGCGACATGCTTCGCTACAGTTAGCGCAAGGCGCGCCGCAGATACTCGGCGATGAAGTCCGTATTCAGCAGGTGCTGGTCAATTTGTTCAGCAACGCCCTTGATGCCACCCAGGATACTCCCGTTATTCAGGTTGAATGGGCGCTATCGGCAGAGGGCTGGACGGTAACCGTCGCGGATAATGGCGGCGGCTGGCCGCTGACGCTGGCCGATTCGCTGCTGAAGCCCTTTATTACCAGTAAGCAGGTGGGGCTGGGAATCGGCCTGTCGATCAGCGAGTCAATGATGAGACAGATGGGCGGCCAGCTGCACCTGGCGTCAACGCTTACTCGTAACGCCTGCGTTGTTTTGCAATTCTTAGCGACGGATATAAACCATGCTGACTAATCAACATAATATTCTATTAATTGACGATGACAGCGACGTACTTGATGCCTATACCCTGCTGTTGGCACAGGCCGGACATCGGGTGTTTGCCTGTCGCGATCCGCGGCAAGCGCAGACGCTGATCGGCGAAGCGTGGGCGGGGATCGTACTGAGCGACGTTTGCATGCCCTACTGCTCCGGCATTGAGCTGATGAAAATCCTGTTAAAGCAGGACCCCACCCTGCCGGTGCTGCTGGTAACCGGTCACGGCGACGTACCGATGGCGGTCGAGGCGGTAAAAAAAGGCGCATGGGATTTTCTGCAAAAGCCGGTCAACCCGGAGCAGCTGCTGAATTTAGTCGATAAAGCGCTGGCACAGCGTCAGGCGCGCCTGGTCCGGCGTCAGTGGCAGCAGGAACAGCTGGCGGATAATCTGATTGGCCGCAGCGAATGGGTCAGCCAGATGCGCCAGACGCTTCGCCAGCTGGCGGAGACGGATATCACGGTCTATTTTCATGGCGAAAGCGGATCGGGGCGAACGCTGGCCGCCTGCTACCTCCATCGCCTCAGCGCGCGCAGCGAACAGCCGGTTATCTTTGGCGACGTTGTTGAAGATCAGGAGGCACCGCTAAACCAGTGGATTGAACAGGCCGCAGGCGGCATGCTGGTCTTGCGCAATATTGAGCGGCTGACGCAGGCACAGCAGTATCTGCTGGCACATTCGCAGAGTCAGGATCCGCTGCCGTTTCGCCTGGTGGCAATCGGTCAACAGCCGCCGCTCGCGCTGGCTGGTACCCACCGTATTATCCCCGAGCTATATTACTGCTTCGCCCTGACCCAGCTATTTTGCCCGCCGCTGTCGCAGCGTCCGGACGATATCGAGCCGCTATTTCGTCATTATTTGCAGCAAGCCAGCCAGCGCCTGAATAATCCGCCGCCGGCACTGCCGCCGGATCTCTGTAAAAAGCTGCTTAAGCGCCACTGGCCCAATAACGTGCGCGAACTGGCGAATGCCGCCAGGCTGTTTGCCGTTGGCGTAATGCCGCTGGCCGACACCCCCACTCCGCTGCTGCACAGCGGTGAACCGCTACAGCTCGACAGGCGGGTTGAAGAGTACGAGCGCCAGATTATTGTCGAAGCGCTGAATATTCATCAGGGCAGGATTAACGACGTTGCAGAATATCTGCAAATCCCGCGTAAAAAGCTTTATTTACGGATGAAGAAATTCGACCTCGATAAACATCACTATCGCTGAAAAGCGTCGCCAGCCGCCGGCAATGGCTCACCCACAGAGCGAAATATTCAGCGCTGTGCGGCGAACCCGCCCGCTTTTGCCGGCGGCAGCCCAGGCTCACTCACTGCTACGGTAAGGATCGCGCACCGTTGCCACCGCCAGCGCGCCAATCAGTAACACCACGGATACCGACAGCAACGCCCACATAAAGCCACCGGACATCTGGCGCACATAGCCAATCAGTGACGGGCCAAAAAAACCGCCGAGATTGCCCACCGAGACGATAATCGCCAGGCCGCCCGCCGCGGCGTTCCCGGTCAAAAAGCCGGTTGGCAACGCCCAGAAGGAGGCCTGAAAGGCCAGAATGCCGCTCACCGTCAGGCAGAGCGCAACCATCTTAATAAACGCCAGGCTTACCAGCGCGCTGCATGCCAGCGAAACGGCGGCAATCAACAGCGCGCCGCTGATCCAGCGGATGCGATGCGCTGAAGCATTTGCCCTGCGCGCCCACAGCAGCATGCTGAGCGCGCCGCAGATATAGGGCAAGGCGGCAAGAAAACCGGTGGTGGTATGGCTGACGCCCAGCTGTTTAATAATTTGCGGCATCCATAAGCCGACGCCGATTGAACCAACGATGCCGCAAAAATTAATAAACGCCAGTAGCCAGAGTAGCGGGTTGCGCAAGGCGTCCTTCATGTCAGCCCCATGCTTCGCCGCAATCTGCCGCTGTTCCACGTCCAGCCGCCGCTGTAACAGATGCTTTTCCTGCATATCGAGCCAGCGAGCCTGCGCCGGGCGATCGTCGAGAAAAATCAGGCATAGCAGGCCCAGCAGCACGGCCGGCAATCCTTCAAGCATCAGCAGCCATTGCCAGTTACGGATATGCTCATGGCCCGTCAGCTGCATCAGAATGCCGGAAATGGGCGAGCCAATAATATTCGCCACCGGGATGCCGACCAGAAACGCGGCGGTAATTTTGGCGCGCCAGCTGCCGGGAAACCAGTAGGTAAAAAACAGATAGATGCCCGGTGTAAATCCGGCCTCCGCCATGCCAAGGCAAAAGCGCGCAATGGCAAAGCTGGTCGGACCGGTCACAAAAGCGGTGGCCATTGAAATCAGCCCCCAGGAAATCATAATACGGGCGATCCAGATACGCGCCCCGATCTTCTGCATCGCCAGGTTGCTGGGAATTTCAAACAGGAAATAACCAATAAAGAACATGCCGGCGCCAAAACCGAATTGTTCGGCGGTAATACCGAGATCGGCATTCATTCCCAGCGCAGCAAAGCTAACGTTGGTGCGATCGAGATAGCTGACGACGTAGCAAATAAAAATAAACGGCAGGATGCGACGAAAGGCTTTTGCCGCCGCCCGTTCGCTCAGGGCTTTGTCGCTGTGGCTCATCTCATCCTGCTGTGGATGCGTCTGGCTGTCGGACACGGCGTCCGTCGTGGTTTGTAGGGTCAAGGATATCTCCATAGCGCTCTGCGGCGCGGTCATATTTAGAATGCTGGAGTCGTAAGATAAGGAAGCTCAGCGCCAGGCGTCGGCAGGCTGCTGCGCAGGATAGTGCCGCTTACCGATTCAGTGATAAACAGCTGGTTATGTAACGCACCACCAAAGCACAGATTGGTGGTCGAGCGGCCAAGCGGGCTTATCAGGATGGTCGTCGGCTCCGCCAGATCGTTCAGCAACCAGACGCGTCCCAGCCCGGGATTGGCGATCAGCAGTTCGCCGCTGGCGTTGATCGCCAGCCCGTCCGGCCCGCTGGGGCCATGTGAGGTAAAGAACTGCCCCACTTTACTGACGGAACCATCCGCCTGCAGCGGAACGCGCCAGATGCAATTGCCGCGCGTCATCGCGACGTAAAGCAGCTTTTCATCGGGAGAAAGCACCAGCCCGTTAGGGCTGGGACAGTTAGCCAGCAACACATCCAGCCGACCATCTGGTGCCAGCCGGTATACCCGGCCGCTGGGATCGTGCAGCCCGGTTTGCCCCTGATCGGTGAAATAGAGATTTCCCCGGCTATCCAGAGTCAGATCGTTCAGGCCGCGAAAGCTCTCGCTGTTGCGCCGCGTCAGCCATGGGCGCAGCGAGCCATCCGTCAGCGAAAGCCGGATCAACCCATGGCGATAATCTGCGATCAGCAGCGTGTCAGAATCAATCAGCTTCATGCCGTTCGGTTCGCCGTCATACTGCGCCACCAGCTGCCATTCGCCCTCCATATCGACACGAAAAATTCGACCATAGGGAATATCAGTGACGTACAGGCAGCCGGAAGGATGCCAGACCGGGCCTTCAAGAAAGGAATCCACGGCGTGGCCGCCCCGGTTTGCCAGCGCCCAGGCATTGGTTGGATCCGGCTGCCGGAATGCGTCCGGCAGCCGGGTAAACACCTCGGCCTCACGCCCCTCCGGAGAGGTAAGAAACATCATGGAGAGACCCCTTCCTGCTGCAAAGCGTCATCCAACACCTTCAGCAGATTGCGCGCCGCCGTGGTGCCCATTTTGATATAAGAAACATCGCTGACGCCGCCAACATGGGGGGAAATGATAACGTTGTTGAGATGCTGCCACGGATGCGGCGCGCTAAGCGGTTCCACGCTAAAGCTATCCAGCGCCGCCCAGCGCAAAGGGCCATTGCGCAGCGCGTCGGCTAACGCCTCTTCGTCAATCAGGCCGCCGCGCGCAGTGTTAACCAAAATGGCGCCAGGTTTTACCAATGCCAGCATATCTTTATTGATCATGCCGCGATTCTGTTCGGTCAGCGGGCAGTGCAGTGAAATCACGTCTGCCTGCTCCAGCAGAGCGCTGAGCGTTTCCACCGCATCACATTCCGGCGGCAGCGTTCGGGCATAGGGGTCAAAGGCCACAACCTTCATGCCAAAGGCTTGCCCGATGCGCGCAACGCGCGAGCCGATAGCGCCAAGTCCAACCAGGCCCAGAGTACGCCCTTCCAGTTCAACGGATTTATGGGTCGCTTTGTCCCAGAATCCCTCACGCAGCCGCTTATCCAGCGGCAGCACGGATTTGGCGCAGGCCAGTATCAGCGCCCAGCTGTGTTCGGCTACCGCCGCGGCGTTAGCGCCCGGCGCTGAACAGACGGCGATGTTGCGCGCCGCCGCCGCCGCCTGGTCGATAACATCAATGCCGCTGCCGTGTTTGGAAATCACCCGCAGCGCCGGAGCGGCATCCATAATGGCCGCGCTAATCTTTCCGTAGCGTACCAGGATCGCCTGCGGATTGTGCTGCTGGCACAGCGCCAGCAGCTGCGCTTCCGTTGCCTGCCGGCCGGCAAAAACCAGCTCATAATCGCTGAGCATCTCCAGCGCTTCCTCAGCCAGATCGCTGCCGGTTATCAGAATCACTTTTTTGCCATTCATTACAGCGTCTCCCCGTGCGCCAGCATGCCAGCCTTTTGCAGCGCGCCTTCCAGCCAATGGGGACGCGTGTCGCCGGCGCGAATCGCGGCGATACGCTGGTTTTCACCCGCCAGCTTTTGCTCCGCCAGCGCAATGATGCTTTTTACTTCATCACGTGGGATCACCACCACGCCGTCCACATCGCCAACCACCAGATCGCCCGCCTGCACCGGCGCGCCGGCCAGGGAGATAGGATAATTGACCTTGCCTGGGATCAGCTTCGTTGGACCGCAGGGGTTAAGCCCGGCAGAAAACACGGGGTAGCTTTGCTGACTCAGCGCATCGGCATCCCGCACTGCGCCGTCGATGATGATGCCGGCAATGCCGGTAGCCTCAGCCTGAGTCGCCATGATTTCGCCCAGCAGCGCGCAGCTTAAATCGCCTTTACCGTCGACCACGATGACATCGCCCGGTTGGGCAACGGCCAGCGCCGCGTGTATCGCCAGATTGTCTCCGGGGCGAACTTCCACGGTAATCGCCGGTCCGGCAACCCGCATCTGCGGTGCCAGCGGCTTGATTCTGCCGTGCAGGGTCCCCCTGCGTCCTAGCACATCGGCAAGAATGGCGGCCTGATACTCAGCAGCCTGGCGAACCTCTTGCGCCGGAACGCGCTCAAACTGGCGGTTAATCATCGGTTTTACTGAATCAGACATCTGTGGCTCCTGAAGTTTTACTAAGTACAACCAGAATGTACAATATAAAATAACTATAGCGATGATGATTGCCTTTTAGCCAGCGGCAACTCGGCGTTTGTGATGTAAACACGATGTAACTCACAAAATTCGGGTAAACTCAGTTGCGAGCATAAAAGGAGAAAATGATGGGTAATGAAGGCGTTATTGCTGTGGAAAAAGCGCTGGCTCTGCTGGACTGTTTTCGTCCCGGTGAAGAGAGCCTGACGCTGACGGCGCTGGCGCAGCTGTCGGGTTATCACAAAACCACGGTCTACCGTCTGATGAACTCGCTTGAACGGATGAACTATATCGTCAGATATGACAACGGCAGTTACGCGTTAGGCCCGCGCCTGCTTTATCTCGGCAAGCTCTATGAACAATCTTTCCACCTGGCGAGCGTGGTGCAGCCCGAATTACATGCTTTGGCACAGGCCTCCCATGAGAGCGCCAGCTGGTACGTCATTGATAGCGGGCAGCGCCTGTGTCTGTTTCGCGCTGAAGCCTCCGAAGGTTTACGCCACAGCCGCCTGCCCGGCACCATGTTTCCGCTGGATAGCTCGGCGATCAGTCAGGTGCTGCGCTACTGGGGATTAGGAGAGGCGTTATTTGATGACCAGCCGGCCATTCCGCTTTATACCTCCGGCGCGCGCGATCCGCACACCGCCGCCTTCGCCGTGCCGGTATTTGGCGTGAATGACAAGCTGATCTCCGCTCTGGCGCTTACCGGACCGGCATCGCGCCTGACCGAGTCACGCAAGGAGCAGGGCCTCAGTCAGCTAATGAGCGGCTGCGCCGCCCGGCTGTCCGTTAAGCTCGGCGCCAGCAAGCACTTCTGCGAACAGTTTTACGGTGCGCAGACGTTGCAAAATGGCGTTTAATCCCGGTCAGCGGCCGGTATATACCGGCCGTCGAATGGCTTAATGGGTGGTCTGGGTTTCGCTGGCGCGGCCTTCGCTTAATCGACGCCCCATCAGCAGAACCGCTATCCCACCGGCCAGACAGAGCGCGGCCAGCGGCAGCAGTGCCAGCGTATGACTGCCGGTTCGCTGGTTAATAATACCGTAGGCGTTTACCATCACCACGCCGCCAATCAGGTTGGCAATCGCCCCCACGGCCGCCAGGCCTGCTGCGGCTGAACTGCTGTCCATCCAGCCTGCCGCCAGCGCCCAGAACGGTCCCTTCATTGCATAAGCGCCCACCAGAATCAGACTGAGGATAACCACGGTTGCCGGCAGCGAAAGGTTGATAAACGCCGCCAGAACGCCAGCGGCGATCATAAACAGCGTCAGAGCCGTATGCCAGCGACGTTCATTGGTGCGATCGGAGTTACGTCCCCAGACGATCATCAGCACCGATGCCAGACCGTAAGGAATCGCATTCAGTAAGCCGGTAGTCAGATTATCAAGGTGGAATGATTTCAGCAGCTGCGGCGACCAGACGCTGAGGGTGGTCCCGGCAGAAGAGGCACCGGTATAAATCAGCGCCATCAGCCAGATATGACGATGTTTTAGCAGCTGCCAGGTCGATACCCTGGCGATATGTTTCCGCTTTTCGCGCTCGGCCCGCAGCGTGGTTTCCAGCCAGTTCCTCTGCTCGCTGCTCAGCCATCTGGCCTGATGGGGTCGATCGCTGAGCACAAAAAATGCCGCAATGCCCATCAGCACCGCCGGCAGCCCTTCGATAATAAACAGCAGATGCCAGCCGCGCAGCCCCAGCCAGCCATCCAGCGTCAGGATCAAGCCGGAGAGCGGTGAGCCGATAAAGTTTGCCAGCGGGATCGCCACCATAAAGGAAGCGATAATACGCGCACGATAGCGTGAGGGGATCCACCAGGTCAGATAAAGCACCACGCCGGGGAAAAATCCGGCCTCCGCCGCCCCAAGCAAAAAGCGGACAATGTAGAGTGAGGTACTGTTTTGCACCAGCGCCATGCACATGGAGACGATGCCCCAGCTGATCATAATGCGCGGGATCCAGAGCCGCGCCCCCACCTTTTGCATCGCAAGGTTACTGGGCACTTCGAACAGGAAGTAGGCGACGAAATACAGGCTGCTGGCAAAGCCGAAGGCCGCCTTGCTCAATCCGAGATCCTGGTTCATCTGCAGCGATGCCATGCCGATGTTGCCGCGATCGATAATGGAAACCAGATAGCTGACTATCAGAAAAGGCAGGATGCGCCAGATAACCCGGCGCATGGTTTCTTGCTCCAGCGCCGCGCTGTCTGCGGCGTGCTTCAGGCTTTGCTCAGTCATTTTTTCCTCGCAGGGTATCATTATGTTTTTCAGGAAAACGGTGCTGATGGTTCACGCATTAATGCTGATGCAGCTTAATTAAGCCTGACGCCTTTGGTTTCAGGCGCCCGCCATACCACAACCATCGCCGCCAGAAAGGCAACCACGGTGGTGGCCAGCCCGGCGGTAAACCCGCCGACGCTGGCGACGGCGCCAATCAGCAGCGGAGCGATAAATCCTCCCAGCCGACCGCCGTTATAAGCCAGCCCCATCAGAAAGCCGCGCGAGGTGGTATCGCCGATGATTTCGGCAAGAAAAGGCCCGCTACCGGCGAAAATGCCGTTTACGCCAAAGCCCGCCATAAAAATAGCCATCATCAGCACCAGCGGCTGGGTGGTAATCAGATAAAGCGCCACCGCCACCGCGCCGATCAGCAGATAGATAAGAAACATCGGTCGCCGCCCCCACTTATCCGCCAGCAGCGAAAACACCAGAAAACCAGCAATAGCCCCGGTTTGCAGCGCCAGCACAAATTTGAGGCTGTGCAGAAAGTCGAGATGCTTAACTTCGCGCAGATAGGTCGGTGTCCAGGTAAACACGCCCCAGAACAGGTACTGGATAAAAAAGATGAAGGTGAATGCCAGCAGCAATCCTTTTAAATTCTGTTTGCCCATGTCGACCGGCGCGGATCGGCTGGCGGTTTTTGCCTGCTGACGCGCCAGCCACACCGGCGATTCAGGCGTGATATAGGCCACCACCATCATGATAAATACCGGCAGCGCGCCAATCATGAACAGGTAGCGCCAGCCGCCCTGCTCCAGTCCGCCGGTCAGCGAGGTCACCAGCGCCGTCAGGCCGATAGCCAGGATGGCGCCAATCGGCAACCCCATTTGCATCAGCGCGCCGCCGCGCGCCCGACGCTCCGGGCGCCAGGTTTCGGCAATCAGCGCCGCGCCGGACGTCCACATGCCGCCCATTCCCAGCGCGCCAAAAAAGCGCAGCAGGGTAAAAATTTGCTGATTATGGGTAAACGCCAGCAGGCCGGAAAACAGTGAATAGATGGCAATGCAGATCAGCGCAGTTTTGACCCGTCCGATTTTATCGGCGACGAAGCCGAACAGAATACCGCCGATTATCTGCCCGCCGGCGGTGACGCTGATAAACAGACCCAGTTCGGTTTTACTGACGCCAAAAACGAGGCCAAGCACCGGCAGCAGCAGCGACAGCAAAAAGGAGTCGTAGCTTTCAAACGCCCATCCCAGTCCACCCAGCGCCAGAGTCCGCTTTTCCGCTGTGCTATAAGCGACAGCCTGGGGGGCTGCGCCGGGGCTAACGGACTGAACGTTATTCTGCTGCGTTTTGCTGTTCATTAATCTTCTCCAGAGAAGCTAAGCGGTAACGAGTGGCGGCAGTGCGCCAGAATAGTTGCGCCCGTTCGGCGTCCGATGCCTGCTGCGCCAGCCGTTTGCAGGCATTCCAGAACGCACCGTAGCTGAACATGCCTTTGTCTACCGGAAAATTACTGGCAAACATGCAGCGTTCAGCGCCGAACAGCGCGAGAATGGTTTCAAACCACGGGCGCCATTGCTGAGCAAGGGTCGCTGAATCAGGCGGCATCGGCGCCTCGGCGAAGGGATAGCCCATCACCGTCATGCCAAACCCACTGATTTTGATGCTGATATTAGGCAACGCCGCCAGCTGCATCATGCTGCCGCGCCATTGTTGAAACACCTCGTCGCGCCGGCCAGCGTAAGGCCCGACGCCTATCGGGCCGCCGCAGTGATCAACGATAATCTGCAGTTCGGGCAGCGCACGCGCCAGGCAGGCGATCTCCTCCAGCTGCGTGTGATAAACCCAGACGTCCAGCGGTAATCCATTGCGCGCCAGACAGGCGGCACCGCGTCGAAAATCCGCATCCGCAGACAATCCGGCCGGCGGCGATGCCGGACTTGAGGCAACCCGGGGATCCTGGTGCCAGGCCAACGGATTGCGCATGCCGCGCAGCCGACCGCCAGAGTGCTGCATCATGACATCGATAACCTGCTGCAGCCCATCCCCGGCCAGCAGGCTGGCACCGCCGATAATCGCCTCACATCCTCGCGCATCGCCGTAGTGCCCGCTGGCAAACATCGCCGCCACGCCGCTGGCGAACTCCACCTCGCCAACCGGCTTCAGCGCATCCGGACCGTCTTGCCGCAGCATTGACCGGCACTGGACGTAGACCGATGAAACAATGCGGTGTCCCGATGTCTGAATATCCTGACTGAATTCATGTGCCAGATAGCGCCCGGACTGGCGATCCCACAGATGATGATGCGCATCCACAACCTTCAGCTGTGGTAACAGCGCGTCTTCTCTGTGCAGTGCCAGCCATTGCTCTCTGACTGGCTGATGGGGTGCGTTTACGATTTCCATGCTCGCCCTCAGGTGTGCGGCTTTATCCACGGCGTTGCCGTCTGTCAGCCACTGCATTCGGACTGGCGGCGGCCATCGCAGGATTAGCTAGGTTTCACTCTGTACAACCAAGTTTTACAAAACAAAACTACTATAGCGAGGGGGCGATATTTTTATCCAGTTAATGGAATGATTAATTGATGTAAATAAGAGGTTACTCACAATAGCGTCGAACCGGGACGGGAAAGGCAGGCAAAAAAACGCGCCGTTTGGCGCGTTTTTTAACGCCCTCTGAGCATCACCAGCGCCAGATAGAGCCCGCCGATAAGTGAAACGATGGCGCCGGTGGCGATTTCATAGGGGAAACGAACCCAGCGGCCAATCCAGTCGGCACTGAGCATCAGCAGCGCGCCAAAAGAGGCGGCGGTAAGCAGAAATGGCAGCGGCTTGCCGGAACCGTGCGATTTGGCGATGTGCGGCGCGATCAGGCCAATAAATGACAGTGGACCGATAATCATGGTGGCGACGGCAGTGGCAGCCGCGCTGATCAACCACAGCGTCAGGCGAGCCAGCGACACATTAATCCCGCGACCATAAGCCACCTGGCTTCCCAACGGCAGGATCAGCAGCCAGCGCGCCAGCAGCGGCAGCGCCGCAAGCAGTCCGACAGCCGCCAGCATCACAATGGCGGCGGCCCCTGGCGTGACGCTGTAAGTGGAGCCGATAAGCAGGCTGAACAGCTGCATCACGCGCAGATCACCGCTGGCCATAGCCACCGTGGAAATGGCTTGCAGCAGCAGGGTTAGCGAGACGCCAGCCAGCAGTAATACGTCCGGGGCATAGGCGGAACGGCGCCCCAGCAGGAGTAACAATAGCAGCACCGCACCGCAGCCCGCGACACAGCCAAGCATCACGCCAGCGGTCGTTGCCTGGGTCAGGAAAATAGCACCGGTGATGCCCAGCGCGCCGCCGGAGGTGATCCCCAGCAGGTCGGGACTGGCCAACGGGTTGGCCGAGAGCCGCTGTATGATGCCGCCGGCCACCGCCAGCAGCACGCCAACGGCGATCGCCGCGCTCAGTTGCGTGATCCGCATCAGAAAACGCGGATCGCTGTAGCCGGGCATCTCCAGCTGCCAGCCAGTCAGCCCCTTACCAAGGGTAAGAAACAGCAGGCTCAATAGCGGTAACAGCATCAGGTTAAAAATAGCCATGCGAAAGGGCCGCTGCGTCCCTGGCGGCATCCTTTCAGTAACGGCAGCAGACGTCGTCCCGGCCGCACGCGCACGTGATAAATAGCCGAGAATAACCGGTGCGCCGATAAGCGTAGTCACCGCGCCGGTTGGGATCGCAATCCCCCATCCCCCGGACAATCTCCGCGCGATTTCGTCAGCCAGCCAGAGCAGCACCATGCCGATAAGCGGCGCCCAGAGCAGGCGATCGCGCAACCGGCGCGCACCGGCAAGACGCGCCAGATGCGGTCCTCCCAGTCCGATAAAACCTATCGTACCAACGCTGCTGACGATGAATGCCGTTATCAGCAGGGTGGATGCCATCGTCGCCGTCAGCAGCCAGGGTAATGAGATACCGAGGTGCTTTGCCTGGTTTTCCCCTGCTCCGTAAATCGTCATCGGTCGGATAAACAGCAGGCAAAAGCCGATACATGGCAGTAAACGCCCGCTAAGCAGCGCTATTCCGTGCCAGTCATACTGTGCCAGCGATCCCCCGCCCCAGAGCGCCATAAAATTCAGCTGGCGGAAATACAGCATTGCCAGAATAACGCCAACCGCGCTACAACACAGGTTCAGAATCATCCCAGCCAGAATTAACGCCTGCCCGGCACTGCGCCGCCGTAAGGCAATCAGCAATACCATGCACAGCGCCAGCCCACCGCCGACGAAGGCCACAGGAGCCCGGCCTAAAGTCAGCGTCACGGGAAAAAACACCGTTGCCAGCGACAGCGACAGCCAGGCGCCCGATGCAATACCCAACGTCATTGGTTCTGCCAGCGGATTGCGTAGCATCTGCTGGGCTATCACGCCGGAAAAGGCCAGTCCCGCACCGCAGACGCAGGCGATTAACAGTCGCGGCAAGTCGTTATACAGGAAGATTAAGCCAGCCGTCTGATAAGCCGAAGGCGTCAATAGCGCCGTAGACCACAGCGAGAAAGGCAGGTATTGAGTCACCCGGTTTAAAAATAAACCGGCCGCCGTAACGCTAAGCGCAGCTATCAGCACCAGAGTTAGCAGGCGCTTCATGGCAATACCTGTCGCTGTCCGAGGTCAGCATCCGGCGCGCCTGACATGATAGCGATGCCCTGCGCCAGCCGTTCGGCAAACGCCATAGCCGATGCCACGCCGCCGTTCGGCGGGATCAATGGAATCAGTACATGGCGCCCAGGCTGGCGAAAGGGTAGCGCTTGCCATACTGGATTTTGACGGAGCATCGTTTGTACCGCCGCAGACAGGGGGGCAAAGCCAACCAGCAGCGCATCGGGTTGCGCGTAAAGCGCATCATAGCCGGTGGTAGTAAAACCAGAGACCGGGGTTGGCAACGTACAGGCGTTATGCGCCCCTACCCGCTCCAGCATCTCACCGTAAAGGCTCTGCAAACCAAATAGCCGGATAAACGCCTCGTCGATAAACTGCACGATAAATATTTTACGGGCTACCTGCGTCTGGCAGGCGACAACGCGCCTTCGGGCGGTTTCGATGGCCTTCTGCGCCGATAAGATCACCGCCCGCGCCCGCTCAGTGCGGTGAAAAAAAGCGCCAAGCTGCGTCAGTGCGGCGCAGACCTGCGTAAAAGGCGAGGCGGAAGCCCCCTGCACCGCGCCAACGCTCAGCGTGGGCGCAATCTTTTCCAGCAGCGGAGCAATAGCGGCATGAGACGGACTGATAATAATTAGTCTGGGACGCAGCAGGGTAAGCAGTTCCAGGTTTGGCTGATAAATCAAGCCAACATCTTTCACTGACGCCGGCAGCGATACGCTGTGAAACGTCTGACGAAAGCCAGCAGGGTTAGCCATCGCCAGCGGCGTAATCCCCAGCAGCAGCAGCGACTCGGTCAGCATCCAGTCGAGCACCACCACGCCGCCGGCGTCAGACGAGCCATATACCGCCGTGCTGACCGGCGCCAGCGCCAGCATAGCGGACAAGCGTAGAAAATCGCGCCGGGAGATCCCCGGCGGCCTGCTATTTACCATTGATATTTAAGCCCGGCCAGTACCATTCTGCCCTGGCCCCAGTTGCAATAGCTGGTACCGGAACAGCTGGCGACGTAATGGCGGTCAAACAGGTTGCTACCGTTCAGCGAGGCGCTCCATCCGCCGAGCTTCGGCGTCAGCTGTCCAAGATCGTAACGCAGCGCAATATCCACCAGCGTTGCTGACGAGATGGTGAAGCTATTGGCGCTGTCACCGTAAGAACCGCCGATATAACGCGCTCCTGCGCCGAATTGCCACCCGGCCAGCGGGCCGGAATAGCGCGAATAATCCATCCACAGCGAAGCGGCGTTGCGGGGAATACCCACCGGCGCCTTATCTTTCGTCGCGGTCGTGCTTTCGGTGTTGGTGATATCGGTATAGGTGTAACTGCCAATCAGCTGTAGGTGGTTGCTGAGGCTGGCATGGGCCTCGGCCTCAATGCCGCGCGACCTTACCTCGCCGGTCAGCACGTTAAAGCCCTGATGCTGTGGATCGGACGTCGCCACATCGCTTTTCGTCAATTGGAACAACGACAGGGTAATAAAGCTATTGCTCTGCTTAGGCTGGAATTTCACCCCGGCTTCATATTGCTCGCCCTTCGAGGGGGTAAAGGCATGACCATCAAAATCCGCCCCCACCTGCGGCTGGAAGGACTGGGAGTAGCTAACGAAGGGAGCAATGCCGTTATCAAACTGATAAACGCTGCCCAGACGCCAGGTAAACGCGCGGTCCGCCTGATGTTTCACTTCACCCGTTTTATAGGATTTGGTGTCGTTATCCGCCCAGTCTTCGCGCATTCCCAGCAGAAATGACCAGTTTCCGATATCGATCTGATCCTGGCCGTAAACCCCAAGCTGCTTGAGTGTTACCGCCAGCGAGGTGGCATAGAGAAAGTCGGGTGCCGGAATGCTCTGCCCGTACTGCGGGTTGCTGACGTTCAGGCCGGGCGCTGGCGAGCTGTAAAACCAGTGATCGTAGTCGATATGCTGATAATCGACGCCAAAGGTGGCCTGATGCGACAAAGCGCCGGTGCTGAAAGCGGCCGTCGCCTGGTTATCGAGCGTATGGGCGTGGACGCTGCCGGTATTGAGATAAGCCGTACGCTTTAACGTGGTGCCATCAGCATTAAAACCGTCATTGCCGACATACTGCACCGTCTGGTTATTGCGCAGGTAACGGTAGCTTTGTTTAACCGACCAGACATCGTTAATTCTGTGCGTCAGCGTCTCGCCAATTGCCCCCTGCGTCTTACGAAAGCTGTCGAAGTCAGGCTCGCCGGGGTTAAAGCGACGTGATACCGCCGTCTGACCGCCGAGCGGGAAAGAATTGTAATAGCCGGCGTCCGGATCGGTCTGATAATTACCGTACAGCGTAAAGCGGGTATCATCACTCAGCTGCCAGGCAAGGCTCGGTGCAATCGAGAAGCGCTTCTGTTCAACAAATTTGGTTTGCGTATCGCTGGCAAAACCATCCGCCACCACCCGGAACAGAACATTGTCGTTCTGGTCCAGCGCCCCGCCAATATCGAAAAATCCTTGTCGGCGACCGTAGCTACCGGTTTGTACTCCAACCTCATTGACCTGATGGCTATCGGGCAGCTTGCTGACCATGTTCACCACGCCGCCCGGCGAGCCCTGGCCATAAAGCACCGAGGCCGGGCCGTGTAATACTTCGATACGCTCAAACATATAGGGATCGAAGCTGGTGACGTTAAAGCCAAAACCGCCCGCTGGCCCGGGGGTATAAAGCCCGTTCCATAGCTGATCAACCAGAAATCCCCGGGCATACAGATACTCAAGCGAATCGGTATTCGCACCGCGCTGCTCAGAAGCAATGCCGGAGGTATAGCGCAGCGCCTGGGCAACGCTCTGGACATTCTGCATGGTCATTTGATCGCGCGTCACCACCGAGATCGACTGCGGCGTTTTAATCAGCGGCGTGTCGGTTTTCGTCCCGGCCGTGCTGCGTTTAGCCACGTAGCCATATACCGGTCCGGTGCCGGTCTCTGCGGCGGGCTGCGCCGTGACAACCATGACGTTCTGCCGGTCATTCGCAGCGGCTGCGGGTGCCGCGGATGCCATTGCAGAAGGGAGTAAAGACAGAACCCCGTAAATAAAAAGTGGATATTTCCCCGATGGTGAAGAAAGCGCACCAGCAACCCCATAAAATTGCGAAAATTTCATGTCATCAATTCCGATACGAATAAAGCATGGCCTATGGTTTTAGTTTATAAATAAGAATGAAAATAATTTCTATTTTCATTTCTTGATGATACCAAAGGCGGTGCTAAGATGTACTGCCAATAAGTTTTGCAAAACCGACATTCTATGGCGCTATTTGCGCCTGATACGGGGAGATATTGTGGAAGAGACGTGGCAACTATTTTCCGGTGAACGCTATCAGCCGCAGTCGCGCCCGGTGATCGCCAATACTTATGCGTACCGCAATGGCGAAAGAGTTGCCTGGCATTCCCACGAGCAGCTGCAGTTTGTCTTTACCACCCGCGGCGTGCTGAGGATTATTACCAACGGCGGCACATGGACACTTGGCCCCCATCGCGGCTTACTGCTAATACCGCGTATCGGCCATGAGCTTCATGCTATCGGCGAAACCCTGATGCATAGCATCTATATTGAACCCGACAGGTGGATTAATCACAAAGAAAACTGCAGCGTGCTGATGGTTTCCTCTCTGCTGCGCGAACTAACACTGGAGATGGTGAAGGAACGTAAGCTGGAGAAATATACCCTCACTGAGATGATTACGCCGCTGCTGCTGCAAGGGCTATTTGAGGCGCAGGAGCTTCAGGAAGGCTGCCTGCCGCTGCCGGCAGACCGCAGATTGCAAAAAATCTGCAAAGGTTTAATGACCGCACCGGCAAACTGCGAATCGCTCAAAGCATGGGCCGATCGCATTGGCACCAGCGACAGAACCTTAAGTCGGCTGTTTTTGCAGCAGACCGGCTATACCTTTGGCCAGTGGCGCCAGCAGCTGCGGCTGGTGGAATCCATTAGCCGGCTGGCCAAGGGCATGCCCGTCGCCACTATCGCCGCCGAGCTGGGCTATCGCAGCTCCAGCGCCTTTATTACCATGTTTAAAAAAGCGATGGGCGATACGCCGCAAGGCTATTTCAAAAGATCATAGTGTTGCCGTTAGCTGCCAGCCCGGCGTGGCCCCATCCACAGCGGACTTCGGCGTGAAAGCAGGGTCGGACGCCGCCCCTGCCCCTTAGTCATGACGCCAGCCTTAAGCCGCCGCGTTGCCGGAACGCCTTCCTCCCTCTACCGTCAGCTGTCCTCCTTGTGCAACAGCGATGATCGGAAGGTTTCGGGAATTTTTAAGGTAACCAGTAATACCAGTACGGTAACCACCGTCATATACACCGCGGGGGCAATTTTGCTGCCGGAGCTGGCAACCAGCCAGGTGCCCAGATAAGGCGCCGTGCCGCCAAACAGCGCATAAGCGAGGTTAAGACTGACCGATGACGCACTGAAGCGCGTTCGGGTGGGGAACAGTTCTAACAGCGTGATGGGCAGCGGCCCCCAGAACAGGCCGGATACCGCCGCCAGCAGACACTGCCCGGCAACCGCGCTCCAGAAGGTGCCTTGCGCTGCAATCATATAGGCCGGGATGGTGAGCAATGTGCACAGCACAATCGAGGTAATCAGAATCGGTTTTCTGCCGTAGCGGTCAGCCAGGATGCCGCCAATGTTCATCATTATAAATGCCACCAGCAAAGAAATTCCGTTTGATATCAGCGCCTTGTTTGCGCTAAGCCCAACGGTATTTTGCAGATAAGACGCGAAATAGCCGCTCAGGGTATAAAAACCCAGGCTGCTGAGCGCCGATAAGGCAAAGCAGAACATCATGGCGGTTTTATGCTGCCTGAAAGCATCGCGCAGCGGCTGTGAGGAAACTTTTTTGGCGCTCACCGTCGCCTGATACACGGGGGATTCATCCACCATACGGCGAATATACAGCCCGATAAACGCCAGCGGACCGCTAATCAAAAACGGGATGCGCCATCCCCAGCTTTCATACTCATCCGGCGCCAGCAAATTAATGGTACAGAGCACGCAGGCAGCGGCGAAGATCGGCGCGACATTTGAAAATGAATAGGTAAAAGCAACGTACCGGGCGCGCTTGCCATCCGGTGAGTGCTCGGCAACAAAGGAGTTTGATCCGGTCGACTCGCCGGCGGCGGAAAGCCCCTGCACCAGCCGGCAAACCACCAGCAGTATTGGCGCCATCAGGCCAATATCGTTGTAGCCGGGCAGCAGCCCCACCCCAACGGTCGCCGCCCCCATTAGCAGGATGATTAACGCCAGTACGCTTCGCCTGCCGATGCGATCGCCGAGAATGCCAAATACCACCCCGCCGACGGGCCGCATCAGGAAACCGACGGCATAAGCGGCAAAGGCCGCCAGCAGCCCGGCGACCGGGTCCGCGCCGGGAAAAAAAACGTTGGCGATAACCGTCGCCGAATAGGCATAGATAACAAAATCGTACCATTCGACGAACTGTCCAATTGCCGCGGAGGTCACCACTTTTCGGAATTGATTATCCGTCGCCGCCGCGCTTGCCGGCTCCGAAATTGCCGAAGAATGACTATTCATGGCGAGCATCCCCGCGCTGCGCTACGGCGAGCGGGCTATGGTGATTTTGCACCACGGCATAACGACGTTGGGAAACGCAGGGTAATATTTCACGAACCTGATTCTGGCGCGTCATAGAAACCAGGGCGGTTGCTAATCCGGCGCATTCAGGAACGGCGGCAATCGGGATCCCCAACGGATCAACCACCATACTCAGACCCGCAGAGCCAGGCGCAGGCTGGCAGGATGCCACCACAAAGCAGGTATTTTCCAGCGCACGGGCTTTAAGCAGCGTTGTCCACTGGGATTCTTTCAGCGGCCCTGCCACCCATCCGGATGACACCACCAGCATATCGGCGCCCTTATCGATCAAGGCGCGCGCCATTTCCGGAAAACGCAGGTCATAGCAGTTGATCACGCCAAAGCGGATGCCTTTAATGGTAAACAGACTCAGCTCGGCAAACTCCGGTTGCAGTTCAACCAGACGATGCTTGCTGGACTCACAAAAGTTAAAAGCATCGTAATTATGCAGCTTGTCATAGCGCGCAATTTGGGCGCCTGAGGCATCGATCACAATCACAGTATTAGTCGATAAATTGCCTTCAGCTTTGCCATACATTCCGGCTACGATGGCGATCTGGTTACGCTGTGCAATTTCTTTCAGGCTGTGCTCAAAATAATCGGCATACTCACGTGCGGTCTCAGCGATCACGTCTCCCGGCTGCGTAAAATCAAACATGACGGCTTCAGGAAATACGATCATATCCGAGCCTGCTTGCGCCGCCTGGGCTGACATTTCAGCCATTGATTCAACGTTTCGCTTAACGTTATCCGAGCCGGCCAGCTGTGCGGCGGTGACCAGAATTTGTGGTAAGTTGCGGTTGTCAGACATCATTTTCTCCTGTTTTTTTATCAGATATACGCGGCTTTCCAGTGCATCGCGGACTGTGGGGTACAGGATCGATATTTGTGTCTGCGAGGAACAAAGTCCAAGATCAATTGAGGGGGCTATTGATGCCGGATGGTTATCAATGACGCGCTTGCCTAATCTGGAGCGCCTGCAAACGTTTTTAGTGGTGGCGCAAACGCTCAGCTTCAGAGCCGCCGCGCAGAAACTGTTTATCGCCCAGCCGGCGGTAAGCCGTGCGGTTAAAGCGCTGGAGGAGGAGCTGGGCTTAGTCCTGCTGACGCGCACCACCCGCCAGGTTTCGCTCACCGCAGCCGGAGCGCTGCTGGCGGAAAAAGCCAGCCTGGCTTTTGATCAGCTTCACCTGGCGGTGCGTTCGGCACGCCAGGCCGCAACGGGAGAAGCCGGAACCCTGGTTGCCAGTTATTCGGCGCTTTCCACCCACAGCCGGATGTCAGAAATCGTGGTTCGCTTTAAAGAAAAATGCCCGCAGGTTCGGGTCAGTACCTATCTGATGTCCTCAGAAGAGCAGCTGCTGGCACTTAAGCGCGGCGAAATCGATCTGGGCTTTATGCTATCAGTCGCCTGTAGCGATCCCGAACGTCATATCATTATCGACCGGGAGCAGTTTATGTTGGTGCTGCCGCGCAGCCATGCGCTGGCGAGCGCCTCAGGCGTTCACCTCGCCGACCTGGCTGGCGAGTCGTGGGTGGTTGGCTCGATTAGCAGATGGCGTTCTTTTCGCGCCCTCCTTGAAGGGGCCTGTGTTAAAACCGGCTTTTTACCGAAAATAGTCGACGAAGGCGACGATATTCCCGTTCTGCTGCGCCTGGTTTCCATGGGGATGGGAATTACCGTACTGGGCTCTTCGCTGCGGGGCGCCTTGCCGGCTAATCTGGCCGGTATTCCCATTGTTGATGCGCACGCCACTTTTTCTATCAGCCTGGTCTGGGAGGACTATCTGGCCGGGTCGCTGGCGGGAAATTTTATTGAATTTACTAAAGCCTGGTTAGCGTCAACTCCAACCCCGTAGCCGACAGAGCGGGTGGTTATCGCTACTGCACGTCCGGCAAGCCGCTTCCCTGTCCTGGCGGCAATGCCAAAGGGGGATTAGCGCAAGTGCCAGCCCAATACAGTCTTGTTTAATTAACGGTAAAATTAATACCTGCGGCGGTTTTAAGCCGCCGCAGGTCATTATCAGCTAGTTGAGCTGCTGGCTATCCGCCCCCAGCGGCGGCCGATTGGCCGCCGGTTTTCTTTGCAGCCGTCCCCATAGCATTAATGACAAGCCACCGCACACCACAATAATGCCGATCACCACAAAGCCCGCCAGGTACGAGCCGGTTTTCATATACATCATACCGACCAGCAGCCCGGCAATGGTGCCGCCGCCGCCGGAACCGATGCCGTTGATAATTCCGGCAGCCGGCCCGGTAGCACTCGGCGCTACGCTATTTTGGATCAGCGACCAAATGTTTGGCGTAAAGCTGCTGGCGTAGTACCCCATCGCGACGGTAATCAGCGCGATTTTTAACACCGCGCTGTCGATCAGCGGCAGCGTAATAATCAGACAACCCGGAATCAGCAGCCCCAGCGAGGCAATCAGTACCCGCCGGTTGGTTTTATCACTGATACGCGCAATAGGGATCGCCAGCAGCACCGCCGCCAGATAAGGTACCGCGCTGGCAATGGCCTGAGAGAAGCCGGTAAAGCCGAGCGAGCGCACCACCAGCGGGATCCACAGGGTAATCCCCCAAAACAACATACTCTGTGCAATGTAGGTAAAAATCAGCAGGAAAAATGCCGGACCGCCAAAGGATGCCAGGCTCAGCTTCACGGCTACCGAGGAATGCACTTTTTCATCGCGATAAGGCGCCTCCGCTTCCGGACGAAGATTTTTCATGTACAGCGGAACGATAACCACCAGCCCCAGCCCGCCGGTAATAAAAAACAGCACGCGCCAGCCAAAAGCGTCATAAAGCGGCGTCAGCACAATAAAACCCAGCGCCAGCGCCAGATACTGACCGTAGAACTGCACCACGCTGTTCGCCCGGGTGCGCTGCTGCGGCGAAAACCATGCGCGGGCAAAACGTGACTGCTGCGGCCAGTAGATACCTTCGGTAATGCCTAAAATCACCCGGCAAATCAGCAGTACCCAGATGGAGTGAGTAAAGCCGACCGCTACGGTAGCAATTGACCACAACGTCACACACCAGAGCGCCACCCGTTTAGGGTCGGCGTTGCGGGTAAATAACCCGCCCAGAATGTTGGCAATGGTGTAGCCAATAAGAAATGTGGTCAGCGCCCAGCTGGAGACCTGGGCAAAATTGCTGCCGGCGAAGCCTAAATCCTGTGAAAGTTCGGGTAGCGCAACGGACAGGTTGGTACGATCAAGATACGACACAAACATCCCGATCAGCAGGGAACCGCCTATTTTTAGCCATGGGCTGTCAGAGGCCTGCTGCGGAGTATGATGTTTTGGTTGCATGATTAGTTTACCTTGTAAGCCTGCAAAGCCTGGCGGTTAATCTCAATGCCAAGCCCTGGCCCCTGAGGAATAGCGATGCGTCCACGCTGATGGCTAATCGGCGTTTGCAGAATGTCCATACGCACCGGATGTTCGGTCTGATCAAATTCAAAAATCGGCTGCTGCGGATTCAGCGACGCCGGGGTGTGGCTGGGCACCATCGCCACGAACTGCAAGGATGCGGCAATGCCGATACCGCTGCCCCAGACGTGCGGATTAGTACGCACGCCAAAGCTCCATGCCATATCAGCGATTTTCTTACATTCGGACAGGCCTCCGGCGGCGCAGATATCTGGCTGAATGATGTCCATGGCGTGTTGCGTCAGCACCTCGCGAAAGCCCAGCCGGGTGTATTCGCACTCCCCGCCGGCCAGCGGTATCGCCAGCGCGGCTTTCACCGCCTTATAGCCGGCGAGATCCTCCGGCGGCACCGGCTCTTCAAACCAGCTGATATCGTACTGCTCGATTTGCCGTCCGAGCTGAATGGCGGCTACCGCGTCATAGGCATGGTTCGCATCCACCATCAGCTCAACGTCGGGGCCGATAGCCTCACGCACCGCCGCCGTGATGGCCACGTCCTGCTTGACGCCAAAGCCCACTTTCAGCTTCACCGCGGCAAATCCCTGCTCGACGTAGCCCGCAGCCTCCGCAGGCAAATACTCCAGCGGATTGCCCTCGCGACGGCGATACAAGCCGGTAGCATACGCCTGCACGTCATCCCGCCGGCTGCCGCCCAGCAGCTGATACGCCGGGCAGGAGAAATACTTGCCGCGGATATCCCACAGGGCGATATCGATGCCGCTCAAACCTTCAACCACCAGCCCTTTCTGGCCGTGATCGCGCAGGTTGGCGTAAATCTCCTCCCAGAGGAAATCACTTTTCAGCGGATCGGCGCCGATAAGCCAGGGCGTAATGCCACGCACCACCGCCTCGGTCATGATGGCAGGCCCGTAGCACTCTCCCCAGCCCGTCAGGCCGTTGTCAGTTTCAATTTCCACCAGCATCGCGGTACGGGTGTCATACCAGGCGCGGGAATAGGAGAAGGGCGCGCTAAGTTTTGCCGACAGGATGTGTGTTGTTACCTTTTTGATTTTCACTTTTAACCTCATATCTGCCACGTAAACCGAACTTACTGATATAGTTAACAGCAATGGTTAACTCATAAAATATGATAAATATGATTTTTTGACGGAGTTCATAAAATATGATTTTTTCCGCCTCATTGAAGCGTACTATGGCCGATCAGCTGGTTGAGGATATTGGCCGCCAAATCATTGACGGCAGACTGCAGCCCGGCAAACTTTTGCCCAATGAAACCCAGCTGCTGGAACACTACGGCGTCAGCAGAACCGTGCTGCGCGAAGCGCTTCAGGTATTGATCTCGAAAGGAATGCTTGATTCACGCCAGCGGAAAGGCACCACCGTGCGGCCAAGAACCGCCTGGCAGCAGCTCGACCCGCAGTTTCTGGACTGGCATAACGAAATGGGCGACAGCGTGGAGACCCTGGCGCAGCTCATGGAAGTTCGCCGCATCGTTGAGCCGCCTGCGGCGGCGCTGGCCGCCACGCGCGGTAGTAAAGAGGACAAGGCGCACATTGAGGCCGCCTATGAAAAAATGTACGCGTCCAAAGGTAATGTTGAGCTGTTTATCCGTGCCGACCTTGAATTTCATACTGCCATTCTGCAAGCCAGTCACAATCAGTTTTTACTGCCGATTGCCAATGCCATTCGCACGACAATGATCATGTCATTGCGCCAGACCAACCCTGACGCCAACGAAAACCACGCGGTGTCGCTGCCGCTGCATAAAACGCTGCTGGAGCACATTCTCAACGGCGATGCCGCAGCGGCCAGCGCCGCAATGCAGCACCATCTGGATGACACAGAACGACGCCGGCAGCGGGCACTGCGTTAGCTGCGCAGAGTCAGAAAAACGCCGTTATCAATTTTAAACGGGCACCGTTTTCAGCAAACTGGCTCACCAGCAGGCTTTTCTGCGCCGGGCAAATGAAGCCTGGCAGGGGAAGCGGCGAAAGTAAGCGCTGCGCCGGGAACGCATCGCGAACGACCCGCACGGTTGGCAAACGGCAGACCCTCATTGCTGCAAGCCCGGCACCCAGGTCACAGAAAGCCCGGCTGCTTCCCGCACCGGCACAAGCACGTCCATGTGGCCTGGTGCGCAAACGGCAGACCTTCATTGCTGCAAGCCCGGCACCCAGGTCGCAGAAGGTCCGGCTGCTTTTCGCACCGGCACAAGCACGTCCGTGTGGCCTGGTGCGTAAACGGCAGACCTTCATTGCTGCAAGCCCGGTACCCAGGTCACAGAAGGCCCGGCTGCTTTCCGCACCGGCACAAGCACGTCCGTGTGGCCTGGCGCACGGCCATCCCTGGCCGCGAGCCTGCTGAAATCAGCCGGGCCTTCTCCTCCCCCGTAAACTTCTTCATCGCTTTAGTAAAAAAACCAAGTCTGCGCCGGACTGAATACCGGTAACCTGTCTTTTGCTTTTTAATAAAAAACGGATGCCGTTTCCCACAAACCTGTATCAACAGGCTTTTCTGCGCCGAACGAATGAAGCCCGCCAGGATGAGCCGCAGGGATGCGGCGAAAGTAAGCGCTGCGTCGGGAACGCATCGCGAACGGCCCGTACGGCGGGCTGAAGCAGTGAGGGAAGGGCGCAGCCACGCAGAAACTGCCGGAAGTCCGGGGTCAAGGGGCCATGACGTTTGATGGCCCCTTGCCGGTCGCCCGCAGCGGCGGGCAAATAAGTCACCTGCCTGGCAGGCGAACGGAACAACCCACCAGAGGTGAATAAATCAGCCACCAGCTCGATAGCAACGTTGAGATGCCAGCAAATCTGCTTCCCAACGCTGTTATCGATTAAAAACGGATGCCGTTTCCCACAATCCTGCACCAGCAGGCTTTTCTGCGCCGAACGAATGAAGCCCGCCAGGGTGAGCCGCACGGATGCGGCGAAAGTAAGCGCTGCGTCGGGAACGCATCGCGAACGGCCCGTACGGCGGGCTACATGCGTGAGGGAAGGACGCAGCCACGCAGAAACTGCCGGAAGTCCGGGGTCAAGGGGCCATGACGTTTGATGGCCCCTTGCCGGTCGCCCGCAGCGGCGGGCAACGATGGCACTCGCCGCACAGGCGAACGGAACAGTCCACCATGGGTGAAATAAGCAACCCACCTAAGGTGGAGAAATCAGCCACCCGCTCGATAACAACGTTGAGGTACCAGCAAATCTGCGCCCAACGCCGTTATCGATTAAAAAACGGATGCCGTTTCCCACAACCCTGCTCCAACAGGCTTTTCTGCGCCGAACGAATGAAGCCCGCCAGGGTGAGCCGCAGGGATGCGGCGAAAGTAAGCGCTGCGTCGGGAACGCATCGCGAACGGCCCGTACGGCGGGCTACATGCGTGAGGGAAGGGCGCAGCCACGCAGAAACTGCCGGAAGTCCGGGGTCAAGGGACCATGACGTTTGATGGCCCCTTGCCGGTCGCCCGCAGCGGCGGGCAACGATGGCACTCGCCGCACAGGCGAACGGAACAGTCCACCATGGGTGAAATAAGCAACCCACCTAAGGTGGAGAAATCAGCCAGCCGCCGCACAGGCGAACGGAATAACCCACCGGCGGTGAAGAAATCAGCGCCCCCTATCCTACAAATATTAAGCTGAGCTTAAGCACCTTAAGGTTCACTTAATCTTACCTGTCGATGATGGACGCTTTAGCGGTTGCATCCGGGCAACCGCGCTACCGGCAAATGGAGCAGGTATCGGTATCTGAGGCATTCATTTTGCTGAAAATGCAACCAATCGGCGTACCGCGTACTCCAAAAGTGAACACAATCCACCCGCGCTGCCAGCAGGCAAAATAGCTGGTCACAGTGGCAGCGCCGTAACCAACCTTAAGCGGAGTGATTTTAATGAAAATACTGGTGGTTGAAGATGATCAGCTGCTGCTACAGGGTCTGGTTACTGCGCTGGAAAGTGAAGGCTATATTTGCGATGGCGTTTCGACGGTGCGCTACGCAGAAGCCTGCCTGGCTGGCGGTCATTACAGCCTGATCATACTCGATCTGGGACTGCCGGATGAGGACGGGCTGCGCTTTTTGCTGCGCCTGCGGCGGCAGAAAAACAGGCTACCGGTATTAATTTTAACGGCCCGCGATACCGTGGCCGACCGCATTATCGGTCTGGACTCAGGGGCTGATGATTATCTGGTTAAACCGTTTGCCCTTGATGAGCTGATGGCCCGCATCCGTGCGCTTATTCGCCGTAGTGAAAACCAGGGCGAAGATTGGGTTGAGGTGGGGGAATTAGCGCTAAACATCGCTGCGAAACAGGTCAATCATGCGGGAAAGCGGCTGGAGTTAACGCCGAAAGAGTACGCTATTCTGGTACGTCTGATGCTCAAAGCCGGACAGGCAGTACATCGGGAAATTTTATTTAACGATATCTATAACTGGGCAAGCGAGCCTTCAATCAATGCGCTGGAAGTGCATATTCATAATCTGCGTGACAAAGTGGGCCGTTCAGCCATTAAAACCATTCGCGGCTTTGGCTATGCGCTGATTAAGCCAGAGGAGCAAGGCAATGCCAGCAAATAATTTTGTTATGCAACGATACAATACGCTGCGTTTCAGACTTATGGTGGTCATCGGATTTATTATTTTATTTTGCCAGATTATCAGCGTCTGCTGGTTATGGCACGAAAGCAAAGAGCAAGTTGGCTTTATGGTCGAAGCCGCTCTGAATAATGTCGACAAACAACAGCATATCGATAAAGAGATCAGAGAAGCGGTTTTCAGTCTGGCGATGCCCAGCGTAATGATGATTGTGATGACGCTGGCGCTTTGTTATCAGGCGGTAACATGGATTATCCGCCCGCTGTCCGCGCTACAATCACAGCTAGAAAGTCGTAGTGAAAACGACCTCACGTTAATCAAATACCAAAAGTCGGTGATTGAAATCGATGCTGTCGCTCAGGCGATTAACCGCCTTATCGCGCGTCTGACAACCAGCCTTGAGCGGGAGCGACTGTTTACCGCCGACGTTGCCCATGAGTTGCGCACGCCGCTGGCCGGACTGAGGCTGCACCTTGAGCTGCTGGAAAAAAAGCAGCATGTTACGGTGCGCCCGCTGATACACAGACTCGATCAGATGACCAGCAGCGTGTCGCAGCTGCTGCAGCTGCTGCAGCTTGCCCGCGTCGGCCACTCGTTCGCTTCAGGTAACTACCAGGAGGTGGAATTAAAACAAGATGTCATTTTACCGATGGCGCAAGACATGCGTTCGATGCTCGCTTCGCGCCAGCAGCGGCTCGATATAATCACAAATGCCGGATTGAACGTGCGTGGCGACGCAACCCTTCTTAGGGTGCTACTGCGTAACCTGGTTGAAAATGCCCACCGCTACAGCCCCACAGGATCGGTAATCACCATCAGAGGCGAAGCATTAAGCGAGCCGGTGCTGATCGTTGAAGATCAGGGGCCGGGCATTGATGAAAGTAAAAGCGGCGAACTCAGCAACGCTTTTACCCGCATGGATAGCCGTTACGGCGGCATTGGTCTGGGTCTAAGTATCGTCACCCGCATCGCGCAGCTGCACAGAGCGCAATTTATTCTGGAAAATCGTCAGACGCAAAGCGGTAGCAAAGCATGGGTTAAATTCCAGAAGCACCAGGCGTGACGCTGCAATGCCGGCGTAATAAAACCTGTCGGGCTGCTTATATAGTCATTTAACACAATACAAAATATACGCTGGGGCTGATGAATAAAACCCGTGATGTTCCATCACGGGCCTCCGTCAGTTAATGCCAGTTAGCAGCTAGTACCGGTTCAGGATTTTGTCGCGCAGCATCAAAAAACGTACTATGAGCAGAGGCTGGTGCAGCAAAGGAAGCCATAGCCTGCACAAGCCTTTCGACATCACTGTCAAATAACGTGTTGTTATCCCCGGAAACGATTCGACTGGGTCGTTCATGTTCACTGGCATACCAGTTATGCAGATTGACCTGCTGCCCGCTGCCAGTCACAGAAATTTGCAGATCTGGTCCTTGCTGTTGGAACCACAGGCTATCGGGACGGATATCTGAACCGAAATACAGTGTTCCCATATCGCCATTGAACTCGACATCGTTAACACCATGACCAACCATCAAATCCGACATGCTGCCGCTGATGGTAATATCATTATCACCATCGCCGACGCTCACTGTGGACATGTCTCCGCTGCTGGTGATGATATTGTTACCATTCCCGGTAGTGACCTCCGACATAGTTCCGCTGTCGATAATATCATTATCACCATTTCCCAAACATATTTTTGCCATCGATCCGGAACTTCTAATAATGTTATCGCCATGTCCTGAATTTATTTTCGCAAATGTACCACTGGCGGTGATAGCGTTGTTACCATCACCACCCGTTATTGTGGTCGAAGAGCCTTCAGAGTGTATGACATTATTACCATCGCCAACAGTTATCTTTGATGACTGACTATCGGTAATATTATTATCACCATTTCCAAAAACAATTTCTCTGGAATAGCCAGTATTATGAACTAAATTATCTCCATCCCCTACCGTCAGTTTATTAAAATCACCATCAAGCTGATTATTTCCATTCCCCAGTGTAATATCGGAAAAGCTACCCGTGACGGTGATATTGTTATTCCCATTGCCCGCCACTACTTTATTGCTAAATGCAGAAACAATAACAGTATTGTCCCCTTCACCGAGATCGGTACTGGCAAATGAACGATCCAGTGTCAGCGCTCCGGCATCATCACGCTGGGTCGGTATGGTTTCGCCTGGTTTTTTCTCCGATGTATCTGGTGTTAACGGTCGCCACTCGGGGATAGGATGTGAAAAATCAATATGTGGAATCCTGACCGGTTCAACTTTGATGGGGTCAAATTTGACTGGTTCGATGTCAAAAATATCACTGTCAATATCAGGCAGAGGGTGACGTTCGAAAGGATCGACGTTAACCGGCTGAGGCTCCCATCCGGCGGGTTCAACGGATGGATTAATGTCATCCTGCATACTTACCGACGGAACGGGTGCAACCTTATCCGGAGAAGGTTGCGCAAAGAGAAAATCTGTTGCTGCTATTTGCGATATTTCCAGCGTATCCAGATAAAGCAAATTCACTTCTGGTCCGTCACCGTCGGTGTTTTTCAGTATGACATCCAAGCCATGAATCTGTGACAGCCCGTTGATAGTTCCACGATTGGTTTGCTCAATTTTTAACTGGTTAAAATCGGTGATCCCCGTCTGACGCAAGTCGATCTTATCAACCCCGTGGCGGAAACCTCGCAGCGCATTTTTATAATTGCTGGTGCCGGGCTGGGCCGACACCACAAAAATATCGGAAGGTGCCCGATCGTGGCGATAGACGGTGCCATTCAAATCGAATGTCAGCTGTCCCTGCGCGTTACTGCTGAGCATGACGCCTTTGCCACCGCCGTTAAGAATAACCGTTCCCAATCCTTCCTGTGGACGCAACGCTTCTGCGTCGCTGCTGGTATAGCTTATCGGCGCGGTCAGCGATTGCTGAAATAGGAAATTATCGGCGCTGAGACCGTCAGCATGCTGGTTTTTCAGGGTGATGCTTTGTCCGTTGCCTAACCCAACATTTACATCATGACCTTGCTGAGTCAGCAGAAGATCGTCAAAGTTTTTTCCGGCAAAACCAATCAGATCGATAACTTCCCCACGAGCGGCCTCAAAGTTGCTGATTACATCGCTGCCGGCTTCACGCCGATGGACGATAAAAAAGTCTTTCCCCGTCCCGCCTGTCAGCCTGTTGCTGCCCCGGCCGCCGTCCAGTAATGCATCCTCGCTGCCGGCGATAAGGGTATCATCGCCGTCTCCGGTGATAATATTTTGAATATCGCCCGGGTGCTTAATGGTTAACGCCGCGCCGCCAATCGTTGCTTCGCCACTCAGTAAATTGACCGAAGTTGCATGCGACACCGCAGCGGCATTCAGGGTGTTTCGCCCGCCCGCCGTGCCATTGACCGCATCATCCAGTTCCATACGTCCGGCCTGTGCTACCACCGCCTCAATGTATTCATCGGTATAAAAGTAAGTATCATCCGGCGAACTTTTACTGCCATACAAACGCAACGCCCAGCCATTTAAAGTCACCGGCTGGCCCGATGCCGCATCGCTCAGTTCCAGCGTCCAGTTACCTGCGGAACTTTCACCAAAATCGTGTGTTGACATAAAGCTATATTTAAAGCTTCCTGAACGGCTGCTGCCCATGTCGCTGGCATCCGCTCCCGGCGATCCATCAGGAATTTTACCCTGCCGGTTCAGTAATAAACTCTCCGTACCCTGCGGAGAAATTAGTTTAAGGGTTAGATCGCCCAGGCAGCCAACGTCGGCATCAAAATCAATTTCAAGATGCTCAACGTTCAGCCCGGCGTTCATCAACACAGAAGAAGATAGCGTTTCGCCCGCCGTCAGTTTTTTGCCCGACAGACCGCCGGAAGCGCTGTAGACGTATTCATTATCGGCCGTGCTTTGCGTCATCCAGGCCTCAGACAGCCGAACGGCGGCGCGGGCGTCGACTTCACCAAAGCCATAATCATTGCTGGTATGCATTCCGCCGCCATTCCAGTTGCGGCCGCCGTTATCCTGCCAGCCCGTGCCGGGATCGTTAATCTTGTGCGCCGAAAGCGCCAGAATCTGCTGCACGTCGCGATACCCCAGATTGGGATTAGCTTCCAGCATCAGCGCGACAATGCCGGAAACGATGGGTGCGGCAAAACTGGTCCCCTGCATAGTGGAATAATCATTGCCAAAGGTCGACCCACGGTCGGTTTCCAGCATATGGCTGGTTGAGACGACATTGCTACCCGGCGCGGAGACCAGCAGGCTGGCCCCGGGATTAGAAAACGGCGCCGAACCTATTTGTAACGTCGATAAATCGCCCCGGGCGTTAATGGCGCCCACCTGCACAGAAAAACGGTTGTTGCTGGTCAGCGAGCCTTGCGCGTTGCCACCGGTTGCCCGCGCGTTCCCACCAGCAGCGACGATCACGGTTCCTAATCCACCGCGACCGTTAGCCGCCGCATACTGCGCATTCAGACCGAGCGAAGCGGCAGTATCCACGCTGCCGTCAGGAAAGTTACTAAGCGCAAAATCCTCGGTAAATCCCCAGCTGTTATTGGCAATGTCGAAATTTACCATATGCCCCAGCCCGGCAAGATCAGCGCCATCATTGGCAAGGTAATAGCCCCCCAGCGAGGCATCATAGGCCACACCGACGCTGCCGCTGTTATTTTTCGCTGCTACCATAACGCCGGCGACCATCGTGGCGTGGTTGGAGACCAGCTCCGGCAAAGTGCCGTTTTCCCGTTCGGCCTGCAACCAGGTTTTATCAACACTGGCAGCCAGATCGGGATGGGCAATATCGAAGATTTCAGGGGCGGTGGCAAACTGGCCGCCCGGCTCGAACTGGCCGATTCGCACGCCTTTACCGGTAAAGTCTTTCCATACCGGCAGGATGTTAGCATCGCTTAAATACCATTGATTCGCCGCCAGCGGGTCAAGAGGCACTTCGGGGGTTAACAGCGTGACGCCTGCACGCATTGGCGCGGTCTGCCCGCTGTTCAGGTCCATCACCGACGCTGAAATATTTCCGACGGCGTCTGCCACACCGTATTTAAAGCTCAACAGACCGGTATATTGTGCATCCGGCGTGAACAAGACATCGCCCTGAGCCGTAAGGCTCACCTCTCCGCCGGTAGCATCGCCAACGCCAGCGATATGCAAATCGCCCTGACTATTCAGACGCTGATCGTTAGCCAGCAGGCTCTCAGCGGCGATCAGATGACTCCGGTTGCGGTCGAAAGCGTTCCCCGATTTATCCCTGGTCAGCACGTCTGATACCGGCATCGCGGCGGAGGTTTGCAGGTCAACCGCCGAGATATCGGCGAAATTCAGCTTCTGAATATTTTTCAGCGTAACGGTGCCGTCTCGCCCGGCGATCTTATCCGCTATCTGGTATCCACTGTCAGTCCGGGTAATGGAGTATTCACCGTGATTGCCGTGCAGGGTGACCAGATTAATGCCGCCATCACCGTCAATGATTGCGTTGCCATGTCCAACTTCAATAACATCATCGCCATAGCCGCCAAAGATCTTGTCGTCGCCACCGCCGGCGTGTATCACGCTGCCGCGTTCTGAAGCATAAATGGTATCGCCTTGTGGTCCGGCGTAGATGACCGCGTTACCGCTGCCGCCGACAATGGTGTTGTGACCGCTGCCGCCGACCAATACGTCGTTACCCATGCCGCCAACCAATAAGGAATTACCGGCACCGCCTTTAATAAAGACCCCCTTCTGGCCGCCACTGCGAATAATATCATCACCGCTTCCCCCTTCAGCAAGGGTCAAACCGGCAGCGGCCATGTTCAGCTCAACGCCACGATTACCGACGATGATTGCCGTATCGTGCCCGCCGTTACCGTGAATATTACCGGCATCATCAGAAGCGCTGATAACAAAAACGTCATCGCCGCTGCCGCCAATATAGGTGTTGCTTCCCGCCCCGCCAACCAGCCAGCTGCCGCTGTCAGCGGCGATTAAGGTATCATCGCCGCTGCCGCCATACAGATTGTTGACGCCCAGAATGCCTGCGTTCAGCGTTTCTCCGCTATCGCTCTGGCTGGCGTAGGCGGTGGTGGTGGTGCCATCTATGGTTGAAACCACCCGCGTCCCTTTGCCCTCTGCGTTCAGCAGGTTACTCACCGGGTCGCCAAGAAACTCCACCGCCAGCGCCTGCTGGGTTTTCCCGTTGATGGTGAAAGTGCCGCTGGCCACTACCCGATTACCCTCGCGTATGTCGTCGGTGTCACTGAAGTGCAGGCTAATCTGGTCGATCCCCAGGCCAGCAAGGGTTTTCAGTTCTCCGGCGTTAACCTGCCCGTCATGGGAACTGTCGACCCATACCCGCAGCTTGTTCCAGATCGGGTCATCGCGATCGATAACCCCGTCCCGGTTAGCATCTTCGCTGGCCAGCGCCGCGAAAACATTGCGGTATTTTGCCTCGCCAGCCATGCCATTGACGCCGGCCTTACCGCCGTAGTATTCAGAAAACATCCGGCTGATGTCTTTTACCTGCCCGCTGCCGTCATCAATCACCAGCATGCCAGTCCGGCGATCCGCCCAGCCGCTGCGCTTCAGGGTGCCGCTGTGGTCGGTGTCAAACAGTACGCCGTTACGGATATCCGTCATATGCACCCCCTCACCGTCCAGATCCAGCAGCAGCGGATCGACATAGGTATTAAAGGTGCTCATCGCTGACAGACCGTTGAGGGTGGCCGCGTTTTGCAGGCTGAAATCAGGATTGTGGAGGCTGTAATCGTGATTCACAGCATCCGGCGTCAGATAGTAATCCGCCAGGTAGCTGGCGGGCTTCACGTTGGGATCAAGCTGCATTTCCCCCGGACGCACGCCACCGGTGGCAAGGCTTGCCATCTGACTGGCCACGAAATCGGTTTTATTGAGGATATCGCCGGAGGCCACTATTTTGTGGGTGGCTGAGTTCTGGATATAGCCATTGGCGACATCCTGCCGGGCCTGGTCTTCATCCTGAATATGACGTTGCGGCTGCGGCGAAGGGTCGATATCAATATGAATCAGGCTGCTTTTATCATTCGGCGGTGAAAGACGCTCCTCAGGGGAGAGCCACAGACAGGCGGGCAGCCCATCCTCTTCATAATATTCACCGTGACGCGTCAGATTATCGCGAATAATCTGCGCGCCCTGATATTTGAGCATATTGTGTAACAGCTGGATATTACTGGCCGGCACCAGTCGCCCCTGATAATCACTGCGATTGTAGCCAATGACCTCCAGCGATTTAAACGCAAAGTCCACGCAGCTATTGGTCAGCAGACGATAGCGTGTGGCATCGAAGCCGGCTATTTCCGGGTGTTCAGAGAATTTGCTTAGCCTGTTGTACTGCTCCTCGGTCAGCCTGATGGTGAATTCAGCGGCGGTCTGCTGATAGGCTGCATCATCAAAGGTGGTGACATTACCATCGCCGCGCATTTCGCCGTATCTGGACTCAAAGCCGTAGCTTTGCTGCTGATGCCCATCGCTGAGAACATACCACATATGGCCGCCGCTGGAGGCATGCTCATCGCCGGCTTTATGCTTTGCTTTATCTTCCTGATAAATATATCTGCTTCCCATTGAAGCGACTTTATAGGTAACGCTGTAATTCCTTTTCATCCTTGTTTCTCCTTAGTACCTACCCTTTGTCAGATTTTCGGGTCGTAATTACTGACGTGAAAATATGTCTCAATGCCGGCAAACTGCGGCCGGGCTTCCAGAACCGTCAGGCGCGCCGAATAGTGCCCCGCAGGCAGCCACGGCGAAATAATATTGCGTATTGCTGAGTTTATATTTACGCCGTTATAGTGCGCCGACATCGTTCCCTGGCTGCCCACTGCGTTAAATTGCTTGTCCATAAATATCCGCCCGTCTTTTATCAGCCGCAGCGCCACCGGCGTGGCAACGCCCGGTTTATAAATCCTCCCGTATAATTCAAAGCGCCGGTTCATTTCTTCCAGCTCTTCACCGGTATAAAACAGCAGACAGAACTGGTAGCCGCCGCTGGCGATGACATCAAAATCAACGCTGACGCTTTGACCCGCCTGCGTCACGTCGACGGGCACCGAGATATTGACGTGATCATCGCAGGCCGCCAGGCCGCAGCACAGCAACAGCGGAAGCAGCAGCCGGCGGACGCCAGCCAGCGCCGTCAGATAAAGCGCTTTCATGACGAGACCTCCTCTGTCGGGAAAACTTCGGTGCCGGAGCATATTCTCACCGTCGGGCCAGTATATTCAGCGCCCGGCGGAGCGGTGGTACAGGTAACGCAGTCATTCCTTTTCATCCTTGTTTCTCCTTAGTAACAGCCCGTTATCAGATTTTCGGGTTGGAGTAAAAAAATACCCATCCTCTTACCAAATTCTCACTTCCGATAAACCGCCTCACAGAGTGATTTCGAGCGTTTCATCGTTCGCGCAGGCTCTCATTTAACGACTGCTGGAGTGGGCTCAAGAAGTAATCGATCACCCGCCGCTGGTCAGTTTTGACTTCAGCCGTCACCCGCATTCCGGGAGAGAGCGCCACGCGCCGGCCATTAATTTGCAGAGAGTCGGATTTCAGGCGAATACGACAGCTGTAGATGAGCCCTCGTTTTTCATCCTCAATGGCATCGTTCGACACGCTGAGTACTTCGCCATCAATAGTGCCGTAACGGGTAAAAGTGAAGGTTTCCACTTTTACTGTGACCGGTTGTCCGACGTGGACGAATCCCACATCCTTATTCTCCAGCATCGCCTCAACCTCGACTGGTTGACCGGCAGGAACGATAACCATTAACGCTTGTGCTGGTGTTACCACGCCACCGACGGTATGAATAGCCAGCTGTTGCACCGTACCTGCTACCGGCGCTATGAGACGGGTAAGCGTTTGCTGATAGAGGGCCTTTTCCAGCTTTTGCTGGCTAATATCGGCTTTTTGATTTGCCTCCTGTAGCAGGTCGAGCATCGAACGACGGTTCTGCGCCACTGCCACCAAGCGGCGGCGGCGGGCCTCTTCCCGGGCGGCGGCATATTGCAAAACGCTGGCCTGTTGCACGCTTAGCTGGCGCTGAAGCTCCAGACGGCGCTGTTCTTTTTCCAGATATTCATGGTGTGATATATAGTTTTTTTTCAGCAAACGTCGGTAGTCTTCTGCCAACCTGACGGCAATCGGCAGCGTTTGCTGCAGGCTGGCGACCTGTGCTTCTGCGGACTGAATTTCAGCATTGCGCTGCAGTATTTCAGCATCGATAAGTTCCAGGCTGCTTCGGTATTCCTGATATTGCCCGTCGAGCCAGCGCTGAGCGCTAAGTATTTGCGCTTGGCTGGCACCATCAAGCCTGGGAATTAATGCTGCAGGCGGCCGCTGCTGATTAATCGCCTCCAGCATGGCGGATCCGCGAGCAATATCGATACGCGCCGCCAGCAGCTCGCTGCGGATTTGGTTAATGTCGGCATTCGCCGCCGTGGCATCAAGTTCAACCAGCAGATCGCCCACGTTAACGGCCTGCCCGTCGTTAACGTGAATGGCTTTGACTACTGCGGTTTCACTGGATTGAATCAGCTTAGTTTTGCCGTCAGGCACGATCTTACCTGATGCGACAGCCACGATTTCAATCTGACCAATGCACGCCCAGAGCAGCGCCAGTAAGGCAAACCCCATAATGCCCCAGATAAAAACTCGGGGAGCAGGATGAACCGGCGTTTCCTGTAATTCTAATGCCGAAGGTAAAAACTGTAGCTCATGTGGCAGACGCGGCGGTGTATCCATACCCTTACGTTGACGCCATGCCTGAAACAAAACAACGCGGTAACGCTGTAATAGCGAAGAAGTTGCGCTCATATAAAATAATCATCCTTGATACAGTCTCAGTCTATCCGTTATGCAGTGACATCCCCCGCCGATCCGGGCAAATGAAAAATCTCAGCCTTGCTGCATGCGGTACAGACGGGAATAGAGGCCATCATCGCGCCCAAGTAATTCCTGATGGCTGCCCTGCTCAACAACCTGCCCACGGTCCATCACCAAAATACGATGAGCATTGCGCACCGCTGATAGTCGATGCGCAATGATAATCACCGTTCGTCCCTGACAAATTTGCCGCATATTCTGCTGAACCAGTCGTTCAGACTCGTAGTCCAGCGCACTGGTTGCTTCATCAAAAATTAAAATCCTCGGGTTACCCAATAGCGCCCGGGCGATAGCCAGCCGTTGCCGCTGCCCGCCTGAAAGTGAAGCGCCGTGTTCTCCGACAAGGGTGTCATAACCTTCGGGCAATTCCTGGATAAATTCGTGTGCGCCAGCCATGCGTGCAGCGTGCATAACTAATTCAAGCGGCGCGCCAGCATCACTCAAGGCAATATTTTCACGGACAGTGCGGTTGAACAGCATATTATCCTGTAATACCACGCCAATCTGCCGACGCAGAGATGAGACATCGGTCAGCGCCAGGTCGAATCCATCGACCATGACTTTTCCCCGTTCAGGAACATAAAGACGTTGAAGTAAACGCGTCAGCGTACTTTTACCTGAGCCAGAACGCCCGACGATGCCAACAATTTCACCCGCGCCAATTGTCAGGCTGACGTCACGCAATACTTCACTGCCATCGGTTCGATAACGAAAATATATCTGTTCAAAATCTATTTTCCCGCGCAGGGGCGGCAGGCTGCTACGTGCTGTCTGAGATAATTCAACAGGATGATTAAGAATATCGCCTAACCGCTGCATTGAGATGCCGGTTTGCTGAAAGCTGGTCCACAGCTGCGCAAGTCGCATTACCGGACCGCTAACGCGACCGGCCAACATATTAAATGCTATCAGTTCACCGACAGAAAGCTGCCCGTCAATCACCAGACGAGCCCCCAGCCATAGCGTGGCAACGGTAACCAGCTTGCCGATCAGTGAAACGCTTTCATTCGCCAAAGTAGAAAGGGTCTGCGTTTTGAATCCCGCAGCGACATACTCCGCCATCTGGTTGTCCCATTTGCGTACAAATTGTGGCTCAACCGCCATTGCTTTTAGGGTATCGATGCCATTTACCGTTTCGACAAGAAACGCCTGGTTTTCAGCACCGCGGTTAAAGTTATCCTGAAGACGCTTACGCAATAGGGGGGTCACCAACATCGAAAGCAAAATATACAGAGGCAGCGACAAGATGACGATTAAAGTCAACCAGCCGCTATAGCAGAACATCACCAGGATAAACACCACGGAGAAGAGTACATCCATTATCAGGGTAATGGTGTTACCAGTAAGAAAACTGCGAATATTCTCAAGCTCGCGAACGCGCGCGACAGAATCACCAACGCGCCTGGCCCGAAAATAAGCCAATGGCAGATTAATCAAGTGTCGAAATAGCCCGGCCCCCAGCTCTACATCAATCCGGCTGGTAGTGTGAGAAAAGACATAACTACGTAATCCACTCAGAGCTGATTCAAACAGCATAATGCCTAACAGTCCGGAGGCTATTACGTCCAGCGTTGTCAACCCGTGGTGAACTAACACCTTATCCATCACAACTTGAAAAAATAGCGGAGTTAGCAGAGCAAACAGCTGCAAGAAAAACGATCCCAGTAGCACCTCTCCTAATAACTTTCGATATTTAACGATGGAGGGAATAAACCAGGTAAAGTCAAAACCAGCAGCGGAACCTGAGAATGACTTAGCCGATCGTATTAGAACCAACTGCCCGGTCCAACGCTGTTCAAGCGTATCAAAATTAATAATTTCGGCGCGCGCTGAATGTGGTTCCTGGATCAGAAGCCGGTTATTTTCGACACGAGCAAGAATAAAAAAGGTACCGTCCTGGTTGCAAGCAATGGCAGGTAATGGCGTGCTTTCAAGCCGCTCTGATGTCGTGGAAACCGTCCGCGCTTTTAATCCTGACTTTCGGGCCGCCAGCAATAACTCAGGCAAACCGACAGCACTATCAGCGCTGGCAAACTCATGAGAAAGCTGTTCAACAGAAACGAATATATTATGAAATCGTGCCAACATTGCCAAACAAATCAGCCCGGAGTCCCGCTCATAAGAGGTTTTGTGCGATTCACTGTTCTGTGTATCCGTTTGTTTTTCCATAGCGCATCCATGCTATTTACGTACGTTATCATTTATCAGACCATGCAGCGCGGTAACCTCTCCTGTGAAGTTATTTATCCGGCCTGTCGCGACCTAATTAAGTCAAAATAACCACTTAGATTACGACGTTCACATCTGCTACGTATATCGACTTCAATATATTAATTCAGTGCCAAAATTGACTGACGTCAGTTAAGCCAAAAACGAATTCATCGTTATAAATAAAATTAATTAAGGATAGTTAATTTAATTACCTGATGATGACCAAATTCATGTGAGCAGGCATTTTTTGAATAAAATTAAGATTATGTCAAGAAAAATATAGAAATTACAAAATGTAACCACTAAGGCCGATATAAGCTCAAATAGAATAAATTCATACAGTTACATTTTTTCATTCAGGTTTATTGTCTTATATATCCCTGCCATCCTTAAATCCCGGACCTCCCGCCGCCATATAACCACGGCTGCGGCCGTTTTCATCATCGGCAATCCAGAAAGCATACAGACGGGCGTTATTCAGCCAGAAGCGAATGCGTAGATTTGGCGCCTGCCTGATGGTGTTATGCGCCTTCCAGCGGATCTGCATTTTGGTGGCGTCAACCTGGACAGGAATGCAGGATTGCCGCTCATAGCCAGGCCAGGGGTTGCCGTTATCGTCAATAAGTTCAGCGCTGAGCTCTCCCGCCGCGGCATCGCAGTTAACAAACAGGTAATCGCCCTCGTACTCCAGCGCTTTGGTGAGCACAAAGCCGTCCTGCTGTTTTGCGCTCAGCGAGCAAAAGCCGTCACGCCGCATTTTTGCCAGTCCGAGGTTACCGCCAGAGTATTTATGGCTGCCGAAATTGGGTGACTGGCCGGAAAAGAACGAGACATAGAAATAGATTTCGTCGCCAACCACCAGGCAGATACCGTTCGGCGAATGGGCGTAGCCGTAATCAAAAGCGCCCTTTTCGCGCGAGGACGAAATAAAATTGCTGTGTACCGGACGATGCCAGTGAAAACCATCACGACTGAAGGCAATTTTCAGATCGTTTATTTTCGGCATTTTGGTCAGCTCGCAAATATTATTTGGCGGCCCCATAAATACGCTGAACATTCCCAACATCAGGCTTTCATAGGGCGTGGCGTCCAGATTATAAATCTGAGTGTAATAGCCCAGCTGCGGGTCGGGGAAGTCGAAAATATCGGTTCGCGACCAGAACTTAATGTCCTGCGCTTTCCAGTTACTGCCGGTAAAGAATTCGGGCGTTTCGAAATAGCCCCGGGTGCGGATTCTTGAATCCAGTGCTGAAAAGGTACGCAGGCTAAACACCCATTTTTTGGTAAACGGATTATAGAAAAACGTGGTGTTATCGCCGCTTTTTCCGGCCTCACCAACCTCCGTCCAGTTAATGCCATCGGGCGACTTGTAGAGCAGGATCTTTTCATCCGGCGCAACCGAGTCCGGGTTGTCATGGGCGTGTTTCGGCTTGCGATGGTAATATTTAATCTCCTGATCGAACTGGCGAAAAAACACCATCATCTTGTAGCGCTCGTCAGGGTCGGACGCCGCGTAGTCGAGCCATAGCGCCGAGCCGTCTCTGAGCCGCCCTTTCACCGCCGGCAAAACCCGTTCATCCTGGCGGTCAGGATAGATTTCATGCAGCCTTTTCCAGTGGATACCGTCATCGCTTTCCGCATAGCCAATGCCGTCGAACCAGCCGGCGTGGTACCACATTTTAAATTTATTATCGTGGTCGTCGTAAAACAGCCCGTCATTGAACGGGCAGGCGCAGGTGCAGAAGCCATCGTTCATTTCCAGCGGCGTTTGCGGTTCGAACACTGGCTGCGGCAACAGCTTCGGCTGATGAAACTCGCGCGTCAGCGTACTGCTTTCAATAAGAAAATCATCAACAAACAGCTGTCTGCCGAGGGTGATATTCACCACCGGCGGCGGGTTATCCAGGTAAGCCACCGCCAGCGGCTTATCTAACGTCGTTTCCACGTTGGCCGGCGGCCAGGGCTGCGCTGTCTCCAGATTGTTGTAAAGCTTCATAAAGATCCTGGATATCGATTATAGGAGTATTCAGTTGTCAGGCGCCGGCGACAGGAGCGCTGGCAAAGCCCGCCTGCCTGCTCTGGCTTCGGTCTATTCTTCCGACTTAAAAAACAGCAGCGTCATAATGAATGCCACGGCAAAGCCGGTCAGCGAGGCGAGCAGGTAATTAATCAGCTGACCGTTCATATACAGCAGCGCGCCCGGCACCGAGGTAATCGACATGCCGGTTCCCTGCAGATGCAGGATCGAAGCGACCATGCCGCCGATAGCGCCGCCGATACAGCCAAAAATAAAGGGTTTAACTAAGCGCAGATTGATGCCAAAAATAGCCGGTTCGGTAATACCAAGGAATGCAGGGACCACGGACGAAAAATAAAGCGCGCGTTTCTTTTTATCGCGGGTCTTGAACGAGACCGCCAGCGCCGCCGCGCCCTGGCTGGTTATCGCCATCGAAACCAGCGCATTGAAGGCGTTTGAACCGGTCTTAGCCAGTAATTCCACCTCAAGCGCTTTAAAGGTATGGTGCAAGCCGGTGATGACCACCGCCTGATCCAAGCCGCCGATTACCAGCCCGTCAATGCCATAGGGCAGCGTCAGCAGGGTGTTGGCACTGTCCACCACGAAGACTTCAACGTAGTGCATCAGCGGGCCGATGATAAACAGTCCCACCAGCAGGCTGATAAGCAGCGTGAGAAAAGGCGTGACGATAAGATCCAGCACGTCAGGAATAATGCGGTGCAGGCGGATTTCCAGCTTCGCGGCGATAATGCTCAGGCACAGCGCCGGCAGAACCGATCCCTGATAGCCCAGCACCGGGATATTTAACCCTAAAAGATGAAAATAGAGCGGCTGCGCGCTGCCGGCCGCCACCTGATAGGCATTGGGTAAAACCGGCGAAACCAGCATCAGGCCGATGACGATGCCAATCACCGGCGAGCCGCCAAAGCGTTTTACCACCGAGTAAGCGATAAGCACCGGTAAAAAAGCAAATGCCGTATCCGTCAGGACTTTGGTGAACTCCATCCAGTCCGCAGGAAAAGTCTGCCCAAGACTCAGCAGTAAGCCTCGTAGCCCCATAAACAGGCCGGTTGCCACCAGCACGGGAATAATTGGCACAAAAACATCGCCCAGCGTTCTGGAAAGCTTCTGTAGCAAGGTCATGCGCTGCAGACGCTCTTTTTTCTGCCATTCAGCCTCAACCTGCTGGCCGAAGCGCTCCTGCATCGCCTGAAAAACCTTATTGACCAGGCCGGTGCCGAGTACGATCTGGTACTGACCGGCTGAGTAAAACTGCCCTTTCACCCCGTCGATAGTCTCAATCGTTGCTTCATCGACCAGCGCCCTGTCCGCCAGCATCAGCCGCAGCCGCGTTGCACAGTGCTCAAGTAAAACGATGTTTTCTGTTCCGCCAACAGCATCAAGTATTTCACTGGCTACATCTGCTTCACGCATGGTAAGTACCTGGTCCAGGATTGTTTTAATTTTGTTCAGCCTATGCTGGAACCGGTTCCACAGAAAGTTAAATTGTAGAAAAAAAGGACATGGGTCACACATATTTTATTCGCGGCGAATAGCCATAATGGCGGCAGATTTCCGGCCTGGTTTAATCCAGTAAGCGCCTGATGGCGTCGTAAAAGGAGGGGCAGTGCCAGACAGAACAGAGCAGGGCTGATAACCCCATACGGCTATCGGTTATCAGCCCCGCCCTGTTTTACGAAAATGGCGCCTTAAATAGCTTTGCCTTCAGCGCCGCAGACGATGACTTTGCTGCGCACCACGTCTTTCATCGCGTCCATGCCCGCACGCAGGTAGTAGCGGGGATCGTTGCCCTGCGGATTGTCGGCAAACCAGGTTTTTACCGCCTCCGCGAAGGCGATTTTCAGCTCGGTAGCGACGTTGACCTTACAGACGCCCAGCGCGATGGTGCGCCGTACATCATCATCCGGCACGTCGCTGGCGCCGTGCAGCACCAATGGCACGTCGACGACCTGGCGGATCTCCTCCAGGCGCTGAAAATCAATTTTTGGCCGTTTGGTGTACAAGCCGTGCGCGGTGCCGATAGCCACTGCCAGGCTGTCGACGCCGGTGAGTTCCACAAAGCGGCGCGCTTCCTCGGTGTCGGTTAAAAACGCGCTTTCTTCATCGACATGCATATCATCTTCCAGCCCGCCAAGCCGACCCAGTTCGGCCTCCACGCTGCAATCGTTCGCGTGGCAAAAATCCACCACCGATTTGACCAGACTGACGTTATCGCTAAATTTCAGGCTGCTGCCGTCTATCATCGCGCTGCGCACCCCGGCATTAACTTTGCGACGGATATCGTCGAGGGATTCATGGTGATCGAGATGGAGCGCCAGCGGCATGTTATAACGCGTGGCAAAGGCGCTGCACAGGGCGTAGATCTCGGTAAAGCCGATATGCTTAAAGGTGCCGGGCGTACCCGCCAGGATCACCGGTGATCTCATTTCCGAGCACACTTCCAGAATAGCCTGAATGGTTTCGGCATTGTGGATGTTGAACGCCGGAATCGCATAGCCGCCAGCCTGTGCGCTCTGCAGCAGATACTTCGTTGAAATGATTCCCATTTTTTAATCTCCCTTACGCCTGCCATGGGTGAATAACTACGCCTTGCACCACGCGGTTTACCGTACCGTTTGCCGAGGGGCTGTCCGGCGTGATACCGGCTTTCAGAGATTCAGCTAAGGCGAATATCTGGGCATATAGCAGGAAGCAGAACGCCAGTTGAGGATCGTTAAATTCCTGAGCCTGAGGCAATAAGATATGTGGCCCGGCCACGATGACCTCGTCGCTTTGCGCGGAGATTGCCAGCACGCGCATTGCCAGATCATCGCGGCGTAATTCAGCCAGCAAATCTAAATCGTAACGTCGCGTATAGGGGTCGCTGGAGATGAATACCACCACCAGCGTTTCGTTATTTACCAGCGACTTCGGCCCGTGACGAAAACCGGTTGGGGAGTCGTAAAAGGCGGCGAGTTTACCGGCGGTAAGCTCCAGAACCTTCAGGGCCGACTCACGCGCTACGGCCTGCAAGCCGCCGCTGCCAAGATAAACCACGCGCTTCCACGGCAGCTCGCCAAAGACGCCCTGCCTGAAATCGTCAAGTCCCTGTAACAGGGTCTGACAGCTGTCAGCCACCGCGCTAAAGGTGCGACGGTTAAAGGCCTCGCCGGCGAAAACCGCCAGGCAGCTGAGCATCATGGTGCTAATGCTGCTGGTCATGGCAAAGCCGCGATCGTGGGTTTCCGGCGGCATCAGCAGCGCAAAAGTATTGCCGCAGCGTTGCGCATTGGTGTACAGGCTGCCGGCTTCATTACAGGTAATCACCAGGTGATAGCATTCCGTAACCAGCTGATTAGCCAGCGCCACCGCGGCCACACTTTCCGGGCTGTTACCGGAACGCGCAAACGAAACCAGTAAAAGCGGCTGTGCGACCTGTAAATAGTCCAGCGGATTGGTGACCAGGTCGGTGGTGGCAACCGCACTAAAGTTTTTTGCACTGCATCGTGCCAGCCACGGGGCGATCATATCGCCAATAAAAGCGGAGGTGCCGGCCCCGGTCAGCACGATGCGCAGATTATCTTTCGCCAGCAGAGGCGTCAGAAACGCGTCCAGCTGCTGACGACGATTATCAATGTTAGTCAGGGTAGTCAGCCAGCTGGCAGGCTGCTGGCGGATCTCTTCTTCAGTCCAGGTTCCGGTAACGGATACAGCGTTAGCTCCAGGCATAATTCAGTCCTTAGTTGGGCGAAATCAACATAAGACGCTGGCGTGATGTCAGCCTTTCTTTCGTTTCATTTCACTTCATGTTTAATGCGATTAAATAAAATTTACACGAAACAAATCGAAAGGAAAACAAAAAACTAAAAGAAATAAAACGAAAATGCACCTTTTCTACGGCGTGCCACATTAACAATTTGATTTATTTAAGAAAATAAACCAATGTCATTTTACTATTTCCCGCTACGGCTTGACGACAGCTCACAGCGCCAGGCCACAGCAGCGGCAAATACGATAGGTAATGAAAGGACTGGACCTGGTGAATTAGCCGGGCGGCAGGCATGGCTATCCTGCGCCGGGAAGCGGCGACAGATGCGGATGCGCGCAGCCCGGCCAGCAAGGCCGGGTAAAGGCTGACAGCAACGGCAGGGGGGTTATATCCCCTCTTCCACCCTCGTTGATTTACGGCTGCGCCCCATTTCATCAGCAAGGCTGGTAAGGCCGCGATGACCACACTCCAGCGCCTGCAAGCGAAAGACCTCGCTGCTCAAGCCTTCGCGCTCCAGCGCCATCTCCAGCAGCAGTTGCAGATTGGTGCCGGCGATCACCTCCCGACCGGCCTTTTGCAACGCCAGCGTTGAGGCAACGCGAAACGGCGTCCCGCCCAGCAGATCGGTGAGAAAAACAATATCCTGCTGCTGGTCCAGCCGTGATACGGCGTCTGCCATCTGTGAGGTCAGCAGCGCGGTCGTTGAGGTTTCAGGAAAATCGATCGCGATGAACTGTGACTGCTCGCCGAGGATCTGCAGCATGGCCTTTTCCATGCCGCTCGCAAAGCCGCCGTGACCGCAAAGAATAATGCCTAACATTCGGCCTCCTTAATTAAAGAAAATGGGCGAACTTGCCGACTACGCCTAACGCGATGGTAACGGCGATTAGCCGCAGTGGACTCCAGCCGCGCCGCACCAACCAAAACATCGTCATGGTGTATACCAGCGGCAGGAATGCGGGCATCAGTTTATCGATGACGTCGGTTTGCAACTTCACCACAGCATCGCCGGCTTTAATATCCAGCGTGGTAGCCAGGCGCACATAGGTCGCTACCAGCGCGCCAATGACCGTGATGCCGACGACCGAAGCGGCATGGCTGACCTTTCTGGTGTTGGCTTTAATTAACGGGATCGCCGCTACCCCCATCCGGTAGGCATAGTGCGCTAAACCAAAGCGCAGCCCAAAATGCACAACGTTAAACATCAGCAGGAAAATCACCGCGCCAAGTACCGAGCCTTGCAGAGCCAGGCTGGCGCCGATGCCGCCGCAAATTGGCAGCAGCGTCAGCCAGAACATCGCGTCGCCAATGCCGCCCAGCGGCGACCCTACGGCAATTTTAGTGTTTTGAATGCTGTTCACATCCTGCTTGGAACGCTCCATCGCCAGCACGATGCCCATCACAAAGGTCACCAGAAAGGGGTGGGTATTAAAAAAGCCCATATGGCCCTTCATGGCGCGTGCCAGATCGCGCGGATTGCTGTGGATCTTTTTCAACGCCGGCAGCAGGCCGTAAAGCCAGCCGGAAGCCTGCATACGTTCGTAGTTAAAAGAGGCCTGCAGCAGCAGTGAACGCAGAGCAAAACGGTTAATATCCTTGCGGGTCAGCTCTGCCCCAATAGTTTGATCGTCATAGGTATTTTCATTGACGTCCTTTAGCAGCGTCTTACCGTCAGCCGCAGCGTCCGCCAGGGCGGTTTGATTAGATGCCATCTTCGAATTCCTCATGCTGAGTCCCGGTGGCCTCAGGCTCCGGAGCTTTACGTAACAGATCGATAAGCGCCATCGCCAGCGCGGCGGCGGCGATAGCCAGCACCGGCAGCTTCAGCCAGGCGGCAGCGACAAAGCCGATAATAAAATAGGGAATGTAGGCATTTTTCATCATGATTTTCAGCAGCACCGCGAAGCCTACGGCGGGCATAATGCCGCCAGCAACGCCGAGACCGTCAATCAAGCGGTTGGGCAGTAAATCAATCGCGCTGCGGGCATGTTCAGCCCCAAAGTAGACCGGCAGAAAAGCGCAGAGGAAATAGAAGATACCGAGCGCCAGCAGCGCCAGATAATTCACGCGCTCAATGCCTTTGCTGTCGGCATTCTCCGCCATGCGATCGCAGCGTGACATTACGCCGGACATCACCGAAAACAGGAAGGTGATACCCATTTGCACCGCAACGGCAAAAGGCACCGCTACGCCGACGGCGACTTCCGGCTTGACGCCGCCGGTAATCGCAAAGGTGGTGCCGACGATGGTACCGATGATAACGTTCGGCGGCTGCGCCCCGGCCAGCGGCGCCAGCCCCATCCAGACCAGTTCCAGCGTACCGCCGGTAAGAATGCCGGTATGTAGATCGCCAAGCACCAGACCAACCAGCGGCCCCAGCACCACCGGGCGATGCATATGGGTTAAACCGTTAAACATATCCAGCCCGGCAATAAAGGCCAGCACGCCTAATGCAACTGCCTGCAACAGACTGATTTCCATTGGAAGCCTCTCAGAGTAGTTTAAATAGATCGACTGCCGGTTCGGTGGGTACGCCCTGGATAAAGCAGCCGACGCTGGCCGCTTTCAGCCCCTGAAAAGCGGCGATATCGCCCGCATCCAGCGACACGGTTTTGGCAATTTGCCGTTTTCCCTCGGCGTAATGCATGTTGCCGACATTAATGCGCGTCACCGGCACGCCGCCTTCAACCAGCCGGAGAAAGTCAGCCGGATTCTTACAGACCAGCAGGATCTTCTGACGCTCAGCGGCGCGATGAATGTTGTCGATAACTTTTTGCAGCGGCCAGAAACGAACGTCTATTCCTTCCGCCAGCACCATCTCCATAAGATTCTGCTGTACCGGATCGGCGGCGACCTGGTCATTGGCGACCAGAACCAGGTTTGCGCCGGCAAACCCGACCCATTGAACACCTACCTGACCATGGACCAACCGTTCATCGATACGACTTAAAACGATATTTGGCATTCTCTGTATCCTTTACTGGTTACGGCTAAATGAAGGGTAATTCGTTAAGCGTCCATTGCATTTATCTTTCGTTTTATTTCATACAGTGTGAATCATGCGTATTTAAAACAAAACGAAAGAATTCTATTTTCCGATCGGTTTCACAAAAGCAACGTAATGAAAGATCCCAACTGCAAGCAATATCACGTTTATCGCGGCGGCAAGGCTTGCTTTCCGTCAAAAGAAAAGCCTTAATAGGTGAATCGAAATGAAACGAAAGTTTTTAGTAAGAGGCGATTATGCAAACCACCGATTCCGCAGCGGAGAAACGCGTCATCGGCACCAGCGAGAGACGCGAACAGATTATTCAGCGGCTGCGTCAGCAGGGCAGCGTCCAGGTCAACGATCTCTCCGCCTTGTTTGGCGTATCTACGGTGACTATTCGCAATGACCTGGCATTCCTGGAGAAACAGGGAATTGCGGTTCGCGCCTATGGCGGCGCGTTAATTTGCGAGGGAATAATGTCGGGCGCAGAACCGTCCGTTGAGGATAAAAGCGCGCTCAACATAACGCTGAAGCGCAGTATTGCGCGTGCGGCAGCGGAACTGATAGAGCCAGGCCATCGGGTCATCCTCGACTCGGGGACCACCACCTGTGAAATTGCCCGGCTACTGCGCCATCATCAGGACGTTATTGCGATGACCAACGGTATGAACGTGGCAAACGCGCTGCTGGAGGCTGAAGGCGTGGAGCTGCTGATGACCGGCGGCCACCTGCGTCGCCAGTCTCTCTCTTTTTACGGCGACAGAGCCGAGCAGTCATTGCTGAACTACCATTTTGATATGTTGTTTCTCGGCGTCGATGCTATCGATCCCGAGCGCGGAGTGAGTACCCACAACGAAGATGAAGCGCGCATCAATCGCCGGATGTGCGAAGTCGCCGAGCGCATTATCGTGGTGACCGACTCCAGCAAGTTTAATCGCTCAAGCCTGCACAAAATTATTGATACTCAGCACATTGACCTGATCATCACCGATCAGGGGGTAAGCGAGGACATTTTGCAGAGCCTGAATAAGCAAGGGATTAGCGTTACGGTAGTAAAAGAGGAGTAAGCGAAAGACCTGCCCGGACTCCCCTGAAGAAAACGACATCCGCGCCGGTTTGCGGGTTGTAACGCATAGAAAAGTTAACGCCTGCGGCTCATTGCTGAACCTCCGGCGTTAAAGGCCGTCATGACGACGGCCGTCAGGCCAAAAGGCGCGATTACTTCAGCGCAATGCGCGCTACGCTATCCGGGCCTTTCGTTGAGTGGTCTTTATTGAAGCCCTGCTTAATGCTGACATACAGGGTCTGACCATCCGGAGACAGCAGCAGGCTGTTTGGTGCGTTTTCAAACGACCAGCTGTTTTTGACCGCGTAGGTGGTGGCATCAAGCTGCAGCACCTTTTTCGACTCACGCTGGCTGATATAAATCTCATTGCGTTTAGCGTTGAATTTAATACCCAGCGCGTCACCTTCAAGACGCTTGATGACTTTGCCGCTGTGCTCATCGAACACCAGGGTGGTTTTCGCTTTAGAGTTATCCGTCACGAACAGCCGACCGGTTGCCGGATCTTCTGCCATATTCAGGAACAGATACTCTTTGCCGTCGCCCGCCGACCAGCGTTTTTCAACTTTGTTGGTGCGCGGGTTAATGACCAGAATGGTACCGCTGCCGTTAGCGGCGTAGATACGGTCATTAAGTGAAGAATAGATGATCCCTGTGACCCATTTTCCAGCGTTGTGAATGCGCGTTTTCAGCTTCATGGTTTTGGCATCCACGACCCAAATTACGCCAGGATTGTCCACGCCGCCGACGTAAAGATTACCCTTGTGCCACAGGATTTCACGCGCGCCAACCGGATTGCCCTTATCGTTTTTCTGATTAAACATCAGCCGCTGCAACACCTTACCGCTCTGCGCATCGACCTTAGTGATACCGCCGTCTAAGGTGTTGGTGGTGTAAAATACGCTGCCATCAGGGTCCATCGCCGTACCAAAGTTCTTCAGGTCGGTATAGGTTTCACCTTTGCTTTCCAACGTGGTTGGGTCAAGACGATAAATCACCCCGCCATTAACCTCTTTTTTAAACCCACCCGAGCCGGCAACGAACAGCGCCTGAGCTTGCGGCACGTAGACCATTTCATACAGACCATCGCCCAGAACGCGCTGGGAAACCTGAGTTGCCGCTGGCGCGGAGGCAGTTGCAGCCGCAGCGGGCGCCTTTGCTGTTTTTGCCGTTGACTGGCAAGCGCTAAGGTTAAGAGCCGCTACCACCGCAAGTGCCATTACGGCTTTACGCGTACTGAGTAAAGATTTCATTCTGAACTCCATCAGGGGTTAATCGGTCCCACCGGGATGCAACCGCAGCGGGGACACTGTAAAAAGAATGAGAATCATACTCATTATCAAAAATTATGTAAATGCAAGCGGCAGCCTGTTACCAAAATTTTCCCGTTATTTGCTAAATAGGCGTAAAAACGGCGAAAAACCATGGCGGGTATCACGGCTTCGCCAGCAAGCGCTTAACCGGATTTCAGCAGCGGATCGATCAGGCTGTAAACCTGGCAATTTAACGCCGGCTGCTGCGCCAGCTGATAAATATGCGCAGCGACGTCGGCACGCCTGACCAGACCGTGAATCTCCCGCTGCTGATAACGCTGCGCGCTGCCGGTTGGCGGACCATTAAGCAAACCGCCGGGGCGCAAAATGGCAAAATCGAGGGCGCTGGTTTGCAGCCAGCTTTCCGCCAGCGATTTTTCCCGCACCGCCGGACCGAATGCGGCTTTCGCCCGCGGCGACAGAAAAGGCCAGCTGTCGCCACAGCCCAGCGAGGTCACCAGCACCATGCGTGACAGTCCGGCCTGCTCCAGCGTATCGATCACCGTGCGATGGGCATAATAGTTGTTGTCGCCGCCCATCGTCGAAATGGCCAGCACCTGACTTCCCGCCGCCTCGCAAGCCAGCGCAACCGCCTCAGGATCGCAGGCATCACCGTCAATCACCTGCGCGCCTTTTTGCCGCAGGCGAGCGGCGGCGTCAGGCTGACGCACTAAAGCAACCACATGACGACGCTCCATCAGCGCCAGATCTGCGGTTAGCGCCCCGACGCCGCTGCCCCCCGCGCCAAAAATAAGCCAGCTATTCATACATCCTCCAGCGTACTGTCCGGCGGCGTTGCCAAAAACGCCCGTAATGAAGCAGGACTCATTGAAATCTCCTTTATGATTTATTTTCTATCGTCAGCGTATTGAGTGTCTGAATCAGCGTCTGCAGTGATTGCAGAATATTGCAGGCCCAGAAGCGACCTTCATTGGTCAGCCGCAGGCAAGCAGATGCGTCCTGAGTAAGACCAGCGCGGTGCCACTGGCGCAGCAGCGGCGCCAGCTGCCCGGCGTGAGGTGTCAGTTCGTCAAGGGGAATACGGGCCACCTCTACCCCGGCCTGTAGCTTATGCTGCCAGCGCCGGCCGTTATCTACTGAACGCATCATCGCCATTAGCGGCTTCTTTCCGGCGGCAACGGCGGCGTGCCATTCATCCAGATTACGTATCCCCATCCATGAATAGCCGTTAAGCAACCCTCCGGCGCCAGAACCGAAGGCCAGGCAATCGGCGCCCTGCTTAATCAGCAGGTTATACAGGTTGCGCTCACGCGTTGTGCGCGCCCAGTGGCTGTTGCTGATGCACTGCCAGCCGGCATCGGCCATAAAATCGCAGCCCTGCAGATAGAGATCGCGACGGCTGGCGGCTGAGGGAATGCTGACCCGCCCGCTGGCGGCGGCTTTGCCGAGGGGGGTTTGCGGCAGCAAATTAAGTGCGTAAAGATCGACGCCATCCAGACCCAGATCGCGGGCAATATGCAGATCCTGCAGCCAGGATGCACGACTCTGCTCCGGCAATCCAAACAGTAAATCGCATACTATCGCCGCGCGATCGCGCCGCACCAGTCCGGCCATAAACGCCCTCGCGCCAGGACCATCGGAAGTACGCGCCATCTTTTTGCGGATTTTGCTGTCAAAGGTCTGAATGCCAATGGAAAAACGGTTTGCCCCGGCGTCAAGACAGGCATCAATCCGGCTATCGTCAAAACCCTGCACCCGCCCCTCCACGGTAATTTCACAGTCCGGCGCCAGCGGCAGCCGCTGGCGAAGCGTGGTTATAATGCGCGCCAAATCCCGACCGGCCAGCGCCGAAGGCGTGCCGCCGCCAAAGTAGACGGCATGAACCGGCGCCGACTGATGAAGCTCGCTGTCCGCTTCCTGTTCGATTTCACGTATCAGCGCATCGGCATAGCGTTCACAGCTATCCTGCTGATAGCGGTTTTGATAAAAGCCGCAGAACGTGCAGTGGGTGGCGCAAAACGGAATATGCAGATACGCCAGCCGCTTACGCGGCGCAGAGGGTTGACTAATCAGCGCCAGCCAGCGGGCGTCGATCTCCTCTTTTGCCAGCGGCTGCGAGCTGCGCCAGGGCATTCTCGCCTCGCGATCTTTGAATGGCTGTCCGGTTTCATCGGCAAAATGCGCAGCTAAATCAAGCGTAGCTTTGGCTAATGTCATCAGTTTTCCAGGTCCTTTTGCCCGGGCCAGAGTTGGCGATGCAATATGTGCACGGCATCGGCAACGCGCGGCCCCATGCCTAAAATAAGCGACTGATCGATAACGACAATACGTTTATGCCGCCACGCGGCCGTATAGGTAATGCCGCCGATGGCGCGCAGGCGGGCAAGGCCACCCTGATACATTTCGCGGGTAACGATGATCACATCAGGATTAGCCGCCGCCAGCGCTTCAGCGCTGTAGCGTTTGTACTGCCAGTGCTGCGCAAGGTTGCGTACGCCGGCAAGCTGCAGGATCGCATCGGCAACGCTCCCCTGCCCCGCCACCATTGGCGCACCACCGCCCGGCGCAAGGATAAATATGCCGCGTAGCGGGGTGGTATGCCGCCGACTGCCGTCGATAGCGCGCGTCAGCTTGTGGCGGATGCGGCTTATGAGCGCTTCGCCGCTCGCCACCCGATGCAGACGCTGCGCAAGCTGGCGAATATTGGCGTACAGCTGTTCCACGGTCGCCGGAACGCGCGGCAGCGCCAGTATGCTCACCCCCTTAGCCCGCAGCTGTTTTAACACCAGCGGCGGCCCGGCGTCCTGCCAGGTGATAAAGCAGTCGGGGCGCAGCGATAAAATGCCTTCGCTGCTGAGCTGCTGCCAGTTGCTGATATGGGGCAAGCGCACGGTTTGCGGCGGAAAGGTCGTTGTCTGGTCCACCGCCACCACTGAAGATCCGGCGCCGAGGGCGTAAACCAACTCGACCAGCGACCCGCCGGCTACCACCAGCCGCTCTGCTGCATGCGAGTTAACGGCGCAGCACAGCATCAGCAGGCCCAATATCGTCCTGAGCAACGTCATGATCAAAACGTCCAGACGAGGCCAATCGCCGCATTAAACCCTGCGGCGGGAATCGACTCATGGGCAGTGCGATAGCGTTTGTTGGTCAGATTGTTTAGCGCCAGATTCACCTGATACTGATCGTCGGCGCCAAATTCGGTATTAAACGCAAGATTGAGCGTTGCCCAGCCGGGATAGCGAACCTCATTTTTACCGGTATTATCTTTGGCGCTGGCGGCGGCGCGCAGATAGAAATCGGAAGTCACGTTTAGCGCATCCAGTATCAGCGTATGCCTGATCCCCATGCGCCCGGTTGCCAGAGGCTCGCCGGTTTTCCAGGTATCGATGGCGGCGCCCTGGAACTGGCGGCGCAGAATATTACCGCTCAGATAAGGTGAAACCGCCCAGCCGTTATATTCCGCCGTCAGCTCCAGTCCCCAGGTACTGGCGCGATCGACGTTGGCATAATAGTAATATCCGCCGCGTGATGAACTGAAGTTCCCGGCGCAGAGCGCTTCACCCGAGCAGGAGCGCGTGGCGATGTAGTCTTTGGCGTCGGAATAATACATAGCCCCGTCAATCAGCCACAGGTTGCCGTTATAACGCGCACCCAGTTCATAATTATTCGAACGTTCCGCTTTCAGCGTCGCATTAGGATAGGTTATGCCTCCGCCCGCCGAGGTCTGCATAAACAGCTGGGTTAAAGTAGGAAATACATAGCCCTGCGCAAAAGCTGCGCGCAGTTCGACGTTTTCAAAGCCTGAGTAGCGCAGGCTGGTGGCGGTTACCAGCTGGTTATCATTGGTCGATCTTTTCGCCATGGCTATGCGCGGGCCGGGTGCGCCGTTGCGGCTGGTTTGCGCATCGCCGTCGGTTAATCGGGATGACAACCAGTACTGACGGGCGCCAAAAGACCAGACCCAATTATCTGCCAGTCGCCATTCGTTTTGCGCATATAGCGAAACGCTACGCTGTTCGGACTGATTACGCGAAAGCGTACGGCTCAGGTTATCAAAAAAACCCGTTGCCGCCGTTTGTCTGGTTTGCACGCGACTGGTTTGCCTGATTTTATCGCGCTGATATTGCGCGCCCACCACCAGGTTATTACGCGCCGGCAGGGCAAAATCAGATTGCAGAGTCAGACCCTGCGTGTACTGTTTATCGTGAGTATGCGTTTGATTTTTAACGCTAAGCGCTTTGATCATCGGGCTGGGAATCAGCTGGGTTATTGCCACCCGATTCTCAAATTTACGTTCGATTGTCTGGCTATAAGCATCGATGTGGATCTTTTTCAGCACATCGCCATCAGCATGGTAGTCATAAAACAGACCAATTTTTTCCCGCTCCAGCTTGGGAATTTTAACGCTGAAATCATCGAAAGCGCCCCGTGAATTGTCCAGCCAGCTCTGGCTGGAAAGCTTATAGCGGTCCAGCGACAGGCCAAATTTATGGTGGTCGAAATGATAGCCCAGCCACACGCCCTGGCCGTTATTACGAAAATGGGTGTTCGGTAGCCGGCCATCCGGCGTGTCGCGGTCACCCTGATCGGAGTAGCTGCCGTTAACACGATAATCGAAACGGCCAATGCTGCCCCAGGCGGCGCCGGACTCTTCCCAGCCGGCGGTGGCGGAGTTGTAGACCGCTTTCACCACGCCGGCCAGCGGCTTATCTCCGCCCTTTTTAGTAATGAAGTTAACGATGCCACCAATTGCTCGTGAGCCATAAAGGACCGAGTATGGCCCTTTAATGACTTCAATTCTTTCCAGAGACGACTCATCTATTAGCAAGCCAACGCCGTAATTTTGCCCGGCCCGCTGATAAGTGACCTCCTGGCCGTCTATCAGGATTAACACCCTTGAAGAGGCCTCGCCGCGAATTCGAATTTGCTTGCGCCCTGCCAGGGCATTATCGGTCACCTCCACGCCGGGAATATCCTGCAGATCGTCAGCGAGGGAGGATTTAGTGGAGGTTTGCAACGCCCTGTTGTCAATAACCTGAATGGTTGCCGGGCTTTGCCACAGGCTGCTTTCCGAACGGTTGACGCTAACGACCATCGTATCCTGGTAATTTTTACTTTTTTCCGGGGTAATTACTGGCGCGGCCGACGCGGCGTCGGTTACCAAAAGCGACAGCACGGACAGCGCAAAATGCCGCAAAGAAACCGGTGATGACATGAATTAGATCCCTCTAATAATGATAATAAATCTCATTTACATATATAGAAAGACAGGCAATGATGTCTACCGGTTAACTCATATTTCAAAAACTATTTTGATTTGAATCAACTATCAAAAAAGGCATTCGCAATCAGCGCGTTAAGCCACCACTGCCTGCAACGCACCTGCTACGTCAAGCACCGGCAGGCGACGCTCATCAGGCTGCATGACCAGCCAGATGTCGATATTCAGCAGCGCGCTGCTGGTTTCATCCAATGTTCGGTAACAAAGTCCATCACGCGTCATTTTGCAAAGTGACTGGGGGATCAGCGCCATATTATTGCCCTGAGCGATGGCCGACAGCATCATCAGCGTATCGGCTGGCTCCGGCTGACGCTTCAGCGGTGTCGCGAGCTGACTAAACACCCCCTCGCACTTATCGTAATAAGCCGGGTTATCGCTGCGGGCAAACCAGAACAGCGTCAGATCGGCGACGTCCGTCAGGCTGACCGTCGGCTGCAGGCTAGCGCCATGCGCTGACGGGAGCGCCAACATCAGCGGTTCGCGCCAGATCGGCAGAAACCGCAGTCCGGGCGGACAAACGGCCGGTTTTTCGCCGATCAGCGCCAGGTCCAGCTCGCCTTGCGCCATTCGCGCCAGCAGCTGGCGGGAAGAAAATTGGTGAGCGTTAACTTCTACCGCGTCTTTTTTTTCCTCGAGCACCGAACTTACCGGCGCAATCTGGCTGAAATCGAGGGTGCGCGTCACGCCGATGCGCACGCTCTGTGCCGCCACGCTTAGTTCATCGCGCAAGGCGGAAAGTTGCAGCAGCAGATCGGCGGCCCGCCCGGCCAGCATTTTTCCAGCGGCGGTGAGACTGACCTGGCGCGTATCGCGATAAAACAGCGGACAGCCGAGTAGCGCCTCCAGCAATTGGATCTGACGGGTAAGCGGCGGCTGACTCATATTTAACCGCTCCGCCGCCCGGCGAAAGTTCAGCTCCTCGACGACGGCGCAGAAGCACTGCAGCTGCTTTACCGACGGCATTTTATGCCATGCTTTTACCATCCACGTGTATCCTTCAACTCATCCCGGGAAGAATGTTGCGCTAAAAATCCCGCACTGTCAGCTTCTGCTTTCAGGCATTTATCCCCTTCATACCCTCTGCCGTATATCGCTCGCCGGCGATTTCAACGCCGCGTAAAAGTTGATTTAACGCCAGCAAATCTGCCGCCTGCAGAAGGATATCGCCGGCACTGGCGTTTTCATCCAGGTAGCGCAAAGTGCGGGTACCGGGGATGGGCACCAGATGGTCATACTGCGCCAGCAGCCATGCCAACGCCAACTGACCTGAGGTGCAGCGATACTTTTGCGTAAAAACCTCTAGCAGCTCAAGCAGACGCGCGTTTTTTTGCATATTTTCCGCGCTAAAACGCGGATTGCTGCGGCGAAAATCATCAGCGCTGAAATTGTCAGGATGACGGTAATTGCCGGTGAGAAATCCGCGCCCCAGCGGCGAATAGGCGACCACGCCTATCCCCAGCCGCCTTGCCTCCGGCAGAACATCCACTTCAATATCGCGCGTCCACAGTGAATATTCCGTTTGCAACGCGGTGATCGGAAAGACGCGATGGGCTTTGTTAAGCGTCGCCGCTGAGGCTTCTGACAGGCCAACGTGGGCAATTTTGCCTTCACCTACCAGCTGTGCCAGACAGGCCATACTGACTTCAATATCTGCTTCAGGATCAATACGATGAAGATAAAACAGATCGATTTGCTCAACGCCAAGCCGCTGCAGTGATTGATGGCAGCAGCGGCGGATATAATCTGGATGGTTGTTGATACGCCGGGCATACTGCTGGTTTTCCGGGCGTTCAATGCCGCATTTTGTAGCGATCTTAAGCCGGGAACGATCGCCCGCAGATAGCCGGGCGCGAAAGTGGCCTAGCAGCCGCTCATTGTGGCCACGGCCATAGATGTCGGCGGTATCCAGTAAGGTGACGCCGGTTTCCAACGCCCGTTGTAGCACCCGTAAAGCCTGCTGCTCATCGCTGGCGCCGTAGAACTCGCTAAGTCCCATGGCACCATAGCCGATCTGCGAAACCGCCATTTGCTGGCCTAACATACGCATTTTCATAGTCACTCTCCTTCTGTTGGTTGCCGCCAGTATTCACCTTCAGGACGGCCAGAAGAATTTCAACTTGAGTGATACGAATAAGGTATCAGTTCAGCAACTCCCGACTAAAGCGCCAGCTTCGGTAGCCAGGCAGCGCCGCGCACGCCGCTGGAGTCACCGTGCTGCGCTTTACGCACCGGCGTTGCGCACTCGCCGCCGAAAACCCATTCTTTCATCAGATTGGGCAGCGTCTGATAAAGTCGGTCGGTGTTGCTCATGCCGCCGCCCAGCACAATGACATCCGGATCCAGCAGGTTAACCACGTTGGCCAGCGCTTTTGCCAGCCGCTGTTCATACAGCGATAGCGCCTGCTCCGCCAGCTTATCGCCCTGCGCCAGGCGGGCCATAATCTCACTGCCTTTTAGCTTCGGCTGGCCGAGACGCTGCCAGGTGGTTTCAAAGCCGGTGCCGGAAATAAACAGCTCGTTGCAGCCACGTTTACCGCAGTAGCATGGCACGTCGCGGGCAAAGGCGCGCTCTTCGGCATCCTGCCAGGGCAGCGGATTGTGCCCCCACTCCCCCGCCACGCCGTTACCGCCGCCGAACACGCCGCCGCGCAGCGCGACGCCGCCGCCGCAGCCAGTGCCGATAATCACCGCAAACACCACCTTGCTGCCGGCGCCGGCGCCGTCGGTCGCTTCTGAAATTGCCAGGCAGTTAGCGTCGTTGGCGAGGGATACCGAACGCCCTACCAGCTGTTCAAGATCGCGGTGCAGCGGCTGACCGTTAAGCCAGGTGGAGTTAGCATTTTTGACCTTGCCGGTCAGGGTTGAAATCGTACCGGGAATGCCGATGCCGATGCTGCCCTGCACCCCGGTATGGCGCTCAGCCTCCGCCAGCAGGCTGGCGATCCCCTGCAGGGTGGCGCGGTAGTCATCACGCGGCGTCGGCTGGCGCTGACGAAAGTGCTCAACGCCGTTTTCATCCAGCGCGATAACCTCGGTTTTCGTGCCGCCTAAATCGATGCCGAACATCATGATTGCGTCTCCTTTTTGCCCAACCGCAGGCGGATCTGTGAGAACAGGCCGCGGCTGACAATGATCAAAATAATTATCGCCCCCCATGTCGCGGTGATCATGAACGGATCGAGGCGCATCAGGTTAAGGCCGCTGGAGATAAGCTGCAAGATGATCACCGCTAGCACCACCCCGGAAACCCGGCCAAAGCCGCCAAAAGGGCTGACTTTGCCGAGAAAGGCCGCCAGAACCGCCACCAGCAAATAGGAGTCAGCATAGCTGGCTTTCACCGAGTTGAGCTGACCAATCATCACCAGCGACGTCAGCGCGGCAAAGCACGAGGAGAACACGTACTGCATCACGCTGGTTTTCACCAGGCTGATATTGGCATATTGCGCCGCGGTGGCATTGGAACCCATCATGTATAAATTAAAGCCGAAACGGGTGCGATTAAGCACGATTGAGGCAACAAAGCTGGCGACGATAAACAGCAGCAGCGCCGCCGGAATACCGAACAGGTCGCCGTTGCCGATGAACAGCACGCTATCCGGAAAGCCCGACAGCGTATAGCCGCGCGTCAGCACCACGTTCAGGCCGGAAATCAGCGTCATGGTACCGAGGGTCACCAGAATATCGGGGATCTTCAGTAAAGAAATCAGCAGGCCATTTAGCGCGCCAACCAGCAGGCTGGAAAGCAGAGCCAGGCCGAAGGCCAGCGCCACGATGCCGCCGCCGGCGTGCTGCATTCCTGCGCCGGAAAAATGCTGCAGGCAGAGCGCAATCATAATGCCGTTAAGATTGGCGGTGGAAATGATTGAAAGATTAATCCCGCCGGAAAGCATCGAAATCATCATACCGATGGCCAGCAGACCGACGATCGGCAGCTGATAGGCCATTGAGATCAGGTTTTGCGGGCGAATAAACTTCTCGCCATTAAGCACAAACATCAGCGCAAACACCGCCGCCATCACCACGTACAGCGATAAATTCTCGGCAAAAATGGCAGACAGGCGCAGCTTCGCCGGGGCATAGGTTTTCATGGTTCCGCTCCTCATTGTTCTACCACCACCCGGATCTGGCTGCGCTTCTGCCGCAAAAGTTGCAGCGCGTTCAGCGTAACGCTGAACAGGATCACCAGCCCGGTAAACACATTGTAATAATATGGCGAGACCTTCAGTAGCGTCAGGCTGTTGCTGAGAATGGCGAACAGCAGCACGCCCAGCAGGGTGCCGAAGACCGATCCGCGCCCGCCGGTTACCGACGCGCCGCCGAGCACCACGGCGGCAATCACCTGCAGTTCCGAGCCAACAATCGAGTTGGGAATAACCGTCTGCACGATCGACACCTGAATCATGCTGGCAAAGCCGGAGATCGCCCCAACGAAGGTATAAATAAACAGCGTGCTGCGCCGCAGATTAAAACCCACCCGTTCGGCGGAGAGCGCGTTGCCACCAACCGCATAGATGCTACGCCCAAGCACCGTATGTTTTAAAAACAGGTGCAGAAAAATCGCCAGCGCGAACCAAATACAGGTGACGAGGCTCAGGCCGTAAAGCGCGCCGTTGGCCGCCTGCATGGTAAACACTTTAATCTCCGCCAGCCGCAGCAGAGAAGGCGGGATGTCGTAGATCAAGTCGCCCTGGGTCACGACGTAAAGCGCGCCGTAAAACAGGCTGTTGGTGGCGATGGTGACGATAATGGCGGTAATGCGGAAGTAGTAAATGATGACGCCGTTGACCAGCCCCATCAGCGCCCCCAGCACCAGGCTGCACAAAATAGCCAGCCAGACGTTATCCAGCCCGATTTGCAAAAACCAAAACACCACCACGTACTGCACCACCTGAGCGATGGCGGTAAATGAAACGTCGAAGCCGCCGGACAGCAGGATCAGCGTCACGCCCAGCGCGAAGATCCCCAGCACGGTCCATGATTTCAGCAGGCTGGTCAGGTTATCAAAGGTCATAAAGGTAGGATTAAGGCTGGTAATGACCACAGATAGCACGATAATCAGCACCAGCAGCAGCGTTTCACGCGCCTTCAACAGCTTAACGATATCCATTGGTATTCTCCCCCGGTGTTGCGCTAGTGCGCTTCCAGCGCATGCTGCAAGCGGTCATTGTCGATCTCTTCGGCAGACCAGCTCTGACCAAAGCGGCCCCGGCGCATCAGCACGATGCGATCGCAGTTTGCCAGCAGCTCCGGCAGCTCGTCGGAGATAAAGATAATCCCCATGCCTTCCGCCGCCTTCTCTTTTACCGTCTGGTAGATATAGCTTTTGGCGCCGACATCGATGCCAACCGTCGGACTGTCGAGGATCAGCACTTTCGGCTTCATCGCCAGCCATTTAGCCAATACCACCTTCTGCTGATTGCCGCCGGATAGCATGCGAATCGGCAGATCCTGACTGCCATATTTCACCTGCATTCCCTTCAGCATTCGCTCGACCATGCTGCGCATTTTATGGCCGTTAATCAGCCGCAGCGGCGTCAGGTAATCGTCAAGGGTGCAAACCGCCGCGTTCGCGGCAATGCTCTGCTCCATCACCAGCCCCTGCGCCAGCCGATCTTCAGGCACGTAGGCAATGCCATTTTTAACGGCATCCTGAATGCGACGAATCTTCAGCGCTTTGCCAGACAGCACTATGTCCCCCTGCTGCGCCGGTTCAATGCCAAACAGCGCCATCGCCAGTTCGGTACGCCCGGCGCCGAGCAGGCCAGCGATGCCCAGTACTTCGCCTTTGTGCAAATCGAAGCTAATTTGTTTAAAGCTGTTGCGCTTGCTGAGATTGCGCACGCTGAGCAGCACCTCATCGCTGGCATGGGACTCACGGGCGGCAAAGGTTAGCTCGTAGCCCAGCATCATCGACTCAATCTGACTGCTGGTCAGCGCCCCGGTGGCGACGGTATCGATCAGACGGCCGTCGCGCATCATGGTAACCCGGTCGCAGATTTCCAGCAGTTCGTTTAGCTTGTGGCTGATAAAAATAAAGGCAATGCCTTGCGCTTTAAGCTGACGCAGCAGCGCAAACAGGCGGTTGATTTCCGCGCGCGTCAGTGCAGTGGTAGGTTCGTCGAGAATGATCAGCCGCGACTGGTTAACCAGCGCGCGTGCAATCGCCACCAGCTGCTGTTTGGCAATCGGCAGCTCCTCAACCATGGCTTCCAGATCGAGTGAAATCCCCAGTTGCTGGATAATTTCCTCAACCCGGGTGCGGTAGCTGGCTTCACGCACCAGCTTTTTCTTATCATTCAGCATCTGACTGATATAGATATTTTCCAGCACCGTCAGATTGGGAAACAGCGAAAGGTCCTGATAGATAATGCCGATGCCCGCGGCTACCGCCGCCATCGGACTGTATTTTTCCACCGGCTGGCCGTTAATTGTCAGGCTACCGCTGTCACGCTCCAGCACGCCGGCAATAATTTTCATCAGCGTTGATTTACCGCAGCCGTTTTCGCCCACCAGGCCATGAATCTCACCGGCACTGATGTCGAAGCTGACATTATCTAAGGCGGTAACCCCGCCGAACCGCTTGCTGACGTTGTTCGCGGCGAGAAATTGCATGGGACTCCTCCGTTGCACAGCATACCAAAACGGGCGGGTTACCCCGCCCGCCAGACATCAGAAGTTATATTTGCTGTAGTTCTCTTTCGTAACCGTCAGCGGCTTATCGAAAATGATGTTCTCGCCGTTGATCATCGGTTTGCCGAGGCCCGGAATTTCCAGCCCCTGTTTGATCTGATCGCGCTTGCCGTCGAGGATCATTTTGGCGATGTAAGACATGGCGTAAGAGGCTTCACCCGGACTCCAGAGGATCGATTCGGTAATTGAACCGTCTTTCAGGAAGGAGGCGCTCTCTTTCGGCGAGGTGGTGCCGATAACCGTCAGCTTACCGACCAGCCCTTTCTCACGCAGCGCCTGAGCCGCGCCGGGACCGCCCTGGCTGCCGAAAGCCAGCACGCCTTTCAGATCCGGGTAAGTCGACAGCAGTTCGAGAGTTTTCTGGCGTGCCGCGTTGCGGTCCTCACTCACCGGAAAACGATCGGCAACCACTTTCATATTTGGATACTTCTCTTTCATCTCTTTTAACGCCGCGTCCGCCCAGACGTTATGGGCCGGTACCGTCAGCGAACCGACATAAATGGCGAACTCGCCTTTACCGCCGGCATGTTTGGCAAACTCATCCATCATGTAGCGGCCAAACTTCTGGTTTTCGATCATTTCAACGTCGAAGTCCGCTTCCGGCTGTCCGACCGATTCATGGGTGATGACCACAATTTTTTGCTGACGGGCGCGCTTAAATACCGGCTCCACTGAGCTGGCATTGTTCGGCACCACCAGCAGCGCATTGGCGCCCTGGGTAATACTGTCTTCAATAATGCGCACCTGCTGGGCTTCATCGGCAGAAGCCGGTGCTTGCTGGTAAGCATCGATATCAAAATCTTTTGCCGCCTTTTTCAGACCGGTTTCATAGTCGTTAAACCAGGCGGAACGCAGCTTGGGAATGCCAACCATGGTGTACTGGTCAGCTGCCGTGGCCAGCGCCGAAGCGCAAAGGGTCACGGTACCCAGCAGCAGGCTGAGGGCAAAACGCTGAGAGGTTTTCATTATTTTCTCCTGTGGCAGGGCTATTATTTTTTATGCAGGGTAACGACGTTCAGGCTGCGGGATAGCGCCGGCGTTGCCGATCTCAATCACTGCCCCCTGAAAACGTTGTTCAGTATCGAGATAGTAAAAAACGTCATCGCCGATGTTGCCGCTTTGTACCACCTCGTAACCGCGGGCTTTATAACGCTCCAGCGCTTTCTCACAGTCGGCAAAGTAGAGCTTCATGTGGTGCAGGCCGTAGCCGTGCTTTTCGATATATTCGTCGTAGATGCTGTAGCCCGATACCGGCTGCATCAGCTCCATCTGCACGCCGTTAATCCAACAGACGGCTATCTGGTAAACGTGCTCAGCCGGCTTGCCGCGATACTCGGAGTGACGAATATTGTGTGGGCCGTAGGTATATACATCCCAGGGGCCGATATCGAACGCCTGATAGTAATGCTGCATTGCCGCATCCAGGTCTTCCACCAGATGGGCAATCTGTATGATGTCACCGTCTTTCATCTGCGCCTCCTCAGGCAAACTTATGCGGCAGACCTTCAAGGTTGGTATGGCTGGCTTTCATCGCCGCCATATCGATATTGCATTTCTCAATCAGTTTGAGCGTGACGATATCGGTAAACAGGAACAGCGCCTGCTCCAGCAGGGTCGACATCGGCTGAATAGAGGCCACTTCCTCTGCGCCGCCGAAAATCTGTCCCGGTACCCGTACCGCCAGATCGGCATACTGGCCGTGCTGATTTTCCGGATGGGCGGTCAGCAGAACGATACGCGCCCCCGCTTCCTTCGCCAGTTTGATAATGTTCAGTTCGACGTTGGTGACCGCACAGTGAACGATCAGTAAATCGCCCTTACCGAGATAAGGCGAGGTGGTGTCATAAACCACATAGCTGTCGAAACCCATGTGCTTCAGGCGCATGGCAAAACCACGCACTGAAAGCTGCATGCGCCCCATGGCGTACAGCTGGATAGTTTTCGCCTTACAGATTTCATCCATTAGCTGCTCAATTTGCTGAGGATCGACCTTCAGCAGCGTTTCGCGGTTTTCCGCCAGTACCGTTTCAACCAGTTCCTGATATGTCGCCATTCGCAATACCTCACCTGGGTTGGCGCCGCAGTCGCGGCACGCCTTTACTTATCAAATTTATAAAATAAAAAGATTACTTAGCGAGCAAAAACATACGAAATATTTTTACTAATTCTTTAGGAGTTGATCACATTTTGAAAAAACGAGACCAAAAAACCCCGCTAATTAAGCGAAATAAGTGACCTTAATCACAGGAAACATCAAAATATGACAGCAGCATTCAGGAAAAAAGCTACCCGGATCTTAAATAACTAATTATGAATATTTGCCTAGCATTTTAATTTACAAATTTGCAATTTAAGCCAGCTTGATTTTAACCAGCGGCTCCCTTAATGTGAGGCGGCTTTTCCCCGCTAAATACGGGTGCAGGTTCGTTGCCAAAAGGGGATACGGATTGAACGGGATAAAAGGGCATTATGGCGAGAACGAATAAACTGGCGCAGATTTCACAGGATCTTGAGCAACGCATCCGTAGCGGACTTTATGGTCAGGGGCAGCGTTTACCCACGGAAAATAGCCTGTGCCAGCAGTATGCCGTTTCTCGCCCGACGCTGGCGCGAGCGCTCAGCGCCCTGCGCGATAAAGGTTTAATCCGCAGCACTCAGGGATCCGGGCACTACGTGACCTTTGCCGATACCCCCTCGCTGGCGGTGCCCGCAGATGAACTTTCACTGGGCATTCTCGCGCCGCGTATGGAAGAGAATGAAAGCGGCTTTCTGTTCGAACAAATCTTCCGCTGCATCGCCTCTCTTTCGCAACAGTTCAACTTCAGCCTGGTGTGGAACGGCGTGATTGCCCTTGGTCACGGCGCCAGCCGTCAGGCGGTGATCCGTAAAATGGACGAAGTGGTGGAACGCTACGTGAAAAATGGCGTAAAAGGCGTGTTTTTTATTCCGATAGAATTCCATCCCGCCGCACCGGAAATCAACAGGCTGATGCTGGAAAAGCTGGCGCATTACGGCATTGGCGTGGTGCTGCTCGACGGCGACGTTGAAGCCTGGCCGGCGCGCAGCCAGTGGGATCTGGTCGGTATCGATAATATCGCCGCGGGAACCATGGTCACGCGCCATCTGCTCAATAGCAAACCGCGCCGTATCGACTTTCTCTGCGAGCAGTTTTCAGCCAATACCGTTGCCATGCGGCGTATGGGCTATCAGCTGGCGCTGCTGGAAAGCGGCATCGCGCCGCTGCCCGATTGGCAACATGCCGGCGATCTTAACGACCGCGCCTTCTTGCTCGACCTGCTCAGCGCCGGGATGACCGATGTGGTCTGCGCTAACGATTTTACCGCCATGAAGCTGCTGGCGGCCTGCAGCCAGAGCGGGCATAGCGTTAACGTCGTCGGATTTGATAATAATGAATACTCGGCCCTGATGGGTATCCCCCTTACGACCTGGAAGCAGCCGTTCGAAGAAATAGCACGCAGCGCCATTTTCGCCATGCTTACCCGGCTGCAATACCCCGACGACGCACCGCGTCATTTACAGCTGGGCGGAACGCTGATTGTGCGTGCCTCCTGTGGACAAAATGCCGGATAGCATTATGGTGGAATGAAAAGAGGAACGCTGGCACGCATCTGTTCGCTATTTTCTGGCGGCCGGGCGAGGCAAAATAGCGGGCAATATTCTTTTAAGGAACTCCAGCATGATAAAAATGATCGCTGTCGATATGGACGGTACTTTCCTCGATGATGCGAAACAGTACAACCGCGAGCGTTTCGCCCACCAGTACCGGGAGCTGAAAGCGCGCGGCATCTACTTTGCGGTTGCCAGCGGTAACCAGTATTACCAGCTACTGAGCTTTTTCCCCGAACTGGCTGATGAAATCAGCTTTGTGGCGGAAAACGGCGCCTGGGTAATCGGCGAAGGCGTCGAGCTATTCTGCGGCGCTTTCAGTCGCGAAAACGTCACGGCCATCCTGCACGAACTGGACGCGCTGCCGGCCATCACCCCGGTTATCTGCGGCAAGCAGAGCGCCTGGGTTAATGAAAATGTCAGCAGCGACTTGCTTAAGCTGATGTCGCGCCATTATCACCGCCTGCAAAAAATCAGCGATCCCTACGCCATTAACGACACCCTGTTCAAATTTTCGCTTAACCTGCCGGACCAGGATATACCGGCGCTGCTTGAGCATTTTGGTCATGCGCTGGATGGCATCGCCAGGCCGGTTTCCAGCGGCTTTGGCTTTGTTGATCTGATTATTCCCGGCGTGCATAAAGCGCACGGGCTGTCCCTGTTACAGCAACACTTCGGCATTGAGGATAATCAGGTGCTGGCGATTGGCGATAGCGGCAACGACGCGGAAATGCTGGCTCAGGCCGGGTTCAGCTTCGCCATGGAGAATGCGCAGCCGCAGATCAAAAAAATTGCGCGCTATCAGGCTGGCAACAATAATCAGGAAGGCGTGCTGGCGGTGATCGATCGAGTTCTGGCGGCGCAGTATCCATTTGGACACGAAGCCTGACGTAATGCAATAAAATGTCGCTACCGAACGCGCCATTCTTAATGCAAAATGGATCACCATTGCTAACCGGCTGGTAGCTGAGCGAATGCCCAAAGAAATGACTGAATCCGACGGCCTGCGTCGCGACTTTCAGCGAAATGTCCTGCTCCCGGTGATAGCGGTGCTGCTGATTGTGATGATTGGCGCAGCGCTGGTGCTGACAGAGATTGCTACCATTGCCGACAGAAAGGCGCTGGAGAAGCAGCAGCAGGTGGTTAAAAATCTGCTGACGCTCGATATCAGCAACTGGCGCCAGCACCATGAGTCGCTGTCGCAGTGGGACGACCTGCGCCAGCATCTGGGCAACACCCCTGCCGATGATAAGTGGCGCAATAGCTATCTGGGAGAAACGCTGTGGCGCATGCAGGGCGCAGATGAGGTCTGGCTGCTCGACGCCAGTAACCAGCGCTTAGCGGGCTGGCGTAAAGGGCAACCGGCAACCCCTGCTGACTGGGCGCGCAACGCCAGTACGCTACAACCCTGGCTGAGCTATTTTCAGCGCCATCCCTCTGCGGTACTGTCTGACATTATTCGTCTGCACAATCAGGTGGCTGAACTGTCGCTGGGCGATATCAAAGCCGCGGACGGCGGCGAGACATACCGCCTGCTGCGGATCCGCTATCTGCAAGACAGCTTCTTTTCGGCACTGGAAATTCGCGGCGTACTGCAGGACTTTCACTTCAATGACCCGGATAAAGAAGGCGCAGGCAGCGGCTTTCGGCTCGATTCGACCTTAAAGACCCCGGTCAGCTATCTTAGCTGGGCGCCGATGCGGCCCGGCAGAGAGATCCAGCTGGTGATGCTGCCCTTCGTCACCGTAGTGCTGGTGATCATCGTCTTGCTATGTCTGTTAATGATGCGGCGGCTGGCGCGCGCCTCCCATTCACTGGCCTACTCGCTGCATCAGCTGCGGGAAAGCGAATCCCGCGCTCAGCATCTGGCCTCCCACGATATGCTTTCCGGCCTGCCAAACCGCACGCTGATTAATACCCGACTGAGCGAGCTGCTGGCGGCGCTGCCGCCGAGCGGCGAGGCGATGGCGCTGCTGCTGCTCGATCTCGACCGCTTCAAAATGATTAACGATACCTGGGGCCACCCGATTGGCGATGCGCTGATCGTCGCCGTCTCACAGCGTTTAACCGCCCTGCTGCCGGAGACGGCAATCGTCGGCCGGCTGGGCGGCGATGAGTTCGTTATCCTGCTGAGCAATATTGCCGACCGCCATCGCGCTGAGGCATTTTGCCATCAGGTAATCGACGATCTCACTACCACGCTGCTGATCCAGAATATCCAGCTGCATACTGGCGTCAGTATCGGCATGGTACTGGCCCCGGAACACGGTCTTAACCGGCGCGAGCTAATGCGCAAGGCTGATATTGCGCTCTATGCGGCGAAATCTCGCGGGCGCGGTCAGTTTTGCCTGTATGAAGCCAGCATGGATAGCGAGGTCAAAAACCGTCAGCTGCTGGCAAGCGAGCTGCGCGAAGCGCTGGAGCATAACCAGGGGTTAATGCTGTGGTATCAGCCGATTATCTGTACCCATAGCGAAAAAATAGTCGGCCTGGAGGCGCTGGTGCGCTGGCAACACCCGCAGCAGGGCATGATTTCACCCGCGACCTTTATTCCGCTGGCTGAAGAAACCGGTCTGATTATTCCTCTCGGTGAGTGGATCCTGAAGCAGGCATTTACCATGGCGAAGCGCTGGCCGCAGCTGATCGTGGCGGTGAACGTGTCGCCGTTGCAGCTGCGATCGCGTAATTTTATTGAACAGCTGATGCAACTGGTGGCCAACGCGGGTATTGCGCCGCAGCAGATAGAACTGGAAATCACCGAAGGCATACTGATTGACGACGAACACGAAGCTAACGCGCTGGTATGCTCGCTGCGCGAGCGCGGCTTTCATCTGGCGCTGGATGATTTTGGCACAGGCTATTCCAGCCTTAGCTACCTGAGTCGTTTTCCGGTGAATACCATCAAAATCGATCGCGCTTTTATCCAGCCACTGGGGCTGGTGGACAATGCCACCGCTATCGTGCGGGCGGTGGTCGATCTCGGCCACGCGATGCATCTCAGCATCACTGCCGAGGGCGTGGAAACCCGCGAGCAGTATCAGGCGCTGGTCGCCGCCGGCTGCGATCGCTTACAGGGCTATCTGTTCCATCGCGCCCAGCCGCCAGAGGAAATCAACGCCCTGCTGGCGGCGGAAATAGTCGATGATGATAGCAACCCACCGGCTTAAGCGGGCCAACGCGTGACACGCTTAAATGGTCTGACCGCCTGAGACCTCAATGCGCTGGGCGTTAACCCAGCCCGCCTGGTCATCGAGAATAGCCGCCACTGCGCCGCCGATGTCCTGCGCCAGCCCAACGCGGCCCAGCGCCGTCATGCCGGCAAACTCGGCGTTAAGTTCCGGCGTATCGCGCACCACGCCACCACCGAAGTCGGTTTCAATCGCGCCCGGCGCCACGGTATTCACCGTAATGCCGCGCGCCCCCAGCTCGCGCGCCATGTACAGCGTCAGGGCTTCAACGGCGGTCTTCATAATTGAATAGGCCGAAAAGCCCGGATAGGTAATGCGCGTCAGGCCCGACGAAACGTTCAGCACCCGTCCGCCGTCAACCATTAGCGGCAGCAGTTTCTGGGAGAGAAAAAACGGCGCTTTAATATGCTCATTCATCATTTGCATAAACTGCGACTCGCTGGTTTCCATAAAGCTAGCAAACAGCCCGCTTCCGGCGTTATTAATCAGATAATCGAAATCACTGCGCCCAAAAACCGTCTTCAGGGTGCCAGTAACCTCGGCGATAAAAGCATCAAAGCTTGCCGCCTGATGAATATCTAACTTTAACGCCGCCGCCTTACGCCCCTTTTGCTCAATTTCCCGCACCACATCCAGCGCCTGCTGTTGCTGGCTGTGATAGGTGACGATGATATCGCGGCCTTTATCCGCCAGGTTCAGCGCCATGCTTTTACCCAGCCCGCGGCTGGCACCGGTGATAATAACAACTTTGCTCATAATCTTGTCTCCCGTTGGCTAAGCGCGCAGGCCAACGCCGCGCGTGATGAGATAAAGCCTAACGCGCCGCCAGCGGCGAATGAATGCCTGGTTCGGGGAGTTTTCTGCCTGATTCTCTGACCACTGAATAAGATCCCGTGACAGGATAGCTTTATCAGTGAAAGTGGTGTTTACTTATTTGCCCAAAACTATGACTTACCATCCTCATCAACTTAGCGGGAAAAGCTTATGCTCAGGCAGCCGTTAATCACACTTTGCCAGCGCTATGCGCCGGATGAAGGCGAAAACGCCACCGCGATTAACGGACTGACCCTGTTCAGAGCCAACAGCGTGGCCGCGCCCCTGCCCAGCGTTTATCAACCTTGCCTGTGTTTCATCGTCCAGGGAAGCAAACAGGTAATGCTGGGCAATGCGATCTATGGTTATCAGGCGGGACAGCACCTGGCCGTTTCGGTTGATCTGCCGATGCTAAATCAGATAACCCATGCCACGCCGGATGCGCCCTATCTGCTTATCAGCATGGCTATTCAGCCAACGCTATTCTCTTCCCTGCTGGCGCAGGCGCCTCATCTGCTAAACGGCAGCGGCAAAAGTCAACGCGGGGTTTTTGTCGGCGACCAGACGGTCGCCATGGGCGAAGGGCTGTTGCGCCTGCTCAGCCTGCTGGAAACGCCGCAGGACATCGCGGTACTGGCGGAACAAACGCTGAGAGAAGTGTTGTACCGCGTACTCTGCGCGCCGGGCGGCGAGCGCGTTGCAGAACTGGCGCAAAGCGGCAGCCCGCTGAATCGTATTGCGCGAGTGATACACAAAATCCGCGCCAGCTATTGCGAAAACCTGCCGGTTGAAGAGCTCGCACAGCTGGCCGGAATGAGCGTATCGACCTTCCATGCTCACTTCAAAACGGTGACCGCCCTGAGCCCGCTGCAATATCAGAAGACGCTGCGGCTGATTGAAGCCCGCCATTTAATGCTGTCCGGCCAGCATGACGTCGCCGCCAGCGCATGGCAGGTTGGCTATGAAAGCCCGTCGCAGTTCAGCCGCGAATATTCGCGTATGTTCGGCAACCCGCCGGCGCGCGATATCAGCCAGCTGAAACGCCAGGCAGGCACTACGCGAGGATAAACCTCGCCGGGTCACCACATCAGCACGCCAGGCCCTGAACAGATAAAAAACGGTCAACTTCCTTTCGCTGATGCGCATTGTTGCTACCCTTACAGCTCATCAGCAATAAAGGTAGCGCTATGTTTCGACATCTTTTCTCCAGCCCGCAGGACCTGTTTAACGTCAGCAACCAGCAGGAGCGCGAAGCGTCAGTAGAGGCCGAACAGCGGCTGATGATCGATGAAGATGGCAACGCCTCGGTCAATATTGCCTGCCCGGACGTCGAAGCAGATTTTCTTAAGCACGTCGACCAGCTGGAAGCCTACTGATGGGAACGGCGATATTTATGGTGCTGATGGTTTGCGGCTACTGGTATACCAACAGCGACCTGTCATCGCGCATCCGCATTCGCCGCACCAGCGGCTGGGATCTTTACTTTCTGGTAGCGCTCTATGGCTGCCTGTTTGTGATGCAGGGCATTGTCGCTACCGGCTTGCTGTGGCTTTTGCTGCTGCTGGCCTCGGCGACAAACAATCAAATCCCCGCCCTGCATATCTCAAAACACGCGGAATGGCATGCCGACCTGATGACCTGGAGCTTTCTTGGCCTGCAAGGACCGGTGCTGCTGATGCAGGGATTCGCCATTGCCTTCTGCTTTTATTATTCCAACCTCGCCCCCGGCTCCAGGCTGGATACCAGCGGGCGTCACCGGCTGTATAAAGCCGTGTCGCGCGCCAACGACGTCGAGGGTATTTTACTGCAATGTATGGAACAGGGAGAGCTTGCCTGGGTCACCCTAAAATCACGCCGCATCTATATTGGCATGATCCAGACGGCCTCGTTTGCTAATCCGGCAACGGCCAACCTGGTGCTGGTACCGATGCTTAGCGGCTACCGCGACAGCGAAAAGCTCAATTTTAACGTTGAGCACAACTACGCCCGCTGGTATCGCCGCCATCAAATTTCGTTTACTTCCGAGCCGCGCTCCGCGATGTCCTTTCGCAAGGTGATTATGCTGGATCAGGTAGAGAGCATTTCGCTATTCGATCCGGCCAGCGCCAGCGTGCTGACCGGCGATGGCTAGCGGGTGTGGGCTATAACAGAATGCAGTGCTGCGCGATCTGATAGCGGGCAAAGCTAATTTTTAGCCTGTCGCTGCTATCAGGTCGCGCCAGGCGTGTTAAAGATAAGTGCTGATGTCTGTTGAGCGGCAGGAGATGAGTCGTTTTATTATCGAGTTCGGTGAGCGTCTGAGCGATCACCTTTAATACGATGGCGGATACACAGAATCATTTACAGGGTCCGTTACAAGCGCCCTTGATGTTATTTTCTCAGATGAATATATAAGTATTTTAAATGCAAAACTCCTGCCCCTTGAACGTCATTAGCGATCTAACTGTAATAAAGAAGCTGTGTGCTCTCTGAAGCTTGAAATTATTTTATTAACTTCAATTTTCTCTATAGTTATATCTTCTATAACAAGGTGTTCTATGTCATGCCAATCGCGCCTATCGCCACAATCAACTAATTCAGATACCTTACCACCTAAAATTCTAACGAAGTCTTTGTTCGAAACGGCAAAAAAACATGCTCCGGATTCTAAAATTATCGTGGGTGAAGCATTGAACTTGCAAATTCCTTCAGGATATTCATTCTCTGGCGTGGGTTGTGGGTAAGCCATTTTATACAGAGATTCAAAAGCTTTATCTGTTGATGCATTAAATATTTCATCATCGCATGGCATAGCTACAAGAGCATTTTCAGGATCAATAACATCATCATAATCAACGAATAAGGTCGATGTGCGGATGTCACCAGGGTACATACTCCCGTTCAAAAAGAAATAAAAGAAACCATTCTTTATAGAATCGCCCCACTGCGGAACATGTTCAATCCAGATTGCAAAGCGATAGGGATCACCGAAAATCATAATATTCCTTTATCGAATAGTTTACCGATTTAGAGAAGTTCTGTTCGCAGCACATCAATGCTTTTAGAATTCATAGTTTTTTATGTAGTGACCACTCATCCCAAACATTTTCTGCATCAATATCGGGGTAGCCTCGGCTTTTGTTCATGTCTCTGGCAATCTCTGCTGGTAACTCAATAGCAGTAGCATTATCTCGTATCGACTCAACATCCTCTCGGGTCAATTCTCGTCCGAAGTCCTTCTCTTTGGCTTCAAGCAGCGCAACAAGGGCAGGAATAAACACAATAGCCATGATTTGCAAGGCTCCATAACTAATTAAATTAATTCATTTTGCATAGATATCATATCAATACATTCCATCATAGCCACTGCGAAACTGGAAAGATTTTATATTTAAGTTCGTTAGTGAGGTGCAAACGTCGGCTCCCCGCCCAAAAGCAGCCATTCCAACGCTGCCATTACAAACCGACTACGCTTATTGCAGATATGATTAAACGCGTAAGGATCGACGATGACCTTTTTTCTGTTCCTGCTGGCCTGCGCCGCGGCGGGTTCTACCGGGATGATTTTCAAACCCGGCTACTGGTACACCACGTTAAAAAAACCCAGTTTTACCCCGCCCGACTGGGCGTTTCCGCTAAGCTGGTCGCTGATTTATCTGCTGCTTGCCTGGGCGGGCTACCGGCTGACGCAGCTGCCCGGCAGCGAAACCTTGCTGGCGCTATGGGCGCTGCAAATTGCGCTCAATACCTTGTGGAGCCCGGTCTTTTTCGGCGCTCATCGCATTCTGACCGGCATGGTGGTCCTCGCCCTGCTCTGGCTGACGGTGGCGGCGATGGTATGGCTGGCGCTGCGACTGGATGCCCTCACCGCCCTGCTGCTGCTGCCTTATCTGCTCTGGCTGTCGCTGGCCTGCGCGCTTAATTTCTCTATTTTGCTGAATAATCGCGTCGGGTCACAATAACCGCCCGGCGATAGCCGCGCGCCGTCGCCAGCCCGGTTTTATTTCACCTGCGGCTGGTTAGCCCGCTCGGCCCGCGAAGGCGTAATGACCAGCCAGACTGCAAGGCAGATAACGGCGGCGCCGATAAAAAAGCTGCCAGGCAAGGCTTCATCGAGAAACAGCCATCCCCAGAGCACGCCAAACGGCGGGATCAGGAAGGTAACCGTCAGCGAGCGAAGTGGCCCAATGCTGGCAACCAGGTGGAAATAGAATATATAGGCCGCCGCAGTACATAAAAAGCCGACGGCCAGTACGCTCAGCCAGGCCTCGCTTTGCCCCCACTGCACCTGCGGACCCGTGGTGAGCGAGCCGATAAAAAACGGCAGCAAAAACAGCGTGGCGCCAAGCTGGCTTCCCATCGCCAGGGTGCGCGCATCCAGCCCGCCGCGCTGATTAATCCAGCGTCGGGTGAGAAATCCCGCCACGCCGTAGCAGGCCGTCGCGATCAAACAGCAGACGATGCCAGGCAGCAGTATGTGGGCTTCACTGGCATTGCCGGTCGTAGTAATCAGAATGATGCCAAGCAAGCCGGTGACAACCCCGGCGCTTTTTTTCAGGGTCAGCGCTTCGGCAAAAAATAGCGCGCCGATCATAACGCCCATCATCGGCGTGGTGGCGTTTAAAATGGCTGAATAGCCCGCAGGTAGCAGCTGAGCGGCAATGCAGTACATCAAAAAAGGGATGCCGGAGTTAATTACACCCAGCAGCAGCACCTGCTTCATTTTGCCGTCAAAGCGAAAGCTGCCCCTCATGACCAGCAGAATGGTCGCAAGGCCGCAAAAGCCAAAAAATACCCGTAAAAAAGCGGTATTTATCGCCCCGAAAGCAGGGGAGGCAATGCGCATAAACATAAAGCTGGCACCCCAGAGCGCCGCCAGAAACAGTAACCTTGCTATATCCGATTTTTGCATTGGCTAAATCCTGTTAATCCATGCCTTGATTTTCACTATGCAGCAGCTGCGCGCATTGCTGCTGCAACCAGTTTTTCAGCTGTTGTACCGCCGGCGTAAGCTGAGCGCGGTGCGCCGCCACCAGCTGCAGCGGTGCGGGTTCGCCCCATTCCGGCGGGAACAGCTCAACCAGCCGTCCCGCCATAATATCCGGCAGCAGGTCGAGACGCGACTTATAGACCAGCCCCTGACCGGACAGCGCCCAGCGCCGCACCACGTCGGCATCATCGCTGAAGCGATCGCCGCGTACGCTGACCACTTTTTCTCCGTCAGGCAGCAAAAACCGCCAGCGCTGATAGGCCTGTTCACGCCAGACGTAGCCCAGGCAGTTATGTTCCATCAGATCTTCGGGATTGCGCGGCGGCGTATGGCGAAGCAGCCAGTCGGGCGCCGCACAAAGCGTACGCCGGATCTCCGGCGCCAGCGCCCAGGCCACCAGCGACGAATCGCTGAGCTGACCATAGCGAATCGCCACGTCCAGCGGCTCGCTGACCAGGTCGACCGAGCGATCGCTAATACGTAACTGTACGGTCAGCTGCGGGTGCTGCGCCAGGAACTCATCCAGCCAGGGCAACAGCAAATTACGACCAAAATCAGAGGGAGCGGAAAGGCGCAGCGTGCCGCGCAGGCTGCTTTCTGCGGCGCGCAGCGACTGCTCGCCTTGCTGCATCGCGGTAATCATCAGCCGGGCATGGGGTAAATAGCGGGCGCCTTCATCGGACAAGCGTTGATTGCGGGTATTGCGGATAAACAGCCGTACCCCAAGGGATTTCTCCAGCCGCAGAATCGCGCCGCTGACGAAGGCCGGGGTGATATTGAGCTGACGCGCGACGCGAGAGAAGTTTCCCGCGTCGGCAGCCTGAACAAAAAGCTGCAGATCTTCAAGGCGCATGATTTTCGCGATTTTGACGAAAGTGTTAGTGAGTGTAGCGCGTTTTTCTTCCCTGCTGAACAGGGCAAAGTAGGACGGTACTGTTTAATCTGCGAGATATTCACATGAAGACATATGGTTTTTATCAGGCTCTGCCGCTGGATCACGCTGATTCACTGGTGGAGATCGACATGCCGGACCAGCAGCCGGGCGAACACGACCTGCTAATTGATGTTAAAGCTATTGCGATCAATCCGGTGGATGTAAAAGTGCGCGCCAATTCGCAGCCCGCCGCCGGCGAGTATCGCATTCCCGGCTGGGATGCGGCGGGCATTGTTTTAGCCACCGGCAGCAAGGTCAGCCGCTTTAAGCCAGGCGATCGCGTCTGGTATGCCGGCGCCATGCGCCGTCACGGCAGCTACAGTCCACAGCAGCTGGTGGATGAGCGGCTGGTCGGCGCCATGCCACAAACGCTGGATTTTGCCGAGGCCGCTTCGCTGCCCCTGACTGCCATTACCGCCTGGGAGCTGCTGTTTGACCGCCTGCAGGTTCAGCACTGCGATCCGGTAGAAGCTGGCGTCCTGCTGATATTAGGCGCCGCCGGTGGCGTTGGCTCGGTGCTGCTGCAGCTGGCGCGCGAGCTTACCGGGCTGACCGTTATCGGCACCGCCTCACGTCCGGCCTCGCAGCAGTGGGTGCGCGAGCGCGGCGCCCATCACGTCATTAGCCACGCCGAACCGCTGCGCCCGCAGCTGGAAGCGCTCGGCATTAACGAGGTAACGCACGTTGTCGGGCTGAATAACAGCCAGGCTTACCTGACGCAAATCGTTGATATCCTGCGTCCGGAAGGGCAATTTGCGCTGATTGACGATCCGAAAACCCTGGATATTGCGCCATTTAAGTTGAAATCGCTGTCGGTTCACTGGGAGCTGATGTTTACCCGCTCTATTTTCCAGACCGATTCACAGGTGAAGCAGCACCAGCTACTGAACAAGCTGGCGCTGCTGGTCGATCAGGGGCGCATCCGGCCAACCCTGACGGAAAAGTTGCAGGGGATTAACCTCGAAACCCTGAAAAAAGCCCATGCTCTGGTCGAGAAAGGCGACATGCTGGGCAAAGTGGTGCTGACACGCTAACCCGCCGCAGATTGCCCGGCCACCGAGGCGTTAATCAATGTCGGTGGACAGGCTGATTTCACGCCCCGCCTGCACCATTGCCAGGCGGGCGCTGAGCCCATTGCTCACCGACGTAAACGCCGTCTCACCCAGCGCAAGCCGCAGCGGTGGATTAGGGCTATCGGCAGCGCTTATCATCGCGCTGGCGACCTTCTGCGCATCGCCGCGAATCGCGATTTTCCCCGCGTTTATGGCATCACGGATGATGCCTGCGGGCGTGGTGACATACTCGGCCATCGGCTGCGGCATCACCAGGCTGGCGCCAAACTGCGTGGCGGTTGGTCCCGGTTCAGCCAGGGTAAAGCGAATATTAAACGGGGCAACTTCCTGGGCGACCGAATCGACGAAGCCCTCAATGCCCCACTTAGTGGCATGGTAGAGGCTGAAGCCGGGATAGCTCATCTGGCCGCCTTCGGAGGAGACCTGAATAATATGGCCGCCGCCCTGGCCGCGCAGCAGCGGCAGCGCGGCGCGTATCAGTTGGATAGAGCCGGTGAGATTGGTGGCGATAATCTGATCAATCTGCTCATCGCTCGCCTCTTCGGCGGCGCCCAGCACGCCAAACCCCGCGTTGCTGACCACCACGTCCAGTCGTCCCAGCGCCTGATGCGCGTCAGCGATAACGCGCCGGATGGCCTGATGATCAGTGACGTCCAGCGCCGCAACCCACAGCCGATCGCCATACTGACTGCGCAAATCATCAAGCTGCGCGGGGTTACGCAGCGTTGCGGCTACGCGGTCGCCGCGTGCCAGTAATTGTTCGACCATCAGGCGGCCGAGGCCGGTGGAGGTTCCGGTTATAAACCAGTTTGTCGTCGCCATTGCATAATGCCTTTTGTTAGGGTGTCTTAACAGGCTAACGCGACGGGATTATCTTAACTATCCCACCAATATTGCATGAGTTAGTGAAAAAAAGGCAGTAATCAGCGTTTGCGATTGGCAATGGCATGATGCACTGCGCCTCCACAGCAAAGCAGCCAGGCTCTGACAAAAATTATTCATCCGCCTCAGTAAATTATTTAACTTCCGCTTTGTTTAGCAAACCCGCATCATCGCGGCATACCCTGCGGCTAAGCTGGCGATTTCAGCGCCGACGGGCCTGGTAATAGTCTGAAATCTGCCCCGCTGCGGATTTTTCTGTGGCGAAGTTATCCATATCCGCTGACACTCAACGGTTTTAGATCCGAAGACACTGCTATGGACGTTGACCTTTTTAGCGAAACTGACCTGCCAGCGTTCAACCGCTGGTTTACCCACGCGGATGAGGCGCTGCAATTTGGCGGTCCCGAACTGGCTTTTCCTTTCAGCGAGGCGTTCCTGCATTCGCTCACCAACGGGGACAGTATGTCGCCCGAGGGCGCGCCGGACATCACCTTTGCCGGCCGCGTTCAGGGCGAGTTAGTCGGCTCGGCGCAGCTGCATTTTCACCGCAATCAGCGCATGGCGGTGCTGGCCCGGGTGGTCATCAATCCGGCGTGGCGCGGCAAAGGGATGGCCTGGCCGCTACTAAAACCAGTGGTGGATTTTTTCTTTGCCGATATCAACATGCAGCGGCTTGAACTTTCGGTATACAGCTTTAACAGCGCGGCAATCCGCACCTACAAGAAGCTTGGCTTTGTGTATGAAGGCATCAGGCGCGCCAACGTTCAGGCGAGTGATGGACAGCGCTGGGATACGCTGATTTACGGTATGCTGCGCGAAGATTATCTGAAGATGCGCGCACGCAGCGCGGCCTGAGGTGCCCTTACCCGCTAATTCAATAGGACAAGCTTTGCTCTTCGTTGGTCTTCCTGTTAGCTGAATTTGCGCTAAATCAATTTACCCTTAAGTTGTATTAAAAATGTATTTGAGCGGCTCAGGCTAAAGCGTAACCTTAAACATGCATAATAAATACAACTTTAAAGGTATGACCATGTTTTGTGTGCAATGTGAGCAAACGATAAGAACGCCGGCCGGCAACGGCTGCGCCTGGTCGCAGGGGATGTGCGGGAAAACCGCCGAAACCTCTGATTTGCAGGACCTGCTGATCGCAACCTTGCAGGGTCTGTCCGCCTGGGCGGTGAAAGCGCGTGAGTATGGCTTTATTAATCATGAGATTGACAGCTTTGCCCCGCGCGCCTTTTTCTCAACCCTGACTAACGTAAACTTTGATTCACCGCGAATCATCGCCTATGCCCGTGAAGCCGTGGCAATGCGCGAAGCGCTGAAGGCGATGTGCCTGATGAAAGATCCCACCGCAGCAGTGAGCAACCCAATGGCAGATCTGCGTCTGGTCAGCAGTGACCTCGGCGAGCTACAGCGCCAGGCCGCCGCCTTTACGCCTAATAAGGATAAAGCGGCGATTGGTGAAAATATACTCGGCCTGCGCCTGCTCTGCCTGTACGGCCTGAAGGGGGCGGCGGCCTATATGGAGCACGCGCACGTACTGGGCCAGTACGACGATGATATTTACGCCCGCTACCACAAGATTATGGCCTGGCTCGGCAGCTGGCCGTCAGACATGAATGCCTTACTGGAATGCGCGATGGAAATCGGCCAGATGAACTTCAGCGTGATGAGCATTCTGGACGCGGGCGAAACCAACGCATACGGGCATCCGACCCCCACTCAGGTCAACGTGAAGGCTGTCGCCGGTAAATGCATTCTGATTTCAGGCCACGATCTGAAAGATCTGTTTAATCTGTTAAAGCAAACTGAAGGCACCGGCGTCAACGTCTTTACCCATGGCGAAATGCTACCGGCGCACGGTTATCCTGAGCTGCGCAAATTTAAACACCTGGTCGGCAATTACGGCAGCGGCTGGCAAAACCAGCAGGTTGAATTCGCCCGCTTCCCGGGCCCAATCGTCATGACGTCTAACTGCATTATCGATCCGACGGTTGGCGAATATGACAAGCGTATCTGGACTCGTAGCATCGTCGGCTGGCCCGGCGTCAGCCATCTTGAAGGCGATGATTTCACGCCGGTGATCGATCAGGCGCAGCAGCTGGCTGGCTTCCCGTACAGCGAAATTGAACATTTAATTACCGTCGGTTTTGGCCGCCAGACGCTGCTGGGCGCCGCTGATACCCTGATTGATCTGGTCAGCCGCGAGAAGCTGCGCCACATCTTTCTTATCGGCGGCTGCGACGGCGCGCGCGGCGAGCGTAACTACTTCACCGACTTCGCCACCAGCGTACCGAATGACTGCCTGATCCTGACGCTGGCCTGTGGTAAATACCGCTTTAACAAGCTCGACTTCGGCAATATTGAAGGCCTGCCAAGGCTGGTGGATGCCGGCCAGTGTAATGATGCTTATTCCGCGATAATTCTCGCCGTCACCCTGGCTGAAAAATTGGGCTGTGGCGTCAACGATCTCCCGCTGTCGCTGGTGCTTTCCTGGTTTGAGCAAAAAGCCATCGTTATTCTGCTGACGCTGCTATCGCTGGGCGTGACCAATATCGTTACCGGTCCCACCGCGCCGGGCTTTTTAACCCCGGACCTGCTGGCCGTGCTTAACGAAAAATTTGGTCTGCGTCAGGTAACCAACGTCGCGCAGGATATGCAGCTGCTGCTGCACGCATAAGGAGCAAAGCATGTCGATACTCGCTTCACAATGCCCGTGGCGCATGCAGGTTCATCATATCGTTCAGGAAACCCCGGACGTCTGGACGCTGTCACTGCTGTGTCACGATTATTACCCTTATCGCGCGGGCCAGTATGCGTTAGTGAGCATCGGCGATGGCGCCGAAACGCTGCGCGCTTATACGCTCTCCTCAACGCCTGGCGTCAGTGAGTACATCACCCTCACCGTGCGCCAGATTGAAGGGGGAGCGGGTTCGCAGTGGCTGACCCGCGCAGTGAAACGCGGCGATTACATCTGGCTGTCAGACGCCCAGGGCGACTTCACCTGCGATGACCAACGCAACGATCGCTTTTTGCTGCTGGCCGCGGGCTGTGGCGTAACGCCGATTATGTCGATGTGCCGCTGGCTGGCTAAGTACCGACCGCAGTCGGACGTACGGGTGATTTTTAGCGTTCGTTCACCCCGGGAGGTTATTTTTTCCGATGAGTGGCGCCAGTATCCGGTAACGCTGGTGGCGGAAAATGATGCGACTTCAGGCTTTGTCAGCGGCCGCCTGACGCGCGAGCTGCTGGAAACCGTACCTGACATTGCCTCGCGCACCGTGATGACCTGCGGTCCGGCGCCTTACATGGAACAGGTCGAAAGTCTGACGAAATCCCTTGGGGTCAACCGACTATTCAAAGAGAAATTCTTCACGCCGGTCGCCAAAGCCGCAGCCAGCGGTCTGAAGATTACCAGCCTGCGCCCTGCCCGCGAATTTTTTGCCACCGTCGGCAGTACGCTGCTGGAGGCGATGGAAAGTAATCAGGTAGCGGTAAATACGGCCTGCCGGGCCGGCGTCTGCGGCTGCTGCAAAACCAAAGTTGCCGCCGGGGATTACCAGGTAACCAGCACCATGACGCTGAGCGAACAGGAAATTGAGCAAGGCTATGTGCTGTCCTGCTGCTGTTATCCGCAAGGCGATTTGGTTCTGGGTTAGCGCCCGCTTCGCCAGCAGCGGCGAGGATTCAATCCCGCTGCTGCTGGAATTATCCCGCCCGTGCGCCAAACAACGCGCCGTTCACGCTCCCGCTCTGCCAGCCCGGATGCTCCCGGTCATCACGGCAGACAAATGACTGATAGCCAACAATTCCATTATTTTGTGCTTTAATTTGGCAAAATCTTCCACAATTCAAAATTTAAATCCTGCTTTAAAGCTTTAGGATAATCAGAAGAACGTTAAACTGGGGAAATATAAACCCGGAAGCCATAATTAATTCTGCTACCCCCGAGGCTGATTACCAGAAATGCAAACACCACCTGCAAGCCAGAATTCAAATAATAGCTCTGTAAACAAAACCTTATCGCAAAGAATTGACTCCCTGCCCGCCTCCGGCGGCCTGTGGCGATTTATTACTTTATTATCGCTGGGCGGTTTCTTTGAACTCTACGATCTATTCCAGACGGGATATATTAGTTCGGGTTTACTGGCAGAAGATATATTTCATACTGGCAGCGCCGGCGTATTTGGCATATCTGACCAGGCCGCCTTCGCTTCAGCCACCTTTCTCGGCCTGTTTATCGGCGCCAGCCTGCTGGCGCCTTTCGCTGACCGCCTGGGACGGCGCATGACCTTCATGTATGCGCTGATTGGCTACGGTTTACTGTCGCTATGCATGGCGTTTCAAAGTCATGCCGAAGGGGTGATCTTCTTCCGCTTTCTGGTCGGGATCGGCCTCGGCGTAGAGCTGGTAACCATCGACACCTACCTCACCGAATGCGTGCCGCGCCATATGCGCAGCCGCGCCTTTGCCTTCGCTTTTTTTGTCCAGTTTCTATCGGTACCCGCCGTGGCGCTGATGTCCTGGTGGCTGGTACCGCAGACGATCTTCGGATTAACCGGCTGGCGGTACGTGGTGATTGCCGGCGCCGTCTGCTCGCTGATTATCTGGTTTATCAGGAAGAACCTCCCCGAATCGCCGCGCTGGCTGGCGCAGCAAGGGCGTTTCGACGAGGCGCATCAGGTGGTCAACGGCATGGAGCGGCGCTGCGGGCTCACCGCTACCGCGGCGCTGTCGATTGACGCCGAGAAGGCCCATTTGCAAAGCCGCCAGTCACTGGGCCGCTTTCGCGATATCTGGCGCCCGGAATACCGCCAGCGTACGCTGATGCTGGTGGTGATGAACTTCTTTCAGGCGATCGGCTTTTTTGGCTTCGGCAACTGGCTGCCAGCGCTGCTTTCCGGTAAGGGCGCCAGCATTACGCACAGCCTGCTGTACGCCGTATTTATCACGCTGGCCTATCCGCTGGGTTCATTGATTTGCAGTCGCTTTGCCGATCGCATGGAAAACAAATGGCAAATCGTACTGTCCTGCCTGATGACCGTGATATTCGGCACGCTGTTTGCGCTGCAAAATAACCCGCTGATGCTGATTTTCTGCGGCTTTTGCATCACCTGGTCGAACGCCTGGCTAACCTACAGCTACCACGCCTACCAGACTGAGGTGTTCCCGACCCATATCCGGGCGCGCGCCGTCGGTTTCTGCTACTCGTTCAGCCGACTTTCCACGGTGTTCAGCAGCATACTTATCGGGCTGATTTTGCAATATGCCGGCGCCGGCGCCGTCATCACCTTTATCGTGGTCAGCATGCTGATTGTGATGTTCACCATCGGGGTTTTCGGGCCGAAAACCCGCGGGCTGGAGCTGGAACAGATTTGATGATTTTTGGCGCCTTACTGCCCAGCCGATAGCTGAAAAGGCACGCGGCGACGCTACCTGAATATCAGCAGATAACCGCTAACGCCGTTTATCCGCAACCCAGGCAGCGTCGCCGCTTTGATTATTTTTCGGTCGCGTTTGTCAGCCCCTTCAGTTCGTACACTACGCATGGCTCATCGTAGTGTACCTCAATGCCTTTATAGATCATTCCAAGGCGCTGCATCACGCGCTGGGAAGCCAGATTATCCGGGTGGGCAACGGCAACAAGATAGGTTACGCCAACCCGCTCAACGGCAAAATCGACGATCGCTTTTGCCGCTTCAGTGGCCAATCCTTTACCGTGAAACTCTTTGCGCAGACGCCAGCCAATTTCGAGCGGCGCGCCATCCTGATTGGCAAGGTGTTGCAAACAGGCGGCGCCAGCGACCTCGCCGCTCTGCTTGTCACACATCGCCCACCATGAAAAACCGTACTGTTGCCAACGCGTCTGCACCCGCTGTATGGTTTCCATGGTCTCATCATGGCTTTTCGTCACGCCGTTGCTGATATAGCGCAGGATTTCCGGGTCGCTATCCATAGCACGTAAGCCGTTGATATGGCTTTTATTAAAGGGTTCCAGCCTGAGACGTTCTGTTTCAATAAGAAAACTCATCATATCGCCTTTATGCCGAAGAAATAATTTACCCTTTATCCTTTTTAAGTGATGCCGGCGTAGGTTGCAATGTCTCTTCTTGCCTGGCATTGCGCAACAGAAAAACGGCAGGCGCGAATGCGTCTGCCGGTCACAGTATTGCAATAGCGCCGGGATCCCGCGCGCAAAGGCTAAGCGGGCGCCTAAGGGGCATCCCTTCTTAGCAGCAGCTCCGACGGCTGGGGGCGGCCAAAATAGTAGCCCTGAAACAGTGAGCACCCTTCTTCCTGCAGGCGCTTAAACTGCTCAACATTTTCCACCCCTTCTGCGGTGATTTGAATATCCAGGCTACGGCTCATCCCGGTGATAGCACGGATAATCGCCAGCGATTCGCGGCTGTCTTGCATATCGCTGATAAACGATTTGTCGATTTTAATTTTATCGAACGGGAACGAACGCAGATAGCTCAGAGACGAATAACCGGTACCAAAGTCGTCCAGCGCAATACGCACGCCGAGGTTTTTCAGCTTTTGTAGCGTGTGGATATTGGTCATGTTGTTATCCAGCAGCACCGATTCCGTTATCTCCACCTCAAGGCGGTGCGGCGCCAGCCCGCTCTCTTTTAGCGCGGCCTCAACGGTGGTTACCAGCGCGCTGTTCTTAAACTGCATCGGCGACAGGTTAACCGCCACGCTCTGGTCATGGGGCCAGCTGGCCGCCTCGCGACAGGCTTCGTGCAGCGCATAGGCGCCCAGGCTATGGATCAGGCCGGTTTCCTCAGCAACGGGAATGAAATCCAGCGGCATGATCAGGCCCTTAACCGGATGGTGCCAGCGCATCAGCGCTTCATAGCCGACGATTTCCCCCTGACTGCCCTGGGTAATCGGCTGATAATAGAGCCGGAGCTGGTGCTGGGTGATAGCCTCACGCAGATCCATTTCGACCAGGCAACGCTTGCGTGCTGCTTCATCCATTTCTGGCGAGAAATGCTCATAGCGATCGCGCCCGTTGCGCTTAGCGACATACAGCGCCATGTCGGCGTGGCGCAGCAGGGTATCCGTGGGCAGCGGTTCGTCGCTGTTAACCGCAATACCAATGCTCACGCCAACCGTCAGGTTGTGGCCATCAACGCTGAAGCTGGGGCGAACGGTCTCAATCAGCCGTCGGGCGACTTCATCCGCATCGCTCGCCTGGCTGAGGCCGGGCAGCACGATAGAGAACTCATCGCCGCCGTTACGCGCCAGGGTATCCTGCACGCGCAGCACGCCGCGTAAACGCCCCGCCACGGCGCGCAGCAGGTCATCGCCCACCTGATGGCCCAGCGCATCGTTGACGTTTTTAAAATTATCCAGATCCAGCCCAAGCACCGCCGTGATTTTGCCCGCTTCGCGATCGCGGTGCAGCGCCTCTTTCAGCCGCTGATTAAACAGGATGCGGTTTGGCAGACTGGTCAGGTTATCGTGATGCGCCATATGGCGAATGCGTGCATCGGCGGCACGCTGCTCGGTGACATCCTCAGCAATCATCAGCGCATAGTTGGTATGGGCGTCATTCCCGTGAATCATCGACGCGCTGCAGCTGATAATGCGATCGCCGGCGCTGGTCGCCATCAGCTGTTCATTGCGGTGTACGCCGCCGCTGCGCTGAACAGCATTTGAGAGTGCGGCAAAGAAGTTGAACATCTCGTCCGCCACCAGATCTTTCATCTTACTGCCATCAGGCAGATGCGTAGAAAGGCCCAGTAATCCTTCAGCCCGGCTGTTTGCCAGCAGAACCTCGCCGGAGACCACATCCTCGACGATAACGCATGAAGGGATATTGGTGATGATCGAATCGAGAAATTTCGACATCGCGGCCGCTTTTTCACTGTTTTGCTCAGCTAACGCTTTGGCGCGCAGTATTTGCTGCTCATACTCGCGCATTTCCGTGCAGTCACGGGTGATTTTAACAAAGCCGATCAGCTGGCCCCGATCGTCATGCACCGCATCAATTGCCACGTGAGCCCAGAACGCACTGCCGTCTTTACGGTAACGCCAGTTTTTATCTTCAAATCGTCCCTGAACGCGGGCGATGGTGAGATTGGTTTCCGGCACCCGCGCCAGCCGATCCTGGGCACTGTAGAAAATGGAAAAGTGTTTACCAACAATCTCCTCACTGAGGTAACCTTTTGCCCGGTGCGCACCTGCATTCCAGTTAACCACCCGACCCTGCGGATCCAGCATATAGATAGCATAGTCAGTGACGCTTTCCACCAGCAGCCGGAAGCGCAGATCCTGCTCACGCTGAAGACGCTGACGTTCAGTGTAGTCGCGGGTAATTTTGACAAAGCCGATGAGCAAGCCCTGATCGTTTTGCACCGCATCGATCGAAGCATGAGCCCAGTAGGCGCTGCCATCCTTACGCAAGCGCCAGCCTTCATCTTCGGAATGACCACGGGCACGGGCGACTTTCAGCTGCTCGTCAGCCAGTTGCGCCATGCGGTCCTGCTCGTTGTAAAACAAAGAGAAGTGCTTACCGATAACTTCCCCAGCCTGATATCCCGTGGCCCGCTGTGCGCCGAAGTTCCAGTTCACCACATTGCCATCGGTATCTAACAGATAAATGGCATAGTTCACGATACTTTGAACTAATAGCCTATAGGTAACGTCTGACGTTTCACTCATTGTTCTTTCGCCTGGTCACTTTTCATCCGGAAGACGAAAAGGTTTATTGCCGCGCGTAATCAAACGCGAATAAATATTATTAGCCGCTGGGCTGACTGGAATGTTATTTTTTTATAATGTCCTGCTAGCAGCAGTAGCTATAAACTGAAAATGGCCCGTAACACAAGAAAAATCCTAAGCTGGCGGTGTTCTTCAGTTAGCTTATCGGCAGCGGATTACAAACATTCAGCAATAATTTTGTTTATTTGTTGTTCAAGTAGTCAGATGAATACCTTGCAGCAACCAAATATGCGAATAATATAAAAATAAAAGCCAACTTAATGAAATTTCATAACGTGAAAATAAGCCTGATGAGGCTTGTAATTAATAGAAACAATGCTATTCAGATGCTTTACATAAAATGGCGTTACATGCCCATTTATTTGCAGCGGAGTGCTCATGTTTAAATCGTTTTTTCCGAGGCCGATGCTGTTCTTCAGCAGTGTGGTTGTCTTTTTTGCGCTGGCAATCTTGCTATGGTTTTTTGGTGCCAGCACCTTGATCAATCTGTTTCCCGGCATGGCTGGCAGCACGGGAAAGCCGTTACCGGTTAGCGCCATGCGCTTTCTGGCGCCGCAAATGCTATGGTTTTATGCTTGGTACTGGGGGTGGGTGCTGCTGTTTTACGTCTTCTGGGCAATCTTGTCGCCGCATCCCTGGCAGCGCTGGTCGATTTTTGGCTCAGCGCTGATTATCTTTCTCGTCTGGTACTCCGTTGAGGTAAGCGTCGCTATCAACGCCTGGTACAACCCCTTTTACGATTTAATCCAGCAGGCGCTTTCCAAGCCCAATAGCGTTGAGATTACCCAGCTGTATGACGGCGCGCTGGTCTTCCTGTCGATTGCCACGATGGCGATTGTAATCGGCGTCGGCAACGCCTTTTTCGTCAGCCACTACGTGTTCCGCTGGCGTACCGCGATGAACAATTATTACGTCCACTACTGGCCGCGCCTGCGCGAGATCGAGGGTGCCGCGCAGCGTGTGCAGGAAGACACCATGCGCTTTGCCTCAACCCTTGAAGGACTTGGCGTCAGCCTGATCAGCTCGGTTATGACGCTGATCGCGTTTCTGCCGCTGCTGGTTCAGCTATCCAGTCACGTAAAATCCATTCCGATACTGGGTGAGATTCCTTATGGTCTGGTATGGGCGGCGGTTTTCTGGTCGCTGTTCGGCACCGTGCTTCTGGGCATGGTGGGCATCAAGCTGCCGGGTCTGTCATTTATTAACCAGCGCGTCGAAGCCGCCTATCGTAAAGAGCTGGTTTACGGCGAAGATGACCACAGCCGCGCGCAGCCGCCCACGTTACGTACGCTGTTTTATAACGTGCGTAAAAACTATTTCCGCCTCTATTTCCACTACCTCTACTTCAACGTTGCCCGCTACCTCTATTTGCAGGCAGACAACCTGTTTGGGCTGGTCGTGCTGTTTCCGACTATTGCCGCCGGGGCCATCACCCTCGGCCTGATGCAGCAGATCACCAACGTGTTCGATCAGGTAAGAAGCTCTTTCCAGTATCTGGTTAACTCATGGCCGACGCTGGTGGAACTGATGTCTATCTATAAACGTCTGCGCAGCTTTGAGAAGGTGCTGAACGACAGCGAGACGCATCTTAGTGAGGGCGTACTGAAGTAATCGGCGGGGCGCATCGCCGCGCCCCGCGACATCTCCTCAGGCTTGCTTCGCCAGTGCGGCAAAGACGCTTTCAACCGCGCTGGCGCCGGGGTCTTTAACGCCATCCAGACTCTGCGCATTCAGATAGGATGAACGGCCTGCTTTGGCGCTCTGCATGGACGCCGTACTTTCCGCGCCCTTGCGTGCCGCCTGCGCGACCTCACCGATTGAAGCCCCTTGCTGCAGCGCCTTAAAGGCCGGATCAAGCGCATCGATCATGGTGCGATGGCCCGGACGCGCGCCGCCATAATGCTGCATGCGCTCCAGGCCGTATGCCAGCGCCGCGGCGAAGTCGGCGCCCTCGGACAGCTTCTGCCCGGCGGAGGTAAACAGAATCGACATCAGTACTCCGCTGGAGCCGCCCATCACTACCGCCAGCTGCTCGCCGACGTGAATCAACAGCTTATCGGTCTCGTTGAGCGGCAACTTACCGTTATCCAGCGCGCTAAGCAGCCTGCCGGCACCCGCGGCAAAGGTGGAACCGGTATCGCCATCGCCGACTTTAGCATCCAGCTGGTTAAGCTGATTCTCCAGCGACACTAGGGTGTCGCAAATGGTACGTAGCATCGCGGCATGTTGCTGATTTTCCGACGGCGTAAACGCCGACTGCACGCTGACCTTTTTACCTTGCAGCGACTGCTGAGCCTGATATTTATACATCGGCTGCCAGCCGCTGGTTTCCACCGGAGCGCAGAGCGCTTCTTCCAGTTCGGAGGTCAGCACAAGGGTTGTCAGAGAAAAGCCTTTCATATCCAGCGCGCTAACCAGCGTCGCCGGACCAATTAAATGGGAGACCTGTTTGCCCAACGCAGAGGCCAGCGTTTCTTTTGCCAACAGCGCCATTTCCAGCATCGAGAAACCGCCGAGATTATTCAGCAGCAGCACCACTCGCTGGCCCTGGGGGATCTTCTGCAGTAGCTTTTCGGTCATGGCCGCGACGATCTCACGGCTATTCTGGGTGGCAAGGGTAGTTACGCCAGGCTCGCCGTGTATGCCCATGCCCAGCTCGCTCTCGCCAGCGCTGACGCGCTCATCACGATCCTCACCCGGCAGATGGCAGGTGGCGAACGCCAGGCCAATGCTGGCCGTGGCATCAATGGTTTGCTGCGCCAGCGTCGTCACCCGATCCAGATTTTGCCCCTGCTCTGCCGCATAGCCTGCCACCTTATGTACCAGCACGGTACCCGCAATACCACGCGGCTGGGGGTTATCCGGCAGGGCAATGTCGTCACGCACAATCACCATATTGACCTTAAAGCCCATCGCCCGCGCCTTTTCCGCCGCCAGACCGAAGTTAAGCCGATCGCCGGTGTAATTTTTAATAATCAGCAGGCAGCCCGCTTCGCCGGTAACGTTCACAATGGCGCTGAGCACGGCATCAACGCTTGGCGAGGCAAATATATCGCCGCACACCGCCGCCGTAAGCATCCCCTTACCTACGAACCCGGCATGAGCCGGCTCATGACCGGAGCCGCCGCCGGAGATCAGCGCAACGTTGCTTTTGTCCCAGTCACGACGCACCACAACGCGGATATCATCGCCGACGTCAAGGCGGCTGATGTTGTGATAAGGGGCGCTCTGGATAAGGCCTTCAATTGCCTCGTTGACCAGATGATTTTTATCGTTCATGAAAAAATGACTCATTACAGGTCTCCTGGTGTGGGTTATGGCGCAAATGGCGCTAACAGTGTGAAAGGCTTAAGGATAGTTGATTTAGCGCATGCTAAAGGGGAACGCCGTGGCATTTTTGACAAAAGCAGATAACAAGAGGATGACGGCGCACAGGACTGAATCAGCGCGCCGATGCTGAAACCGGCGGCGCTGGTGGGGCAAGCGCCAGCGCCGCCGTCGGTCAGGATGGAGAGGTGATATGCTTGAGCCTGGCCTCATAAGCCAGCGCCTGTTGCTTATCGAACTGGTTTTCCCACTTGGCGATCACCAGAACCGCCAGCGCGTTGCCAATGACGTTTAGCGCGGTTCGCGCCATATCCATAATCCGATCCACGCCGGCAATAAATGCCAGCCCTTCCAGCGGAATACCGACGCTGCCAAGGGTTGCCAGCAGTACCACGAAGGAAACCCCCGGCACGCCGGCGATCCCTTTGGACGTCACCATCAGGGTCAGAACCAGGATGATCTCCTGGCCTATTGATAAATCAATGCCGTACATCTGGGCGATAAAAATGGCGGCGATGCTTTGATAGAGCGTGGAACCATCAAGATTGAATGAATAGCCGGTAGGCACCACGAAGCCGGTGATGGCTTTCGGCGCGCCATAGGCTTCCATCTTTTCCATAATACGCGGCAGTACCGTTTCCGAGCTGGAGGTGGAATAGGCCAGAATCAGCTCATCTTTCAAAATACGCATCAGCGTCGTCACACGCAGATTACACAGCCGGGCCACACCGCCAAGAATAACAAAGGCAAAAAACAGGATGGCGGCGTACACCAGGATAACCAGCTTCGCCAGCGGCCACAGCGAGGCAAAGCCAAAGCTGGCGACGGTTACCGCAATCAGCGCGAACACCCCGACCGGCGCGTAACGCATGATCATATGAGTCACTTTAAACATCGTTTCGGAGACAGAACGAAACACCTGCACCAGCGGCTCACGGTGTTCAGAAGGCAGCGATGACATGCCCAGGCCGAACAGCACGGAGAAGAAGATAATCGGCAGCATGTCGCCTTTAACGATGGCCGCGAATATGTTTTGCGGGATCAGCGACAGAATGGTAGTAACCAGACTGTGCGGCGCGTTTTCGACCTGTTCAGTGGTGGCTTTATACTGCGAGATATCAACCGTCGTCAGGGCTGACATATCAATGCCGATGCCGGGTTTGAACACGTTTGCCAGCGTGATGCCCACCACGATGGCGATGGTGGTAATCACCTCAAAATAAACGATGGTTTTTACCCCAATACGGCCAAGTTTTTTCGCGTCGCCCATGCCGGCAATGCCGACGATCAGCGTCGATATCACGATAGGCACAACGATCATTTTGATCAGGTGGATAAAAATATCGCCGGCAGGCTTGAGGATGTTAGCGACCAACCAGTCACGATTTTCCGGCTGATTATGCAAAACGGCGCCCACGATGACGCCCAGCACCAGCGCAATGAGAATTTGCCAGGCAAGACTAACTTTTACAGTTTTCATAATGCATTTACTTCCTTAACAAAACCCAACCTCCACGTAGCGTATGCGGAGGAAATTACACCCCTGGTAAGATGAACTAAAACCAAACTGGCCCGTGGGTAAAATGGATAACTGCCCCTAAAAATTAGGGCCCTGATAAGTACCACCTCCCCTAACAGAAATGCAACCCCGGATAAAAGGGCATTTTCAGCACGAAATGACAGCAGAATAAGCTAAATGTAAATTTAACTTACTAACCCTTTGTTATAAATGGTAATAAAAAAAATATTTATACGCATAATTGTGCAAAACACCGATCGGCAGATAATCCCGCTGCAATCTGTTCGCTGTTTTTCTGCGCAACGCTGTCGTCTGTCAGACCCGGCGGGACATCCGGCAGGCGGATAGTTTTCAGCAAGAAAAATGTCATACCGCATACATGTCGTGATCCAATACTCAAAAATAAACAAAGCTTTATTCTGTCGCTTCCCTTCGCACTCCATTGACATACTATTAACATTCACAAGGAGAGCCAGTCATGAGCCTGATTAAAAAATATCCGGTGCCGCCCGCTATCGCGGCTGACACCCTGATTAATGCAGAGCAGTACCAGTCGATGTATCAGCAGTCGGTACAGGACCCGGAGGCATTCTGGGGCGAGCAGGGCAAAATACTTGACTGGATCAAGCCTTATACCCGGGTGAAAAACACCTCATTCGCCCCGGGAAATATTAATATTCGTTGGTATGAAGACGGCACCCTGAACCTGGCGGCTAACTGCCTCGACCGTCATCTGGCAACCCGTGGCGATCACCCGGCCCTGATCTGGGAAGGCGATGACGCCAAAGAAAGTAAAACCGTGACCTATCGCGAGCTGCATCGCGATGTTTGTCGTTTTGCCAACGTGTTAAGCGAACAGGGCATTAAAAAAGGCGATGTGGTTGCTATCTATATGCCGATGGTGCCGGAAGCGGCGGTAGCAATGCTGGCCTGTGCCCGCATCGGGGCTATCCACTCGGTGATTTTCGGCGGCTTTTCGCCGGAAGCGATCGCCGGACGCATCGTCGACTCCAGCGCGCGCCTGGTGATTACCGCCGATGAAGGCATCCGCGCCGGCCGTAAAATCCCCCTGAAGAAAAACGTCGATAGCGCGCTGGCCAATCCTAATGTCACTTCGGTCGGCAAAACCATCGTTTTCCGTCGCACCGGCGGCGAAGTCGACTGGCAGCAGGGGCGCGACCTGTGGTGGCACGATCTGATGGCTAAGGCCAGCGACAGCCACCAGCCGGCGGAGATAAACGCCGAAGACCCGTTATTTATCCTGTATACCTCCGGCTCCACGGGTAAACCAAAAGGGGTACTGCATACCACCGGCGGCTACCTGGTGTATGCGGCAACAACCTTTAAATATGTCTTCGATTACCACCCTGATGATATCTACTGGTGTACTGCCGACGTCGGCTGGATAACCGGCCACAGCTATCTGCTGTACGGCCCGCTGGCCTGCGGCGCCACCTCGCTGCTGTTTGAAGGCGTTCCCAACTGGCCACAGCCAAGCCGTATGGCGGAAGTGGTTGATAAGCACAAGGTTACCATCCTGTACACCGCCCCGACCGCTATTCGCGCACTGATGGCCGAAGGCGACAAAGCGATTGAGGGAACCTCACGCAATAGTCTGCGTATTCTCGGTTCGGTCGGCGAGCCGATTAACCCTGAGGCCTGGGAGTGGTTTCACAATAAAATTGGTAACGGGCGCTGCCCGATTTCCGATACCTGGTGGCAGACTGAAACCGGCGGCTTTATGATCACGCCATTGCCGGGTGCAACGGCGTTAAAAGCCGGCTCCGCGACCTTCCCTTTCTTCGGCGTGCAGCCTGCGCTGGTGGATAATGAAGGTAATGCGCAGCAGGGCGCCTGTGAGGGCAACCTGGTGATTAACGACTCCTGGCCGGGCCAGGCGCGCACGCTGTTTGGCGACCACGAACGCTTCGAACAAACCTATTTTTCTACCTTCCCTAACCGCTATTTCAGCGGCGACGGCGCCCGCCGCGATGAAGATGGCTACTACTGGATCACCGGACGCGTGGATGACGTGCTGAACGTTTCCGGTCACCGTCTGGGAACGGCAGAGATTGAGTCTGCGCTGGTATCGCATCCGAAAATTGCCGAAGCGGCTGTGGTGGGCATCCCTCACGCCATTAAAGGCCAGGCAATTTATGCTTACGTCACGCTGAATCACGGTGAAGAGCCATCGTCGGAGCTGTACGCCGAGGTCCGCGCATGGGTGCGTAAAGAGATCGGCCCGATTGCAACCCCGGACATCCTGCACTGGACCGACTCGCTGCCGAAAACCCGCTCAGGCAAAATCATGCGCCGCATTCTGCGCAAGATTGCCTCCGGTGATTCCAGCAATCTCGGCGATACCTCAACCCTGGCCGATCCTGGCGTGGTTGAAAAACTGCTGGAAGAGAAACAAGCGATTAAAATGCCCTGATTTCATCCCCCTCCTGCTGGAGGGGGCTTTTTACTGTTCGCTGAATGTTGTAACGAGGCCCGCCGGGAATTTCGCAGACAGCTGAACATCTGCCACTCCCCGATCCTCGTCCGAATTTAAAAAAAAGCGATAACAACAGCCGATGTCCTCCGGTGCGCAGTTACGTTCGTTGGGAACGTTGCTCCGGTTGTGGTGAAAACCCAACTTACTTCTGGAGACCATGAATGAACGATATCCTCTGTCAGCGGATAGAGCGCTCTGCGCGCTTTCAGACGCTGGTGCGCAAGCGCCAGTCTTTCGCCCTGTTGCTGTCACTTATTATGCTGGTGCTCTACATCGGCTTTATTTTACTGATCGCTTTCGCCCCCGGCTGGCTGGGAACGCCGCTGCATGCCGGTACCAGCGTAACCCGCGGCATTCCGATCGGCGTCGGGCTGATCGTTATCTCTTTTTTGCTGACCGGCGTGTATGTATGGCGCGCCAACGGCGAGTTTGATCGTCTGACCAGGCAGTTGCTGAGCGAGGTGAAAGAATGAAAAAATCAGCCATTCTTCCGGCGCTGCTGCTGCCTGGCATCGCCTGGGGCGCCGACAGCATCAGCGGCGCCGTCCAGCAGCGCAGCACTAATGTTGAAGCTATCGTGATGTTTGTGATTTTTGTCACCGCCACCCTGTTTATTACCTGGTGGGCATCGAAACGAACCCGATCGCGCAGCGATTATTACACCGCCGGCGGCAATATTACCGGTTTGCAAAACGGCCTGGCCATTGCCGGCGATTTTATGTCTGCCGCCTCCTTTCTCGGCATTTCCGCGCTGGTCTATACCTCGGGCTATGACGGACTGATCTATTCTTTGGGCTTTCTGGTCGGCTGGCCGATTATTCTGTTTCTGATCGCCGAACGACTGCGTAACCTTGGCCGCTACACCTTTGCCGACGTCGCCTCCTATCGCCTGAAACAGAAGCCAATTCGCACCCTGTCCGCCTGCGGCTCGCTGGTGGTGGTGGCGCTGTACCTGATTGCCCAGATGGTCGGCGCTGGCAAGCTGATTCAACTGCTGTTCGGTCTCGACTACCTGGTCGCGGTGGTGCTGGTTGGCATCCTGATGGTGCTGTACGTCCTGTTTGGCGGCATGCTGGCAACCACCTGGGTACAGATTATCAAAGCGGTCCTGCTGCTGTTTGGCGCGACCTTTATGGCGGTCATGGTGATGAAAGTGGTCGGCTTTAGCTTCAGTTCGCTGTTTAGCGAGGCGATGTCCGTCCATGCCAAAGGCGCGGCGATTATGCGACCCGGCGGGCTGGTACACGATCCGATTTCCGCACTTTCGCTGGGTCTGGGGCTGATGTTTGGTACCGCCGGTTTACCCCATATCCTGATGCGCTTTTTTACCGTCAGCGACGCGCGCGAAGCGCGTAAAAGCGTGTTCTATGCCACCGGCTTTATGGGCTATTTCTACTTTCTTACCTTTATTATCGGCTTTGGCGCCATCGTGCTGGTCGGCGCGAATCCGGCATTTAAAGATGCCAGCGGCCAGCTGATCGGCGGAACCAATATGGCGGCGGTTCATCTGGCCGACGCCGTGGGCGGGAATCTGTTCCTTGGCTTTATTTCAGCGGTGGCTTTTGCCACCATCCTGGCGGTGGTTGCCGGGCTGACGCTGGCAGGCGCCTCCGCCGTCTCCCACGATCTGTATGCCAGCGTGATCCGCAAAGGAGAAGCCACCGAGCTTGAAGAACTGCGGGTATCCAAAATTACCGTGGTGCTGCTTGGCTTTGTCGCCATTGCGCTGGGCGTTCTGTTTGAGAAACAGAACATTGCGTTTATGGTGGGACTGGCGTTCTCGATAGCCGCCAGCTGTAACTTCCCGATCCTTCTGCTGTCGATGTACTGGTCGAAGCTGACCACGCGCGGAGCGATGATCGGTGGCTGGCTGGGGCTGCTGACGGCGGTGATCCTGATGATCCTCGGCCCTACGATCTGGGTGCAGGTGCTGGGCCACGCCAAGCCGATCTACCCTTATGAATATCCGGCGTTGTTTTCCATGCTGGTGGCTTTCGTCGCAACCTGGCTATTTTCCATCACCGACCATTCGGAAAACGCCGCCGCTGAACGCGCCCGCTTCCGCGTGCAGTTCGTCCGTTCGCAGACCGGCATCGGCATTCAACAGGGGAAACACTGAGAAAATCCAGCCAGCCGTCAGGCTGGCTGGATTAAGGCATCAGAAGTGCAGGGACGCACCGATATAGGGACCGTCGGCCAGTACGTTATTTTTATTATTGTGTTCGCCGTTTAGCACCAGATACTGATAGCCGGCATTGAGGGTTAACATCGAAATCGGGCTAAAGGACACGCCGCCCTGAATATCCTGGTAAGAGTCGATGTTATGCGAGAATGACTCCGGCGCCCAGTAGTAGCTGCCATAAACGCCAAACTGACTATTAAATGCGTACCTGGCGCCAAGACCGATGGCATTGGCATAGCCATCTTTGCTATCGCGCGGGTTAACGTACATTGTTCTCACGCCGGGCGACAGCATCAATCCATCGTAAGCAAAGTTATAGCCCAATCCCAAGCCAACCAGATTGCCATCATCATTACTGCGCATCCAGTTACCGTTCAAAAACAGGCCTGGAGTGCTGGTGCCGAGCCCGGCGTTAATGTTGGTGTATTTTTTGCCTACTGTCACACTGCCATCGATCGCCTGAGCAGAAGTCGCCGCCGCCAGCAGTACCAGACCACCGGTTAATGCCACCACTTTTTTCATTTTTCTCTCCACTGATTCATGATCCTTTGCGGCGCAAGAATAAACGGCGCAGAGTCGCAGCTCAATCAGACGATTGCTAACAAATGCAACAAACTGGCGCCGGGTATTGACGCTTTTTTACACGCTAGTCCAGAGCAGATGGCTGATAAAAGGCGCAATGACCACCGTGACGATACCGGACAGCATCATCACCAGGCTGGAAACCACCCCTTCCTGCTGGCCCAGTTCGTAGGCGCGGGCCGTACCGGCGCCGTGGGATGCCGCGCCGAACCCGGCCCCTTTCGCCATGCCCTGTTTGATCGCCAGGCGCAGGAATAACACGTCGCCGATAGCCATGCCAAACACGCCGGTGATCACCACAAACAGCGCCACTAAATCAGGCTGACCGCCAATCTGTTTTGCGGCGGCGAGGGCGAAGGGAGTGGTAATTGAGCGTACCGCCAGGCTGCGCTGAATTTGTTCCGGCAGCGTCAGCAGCCGCGCCAGCCAGACCGAGCTTAACACCGCCACCAGCGTCGCGGTGATCACCCCGGCGGTCAGCGATAGCCAATGTCGGCGGATAAGCGGTAGATTTTCGTAAACCGGAACGGCAAAGGCCAGCGTTGCCGGCCCCAGCAGCCACAGCAGCCAGTGACTGTCGCCAATATAGCTCTGCCAGCTGATATGGGTGAGCAGCAATAGCGCCACCAGGATCAGCGGCGTCATCACCAGCGGCATCAGCAGCAAGGTATGCCAACGGCGATAAAGCTTTTTGTTGAGATAGTAGATAACCAGCGTCGCCAGCAGGCAGCTCAGGCTGATGAAGAAATCACTCATGGCGTTTCGCTCGTTTGCGCGTTGCCAGCCAGCGTTCAAAGCGGCTGACGCGTTCAACCACCAGCGCCGTTGAGGCCAGCACCAGCAAGGTACTGAGGACAATAACCAGCACGATGCGCCAGCCTTCTACCTTCAGCAGGTCGGCATAATTCACCACCGCAACCACTGCCGGAACGAAAAACAACAGCATCTCCGCCAGCAGCCAGGCGGCACCGGCTTTCACCCAGCGTAGCGGCAGGATGCGCAGGGAAATCAACGCCAGCAGCAGCAGCATGCCGACGATATTCGCCGGTAAGGGCAGGTTCAGCCAGCTGACCAGCTGGCTGACGGCCGCAAACAAACCGATATATAGCGCAACCTGTACCGGCACCTGGAACCGTTGTTTCCACTGCGGGCGTGGTGAATGCAAGGCGAGTGACATTATTTCTCCCTCGTTTTGTGATGCAGATAGTATAACGGAGGGACAAACCGTGAAAAAAATGACTTAATATTATTTAAACTATGCCGTTCAGGAATGATTATGGATGTTCGCGCGTTACGTTATTTTGTCGAAGTCGTCCGCCAGCAGAGCTTCACCCGTGCTGCCGAACAGCTGTATGTCACTCAGCCCACCATCAGCAAAATGTTAAAGCAGCTGGAAGATGAGCTGAGCTGCACCCTGCTACTACGCGAAGGGCGCAAGCTGCACCTGACCGATACCGGGCAGGCGGTGTATCAGCGCGGCCTGACCATTCTGCAGGAATTTAAGCAGCTGGAGGCCGAGCTAAGCGATTTAACCGAGCTGAAAACCGGCGAGCTGCGCTTAGGGATACCGCCGATGGTCGGCATGCAAATAGCCGGTTCTATTTCCGCCTTTCGCCAGCGCTATCCCGGCGTGGAGCTGAAGATTGCCGAATTCGGCGGCCTGACGGTGCAGCAGGCGGTGATGAACGGCAGCCTGGATATTGCCATGACCGCCCTGCCGCTGGCAGAGGAGTTTGCGCTGAATGCCCTGCCGCTGATGACTCACCCGCTGTGCGTGCTGGTGCCACGTACCGATGAATGGCTGCGCCGCAGTCTGATACCGCTGGCCGAACTGGCCAACCATCCGATACTGATATACAACGAAGAGTTTTCCCTTAACCGCCAGCTGATGCGTGCCTTTCAGGCGGCCGGATTCACCCCGCAAATTGCGGTGCGCAGCGGACAGTGGGACTTCCTGGCAGCGATGGTGCAGGCGGGCATGGGCGTGGCGATTATGCCAGAGCCTATTTGCCAGCGGCTGGATAAAAACCAGCTGCTGTGGCTGCCGCTGGAATCGGATTTGGTCTGGCGCCTGGGTTTGATATGGCGTGAAGGCAGCTATCTGTCGCGCAGCGCCCAGGCCTGGATCGCCTGCTGCCGTGAGTTCTGGCCGGGAGAGGCGCCGCGCCTTTCGCTATAGGCAACCCGCCATACGGAACGCCAGATAGCGCGCGCAGCCTGGCGGCACCTGGCGCCCCGTTTTTAGCACTGCTGGCGCCAGCCCTTTAGTGGGTTAGTGGGCGCCCTCTTTTTCCATCAGCAGCGTTTCCAGCAGGTCGAGATCGCGCAGCAGCATATTCATGGTTTCGCTGCTGATCTGCTGAGTGGCCCGCAGGTGGTAAACCTCGCCGCGCTCGGCGCGCAGCGCGGTAAGCCGAAAGCGCCGTTCCAGATTCTCGGCCAGCAGCGCCGCCTCCAGATCGTTCTTGCCATCTACTCGTCGCCGCATCAGACCGATTACCCGGGAGCTAACCTCTTTTACCAGCTCAGGGTCGAGATTCTCCGTGGTGTCTTCCGCCAGACGCGCTTCCATTTTGTACAGACTGTCAATGGCGGTTCCGGCCATAATCGCCCGCGCTTCCTGCATTTCCCGTCGCTGCTTCGACTTATCGATGGTTTCGACGCTGCGCAGCAGCAGCGGCAACACCACCACGCCGACCAGCAGCGAAAACAGAATGACGCCGGTGGCGATAAACACCAGCTCATAGCGCGCCGGGAAAGGCTCGCCATCGGCCAGGTACAGCGGGACCGAGAGGACGCCGGCCAGGGTGATAGCGCCGCGCACGCCGGCGAAAGAGGCGATCAGCAATTCACGTAGCGTATAGTTGCCAAACTCCATCGGCTTCTTTTTCAATAGCCGCTGGCTGATGCGCTGCATGATCCACAGCCAGCCAAAACGCACAACCATTAGCGCGACGTACACCATTGCGATGCTGGCAATCAGCATCCAGATATCAACGTTCGGGTCAGCGTCCGCCTGCTGTAAGGAGATTTCCAGAATGCCGGGCAGCTGTAGCCCCAGCATCAAAAACACCATGCCGTTAAAAACAAACTCCAGCATCTGCCAGACGCTGTTGGCGCGCAGGCGCATTGCCAACGGCGCCTGGCGCATGATGCCGGAACGGGTAACGGTCATCCCCGACGCCACTGAAGCAAGGATGCCAGAAACGCCGAGGTGTTCTGCTATCAGATAAGAGGCAAACGGCAGCAGCAGCAGCAGCACCGTCTGGGTTGCCGGATCGTCACCGCTCCAGCGGCTGAACAGGCGCAGCGAACGTCCGTATAGCAAACTGATGACGATACCGGCCAGCAGGCCACCCAGCGCGACCTTCAAAAATTCGATGGTGGCACCAGAAACGGTAAAAACCATGGTTCCCAGCGCGACCGCAACGGCAAACTTCAGAGATACCAGACCGGAAGCGTCATTCATCAGCGCTTCGCCTTGCAGTATCGACATGATTTTTTTCGGAATGCGCCCTTCGCCAACAATGCCGGAAAGCGCGACAGCGTCAGTAGGAGACAGCACGGCGGCCAGCGCGAAGGCGGGGATCAGCGGAATACCGGGCACCGCCCAGTAAATCAGATAGCCAATGCCCACCACCGTGATAAGCACCAGAACCAGCGCCAGCCCTATAATTTCGCGCCCGTGGTGGAAAAATTCGCTGGTTGGGGTTTTCCAGCCATCGGCAAACAGCAGTGGCGGAATAAACAGCACCAGAAATAAGGCCGGATCGAAATCAACATGCAGACCGAAGGTGGGCCAGGCCAGCAGCGCGCCAAGTGCAATCTGAACCAGCGGCAAAGGGATTTGAAAAGGGATAATTCGCGCTGCGACGCCAGACAGCGACACGGCGAGCGTCATAATCAGTATGGTAAAAAAGATTTCCATGCGTTGCGTTTAGCCTCTTCCGACAGGCGTGAATACAGCGTCCTGCGCTGCCCTGTTCGGATAGTAAAACAAAAGCATAGTAATAAAAAACCGTAAACTGTGCTGAAAACATCCATCGTCAGCTGCGGGAGCGTACGGCCTCCCGCAGTTAAAACCCGCGCCGTCAGATAGCCCAGCCACCGGCGTAAAAGGCCACCAGCGCAAGTGCGATGATCACCGTGCCCAGATTGAGCTTACGCCATTCACCAGAAATGATACGCCCGATAACCAGCACGCCAAAGCCCAGCATAATGCCGGTCACAATATTGCTGGTCAGCACGATAAATACGGCGGTTACCAGACCTGCCATCGCATCGACAAAGTCATCAAAATCCAGCTTGGTGACATTGCTCAGCATTAGCAGGCCAACATACATCAGCGCCGGAGCCGTCGCATAGCTGGGCACCAGATAAGCCAGCGGCGATAAAAACAGGATCAGTAAAAACAGCACGCCGACGGTTATCGCCGTCAGGCCGGTTTTACCGCCAGCGGCAGTACCCGCTGCGGATTCGATATACACTGCGGCCGGCGAGGCGCCGACCAGGGCTGACAGCACGCTGCTCAGCGAGTCAGAAGTCAGCGCCTTGCCGCCGTTAATAATCTGACCATCTTTATCCAGCAGGTTTGCATGACCCGCCACCGCGCGAATGGTGCCGGTGGCATCAAAAACCGCCGTCATCACCAGCGCCAGTACGCTTGGCAGCACCGCCGCATTCAGCGCGCCTTTAATATCGAGGCTGAATAACAAAGAGTTGCCATGAGCATCACTTAAGCTGGGCATGGCAAACAGCCCCTGATAGTGAACCGCCGGATCGAAAATCAGGCCCAGCACCGAGATAACGACAATCGTCAGCAGGATACCGCCCGGCACGCGCAGCTTTTCCAGGCCGATAATCGCCGCCAGACCCAGTAGCGACATGATGACCGGGAAACTGGTGAACTGGCCGAGTAACACCGGCAGGCCGGGACCAGGATTTTTCACCACCAGATTGACGCCATCGGCGGCGATCAGCAGCAAAAAGAGGCCGATACCAATACCGGTGCCGTGCGCGACGCCCTGCGGCAAATTACGCAATATCCAGGTGCGAATGCCGGTTGCCGAAATAATGGTGAACAGCACGCCCATCAGGAATACCGCACCCAGCGCAACCGGAACGCTGATGTGCTGGCCCAGTACCAGGCTGAAAGCGGTAAAAGCGGTCAGCGAGATAGCGCAACCAATTGCCAGCGGCAGATTGGCCCACAGTCCCATCACCAGCGAACCAACGCCGGCCACCAGACAGGTAGCAACAAAAACCGCCGACGGCGGAAAGCCTGCTTTACCGAGCATTCCCGGCACCACAATGACGGAATAAACCATCGCCAGAAAGGTGGTCACACCGGCAATCAGCTCCTGACGAACGCTGCTGCCGCGCGTGGAAATTTTAAACCAGGCGTCCAGCTTGCTGCCGGACTGAGAAGAAGGCGATGACATATAAAGATTTCCCCTGAATGAGTTGTGTGCAGCAAGGCAACGGCGATAAATCGCCTTCTCTCGCATTTCGCGGCCTAAAACCACAAGGACGCAATCGATAACAGCAAACGTTTACGTCTCTGGGTACAGCACGGCTGTCGTTAAGACTTATTGTTAGCGCGGCGATTATCAGGCGTGCTTACGCGCTTTTCAACACCCGGCGAAAATTTATTAACTGAAGTCGATTTCTCCCCCCTGCCGGGTCGCGCGCTGCCAGGCCTCCCGGCTGGCAATTTTATCCAGCCAGGCCTGAATATTCGCCGATTTATCACCGCGTGCCATAAGCGCCTGCAGCGGAAAACTCATCTGGACATCGGCAATGCTAAAACTATCGCCGGCAAACCAGGGATGCCTGCCAAGATGATGTTCAATAAACTGATGATGCGTGGTCAGCTGTCGATCGAGGTAGTTTCGCCGCACGCCCTGCTCCACCAGCCGACCAAATGGCCGAAACAGCCAGGGGACCGGCGCCTTGCCAAGGCGGCTGAACACCAGGCGCATTACCAGCAGCGGCATTAATGACCCTTCGGCATAGTGGAGCCAGTAGCGCGCCTGCTGGCGTTCATGGGGCTGAAGCGACATGAAACGCTGCTGCGTATCATATTGTTCAACCAGATATTCCAGAATGGCGCCAGATTCCGCCAGGGTGAGGTCGCCGTCGGTTATCACCGGCGATTTGCCGAGCGGATGTACTTTTTTCAGCGACGCGGGCGCTAACATGGTTGCTTCGCGCTGGTAATGCACTATCTGATAGGGAATCTCCAGCTCCTCCAGCATCCAGAGGATACGCTGTGAGCGGGACTGATTGAGGTGATGAACAGTTATCATGGCAGGCCTTCGCTAATCTGAGACCTTTCAGTATAGCCGCACAAGTCAATCGGCATCGCCCAGCAGCAATACCGCACCGGTGCCCTGGGTGCTGAGCCGATCGTCAGGGTTACGCAGCGGGCACTGGGCCATTGACAGGCAGCCGCAGCCAATGCAGCCATCCAGCTCGTCACGCAGGCGGATTAAGGTGCCGATACGGCGATCGAGCTCAGCCCGCCACTGGGTGGTCAGCTGGCGCCATTCTTTCGCCGACATGCGCTTTCCCGCCGGAATTTGCATCAGGCTTTCGCCGATCGTCGCCAGAGGAATGCCGATGCGCTGAGCAACCTTAATCACCGCGACCCGCCGCAAGACGTCCCGATGGTAGCGGCGCTGATTTCCCCCATTGCGGGTACTGCTGATAAGCCCTTTTTCTTCATAAAAGTGCAGCGCAGAAACCGCCACGCCGCAGCGTTTAGCCACCTCGCCTGGGGTCAGCTCCCTTTTATTTGAAAGATTCACATTTTTTTTCATTTAGCGCTTTACCTCAAGTTAACTTGAGGAATTATACTTCCCCACCATCAGATGATCGATATCAAATTTACTCACTACTTCGACGAGGTGACGGCTGTCAGGCATAGATTGCAGCGGGCCGTGACTCCGGTTTGACCACCAGGGAGACCAACTTTATGCATGATGACATCATTCAGACGCTGACCGCATGGATTGAAAGAAACCTTGATAAAACGCTGTCCATTGATGAAGTGGCCGCGAAATCAGGCTACTCAAAGTGGCACCTCCAACGCATGTTCCGCAACGTCACCAGCCAGACGCTGGGCAATTACATACGCGAGCGCCGTCTGACGCTGGCGGCTCAGGCGCTGTGCCAGACTCAGCGTCCGGTATTTGATATTGCCATGCAGTATGGTTATGACTCTCAGCAGACGTTCTCGCGCGTGTTCCGTCGCCAGTTCTCTCAGACGCCGACCGCCTATCGTCATGCGATGCGCCGTCAGCCGCAGCAAACTCAGCGTGAATCCACCTATGATTACGGTGACTATCGCGCGCCTTATTGCCGTGTGGATAGCGCTTCAGGCTTGCAGCAGGCCTGCTAAGTTCGTGAAGTCTGGATCGGAAACGATCCGGGCTTTTATCCCCCCCTGCGCAGCCGCCAGGCTGGCGCAATGACGATTCCCCCTCTTTGTATGTAACCAGCCATGACATCACTCATCGCGCTAACGCCCTGCTCGCCGCGATTTGCGTTAAAAACGCCTCTGCGGCAAAAGCTATTGAATATCCTCAGCTATGCCAAAAAGCTATTTCTCACATGAAAAAAAGTTATCGATTAACCGGGCAAAAAGCGGCCATGCCGGGGCTAAAATTTGTTCAAAATTTAAAATCCAATGATATAATGTGACGCATATCACATTTAAGCCTTAGCGCTGGCGATTGGCGTGGCCTCCCTGACAAGCCTCGCTCGTCGTGCATCCTTGGTCATTGTCAGGGCAGAATCATCCGGAGTTGAAAAATCATGGGCACCCTGACCGCAAGTTTGGCGTTAATGAGATGGGAATTGTTAAGCGCGGTAATGATGTTTTTTGCCAGTACCTTCAACGTGAGGTGCCGGCAGACCAGCCATAACGCGCTGGCCTTCGTATTCACCGGCATCGGCATCGGAATGTCCTGCTGGTTTGTCACCGGCCTGTTGGGTATCACCATCAGCACCGTTAATCTGCTCAACTTCTGGCATATGACTAAAGATGCCTTTGTTGAGGTGATGAGCCGCACGCCGTCTGACTGGCCAATGCCGTAATCTGGCGGCGCCAGAGATGAAAACGGGCCTCAACGGCCCGCTTTTTTTACACCTTTTTTAGTACGACAGGTATCCCTATATCCTGCTGCGGCGCGAGGGCAAGCTGCTTGCGATCCTGCTGCCACATATCTCCCATCATCTGATCCAGACCGCGATCGAGCCCCGTTACCAGACCGGCGCCCGGCGTAAACGTCAGCTCGCCGAAGTAAATCACCCCTTCGTGGATATACCAGTCAACCCGGACATAATCAAAGTCGCTTGCCAGCACCTTACTTAGCTGCAGCGCTTTCTCCAGCGAGGGCAGGTCCTGACTGATATCAAGGCCGGTATCGCGAATTTTATGGAAGCAGTGCTGTAGATTATTGACGTAAAATTTCATCGACAGCGGTCCCTGCTCCGAGCGGTTATAGATAACCTGGAGGACATATTCAAATTTGCCGTCTTTTTTATTGAACATGTGGAATTTATAGTCGATAGCACCGAACTTGCCGTCGCCGATATACTGTTCAACCAGAATACGCGGCTTGATAAAGCGATAATGAATTTCTCGCGAATGAATGGAAAAATCGCGTTTAAGCCAGTCTTTACAGCGCTCAATCAGCTGCTGCTTCTGGATACAGTCCGGCTCCTGCAGTATAACCTCGACCATCCCCGAACCGTGATTCGGTTTGATAACGGTGTTTTTTAGCGATTTCAGGCCTAAAAGCGTGGTCGGATCGTCAGTTTCATGCAGTAAAGGAATCAGGTAGTCACTGCCGATTTGTTGGGCAATGTAATCCCTGACCAGAAGCTTATCCGACAGGTGTCCATAGCGCACGTAATCCCCCATGATGATTTTACGATACAGGATTTTTTCGTTGAACAACCGGGGCTCCCGGATGTTTGGTAACTTCCTGAAGGTGTTGAAATAGTAAATGCGATCCTGGTACGACCACGGCATTTTGCGTATTAGCCAGGACATACCTCTGCGCAATCCTTTTTTCAGCTTTATCATTTTCAACCTCATTTGTAGGTTTTGATTTTGAGTGAGGAGAGTTGAATTCTCAGAATGACCCCGTTTTTGAAGAAGTAATTCATCACCGTCAGTGACAATAACTCTGTAACAAATACACTCCACGCTGCGCCGGTCAGGCCCCAGGTGCGAATGAAAAGCCACGAAGTTACCAGGCTTACCAGCATTTGGAAGAGGATTTTTACCAGCAGATAGTTGAATCCGCCCTCTTTCACCATAAAGCGATAAGCCACTGTTCCCATTGCTGAAAAACAGGTTGCCCATGACAACAGCGTGATGATACTTCCCGCCTGTGTGTAATCGTTCCCATACAAAGTGATGATTAGCTTGTCGCCAAACAGCGAGACGATAAGCAACATCAAAATCGAAACAGCCATTACGTAGCCATACAGCCGGGCAGCCAGCCTGACTGCCACTTCATCGCGCTCCCGGAAGATCGCCGAAAAGCAGGATGTAATGATCGCCACCGGGATAAATATCCACGAGGCGGAAATGGTATTTGCCGCAGCAAAGACGCCCAGCTCATGTTCGGAGCCAACGCCAACCAGAAAAAACTGCGCCATCTTGACCTGAATAGAGATAAACACGCTGGAAATCGCCAGCGGCAGTCCGGCATACATCAGATAACGCGTATAGTTGCGCTGCCGGCGGCGCGGCGGCGCACTCATTTCGCTGGAGCGAAAAAACTGCCCGCGTTTAATCAGGTAAGGCACCAGCGTTACGGCCACAATTGATAATGACAGCAGCAAGGGGCTGAGCTTCAGCCAGGCAACCGTGAAGCTAATGGCAAAGCTCAGCAACATTCCGGCGCCGTTGGCGATAGTATTCATACGCGATTTCAAACGCGCATTGTTATAAACGCTAAAAATGTCCTGAGTGACAAAGATTGCCGACAAAAACGAAGCGAAGGCAAAAACAGCAAAGTTTTCACGCATTGTCAGCCAGACGTAAATTAAAGTCGGGGCGGACAAAAGGAGTAATAAAGCCAGACGAAAACGGCGGGCAACTGCCATCAACCGCGTTCCTTTTTGCTCGCTTTTACTAATACTTTTGAAAAGAATGGTTTCCGTTCCAAATATCGCTATTGTTTGAATAATAGAAAATAGCGAAGTTGAAAATGCCATTTGTCCGAAAATAGAAGGCCCAAACGATTTAGCCACATACGATGTGACAAATATCACGCCGAACACTGACACCAGCTTCTCGGACATCATCCAGGCTGCGTTTGACATTTCGCTGTATTTCATCTAGGTGTCCTATAACTCCTCAAACCAACGGACAAAAATCACTTCCATGTCCACAACTTAAACCCGCCGCTCAGGGTCTGAAACCAAAGGCAGGAGTGGCACTAAAGGATTAAAGCGCCATATTTGATATTTATAATTAGAGAAAAGTCTTAAATACTAATCAATGAGAGGGTTTTAGGAATTTAGGAATATATTTAAATGTGGTATCAAAGTGCCACTAACCGTCTCAAAAAAATTCCCTCTCGTAACTCTCTAATCACTTATCAATCAACCAGATTGAGCAACCAGTTATTAAACAGTTATCCGGCCATCAAGTGATGCTAAGAATCTATAACAAATCACGCTTTATCGAAAGCCGTCACCAGACTTTTGAAATAAAATAAGAGTAATCCCATGATACTATTTTTTGATAATCACTTAACTTAATCCGTGTAATTACGAATAATTGCTGCCGGCATCTAAGCTAATAATGCGATCGCGTAGATCCACTTATAAACTTAGTTCAGCTGGTCATAATATAGTTAAGAAAGGTAATAGCATTTATGAGAAAGTCACGTTTCACTGAGGAGCAAATCACCAGCGCTATTAAAGCTTCAGAAAGTGGCGTTAAAGTGAGGGAGATTTGCAATGAGCTGGGGATTTCAGAAGCAACCTTCTACAGCTGGAAGAAGAAGTTTGGCGGTTTATCTTCCGAGGAAGGAAGAAAAATCAAAGAATTGGAAGATCTGGTGCATAACATGGAACGTGAGCTACAAGCGCTAAGTTCTGACAAAGAAATGCTACAAAGCGTACTTAAAAACTTCTTTACCACCAGCGACAAACGGCAGGCAGTCAACTTCCTGCAGGCCAGGTTTGAAATCGGCACCCGCCGCAGCTGCCGCCTGCTGGATATAAGCCGCAGCGTTTATCATTACCCCGCCAGCCAGGACAGCCAGCATTAGTCAGCGGTTACGGGGAACATTTTACATTATGATGTTTTAACAACCAACGGCTCGTACACGACAATAAACTGATTGGTAGCCGCTATCTTTAGTATGCTTCGCTTGTTCTGCAATTACACACCGCCAGTAAAATCATTAGTATTCAATAGCTTTCCCGGGCATTTCTCAGCTCAGCGCTGAGAAATGCGCCATTTAATACTTAAGTAAATTCCCAGCCTTGTATTACAGCGGCCAATTTTAGTTTAACCCGCTTAATATTACCCCTTGCGTCGGCAGCTTACATTTAAATCTTACTGAACAGCATTTAATTACCGGAGCATCTTAGTAAATATCCTTATTTAATCGCCACATAGCCTCAACCTCGCTTCAGCCAGCCAGCGGTTAACCCATTCAGAATGATTAATTAAGCTAAATTCTTACTTAACAAGCGGTCAACTAACCGTCTGTCACGTTAATGTATTATGTCTATTGCCTTAACCTTTAAGTGCGCTTCCAGTTCGCATTACAAAAAGTTTACCCGCGTAGCTTTAATTTTTACTGGTTCACTTTGTGACGATTTGTGCGCCGGTAGAAACTTTACAACAGAGGAAAATTAGCGCATCCGGTTACTTTTTCTGACGGTAAAAACGTCCATTTGCTTTCTTAAAAATCAGCCAAGGGTAAAAAAAACCACGACATGAGTCCTACCCACCGTCGCGGTTAATGAGAGTTCTTTCACAAATCTGAAAATGTCACGCGCTAAGTAGCATGATGGTCATCGGCGACCTAAGTCGTCGTGATTCAGTGCAGAAATTACCCCGGTCCGGCCCCAAAATGGCCGATCGCCTTATCCGGCAAACCCGCGGTTAGCGCACTGGGGCCCCGGATCTTATCCCGCCAGCCGTCCAATGTAAAAATAACAATATTAATCAATAAGTAACAGAAGATAAGTCCAGCCTGAGCAAGTTTGCAGCAGCCTGAAAACGCCGCCCGGGCATGATGAATCACATCAATATTAAACAAAACAAAAACGAGATTTAAATTTAGGTAAATTCTCAAACCCCCGTTGAGCAATCGTTTAAATTTCTGCTTGTTAAATAGCCTCCAGTTGAAATGGTTAAATAGCTTCCAGTTAAAAAAGGGACAAGTTTTATGTCGGAAAATACGTCACTCGTATCTCACCAGGAAAATGGACTGGCGCTTTTTTACGCACTGATTTCAGGCAAACTCCAGCCCGGCCGCCTGTGGCAGAAGCCGCGCTATCGCGTGAAGTACTTTTTTCGCTCCTTAATTTACTCCCGCGCCACCGCCCGGCTGCTGTCCGCTATTGCCGCTGATTCGGTGATGAGGGATATGCTGGCGCTGCAGGACACGCTGCCAAGTAAAATTCATCGTCCCTATCTCTACCTCTCCATGCCGATGCTGGCGCGTTCCGAGGCCATCATCAGCCATTATGATTTCGCCAGTCGGTTAGCGTTGCCAACGCTGCGCACCGCACTGCTATCCAGCACGCCGCTGGTTCTGACTGAGTTTATCGGTAAGAACGGCGAACATTTTGTCGTTAAGCTGGTTTGCACCGGCCGCTGCGAGCGCGAAGGCGAGGTAAACATGTTTATCGATTGTGATAATACCTGCCTCGCCATGCTGACCTTCGCGGTGATTAATCAACAGCAGCAGCGAGTATTAATGATTGGCGGAATGCAGGGTGCTCACCGTGACATCGCGCATGACGTTATTCGTGACGCCACCAAAGCCTGTTACGGACTTTTTCCGAAGAGATTATTACTGGAGGCGGTGCAGATGTTCGCTAACGCCACCGGCGTGGCGCGCATCGAGGCAGTAAGCGATCGCGGCCACGTCTTTCGCAGCCTGCGCTATCGTCTTAGCAAAAAAAGTTTGTTTCATGCCAGCTATGACGAGTTCTGGACCTCCATCAATGCTGAGCGGATTTCCGGCGATCTGTTCTCGCTGCCGCTGAGCTTCCCGCGTAAGCCGATGGAGGAGATTGCCAGTAAGAAGCGTTCGGAATATCGCAAACGTTACGCGCTACTTGACAGTATGCAGGAGAGTTTCCGCCAGCATCTGATTTAGTTTGTTGACCGACGCCGCTATCAATGCGGCGTCAGGGTCGTCACGTCATCGATCTTCCAGACGCCGCCTTCATCTTCCATCATCAGCAAAAGCCGCTGCTGGTCATCGGGCAGTCCCAGCACCACTTCGCCGTGAGCCTTATCGCCACGCACTTCAAACGGTAGCATTGAAATATGGTCTATCCAGCTGTCGCCATAATCCGCGCTCTGTAGAAAGTAGTCATTATCCATCTCTTTCGGATTCTTAATTAGCACATGAATACGGTTAATCAGCCGCTGGGTCACGTACTGGTTTAACTTAGGATCGTGCTCATCAATAGGACTTTCATCTTTATTCATTGCGCCAAGATACCAGCTGTAAAACGCCCGACCGGCCATCTCCGGTGATAATGCCGGTTCCCGCGCAACGACATGAAAAGCTGCCAGCGCAAGCAGCAGTCCTGTTAACCATGTTTTCATTAATACTATCTCTGTAAAGCGGAAACGACTTCCTGTGTTTGCGAGCTACCGTTATCGTCACCGATTGTAGGGTAAACCGGCGCAAAATTCAGCCGACAAATCACGCATCAGACGGCTGACCCGCTTTCATCTGATTTTCTGCGCGCTAAGCCCGTCGCGAATCAACCCGAAAAGCGCCACGGGCTGTTGCAGGGGGGGTCAATTACCACTAACCGGGCTTGAGGGATAGCTGCGGCAACAGACGCAGCTACAGCGCATGACAGAGCGTCATGGCGGGAAGCAATACCAGCGAGAAGCAGCGGAAGGCGCGGGAACATGGGACATCAGCATTACCGATTGCCAGCAAGGCCGCCAGCATCCCATGTTCCCGCAGTGAGGATTACCCGGGCAGCGGCTTGCCGGTACGATCGCGCAGGCCCCACAGCGCCATCAGGCCAAGCAAAGCGCCGCCTATCAGGTACCAGGCCGGGATCATAACGTTGCCGGTTTTCTCAATCAGCCAGGTGTTTATCAGCGGTGCGGTGCCGCCTAATAAAGAAACCGAGATATTGTAACTAATGGCAAAGCAGCTGTAGCGCACCGGCGCACGAAACAGCGAGGTCAGCGTACCGGGCATGGTGCCTTCAAAAAACAGCATGGCGAAAATCAGCACCGCCAACGCCGCCGCCATAACGCCGGCGTGATGATGGCGCAGCAAGTGAAATGCCGGCAGCGCAAAAACAACCATTAACAGGCAGCCGACAACCAGCATGCGTTTACGTCCAAAGCGATCGCCCAGCGCGCCGAACAGGGGGATAAACAGCAACAAGCCTAGCGTGGCCACCAGCGACAGATTGCTGCTGAAGCTCTGGCTATAGCCCAGTACGTTGGTCAGATAGCCCGGAACGTAGCCCAGGATGATGTAATAGCTAACATTAAACGTTGCCACCAGTCCGGCGGCGCGCAGCATCTGCGGCCATTCAGCCAGCATGTTTTGCCACAGGCTTTTTTGCGACGTATTCGCCTCGCGCGCGCGGCTCTCTTTCTGCATTTGACGAAAGACCGGCGTTTCATCCAGATTCAGGCGGATAAATATCGCGACCACCCCCATCAGCCCCGCCAGCGCGAAAGGAATACGCCAGCCCCATGACGCCATCTGGGTTTCACCGACCAGATGACTGACCAGGCTTACCACCAGCCCACCAATCAGAAAGCCGGAAATATTGCCGAACTCCAGCCAGCTGGTAAAAAAGGAACGGCGCTTATCAGGGCAGTGCTCGGCGATAAAAATGCATGAACCGCCATATTCTCCGCCGGTAGATAACCCCTGCAGCATCCTCATCAACACCAGCAGGCACGGCGCAGCAATGCCGATGGATTGATAGGAGGGAATAAGCGCGATAATCAGGGTGGCGCCGGACATCAGGCTGATGCTGCTGATCAGCGCCGTACGACGGCCAAAACGGTCGCCTATCGGACCAAATACAAATCCGCCCAGCGGACGGATAATGAATCCGGCGGCAAAGGCCGCGTAGATGGCGATCAGCTGGCTGTAAGCGCTGGTTTGCGGAAAAAATACCTGCGCCATGATCGTCGCCATTGAGGAGTAAATGGCGAAATCAAACCATTCAACCATATTGCCGAGGGTAACGCCGCTGACCGCCCGGTTTAAATCTTTGTAATGACTGACGCGTTTTTCCCCGGAACGTTGGCGTTGCATCAGATAATCGGCAGGTCTGCTCACATCTGAAAAGGTAGAGTTTTTCATTGTATTATCCTGTCTGTTATTGATTAGGTAAAACACGTGCTGTCACTGTTCATCGCATATAGACGCCTCCACTGATAACTAACGTTTCCCCGGTGATATAGGAGGGGCGATGGCTTAGCATCCATACCCAGTCGGCAATTTCCGTCAGGCTCGCGGCCCGCTTCATCGGCACCGCTTTGACCCCCTCTTCCAGTCGGCCGCCGCGTCGCGTGCCCTCAGTCTCCACCCAGCCCGGCGCAATGGCGTTAACCACAATGCCGCGATCGACTAATTCAAGAGCCAGTGATTTTGCCAGCGAGACCACGGCCGCCTTTGAAGCGCTGTAAATCAGCTGGTTCTGCGATACGGCAAACGCATCAACCGACGCGAAGAACAGCAGCGCCCCGCCGGCTGGGGACATATTCTCCGCCGCTACCCTGGCGATGTTCAGCGTGCCCAGCACGTTGACATCAAAAATGCGGCGATAAAGCGCCTCGCTGTAGGTTTCCAGCGAAGAGACCGGAAAAATACCCGCCGCGTTAACGGCGGCCTGCAACGTGCGCCCGGCCAGCGCGCCGCGAACGCCTTCTTCCAGCTGTTCCAGATTGCAAATATCGGCCTGCACGCTTTGCAGCCCCGGCTGGGGCGGGCAAGGGACAATATCTAGCGCGATAACCTGCCAGCCTTCAGCCAGCATGCGATCAGCCACCGCTTTGCCCATGCCGGAAGCGGCTCCGGTAACCAATGCAATGGGGGGGATTTGCGTTTGCATAAGCAGGCTCCAGCGTCAGTATGAATGCGCGACAACGGGCTGATAATCATCCCGCGACAGGCTGGTCAGCATGTCGAGGGTACGGTGGGTTTCATCCATGTTCAGCTGCCAGATGCGACGCACGATATCAATACGCGTTTCCGCCACCTGCTGACGAGCGAACAACCCGGCGAGGTTGCGCATTCCCTGCTGCTTAAGCTCAATCATGCGGGCAATCAGCCGGGTCTGGGCGCAGTAAACCGGCCACTGCGCGCCGCGCGGCGCCGCCAGGCCGACAAACCACAGATTTTCCAGACGCGTTGGCAGCGTCATACCCGCGGTTCGCAGCGGCACCCCCAGCTGCCATTCCAGCAGCTCATCGGCAAGAAAAGGCAATCGGGTATGAAAGCCGGTAGCCCACAGAATCGTGTCATATTGCTGCTGGCTGCCATCGCTGAAGGTAACGGTTTTATTTTCAATGGCAGTAATGGCGGGCTTAATGGCGATGCGCCCGTGTTGGATCCAGTAAAGCAGCAGGTTATTGACCACCGGCGGCTGCTCATCGAGGTTAAAACTGTCCGGCTGCGGCATGCCCGGATAATTTTTCCAGTTGCCCAGCGACGCCATAATCAGCACCTGCATCAGGCTGTTTTGCAACTCGGCCGGCAGTTCGTTAATAAAAGGCAGCTCGGCGCGCGGCATGCCAAACAGCGCCTTGGGCTGGAAAACCTGGCCGCGTCGCATCACGATGGTGGTATCAAAGCGCTGCTGGGCGGCGTCTACCGCCAGGTCGCAGCCGGAGTTACCGAAACCGACCACCAGAACCTTGCCTTTGATTTGCCGGGTATTACGGTAAGCCGCGGAGTGCAGCGAGATGCCCTGAAAGTCGGCGGCCTGCGGCGGTAGCGCCGGATCCCACAGATGACCATTTGCTACCAGCACGCCATCGAAATGACGCGCCTCGCCGTTAACCCATACCTGCCATCCGCCCTCCCCCTGTTCTCCCTGCGGGACAATCTGCTCAATGGCTGAGTGATAATGAATATGCTCATGCAGCTGGAAAGCATCGACGTAGGACTGAATGTAATCGCATACCTGCTGACGGCTGGGGTAAAGGGGATAATCCGCCGGCATGGGGAAATCATCAAAAAACGAGCTGTTCTTCGGCGTAATCAGGTGCAGCGCATCATAATCATGGTGCCAGTGGCCGCCGGGCTTAGCAGCCTTTTCGAAGCATTCAGCGGCGATGCCAAGATCGCGCAGCGTTTTCAGCGCAGCCAGACCCGCAGCTCCGGCGCCTATAATGCAGTAACGAAAGCGTTTGCTCATCACACTTCCCTCTCCATCCGAACTGAAACATATAAGAAACCTAACGGCAACCTTACCGTTACATTAATAGTCGGCCTGAGAAGCGGGATGAATAAGCAAAGCAAAATAGGTCATATAGGCTTAGCCTATAGCAAACTTTTTTCTTATCGCTCACCTAATCCAGATGGCTGTATCGCTGCTGGATCAAAGTGAGATGTTTGCGCATCAGTTGCATCAGCTCGCGGGCGGCGGCGGAAAGGGCGGTGTCGGCACGATGAATAAAGGCGAAAACCTCCAGTAGCGGTGGCTCCAGCGCTACCCAGCCCAGCCGATCCTGATAGCCGAGATGATGCAAAATAGGCCTTGTGGCAATCACGTCGCCGAGGCCGCGCGCCGCGAGTTCAAAACCGGTGCTCTGGTGTTCAACCTCAATCACTGGCTCCAGGGTCGTGCCGAGCTGCTGCGCCAGCTGATTGAGAATTTTGCGAATCGGATCACCATTGCACCAGCGCGCCTCCGTCAGGATCAGCGGCGCTTCCATCAGCGCATTAATATCTTTTCGGCCAATCAGGCGCTGCGGATCGGCGCTGATATAGCCGACCTGTGCTGACCAGACCGGTTCGCTAACCAGCAGATTTTTGTCATTGACCGGCAGCATCACCAGCCCGGCTTCTATTTCACCGTCGATCACCGCCTGAGCCACCTCTGAAGAGTTGGTGCCAGCAATACGTAAGCGCAGTTCAGGATGCAGGTAGCGACACTCCTCAATAAGGTCTGGCAGAAAATAGTGATGGGCGCTGCCGAAAGTACCAAAACTTGCCACCCCGCCGCGCAGTTCACGCACCGACTGTACCGCTTCGTGCCCCTTTTGTGCCGCCATGGTGGTGGCTTTGGCGTGGGGCAGCAGTCGCAGCCCCGCCTCGGTCAGCAGCAGGCGTCGGTTGGTACGGATAAACAAATGCGTACCCACCGACTGTTCCAGCCGCAGGATCTGTTCAGAGAGGCTTGGCTGGGAAATTTGCAGATATTCCGCCGCTCTGGATAAGGTGCCGTATTCCAGCGCGGTGAGAAAATAATGCAACTGCTGCAAGGTCATAGGAGGCTCCGGGTCAGAAAACCGCCTGCCAACGGGCAGTGACCACCGCGCGCCGGCAAACGGGCGCTGAACAGGGTTAACAGGCTGGTTAATTATCGACGGCTGCCTTAAGGCAGCGGTAATGAGTATAAGTATAAACGGCAGGCAGCAGTGCGTAACCTGACGGTAACCGCCTCAATAGCGGAAACCGTCGGAGCGAGCCGTCGCTCTATAACCGAAGACGGCCACGTTGTTTTCAGAACATTCCCCTCAGCGCAGTCGGGTCATATCTTTAGCTGAGATGCTTTTTCACCGCCCCGGAAATCTCATGCAGTCCAGAGGTTCCGTTCAGCTCGTAAGGTAACAGCTTTTCCGCTTCATAGGCCTGAAGAACCGCCTCTTCAATGCTCTGCGCCGCTGTCGCCGCCTCATCGCACTGATGCTTTTCGGCCAGATAATCCAGCATCATCGCCGCCGACAGGATCATCGCCGTCGGATTGGCTTTCCCCATACCGGCAATGTCAGGCGCTGAACCGTGGCAGGGCTGGAAAAGCCCGTGCTGATCGCCGATCTCACCGCTTGGCGCCATCCCCATTCCGCCCATTAATGCCGCCGCCAGATCCGACAGAATATCGCCATACTGATTTTCCGTCGGCATAACGTCGAACTCCCACGGGCGTCTGACCATATCCAGCGCGGCAAAATCGACGTATTTATGGCCGGCATTAACATCCGTATTTTGCTGCGCCACCTGATAAAACCATTCTCGCGCGCGGTGCTGAGAAGAGAGCACATTGGCTTTATCAATATGGGTAACCAGATTTTTACCGCGCCCCTGCGCCTGACGGCGACGCGCCAGGTTGAAGGAAAAATTAAACAGTTTTTTCGACACGGTGCGCGAAATACGCATCAGGTTATGCACATATTCTTCATCATCGGTGGTGTATCCGCGCGGGAAAGCGAACAGTCCCTCCGTGGATTCACGCACGATAACAAAGTCGAGATGACGGCTGCGCTCATCGGCCAACGGCAGCGGTAATGAGGGGATGGTCTTACAGGGCCGCACGCCCGCATACAGGCCGAGGCGCTTTCTCAGGTCGTGCTGCGGGCCGATTTCCGTTCCGTCAGGATAGCGAATATCAGGGTGGCCCATGGCGCCCAGCAATATAGCGTGGGCGCTTTTTGCTCGCTGGAAATGGCTTTCCGGGAAAGCATCGCCGGTTTCTGCGTAAAATTGCGCGCCGGCATCGATATGATCGTAATGAAGCTCAATTCCCAGATGACGGGTCGCCTGGTCGAGAATCTCCAGGGTTGGCTGCATAATTTCGCGTCCGATGCCATCTCCCGGCATCACTGCAATATTGAATTTTTTCATCGGATATCCCGCCGTTATTTGCCAATCTGCTGGTAAAATGCGATCGCTTTATGCTGTAACATCGCTGCCGTTTGCCGATCGAAACTGAGGAAATGCGCGCTAGTCAGATGCCGCTCAAACGCCTCTCTGTCCTGATAGACCTCATAGAGCAGAAACGCGTGGCTACCCGGCGATGCCTCCTGCAACTCGCCGATATCAAAGCAAAAACAGCCTTCTTCCATCAGCGACGCGGCGGCGTTATCCACCAGCAGCGGCTTAAAGCGAGCATAGTCCGCGCTGCTAACCTTCATTTTCACTACCACCATCAGCATATTGCCACCCTGAACCACCTTAATGAATATATTAACGTATACAAAAATACCGACTTTCAGAGGTAAAAATGCAGCGTCAAACCCTGTTGTTACCCTGAACAGAATCCCTGCACCAGACCGTCCGATCGCCGGTATTGAATCTGCTTCGCTGCTAGCTGGCTTTGACCAGCACGCTCTGGCTGTTGCGCTTGCTGCCGATCAGGAACCAGAAATAGGCGGCAATCAGGTTGAGCACGATAGCCGCGGCGAAAAACGGCATCGTGCTGCCAAAAACCGCCAGCATGTAGGGGAACGCCAGGCTGGTCAGAAATGCGCCCAGGTTGCCGCACATGTTCATCCGCCCGGAAACGGCACCGGACTTTTTACCCCCAACGTCAATGCAGTACGCCCATGATGGCGGTACGGTCACGTCGGTGCCAAACATGGCAAGGCAGAGCCAGGCGACCGCCATATAGGCCGAGTCGCTCATCAGCGCCCCCACCAGGCCGCCAGCCGAGAGAATAAAACCAATGATGGCAGGCAAACGCCGCGACCACAGGCCGTAGCCGCGACGATACAGCATATCGACCACCGCGCCGCCGACCCAGTTACCGATCGCGCTGGCGATCAGCGGAGCGCCGGCCAGAAAGCCGGTAGTCACCGCGCTCAGACCATAGGTCTTTTGCAAATAGGGGAACAGCCAGGTCAGCGCAAAATAGAACGTAAAGCTGTGGGCAAAGTACTGCAGCATCAGCAGCCACATGGTTTTTGAACGAAACGACATATCCACCGGTTCAGCGTTAACCACGCGCTCATCGGCGCTGGCAAGCCTGGTTTCACGTCCCTCTTCGATAAACTTCAGCTCTTCTTTCGAGATTGAGCGATGGTCGGCAGGATCGTTGCGGAACCAGAGATACCAGCACAGCGCCCACAGAATGCCAGCAACGCAGAGAATATAAAAAGATTCACGCCAGCCCGCCGCATCCAGCATCCAGGCAACGAAAGGCAGCGCGAAAGCGGCGCCAATGCGGGCGCCGGAGAGATTAATCCCCTGGGCAAGCGCGCGCTCGCCAGCCGGTAGCCAGCTGTACATCGCGCGGGCAAAGGTCGGAAATGCGCCCGCCTCGGCGATGCCAAACAGAAAACGGGCAACCAGAAGAGACGTAAAGCCAATGGCCAGGCCGGTCAGACCGGTTAGCGCAGACCATGCAATAACAAACAGCGCCAGCATTGAGCGCGGACCCCATTTATCGGCCATTGCGCCGGTGGGAGACTGGAACAGGGCGTAGCCCAGCGAGAACATGGAAAGGATCCAGCCAAACTGGGTATCCGTCAGGCCAAAATCCGACTCAATATGGCCTTTAGCCACGGATATAGCGATGCGATCGACAAACAGCAGGGCGGTAAGGGTGAAAGCTACACCGACGAGTACATAGCGTGCTTTAGTCATAATAATTATTCCCGTTTATGTCAGCGAGAAGCGCTTGAAACATGATGTTGTTAATTGTTGTTTCCTGTAGCTGTTACATTAAAAGCACGTAACAAACTCGTTAACGTATACGTTAATTAGCGCATTGTTTTAAGTCAATCCGCCATTATTCGCTAAATTACGGATATGTGATCCTGGTCAACAGCAGTAAAATGACGCCGCAAGGGAAAGCGCCACGGGCAGTCAGTCCGGGCCTTAGCCGCTGCAGCCTGATGAAATGTCGGGGATCTCAGATCTGGGTTGCACCGAGTTCACGCAGCAATGCCACCAGCATCTGACTGGCTTTTTTACGGTGAGATTCGTGTATTTGCCGGGCCTGTCTGACGTTGCCGGCGGCAATAGCCTCAATCAGCGCCTGGTGTTCCCGGTTAGATTTGGTCGGCCGTGGGCGCATTTTCAGCGTCAGCATCCGCGCCCGGTGGGATTGCTCCCACAGCTGGGCCACCATATTAATCATGCGCTTATTCTGGCTGAACTGGATAAGTTTGGCGTGAAACAGCTCGTCAGCGTCGGCCCAGGCCTGCAGGTCATCCTGCTCCAGCGCGTTGTCCATCGCGGCGGTCGCCGCGTGCAACTCTTGCAGCTGCTCTGCCGTCAGGCCCCTTTCCGCCAGCATCGCGGAAGCGCTACCCTCAAGGGCAGTCAGAACGTCGTAAATCTCCTGCATATCGTCAGCGGAGATAGGCAGGACGCGCATACCATGGCGAGGACGAATATCTACCATGCCATCCTGATGCAGGCGGATCATCGCTTCTCTGACCGGCGTTCTGCTCATCCCCAGCAGATCCGCTGCCTCATGTTCCAGCAGTTGGGTACCCGCTGGCAGCGCGCCATCAAGGATCTGCTTTTTAAGCCGACGATAGGCGACCGCCGACTGCGTTTCTTTCCCGTTGGCAGAAGTGGAATAGCCGCTGGCGAATGGCGTGACGAACATACCGGCATTTTTGCTCATGAATACGGCTTCTCGCCCCCTGGAAGGTTAAAAATTAGTAAGCTGTCCGCAGAACGTTAGCCGGGCAGCGATCAAAATAGCGCCCAAAACCGGGCCGCGCTGCTAATCACTTTATCATCACGACGCGGCGGGAAGGTAGGCGTTATCCTCTGCCAATCAATAAGGGATAGTTAACGCTACTTCAAATCATTTTGTCATCATGGGCGTCAGGCTGCCCCTCATTTCGTTCGTCGCGCTGCCGGTAGCGTCGGTCAGCACGAAGGTTAATCAGGCAGATTCACGGGCTATCAGCTGCCCGGAGAGGGTAACCGTCTGGGTTTCAAGCTCCGGCTGTTTTAACTTGCGGATCATCAGCGCGGCAGCCTGACGTCCGGCTTCCTCGCTGGCGGAAGAGATATAGGTAAATGATGGCGAGGTCAGGTTAACGTGCAGCATGTCCTCAAACCCGACCAGCGCGACCTGCTGCGTGAGAAACACGTCTTTGCCGATAGTTCGACCCACCTGATGAATGCCGCTGATGCAGCCAATCATCGCATCCGGCGAGTGGCACAGTAATGCCGTGATGGTGTTGTTCTTTTCCAGCAGCTGGCGGGTTGCGATGCTGACCGCATGCGTATTATCACTGCAGGCAGGCGCAGACTCCTCCCGATAAATCATGCCGTTTTGCTTCAGCACACTGCGAAAACCCAGCAGGCGCTGCTGGCGGATCAGATCGCTCTCCTGACCACCGATATAGCCGATGCTGCGATGGCCGCGACCGATTAAATAGCGGGTAGCAAGGCTGGCAGCCTGGCGGTTATCGCGCATCACCAGATTACATCCCGGTTCCATTTGCAGCTGTGACACCACCACCAGCGGTAGAAGGCACTGACGGATGCGCGTCGGTAACGTCGCGCGCGAAACGTCCGAAGAAAGATAGATAACGCCGGCAACGCCCTGCTGTTTAAACGACAGCAGACAGCGTTCAAGCGTCTCGCCCTCATCAAGCGGCTGGCCGAGAAAAACCATATACCCTTGTTTTTCCAGTTCCTGTACTACGCTTGCCATGACCTTGATAGAGAAGCTGTCGCTGAAATCCCGCAGAATTAAGCCGATCAGATTGGAGGTGTTAGCGCGTAAATTGGCGGCCGCAACGTTATGAACGTAGCCTAACTCATTGATGACGGAGTGAACTTTCGCAATAGTCGCATCGGAAATTTTGCCTTTCTGGCGTAGCACCAGCGAGACGGTAGACACCGATACGCCCGCCTGTTTCGCGACATCAATGATACTGACTTTTTTCAAATCCACTCCCTGAAAAATGCAAGCCAATAAAGGGCGTCTCCCGCAAGGGGCGGGAGACGCAACAGCAATATTTTCTGTTTATTTACCGATCATTGTCGACATGGTTTGCGCAATAAATTGCGCTCGCGCGCCAAAAATAATCTGAATGCCTCTGTCGCCGACGAACACCACGCCACGGGCGCCCAAATCATCCAGTCCCTCTTTGTCGACCAGCTCACGCTTCACCACCTCCAGCCGCAGGCGGGTAATACAGGCGCCAACGGAATCGATGTTTTGCGCGCCGCCAAGCAGGCTGATGATCTCTTTTGCCAGCTCGCTGTCGGTTTTATCACGGGCATCGGCGGTCACCTCGGTGCGCCCCGGCGTTTTGACATCCAGACGGCGGATAACAAAGCGGAAGGTGAAATAGTAAATCAGCGCCATTGGCACGCCAACAATAACCGCATTGAGGTAGTTAGTTTCAAAGCCGTTAAATGACGGCACGATGCCAAACGACAGATAGTCGATAAAACCTGCCGAGAACGATTTTGCGATATGGGCATGTAGCAGGTACATGGTCATATACGCCAGGCCGGCCATGATGGCGTTGAAAACGTACAAAATGGGTGCGACAAAGATAAAGGTGAATTCAACCGGCTCGGTAATCCCGGTCAGAAAGCAGGTTAAGGCAGCAGAAAACAGAATCCCGAAGGCGATCTTTTTATTTTTGCTGTGAGCTTCATGATACATCGCCAGGCAGGCTGCGGGCAGCGCAAACAGCATCAGAGGGAATTCACCCTGCATAAATTTACCGGCATTTTGATAGCTATTGCTGCTAAACGACTTCACGCCCTCTTCCAGCATTTTGAACCATATCGTCTGGTCGCCGTGAATAACCTGGCCGCTTTGCGTGGTGTAATCACCAAATGAGTACCAGAATGAGGGATACCAGATATGGTGCAGCCCAAGCGGAATTAGCGCACGCTCAACCAGCCCGAATATAAAGGTTGAGGCCGCCTGATTATCGCCATTCACCACCACCGATAACGCATCGATTCCGGCCTGAATATGCTGCCAGATATAGGGGAGCGCCAGGCCCAGTAAAAATGACAGGAAGGCGGTGGCAATCGCGACAAAACGCTTGCCGGAAAAGAAGCCAAGAAATTCCGGCAGCTGCATGGCGTGAAAACGGTTATAGCACCAGGCGGCGAGAATACCGCAAATCAGTCCGCCAAAGACCCCCATTTGCAGCGTCGGAATGCCGACAACCATGGCGTATTTACCACCCTGCGCGGCCATTTCCGGGGTAATGTGCAACATCGTACCGATGGTGATATTGGTGACAAACACCGAAACGGCAGCAGAAAGCGCCGCGATGCCGGATTCTGACGCCAACCCGACGGCCGAACCAATGGCGAACAGCATCGGCAGGTTATCGAAGATAACGCCGCCCGCATTCATCATTAGCGGTAGATCAAATTTATTGCCAAATGCCAGCAGCAGGCCTGCGGCTGGCAGCAGTGAGATTGGCAGCATCAGCGCGCGGCCAATCATTGATAGTTTAGACAATGACTTAGTAAAACCTGATATCAGACTCATGCTGATTCCCCCGGTGCGACTTTTTATAGGTATTGGTTTTTTGCCGTTAAGTAGAACGTTCTAGTATAACGTTCTACTTATAATGAAACCCGCCGGAATCCGGCGCAATTGAAATATCAAATTGCCGTAGCAGAAATGTTGAATTTTTGAAGTTGATCGACAATTGACCGCCGGACGCGGCTTAATGGCAACAGAGAGGGAGGCTTAACCGGACGATAAGTTGGAAGGGACGTCGGTGCCGAAGGCGCCAGCCACCAGCAGAATCTAGGTTCTTTCGGTGTTTTGCCTGAGCTGCAGCAGATGGGTGTTAATAATGGCGATATTCACTTCACAAGGCGTTCCATCATCCAGATAAACCGTCTCATTAATTTCCAGAGCGGCGGCATTGTGCTGCAATTTGAGCAAAGTCAGCTGCTGCGGATCGCTGACGTTTATTGCGTTAAGATTCTGCTCACGTCGCTGCACCTTCTTTGCGGTAATCTGCTCAATATACGAATATTTGGAAATTTCCAGCTTACTGAATTCCATACTTTCGAACATATTGACCGGCAAATGGATGTACTCCAGCGCCACCGGGATATCGTTAAAGCACATCAGGCGCAATATCTTGTAGATCTTATCGCTGTTTTTAATCCTCAGCGCCTGTGCCATTTCCGCAGAAGGCACCTTGATTACGCTGGCGGTAATCACCTTTCTTACGCCTTTATAGCCCTTCTTCTGCGCCTGAAAATCAAACGGTGACAGCGCGTGGAAGCGGCCTGCATGATTACTCTTGCCGATCGAACCGACAAAAAGTCCGGACCCTTTTACCCGATAAATTCGCTGCTGTTCAATCAGGATCCTCGTGGCTTCACGCACGGTAGCGCGGGTAATACCGATGTTTTTGGCAATGGCAATTTCAGTATCAAGCCTGTCGCCGGGCAGCAGCCCTTCCCGCTTAATTTTGCCCAGCAGGTAATCGACAACTTCTTTTTGCTTTTCGGTGATGCCATCGATCATCTGCATGTTTCCTGCTCAGTGTAGAAGGACATATCGGGCGCGGCCGGGCGCTAACCTTATATGTCAGAAGATAATTATTTCAAATTTGCCTGACGTATCAGAATGTGATCGAGTTAACGAATTTGCACTCGATAACAACATGTCCGTATAGATTCTAATCCTACATATTGTATCTGTACACGTCCAGGTTCATTATCAAGATGACTAGACATCTTGAGGGTATTCTCTGGTGATACCAGCGGATTAAAATTGATGCACAAAGCGACTACCCATACTGAAAATATGGATTAATTTTCTGATTTTAATACATTAATAGTTTAAAAACCGACGTTGCCATCGCGAAAAAACCGTGACAAACCGCATAAAGCACGATGGGTGCAGAGGTTTAAAAGACACAACATGACTGGATAGCTTAGCGATAAAGCCTGTTAACGCCCCGGCGGTGGAAAGCGCTAAGCGTCATAACCTGTTTTACTCTGACTTATGCGGGAAAAATACCATGGCAAATCTGTCTAACTGGTTGAACAAAAACACTATTCAATACATTGATAGCGTAGCGGACTGGCAGGAAGCCATCGTGCTGGCGGGCCGACCGCTGTTACAAACGGAAGCCATTTCTCAGCGTTACATTGAGACGATTATTGAGCAAAAGCAGCAAATCGGTCCCTACTTTGTTATCGCGCCGCGCATTGCCATGCCCCATGCCAGGCCCGAACAGGGCGCTAAAAAGCTCGGATTATCGGTGGTTAAGCTGGGCTGCGGCATCAGCTTTAATGCCGGCGAAAACGATCCCGTTGATATCATTTTTATGTTCTCCGCTCCGGACAGCAACAGCCACATTGAGATGATTTCGCAGCTGGCGGAAGTGCTTTCTGACGATGAGAAAATGAACCAGATCTTTAATACCCGCAGCCAGCAGCAGCTGGCTGCTCTTTTACTGACGGAAAATGGTGCGGGTTAACCCCCGACGAACGCTGAATAGCAACTAACGAGGTATGACATGAAAATCATGGCGGTATGTGGTGCAGGTCTTGGTAGCAGCTTCATGATGGAAATGAATATTAAAAAGGTTCTGAAGAACCTTGATATCTCCGCCGAGGTTGAGCACTCCGATTTAGGCTCTGTAACCCCGGAGATTGCCGATGTTTTTGTTATGGGGAGGGATATCGCCTACAGCGCTAACCTGCCAGAAAACAAGATGATCATTGTTAACAGCATCATTGATATCAAAGAGTTAGAGCAGAAAATTCGCGATTACTTTGATAAAGCGTGATCGCCAGACTGCTCAGAAACATTTACCGCTGAGGTTAATATGTTTATCCAAAACCTTTTACAGTTCGTTGTAGACGTGATGAAAGTCCCTTCCATTCTGGTAGGGCTGGTTGCGTTATTCGGCCTGATAGCACAAAAAAAACCGTTCCCGGACGTCGTTAAAGGAACGGTCAAAACCATCCTTGGCTTTTTAGTTCTGGCGGGCGGCGCCTCGGTGCTGGTTAGTTCCCTCACGCCGCTGGGCGATATTTTCAAACACGCGTTTAACGTACAGGGGATCATCCCCAACAATGAGGCCATGGTTTCGATCGCCCTGGCGAAATACGGCGCGCCGACCACGCTGATCATGGCATTCGGTATGGTGGCGAATATCATCGTCGCCCGTTTCACCCGGCTGAAATACATCTACTTATCAGGCCATGTCACCTTTTATATGGCATGTATGGTGGCGATCATCCTGTCAGTGGCGGGCTTTACCGGCGTTCAGATGATTTATACCGGCTCTCTGGCGCTGGGCATAATGATGGCGCTGTTCCCTGCCCTCGCTCAGCCGCATATGCGCAAAATCATCGGCAACGATCAGGTCGCGCTGGCCCATACGGGCACTATCGGCTACATCCTTTCCGGCTGGATTGGATCGCTGGTCGGCAAAGGATCTAAGTCTACTGAAGAGATGAATATGCCAAAAAACCTCAGTTTTTTGCGCGACAGCACCATCTCTATTTCCCTGACGATGATGATAATTTATTTAATCCTGTCGATATCCGCTGGCCAGCAGTATGTGGAAAGCCATTTCAGCCAGGGGCAAAATTACCTGGTTTACTCTTTCGTTCAGGCCATCACCTTTGCTGCCGGCGTGTTTATCATCCTGCAAGGCGTGAGGCTGATACTGGCCGAAATCGTCCCGGCCTTCACCGGCTTTTCGGAAAAGCTGGTGCCTAACGCGCGCCCGGCGCTGGATTGCCCCATCGTTTTTCCCTATGCGCCTAATGCGGTGCTGGTTGGCTTTATCTCCAGCTTTGTCGGCGGCTTAGTGGGCCTGTTCTTCCTCGGGCAGCTGAAATGGGTGCTGATTCTGCCCGGCGTAGTGCCGCACTTTTTCTGCGGCGCCACGGCAGGCGTATTTGGTAACGCCACCGGCGGCAAGCGCGGCGCAATCCTGGGGGCCTTCGCCCATGGGATATTAATTACCTTCCTGCCCGTTGCCTTGCTGCCAGTGCTTGGTGCGCTGGGGCTGACCAATACCATGTTCTCAGATACCGATTTTGGCGTAGCGGGAATTATTCTCGGCAACATGGCGCGCTTTATGGATAAAGGCACCATTACCGCCATTATTACCGGTATTTTTGCCCTGCTGGTTATTTATAACTTCGCGACCGGCAGCAAGAACAAGGCTGCGGCTGAGGAAAGTGAAGGGTGATATAGTCAGTACGTCTCTTGCAAAAAAGCACGCCTCTTTAAAAAACCCCTGTCTGACAGGGGCTTATCTATAAAAGCTTACGCTTTTGCAATAGTCCCGATCATCACACAGATAGAAACCTTTTGACTTAAAAAGCAAAGGCGACTATCGACTTTGCGCCGTATGGAAGGTTATCTGGTAACCATCAGGGTCAGCGGCGACGAAGAAGCGGCCAAAGGGGCCGTCGGCTGGCGGGCTGAGGATAACGCCGCCCCGACTGATGATAAGATCGTGCAGCGCATCGGCGTCGGCGCAGGCAACCCATAGCACCATGCCGATACCGAGCGGTCCCGCCTCGGGAAGCACATGCAGAGGCTCTCGCAACGCCAGAGGAGTCGGCTCAGTGTCAAAAATAACCGCTCCTGGAGGGCAATGCGTCGCAGCGGTAAATCCGTAAGTTTCGAGGTAAAATTTGCGGGATGCAGCAAGGTCGCGTACTTGTAAGGCAATGAAGTCGGGGCCAATTAAAGTTGTCATGTTAGCGCCTGTAAATGCATATAAGGGTACTGACATTAATATAAGGACACTGATATGTCAACAGGCAAACCAGCGCCACGAAATGCGGCTGACTGGATAGGCTATAACTTGAAAATAACGCAACACAGATTGAGGCTGCGCCTGAATGCTGAATTGGCGCAGCTTGGCATTACCGCCCCACAGAACGCGGTTTTGCTCGCCGTTGCTGGTAATCCACGTATTTCTAATGCCGAGTTGGCTCGCGCCGCTTTCGTTACGCCGCAGACCATGCAAGCGATCCTTGTCAATTTGCAACGCAGCGGCCTGATTGCGCGCAAATCGCACCCGGATCATGGACGGGTGATAATGACTGAATTGACGGAGGCGGGCCTGAAGGCCGTTACCGATGGTGCGAAGGCCGCTGATGCCGTAGAGAAGCAGATGCTTTCTTCGCTGTCATCTGAAGAAGCCCGACTCCTTTGCGAATTACTCAAACGCTGTGCGGCTGCCCTTGATGATAAATCGTCCGCTAGCTGAGGCATATATCTGCTAATTCGGGATTCTGAGCGATTCCCTGCGGCTGGCGTAGCTGAATTGCCTTAACGTCTTTTGAGTATGCCGGAACCGGAGCTGGCATGCGTCAGCTCATGCCTGATGAAAAGATAGTTTATTTAAATTTAAAGCCCCGGAGAGGGGCTTTAAGTCTAAAGATTATAAAAAAACGGCGCGCTTAAAAAGGGATATCGTCGTCGAAATCCATCGGCGGCTCATTGTTAGACGGCGCGCTGTTCTGCTGCGGCTGGGACTGCCCGCCGCCGCTGAACTGATTACCACCCTGCGGCTGCTGCGGCTGGCCCCAACCGTTGTTGTTGTTGCCCGATGAAGCGCCGCCGCCCATCGGCGCGCCGCCACCCTGACGTCCACCCAGCATCTGCATGGTGCCGCCAACGTTAACCACGATTTCGGTGGTGTAGCGATCCTGACCGCCCTGATCCTGCCATTTGCGGGTGCGCAGCTGACCTTCAATGTAAACCTGGGAGCCTTTGCGCAGGTATTCGCCCGCGACTTCAGCAACCTTACCGAACAGCACCACGCGATGCCATTCGGTAATTTCTTTTTGTTCACCGGTCTGCTTATCACGCCAGCTCTCAGAAGTCGCGACGGTAATATTGGCAACAGCGCCACCGCTCGGCATATAGCGTACTTCCGGATCCTGGCCAAGATTCCCCACCAGAATGACTTTGTTTATGCCTCTGCTGGCCATGTTTGTTTCTCCCGATGAAATTGAGTCAACTTTCTACCAGGAAAGTCTACCATTACATTGCAACTCTGCATACGGAGTTAACGACATGCTTTCAGGTTATACGACCCCGGCTGCAAAATTTTCCGCCGCACAAAACCGCAACAATTGGCGGCTATACTGTATATTCAGCCAGTTATTTTTATGCCATAATAACCTGTTTCGTTCTGGCCGTGCCGGGGGGCATGGCGGCATTTGTGCTAACCGGGAAAAGTGAATGGATAAGATAGAAGTTCGTGGTGCCCGCACCCATAACCTTAAGAATATCAACCTGATCATCCCGCGGGATAAACTCATTGTCGTAACCGGCCTTTCCGGCTCAGGCAAATCCTCTCTGGCGTTTGATACCCTGTACGCTGAAGGCCAGCGCCGCTATGTCGAATCGCTGTCCGCCTATGCGCGCCAGTTTCTTTCGCTGATGGAAAAGCCGGATGTCGATCATATTGAAGGGCTATCCCCGGCGATTTCAATTGAACAGAAGTCTACGTCGCATAACCCGCGTTCGACGGTCGGCACCATCACCGAAATCCATGACTACCTGCGCCTGCTGTTTGCCCGCGTCGGCGAGCCGCGCTGCCCGGATCACGATGTCCCCCTGACCGCGCAGACCGTCAGCCAGATGGTGGACAACGTGCTTTCCCAGCCGGAAGGCACCCGCCTGATGCTGCTGGCGCCGGTGGTGCGCGACCGTAAGGGTGAGCACACTAAGACGCTGGAAAACCTGGCAACCCAGGGCTATATCCGCGCCCGCATCGATGGCGAAGTCTGCGATCTGTCCGATCCGCCGAAGCTGGAGCTGCAAAAAAAGCATACCATCGAGGTGGTGGTCGATCGTTTTAAAGTACGTGCCGATCTGGCGCAGCGGCTGGCGGAATCGTTTGAAACCGCCCTTGAGCTTTCCGGCGGCACCGCCATGGTGGCCGATATGGACAACCCAAAGGCGGAAGAGCTGCTGTTTTCGGCAAACTTCGCCTGCCCGGTTTGCGGCTACAGTATGAACGAGCTGGAGCCGCGCCTGTTCTCATTTAACAATCCGGCGGGCGCCTGCCCCACCTGTGACGGCCTCGGCGTACAGCAATATTTCGATCCCGATCGCGTCGTGCAAAACCAGGAGCTGTCGCTGGCCGGCGGCGCCATTCGCGGCTGGGATCGCCGCAACTTTTACTATTTTCAGATGCTGCGCTCGCTGGCGGACCACTATCATTTTGACGTCGAAGCGCCGTTCGAGTCGCTGAAAGAGAACGTGAAAAAAGTGATTCTTTACGGTTCCGCTAAAGAGTCTATCGAGTTTAAGTACATCAACGATCGCGGTGATACCTCGGTGCGTCGCCACGCCTTTGAAGGCGTGCTGCACAACATGGAACGCCGCTATAAAGAAACCGAATCCACTGCGGTGCGCGAAGAGCTGGCGAAATTTATCAGCAACCGCTCCTGCACCAGCTGCCATGGCACCCGCCTGCGGCGTGAAGCGCGCCACGTTTTCGTGGAAAACACCACCCTACCGACAATCTCAGATATGAGCATCGGCCATGCGATGGCGTTTTTTCAGAATATTAAGCTCAGCGGACAGCGGGCAAAAATTGCAGAGAAGGTGCTCAAGGAGATCGGCGATCGCCTGCGCTTTCTGGTCAACGTCGGCCTGAATTACCTGTCGATGTCACGCTCGGCGGAAACCCTCTCCGGCGGCGAGGCGCAGCGTATTCGCCTCGCCAGCCAGATCGGCGCCGGCCTGGTCGGCGTAATGTACGTGCTGGATGAACCCTCCATCGGCCTGCACCAGCGGGACAATGAGCGGCTGCTTGATACCCTGGTTCACCTGCGCAACCTCGGTAATACGGTGATCGTGGTCGAACACGATGAAGATGCAATCCGCGCGGCGGACCACGTTATCGATATCGGTCCGGGCGCCGGCGTTCACGGCGGCGAGATCGTCGCAGAAGGCACGGTAGACGATATCATGGCGGTCGAAGATTCGCTGACCGGGCAGTACCTGAGCGGCAAGCGGGCGATTGAGGTGCCAAAAGAACGCGTAAAAGCCGACCCGGGCAAGGTGCTGAAACTGACCGGCGCCAGCGGCAACAACCTGAAAGACGTAACGCTGACGCTGCCGGTTGGCCTGTTTACCTGCATTACCGGGGTTTCAGGCTCAGGTAAATCGACGCTGATTAACGACACGCTGTTTCCGGTTGCCCAGCGCGTGCTGAATGGCGCAACGATGGCGGAGTCGGCCCCCTATCGCGAAATCAGCGGTCTCGACCACTTCGATAAAGTGATCGATATCGACCAGAGTCCGATTGGCCGTACGCCCCGTTCTAATCCGGCAACCTATACCGGTATTTTCACTCCGGTGCGCGAGCTGTTTGCTGGCGTGCCCGAGTCGCGTTCGCGCGGCTATACGCCGGGACGCTTCAGCTTTAACGTCCGCGGCGGCCGCTGCGAAGCCTGCCAGGGCGACGGGGTGATTAAAGTGGAAATGCACTTTCTGCCGGATATCTACGTCCCCTGCGATCACTGCAAGGGCAAACGCTATAATCGCGAAACCCTGGAGATCAAATACAAAGGTAAGAGCATTCACCAGGTGCTGGAAATGACGATCGAAGAAGCGCGTGAGTTCTTTGATGCCGTACCGGCGCTGGCGCGTAAGCTGCAAACGCTGATGGACGTCGGCCTGTCTTATATTCGCCTTGGGCAGTCTGCCACCACCCTTTCCGGCGGTGAGGCGCAGCGCGTTAAGCTGGCGCGTGAACTGTCGAAGCGCGGTACCGGTCAAACGCTGTATATTCTCGATGAACCGACTACCGGCCTGCATTTTGCCGATATTCAACAGCTGCTGACGGTGTTGCACCAGCTGCGCGATCAGGGCAATACCATCGTGGTGATTGAACACAATCTGGACGTAATTAAGACCGCTGACTGGATCGTGGATCTTGGTCCGGAAGGCGGCAGCGGCGGCGGTGAAGTTCTGATCTCTGGTACGCCGGAAACGGTAGCAGATTGCGAGAAGTCACACACCGCACGCTTTTTGAAAGCGATGCTGAAATAGCATTAAGCACCGACTGCGGGCGGTGGTAGCGACACCGCCCGCAGTAAACAGCTTTGGACAAATGTGCGATTTTCGCACTATCCAATGCCATGAAAAATAAGCCGTTTACCCCTCATATTATTGCAATTCGGTAAATTCTTGCAGAATCAGGCAAGATTTAAACAGATTCTGGTATACCCCCTTCGCGCTTTGACGACTAAGCTTATTGCTCTTCGATGGGCGCTGTGTTTTCAGGTGCGTTTTGCACCGCTTCCCATCACGCTCGCCGCCGCCAGGGCAACATCTGCGACTGGCGAGGTATCTCTGAACGTCACTTCTTATCGTTTAATCTGGAGAAATCATGAAGATAACCCATGCTTATGCCGCTCAGGACGCAAAAGCCAAACTGGCACCCTTTGAGTTTCAGCCGCGTGAGCTGCGCGAGAAAGATGTACAGATCGAAATCTTGTTCTGCGGCGTCTGCCATTCCGATCTTCACCAGGCACGCAATGAATGGCGTAATACCATCTATCCGGTGGTGCCGGGCCATGAAATTGTTGGTCGCGTTACGGCCGTTGGCACACAAGCCAGCAAATATAAGCAAGGCGACATTGTCGGCGTTGGCTGCCTGGTTGACTCCTGCCGCAGCTGTCCCAGCTGTCAGGAAGGGCTGGAACAGTACTGTGAAAACGGCTTCGTCGGCACTTACAACGGCACCGACCGCTTCGACGGCAGCAATACCTACGGCGGCTATTCCAGCCAGATAGTCGTACATGAAGACTTTGTCCTGCGCGTACCGGAAAATCTGGAGCTGGCCGGCGTGGCGCCACTACTGTGCGCCGGCATCACCACCTACTCACCGCTGCGCCACTGGAACGTCGGCCCCGGTCATAAAGTCGGGATCGTAGGCCTGGGCGGACTTGGCCATATGGGCGTCAAGCTGGCCCACGCCATGGGTGCAAAAGTGGTGCTGTTTACCACTTCACCGTCGAAAATCGAAGATGGGAAGCGCCTTGGCGCTGACGAAGTGGTGATTTCGAAAGATGCCGATCAGATGGCGCAGCATGCCAATAGCTTCGACTTCATCCTGAATACGGTTGCCGCCCAGCACGACCTGGATCAGTTCACCACCCTGCTGAAGCGAGACGGTACGATGACGCTGGTCGGCGTGCCGGAGCACAGCCATCCATCACCGGCGGTATTCAACCTGATCTTTAAGCGCCGTTCCATCGCCGGTTCGCTGATTGGCGGCATTGCCGAAACCCAGGAAATGCTCGACTTCTGCGGTAAGCATGGCATCACCTCGGACATCGAGATGATCGATATGGACTACATTAACGAAGCCTATGAACGCATGCTGAAAAGCGACGTAAAGTATCGCTTTGTTATTGATATCAAGTCGCTGCGTAAGCAGGTTGCCTGATAGCCAGGCGGACCGGGCAACCGGTCCGCCGTATCCTCAGGGATAAGCCGCGCTGTGAAAGTCGATTTCCCAGCGCAGAACCTTACCGTAAAGCGCTGATAGTTCGCTTTTTTGCTGCTCATTCAGCTGCGCCGCGCAGCTATCCAGCTCCTCTTTCAGCCAGTTAGCCTGCTGATAAAACGCCTCTTCCGCATGGAGATCCACCCAGCGACGCACGTCGCCATCGCGCTGAGTTTGCGCGCTGACGCGCTTGCACCAGTGGTAATACATCCACTCCGCGCCGAACATCAGCGTGATGATGTCATCGTAGCTGCCCTGCTTCGCCACGCTTAGCATGCCATCACGAAAGCGTTTCACGCCGGGTAAATCACCGGGCGTCGCACTGACGTCAATCTTGCGCCTGGCGATAACTTCATCAAACCAGGCAATCTGGGTATCAACCAGCGCATTAAGTACGCCAATCAGCCAGCGCTGCTGGCGGATGCCCGGCGCTTTGGCCACGCCGAAGGCAAAAATGGCGATGGCCGTCTCGACAAAATCACCTTCGAAAACCAGGTAGCGGTTAAACACATCCGCTGGCAGACAATCCTGCTCAATATCGCAAACAAAGCGATGCTGCTGCATCTCCTGCCAGGCTGCCTGATGCTCCTGCAGTAATCGCTCGCTAAAAGATGGCATTATTTCTCCTCCAGCACCGGACGCGCCGCCGCGATAAAGTGTTTAACCCGCGCCAGCTCAACCTCATTCCACCACACACCGTCGCGCTTTAGCGTACTGGCGACGATAACCCCTTGCGTACGCCCAAGGATAGCGCAGACGTTATCCGGCGTGACGCCCGACCCCACCAACAGCGGCAGGGTGGTTGCGCTGCGGATTTCATCGATCTCCTCAAGGGTGGCGCTGTCGCCGGTACGCTGACCGGTAGCGATGACCGCGTCAGCTTCAAAGAAATCGACGTCGCGCGTCAGCTCCTTAATCGAGCGATCGGCCACGATAGCGTGGCTGCCGTGTTTGACGTGGCTGTCGGCAAATACCCGAATATGGTTAGCCCGCAGCTGATTGCGATAGCGTAATGCTTTGGCCGCCGCACCTTCAATAAAGCCTTCGTTAGCGATGTAGGCATTAGCCCATTGATTAACGCGTACAAAGTCTGCACCGCTGGCCAGCGCGGTAGCCAGCGCCGGGATCGCCGCATTCGCCAGAATATTAATTCCCAGCGGCGCGCCAAAACGGGCGCGAATATTATCAGTAATAACCGCCATAATCGCAGAAGTTTCCGGGCCGATATCTTCCGGCTTGGCAAAAGGAATGTCACCATGATTTTCAATAATAAGCCCATGAACGCCACCGGATAAATAATTATCCGCATCGCGAATGGCATTCTCGATAATTTCTTTTATTGGACGATCTTTATATTTTGGCGCGCCGGGAAAGGCGTCACAATGAATAACACCGATCACTGACTTAGTACGATTAAAAATTGCTTGTATTGCGTTATCTTTTTCTGCTGATATAAGAGCCATCTTCTTTCTCCTTAGAGGAATAACCATGCACATATTTGTCGTTGGTAATATCGCCGTTGATGAAACATGGACCATTGACGACCTGCCAGAAAAAGGCAGTTCGATATTCGGCAATAAAACCTCTCAGCAGCCTGGCGGCAAAGGCGCAAACCAGGCGGTTATTTTCTCCCGCTGTAAAATCCCCACAACATTAATTGCCGCCACGGGAAACGATCATTATGGTGAATGGCTGCATCGCTTATTAAATTCACAGCCAGACTTGTACTTTCCTTTATTACAACAACCCTGCCATACTGACACCTCAATTATTTTAAATAGCCAGGATGGTGACAACACCATCATTACCGCTACCGACGCGGCCAGCGCGCTGACGCTGGAAGTCATCAGCCAACAGCTGACGTTGGCAAAACCCGGCGATCTGCTGGTGCAGCAGGGTAATTTCTCGCTGGAAAAAACCGCTGCTATTTTCAGACTGGCCCGTGAAAAAGGGCTAATCACCGCCTTTAATCCTTCGCCGGTGCGGCGCGAATTCACCACGCTCTGGCCGCTGGTCGATATCGTGGTGCTCAACCATCTGGAAGCCGAGCTGTTGCAGCCGCCGGCTGAGCTTCCCTGCGTGATCACCACGCAGGGCGCCGCCGGCACTCAGATGACCAGCTTCGGCCGGGATTACTTCTGCCCGGCCGTGATGGCCCAGGTGGTTGATACAACCGGCGCTGGCGATACCTTTCTCGCCGTCGCTCTCGCTTCCGCCCTGCGCCGGGGCGGCAATCCTGACCTGCTGGCGCTACAGCACGCCAGCCGGGCCGCGGCGATCACCATCACAGAGCGCGGCACGTGGAACGCTTTTCCCAATGCCGACGTTCTGCAATCGCTGCTGATGCAGAACGCCTGATTCGCCTTATTTAAACAGCGAACGATAGGAATCGACGTTCGCTTTGGTGACCACCGTCGCGGGAACCATAATGTGTTTCTGCACGGTTTTACCGGCGTTAATGTCATTTAACGCTTTCAGCGCCTCAGCGCCCATTTTCTCCGGATCCTGTTGCAGTACGGCCGCCACGTAACCCTGGTCAATGCCGCTAATGGCGCGACCCGTCAGATCCCAGCCAAATACTTTGATATCGCCCTGACGTCCCTGGTTTTCTACCGCGGCGATCGCCCCGAGCATCGCCGGTTCACCGGTCGCGTAGATGGCGGTCAGGTCAGGGTTACCGGTGATCAGATTTTCCGCCGCCGTCATCGCACTGTCCTGAATGTTGCGGCCGTCGACGATATCAGCCACGCTGATTTTGCCGTTAGTCTTAATGGTATCTTCGAAACCTTTCTGACGGGCGTTTTGAATCGCCGAATTGAGCGCGCCAACAATGCCAACCCGCACTTTACCTCCCATGTTTTTATTCACATATTCAAGGAAATATTTCCCGATTATTTTCCCGCCCTCAACGTTATCCACCCCGACCTGAGCGGCTTGCGGGCCATCTGGCAATACTGAATCAATGGCGATAACCGGTATTTTCGCCGCCGCAGCTTCTTTAACGGCAGGCATAATGCCATTAACGTCAATAGCATCAACCAGAATGCCTTTTACCCCTTGCTGAATATAGTTTTCAATCGCATCGGTTTGCGATACGGGATTATCATTCGCGTTGAATATCACCAGGTTTTTATTGGTTTTCTTCGCCTCGCTCTGCGCACCTTTATTCATCTGGTTAAAAAACAGTGCCTGTTGATTAATTTGCACCAATGCATAAGTGGGCGCCTTTTCTGCCAGGGCGGAAAAGGTAAACAGAGAGGAAATTAACAGCGCAGCCGCTGTCACTACCGATGATGGTCTGGTGTTGAATAACATTGCAGGTGTCCTCGTCAAAAAATAGAGCCTGTAACCCATGAAAACCACGGGCAGCAGATGTCCGGCGAGGCAAATATCTGTGATATAAACAAACCCGACGAAAATACGTCGTGGCTTGCACGAAGATATCCGGTTCTGCAGCGAATCCGATCGCGGCAACTGAAGCGGAATTTTACGTGACGGGAAGAGATCCCGATTTAGGGTACGGGTAAACTGATTATTACCATTGGCCTTTGATGAGAATTTTTCAAGCAGGAATTTTATTTTCACGCCCGATAGCGGAAAGTGCTATAACTCCCAGGCAAGCTGTTTTGCTACCGGCGATGGATTTAACCCAGAGATGATAAAAAAACGCGTGCTGCTGTCCGATGTTGCCGCCCATGCCGGGCTGTCGAAAGCGACGGTATCGCGCTATCTCAACCATAGCATCGTGCTGCCGCAAGAAACGGTGGCACGCATCGAGCAGGCGATTATTACGCTGGATTATCGCGGCAACAGCCTTGCGCGTCGCTTAAGCAAAGGCGGCAGCGAAACCCTTGGGCTGGTGCTGCCCGATATTACCAACCCCTTCTTTGCCGAACTGGCCGATGCCGCTGAAGAGGCCGCCTCTTCGCGCGGCTTCAGCCTGGTATTGTGCATTACCCGCAACGACCCCGGCAAAGAGTGCCAGTTTATTCGCTGGCTGGATACCTGCCAGGTAGACGGCCTGCTGTTCACCACCAACCGCCCGGATAACGGCCTGCTGCGCCGGGAAATCGTCCGCCAACAGCGCATCGTCCTGCTGGATGAGGATATTCCCGGTAGCGAGGTGCCGAAAGTGTTTGCCGATAACGTGCAGGGCGGCAGAATCGCCACCCGCCAGCTGATTGAGGCCGGCCATCGCCACATCGCCTTTGTCGGCGGCCCGGACGCGCTGATGAGCGTGCGCGAACGCTATCAGGGTTTTTCCCAGGCGCTACAGGAAGCTGGATTGCACTGCCCGCCAGAATGGGTAATGTACGGCGCCTATCAGCGCGAATTCGGCCAGCGCGCGCTGCACCAGCTATTTAGCACCACGCCGCGTCCTACCGCTATTTTCGCCGCCAGCGATTATCTGGTTCTGGGCCTGCTGGACGGACTGCGCGAACGCGGACTTGAAGCGCCGCAGGCGATGTCGCTGGTCGGCTTTGACGATGCCAGCTACGCCGATTTTACCAAACCGCGCATTTCCACCATCCGCCAGCCAGCGCGCGAGATGGGCCACCGCGCGGTGAATATTCTGTTAGATCTGCTGGATGGCAAGGCGCCGGCGCAGCCGGAGACCCGTTTACCGGTCACCTGGATTGGCCGCGATTCAATCCGTCCTCCGGATAGCCAATATTCGCGCTGAGTAGCTGTGCCCCCCGCGGGTGCAAATTGCCCTTTTTTAGCGCAAATCACGGTGATTACCGCACGCAATTTTGTGATCCAGTAAACCGATTTACTAAAAAGTTAATTTTTTTTAACATTTAATTCAATTAGTTAACATTGAACAATAAATCACCATCTTTTACCGGGCACGAATGCTGCTAAAGTAACCGTGGCGAACAAATATCTCTGTTGAGTGCTGTTCTTTGTGGGTAAGACGCTCTGTCTCCGTCAGGTAAACCGGTTTACAAGGCTGTAAATCGTGACGCCAGAATCGTTAACCCGTTAAGAACAGACTGTGAAACCCGTTCCAGCGAAATGGGAGTACCAGATGCAACAGCAACATACTGCCCCGTCCCGGGTAGAAATGGTGAATATCACCAAGACCTACGGTTCGATTCGTTCTCTCTGCGGGGTCAATCTCAGCCTGGCGCCCGGAGAAGTTCTGGGGCTGGTTGGCGATAACGGCGCCGGAAAATCAACCCTGACCAAAGTGCTATCCGGTGCGGTAGTGCCCACCAGCGGCGATATCCGTATCGACGGCGAGAGGCAGCACTTTGCTAACCCGGCAGATGCCCGCCGTTGCCATATCGAAATGGTCTATCAGGATCTGTCGCTGTGCGACACCGTCGACGTCGCCGGCAATCTGTTTATGGGACGCGAGCCGATGAAGCCGGTGCTGGGAGTGCCATTTCTCGACCAGACGAAAATGCACGCCGATGCGCGTGAGATGCTGAAAGGACTCGGTATTTCCATCCCCGATACCCACCTGCTGGTCCGTAATTTATCCGGCGGCCAGCGACAGGCGATCGCCATTGCCCGCGCCGCCGCCTTTGAACCTAAAGTTCTGATTATGGACGAACCCACCGCGGCGCTTGCCGTTGCCGAAGTCGAGGCGGTGCTGGAGCTCATCAGACGGGTTAGCGCGCGCGGCGTTAGCGTGATTCTGATCACCCACCGCTTACAGGATCTTTTTCAGGTCTGCGATCGCATCATGGTGATGTTTGAAGGCACTAACGTGGCGGACCGCCTGGTTGCGGAAACCAGCCTCGGCGAGATCGTCAATCTCATTGTCGGTGATAAGTTTTCTGCGCCATCCGCCGCCGCCCACTAGCTTCGCGAGAAATGGTCTATGAGCATGATTAATCTTAGTCAAACCCGTTTGATTCGGCACTCGCTGCCGCGTCGCCTGCTGCATAACCACTCCGGGGTGGTCAGTATCGCGCTGTTTTTTATCCTCTGCTGCGTAGTTTTTTCCTCAATTACCGGTAATTTTCTCAGCAGCGCCAACTGGATGAATATTATCCGCCAAAGTGCGCCGCTGCTGATCGTCGCGACGGCGATGACGCTGGTGATTACCACTGGCGGTATCGATCTCTCGGTAGGTTCAACGCTGGCACTGGTTGGCGCGCTGTCCGCCGTGGCGCTCAACAGCTGGGGCTTGCCGTGGCCGGTGGTTTTATTAGGCGGCCTGCTGCTGGGGGGACTGGTCGGCGCGATTAACGGCTTTTTTATCGCCTATGAAGGGATACCGGCGTTTATCGTCACCCTGGCGACGCTGGCGGTGGTACGCGGTATCGCGCTGCTGATAACCCAGGGGTACTCCATTCCGATCCCCGCCGACAGCCTGTTCAGCTTTATGGGACGGGCCTGGGTACTGGGCGTTCCCATGCCGGCGCTCATTGGCGTCATTATTCTGATTGCCGGTCACATCGTGCTGAATCATATGCGTTTTGGCCGCTATGTCACCGCTATCGGCGCCAACAGCGAGGGCGCGCGTCGCAGCGGCATCAACACCAAAGCGGTCACCATGAAAGTGTATATTATCAGCGGCATGGCCGCGGCACTGGCCGGCATGATCATTACCGCCCGCCTTGGCAGCGGTTCGTCGAATCAGGGCGAGGGTTTTGAATTACAGGTTATTGCGGCGGTGGTGCTGGGGGGTACCAGCCTGTTCGGCGGGTTTGGCACTATTATCGGTACCCTGCTGGGTGCGCTATCGATCGCCATTATCCAGAATGGCCTGATTTTGTCTCATATCTCGCCGTTTTATACCCAAATCGCCACCGGCACCATCATTCTGCTGGCCATCTGGCTGAATACCCGCATTCTCAACCCTATGCGCCCAAGGGGCAAAGGATAGCCGATGAAAGGATCGATATTTCGTCATCCCGAACCGCTGCCGGTCGGGGTTGAAAGCGGCCAGATTATGACCGTACTCGGACCGATGGCTCTGGAAAAAATGGGCGTTACGCTGATGCATGAGCATATTCTGCTGGATGCCTCCGGTAAATGGGTCGCCCCCTGCTGCTGCAGCGATCGTCATATAGCTGAAATGCCAGTGCGAATGGAAAACCTGGGCGAGCTGGCGCTTAATCCGCTGATGAGTCGCGATAACTGCCAGCTGTTCGATGCCGATTTGGCGATTGAAGAGCTGATGAAATTCAAAGCGCTTGGCGGCGAGACTGTGGTTGATCCCACCAATCTCGGCATCGGGCGCGACCCCAAAGCGCTACAGCGTATTTCACGGCTTACCGGGCTGAATATCGTGATGGGAACCGGGCTCTATCTGCAGCCTTCTCATCCGGAATGGGTCAAAACCATTAGCGTTGAGCAGCTGACACAGAAGCTGATCTACGATCTCGGCGCGGCGGAAGATAAGCCGGAAGTGCTCGCCGGGCTAATCGGCGAAATCGGCATCTCCAGTCAGTTTACCGCCGATGAAGAGAAGTCGCTGCGCGCCGCCGGTCAGGCGAGTGCGGCAACCGGCGTGCCGATTGAAGTTCACCTCCCCGGCTGGGAACGGCTCGGTCATAAGGTGCTGGATATCCTGCAATCGGAAGGGGCCAATCTGCGCCACGTGGTGCTTTGCCACATGAACCCGAGCTTTAGCGATAAACGCTACCAGCGCGAGCTGGCAGATCGTGGCGCCTTTCTCGAATACGACATGATCGGCATGCATTACTACTATGCCGATGAGTCAGCCCAGTCGCCATCAGATGAAGAGAATGCCAGCGCCATTTGCAGCCTGATTGACGATGGCTATATCAATCAAATCCTGCTGTCGCAGGACGTTTTTCTGAAAACCATGCTGACCCGCTATGGCGGCCACGGCTATGGCTACATCCTTAAACACTTTATTCCCCGACTGCGTCGCCACGGCCTTAACGGCGAGCAGCTGGAAACCCTGATGATCGCCAACCCACAGCGGGTATTTGGCAGCTAAAAAGGAGCAACACGTGCCGAAAAAAATTCTCCTGGTTGGTGAATCCTGGACCAGCACCGCCAACCATATTAAAGGTTTCGATCAGTTTGCTACCGCCACCTGGCATAACGGCGCGGTAGATTTTCTCGCGGCGCTACGCGACAGCGATTACGCCATTACCCATATGCCGGTTCACGAGGCGCCGGAGCAATTTCCTCTGACGGCTGAGGGTTTGCAGGCGTGGGATGCCATTATCCTGTCCGATATTGGCGCCAATACTCTGCTGCTGCATCCTGACACCTGGCTTAAAAGCCAGCGAACGGCTAACCGACTGACCCTGCTGCATGACTACGTCGCCGGCGGCGGCAGCCTGATGATGATTGGCGGTTATTTCAGCTTCCAGGGGATTAACGGCGCAGCACGCTATCGCAATACGGCGGTGGAACAGGTACTGCCGGTTCGCTGCCTGGCCTGGGATGATCGCATTGAGTGTCCGGAAGGCTGTGAACTGCAACAGGAAATCGACCATCCGCTGTTAAGTAATCTGCCGGCGGGCATGCCGTGGCTGCTCGGTTATAACGAAGTGGAAATGCACCCGGAAGGCCAGCTTATCGCCACGGTTTCTGGCACCTCTCATCCGCTGCTGGCGGTACGTAACTATCAACGCGGGCGCTCACTGGTATGGACCAGCGATATGTCCGCTCACTGGCTGCCGCCAGAGTTCAGCCGCTGGGCGGGCTATCGCCAGCTGTGGCTTAACTGCCTCGACTGGCTAACCGGAGCGCGCTGATGACGCAAAGCGCTGCCCTGACGCTGGCGCAGCGGCTGCTGGCGTTTAATACCATTAATCCGCCCGGCGATGAAGAGGCCTGCACCCGCTATCTGGCCGACTGGCTGCAGGCGCGCGGTTTTGACGTTCAGCTACAGCGGTTTGGCCCGCGCCGGCTGAACTTAATCGCCCGCCTCCCCGGCTCCGGCGCGGGCAAGCCGCTGGCGTTTACCGGCCATCTGGACACCGTGCCACTGGGCGCTCAGCCATGGCGCTATGATCCCTTTGGCAGTCAGATTGTCGATGGGCGCTTGTATGGCCGGGGCGCCAGCGATATGAAAGCGGCAGTGGCGGCGTTTGCCTGCGCTTGTCTGGCGCAGCAAGAAAGTATCCGCGCCGGGTCTGGCGCGGTTATGCTGATTACCGGCGGCGAGGAAACCGGCTGTGACGGCGCCAGGGCGCTAATCGATAACGTTGATTTACCCGAGATCGGGGCACTTATCGTCGGCGAATCCACCGCCAACTATCCGGTGGTAGGACATAAAGGCGCACTGTGGCTACGCTGTGCAACCCAAGGGAAAACTGCACATGGCGCGATGCCGGAGCTGGGTGTAAATGCCATCTACCTGGCGGCGGATGCTATTGGCCGCATCCGCCAGTTTATTCCCGGCGCGCCGCATCCGCTGATGAAACAGCCAACGCTTAACGTGGGACGTATTGAAGGCGGACTAAATATCAACTCGGTGCCGGACCGCAGCTGGTTTGATGTTGATATCCGCACCGCCCCCAATCTCAACCATGGCACTATCCGCCATAATCTTGCCAGCTATCTGGGGGATACCGTGAGCATTGATACCCTGATAGATTTGCCTGCCGTCCTGACTGACGATGGCCACGCCTGGATTCAACGGGTATTTCATTATTGCCAGCCGCTACACGACGAGGCGCTACAGCTGCGCGTAGTACCTTATTTTACTGATGCATCACTGCTGACCGACGCGCTGGCATCGCCACCAACGGTAATCCTGGGTCCGGGAGAGCCGACGATGGCGCACCAAACCGATGAGTATTGCGAGCTGGGCAAGCTGTCACAGGCTCAGCAGCTATATGGCACCCTGCTAAACGACTGGATGCAGCAACCTGTTTCTTGAGCATGGCGCTGCGGCAAAGAGCAATAAAGAAAATAGCGCCCGGGCCGTAAAGCTGTTGCCCGTCAGTATGCCAAAATCCCGTTCGCTTTAGCGCTTAATCCGCGCTCATGACCAGCACCGCTGAGCCGTTGAACGGACCTTTGCTTACCGCCACGCTGCTCTTTTTAACCAGCACAAAGTTAAGATCGCTGGAGCCTAATCCGCTTTGCAACTCCGTCCGGATACTGTCACCGGGCTTGATTTGCTGATTCTCATAGTACATCTCAACGCCGAGATTTTGATTGGAAGTCATAATCGCCGAGTCAGAAAAAGGCGAAGCATCCGCAGATAAGGTAATTTTGATCGGCATACTAACCGGACTTTTACAGCGATAGGGCACGTTTACCCGCCGCTGATAGCGGCTTGCCGCTGCCGAAGCGCTCAGATGCCACTCGGGTATTTGCCCGAAGTCAATATCAATATTTTTACCGTCATTAATGGCGCAGGTTCCGGAAGTAAAAATCGAGTCATTGCCGGCGATAATATCCCACGTAAAGTAACGCGGATCGTCGGGTGCGCTCCCCCCCCTTGTAATGGGCGTATTTATATAGCCGGATGGTCGCAATTTTCTGTCCGCGCGTGATACGAGTCAAAATGCCAGGTCTTTCTGACACCTTATAAAATATGACCATTGGCAGATCGTGCCAGTTGCCGTCCGCCCCTCTGGGAAGATGAAATATTTGGCTATAGGGTGCCGGAATGAGATAGCGCCCACCGTTAAGATAAACCCCTACCTCAAAATCGCGGCTAAGTACCGTGCTGATACCATCACTTTGCAAATACATAAAGTCATCATAAAACTCCGGGTTTTCATTTTTACATTCGTAATAGTTTGTCATATTGATAAAAACCTCTTCGCCAGCGGTAATTTCCCGGGACAGAGGCACCGTCACCGGAGAACTGCCGTTGCGTAGTTCCTGACCGGTTTGCTTGTTCCGGCACAAATAGGCGGCGGCATGAGTTGAAAAAAGCGCTAAAAATAAAGCGACTATCAATAGTCCGGAAACGTTATATCGCCTCACCCTGCACTCCTGTTGAAATCATTATGGTCAGTCATAGCTCAACCTGAAATTGACTACCGCCTGCCAGACACCGGCGACAAGCTGTGCCTGGGTTCGCTCCAGCACTACGTAGTAGGTAAGCTGGCTGCTATCCGGCGTCAGAAACGCTGGCGATGCCGAACCGCCGGATGTACCAATACGCAAATCATTTTTGTCAGCATCCAGCAGCCGTAGTCCGACACCTGATGCGCCTTTTAGCGCCAGCAGCTGCGGATTATTGCTGTCAGCTTCTCCGGCAAATATCACTGAGACGGTCGGCTGCAGTAAGTTTGCATTGTCGTCATCGCTTACCTCGCTGCGCTGTAAGCAATCACGCAGATAGAGGCGAAACTGCACCGGCGTACCCCGATCGCCAGCACGTCTTAATGGCCGGGTATCACTGTTGCCCAGCGCGATCTGCTGCATGGCTGAACGCATATCCAGCCGGCAGGCGCCTTCAGTGAGCTGACCACTGACCTGCAGCACCCCATGCTCTCCTTCAATCATCCAGCCATCCGGACTGGCCTGCACGCCCGCCGCAGGCAGCATCAGTACCAGCCAGACGGCAAGCCATTTTCCACGCCGCCGGTATTGCAGGCCGCAGTGGCTCTTTCGCTGAGTTATTCCCAACCGCACGGTGTTCTCCTTAACCGGCCATCGATTTTTCATCCACGCTGAGCACCATTCAGCCCGCAATGTGGTCGGTTACCCGGCACTGCCCGTCATTGCAGCTCAATACCAGTTTTGGCCGCCCGCCGAAGTCATTGATATAGGTGATGACCGGATGGCTGCCGAGCGCAGTAGCGCTAACCTTAAGCAGTGCCGTTTCCTGCGGCGCTATCATCACAGGCTCAAAGCCGGCCACGTCCTGTGCTTTCACCGACGGCGCCGCCCCGGCCAGAGTGACGTAGTAAGGCGTTGGGTTACTGACCCGATAGCTGGCGCCCTGACGGGTTAAGGTCAGCTTTTTCTGCCACGGCCGGGCATAGTCATCGGCGTTCGCCATTAAAGCTGCCGGGCGGTAAAACAGCTTTACCCTGGTCTGAAGCGCGATTTGCAGGGTATTTGGCTTATTGCTTTTAGGGGGGATCTCACGCAGGTTGAAGTAATAGAGTGTTTCCCGGTCCTGCGGCAGTTGGCTGACAGCCGGGGTCGCCTGGATGCGAACCTGGCTGCGGGCGCCGGGTTCAATGCGCTGTAACGGCGGCAAAACCACCAGCGGCGAATCAATCTTTTTACCGTGCTGATCTTCGATCCATCCCTGAGCCAGATAGGGCAGCTCCCGATTCTCATTCGTGATGTTAAGGCTCATCGATCTGCTACCGCCATCAAAGATAACGCGGGTTCTGTCCAACGCTATCGCCGCCGTAGCCTGATAAGTCGTTAACGCGCCCGCCAGTACCACGGCGGCTGTTGTCAGGAAAGTGGTGTACTTCATGGTTAATGCTTAACCTCATGGTTGGTTTGATCATGATGCGGGCGACATTGCAACGGCAAAGGATGGGTTAAATCAGGAAGCGGCTCTGGCAACCTGATAGCGCAGCGCGTTTTACCATCCCAGCGCACGTTCATCAGCGCGCCTGGAGCGATCCCGGTTAGCCAGACGCTGCCGTTATCGCTGATAATCCCGGTCTGATTTCCCGCGTCATTGCTGACAATCGCGCCAAACGGCGGCGTTCCCCCGTCGGTAAGCTGGATCGTCGCCATCGCCTTTTCCCCGGCGATAATGCCAAAGCGCCGATAGCCGATGGCCCCCTCGGTCAGCGTGCCCTGCACCACCGAGCGGGTAGCATCAACATTGTCAGCTAAATCATTGACATCCACGCTTATCGCGTTGCGGTAATAACTGTTGACGTCACTTATCACAGCCTTACCAAATAAATTCGTGCGTACGGTGGTGCCGTAGCCGCGAATGGGGATGCCGCCCACGCCGTCGGTATCCACCATCATGCGCGTGCCGCCGGGGAGATTGATTCGATGCAGTGCGGCCCCCTGAGCGGTCGCGGTCATTCCGCCTTGCAGGCTCATACCGATCGAGCGGTAAGTGGCATCCTGATAGCTGGCATTCGCCGTCATCTGAGCCAGAGAGCCGTCATGGGTGTAATAGGCACTGCCGCTAGCCTGGCCGTGCTCGTCATTGCCAACTTTCAGGTTGTAGCTGTCGCCATCGCTAAGGCGGTCAAAGTACCCCACCATATTGCTGGTACCCGTTCGGCTGGTCTGATTATCGTAAGTCAGCGTGATGCCGTTACCCCAGGGAATACTCATGCTTAAATAGAAGCCATCATCACGATAACCATTGCTCAAGGTGCGATAAGCCGACAGGCTGACGCTGGCATTTTTAAAGCGCCATAAGTCGAAGTAGCGCGACAGCGACAGGCTGTAATTATCATTCGACGGACGGTTCCACCAGGTCTGATGGCTGTAGTTCAGATAGGCTGACAGCCCAAGACTGATAAACTGACGGGTAAGTGAAATGGTATACAGCTCTTTACTGTTACCGATATTGCCGCTGCCATAACGCGCATCAAGATACTGCGCCGTGCTCATAAAGTTACGCTCCGAGAAGCGATAGCCAGCAAAAGTTACCTGGCTGTTATACTCATCAAACCGCTTGGAATAACTCAGCCGGTAGGAGCGACCGTTAAGGATCAGGAACCCTGGCCCCGGCAGTTGGGCTCGTGACTGAGTGATATCAAATGACAATGCACCGAGCGCCAGTAGATCGCGGCCGATTCCTAACGCCAGGGCGTAATAATCGCCTCCTGTCAGGATAGAACCACCATACAACGACCAGCCGTTATTCACTCCCCATGAAAATTCAGCGGACGCAAACGCTGGCCCCTGGCTGCGGCGCTGAAAATCGGTGGGTTTTCCCAACGCCACCTTGTAGCGCACCTGGCCGGGACGTGTCAGGTAGGGAATGCTGGCCGTGGTCACCTGGAAAGTACGCACTGAACCATCCTGCTCTTCAATTTTCACATCCAGCGTACCGTTGGTAGCCGAACTCAGATCCTGAATACGAAAAGGCCCGGCGGCGACGGTGGTCTGATATAGCACCCGCCCCTGCTGGCTGATCGTGACTTTGGCATTGGTTTTAGCAACGCCGGTAACCTCAGGCGCATAGCCACGCAGATTGGGCGGCAGCATATTGTCATCAGATAGCAGGCGGGCGCCCAGATAACGAAAGCTGTCGAAAATGTCGGCGCTAAAGAAGTTTTCACCTCGCATTAGCTGCGCATGCAGGGCGGCTATTGCGCGAAAAGCATAAAAACGGCTCCAGTCAAAGCGCCGTTCGGCGCGTGAGGCATAGCCGGCATTAACGTTATAGCTACCCTGCCAGTCTGCCCGCAGCCGCCAGGGGCCAAGATTGATGCCGCCGGTGCCGTTACCGCTCAATGAACGGGCGCTATTGCTTTTGGCCGGCTTCGACATCTAAGCATTGAGGTTATAATCCAGCAAAATACCCGGAATACCATTATCCCAGGCGGAGGGAGGCTCCCAATCCACTGAGGTATATTCAAGCCATGCTTGCGGTATGCTGAGATAAAGCGATGCGTTGCCAAGGTCGCCACGGGCGGTTACACCTTTGAGAGAATGCAAATCAAGGCACTTGCCTTGCTGCCAGTAACGCAGGCCGCGCCGTACTGATCCCTTCAGCCCCATTTGCGCCACGATGTCGGGCGTAATACAGGCAATGCTGCCGCGCGATTCGCCAGCAGGCGGTAGAAAAGTAACCTTCTGTTCCGGCAGCTCATTTCTGTCATTAATTTTAATCGTCATCAGATAGGTTCCCGGCATCAGGTAACCCGCCTGCGAAAATTCACTAAGATCAACGCGGCTGCGATCGCTGACGTCCAGCACATCCGTATTGAACTCAATGGCCTGTGCATTTTTTTGCGGTAGCCACAGAGCCAGAAGCAGCAATATCAGCGACCAGCGCGCAACATATCCAGGACGTATGTTCATCAGTAATAATCTAATTTGAATCGTATCGCTGCCCGGAATGACCCAGCGCGCAGCGGCTGATGGTTTTTCACCAGCCGCAGATTGAAATCAATTCTCATATCAGAAGGTTGCAGCATGCCGGCCGGCATTTTCTGACCGGAGAGCGCGATGTTGCCGCGACTGTCGGCAAAAGGATTATCTTAGTGCTGATTTAACGCCTCCTCAGGCGCCTGTTTACAAGCGCCTGAGGAGGCGTCAGAAAAAGAGCACTTTATGCTCAAATCATCGACCTGCACTCATAGCACTAATGCTGCGTAGCATGGCTGCCAAGCGCCTGCTGCCAGGAAGCATCAACCAGATAATACAGCTGCGAGTCTTTTAGCGCGCCATCCAGCAGCACGGTATTCCAGTGCGCTTTATTAAGGTGCGCACTTGGCCGCACGTCCTGATGAGCATCGCGCAGAAGTTCAGCCAGCGCTTCACTGCTTTTCAGTGACACCGCCGGATGCCCGTCAACCTCGTGGAACATAGCAAACAGTACGCCATCGCGTTTGATCTGCGTCGCTTTCCAGTCACTATGCTCCGACTGTTCCGCTCCCGCTTTATCCATACAATAGGCAAGAAGCTCGGAAACTTTCATGTTGTCACTCCCCCTTCTGTCGTGGCGACGATGTGATGGACGGCACCTGAATGGTTACATTCTTGCGGCACGTTGCGCAGTGTCGTCCTGTTTTGCCGGTAAGCAGCACAGCACTGAGCATTGCTGCCAGAACGGCGCTAATCCTGACGTTAGTCGCGTTATCCGGTCAGATTCAAACTGATTTTCTGTAAGCTTAACGCTGAGTATAGGTTATCGCTGGCGATATTATCGTCAGTCACTCGGTTAAAAGCAGCAGCAAACGCCGCTGCCTGCAACAAGGCTATCAGCCAGGATTCCGGGTTAAATGCGCTGAATATCGGCGTGAATGGCGTAGCGTTTAAGCTGACTATCATTGAGGTTGACGCCATGTCCGGGCAGCGTCGGCAGTGCCATCACGCCATTAAATATCTTTTTCGGCGGCGCGTCAGTTAACGCAGTGAACAGGGGCGATTCATCATATTGCATTTCCAGCATGCCCGCGTTTTGCTGCGCGGCACAAAGATGACTGCTGACGGCGTCGCATATCGGACCAGAGGGATTATGAGGCGAAAAAACAGCCCCGGCGTCGGATACGGCAGCGGCGACCCTCAGCATTTCCTGAATACCGCCAACGTATTTGGCATCCGGCATATAAATATCGTAGCAATCAGCCTGTAGGTAGGGTTGGAAACTCTCCAGGCGGATATATTCCTCACACCCTGCCAGCAGTACGCCCTGCTCATTTGCCTGGGTTCTCAGCCGGTTAATCGCGGCGCTGTTTTGTGCCGTTTCAGGTATCGGGCATTCCAGCCAGTAAAGCTGATACTTTTGCGTAAGCTGCAGCAGCTCAGCCGCAGCAGCAAAGTCGAAGCGCCAGTGGCAATCGACCATCAGCCGGGTATCCGGGCCGATGGCATCGCGCACGCAGGCTATGCGATCCAGGCCCGCAGCGACGCTTTGCCGAAAGTGTTGGCCGTTTGCATCGTGGCAGTTGACCTCATCGAACGGCGCAATTTTTATCGCCCGGTGGCCGTCATTCAACGCCCTGACGGCGTTAGAGGCGAACTCCTGCGCAGTGCGTCCCGCCGTTTTACGGTTGATGTTGGCATAAACGCTAATCTCCGCTGAGCAGTTTTCAGCTATCAGCGCGTACAGTGGCTTTTGCTGACGTTTAGCCTTCAGATCCCATAGCGCCTGATCGAGACCCGATGCCAGCGCGGCTGTGGCAAGGTCGTTCAGATGGGGAAAGCAGGCTTCGGGGGTGGCTCCCCCGGCTTGCAGATAATCGCGGGCATGCCGGGTAAACAACGCGCAGACCTGTTGCTCTTTACCGCTTAGCGTCGCTTCGCCATAGCCCGTAACCCCGTCTTCATCCTGCAGGCTAATGAAGATCCACTTGGTTTTTTCAGTTATCCGGCAGACGTGAATTTCCGCCTTTTGCAGCGCAAAACCAGCCATCTACATCTCCTCGTGATTGTTATTTTTCAGAAGCTTTGCCAGCAGTTCATATTTTGCTTTGGTAACGTGCGCGCCCATCAGCGTAGCTGCCGCTTCGCTGTCGTTAAATCTGAACGCTAGAATAATTGCCTGATGATCGTGAATAACACCGCGATAACGCTCTTCGCCGTAGCCAATTTTTTTCCACAGAGAAGCGATAAATATCCAGTGCATTCGCAGGATCCTGACAGCTTCAGGATTGCCGGCAAGATGGTTGATGTGGTCGTGAAACTCACCGTTTTTCTGGATGGCGGCGGCAAAATCCCGCCCTTCGACGTCATCCGCCAGCTGCTGGTTTAGGGTTTCGAGTTTGATCAAATCCGCCGCCCGGCAGTTGCTGGCCGCTTTCCTTACCAGCATCACCTCAAGGTTGCTGCGGATGTCGAAGATGTTTTCAATGAAGTCGCTATCAAGGGTACGTAGCTGAAAGGTCTTTCCTGCGCCCATCACCAGAAAACCTTCGCCATACAGTTCGCGCAGCGCCTCACGTACCGGTGTATGGCTTGACTGATAGCGCAATGCCATTTCATTAAGCGTCAGCCGGTCTCCCGGATTCCAGTACCCCTGCACCATATCCTGCACGATCTGCTGTTTCAGGCTCGGCCTGTTCGCTTTCATCGGTGTTACCTTCTTCACAATTTTATATAACTAAAGCAAAAAATATAATAAAAAATATTCTTTTTCCATTCAATTTGATCAAATATCATTTCCATCGCAGAAAACTACAACTACTGAGGTATGCCATGGCCGAATCAAAGCCGTCTTCATCTGCCGCCGGCGCAAAATCAAACGTCAGGCGCTTTATTGTCTTTATGCTGTTTATCACCGTGGTGATTAACTACGTCGACAGAAGCAGTCTTTCGATTGCGGCGCCGCACATTGTCGACGAGCTGGGGCTTAGCTCAGTGCAAATGGGATTTATTTTTTCGGCCTTTGCCTGGGCCTATTCCCCGCTGCAAATTCCCGGCTCGTTTCTGGTAGATAAGGTCGCCCCAAAGGTGCTTTACCCGATTATTATCGGCGCCTGGTCACTGTTTACCTTTATGCAAGGCACGGCTGGCAGCATGTGGCAACTTATCATATTCAGGCTTGGCGTCGGGGCCAGTGAAGTGCCCTCTTACCCGATGAATAACCGTATTATTACCACCTGGCTGCCGGAAAAGGAGCGGGCGACGGCAGTGGGGATTTATATCTCCGGCCAGTATGTTGGCCTGGCCTTCCTTGCCCCGGTGCTGGTGTGGCTTCAGTCAGAGTTTGGCTGGCGCTTTATGTTTTATACCACCGGCGGCATTAGCATACTCTGGGCGCTGGGCTTTTGGATCTTGTATAAAGACCCGATGAAATCACGCGCGAACGCGGAAGAAATTGACTATATACGTCAAGGCGGCGGCCGGCCGGAGTGGCTTAAAAAACAGCATGACCCGCAGTCAGCACAAACGGACGTCGTGCCGTTCTCGCGCCTGGCGAAAAGCAGAAAGCTATGGGGCCTGGTCATCGCACACATGGGAGAGACCTGCGCGAACTGGTTTTTTCTCACTTGGTTTCCGATTTATCTGGTGAAATATCGTCATATCGAGTTTATTAAAGTCGGCTTTATGGCAACCCTGCCCTTTGCCGCAGCCTGGTGCGGGGTACTGCTTTCCGGCTATATCTCCGACAAACTGTTGAAAAAAGGATTCTCACTCACCTTCTCGCGCAAAGCGCCGATTATCACCGGCCTGCTGCTGGCAACAACAATTATTGGCGCTAACTACGTTGACTCACCGACGCTTATCGTCGTCTTTATGAGCGTTGCGTTCTTTGGCAGCGGTCTGGCGGCCATCTCATGGTCAGTGGTTTCTTCTATCGCCCCGGTAAACCTGACCGGGATCACCGGCGGGATATTTAACTTCGTCGGCACCAGCATGGGCATACTGGTGCCAATTCTGATCGGTTTTCTGGTATCGGACGGCAATTTTTCCCCGGCATTGATCTTTGTGGGCTGCATGGCGCTGCTGAGCATTTTTTCGTGGACAGTGATTATGGGGAAAATCGAAAGGGTGCAATAAAAAGCGTCACAGCCGATTGAACAAAGCAAGCGTTCGGCCCTTGAGTTTACTGAAAACCCAGGGCCGCTCGCGTTGCGATAAAAAACAGTTCAACCGCTGAAGCCTGTTGCCGTGGGCCAGGGCGGCCAGCCCCGGCAAAGGGTTTATTGATCAAACACCGGATGCGACGCTTTATTGATAGCCTGCATCGCCTCATCCTGAGAAAGGATGCCGGACTCCTCAAGAATTGTCAGCAGTGAGCGCCCTTCTATTACCGACTGGCGCGCCAGTTTACTGACCTGGGCATAGCCGAGTTTGGGTACCAACGCAGTCGCCACCGCCATAGACGCTTTAAGATGCGTTTCATTCATCTCGCTATCGGCGCTAATGCCCTCAACGCATTTGATTCGGAAGCGATTAATCCCCTTCACCAGCAGCGTAATGCTGTCAAAAACGCGGGATGCCACTACCGGCTCAAAGTGGTTGATTTCGAGCTCACCATACTGCACGGCCTGCGCCACGGTGACATCGTTGCCAATAATGGCAAAGCTGATTTGAATCATTGACATAGGTAAAACCGGATTCACTTTACCCGGCATGATTGACGATCCGGCCTGGGCTTCCGGCAGCGTTAACTCACCCAGACCGCCAACCGGGCCGGATGCCAGAACGGTGAGGTCGGAGGCAATTTTAGCCAGCGAAGCCGAGCAGGTTCTCAGCTCACCAGAGACCCGTGAAAACACATCCATATTCTGCATGGCGTCAAAGGGATTTGCCGGTGCCTGCCAGTCGATACCCGTCAGCGCAGACAGCTGTCGGTAAACCGCCGCCCGATAGCCGGCCGGCGAGCCAAAGCCAGTACCAATCGCCGTACCGCCAAGCGGCAGAGTACAGAGCTTGCTCTGAACTTCGCCGAGCGAATCCGCCAGACGCCAGGCCAACGCGGCATAGCCGGAAAATAGCTGACCAAGACGCATCGGCTGCGCATCCTGCAAGCAGGTGCGCCCAAGATGCAGAATATCGGCAAAGGCCAATGCCTTGTCGTCAAACGCCCGCGCCAGGGCTGTAACCTCTTCGATAAGCGCTGCCAGCATGGTGTGGGTGGCAATCTTCAGCGCAGCGGGATAAACATCGTTGGTCGACTGAGAGCAGTTAACATGGTCGTTAGGATGAACGATCTGATACGACCCGGCAGCATAGCCAAGTACCTGCTGCGCCCGGTTAGCGATCACCTCATTGACGTTCATATTGCTGGAGGTTCCGCCCGAACCTTCCATTAGGTCAACAATCAGCGACGCATCAAGATTGCCAGCCAGCAGCTGCCGGCAGGCTTCAGCTATCGCATCGGCCTTTTGCTGCTCAATAACCTTATTTTCAGCGTTTGCCAGCGCCGCCGCCCACTTAATCCAGGCGAAGGCATCACGGAAGGCGGGATAGTGCGCCAGCGTGAGCGGCGAGACGGTTAAATTCTCCTGCCCGCGCACGCTGTTAACGCCATACAGCTTGTCGACGGGGATATTCACTTCACCGACATAGTCCACTTCTGAGCGGCAGCCCGCTGTTTTATCTGTATTCACTGAGGTTTTCCTTATTCAGAGTCACCATGTTTTCAACGCCTTCCCCCATGGCTTTTAGCCGCGGAAGCAGGGAATCACTTATTACAGAACGCGCCATAGCACAGGCATCGCGAAACAGCGCACCGTATTCATCACGCCGGCATACCAGATACAGCGATCGCTCCAGTCCAAGTTCAGGAATAAAGTGAACAGAGACGTTTTTCGCCGTCGCCGCAGCCTGCAAAAAACACATCGGCGTCGTTACGGCCCAGCCAATGCCCTCGGCGACCATAGACGTCAGCGCATCCGCCGTATCCAGCTCCAGCCGATTCGACATCCTGACTTCCAGCGCGCGTAGCTGACGATCGATTTGCATGCCAACCTGCGAGTAGCGGTTAAAGCGCACTATAGGCAGGATATTGGCGAGCGTACGCAGATCGGCGATATTCTGCGGCGCACTGCGTCTCTCGGCGGGCGTGATAACAAAATACTTTTCCGACAGCAGCTGATATCGCATCACCTCATTGGTATCGGTAAGCGGATCGCTGGTGATGATCAGGTCCAGTTCCCGCCTGAGTAAGCGCTCGCCCTGCAAGGGGCTCAATCCAGCCCTGACCGAAAGCTGAGAGACGCGGCTGAGCATTTGCCGGGCAAATAGCGAGCCGCAGGTGGCAGCAAAGGAGTCCACCAGCCCCATGCGCAAATCGGGCTTAATGCCGTTTCCCGCCTCAACAACCTGCGCTTTTAAGTTGAGAATGGCTTCATTAAGCAGGCCACCGCGGTTTTTCAGCGCGATGCCAAAGGGAGTCAGCATCATTGGTCGGGTCGTACGATTAATCAGCACCACGCCCAGCTTCTCCTCCAGCTGCCGGACGGTCTGGGATACGCCAGACTGGGATAGCCCCAGTCTGGCCGCTGCGCCCGACATGCTGCCCTCTTCGGCGACCACGATAAAAATCTGAACGGCGTTCATATCAATCAGTTTTGATAAAGGCATAGCGGTTCCTGTTGGCTGGCGACATCATCACCACACTATCCCATAGCGGCCGGACGATACCGAACGGCGGCTAAAGCGACTTAATCTCGGCCAGCGCCTGTGAACGGGTTTCCGGCGCAAATCGATGACAGAACGCGCCGCCGACCAACAGAAAAAATACGCACACGCCAAGCGCCGTATGAATTCCCATACTTTGCATGGTTATTGGCAGCATGAAGGTGCCAAACGCTGAACCAAAGCGGCTGCAGGCCACCGCCACGCCAATACCGGATGCCCGCAGGTGGGTAGGAAAAAGCTCCGGCGGATAGACAAACTCAAGGTTCACTGCAGCGGCAAGAACGCAGGCGAAAAAGCCGAACGCCAGGACGGTGCCGGTGGTTCCAAGACTGGCGAAGGCCAGAACCGCCAGGCCAATGGCGCTGAGATAGAAGGAGCCGATAAGGAATTTACGCCGCGATATTCTGTCGACGATCATCAGGCCAATAATCGCCCCAACCAACAGTAAAAGGTTATAGACCAGACCGCCGGTAAACTTATCCTGCACGTTTAGCGCCTCAAGTACCCGCGGTGAAAAGGTGCCTAAGGCGAAAAAAGGGATCACCTGACAGGTATAAAATACGCAGCCCACCCAGGTGTTCTTACGCCATGCCGGGGCGAACAAGTCGCTCAGCGTCCCGCGCGTTTTGCTGGCCGTAGCGTCAACCGCAGGCAGCACGACGCCCGGACCAAACTTATCCTCAACGATGCGCTGCGCCTGCTGGTGATGGCCGCGTGCAATCAGCCAGATGGGTGATTCAGGAACCCCGATACGCAAAGGGAAGATAAGCAGGGCGGGCAAGCCGCTTACAGCCAGCATAATGCGCCACGAGTCAGGACCAAGATCACGCAGCAGGAACCCTGCAAGATAAGCCACCACGTAGCCCGCCGCCCATGCAGCAGCAAGAATGCTCAACAGGCGACCACGATAGCGTTTCGGCGCAAACTCGGTTACCAGCGATTTACTGACGACGTAATCAAACCCCAGCACGATGCCAAGCAGTAAGCGCAGCGCCAGCAGCTGTTCAGGCCCGGTGACGAAATATTGCAGCGCCGAGATGACAGCGAAAATCAGCATGTCATAGTTGAATATTTTGCTGCGTCCGTATTTATCGGCGATGGGACCGGCGACAATACTGCCGATAAATAAACCGGCCAGCGAGGCGGCGCCGAGCAAACCAAGCCAGACAGCATCAAGCTGCAACGGCACCGCCGCCATGCTGACGGCAATACCGATAATGCCAAGTAAAAAACCATCGCTGAATTGTCCGCCCGTGCCGCTGAATACGGTACGGATATGGAAGCGCTGCAGAGGAAGATCTTCGAATTGTACCTGTCTGTTCATGTGCTGCTCCGGACTTTTGTAGTTGTAGTAGTACAGCGGCAGGTGATGCCGTAGGGAGCATTCAGTCTAGGGTGATAGTTTGCTTAATTCAGCAAATGGACCTCTACTATCAGTTTTCATGATAGTCATGCCCGTATTCACTGATTACTCAGGCAGTTATGCGAACGGGATCACGTAATCCGGGCAAGCATCGTACAAAGGCGCGCCGCACGCTTGCGGCATTGACCGACAGATATTCAAAGCCGCACGAAAATAAACCGGACGACTTTGAGGGAAAATTCAGGCGTTAGTTTTCGACTTATTTCTTCACCACCCCGCTTTTACCGCCGGAGCAGCAGGCAATGCCGAACACGATCAGCACCAGCGTAATGATGTGGTAATAACGCAGCTGATTGTGCAGAAAAACAATACCTATGATGCCGCCGGATAGGGGAATAAGGTGAGTAAATATCTCGCTGCGCGTGGTGCCGATCAGCGACACACCTTTATTCCAGAAAACGTAAGACAGCCACGACGGGAAGACAATCAGATAGAGCAGGCCGCTAATAACGCCCCAGCCGGGAAAATGAAGATGGGTAGCAACGCCATCGCTGAATCCGGCATGCAAAAGCACTATCGGGATTATAATGAGAGTGCCGACCAGCGAACTGAAGGCAACAAACGAAGTATGCTTAATCTGTTTATTTTTAATCCGCAGAAACGCGCAGTAAAATGCCCAGCTCAAAGCGGAGATAATCGTCAGAATATCGCCCTTTCCAAAAGCTTCAATTTTATCGTTGCCACTGGCGGAAGCGAAGGCAAGATACAGAACGCCCGCGGTGCTTGCCAGTACGCCGAAAATATTCCTGGCGGTGATGTGCTCACGAAAGAAAAAATAGTTAATCGCTAACACCAGGCAGGGAGTACTGGAGATATAAATAGCCGCATTAAGCGGGCTGGTATATTGCAGGCCGATGTATAACGTTAGCGGGAAACAGACCTGGCCAAAAAACGCCAGTAATACATTAGTTAGCAAATTCTCACGATATAAGCTGAACTGTTGGCGCACCATGTTCCAGTACACGGAAAACATTAGAATCGTGGTTCCCGCCCAGCGTATCAGGCTCAGGCTGTAAGGGTCGACATACATAACCAGAATATGACCGACCACATAATTCCCACCCCAGAAGATTGCCGCCATAGCTAGCAGAATATAGGCCATTCGATCTTCCTTAATTTTGGCTTGTCGATAAATATATTTATACTCAGGATATTTTTATTCTTTCCAGCAAACTATCATAATAGCGCTCTGCGGTTTGTAACCTTAGCAGGCTACCGAGATAAAATTCCTGCCGTGACAAAGGGTATTTATCTGCAATTACGTCTATCACTTTATACAACCAGTCGTCACCATGCCTGATATCAATGGTAATATGTTCGGTATAGTATTTAACTTCACTCTCAGACAAACCAAGACGCAAACAGCCATTTACCAGCTTTTCATATTGCGGAGGGTCGAGCACCTCAGTCATTGCCATCACTCCGAGCAATTTATAATAGTGTTCCCTGTTAATTGCCCCCAGCATAAAGGCGTTATGTCCAGCTAATGCAGCGCTGTCATACATATCAATATAATGATTATCTTTTAACTCTATTTTTTGTTTCTTAAGTACCTCCTTATAAAGGTTTACATGCGTAAACACATTATCACCCTCTCCTATTTCATCCCACAAATTTTCGCTAATGGTTCCTCTGGTTTCAGGCTGAGAGCCAATTAATGTCCATGCAACCAAATCAAAAAAAATGAGATTTAATGCGCTGTCGCTTTTCAGAAAAATATCAACCTGTTGTTTTGTAGCCTGTCTTTCTAAAAAATCGAAGAGAGAATGATGTGATGCATTATGCGATTTCCATACTTTTTTTAAATAGTCGCCAAAATGCTCAGAAGAGAAAACTTCATCTGGTATTTCGACATGATTGAACTCATGTTCAATCCAGGCTTGCTCAAGTCTATTTTTTAGCGCCAAAACATCAGGATCATATTGCCTCTGAGCTGGTGCAGAAAGTGGATGAGAAAGATTAATTTGGTATATCATAAAAAGCGCATGCTGCACTATTTTCTGCTCTTCAGCTAAGTTTTTTTCCCAAGCCTTATTTAATAAGATTTTGAGTATCTCACCATCCGGGGCTTTCTGTTGTTTATCATTGAGCCACGCCAGCAGGCTGTCAGTAAAACCATAAATATCATCAGCAAACGCGGGTTTAATTTCCATTATGTTAAACATGATGCTACCTCCCTATAAACCACAGTAATGCTAGGCCTTTATCACAGTACTTTTTGCGACGAACTTCAAAAAAATTTTAGATTATAAAATAGCCACGCAAATGATACGCCTGTGAATTATTTTACCGACAGCTAGTTGCGTTCAAAGAGGTGAGATCGCCAGAACGGCTGACATATCATTCGCCCTGTAGCGTAGCAACAATGCGCCGTGCGCCGCCGTGAATGCGATGTTCGCCCAGCCAGATGCCTTGCCAGGTCCCCAGCAGCAGGCGCCCTTTGCTTACCGGCAGCAGCAGCGATACGCCAAGGGTGGAGGATTTTACGTGGGCGGGCATGTCATCCTCGCCCTCATAATCATGCTGCCAGGGCGCATTTTCCGGCACCGTGCGCATGAAATGCTGCTCCATATCGCTACGCACCGTCGGGTCGCAATTTTCATTGAGCGTCAGCGAGGCCGAGGTGTGTTGCAGCAGCAGATGAAGCAAGCCGGTGTTCACCTTTGACAGGTGGCTAATCTGGCTGACGATTTCATCGGTTACCAGATGAAAACCGCGTGATTTCTCCGTCAGGGCGAACGTTTGCTGATGCCACATAGTCAATATCTCCCGTGAATGTTGGTTAAGCACGCCACCGCCGTCGACAAAGTAAAAACGGGGCGTCAGTTCGCCCCGTTAAACGTTTCCGTCACTACCGATTACATAACGGCTGCAAAGGCTTCCGCTACCTGATGGACGTTTTTGCTGTTAAGACCGGCGACGCAAATTCTGCCGCTGGCGATAAGGTAGACGCCAAACTCTTCGCGCAGACGCGCAACCTGCTGCGCGCTCAGGCCGGTGTAGCTGAACATGCCGCGCTGTTTGAGCAGATAGTCAAAGTTTTTGCCCGGTACGGCAGCCGTCAGCACCGAAACCAGCGCCTGACGCATTTCCAGGATACGCAGACGCATTGACTCAACCTCGGCCAGCCAGCTGGCTTTCAGTTCAGCGTCGTTCAGCACGCAGGAAACCACCTGTGCGCCGAAGTTCGGCGGGCTGGAGTAATTACGGCGTACCGTTGCCTTGAGCTGTCCCAGTACCCGCGTCGCTTCTTCTGCGCTTTCGCATACCACAGACAGCCCGCCAACGCGTTCACCGTACAGTGAGAAAATTTTAGAAAATGAGTTGCTGACCAGCGCCGGCAGGCCTGCGGCGGTGATAGCCCGAATAGCATAGGCGTCCTGCTCCATACCGGCGCCAAAGCCCTGATAGGCGATATCCAGAAACGGGATCAGATCGCGCTCTTTCAGCACCGCAACCGTTTTATCCCATTGCTGGTCGCTTAAATCAGCACCGGTCGGGTTATGGCAGCATGGATGTAGCAGCACGACGCTTTTCGCCGGCAGCGCGCTTAATGTTTCAATAAAAGCGGTAAATTTAACGCCATTGGTTTCAGCATCGTACCAGGGATAGGTATTTACCTGGAAACCTGCCCCGGCAAAAATTGCCACGTGGTTTTCCCAGGTCGGATCGCTGACCCAGACCTGTGAGTCCGGGAAATAGCGTTTGATAAAATCAGCACCCACTTTCAGCGCGCCGGAGCCGCCCAACGTCTGCACGGTAGCAATGCGCCCGTCGGCTAAAGCGCTGCTGTCAGTGCCGAATAGCAGCGGCGCCAGCCCGCTGCGGTAAGCGGCCAGACCTTCCATCGGCAGGTAAACGCTGGCGCTTTGCGGGCGGGCGTTAAGACGCGCTTCCGCCTTTGCCACCGCTTCCAGCTGGGGAATGACGCCCTGCTCGTTGTAATACAAACCGATGCTCAAATTGACCTTGTGCGCGCGCGCATCCTGAGTAAATGTTTCCATTAAAGAGAGAATCGGATCGCCAGCGTAGGCATCAACGTTTTGAAACACGGTGCAGATCTCCATATTTAGCAGTTTGCAGGCTCTGTCGGGCAGGCAGAGAGAAAGCGGCGCATATATATCCCGTCAGCAAACGGGAGCACAATAAACCGGCAGGCAAACAGTGTCGCATAAAACGCGCAGAGATCGACAGGCTGAGAAAAATTTAACCGTCAGCTAGCGCAAATGAGGGATGCCATTGCTGGCCGAATAGCCCTGTTGGTTATCTGCTCGTCCAACACCATGTTCTGATGCTGCCAGGGGAGGATACCGGCGATGAGCAGGCGGACTGGCGATGCAGCGCCGCAGGCCATCAGAGACAGGCCTGCCGCAGACGGAAATTATTCTTCGTCGTAGGCCGGTCCGGCGTAGTTATCAAACCGCGACCACTGACCGTTAAAGGTGAGCCGCACGCTGCCGATCGGCCCGTTACGCTGCTTACCGATAATGATCTCAGCAATGCCCTTCAGATCGCTGTTTTCGTGGTACACCTCATCGCGGTAGATAAACATGATAAGGTCAGCATCCTGCTCGATAGAACCCGATTCACGCAAATCTGAGTTGACCGGACGTTTATCGGCGCGCTGCTCAAGCGATCGGTTCAGCTGCGACAGGGCGACAACCGGAATATTCAGCTCTTTCGCCAGCGCCTTCAGCGAACGTGAAATCTCCGCGATTTCCAGCGTCCGGTTATCGGAGAGCGAAGGGACGCGCATTAGCTGCAGGTAGTCGATCATTATCATGCTCAGGCCGCCGCATTCGCGATAGATGCGGCGCGCGCGCGAACGCACCTCGGTCGGCGTCAGGCCGGAGGAGTCATCGATGTACATATTTTTCTTTTCCAGCAGAATACCCATGGTGCTGGAGATGCGCGCCCAGTCCTCGTCGTCGAGCTGACCGGTACGAATACGCGTCTGGTCGACGCGCGATAGCGAGGCCAGCATACGCATCATAAGCTGCTCGCCGGGCATCTCAAGGCTGAAAATAAGCACCGGCTTTTCCTGCAGCATCGCGGCGTTTTCGCACAGGTTCATCGCGAAGGTGGTTTTGCCCATTGAAGGACGCGCCGCAACGATAATCAAATCGGAACCCTGCAAGCCCGCCGTCTTTTTATTTAAATCCTGATAGCCGGTATCCACGCCGGTTACGCCGTCATGGGGCGTCTGGTACAGCGATTCTATGCGCGAGATGGTGGCTTCGAGGATTTGATCGACGCTTTTCGGACCGTCATCTTTATTGGCGCGCTTTTCAGCGATTTTGAAAACGTTGGATTCGGCGAAGTCGAGCAGGTCTTCGCTGGAGCGCCCCTGGGGATCGTACCCCGCATCGGCTATCTCATTAGCGACCGAAATCATCTCCCGGACCACCGCGCGCTCGCGCACAATGTCGGCATAGGCGTTAATGTTCGCCGCGCTGGGGGTGTTTTTCGACAGCTCGGCCAGATAAGCGAAGCCGCCAACCATATCCAGATCGCCACGGGTTTCAAGGGATTCAGAAAGCGTAATCAAATCGATAGGCTGGCTGGCTTCCAGCAGGCGCTGCATTTCACTGAAAATCAAGCGGTGCGGGCGGCTGAAAAAGTCATCCGTCACTACCCGCTCTGACACGCTGTCCCAGCGTTCATTATCGAGCATTAACCCACCGAGCACCGACTGCTCCGCCTCCAGCGAATGGGGTGGCAGCTTTAGTCCTTCAACCTGCCGATCGCGCGGCTGGTCGTTGAATTTGTTGGTGGGTTTATTTCCTGCCATAGTGAATGCATTACCAAAAAATCGGGTGAGTGACGCGCAAGTTTACCCTGTAAGCAGGCTGGCGTCTCCCCCCAGACCGGACTAATCGAAAGGAGTGACCATGGCAAAACGTATTCAGTTTTCCCGCAATGGCGGACCGGAAGTGTTAGACGTACAGGAATTTACCCCGCAGGATCCTGGCGCCGGCGAACTGCAGGTCGAGAACAAAGCAATTGGTATTAACTATATCGATACCTACGTGCGCAGCGGACTTTATCCTGCCCCGCTTCCCTCCGGCTTGGGAACAGAAGCCGCCGGCGTGGTGGTCAAGACCGGCCCCGGCGTTAGCGGATTCAAACCCGGCGATCGGGTGGTATACGCCCAGTCCGCGCTGGGGGCCTACAGCTCGCTACATAACGTTGCGGCGGAAAAAGTAGCGCAGCTGCCTGCCGCCATTAGCTTTGAACAGGCTGCGGCCTCTTTCCTCAAAGGCCTGACCGTGCATTATTTGCTGCGTCAGACCTATGAAATCCAGCCCGATGAAACCTTCCTGTTCCACGCGGCATCCGGTGGCGTGGGGCTGATTGCCTGCCAGTGGGCAAAAGCGCTGGGCGCTCATTTAATCGGCACCGTCGGTTCGGAAGAAAAAGCGCAGCGGGCGAAACAAGCCGGCGCGTGGGCAACAATTAATTATCGCCAGCAGAACGTGGCGCAACGGCTTGCCGAACTCACCGACAATAAAAAGGTACGCGTAGTTTATGACTCGGTGGGCAAAGATACCTGGGAGGCGTCGCTGGACTGCCTGCAGCCGCGTGGGTTAATGGTCAGCTTCGGCAACAGTTCCGGCCCTGTCACCGGCGTGAACCTGGCAATCCTGAATCAAAAAGGCTCGCTGTACGTTACCCGGCCCTCGCTGAATGGCTATATCACCCGCCATGATGAGCTGGTTGCCGCCAGCAACGAGCTATTTTCGCTGATCGCCAGCGGCGCCATCAAGGTGGACGTGCCGGAGAATCAGAAGTTTGCGCTCAGCGACGTACAAAAAGCGCATACCGCGCTGGAAAGCCGGGCGACGCAGGGTTCCTGCCTGCTTATCCCATAAAAAATAAGGGCCTCCTGACGGAGGCCCTGCTTCTTTTTTATCGTTCGTGCCGTATGTAGGGTACAGCGCGATGAATAGCTTAATTCTGCGGCGAAAAACATCCTGACAGATTTCATAAGTAAAAAATATGTTTATATGAATAAAACAGAAATCAAATTGCCACGATGTGATCCAGCGCGCATGCCACCACAGTCAGTTATTAATAACTCATTGATTTAACGACGATAGCTTCGGTAATCTTTTCTGGATTGGGGTTTATTAACGGCGCGCCATAGCCAGGCGGCGACCAGCGCCAGCAGCAGCCACGGCAACAGTTTGATAACAAATGCCAGCAGTCCGCTAAAAAACATCAGAAAAGTGGCTGCCAGCAGCGCGAACAATACGGCGGCCAGTGATATGCCGGTCAGCAGCAGCACGCCAAAAAAGGCCAGCACAAAGAGTATTTCCATTTCAGTTCTCCGGAGTAGGTCTGAAAAGGGTATTACATAATTCGTGCCAACCTGTAATTCAGTTAACTCGCTGATTTTTAAACTAACAAGCCAACGCGCCGATCGCAATGCATGGTGAAAATAACGCAATAATCGTTAGTTTCACACCACATCCATCTGAGGCTGACGATCGGCCACCAGCGACAGCGCCTTTTCCACTACGGCAACATCGGCGCCGGGCTTATGCGCATTTTCACTCAGGTGCCGACGCCACTGACGCGCGCCGGGGATCCCCTGAAACAGGCCCAGCATATGGCGAGTAATATGGCCAAGCCAGGTGCCCTGACTCAGCTCGCGCTCAATGTAAGGATACATTGCGCGTACCACATCCACCGGATTAGCCTGCGCAGAATCCGCGCCAAACAGCGCGCTATCAACGCCGGCCAATAACCCCGGATTCTGGTAGGCCTCGCGTCCAATCATCACGCCATCAAGATGTTGCAGATGAAGCTGCGCTTCCTGCAAGGTTTTGATCCCGCCGTTGATGGCGATAGTCAGCTGCGGGAAGTCGCGTTTAAGTTGATATACTCGCGGATAATCCAGCGGCGGGATCTCGCGATTTTCTTTTGGGCTAAGGCCGGAAAGCCAGGCTTTACGCGCGTGAATAATAAACGTATCGCACTCGCCACGCCCGGCGACGGTGCCGATAAAATCACAGAGAAACCCATAGCTGTCCTGCTCATCAATGCCGATACGGGTTTTTACCGTTACCGGAATCGATACCCGATCGCGCATCGCTTTAATGCAGTCGGCGACCAGCGCGGCCTCCGCCATCAGGCAGGCGCCAAAGCGGCCGTTTTGCACGCGGTCGGAAGGGCAGCCGACGTTAAGGTTAATGTGATTATAACCACGCTGCTCAGCAAGCTGGGCGCACTGCGCCAGCGCGGCGGGATCGCTGCCGCCCAGCTGCAAAGCAACCGGCTGCTCCTGCTCATTCCACGCCAGATAGTCGCCTTTTCCGTGAATGATCGCGCCGGTCGTCACCATTTCGGTGTACAGCAAGGCCTGACGCGTCAGCTGACGATGAAAATAGCGGCAGTGGCGGTCAGTCCAGTCCAACATGGGGGCAACGCTGAACCGTGAAGGGCTGTACTTTGGCGTTAGGTCGCTGCCAGCGCTGAATTGGTGCGGGTTGGCGGTTTCTTTATTTTCGTGCATTTTTGGTCTTTATGTCGTATTTTTTCTTTATCAGCACCCCCAACAGCACCCCTTATTCATGGGGTGCTGAACGAAGGTAAGGGAAAAGCATGGCATACTATAGCATAGAAAAACGTCAACGCGCCGATGGAACTTTACGCTACCGCTGTACCGTGGGCGTTAAAGAAGGCGGTAAATACGTCTACCGGGAGAACAGAACCTTCGGGAAACAAGCCCATGCTAAAACGTGGGGTGCCGCCAGGGTTGCCGAACTCGAAACCCTGGGGGTGCCGACTCCCAACGATGTAGGCAATATGGCCGTTGGCGACTTGCTAAAACGCTACATCAATGACCCCAATCTCGGCGGCAAAGCCGGGCGTACAAAACGCTACGTACTGGATATGTTACTGGACTGCGACATATCCGAAGTGCTCCTTTCAGACCTTTCAACCAGCCACGTTATCGAGCACTGCCGCCAGCGAAACGGCGCAGGTGCAGGCCCTTCCACAGTTAACCACGACGTGAGTTACCTGTCGTCCGTTCTGGCGTCCGCCAAACCCATTTATGGCATTAACTACACAAGTAATCCTGCAACCGACGCACGGCCGTTACTGCTCCGTATGGGGCTGATCGGTAAGTCCCGGCGCCGAAATCGGCGCCCTGTCAGTGACGAACTCGACAGGCTAATCGAAGGGCTGAAGGCACGAAGCGGACATGCGTCATCCATAATCCCTTTTGTTGATATCCTGAATTTTTCCATTCTCAGCTGTATGCGTATAGGTGAAGTGTGCAAAATTCGATGGGAGGATATAGAGGAAACGCAAAGGGTCGTGCTTGTAAGAGACCGGAAAGACCCGCGTAAAAAAGAGGGCAACCATATGTTTGTGCCGCTGCTCGGCGAAGCCTGGGACATAGTGCAGCGCCAGCCAAAAACCAGCGATCTAATTTTCCCTTACAACTCACGTTCTGTCAGCGTGGGCTTTCAGAGAGTGAGAAACGCCCTGGGCATTAAAGACTTACGTTATCACGATCTACGCCGTGAAGGAGCCAGCCGTCTGTTCGAGGCGGGGTTCAGTATTGAAGAAGTAGCCCAGGTCACCGGGCATCGTTCACTGAACGTTTTATGGCAGGTTTACACCGAGCTATACCCCGGGGCGCTGCACTCCCGATTCGACGAACTGCAACGCAAAAAAGTTTAGCCCGGCGAACCGGGCTGTTTTCATTTTGCTTCGAGCGCTGCCACCCGCTGGCGCAGGCTTTGCACTTCCGCTATCAGGTCGGCAATCATCGCCCTGTCATCGGTGTTAAGAATATCGATTTTCTCGCCATTAACGTCAATGGCATACCCGGCCTGAAACGTATAGTGCGGGTCGATTTCGTCAACCTGCTGCGCTATCCACCCCCGCCTGCGACGCCCGGTTGATATCTCCGTGTACTCAACAACGCCGATTTTGTCGACGCGTTCACCTGCGCCATTTGCTGCAGGTTCAATATCATCCTTAATACGTACATCGGAGCCGGACCACTGTGCGGCGCCCAGCGCCCCGGTTAACGCGCCGTCAGACCTGAATGCCCAATTCTGGTCCGAGCCGTAACCGTTAATATTAATTATGACGGCGGGGATGTGGCCTACGTATTCTTGCAAGTAAAAACCACAGTACGCACCGCGAGGATCTGCTGTAGCCCCCCGGCCGCGCAACTGTGAAGAAATCATAGGCGTGTTAATAAAAGCCCCGTCAGGGGGATTAACTGGTGCCTGCGCCCATGACTGATGCTGCCCGTTTGTTACTACGTCGGCGTCGATTCTGAGCGTGTGGTCTGACTGAAGCTGCATTGATGCCGGGGTAGCTACAGCGGCGCCGGTCTTTCTTGAGATACTCCACCGATGTGCCCCGATATCCCCGGCTTGCGTATAAACGAAACCTTCATATGTCTGCCAGAAATCGCCGTTGGTCGCATAAACTCGGGTGTTATATGACGGGCCGGTAATTGTACCGCCGGATGCCAGGGCACCGTCAGGCACTGTCATACTGATTATCTGCGCGCCGTTAGGGGTTGTAATGCTGGATGACCCAGCGCCGGCTGTCGCCGCTTCGAACAACTGAGCGCCTTTGAACGTAGTGACAGAGTTAGCAACATCCACGCTTTTAATCGTGGTGGCAAAAGCGTTTACGTCAGCCAGTTTATCCGCTTCGGTTTTTGCCCTGTCCGCATCTGTTTTAGCCGCTGCTGCGCTGTTGGCCGCGTTTGTCTCTGACGTCTTAGCGTTAGTCTCGCTGGTCTTAGCCGCTGCTGCGCTGGCCGCTGCGTTGGTCTCACTAACCCCGGCGTTTGTCGCGCTCACCGCCGCGTTAGTCTCAGAAGTTTTAGCATTAGTCTCAGAGGTTTTAGCGTTGTTTTCACTGATCTTAGCCGCCGCTGCGCTGACTGCGCTGGCTGCTGCACTCGCAGCTGCTGCTGCCGCACTCTGCCCGGCGGAGCCGTTAACGGTCGTCAGCTGCTTCAGGGTTACTGCATCCTGCGGCTGTGTGCCGTCGGCCACAGAAGTTATACGCAGCCCTTGTGCATCCCAGTTACCCCCCACCGGTTTGCTGATAGAACTGGAAAAGTTTGCAAAGATTTCCTGCAACGCCAGCCACAGCCGGTCAAAATCATCATTCACAACGTCAGCCAGCAGGTCGCCGTTGTCCGCGTAATCAGTCTGACGCGTATACGGCGTGTCGCGCCGGATGATAACCTCAAGACCGGCGGCGGGCGCAACCGTGAATACAACGTTGCCGCCCTGGCTGTTGCCTACACCAGTTACTGTATAGTCGGTGCCCAGCGTTTTCAGCGCACCACCGACGTAAACATTTAAATCTGTTTCGTACAGCAGGTAGAACGTATATGAAAACTGCGTGGTGCTGCCGTTAGCGATGTACGGCCCGCTAATCGGGGTCTGTTCTGGTACGCTCATTTATCAATACTCCGTTTCAATTTCATAGGTGCCGTGCATCTGTCGCCAGCCGTCATCACGCCCGGTAACCGGGTTTTCGCGCTGTACGTTGCCGATTTTTACGGGTTGTTCGAGGATCGCGCCGGTGCCGCTGTCGAGAAAGTCATCGTCCTGGTCAGTCAACGCCGGGTTAAATTCGCGCATCTGCTCATATAACGGGCCATCAAGTACGCGCGTATGCGCCCAGAGAAAACCTGACGTTAACGGGCCTTCCAGACCGTCAAGGATGCGTTTTTGTTTGTTGCCACTTACTGTGTACTCGACGACAGCGCAGTTAAGACCGCGCAGCGCCTGACGCAATAACTTACCGGCGAAACTGCCGGGGCCGTTCACTTCAACGGTGACACGGGGAATGTTGAAATCAACCACCAGCTTACGCAGCTGCCACACCTGCCCGCCGCTGATCTGCCCGTTGTCGTCAAACTCTGCAAGGTCACCGTCAAGCGCCTGCCCGACGTGCCAGTAGTAATGCCCGCGCGTATCCTGCAGCATCAGGGTAACCGGCGAGGCGTCGCCGTCTTTTTTACCGGTAGCGACGTCCCAGTAGCACGAACATCCGGTGATCTGCACGCCGCCCAAAAAGGCAGTAGTAACCCCGTTAGCACGCTTAAATACCAGCTCGCAGTTATATTCGCGCAGCCGTTCAGGGTCGAGACGCAGCTTGTGAACCGGACGTGAACGCAGCAGATACTGCGAATCCCACTCATTGAGCGTGCGCGTCTGCTTACGACGTTTAAGCAGCTCGTCACGGTCGAAACGCTCCGGCCAGCTTGATTCGCCATAGCAGTCGATGACTGTTTTCGGCACGCTGGCAAAGCGAATAGCGCCGCTGTCGTAGCGGTAATCAACGCCGGCGCGCAGCAGCTTAGCCCCACGCCCCACGCCGCTGAACACGTAGACCGGCTCAAAGGCAATCGGGAAATCCGTATTACCTTTAGGTTCCTCAATGCGGTAATCTGCCGTAAACAGCGGTATCGTCAGGCAGTCGGCGCCGTTCGCCTCTTCTTCGTCGTAGATAGAATCAAACGCGTGCGGCGTGCCGATGAAAAGCTTTTTGGCACCGGGTACCGCGATTTTACCGAGGATGGCATCGCCGTTTTGCAGCACCAGGCTGATCGCGGTATTACCAAACAGCGACAGCCAGGCAAGGGTGAAACCGAGAGGAATAAGCAGTACGCCGAAAATAAGCTCCCGAATCGTGCGCCCGCGGGAAATACGCGCGATGAACAGGCCAACGAACGGCGCCCAGGCTACCCACCACGCCCAGTAAAACAGCGTCCAGGTCCCCTGCCACTGGCGAGCTTTACCATACAAATAAACGTCAAAGCTCTTGCCAACCAGCGAGGTCAGATAGTCGCCGGTATTCTGCAGCAGGCCATTGAGCATATTCACGGTCGGGCCGGTCACGAAGATAAACAGCAGCATCAGGCAGAGCAAGCCGACGTTAACGTTAGAAAGCATGGCGATGCCTTTCTCAATCCCGGTTACCGCCGCAAGGGTTGCCACGATCATCATCACCACCAGCAGCACCATCAGCACGAAGGTATTTTGTGGAACGTTAAACAGATAATGCAGGCCGGAATTAACCAACAGCGCGCCGATACCCAAATTAGTGACCATCGAGATAACCGTCACCAGAATGCCGAAGCTGTCTACCAGATGGCCGCGCCAGCCATGAATTCGCTCGCCAAACAGCGGATAAAGCGCCGAGCGCAACGCCAGCGGCTGGCCGCGACGATAAGCAAACCAGCACAGCGCAGTCGCAATTAGCGCATACAGCGCCCAGCCGTGCAGCCCCCAGTGCAAGAAGGTGATCGCCATTGCCTGGCGCGCAGCCTGAACCGTTCCTCCCTGCCCTTCGGGCGGCTGCAGGAAGTGATCGAGCGGCTCATAGGCACCGTAATAAACCAGTGCAATGCCGATTCCGGCTGAAAACAGCATTGCCACCCAGGAAACATAAGAGAAGGTCGGCTGTTCATCATCGCGTCCAAGCTTTAGCTGACCAAAGCGCGACAGCGCCAGCCAGAAAACGAACAGCATGCAAACCACCATCAGCAACATGTAATACCAGCCGAAAGCATTCGCGACCCAGACCTGGGCGCTGCTGAGCCAGTGTTGGCTGGTTTGCGGGTAGAAAACAATGAGTAAGCTGAGGAGTAGGATCACGGCGGCGGAACCAATAAACACCGGGTAGTTAACCCGTACGGCTAGATTCGTTTCTTCAGATTGCTGACTGATAACGGTCATGACGTTTTTTCCACGGTACAGGTGACTGCGGCTCGTAGCGATAACAATTAGTTAACGCAAGGCCACATTTATTTGACATTTTTATAGCATATGCGCTATTGATTGAACGTTCAATCAATGAATAAAATAATAAGTAAAAACGAAACTGGGGAAGCAAAACGGTGCGCAAAGATATTCCTGAACGGCGTAAAGAGCAGTTGATTAACGCCGCGTTCGAAACCATCGGCAAAGCAGGCCTGGCAGGCATTACCCTGTCGCAGGTCGCCAAACAAGCGGGCATGTCGACCGGCATTGTCAGCCATTACTTTGGCGATAAAGATGGTTTATTAGATGCAACGATGCGCAAGATCCTGCGCGATCTGCGCGATGCGGTCGCCGAACGGCGCGCGCAGGCCGCTGATGATACCCAATCCCAGCTGCTTGCCATCGTTGAAGGTAACTTTCACCTCAGTCAGACCAGCCAGAACTCGATGCGTGCCTGGCTGGCCTTCTGGGCCGCCAGCATGCATAGCACCTACCTGCGTCGCCTGCAGCGTGCTAACGATCGTCGGCTCTATTCCAACATCAGCCATCAATTTCAACGCGTATTGGCCAGGCAGGACGCACGCACCGCCGCTCAGGGGCTGGCGGCGCTGATCGACGGCCTCTGGCTGCGCGGTAGCCTGACCGGTCAGGATTTTGATGCTCAGCAAGCCAGCCTGATCGCCCGTGACTACGTGGTTCAGAAGCTGTCGTCCTCCCTTTCTCAGACCAAGCCTTAACGCAAGGACATTAGATAATGACTAGATTCCCTCTACAAAAACTCTACATCCACGGCAAGCTAAGCGATGCCAGCAGCAATGAGACTTTCCAGAGCATTAACCCGGCGAACGGCGAGGTGCTGGCCGACGTACAGCGCGCCAGCGAGGCCGATGTCGAACGAGCCGTATCCAGCGCTGAGCAAGGACAGCGCGTCTGGGCAGCAATGACCGCCACCGAACGTTCGCGCATTCTGCTGCGCGCCGTCGCCATTTTGCGCGAACGCAATGACGAACTGGCGCAGCTGGAAACTCTGGATACCGGCAAACCCATCTCAGAAACCTCAGCTGTGGATATCGTCACCGGCACCGACGTGCTGGAATACTATGCCGGCTTGGCCACCGCCATTGAAGGTGAACAGTATCCGCTGCGTGATACCAGCTTCTTTTATACCCGCCGCGAACCGCTTGGCGTTACCGCAGGCATTGGCGCCTGGAACTACCCGATTCAGATTGCCTTGTGGAAATCGGCGCCGGCGCTCGCCGCAGGTAATGCCATGATTTTCAAACCCAGTGAAGTCACGCCGCTCTCAGCGCTGAAGCTGGCGGAGATTTACACCGAGGCGGGGCTGCCAGATGGCGTATTTAACGTGGTGCAGGGCGCCGGGCGCCAGGTTGGACAGTGGCTGACGGAGCATCCGTGTATTGAAAAAATTTCGTTTACCGGCGGCGTCGATACCGGCAAAAAAGTCATGGCCAGCGCCGCCGGCTCCACGCTGAAAGAGGTCACCATGGAGCTGGGCGGCAAATCACCGCTGATCATCCTGCCGGATGCCGATATCGACCAGGCGGCGGACATCGCCATGATGGCCAACTTTTACAGCTCAGGTCAGGTATGCACCAACGGTACGCGCGTTTTTGTCCATCGCAGCCAAAAAGCCGCCTTCGAACAGGCGCTGCTGCTGCGTACTAAGCGCATTCGCCTCGGCCAGCCGGCCGATGCCGCGACCAACTTCGGCCCGCTGGTTAGCTTCGCTCATATGGAAAACGTACTGCGCTACATCGGGCTGGGTAAACAGGAAGGCGCCACGCTGCTAACCGGTGGGGCGCGGGAAAGCGCAGGCGCATACGCGGACGGCGCATTTGTCCAGCCGACTATCTTCACTGACTGCGAGGATCATCACACCATCGTCAAAGAGGAGATCTTCGGCCCGGTAATGAGCATTCTGACCTGGGACGATGAGGAAGAGGTTATCCGTCGCGCCAACGACACGCACTTTGGCCTGGCGGCCGGCGTAGTGACGCCGGACCTGGTTCGGGCTCATCGCATCATTCATCAACTTGAAGCCGGTATTTGCTGGATAAACAGCTGGGGAGAATCACCCGCCCAGATGCCGGTTGGCGGCTATAAGCAGTCCGGCGTTGGTCGGGAAAATGGCCTTTCAACTCTGGCCCACTACACCCGTATCAAATCAGTTCAGGTAGAACTGATGCCCTTCGCCTCTGTGTTTTAAAAGAAGGAATCCGTTATGAGTACCGAATATGATTACATCATTATCGGCGCGGGCTCGGCAGGCAACGTTCTGGCGACCCGTCTGACCGAAGATAAGGACGTTAGCGTGCTGCTGCTGGAGGCCGGCGGCCCGGATTACCGGCTGGATTTTCGCACCCAGATGCCCGCAGCGCTGGCCTACCCCTTGCAGGGCCGCCGCTATAACTGGGCCTATCTGACCGATCCCGAACCCTGGATGAACAACCGCCGCATGGAGTGCGGGCGCGGTAAGGGGCTGGGCGGTTCATCGCTGATTAACGGCATGTGCTACATCCGTGGTAACGCGATGGACTACGACAACTGGGCAAGGCAGCAGGGACTGGAAAACTGGAGCTATCTTGACTGCCTGCCCTACTTTAAGTTTGCCGAGTCGCGCGATATTGGCGGCAATGACTATCACGGCGATAGCGGCCCGGTCAGCGTTGCCACGCCCAGGGCGGACAACAATGTGCTGTTCCACGCAATGGTTGAAGCAGGCGTACAGGCGGGCTACCCGCGCACCGACGATCTCAACGGCTATCAGCAGGAAGGCTTCGGCCCGATGGATCGTACCGTCACGCCGAAGGGCCGCCGCGCCAGCACCGCCCGTGGCTACCTGGATCAGGCGCGTTCGCGACCGAACCTGACCATTGAAATACATGCCACCACCGATCGCATATTATTTGATAATAAGCGGGCCTGCGGCGTTAGCTGGCTACAGCATGATAAATCGCACCAGGCCCACGCGCGTCGTGAAGTGTTACTCTGCGCCGGTGCTATCGCGTCGCCGCAGATCCTGCAACGCTCCGGCGTCGGACCGGGCGAACTGCTGCGCCAGCTGGATATCGACATTGTGCAGGAACTGCCGGGCGTAGGTGCCAATTTGCAGGATCATCTGGAAATGTATTTGCAGTATGAATGCAAGCAGCCGGTTTCCCTGTCTCCGGCGCTGAAGCTGCATAATCAGCCGGCTATCGGCGCCGAATGGCTGTTTAATGGCAGCGGCGTCGGTGCCAGCAACCAATTTGAAGCCGGTGGGTTTATTCGTTCCGACGCCGAATTTGAATGGCCAAATATTCAGTACCACTTTCTGCCGGTGGCGATTAACTACAATGGCAGTAATCCGATCAAATCCCATAGTTTTCAGGCGCATGTCGGTTCAATGCGATCGCCCAGCCGCGGCCGGGTGCATCTGCGCTCAAAAGATCCGCACCAGCATCCGAGCATTCTGTTTAACTATATGTCGCACGATCAGGACTGGCGCGAATTCCGCGCCGGGATCCGCATTACGCGTGAAATCATGCAGCAGCCGGCGCTGGATGCCTATCGCGGCCGGGAAATTTCCCCCGGCGCCAGCGTACAAAGCGATGCCGAGCTGGATGAATTTGTGCGCCAGCACGCTGAAACGGCCTACCATCCCTCCTGTACTAACGCCATGGGCTATCACAATATGGCAGTGGTGGGAAGCGACGGCCGGGTACACGGCATGGAGGGGCTACGGGTGGTTGACGCTTCCATAATGCCGCAGATTACCACCGGCAACCTGAATGCGCCGACCATCATGATTGCCGAAAAGATTGCCGATATGATCCGTGGTCGACCAGCGCTAGCGCGGGATGAAATACCTTATTTTATCGCCAACGGCGCGCCGGTACGCCGCCAGCCAGGCTAATCTTCGCAGGGCCGTAGCGGCCCTGCCAGCTTTTCTGCCACCTCAATCCTGTTGCTATTCCACCGTTTAAGCCGTGGCCCGTAAGCTTGCTGCTGGTGGGTTTGATTTACTGCGTTGCCGGTTCACATGGCAATGTCAGGGTTGTTAATTGTTACGTTATAACATATCTTATCACAGCTTTTTTCCTTTAATTTTATCTATCTCCGGGAGCTGTAATGACAATCTTTACCCCTTTCAAATGCGTGGCACTTACCCTCGGACTGGCGTATGCCGCCCTGATAACCCCGACGCAGGCGCACGATCATCACCACGATCATAAGCAGATACACCAGGGCGTATTTGATGATGCTGACGTGCGGGATCGCACATTGACGGATTGGCAAGGTAGCTGGAAATCACTCTATCCTCTGCTGCAAAACGGCAGCCTGGATGAGGTCTTTGAGCACAAGGCGGCGATAAAAAAAGACAAAACCGCCGCGCAGTACCAAGCTTATTACGCTAAAGGCTACGCCAGCGACGTAACGGCAATCGCCATTACGCCTGATAGCATCAGCTTCACCCAGCAAGGAAAAACCTGGAAAGGCATCTATGCCTACAGCGGATTCAAGATCTTAAACTACCCCTCCGGTAAAAAAGGCGTGCGCTATCTGTTCACCCGCACCGGCGGCGATGCGCAGGCCGCAAAGTTTGTCCAATTCAGCGATCATGATATTGAACCGACTAAAGCCGCCCACTTTCACATTTTCTTTGGCAACGATAGCCACGGGCAGCTGGAGAAGGAGCTGACGAACTGGCCGACCTTCTTCCCGGCGAAAATGAATAACGAACAGATCGCGGCGGATTTAATGCTGGAATAAGTGCGACAAAGGAAGGCTGAGTGATAAAGGAGCGTTAGCATCAGGGTTTGAGGAACCCTGATGCCGCACGGTTGATTGCCATTCGCCGACGGTGAGCGAACGGCATCTTTCAGCGTAGTAGGAGGGCGACCGGCTGGCCGCCCTTTGTTGCATCAGAACGTGAAGCCGAGCTGAGCAACCGCGCCATACGTTCGGTCGTCACCGGCCATACCGGCCAGGTCAAGATGAACTTTGCCCCACGGCGACAGGCCAAAACCCAGGGTGGCGACGTTGGCATCATTCGATTTCATATCAGCACGATAGCCAGCGCGCAGCTGTAGCCAGCTGAAGGCGCGGAATTCAGCACCGACGCCGGCATACTGACTTTCCTGCTGAGTTTTAAATCTTTTGGTTGAGGTCGCATCGGCATCCAAGCCTACGGTCAGGCGTTCATTATGCCAGGCCACGCCGCCGGTCACTAACGGGCGAATCTGATAGGTATCTTTATAGCCGCTAATCTCGCGGGTGTCGATATCGCGGGAAAACAGGTTTTGCGCGCTCAGACCTAGCGTCCAGTTATCATTGACGTCAGTTGATAAGCCCGCATCAAGGTTGAAACCATTGTCATGATTTTTATAACGACCCTGTTTAAAGTCTGATTTGTCGTAGTTGTAGATCGAGGCGCTGTAGTTATACAGATAAACCTGCTGGATTTTTGGCGTGACGCCGACGGAGACCGGATGACCACCGATGGAGAACTCGTGCGCCACCGCAATGCCGTAATCATACACAATGGCCCCGCGACCTAAACCGGCCGAACGCAGGGTATTTTGATCGCCCGACACCGGAATCCGGGTGCCTTTTTCAATGCCGCGCAGGTAATCAATATCACTCTGCGCTACCTCAGTCGCAACGTGGGCTGTACCATACGCTTTGGTGACAAAGGCAAAGGGCAATACTTTATTCGGCACCGCGACAACCACCGCTGCGCCGGCACTTCCCCACGCTTTATTGCCCCGCAGATTTTCCAGCTGGTTAGCAAGATCGCCTGCCGCAGACTGAATTTGCGCCCGATCGCGTAGCAATGCCAGCGGATTCTGGTTGGCCAAATCGCGGTAGCGGTCGACAGAGTCAGTCAGATGATCGATTTTATCAATCATATGATCGCCATCGGAGAGCTGAGCCCCTACCGAGGGCAGCGTAATGCTGACATCATCGTCAGGCTGCGCTTTAGTAAGCAAAGCCGGGTTAGCCAGCGGTGCCGTACCGTATGTCGAGGTGGCTACACCGGTCCCACCCATTGCGTCATTACGAGCATCAAAATAGTTACCCGCCGCCAGCGCGCTAAGCGGCGCCATAAGCAGCGCGGGAAGCAATACCGGATGCGATGTCTTGATTAACTTCCTGAAGTGTTTAGCCATTTTACCTGAACCCGTTTTATATGTTGCTATCATCAATGTGGTGGCCTGGTCAGCCATGCGCTATCTGAACATAAAAGCGGCAGATCGTTGTTCTGATTAAGCGGGTAAGAAAGCGGTTATTCGATTGATTGATAATTTCATTAATTTATTCACGGGCTAATAAATCACAGGCTCACAATAAACATCAGAAGCCATAAACCATTAAACCCCAATTAACCCTAGACTCAGGGGCACATTCCGGCAAATTGCATTAGCAATGCTTCACAAATTATTTTTATAACGCTGAGCAGATCACTATTAAGGTTATTTAATCTGAACATATGCGATCCACAATAATGCCAGTTATAACTGTAAAAAAGCGCCAGATGTAAGCTCAAAGCAGCGCCCGCGCTTTACCCAGTGCTTAGCGAAAAATTGTGATAAAATAACGTCTGTAATCAGCGTAAGGCAGGAGAAATGATGGCTACGTTAAGTGCTGAACACATTCTTGGACAGGCGGAAAAGCTTTGTCAGCAGCGTAACGTACGCATGACGCCGCAGCGTATGGAGGTTCTCCGCTTAATGACGCAGCAGAACGGCGCTATCAGCGCCTATGATTTACTGGATCTGCTTCGCGCCTCAGAACCTCAGGCTAAACCCCCGACTATCTACCGCGCGCTGGATTTTCTGCTGGAGCAGGGCTTCATCCATCGCGTGGAATCCACCAATAGCTATATGGTCTGCCATCACTTTGAAGGGCCAGCCCACACCTCAGCCATGTTGATTTGCCAGCGTTGCGGCACCGTCGCCGAGCAGCATGCGGAAGGCCTTGAAGCAATTATCGCCGCGCTGGCGTTGAAAGAGGGATTTGCTTTACGCCATATGGTCATTGAGGCGCACGGGCTGTGTGCCAACTGCTCAGAGATTGAAGCCTGCGTGCAGCAGGACAGCTGCCAGCACGATCACAGCGTAGTGGCCAAAAAACGCGGTAAATAGCGAGTTGGGGCGGCACGTTCCTTGTGCCAGGGGTAGGAGCGTTGTCCTGAATTGCCGGGGTAAGATTTACCAGTGGTGACCGTTGCTACGTTCCCAGTCACTGACTTCTTTTTCGGCCCGATCTTTTTCATAACCGTAGCGCGATTGGATTTTACCAACCAGCTGATCGCGCTTACCTTCGATGACCTGCATATCATCATCGGTTAGCTTGCCCCATTTCTCTTTCACTTTACCTTTGAATTCTTTCCAGTTACCGCGAGCTTCATCCTTATTCATTCCGTATCTCCTTTGCTATTAAGGGGAACATCATGGTGCTATCGTCTTGTAATGAACCAATAAATGATACGATTCACTAATCCAATTTCTGGAATAAGTTAATTATAGCAGAGGATAAGGATCGCGCCGGTGAAAGACGCTCATCAGTCAGGCGTAGTTAAACCAGCGACCGTGGTGCCATTCCCGGCGCCAGACCCACCAGAGCGCAGCGCCCCTGAGCAATAAAAACACCGTAACAGCCAGCCAAAGGCCGTGATTGCCCCACAGAGGAATGGTCAGCAGCGTCAAAGCAAAACCCAGCATCGCGATCGCCATGCTATTACGCATATCTCTGGCGCGGGTCGCACCAATAAACATACCATCCAGCAGAAAACACCAGACGCCCGCCAGCGGTAAAATAGCCTGCCAGCCGAGAAAGTGCCCGGCCTGTAGCTGGACGGCTGGCAGCGAGGTAAGCAATGCGACGATGTGAGATCCGGCGGCAAAGTATAATAGCGAAAAAAGCAGGGCCAGCAGCCCGGCCTGGCGACAGGCGGCGTGCCAGACATGCAACAGCCTGCTGGGGTCCCTGGCGCCCACGGCCTCGCCGGAGCAGGCCTCGACGGCATAGGCAAATCCGTCGAGGGCATAAGCGGTAAACGTCAGAAACATCAGCAGCACCGCGTTGGCCGCCACAATGTCGCTGCCGAGCCGGGCGCCGATTACCGTCAACGATGCCATACAGAGCTGCAGCATCAGCGAACGCAGCATAATGTCGCGGTTCAGCCGTAGCAGATAGCCATAGCTGCCGCGCCAGGCCCGGCGCAGCAGCTGGCGGGCTACGCCGCGCAGCCGCAGGACATGCCACACCATCACCAGCCCTATGCCGAGCGTGCTGTATTCAGCAATCACCGTAGCCGCCGCCGCGCCTCTCACGCCCCAGCCGAGTACCGGAACAAACCACAGGTCGAGCAAAATATTAACCAGGTTGCCGATCACCAGCAAAATCACCGGCGCGCGTGCATACTGTACGCCGAGCAACCAGCCTAATAGCACCATATTTGCCAGCGTCGCCGGGGCGCTTATCCAACGAATATGCATGAAGGCGGCAGCCTGATGTAATACCTGATCGTTACCCCCGACTACGTTAACCGCCAGCCACGTCAGCGGCGTTTTCAGCGCCAGTAAAACGGTGCCGGCAATCATCGCCATTAACAGCGGCTGCACCAGCGCCCGCGCCAGAGCTGGTTTGTTGCCAGCGCCATATGCCTGCGCGGTCAGCCCGGTGGTGCTCATGCGTAAAAATAACAGCAGCATAAACAGCAGATTAGTCGCCGTTGTTCCCACCGCAACGCCACCAAGATAGACAGCGCTGTCGAGATGGCCGATGACTGCCGTATCCACCAGTCCCAGCACGGGTACCGTGATATTAGAGAGGATCATTGGCAGCGCCAGCAGCCACAGCTGCTTATCCGCCGAAGAGAAAAAACCCATGAGCGCAGAGTTGGCTAAATAAAGCCACCACCGCCCGAACGGGTGGTGGTGAGATTAAGAAGAGAAAAGCGACGCTGCGTCGGCAATGCGCTACAGCCAGTTGCCGTTACGGATCACGCCAACGGCCAGCCCTTCGATGGTTAAATCCTGTTGGCGAACGTCAACCACAATCGGTTTGAACTCACTGTTTTCCGGCAGAAGCTGCACGGTATTCCCCTGCTTTTGCAAACGCTTCACCGTGACTTCATCATCAATACGCGCCACAACCACCTGACCGTTACGCACGTCCTGGGTTTTATGCACCGCCAGCAGGTCGCCATCCATAATGCCAATGTCTTTCATCGACATGCCGCTAACGCGCAGTAAAAAGTCCGCGTGGGGTTTAAACAGGCTGGCATCAACCTGGTAATGCCCTTCGATGTGCTGCTCGGCCAGCAGAGGTTCGCCAGCGGCGACGCGGCCAATCAGCGGCAGGCCCGGATCTTCTTCTTCCTCTTGCAGCAGACGGATGCCACGTGACGCGCCGGATACAATCTCGATGACGCCTTTACGGGCCAGCGCCTTGAGATGCTCTTCGGCCGCATTCGGCGAGCGGAAACCCAGCTGCCGGGCAATTTCAGCGCGGGTTGGGGGCATTCCTGTCTGATTAATATGTTCCCGTATCAGGTCAAAGACCTGCTGCTGCCTTGCGGTTAACGCTTTCATCCTGCCCCCTGGTTGTTTATACAGTTGACTGTGAGTATATACAGCTATTTAGCGGATGAAAACTTAAAATTGCACTAATCGTCGAGCGACCTCAATATCTGGAAGCGGGTTCTCAGCTATGGCCAGAGTAATGTCAGCCAGACGAAAAGCGCGAGTAAGATGGTCAGCAGTACGGCAGCCGAGCCAAGATCTTTCGCTCTGCCGGCCAGCGGGTGAATCTCGCTGCCAATGCGGTCCACTACCGCTTCAAGCGCGCTATTGAGGATCTCAACGATGATAATCAGCACCACCGAGCCTATCAGCAGTACCCGGGTTAGCGCATCAACGTTCAGCCAGCAAGCGATGATGATTGCAGCGGCCGCGACGATGGCCTCCTGGCGAAATGCCGCTTCGTTGCGCCACGCGGCCCGCAGACCCTGCCATGAATAGCCTGCGGCTTTAACAATGCGCCTCAGACCTGTCGTGTTATTTGCCATAAATAGGGAACCCTTTGAAGAATTTAGCGTCCATGTTCGATGATGCACATCATGCACACCAACAGATTTACTCGCCGCTTTCTGGTATGCTTGCGACGCTTTGCTAACAAGAGGCTTTATTTTGTCTATGTCAGGTTGGCGTAAACTATATTATAACTTACTGAATATTCCGTTAAAATTCCTGGTAAAAAGTAAAGCGATTCCGGCAGATCCGCTTGCTGAACTGGGGCTGGATCGTTCTCGCCCCATCATGTACGTACTGCCGTACGATTCCAAGGTCGATTTGCTGACGCTGCGCGCCGAATGCCGCAAACACGATTTACCCGATCCGCTGGAACCGCTGGAAACCGACGGCGCCGAGCTGCCGCGCTACGTTTTTATTCACGATGGTCCGCGGGTTTTTCCCTATTTCGTCCCTAATCTGGAATCGGTGAAGCTATTCCACGATTATCTCGACCTGCACCGCAGTAATCCCGAGCTGGATGTCCAGATGATACCGGTTTCGGTGATGTTTGGCCGTGCGCCAGGCCGGGAAATTCAGGGCCAGCCGCAGCCGCACCTGCGCGTGCTCAACGGCGTGCAAAAATTCTTCGCCGTATTATGGCTTGGCCGCGACAGCTTCGTTCGCTTTTCCGCCATCGTTTCGCTGCGCTACATGGCGACCGAGCACGGCACCGACAAAACCATCGCACAAAAGCTGGCTCGCGTAGCGCGCATGCACTTTGCCCGTCAGCGCCTGGCTGCGGTAGGACCGCGCCTGCCGGTTCGCCACGATCTATTTGTCAGATTGCTGCAATCAAAAGCCATCGCCAAAGCGGTGGAAGATGAGGCGCGCAGTAAAAAAATCTCTCACGATAAAGCGCAGCAGGCTGCCGTCGAGATGATGGAAGAAATTGCCGCCGATTTTACCTATGAAGCGATTCGCATCACCGATCGGGTCATGGGCTGGACCTGGAGCCGCCTTTATAAAGGAATCAACGTCAGCGGCGCAGAGCGCATCCGTCAGCTGGCGCAGGATGGCCATGAGCTGGTCTACGTTCCCTGCCACCGCAGCCATATGGACTACCTGCTGCTCTCATACGTTATTTATCATCAGGGACTGGTTCCCCCGCATATCGCTGCCGGTATCAACCTGAACTTCTGGCCTGCCGGGCCCATTTTCCGCCATCTGGGCGCCTTTTTTATCCGCCGGACCTTCAAAGGCAATAAGCTTTACTCCACGGTCTTTCGTGAATATTTAGGCGAGCTGTTTAATCGCGGCTACTCGGTGGAATATTTTATGGAAGGCGGCCGCTCGCGCACCGGACGGCTGCTCGATCCTAAAACCGGCACGCTGTCGATGACTATTCAGGCGATGCTGCGCGGCGGCAATCGCCCGATTACTCTGGTGCCAATATTCATTGGTTATGAGCACGTAATGGAAGTAGGCACCTACGCCAAAGAGCTACGCGGTGCGGCCAAAGAGAAAGAAGGCTTTATGCAGATGCTGCGCGGTTTGCGCAAGCTGCGTAACCTCGGCCAGGGCTACGTTAACTTTGGCGAGCCTCTGCCTTTGGTGAGTTACCTGAACAAACAGGTACCGGAATGGCGCGAAGCCATCGATCCGATAGAAGCGCAGCGACCGGCCTGGCTGATGCCAGCGGTGAATGACATTGCGCAAAAAGTCATGGTGCGGATTAATAATGCCGGCGCCGCAAACGCGATGAACCTCTGCGTGACCGCGCTGCTGGCTTCACGCCAGCGTTCACTAACCCGTGAACAGCTTACCGAGCAGCTTGCTTGTTACCAGGAATTACTGCGTAACGTGCCCTACTCCGAGCACTCCACGGTGCCGGATGCCACGCCGGAAGCCATGCTGGAACACGCCATCGGCATGAATAAATTCGACATCGAACAGGACAATTTCGGCGAGATTATTGTTCTGCCGCGCGAGCAAGCGGTGTTGATGACCTATTACCGCAACAATATTCACCATATGCTGGTCATTCCGTCGCTGCTGGCAGCCATCGTCATGCAGCATCGCCAGATCAGCCGCGAGGAATTGTTGCGCCAGGTCAGCGTGCTTTATCCGATGCTGAAAAGCGAACTGTTCCTGCGCTGGGAAAAAGAGGCGCTGCCTGAGCTGCTGGCGGCGTTAATCGACGAAATGGGCCGCCAGGAGCTACTGCGAATTGAAGGCGACAAGGTGCGAATCAGCAATGCGCGCCTGCGTACCCTTCAGCTGCTGGCCGCCGGAGTGCGTGAAACGCTGCAGCGCTATGCCATCACCTTCGCCATCCTCAGCGATAACCCCGCCATTAATCGTGGCACGCTGGAAAAAGAGAGTCGCACGCTGGCGCAGCGCCTGTCGGTGCTACATGGCATCAACGCGCCGGAATTTTTTGATAAAGCAGTGTTCAGCTCTTTAGTGCTGAAGCTGCGCGATGAAGGCTATATCAGCGACTCGGGTGATGCGCAGGTCAATCAAACCCAGCAGGTTTATCTGATGCTGGCCGACCTGATATTGCAGGATGTGCGTATGACGATTGAAAGCGCCGCCTCCACTGGCGAACCGCTACAACTGACCGATATGTCACAGCCGCCAGCCGAGCCGAACGAGTAAAGCGCCAGTTGAAACCGACTAATCCGGCGCGCCCCGCAGCGGGGCGCGCCGGAGCGGAAACGTTATCTCTGCGCTCACGCCCACCGCTGCCAGTGAGATGAAAAAACCGGCGCCCACCCTCGCCTTACATGCGCCAGCCTGGCCGTTAAAACGCCGTTGCTAACTCAGCCAGCACGTTATAATTATCATCCACCAGCAGCAGCGCCTGCCACTTGTCGAAGGTCAGGCAGGGATGCGAGGTACTGAACAGCAAAACATCGCCTACCTGCAGCTGCGCGCCGGGTTTTAACTTCAGCATCGCGTGCTGGTCCATAATACCCACGGTTTCCATCAACGCCGTGGGCGCAGGCAACGCTTTGCCCTGGCGATAGTGAGCAATCGGCTGTGGCAGGCCGGCATCAAAGGCGCTGTCTCGTTTACCGAAATTAACGATAGCGCGATCGGCTTCCGGCACCGATTGCACCAGCGCGGCCAGCTCCAGCGCAGAAACCAAATCACCGCCAGCATCACAGGCACTGCTATCTCTTGCCATCAGCGCGTCCTGCGCTTGCTGATAAATACCTTTGTCGTGCGTGATGTAGCAGCCAGGCCGAATCGCTATGCGGCAGTTAGCCGGCTTCGGCGCCGCCAGCCAGACGTTACATACCACGTCGTACCATACCGAACCCGCACCGGTGAGCAAAAACTCCCCGTCAACAAACCGCTCAAGCTGGCAAGCCAGCGCCGCGGCATCGCGCAGCAATGCTTCTACCGCCGGTTGCGGATTGTCGCCGTGAAGCACCCCTTCATACAATTCCAGACCGCGCAGCCGCAGACCCGGCAGTCCGGAAATGCTCTCCGCCAGTTCCAGCGCCTGGGCAGCGGAGCGACAGCCACAACGACCGCCCGTCACGCCCAGCTCAATCAGCACGTCCAGCGTTTGTCCCTGCGCGTTAAAAAACGCCGAGAGCGCCTGGGCGTTGGCGATACTATCCACGCAGCAGAGATAATCGATATCGGGATATTTTTGTTTCAGTCGTGCGATAAGCGTCAGGTTCGCCTTGCCAACCAGCTGATTCACCATCAGCACCCGCTTAATCCCGCTGGCCATCGCAATACTGGCCTGCCAGGCGCTACCGACGCCGATCGCCCAGGCACCCGCCTGCTGCTGCTGCTGGAAAATCCAGGGCGTCATGGTGGTTTTGCCGTGCGGCGCAAGAGAAACGCCGCGCGTATCCGCATAGTGCTGCATCCAGCGAATATTATTCTCCAGCGCAGATTTTTTAATCAGCGCCGCCGGCAGGCAGACGTCTTCATTAACCACGTTCGCAGCGGGATTAATCAGGGCGGCTTTATGGGGTACGAGGTTATCTTCATGATATTTCATAACACATTTACTCCACAGTTTTATCCACACAATAAAACAAGTATCTTTTATAACAACATGAAAATAAAAACATTAATTTATAAATTATTATATCAATGAATAAAAGTATCATAATTTCATATGAACTTTGTGTAGTTTTCCACTGTTTTCACCTCCTGTAAATGGTTAACTTTAACCCAGACCACAATGGGGGGTATCGGATACATGAAGTTTGACTATCTGTTCAGGAACGTCACTGTTATCGACGGTTCCGGTGGCCCGGAGTACCGTGCCGATGTCGCGATACAAGACGATCGTATTGCGCAAATCGCACCCTCCATCAGCAGTGAAGCACAGCATGAAATCGACGGCAGCGGTCGCGTACTGGCGCCGGGTTTTATCGACGTACATACCCATGACGACATTAACGTTATCCGCATACCGGAGTATCTGCCGAAAATCAGTCAGGGCGTAACCACGGTGATCGTCGGCAACTGCGGCATCAGTGCCGCGTGCGCCACCATTAAAGGCCAGGTACCGGACCCGATGAACCTGCTCGGCGAAGCGCAGCATTTTGCTTATCCGACGGTGGAAGACTATGCCCATGCGGTCGCGCAGGCCCGTCCGGCAATCAACGTTGGCACGCTGATCGGCCACACGGCGCTGCGTAACAATCATATGGACGATCTGTTTCGTGCCGCCAGCCCACAGGAAATCAGCGCGATGCGCGCGCAGTTAAAGCTGGCGCTGCAGCAGGGCGCGTTGGGACTCAGTACCGGTCTGGCCTACGCCAGCGCCTTCCAGTCAACCACCGAAGAGGTGATGGCGCTGGCTGAAGAGCTGGCAGAGGAAAATGGCGTTTATACCACGCACCTGCGCTCCGAATTTGAGCCTATTCTCGATGCGCTGGACGAGGCATTTCGTATTGGCCGACACGGCAAAGTGCCGGTGGTGGTTTCGCACCATAAGTGCGCCGGTGCAAAAAACTGGGGCCGCACCGTAGAAACGCTGAAGCTGTTCGATAAAGTGCGCGAGCAGCAGGATGTATCCTGCGACTGCTATCCCTATTCAGCCAGCTCCTCAACGCTGGATATGAAGCAAATTACCGATGAATTCGACATCATCATCACCTGGTCGCAGCCGCATCCGGAGGTGGCGGGCCAGTCGCTGAAGCAAATTGCGCAAAGCTGGTCGATGTCACTTCACCAGGCCGGCGAATTACTGATGCCCGCCGGGGCGATTTACTACAACATGGACGAGCAGGATGTGAGGCGCGTAATGCGCTACCCGGTGACGATGATTGGTTCCGACGGCCTGCCGAACGATCCGATGCCGCATCCCCGCCTTTGGGGCGCCTTTCCCCGGGTACTGGGTCATTACAGCCGAGATGAGAAGCTGTTTCCGTTGACCACGGCAATCCATAAAATGACCGGCATGTCGGCAGCGCGATTCCAGCTGCCCGAACGCGGCCTGCTTAAATGCGGCTACTATGCGGATTTGGTTCTGTTCGATCCGGCAACCGTGCGCGATGTAGCAAGCTTCAGCGATCCGAAACAGCCGGCGGCTGGCATTGAAGCGGTGATGGTAAACGGCGTATTAAGTTACGGTCAGGGCCAGACGGTAACTGGCCGCGCCGGACGTTTTTTACGCCGGGTGAAAACACATAAGGAGCAAAAATGAGCATTAAACGTTATGGCGTCGATGGCAGCACCGGCACCGGGGGCCAACATTTGCCGTTCGCTAAAGCAGTGGAAGCTGCCGGCTGGCTGTATGTTTCCGGCCAGACGCCAATGAAAGAGGGTGAGGTGGTAGAGGGCGGTATTATTGAGCAGTCCCGCCTCGCCATTCAGAACTGTCTGGACATCATGACCGCAGCAGGTTACGGCCTGGCAGACGTGGTGCACGTGAAGGTTTTCCTCACCGACGCCCGCTACTTTCAATCTTTTAATAAGGTTTTTCGCGAGTTCTTCGGAGAGCATCCTCCGGCCCGGGTTTGCTGCGTGGCGGACCTGGTTGTCGATTGTAAAGTAGAAGTGGATGTAACCTGCTATAACGCAGAGCGAACCAAGTAAGCGCTTCGGGCGGGTTAACAAAGCATAACCCGCCTGTCGCAAGGGTGGAGCGAACCGACGACGCTCCAGCCAATAACTAAACAGAATAGATGGCATAAAATTCGGCACTGATATTTGCGCGTGCCAGTGGGCTTCCTGTGCCATTTTTCAGGAGCCGTTCAATTAACTGATTATTGTCTGGAAGCGAGCCATGAATAATATTTCTTTTCTTATCTGGTTTGGAATATATGCTTGCGCGATGATTTTTCTCGGCTGGTATGTTTCGCGCCATCAAAAAAACGGTGATGACTTTTTATTGGGTGGCCGCTCTCTGCCGCTGATACTAACCCTGGGCTCCACCGTTGGCACCATGGTCGGCACCGGCTCAAGCGTCGGCGCGGTTGGCTTCGGTTACACCAACGGCTGGGCGGGAATGCTTTACGGTCTGGGCGGCGCGGCTGGTATTTTACTGGTAGCCTGGCTTTTCGCGCCGGTACGTAAACTGCGCTTTATGACCATGAGCGAGGAAATATCCTATTACACCGGCGGCAGCAAAATAATTAAGAATATCGTGGCGATATTAATTTTCATCGCCTCTATTGGCTGGCTCGGCGCCCATATTTTAGGCGGCGGCTTATACCTTGCCTGGGCCAGCGGTATCGATATTAATATGGCAAAAATCATTATCGCCGCAGCGTTTATTGTGTATGTCGGCATCGGTGGCTATTCAGCCGTGGTCTGGATCGACACCGTACAATCGTTAATTTTGTTCGTTGGCTTTATCCTGATGGCGGTGCTGGCAGTCCATCACGTCGGCGGCTGGAGCCATATTCAGCAGGCGGTTGACCCTGCCGCCCGTAGCCTGTTTGCGGTAGATAAACTTGGCGTTCTGCCCGCCCTTTCACTGGCGATGGTGATTGGCGTCGGAGTGCTGGCGACGCCGTCGTATCGTCAGCGTATTTACTCAGCCAAATCCGTTGCCACGGTGCGCAAATCGTTTACCGTTACCGGCCTGCTCTATCTCGGCTTCTCATTCCTGCCGGCAATTATCGGCATGGCCGCCTGGACGATGGACCCGCATCTGGAAAATAGCGGCTTCGCTTTCCTGTTTGCAACCCAGGTACTGCCGCCAGTGCTGGCAATGGCCGTGCTTATTGCCGGGATGTCGGCGAACATGTCATCCGGTAGTTCAGATGCTATTGCGGCGGTTTCAATTATGCTGCGCGATCTCTATACCTTGATCACCGGCCACATGCCCGCGCCGGAGAAAGCAATCCGCCTGTCGCGCCTGTTTCTGGTACTGGTCATCGGCCTGGCGCTGCTGTTCGCCCTGACCTCTAACGACATCATCAGCTACATCACCAAGATGATCTCAATGATCATGTCCGGCTTGTTTATCTGCTCAATGCTTGGTCGCTTCTGGACGCGTTTTAACTGGCAGGGCGCTTTGGCCGCGCTGCTCGGCGGCGCCGGGACCTCAATGGTCATGCTGGCGAATGACAGCTGGATGAGCTACTGGGGCAACCCCTGCGTGCCGTCAGTGTTGGCCAGCCTGATATGTGCGGTGTTAATCACCCTGGTGACGCCGGCCAGCAGGATGAGCCGCGAGGAAGCGCTGGAAATGATCACCCGCGAGCGTGAGAGCCGCCCGGAAGCGGTGCCGGTTGCGCTGGGTAAAAGCACCACCGATAGCGTCCGCTAAGATAACATTAGGTCCATTAGCCGCTGGGAATAAACGCTAATCCCCCAGCGGCTGGCGATCAACGCCGCCGCGGTGGCTATCGAGCGCCAGTTTAATTCGCCGCAGGCGGTCTTTCGCCTGGCTTTTATTCGCCATTGCCAGCTCGGTTGCCAGTACATCCACCATCGCCAGCATCGCATAGCGTGAGGTCGTTGGCTTAAAGATGTAGTCGTTTTCCCGTACGATAAGCGGCAATACCATATCCGACTGCTGCGCCAGCGGCGTCCCTTCCGGGGTAATAGCAATCACCTTTGCGCCATACTGTCGGGCGATAGACACGCTTTCTACCACCTCCGGCGAGTAACCGCCGAGAGACAGGGCAACGACAATATCATTTGCCGCCACCGACGCTGACATCATCCTGACCAGCAGGCCGTCGCTCTGGCTGACTACCGGCAGGCCAAGGCGAAACAGGCGAAACTGCAACTCCTGGGCGCAGATGGTTGAACCGCCCCCCATACCAATAGCCAGAATCTGCCGCGCGCCGCTTAGCCACCCAACCGCCTTTTTCAGCGCCTCCGGCTCCAGCGCTCGCCGGTTGATGTCCAGTACGTTAATAATGGTTTCATAAATGCCCTGAACCCCTTCCAGATCGGGCACATCGAGAATAAAGCGCTGACCTACCGCCAGCGACTGCGCCAGCTTGACCTTCAGTTCACGCACATCTTTACAGCCGATAGCGCGGGCAAATCGGGTTACAGACGCCTGACTGGTTGCAGTCAGCCGCGCCATTTCAGCGATAGGCAGCGTCGAGGCAGACTGCACGTCATCCAGGATAAACTGCGCGATGCGCTTTTCGGTCACGGTCAGCTCGACAAAGCGATCGGTAATACAGGAGATGATATCGATGGAATAGCCCACGGTGCGGCCCCTGAAGGAGATAAAATGAATGGTACTTTGTACCACACGCGCCAGCATTAAGGTAACAATACGGTGATGGTTAAGGAATGGTCGCCCAGGCTGATAGCCCGGTCAGGTGCCGGCAGCGGTGAGCTAAGCCGCCGGCCGCCCATCGCCATCACATACGATCATGCCCAGGGGATGAGCGCCGCGACGATGCCAGCAAAGATAGCCAACCCAACGTAGTTATTATTGAGAAAAGCCAGGAAGCAGGCCTGACGATCGCGCCCGGCAATGCACTTTTGCTGATAAATAAACAGCGCGGCGGCAACCAGCAGGCCGGTATAATAAAAAGCATTAAGCTGCATTTTAACGCCGACCGTAACCAGCAGCAGCAGGGTCGCGATTTGCAACAAACAGACGATCAGTTTGTCATAGCGTCCGAAGAGAATGGCGGTGGATTTTACCCCGATCTTTAAATCGTCGTCCCGGTCTACCATGGCATACAGCGTGTCGTAAGCCACGGTCCAGCAGATATTGGCAAAAAATAGCAGCCAGCAGACCAGCGGCAAAGTGTCGCTCACCGCCGCCCAGGCCATTGGGATCGCCCAACCGAAAGCCGCCCCCAATACCACCTGTGGCAAATGGGTATAGCGCTTCATAAAAGGATAGAGCGATGCCAGCGCCAGCCCGCCAAAAGAGAGCCAGATGGTCAGGCTATTCATCGTCAGGACCAGCAGGAAAGCGCTAATGACCAGCGCGGCAAACAGAATTTTGGCCTCTTTGACGCTGACCGCGCCGCTCGCCAGCGGGCGCTCGCGGGTGCGCTTTACGTGGCCGTCAATATGACGGTCGGCAAAATCATTAATGACGCAGCCCGCGGCACGCATAACAAAAACGCCCAGTACGAAAACCACCAGTACATCCAGCGGCGGCAGCGATCGGCCGGAGAGCCATAGCGCCCAGCCGGTAGGCCATAATAACAGCAGGGTGCCGATCGGTTTATCAATGCGCATCAGGCGGCAGTACGCTTGCCATTTGCTCATTTGTAAACTGTTTTCCATTGCCTGCAACTCCGTTAAAGCGCTTCAGAATAAAGCGGTGACGCGGGAAGAAAAAGCTCAGTTAATAACAGCGGTTTGCCCGAAAGCCGGAGCCGCGAACGCCGCCCCCATAGTTCATCACTGCGGCCGATGTCGATGAAATCACGCGTCAGCGTCGAACTGGCAAACAGATAGCGTCCAAGGGGCCGGGTGCCGAGATTCTGCAACATTTTTTCCGGCCCGTTTAAGGTCGACTCTGGCACCAACGTTCGCCCGACCAGCCAGGGTTGGTCGTCACCACAGAGTAAAATCTCACGCAGCCAGTAGCGCTGCTCCGCTTCAGGCAGCAGCGCACGCTCCTCACCGGCCTGGAGCGCAGTGATAAACTCTTCGCGCAAAATACGGACGCTAACCCGCTGGCAGTGGCGCTCAAAGCGGCGGGTCATCGAGTCCTCTTCCATCAGCCAGCTGCTTATCGCCTCTGGCGGCGCGGCGCTATCGGCATCTGACCAGCACAGCGCATAAAGTTGGTTCAGGGCGGGATGAGACATAGTTCTCTCCGGTCAAAACGGAGCCATAGTGTAACTGAAGCGCCGGGCGGTGTAACGCCGCCGCGCGCCTGGGCGCGCTAATTATTCACGTTGCAGCCGCGAACTGTTGAGCAGCCACAGCGCAACAATCAGAATCAGAATGGCAACGGAATAACACAGCGTATCGGCCGGGCTATCATGATCGACAATAATTAATCTGATAATAGCGGTAATGCTGATATAGACAAAATAGCGCAGCGGGAAATGATAGCCAGACTGGAAATACTTCACAATCAGCGCAATAAATTCAAAATAAAGAAAATAGGTGACGATCCCTTCAACCAGCAGATATGAAGAGCTGTCTTCCGGGGCGCGAAATAATACGTTGCCCAGGGAAAGGGTCTCTTTCCCCAGAAAAACGATTAAAATCAGCGCAAGCACGATCAGACCAAGGTTCAATATCATCTGGCCGGCAAACGCAATCCTCAGGCCTGCCTTTCCAATATGCATAAATGCAACTCCACACAAGAATTATTCTCACTAAATTCAAGCTGCATTATGCCTGATTGTTCACAACACAACTAAAACGGCAAAAAAAAGCCAGCAAATCAATGCTGGCTTTAAATTAGCCTTAATCATTATAGCCGGCGCCAGCTTAGCGCCAGGATTTAAAGCGATTAATCAGCCCATTCGTTGATCCATCATGGCTGCCGACCTGCTCACTGCCTTTCAGCTCCGGCAGGATGCGATTTGCCAACTGCTTGCCTAATTCAACGCCCCACTGATCAAAGCTGAAGATATCGAGAATTGCCCCCTGGGTGAAAATTTTATGCTCATAGAGCGCAATCAGCGCCCCCAGACTGTAAGGCGTGATTTCCCGCAGCAAAATAGAGTTGGTTGGCCGGTTACCCTCGAACACTTTAAACGGCACCACGTGCGTCAGCGTCGCCGGATCTTTGCCGGCATCAGCAAACTCTTTCTCTACTGCATCCTTTGACTTACCAAAGGCCAGCGCCTCGGTCTGGGCAAAGAAGTTCGACAGCAGCTTTTCATGGTGGTCGCCGAGCTTATTGTGGGTAATCGCCGGGGCGATAAAATCACAGGGGATAAGCTTAGTGCCCTGATGAATCAGCTGATAGAAAGCATGCTGGCCATTAGTGCCAGGTTCACCCCAGATGATCGGACCGGTCTGCCAGGAGACCAGGTTGCCGTCGCGATCAACATGTTTGCCGTTCGACTCCATGTTGCCCTGCTGGAAATAAGCGGCAAAGCGGTGCATATACTGGTCGTAAGGCAGGATTGCTTCGGTCTCAGCGCCAAAGAAATTGTTGTACCAGATGCCGATCAGCGCCAGCTGTACCGGCAGGTTCTTTTCCAGTTCGGTTTCTGAAAAGTGCTTGTCCATGGCGTGGGCGCCTGACAGCAGTTTGGCAAAGTTATCAAAGCCGATCGACAGAATAATAGACAGGCCGATCGCCGACCACAGCGAATAGCGCCCGCCAACCCAGTCCCAGAATTCGAACATGTTATTGGTGTCGATGCCAAAATCACCCACCGCTTTAGCGTTAGTAGACAGCGCGGCAAAATGTTTCGCCACGTGTTTCTCATCAGCGGCGGTTTTCAGGAACCAGTCACGCGCGCTGTGGGCGTTGGTCATCGTTTCCTGGGTGGTGAAGGTTTTGGAAGCAACGAGGAACAGCGTTGTTTCGGGATCGGTTTTCTTCAGCGTTTCAGCAATATGGGTGCCGTCAACGTTGGAAACAAAATGCATCGTCAGGTGATTTTTAAAAGGACGCAGCGCTTCGGTCACCATGAACGGGCCAAGGTCGGAGCCGCCAATGCCGATATTCACCACATCGGTAATGGCCTTGCCGGTATAGCCCTTCCATTCACCGCTGATAATGCTTTCGGAAAAGGCTTTCATTTTTTCCAGCACCGCGTTAACTTCCGGCATCACGTCTTTGCCATCCACCAGGATCGGCTTATTGCTGCGGTTACGCAACGCAACGTGCAGCACGGCGCGATCTTCAGTGCGGTTAATTTTTTCGCCGGAGAACATTGCCTTAATGGCACCTTGCAAATCGGTCTCCCGCGCCAGTGCATGCAGCCTGGTTAGCGTCTCGCGGGTGATGCGGTTTTTTGAATAATCCACCAGCATCTGATCGTCGAAGGTGGCGGAAAAATCGGCAAAGCGCTGGCTATCCTCGGCGAAAAGGTCAGCAATTTGCACATCTTTGATTTGTTCATAATGCTGCTGCAGCGCCTGCCAGGCAGCGGTTTTAGTCGGGTTGATATTCTTCATAACGATACTCTTCTTATTAAGAAACCGTGAAAACTGGTCAGCTGGCTGTTTCCGCCGGGCGAAGTGAAAAATCCCTTTACCGTAAGCGATGAAGTAAGTCGGGCTGGATGACTTCAGCCCCCCTCTGACCTAATCCTGTTCGCGGGACAATAATCCTCACGCGAAGTCGATGCTGCGCCATTGCCCGCAGGCAAACACCATGACGCGATATTGCCTCAGTATGACGACTCCTGATGACGAAAGGAAAAAAATCTGCGCCAGGTCACGCTGCATGATATGCGCCAAAATAGCCGAAAAGCCTGTAGCAATGCGGCATCGGCTGCTTTTCTCACACGCAGCGTTCCATTCCTTTTCGGCATAGTCCCATCTACCAGCTATAGCTGTAGGTGTTTCTGGGGCGACCAGCGTTTGTTGACCACAATCGCTGAGCTACACAGCTTAGCCTCAGTTCAGCTGGTCGTTTTTCTTTCTGGTGCGCTGCGCCATTCGTGTCTAATCGTAACGATTAATGAAAATTAGTCACCCTGACGTGATTGACAGCGAAGCGATTACCCGATAAATCTAGATCATTACTTGCGCAGCTGCGCAAGCCAGAAGAGGCGCGTCGCCCAGGTAGGATGTCGGAGGTTCCGCAACCTGTGAATACATCTGAGGGGGATGCGACGCCGAGATATGCGCCACGCGGAGTGGCTCGTATCGGCTACAGGGGCTGAATCCCCTGAGTTGTCACCCGGTGTATTCCAGGCGGAATACGCTACAAGGTGGGGCGCTTCTGGGAGACTCGTAGTTCTCCGTTCTACTGTCTACCCCGTTTCTGCTCTTCCCTTGTGCCAAGGCTTATCTGACACGAGGTAGTTTGTTTATGTCCCAGTCTTTAACCGTCGCCAAGTTTGGCGGCACCAGCGTGGCTGATTTTGATGCCATGAACCGCAGTGCTGATGTGGTACTTTCCGATCCTTCTTCTCGTTTAGTGGTGCTTTCCGCTGCGGCTGGCGTCACTAACTTGTTGGTTTCACTGGCTAAGGGACCTGAACAGGCGCAGCGCGTCTTTATGCTGGATGAAGTGCGCCGCATTCATCATGCCATCATCGACAGGCTGGCGCAGCCGCTGGTTATTCGTGATGAAATTGACCGCATGCTGGAAAATATCACCATGCTGTCCGAAGCGGCGGCTTTAGCGACCTCCAACGCGCTGACCGATGAGCTGGTCAGCCACGGCGAGCTGATGTCTACCCTGCTGTTTGTGGAAATTCTGCGCCAGCGGGGCGTTAACGCCCAGTGGTTTGACGTTCGCAAAATCATGCGTACCGACGATCTCTTCGGCCGCGCCGAACCGGATCCCCTCGCCCTGGCGGAACTTGCAGGCAATCAGCTCAAACCGCGCCTTGAAGAAGCGCTGGTGGTGACTCAGGGCTTTATCGGCAGCGAAGCTAAAGGCCGTACGACGACCCTTGGGCGCGGCGGCAGCGATTATACCGCCGCCCTGCTAGGCGAAGCGCTGCACGCCAGCCGCATTGATATCTGGACCGACGTGCCGGGTATTTACACCACCGATCCGCGCATCGTGCCCGCCGCCAGGCGCATTGATGAAATCACCTTTGAAGAGGCGGCGGAGATGGCAACCTTCGGCGCCAAGGTGCTGCACCCGGCAACCCTGTTGCCGGCAGTACGCAACGGCATCCCGGTTTTTGTTGGCTCCAGCAAAAACCCGCAGGCTGGCGGTACCCGCGTCTGTCTGGAGAGCGCTAACCCGCCGCTATTTCGCGCGCTGGCGCTGCGTCGTAAACAGACGCTGCTGACGCTGCACAGTCTGAATATGCTGCACGCACGCGGCTTCCTCGCCGAGGTATTCAGCATACTCGCGCGACATAACATTTCAGTGGATCTGATCACCACCTCTGAAGTCAGCATTGCGTTGACGCTGGATACCACCGGCTCGACCTCCACGGAAGACAATCTGCTAACTCAGGCGCTGCTGACCGAGCTGTCATCGCTGTGCCGGGTGGAAGTTGAAGATAATCTGGCGCTGGTGGCCCTGATTGGCAATAACCTGTCGCAAGCACGCGGCGTCGGTAAACAGGTTTTTGGCGCGCTGGAGCCTTTTAATCTGCGGCTAATCTGCTATGGCGCCAGCAGCTATAACCTCTGCTTTCTGGTTCCCGGCAACGATGCCGAGCAGGTGGTACAGGCGCTACACAGCCACCTTTTCGAGTAATATAACGACCCTTTTTGCCCGCCAGTCATCGCATCTGGCGGGCAAAGCGCTATTTCTTTCTGCGCCGGTAAAGGATTACTCGCCTGTTCAACCCGCATTTCCTGTCCGTCAGGCCAGGTGATTATTGTGACCGTCATCACCCTCTGGCCGTACGCCACCGCGCGTGATGAAACCTAATAGTGCTATGATTTCCCGCGCGCTTTTCCCCGTTCCGGAAAGGTGCCAATAAAAAACCAATAAACAAAAGTGAAAACAGGACAGGCTATGCTCGCCAATATCACCCGACTGTTCCCGCTGTGGGCAGTCTTACTCTCCGTTGCTGCATATTATTCACCAGGCACTTTCACGCCAATCGGTTCATACGTGACCTGGCTGCTAATGCTAATTATGTTTGGCATGGGCGTCACGCTGAGCCTGGACGATTTCAAGCGGGTTATGGTGCGCCCGGCGCCGGTCATTGCCGGCACCTTTCTACATTATCTGGTAATGCCTTTAGCAGCCTGGGCGCTGGCAAAGCTGTTTGGCATGCCCGCCGACCTGGCCGCCGGTATGATTCTGGTCGGCAGCGTTGCCAGCGGCACCGCTTCCAACGTAATGATCTACCTGGCGAAAGGTGACGTTGCGCTGTCGGTAACCATCTCTTCAGTTTCCGCGCTGGTCGGCGTATTTGCTACGCCGCTACTTACACGGCTGTATGTTGACACCCATATCCAGGTTGATGTGGTTGGTATGCTGCTAAGCATCGTGCAAATTGTGGTGATCCCTATCGGACTCGGCCTGATCATTCATCACAGCCTTAATCGCCTGGTAAAACGCGTTGAGCCCTACCTGCCGGCGTTCTCCATGGTCTGTATTCTGCTGATTATCAGTGCGGTAGTCGCCGGTAGCCAGAAGTTTATCGGCTCGGTGGGACTGATGGTTATCGCCGCGGTTATTCTGCATAACGCCATCGGCCTGCTGGGTGGCTACTGGGGCGGCAAGCTATTCGGCTTCGACGAATCAACCTGCCGCACCCTGGCGCTGGAAGTCGGCATGCAAAATTCCGGACTGGCGGCAACGCTGGGCAAAATTTACTTCTCGCCGCTGGCCGCACTACCCGGCGCGCTCTTCTCAGTCTGGCACAACCTGTCCGGTTCGCTGCTGGCAGGCTATTGGTCCGGCAAACCGACGGCAAAAAAATAGCCCTCCACCCCGCTGTGCGGTAATGCGCAGCGGGGCCTTCCTCGCGGATATTGCTCGCAACGCGCGATCTGTGGTTACCTTAAAACCTGTTTGCTTAACCGGGAGCGCGGCATGCATAAAATCGAGTTGCGTGAATCTGGCGTACGTGACGTGATCGCCGGCGAAAAGGTGGTGATCTACCAGCCTGTCAATATTTATGGCTGCACGTTGGGCGATCGGGTTTTTATCGGACCTTTTGTTGAGATACAGCGTAACTGCCAGATTGGCAGTGACTGCAAGGTGCAGTCACACAGCTTTATTTGTGAATACGTGGTGCTGGGAAACGGCTGTTTTATCGGGCACGGCGTCAACTTTGCCAACGATCTGTTTCAGCAGGGAGCGCCCGACCCTGACCCTGCTAACTGGCGGCGTATTACCCTGGGTGATAACGTCACCGTTGGCAGCGGCGCGACTATTCTGGCGGAATTTATCTGCTCCGGCGCGGTCATCGGCGCTGGCAGCGTAGTGACCCGGTCGATTCGGGAAAAAGGTATTTACGCCGGCAATCCGGCGCGGCAGCTGCGCCGTCTCTGAGCAAAAAGCCCGACCATATCCGCCAGCCCGGCAGTCAGCCGCAGAATTCTCGTCAGGCAGCCTGACTGGCTTTATGAGCTGACAGGCCAGACTAAGTCCTTTCAGGCAGCATCCTCTTCCGCAGAAATAAAAGTGAGTACCCACTTACTTTCACTGGAAACAGCTGCAGGAGATGCCCGCCCGGCGCTGAAATAAGCCACCTGTCGCATTTTAATCGGCATCGTAGCCCAGGTTAGGCGCCAGCCAGCGTTCCACCTCGCTTACGGTCATCTTTTTACGGGTGGCATAGTCTTCAATCTGATCGCGTTGCAGCTGCGCCACGGCAAAATAGCGGCTTTCCGGATGACTGAAATACCAGCCGGAAACTGAAGCGCCAGGCCACATTGCATAGGATTCGGTTAGCTGCATACCGGTGTGTTTTTCCGCATCCAGCAGCCTCCAGATAGCGCCTTTTTCGGTATGCTCCGGGCAGGCAGGATAGCCGGGAGCCGGACGAATACCCTGATAATTTTCCCGAATCAGCTCCTCGTTACTGAGGTTCTCATCGGCGGCGTAGCCCCAGATATCTCTGCGCACGCGCTCATGCAGGTATTCGGCAAAAGCCTCCGCCAGGCGGTCGGCAACGGCTTTCACCATGATTTTATTATAATCATCATGCTGACGATCATAGGCCTCGGCCAACGCATCCTCTTCCAGCCCGCCGGTCACCGCAAAGGCGCCGAGATAATCAGCTTTGCCGCTGGATTTCGGTGCAATGAAATCTGCCATACAGTAATTAGCAAAGCCCTTTTTCTCCGTCTGCTGACGTAAGTGATGACTCACTTCAATAACGTCACTGCGAGACTCATCGCGGTATATTTCAATGTCGTCACCCACGCGGTTTGCCGGGAATATACCCACTACGCCACGCGGATTAAGGCTTTTTTCCGCGCTCAGCTTATCCAGCATGGCATTCGCGTCGTGAAACAGGCGCAGGGCTTCTTCACCCACAACCTCATCTTCAAGAATGCGCGGATACTTGCCGGCCAGCGACCAGGTCATAAAGAATGGCGTCCAGTCGATGTAGTGCCGCAAAATATCGATGTTAGCACTTACTTCGCTCACGCCGATTGATTTTGCTGGCGGAGGAGTATAGCTATCCCAGTCAAAATCCAGGCAATTGTCACGCGCTGCCTGCAAGGTCACCGGCGGCGTGCGCGGCTTTTTGCGGGCGTGCTGAACGCGCACCGTTTCATACTCCTTACGGGTGCGCGCCACAAAGTCCTCTTTCTGAGTCGATGAGAGCAGCGCAGAAACAACGCCAACGGTACGTGAGGCGTTCTGCACGTATACCGTCGGCCCGCTGTAGTTCTGTTCGATTTTCACCGCCGTGTGCGCCTTAGAGGTGGTAGCGCCGCCAATCAGCAGCGGCAGGCTGAAGCCACGTCGCTCCATCTCTTTCGCCACGTTAACCATCTCATCCAGCGAAGGGGTAATCAGCCCGGAAAGCCCGATAATATCGACTTTTTCGTCAATCGCCGTTTGCAGAATTTTATCGCCGGGCACCATCACGCCGAGATCGATAATTTCGTAATTGTTACATTGCAACACCACGCCAACGATGTTCTTACCGATATCGTGAACATCGCCCTTGACCGTCGCCAGCACGATTTTACCGTTGCTACTGCCCTTCTCCTTGCTGGCCTCAATGTAAGGCTCCAGCCAGGCAACCGCCTGCTTCATTACGCGCGCTGACTTCACCACCTGCGGCAAAAACATTTTTCCTTCGCCAAACAGATCGCCCACCACGTTCATACCCGCCATCAGCGGCCCTTCGATAACTTCAATCGGGCGGCTGGCCTGCTGGCGGGCAGCTTCGGTATCCTGCTCGATAAATTCGGTAATACCTTTCACCAGCGAATATTCCAGTCGCTTTTCCACCGACCAACTGCGCCACTCCGCCAGCGCAGGGCTCGCCTGCTCGTCACCTTTCGCGCCGCGATATTTCTCCGCCAGCTCCAGCATGCGCTCGGTGGCGTCATCGCGGCGATTAAGGATCACATCCTCAACCGCGTCACGTAACTCGGCGGATAAATCGTCATAAATCGCCAGCTGACCGGCATTGACGATGCCCATATCCATACCGTTACGGATGGCGTAATAAAGGAAGACCGCATGGATTGCTTCGCGGACCGGATCGTTGCCGCGAAAGGAGAAGGAGACATTGGAAACCCCGCCGGAAATCATCGCATGGGGCAGTTCACGCTTGATATCCTCGCAGGCGCCGATAAAGTCCATCGCATAGTTATTATGCTCTTCAATGCCGGTCGCCACGGCAAAGATATTCGGATCGAAGATAATATCTTCTGGTGGAAAGCCGACCTCTTCGGTCAAAATGTTATAGGCGCGACGGCAAATCTCGATTTTGCGCTCGCGGGTGTCGGCCTGCCCGACCTCATCAAAGGCCATCACCACCACCGCAGCGCCATAGCGGCGGACCAGCCGGGCATGATGCAGGAAGATGTCCACGCCTTCTTTCATCGAGATGGAGTTAACAATACCTTTGCCCTGAATGCACTGCAGCCCTTTCTCGATGACTTCCCATTTTGACGAGTCGATCATTATCGGAACGCGCGCGATATCCGGTTCGCTGGCCACCAGATTCAGGAAACGCACCATTGCCGCTTCCGCATCCAGCATTCCTTCATCCATGTTGATGTCGATGATCTGCGCACCACTTTCTACCTGCTGACGCGCCACATCCAGCGCTTCGTTATATTTTTCTTCTTTAATCAGCCGTTTAAACTTTGCCGACCCGGTAACGTTGGTACGTTCGCCGATATTAACAAACAGCGAGTCCGCAGTAATATTAAGCGGCTCCAGTCCGGAAAGACGACAGGCCACCGGCACTTCCGGCAGCGCGCGCGGTGCGACGCCGGCGACAGCGTTCACCATCGCCGCGATATGCTCCGGCGTGGTACCGCAGCAGCCGCCGACGATATTGAGAAAGCCTGAGCGCGCCCACTCGCCAATCTGCTCTGCCATGATATCCGCATCCAGATCGTACTCGCCGAAAGCGTTCGGCAGGCCGGCGTTGGGATGGGCGGTAACGTAGCATTCGGCAATGCGCGACATTTCTGCCACGTACTGGCGCAGCTCGTCCGGGCCAAGCGCGCAGTTAAGGCCAAAGGAGAGCGGTTCGGCGTGGCGTAGCGCATTGTAAAATGCTTCGGTGGTCTGGCCGGAAAGCGTGCGGCCGGAAGCATCGGTAATGGTCCCGGAGATCATCAGCGGCAGCCGGATGCCCAGCTCATCGAATTCACTCTCTACGGCAAAAATCGCCGCTTTGGCGTTGAGGGTATCGAAAATAGTCTCAATCAGGATGATATCCGCGCCGCCTTCAATCAGCGCGCGGGTTGATTCACGATAGGCGCTAACCAGCTGATTAAAAGTAACATTACGAAACGCAGGATCGTTAACGTCTGGTGAAATAGAGCAGGTGCGGTTGGTCGGCCCCAGCACGCCGGCAACAAAGCGCGGGCGATCCGGCGTGCGCGCCGTCCACTCATCGGCACAGGCGCGCGCCAGCCTGGCCGCGGCAAAATTTATCTCCGCCGACAGCGACTCCATGTGATAGTCCGCCATGGCGATAGTGGTGGAGTTGAAGGTGTTGGTTTCGAGAATATCCGCCCCCGCTTCCAGATAAGCATTGTGGATCGCGCTAATAATATCCGGTCGGGTCAATACCAGCAGATCGTTGTTCCCCTTCAGGTCACTTTGCCAGTCGGCGAAGCGTTCGCCGCGGAAATCGTGCTCCTCCAGTTTATAGCTCTGGATCATGGTTCCCATGCCGCCATCCAGCACCATAATGCGCTTTGTCAACTGCTGCGTTAACGCCTGCATTTTGTCACTCACTGCCACGCCCCTTGCACTGCTTTCATCTAAAAGACTTCCAGCCGTCCATACTGTCATAACTTTATACGGCGGCAAAGAAAACAGTGCTGATAAAGGCATTAACTCCGGCATTCTCATCTGACCAGTTACGCATTGATTGCAATTCCCTCCCACTAAACGAAAATGATTTCCACGTAATGAAATTCAGGAGGTGTGTTATGGCATCACCCACTCCCGCCAAACGCGGCAAAAAACCACGCTCTGCGCAGCAGCCGACGGGTCAGGTTCAGTCCCTGACCCGTGGTTTGATGCTGCTGGAGTATATTGCTGAAGCCCAGAGCAGCATCGCGCTGACTGAACTGGCGCAGCAGGCCGGTCTGCCGAATTCGACCACACACCGCCTGCTGATGACTATGCAGCAGATGGGGTTTGTCCGACAGGTTGGCGACCTCGGCCTGTGGACCATCGGCGCCCACGCTTTTGTCATCGGCAGCAGCTTTTTACAAAGCCGCAATCTGCTGGCAATGGTGCATCCGATGCTGCGTAAGCTGATGGAGGACTCGGGCGAAACGGTCAATCTGGCGGTGCTGGATTTCAGCGATCATCAGGCAGTGATTATCGATCAGGTCCAGTGTACGCAGCTGATGCGCATGTCGGCGCCGATTGGCGGTAAATTGCCGATGCATGCCTCTGGCGCAGGTAAAGCTTTTCTGGCTAATCTGAGCGAAGAGAAGGTTTCCGCCCTGCTTCATAAGCGCGGGCTGCATCACTACACGCCGCGCACGCTGACCTCGCCGCAGAACCTGAAGGCCGACCTGGCGCAGGCACGCCGCAGCGGCTACGCTCTGGATGATGAAGAGCACGCCCTCGGTCTGCGCTGCGTGGCGGCTTGTATCTATGATGAACATAGCGAACCCTATGCGGCGATTTCCATTTCCGGGCCGGTTTCACGCATTACCGATGACCGCATTACCGAACTTGGCGCGCTGGTGATCAAGGCGGCGAAAGAAATTACGAAAGAATATGGCGGGACGCATTAATAAAGAAAAGCCGGTCAGAATGAAACAGTACCGGCATCAAGAAAACGCGCATTGCGCGCTAAAAATCTCGCAGGTAAAGCGCCGAAAGAGCCTTTATCTGCGAACCTTTAGGTTTAATCAGACTTTATAATCTACCCTCTTCATTCCCTGTGCTTCCGGCCTCATAAACGGCCTGGCGGTATTTCTGGCAATGAAGCTGAATACGCCCGATGTTGTCACCATTATGTCACAGGCCTCCGCAGGCGTTGGCCTGCTGGTCGTTGTCTTTTCTTCACTACGGGTTAACGACCTTAACCTCTATTCCTCCTCGCTTGGCGTGGCAAACTTTATCGAAATCGTCAGTGGTAAAAAATCGTCCTGGCTTATTCTGACGCTGATAATCGGCCTGTTCAGTACGCTGCTGTCGGTTTTTGGCATTCTCGATCGATTCGTCGATTTTTTGACGCTTTTAGGCATCTTTTTTCCGCCGGTTATTGGCGTTATGCTGACGGATTATTTTATTATTCGCAGTCATCGCGCCGTGCTGGAAAAATCGCGTCAGCAAGGCGAACTACCCGCCGATACGCCGCTAATTGGCCTCTGCGCTATTGCGGCATCTGTCGCTGGCGGCGTAGCCGGTTACATTATTACTCAGGGCGTGCCGGCGTTAACCTCGTTACTAACCGGCAGCCTGTTCTATGGCATATTGAAATGCACGACCAAATACCAGCGACTATAACCTGATGATTTTCCTGTTTAAAGTCATAAATTGAAAGAAGCGGCCATCGTTAACTTATAACTTATGATTTTGAGTGACAGGAATAAGTAAATGATTACGGCAATCCCCTCAAAGTCTGACGCTGCGGCGTCAGCAACGACCTTATCTACCGTATCACCGACTGAAGTCAATATTCAGAAAGTCAGAAACACGTCTGAAAGCCTCAGTAAATATGAGCAGGGTTCCAGCCAAAAACGTAGAGAAAAATTAGCAAAAGATAACTGGAGTGTTGAATACAACATCAATTTCCCCGAAAAAGTCCAATTAAAAAGAGAGGATTTAGTCTGTCAGGAAGGTCTGGCCGGCGGCAGCTTTCCGGCATTCAGATCAAATATATGCGGGAGGGATTTCAGGGTGAAGAAGATCATTGCCTCAGTAGATCCGATAGCCATTAACCAAACCCAAAAGTGCGCCAATACTGCGGCGGCGGCTAAAGAGTGCATGGCGTCTTACATATATAAGTTATTTTTCAGCCATTCGCCTGACACGCTTTTTACACCCGCAGAAAAAATTGATGATAAAGTCACTTCAGCGCGATTCGCTTCAGAAATAGTTAACTACCAGGATATGGGCGTTTTTATATGCGATAACGATAAAGCTTTTCTCACCGGAGAAGAAATCAAAAAGCAGCATAGTGTTATAAATTTTATCCAAAGCGATAAGACCTTGGATTTCTTAACATTACAAAGAAAAATCAAAGACGTAATACAAAAGCAAAACGACCTCGTCCTCTGCCCGACAAAAAACCTTAAATATCCCCATCCCTTTTTTCTTAATAAAGAGGATAAAGAGACCTACAAATCATTGGATGCAGACTATACCGGACTGATGAAAGCGATCTGTCCCCTGCTAAAAAAACGACTTCAGTCCGAAATAAAAATGAATTTGTTGGTCTCCGCAATTGTTGGAAACGTAGATCCCTGGAATTATGCGGCAGAAAATCTGGGGGTTGTTTTTGATACAGAAGATACGCCCCATATAATAACCATTGATAATGGCTCAACTCTCGGCCTGGTTCCACAAATGGCTATCGCTGCCCAACCGGAGAGTTTTTTAGCCATGCGTAAATTTACCGGATTTCAACACGATTTACCGGAAAATACCGACTCCTCTCATTTTATAAACTTCTACAGCAAAAACTTTAATACTGATATAAGCAAGGTTTTCCCGTTTGGCGCGATTATTCCTCTCATCAATGATGATTTCTCCGCAGAAGCAGCAACGTGCCAGCAGATTTATCAGCAACATTTAGCAACGGACTCTCTTTTTATCGAAAAATTGAGAACCATTTTCAGCGATCATATCCCCGACTTTGACCAGACAATAGCGACCGTCAGAGTACGAGGAGAGAAATTTATCAATGCGTACATTAAACAATTACCCTTGAATACCTCACCAACCCCGTGAATCAAAGCTGCAGAACCCGTTCAATCGCTTTCGTGGGCTGGCAAGGCGGCAAGAAAGGCCATCCCCGCGAGCATACACCCGTATGTGACCGGGGTGGCCTGACGCCGCCAACGCTGTCAGCGCGCGAAAGATGCAGAACCCGTTCAATCGCTTTCGTGCGCTGGCAAGGCGGCAAGGAAGGTCATCCCCGCGAGCATACACCCGTATGAGACCGGAGTAGCCTGACCCGGCGACTGCAATCAACCAGTGAATGATGCAGAACCCGTTCAATAGCTTTCGTGCGCTGACAAGGCGGCAAGGAAGGTCATCCCCGCGAGCATACACCAGTATGTGACCGGGGTGGCCTGACGCTGCCAACGCCGTCAGCGCGCGAAAGATGAAGAACGGGCGCCGTCAGCGTGCGTTAGATGAAGAACGGTTGCAAAACCGCTGACGGCGCCGGTAAGCAAAAACATCCTCAATATGCCCGTCACGCAGCCGCTGCTGGATATGCTGCCACCAGCCGGGGTCGAAAAGCTCCGGATGCTGGTTTTCTAAAAGACTTCCCAGCCGCTTATCCGCACAGAGGTAGTGGCGAAACGTTTCCGGGAACACATCTTCCGGCGCCACGCTGTACCAGGGTTCGGCACTGAGCTCATCTTCCGGGTAGCGAGCGGCGGGAACCTGGCGAAAATGCAGCTCAGTCATGGTGCTGATTTCGTCATAATCGTAGAACACCACCCGACCATGGCGGGTGACGCCGAAGTTTTTAAATAGCATATCTCCGGGGAAAATATCGGCGGCGGCCAGTTGCTTAATCGCGTTGCCGTACTCTTCAATGGCATCGTGGCGCTGCTGGTCGTTGGCCTGTTCCAGCCACAGGTTCAGCGGAATCATTTTACGTTCAATATACAGATGGCGGATGATAAGCCAGCGGCCGCTAACGCTTAGCTTGTCGGCAATATCCCGCTGCATCGCGGCCATCAGTTGTGGGCTGATTCGCTCGCGCTCCAGAGCGAAAAATTCAAACTCCTGGGTATCGGCCATCCGTCCGACGCGATCGTGCTCTTTGACCCGCATATAGCATTGGCGCACCTGCGCCTCGGTGACCTCTTTTTGCGGGGCGAAGCGGTCTTTGATCACCTTAAATACCCGGTCGAATCCTGGCAAGGTAAATACCAGCATCACCATACCCGGCACGCCGGGTGCGAGGATAAAAGCGTCGTCGCTGGCGGTCAGATGGCGCAAGTATTCGCGATAGCTTTCGGTTTTACCGTGTTTCTGGCAGCCAATCGCCATATAGAGTTCAGCGGTGGTTTTACCCGGCAGGATATCGCGCAGCCAGTCTACCAGCGCTGCGGGTTCGGGGGCGTATACCATGAAATAGGCACGGGCAAAGCCGAATACGATACTGGCCTCACGGCGACGCGTCAGGCAGGTATCAATAAACAGCTCTCCCTGGTCGGTACGATGGATCGGCAATAAGAAAACGAAGCTGCCAGAGGCAAGGTGCAGCTTCGCGACCAGCCAGGCGGCCTTGTTGCGGTAAAACAGTTCGTTGAACACTTCAAGTTCCGCCTGCTGAAGCTCACTGGCGGGAAAGTTTTCCCGCAGATGGGCATTCACGCTGGCAATATCCCGGGTCTTATTTTGCCAGGGCAGGCGCAGCGGTAAATCATCCAGCATACGGCTTAACATGGCGGGCAGGTCGTCTCGCACCTGCCAGCATTTGCTCAATGGTCTCGACTGGCTGTGAAAACGCTGCTCCGGCTGAGAGCTAAAAATAAACAGGCGATCGTCGGTCATAGCCTGATGGCCAAACAGGCGGCAGTACACCGAATTGTAAAAGCTTTCGGCAATTTCAAAGCGCGGATAATCAGGCAGCAGGTCGGTGTAAATGCGCTTTACCCGCTGCATAACGACCTGATCTAATTCGTGCTGTCGGGCGATGCAGCGTAGCTGTGCCGTAACCAACCCAACGTGATGGTCATACAAATGAATACGGGCTTTCATCGCCTGCTGGATGCCCTGCCAGTCTGCCTGCTCAAAGCGCTGCTGAGCGCCTGCGGTTATTTCCAGAAAGCGTCCATACTGAGCATCAAACCCTTGCAGGATAGTTTGGGCGATAAGGAGATCAAAAGGTGGCATCCGGAATCCTCATCACGCGGTAAAATAGCCTCCCACGCGGGCGGGGAGGCACGGCGACTCAGAACTGCTGCTCTTCTGTTGAACCGGTTAATGCAGTGACCGACGAGCGTCCTCCCTGAATGATGTTGGTAACGCGGTCAAAATAGCCGGTGCCGACTTCCTGCTGATGGGAGGAGAAAGTGTATCCCTGTGAGATCGCCGAGAACTCCGGCTGCTGGACCTTCTCGACGTAGTGCTTCATGCCTTCGCCCTGGGCGTAGGCGTGGGCCAGGTCGAACATGTTGAACCACATACTGTGGATACCGGCCAGCGTAATGAACTGGAAAACATAGCCCATGTCCGCCAGGCTCTGCTGAAAACTGGCGATAGCGGCATCGTCCAGGTTTTTCTTCCAGTTAAAAGAAGGCGAGCAGTTATAGGCCAGCAGCTTGCCAGGATAGCGCGCGTGGATAGCGTCAGCGAAGCGCTTCGCCTGAGCTAAGTCGGGTTTAGAGGTTTCGCACCACAGCACGTCGGCATAGGGAGCGTAGGCCAGTCCGCGGCTGATCGCCTGCTCAATGCCTGCGTGCGTACGGAAGAATCCTTCCGCGGTGCGCTCTCCGGTCAGAAACTCTTCATCCCACGGGTCGCAATCTGAAGTCAGCAGATCGGCGGCATCGGCATCGGTACGAGCAATCAGCACCGTCGGCACCGCCATCACATCCGCCGCCAGCCGGGCAGATACCAGCTTCTGAATGGCTTCCTGAGTCGGCACCAGAACCTTGCCCCCCATATGGCCGCATTTTTTAACGGCGGCCAGCTGATCCTCAAAATGCACCGCCGACGCACCGGCGCGGATCATCCCCTTCATCAGTTCGAAGGCGTTCAGCACGCCGCCGAAGCCGGCTTCAGCATCCGCAACGATCGGCAGAAAGTAATCAACGTAGCGCGGATCGCCCGGCTCTATCTGATTTGCCCACTGGATCTGATCGGCGCGCTGAAAGCTGTTGTTGATCCTCGCCACCACGTCCGGTACGGAGTTTGCCGGATAAAGTGACTGATCCGGATACATGCTGCCCGCCAGATTAGCATCAGCCGCGACCTGCCAGCCGGAAAGATAAATCGCTTCAATGCCCGCTTTTGCCTGTTGTAAAGCCTGACCACCCGTTAACGCGCCCAGGCTATTGATATAGCCCTTACTGGCGCCGCCGTTGAGCAGTCGCCAGAGCCGGTTCGCCCCCTGTTCTGCCAAAGTACAGGCCGGATTTAACGAGCCGCGCAGCGAGATAACCTGTTCAGCGCTGTAAGGGCGGGTGATCCCCTGCCAGCGTGCCTGCTGCCACTCATTGTTAAGCTGTGCGATTTGTTGAGTACGTGGAGTCATGGACGTTCTCCTTTATCAGGCAAGTAAGCGATAGCCAGGAAGGGTTAAGAAACTTACCAGATCTGGCGCAGTGGTAATGGTTTCCATCAAACGTGATGCTTCTTCAAAACGTCCCTGACTGAAGCGACATTCGCCAAGCTCCTGCTGTAACACCTGCAGCTCTTCTGCCAGCATCTGGCGGAAAAGATCGCTGGTTACCGTTTTGCCGTTAGATAACGTCTTACGGTGATGGATCCACTGCCAGATTGAAGTCCGCGAGATCTCCGCCGTAGCGGCGTCCTCCATCAGGCCATAGATCGGCACGCAGCCGTTACCGTTGAGCCAGGCCTCAATGTACTGCAAGGCGACGCGGATATTCGCGCGCATCCCTTCTTCCGTGCGCTCTCCTTCACAAGGCTCCAGCAGCATCGAAGCGGTGATTGTGGCATCGTCCGCACGGCTGATATCCAGCTGGTTTTGCCTGTCGCCAAGCGCGCGATCGAATACCGCCATGGCGGTTTGCGCCAGCCCCGGGTGAGCGACCCAGGTACCATCATGACCGTTATCCGCCTCGCGCTGTTTATCAGCGGTAACACGCTCCAGCACCACGCGGTTATGTTCAGAATCTTTGCTGGGGATCAGCGCCGACATGCCGCCCATCGCAAAAGCGCCGCGCCGGTGACAGGTGCGGATCAGCAAGCGCGAATAGGCATCCAGAAAGCCTTTATCCATAGTCACCGACTGGCGATCGGGCAGTATGCGATCGGGATGATTTTTCAGTGTTTTGATATAGCTGAAGATATAATCCCAGCGACCGCAGTTAAGGCCGACAATGTGATCGCGTAGATTCCACAGGATCTCATCCATCTGAAAGACGGCAGGCAGCGTTTCGATCAGCAACGTGGCTTTGATCGTCCCGCGCAGCAACGCAAAGCGATCTTCGGCATAGCTGAATACTTTGCTCCACCAGGCCGCCTCCTGCCATGACTCGGTTTTTGGCAGATAGAAGTAAGGGCCGCTGCCTTTTTCCAGCAGGCGGTCAACGTTGTGGAAAAAGTAGAGGGCAAAATCGAACAGGCTGCCAGGCACCGGCTTATCACGCCACAGTACGTGTTTTTCCGGCAGGTGAAGCCCGCGCACACGGCAGATCAACACCGCCGGATCGGGTTTAAGCTGGTAGATCTTACCGCCATCGCTGGTATAGCTGATGGTGCCGTTAACCGCATCACGCAGGTTAATCTGGCCTTCAATGACTTTCTGCCAGCTGGGCGCCAGCGAATCCTCAAAGTCCGCCATAAATACGTCAACATCCGCATTCAGGGCATTGATAATCATCTTGCGTTCCACCGGGCCGGTAATCTCTACCCGACGCTTTTGTAGATCGTCAGGGATACCGCGGATGCGCCAGTTTTCCATCCTTATGGAAGCGGTTTCCTTACTGAAACTTGGTAGCTCGCCGGCATCAATTCGCCGTTGAGTTTGCTGGCGCGAGGCCAGCAACGCCTCGCGTTCGGGAGCAAAACGCTCGACCAGTTCACGTAAAAACTGGACGGCGTTATCGGTAAGAATTTGCCGCTCGTCACGCCCTGCGGCCTGCAGAAATACCAGTTCATCGTTGCTGATTGCTTGTTGCGTCATCTCCCGCTCCTCTGCCAGTCAGGAAGAAAAAGTGCTGATTCGTCTCAGGATCAGATGCAGCGGGCATCTGGCCTTCGGGATCTCAAGCATAACGATCAAAATATTAAAATCAAAAACTATTTCCATTTTTATTTTATAAACACAATATCTTAATGATAAATATGAATTTATTTTTTCTACTAGCATCAATAACAAGTTTCTATAAACATAGACTCAGGATCTTTAAACATAAAAAAACCCGGCCGGGGCCGGGTCAGATAAGCAGGTCGCCGTTTACTCCAGCGTGGGATTCATGCGGCGCAGATCATAAGGCGTGATTTGGTAGACGTAATAGTTCAGCCAGTTTGAGAACAGCAAATTACCATGGCTTCGCCAGCTGGCGCGGGGGGGAAGCTGCGGATTGTTCTGCGGAAAATAATTATGTGGAATCTGCGGATTGAGGCCGGCCTCGCAGTCGCGATAGAATTCGCCGGAAAGCGTCAGCGCATCGTATTCCGGATGACCGGTAACAAATGCCATGCGCTTATCTTTCGTCCCCATCAGATAGCTTCCTACCTGCTCCGCTTCGGCAAAGATCTCCAGGTCAGTATAATCGCGGATTAACTGAGTGGGAAAATCAGCATAGCGGGAATGCGGAGCAAGGAAAGTATCATCAAAGCCGCGCGTCAGCAGCGCATGCGGGTGGAGAATCTGATGCTCGAAAACTCCGGCAAGCTTGTCCTGGCGAGTTTGTTTGGGAATGCCATAAAGAATATTTAGCGCCGCCTGTACCGCCCAACAGACAAACAGCGTTGAGGTGACGTGCTGTTTCGCCCAGTTTATTACCCTGGCAATCTGCGGCCAGTAGGCAACATCGCTAAAATCAACCAGCCCAAGCGGCGCGCCGGTAACGATCAGGCCATCATAATTCTCTTCCTGAATGTCTTCAAAGTTACAGTAAAAGGTATTCAGATGCTCAACGGGCGTATTACGCGTTTCACGATTATCAATCCGCAGCAGCTGAATATCGAGCTGCAGCGGCGAGTTTGATAGCAGGCGTAGAAACTGGTTTTCCGTTTCAATTTTTTTGGGCATCAGGTTGAGCAAGAGCACCTTTAGCGGACGAATTTCCTGCATCCTCGCGCGTGAGGAGGTCATGACGAAGACATTCTCATTACGCAAAAAGTTTACTGCGGGTAATTCATCAGGGACTCTTATCGGCATCTCAGGGTGACCTCACTACAACCGTTTATACGTTTAGACATCCAGACAGCCAAAGATACCCACTTCGTTATTCATTGTCGAGGGTTCATTCGCTGGTTGAAAATGTTTCACCTGACAAAGACTGCGAGGTAAACAGGTCAATAAATGGCAGGGTGAGCGCGTTACCGCCGTGATGCCATAGCAGCCAGGTGCGGCTTTTGATGGTCTCGCCGCCCACGCGAACCGGGGTTCTGACCAGCTGCGCTGGCAGCGATTGATAGCTGGAAACAATCGCATACCCCAGCCCGCGCGCCACCATTGCCAGACAAACTTCCAGCTTATCCACGCTCATAGCAATACGTGGCGGCAGGGTGTAATTAACGTTCCACCACCGATCGATAAGCTGAGTCACGTGACCACCGTGGTTGAGGCGAATTTGCGGCAGCCACGGCAGCAAATTAAGATCTACCGGCTGATGGCTTATCAGGTAATAATCATCCTCTTCAATCAGCGCACTTCCCTCTTTCCAGCTGTAGCTGTCTTTAACCACTGCAATATGCACCTCATCGCGCTGTAGCTTAAGGAACATCTCTTCACTTAATCCGCTTACCAGATTCAGGCTTATACCCGGGTTTTGTGCGTTAAAACGCAGCAGCAGATCAGGCAGGCGATAGGCAGCATAATTACTGGAAACCCCTAACCGTAATTCGCCCTGCTGCGGCCCGCTCAGACGCTGGAGCGTTTCCCGTAGCTGACGGGCATCATTCAGAACCTTTTCCGCCTGCTGCGCCAGGTAGCGCCCCTGGGCGCTGAAAATGAGTGGTCGCCCTCCCTCTTCAAACAAGCGTACGCCCAGCTTGCGCTCAATTTGTTTTAGCCGATAGCTAAGCGCGGGCTGTGAGGTAAACAGCTGCTCCGCCGCCCGGGTAATATTCTGGTACTGCCAGACGGCGCGAATAATCAGCCAGTCTTTTTCATTCATAACAACGCCCTCCGCTTCTTCATAAAATCTTTTTTGCGCTGCATGGGTAGGTCATAAAAAAGCTTAATTTAACATTGATTAAGAAAAAGCCTATACCTGTATAAATATATTTATTAACAGATAGTTATTTGCACTACAACGGGGAGTATCCATGGCCGTTCGCACCATCAACGAGCAGAAGCAAAAAATCATTTATGCCACCGAAGATCTCAGCGCCGAAATGCGCACTCTGGCATTGCAGATTCACGCCGCGCCGGAGCTGAGCTTTGCGGAGCATCACTCTGCCGCCGCATTGATTGCTCCGCTGGAAGCCGCTGGTTTTAGCATTGAAAGATCGGTAGCCGGACTGGATACAGCTTTTCGCGCGCGCTGGCAGCAGGGAAGCGGCGGCCCGACTATCGCATTCTTAGCCGAGTATGATGCGCTGGCTGAACTGGGACACGCTTGTGGGCATAATCTTATCGGCACCGCGTCAGTGGCCGCCGCGCTCGCGCTAAAGCAGGCCGGGACGGATTTTAACGGCACCATTGAGGTGATAGGCACGCCGGCGGAAGAAGAAGGCGGCGGTAAAATAATTATGGCCGAACAGGGCGTTTTCACCGGGGTTGATGCGGTGATGATGTTTCATCCGCGAGAGCGAAATATGGTGACCCGCGGCGCACTGGCTTGCGTCGATTTGCTGTTTAAATTTTACGGTAAGGCCGCACACGCAGCGTCCGCCCCACATCTGGGTATCAGCGCGCTGGATGCCGTCATCCAGACGTTTATCGGCGTCAACGCACTGCGTCAGTTCTTTACTGACGATGTTCGGGTGCATGGCATCATCACCAACGGCGGCCAGGCAACCAATATCGTCCCGGCCTACGCCGAAGCGAAGTTTCTATTACGCTCAGCGACGGTAAACGGGTTGCAGGAGGTTCGCCGCAAGGTACTGGCGGCGACGCAGGCGGCGGCCGATATGAGCGGCGCCCGGCTGGAAATAGAGGAAGGCCTGACCTACGCTGAGCGCAACAATAACCTGGCGCTGGCGGATATCTTTGCTCAGAACCTGCTTCTGCTGGGTGAAGAAGTAGAGGCCCCACCGGAGAAAGGCGGCGTCGGTTCATCCGATATTGGCAATGTCAGCCAGATTACCGCAGCGATTCATCCCTATTTGCGCATCGGCGATGTTTATCCGCATACCCCGGAGTTCGCCGCCGCTGCCGGGTCGGAAAATGGCCTTAATACCATGCTGATTGCCGCGAAAGCGTTGGCAATGAGCGCCTTTGATCTCTGCCACGATGCCAGCGCGCTTGAGGCTGTACGGCAGGAATTTACCCGGTGGAAATCCCACGCTAAATCTGGAGATGCCTGATGTTGAAACTTTCCCGCCTATTATTTGCCTCCCTGCTGATGGCAGGAAGCGCCCAGGCACTGGCCGAAGATACGCTGCGCGTAGCCGCCGATCTCTCCTATCCACCTTTTCAGCTACGCGATAGCAGCGGTCAGCCTGGCGGCTTTGAAATTGATATCACCAAGGCCGTTTGTAAGGCGATTAACGCAAAATGTGAATTTATCGTCAGCAGCTTCGACGCCGAGGTCCCTTCATTGCTGGCGCGCAAAGTTGACTTTATCTCTCCGCTGGGTGTCACCGATAAGCGCCGGAAATCTATCGATTTCTCCGACTTCATTTATCACATTCCAACCAAGCTGGTAGCACGCAAAGGAAGTGGATTGTTGCCAACGGTGGAATCGCTGCGTGGTAAGCAAATTGCCGTGCAGCAGGGCTCTATACAGGAAATGTACGCCAATCAGTACTGGTCGCCGAAAGGCATTAACGTGATGCATTACGCTGATGCCGATGCCATTTACCAGGACCTCGCAGCCGGGCGTCTCGATGGTGCACTCAGCCCGGGCGTTGCCGTTACCTTCGGCTTTCTTAGTAAGCCTGAGGGCAAAGATTTTGCGCTGGTCGGCCCGGAAGTGCACGATGATAAATTGTTCAGTATCGGCTCGGCTTACGGTGTCCGTAAAGGTGATACGGCATTACAGAAGCGCCTGAACGATGGCCTGGCAAAAATTATAGCCGATGGAACCTGGCAAAAAATCAAGGAGCATTACTTTGGCGATCTGGAAATGAAAGTTGCAACGCAGGAGCCTGCAAATGCAGCACACTGAGTTACGCAACCAGATGCAGAGGATGCTGACGCACTATCAGCATCTTCACCGCCTTTCCGGCTCCCGGGATGCGGAACAGGCTGCCGACTGGCTGATTGAACAATTACAGCAGGCCGGACTGCAACCACAACGCTTAACCTGTGAGCTTTTTTTAAGCGATCCAGGGCGCGCATCACTGGGGCTGAGTGACTTTCCTGAATGGCAGCCGACGGTCAAAACTCGCTCTTTTGCCGGAAATTGCCCGCAGGGCATTCTGGCGCCGCTGTATCATGATACCCGATCGCTGCAACGCCTGAGTGAAAACGAGCGCTTTCTCTGGCGGGAAAGCGTGCGTGGACGTATTGTCATCGCAGATCAGGCTTTTGAAGATTACGTCCAGCAGTTGGATGCTGCTGGCGCAGCTGGCCTGATACATATCTGGGGATCGGCAGAATTATCCCTGCATGAGGAGACAGTAGGCCCGATTTGGGGCTCGCCGCTGCCCGACGATCTCATTCGCTATCCCCGATTACCCGTGGTATCGGTTAATCAGGCCGACGGGCAAAAACTGCTGAAGTACTATCAGCAGCAGCCTGAACTGCAGGCCCATCTCAGCACCCAGCTGCACAACCACGTTGCGCCTTGCTCACTGCCGGTGGTCGATATTCCGGGTAGCGAGGATGAGTTTGTGTTGTTATCTTCACATTATGACTCCTGGCATGAAGGCGTCACGGATAACGCAACCGGCAATGCGCTTTGTCTGGCTATTGCTCTGTGGGCAGCATCACAACAGGGAGTACTCCGCCGCGGGCTGCGCATTGCATGGTGGCCAGGACATTCTAACGCTCGCTATGGCGGATCAACCTGGTATGCCGACCGTTACCGGGAAGAGCTGCAGCAGCACTGCGTGGCGCATATCAACGTTGACTCTCCCGGCTGTCGCGATGCGATTCAGATCCTGGTCAATGCCAGCGGCGCCGAGTCGGTCGACTTTCTTAATCAGGCGGTACAGGAAATTAGTGGATCGCCGATCAGCCGCGTCATTCCTCCCGGTAAGGGAGCGGACCAATCCTTCTGGGGATGCGGTATTCCCCTGCATTTTGCCTTTCGTGAACAGCCTGAAATGAAAACCTCGCAATCTCCGGGCAGCGGTGGCGGCTGGTGGTGGCATACCGAGGAGGATACGCTTGATAAAGTAGATGCTGAGATCCTCTGGCGCGATACGCGTATTCATATGGGCTGGCTATCGCGCTTGCTGCAAGATGAGCGCCTGCCGTTAGCGCCGCAGGCTTATCTGGCTCAGTTACAGAATGAGCTGAGTCAGCTGCAGGACGATCTCGATAGCGAATTTGATTTAACGGCGATAGCCGCGAAGTTAACCCGGACTCAGCAGCGCATTGAGCAGGGCGACGTGGAGGAAAAAGCGCTGCGAACTGCAACCGGACTCTGGCACCGTGCCCGCTATAGCGCCTGCGATGATTTTCACTACGATCTCAGCTGGCACGGCGGCGCATTTCCCGGATTACGGCAGCTGGCAGGTCACCGGCGGGCTACCACCTCCCGGGTTTTCTTTCTGGCGCTGACGACCCGGTTTTATCGCCAGCGTGACAGAACGCTTTCGCTGCTCAACGCCGCGCTGCGGGCGCTGGACGCCGGCTGAGGCTCCGGCGGGACGCCGGTTTAAAGCCGGCGCAGCCGGCGCCGGGGAGGCTCCGCCGCAGACGCAAAAAAGCCCCGCGCTTTCGCACGGGGCTTCTTCTTTATATGATGCCTGGCAGTTCCCTACTCTCGCATGGGGAGACCCCACACTACCATCGGCGCTACGGCGTTTCACTTCTGAGTTCGGCATGGGGTCAGGTGGGACCACCGCGCTAGTGCCGCCAGGCAAATTCTTTGTGCTCCGTCCGGTCCCTTTTGCACTGCGGCTGCGTTGGCTGCATGCGCGTCGCTCAGTCACATACCGCTGTATGCTCCTTCTCACGTGCCGCCTTGCCTCAGCACAAAAGCTCTCCGGACTCCGGCCCGCAGGATTCCTCCCGCCGGCCGCACTTATCCGTTAACAAGCTGAAATTCTCTCATCCGCTTTCGCAGAACGCCTCTGGCGTTGTAAGGTTAAGCCTCACGGGTCATTAGTACCGGTCAGCTCAACGCATCGCTGCGCTTACACATCCGGCCTATCAACGTCGTCGTCTTCAA